>NZ_KB454446.1:0-525067 GCF_000340625.1 Microbacterium sp. UCD-TDU
TTCCCTACACGACGCTCGTCCGATCTGCATCCTGCGTCCAGCAGGGCCTCGGCCCGGTAGAGCGAGGGATTCTTGGTACCGATCTCGGCTGCGGAGTAGGCGACGTCGTGGGCGAAGCCGAGCTGCGCGAAATGATCCGTGAAGATCGTCTCGTGCTTGAGCACCGCATCGAAATACGACGGCATCTCCGGCAACTCACGCCAGTACCGCGCCCACTCCTCCGACAAGAACATCTCACGACGAACCGCGATCCAGAACGACTGCAGATGATACGGAAGAACACCCTTACCCGTGAACGGATTCGGATCCTCCCGCGCATGATCGGTCATCCCCCAGAAGTGCGTCGCACGCTCCCCCATCCGATCGAACACCGGAGCATACGGACGCACCGGCCCGAACCACGTGTCATTCGTCAGCAGCACCTCATCGAACTCCGACAGCCGCGACCCCACATGATCCAGAGCATCCTTATGCGCCCAGATATCGAAACCGACGTTCTCCCGAACCAGGATCTCGTCCGACACCGCCTCCAGCTTGCCGCGACCCTCATCCGACAGCGAACCGTTCACGACCACCAGCACATGAGCCGCATGCTCACGCAAACCCGCCAACGCGTACGGAACATAATCGTCCACACCACCACGCCGGTCGAACACCACATACACGACGAGCCGACGACCACCCACCGGAAAAACACCCGGCACCCGACTCANGTTCACGACCACCAGCACATGAGCCGCATGCTCACGCAAACCCGCCAACGCGTACGGAACATAATCGTCCACACCACCACGCCGGTCGAACACCACATACACGACGAGCCGACGACCACCCACCGGAAAAACACCCGGCACCCGACTCACGACTGTCATGCTCCTGTGGGCCCCCGGATCCGGTGATGATCATCGACAGGCCCGTCCCGCCGACGCGTCGCGGGCCGTCGACCATCCTAGCCCGGGGTCAGACGCGACCCTGGGCGAGTGCCTTGAGCAGATAGGCCCCGTACCCGCTCTTCACGAGCGGCTCGGCACGCTCGCGCAGTTCGTCGTCGGTCAGGAAGCCCATCCGCCAGGCGACCTCCTCAGGGCAGCCGATCGACAGGCCCTGGCGCTTCTCCACCGTGCGGATGAAGTCCGTCGCCTCCGCGAGCGAGTCGAAGGTCCCGGTGTCGAGCCAGGCCGTGCCGCGCGTGAGCACCTGCACCTTGAGCTTGCCGCGGTCCAGGTACTCGCGATTGATGTCGGTGATCTCCAGCTCGCCGCGGGGCGAGGGCTTCAGCGCCTTGGCGATCTCGATCACATCGTTGTCGTAGAAGTAGAGGCCCGGCACCGCGTAGTTGCTCTTGGGCTGGGCGGGCTTCTCCTCGAGTGAGACCACTCGGCCCGCGTCGTCGAACTCCACCACCCCGTACGCCGTGGCGTCGTCGACCCAGTATCCGAAGACGACGCCGCCGTCGAGCTCCGTGTACTGCCGCAGCTGCGTGCCCATCCCCTGCCCATAGAAGATGTTGTCGCCGAGAACCAGGGCCGCGGAATCCGAGCCGATGTGCTCTTCTCCCAGGACGAAGGCCTGCGCGAGGCCGTCGGGCGAAGGCTGGGTCTTGTAGGTGATGGACACCCCGAACTTCGACCCGTCGCCCAGCAGACGCTGGAAGGACTCCGCGTCGTGTGGCGTCGTGATCATCAGGATGTCGCGGATTCCCGCGAGGATCAGTGTCGACAGCGGGTAGTAGATCATCGGCTTGTCGTAGACCGGGACCAACTGCTTCGAGACGCCGAGAGTGATCGGGTGCAGCCGGGAGCCTGTTCCTCCGGCGAGAATAATGCCACGCATGGTGAACAGTCTCCCTGATCGGCCCCACCTGAACAAACGCCCCGAGTCTCACAGGAGGGCTCCCGCTACGCTGGGGGGCATGCAGAGACTGCTCGTCACCGGCGGCGCCGGCTTCATCGGTTCCAATTTCGTGCACCACGTCATCGAGAACACCGATGCCCATGTCACCGTGCTCGACAAGCTCACCTACGCGGGCAACAAGGCCTCTCTCGAGGGCCTCCCCAGCGACCGCCTGCGCTTCGTCGAAGGCGACATCGCCGACGCCGAACTCGTCGACGGCCTGTTCGCCGACGTCGACTCGGTCGTGCACTACGCCGCCGAATCGCACAACGACAACTCCCTGCACGATCCCCGCCCCTTCCTCGACACCAACATCATCGGCACCTACACGCTGCTCGAGGCAGCCCGCCGTCACGATCGTCGCTTCCACCACATCTCGACGGACGAGGTCTACGGAGACCTCGAGCTCGACGATCCCGAGCGTTTCACCGAGCAGACGCCCTACAACCCCTCGTCTCCTTATTCCTCCACCAAGGCCGGCAGCGATCTGCTGGTGCGCGCCTGGGTGCGTTCGTTCGGCGTGCGGGCGACGATCTCGAACTGCTCGAACAACTACGGTCCGTACCAGCACGTGGAGAAGTTCATCCCGCGCCAGATCACGAACGTCATCCGCGGCATCCGGCCGAAGCTGTACGGCGCCGGCCAGAACGTTCGTGACTGGATCCACGCCGACGACCACTCCTCTGCCGTGCTCACCATCCTCGACAAGGGCGAGATCGGCGAGACCTACCTGATCGGTGCGGACGGCGAGAAGGACAACAAGTCCGTCGTCGAGCTGATCCTCACCGAGATGGGTCAGCCGGCGGACGCCTACGACCACGTCACGGATCGCGCCGGTCACGATCTGCGGTACGCGATCGATTCCACGAAGCTGCGCACCGAGCTGGGCTGGACCCCGGCCTTCGGTGACTTCGAGTCCGGACTCGCCTCCACCATCGCCTGGTATCGCGACAACGAGGCCTGGTGGGCCTCGTCCAAGGATGCCACCGAGTCGTTCTACGCCTCCAAGGGACAGTGATGACGGAGTTCGGCAAGACACTCGCGGTCACCGAGACGGCGATCCCCGGACTGCTCCTCGCGGATCTGCCGGTGCACGGCGACTCCCGTGGCTGGTTCAAGGAGAACTGGCAGCGCGAGAAGATGGTCGCTGCGGGTCTGCCCGACTTCGGACCGGTGCAGAACAACATCTCGTTCAACGACGCGATCGGTACGACGCGCGGCATCCATGCCGAGCCCTGGGACAAATGGGTCTCCGTGGCGACCGGCCGCATCTTCGGCGCATGGGTCGACCTTCGTGAGGGCCCTTCGTTCGGAACGGTGTTCACGGCGGAGATCGACCCCTCACAGGCGATCTTCGTACCCCGCGGCGTCGGCAATGCGTACCAGACGCTCGAGCCCGACACCGCCTACGTCTACCTGGTGAACGATCACTGGTCGGCCGATGCGGAGTACTCGTTCCTGAACCTGGCCGACGAGACGGCTGCCATCCAGTGGCCGATCCCGTTGTCCGAGGTCGAGATCTCCGCCAAGGACCACGCACACCCGCGTCTCGCGGATGTCACGCCGATCCCCGCCAAGAAGACGCTCATCATCGGCGCCGGCGGTCAGCTGGGCCACGCGCTGCGCGCGCACTTCGGCGAAGCCGCCGAATACGAATACGTGGGACGGGACGAGCTCGATCTCTCGGACGAGTCCTTCCCCTCGGCCCGCCGTTGGCGCGACTACGCGACCATCATCAACGCCGCCGCCTACACCGCGGTCGACAAGGCGGAGACTGCCGAGGGAAGAGCAGACGCCTGGGCCGCGAACGTCACCGGTGTCGCTGCTCTGGCGAAGATCGCCGTGGACAACGGCATCACGCTCGTGCACGTCTCGAGCGACTACGTGTTCGACGGCACCAAGGTCGGCGAGTACACCGAGACCGACTCCGTGCGCCCTCTCGGCGTATACGGCCAGACCAAAGCCGCAGGCGACGCTCTCGTCTCCACCGTCCCGCGCCACTACATCATCCGCACATCCTGGGTGATCGGCGAAGGGAAGAACTTCGTGCGGACCATGGCCTCGCTCGCCGAGCGCGGCATCGACCCTCGCGTCGTGGACGATCAGGTGGGACGACTGACGTTCACCACCGATCTCGCCGCCGCGATCGCGCACCTGCTCGACGGCGATGCCGAGCCCGGCATCTACAACCTCAGCAGCACGGGAGAGCCGCAGTCCTGGGCGGACATCGCCCGCGAGGTGTTCTCGGCGGTCGGACACGACCGCGCACGCGTCACCGGCGTCACGACCGAGGAGTACTTCGGTTCCGCCGATGCCCCGGTCGCACCCCGGCCGCGCAACAGCGTGCTCGATCTGTCGAAGATCATCGCCACGGGTTTCACGCCGCTCGACGGCACCGCGCACCTGCGCGACTACCTCCGTCGCTGACGGACGACAGAAGAGGGCCTGGGAGACATCCCAGGCCCTCTTCTGTCGTCTGCGCGAAGGTCAGGGCACGACGACGTTCTTGCAGCCCAGGAGCGTGTGCCCGCCTGCGCCGTTGTTGATCGCGTAGACGCAGACCCCGTGGTTGCCCGGCGACATCGGCACCGTCTGGTAGAAACCGTGCTTGAGGCCCGTACCGGGGTATGCGGCCAGGACATCCGGGCGATCGAGGGCTGCGGTGTACGCGGAACCCACTCCGTCCACGTAGATGTGCACGGCGATCGGATCCGTCGTGTCCGGATCGATGGCCCATCCGGCGACGATCGCGCCGCCGGCCGTCGCCTGCAGTGCCTCATAGTTTCCGAACGGAGCCCGTCCGCGATCCTGCACGGGCGCCGTGATCGTGACGCTCTTGCAACCGAGAAGGGTGTGGCCGCCCGGCCCGGTGTTGATGGCGTACGCACAGACGCCGGTGGTGCCGTTGGGGACGGTGAACGACTCCGAGAATCCGTGCGCGTCGCCGTATCCCGGGTTGGCTCCGCCGACGTCGGCGCGGGCCTTGTCGGCCGAGTACTCGCGTCCGACTCCCGCGACGTACAGATGCACCTTGATCGACGATGCGGTGTCAGGGTCGATCGCCCATCCGCTGGCCGTGATGGTGTTGCCGCTCACCTGAAGGGCTTCGAACGAGCCGATGGGCATCCGCCCTCGCTCCTGGATCCCCGAGGTCACGTTGACCTCCTTGCAGCCGAGCAGCGTGTGCCCTCCCGGACCGGTGTTGATCCCATAGGCGCAGACGGTCGACTTGCCTGCGGGAAGCGGCACCGACTCCTCGAAACCGTGGTTCGTGCCGTAGCCGGGGTAGAGCGTGCCGACATCGGCGCGGTTCTTGTCGGCGGTGAACTCACGTCCGATCGATCCGACGTACAGGTGCACCTTGATCGGCGAACGGGTGTCGGGATCGACCGTCCACCCCTTGGCCACGGCCGTCGTGCCCGAGACGACGACGGAGTCGAGGGCGCCGACCGGCATCCTCCCCTGCTCGGGGATCTGCGTGTTCACGGTGACCTTCTTGCAGCCGAGCTCCGTGTTCCCGCCCGCTCCGTTGTTGATGCCGTACGCACACACGGTGGCCGACTCACCCGAGACCTTGAGCGTCTCTTCGAAGCCGTGTCCGTCCCCATAGCCGGGGTTCGCCGCGCCCACGTCAGGGCGCGACTTGTTCGCGAGGAACTCCCGCCCGACTCCCGCTTCGTACAGGTGGACGCGTGCGGGTGCCGCCGTGTCCGGATCCAGGACCCAGCCGGTCGCGGTCACGGTGCCGGGCGCGGTGGATGTGAGCGACTCGAACGCACCGATCGGCGCCCGCCCGCGATCCTCGATCACGGTGCCGGGGTGCGTGTTCTGCGAGCAGCCCAACTCGGAGTTCGCTCCGGGCCCGACGTTGATGGCGTAGGCACAGATGGTGTGCACGCCCGCACCGGCGGGAATCGTCGCCTTGAAGCCGTGCTTCGTTCCGTGCGGACGGTACGCGGCCGGCAGATCCGTGCGCTCCACGTTCGCGGTGAAGGAGCGTCCGACCCCGCCGATGTAGAGATGGACCTCGATGGGCGACGCCGTATCGGGATCGACCGCCCACCCCGTCACCTCGAAACCGTCCTTCACGGGCTTGATGCTCTCCACCGCGCCGGCGGGAGGGCCGCTCAAGCTCGCCAGTCGCTTGCAGCCCAGAAGCACGTTGGCGCCGGGTCCCGCGTTCATGGCGTACACGCACACCGTCGAGTCGCCGGAACCTGCTGCCGGAACGCGGGCGGAGAACCCGTGTCTGTTTCCGGCCCCCGGGTAGACGGCGCCCACATCGGGACGATCCTCATCCGCGGTGAAGGCACGTCCGACGTCGCCCACGTAGACATGGACAGAGAGGGAGGCGCTCGTGTTGGGGTCGATCGCCCACCCCGACACGGCGAACTCGCCCGGACGGGCCTCGATCATCTCGATGTTCCCGAAGGGATTGTTCGCGCCGCCCTGTGTGGAGCCGAACCAGTCGGTGAAGTAGTTGTAGAAGTTGCGGTTGCCGTACGCGGAGCAGCCGTCACCCTCGCCGTAGCCCGCGCGCATCGCCGCTGCATTGGGCTGGTACGGCGTGTAGTAGTAGAGGGCCGACGTCGCCTTGTTGGCGATGTAGACGGGCGAACTGCCGCAGTTCGCGTTCGGGTTGTAGAGGATGTTCCAGGTGCGCCCCGGTGCGTACCACTGGAACCACTTGCCCTCCATGTAGATCTGCATCTGGCGCGCGGCTCCGTAGATCTGGTGGAAGAAGCCGATGTAGTTCGGGTCGCAGGGCGCGGTGTCAGGGCAGCCCTGCCCCAGCGCGATGTTGTATCGCCAGGCGCTCGGCCAGGTGTGGGTGATCAGTCCCTGCTCCTTCTGGAGCATCACGATGAGCACCTGAGGATTGATGTTGCAGGACTGCGCGACACGGTAGATGATCCGCGCGGCAGACTCGTTGGCCGCGCCGGTGTACCCCTTGCAGTACGCATCGGCGGGGCGGGTCACCGACGTGATGCGGAAGTCCTTGATGCAGACGTATCCGCTCTGGCAGCTCGACACCTTGCTGTTGAAGAAGGCCTGGATCTGCTCCTCGGACATCGTGCCCGCGTTCGTGAAGACCGCATCGCTGATGATGTTGCCCGCCTCGAAACCTGCAAGCGTGGACTTCACCATCCCGGTCGAGACCGGGTCGACGGCTGCTTTCGCGATGCTCGCGCTGCTCGAGCCGCTCGCGGAGACGGACGCGGTGGCGGCAGTGGCGGGGACCACCGTTCCGATGACAAGGGCGGAGACAGCGAGGAAACAGGTGAGGAGTCGGGGGAACCTCATGTTGTTTCGCGAGCGTGGGGCACGTCGAGACATGTGACCAGTGTGACGGAAGTTGCGTGATGATGCCACTGTTACACGCTTTGCGCCACAACTTTTCGGCGTGTCGCCCGTATGCGCAGGTTGCTCTCAGCGAATCACAGGTCTGCGTGCAGGCCCCAGAGGCGTTCCGCAGAGCTCGCCCAGGAGAAGGCTCGCGACCGGTCGGAGGCGAGCACGCGGAGCCTGTCCGCCGCTCCACCGGTCGCCTCGGCGACCGCGTCGGCGATCGCCTCGGCAGGGACCAGCATGCCCCCGTCGGCGATGACGTCCCGATGCGACCCGCTGGAGACCGCCACGACGGGAACGCCGAGCGCCATGGCCTCCACCGCGCGCCACGGCCAGCCTGCCACCGGGTCCGTCGCGACGTAGGCGGATGCGCCGTGCAGTACCGCTGCACGATCCTCGATGCTCAGTGTCCCCCGCACATGCGTGCGCCTCTCCGGCAGTCCTGCCGCCGCAGCGGCGTCGGCGTAGCGAGGCTCCGCCCCTTCGGGCGCGTCGATGACCACCGCGTCGAGGCCGGCGGCCACCGCACCCCGGAAGCCGTTGGGCAGGCTCGAGACGGACCCGGTCAGAACCACGTACTCGTCGGGCAGCGAGAGGGCGCGGCAACGCGCGGACGCGTCACCGGGAGCGCGGAATCCCTGGGGCGGTGCGCCGGCGATCACACGGAGGCGGTCGCCGATCCTCGCGAGCTCGGACAGACGCTCCGCGACGGCGTGAGAGGGCACCACCACCGCGTCGGCATGCCTGACGGCGCGTCGGAGCATGCCGCGCTGCCAGGCGACGCTGCCTTTGGAGAGCATCTCCGGCGCTTCCCAAGCGCGCAGATCCCACACGGTCACCGTGGTCTGGTCGTTGTCGTGCACGCGATCATGGCGCACGAGCGGGGCCATGAGCGTCGGCGAATGGATGAGTCCCCCACCGACACCGGGGACGATCCCGAGCTGCCAGGCGGCAGCGAGTTCGCGGCGCCCCATGCCGAGGGTGCGGACGTCTCCGATTCCCGCCACAGGCACGGTCGCTCCCGCGGGGACGATGGCATCCACCGCGCACCCGGAGGGCGCCGTCGCGACCAGTCCTGCCGCGAGTCCCACCGCGGCGTCGGCATGATCGGCATCCACGACGCTCACGAGCTGATCCAGAACAACACGCAGCCGAGCACCCATGCCCACAGGCTATCTTCGCCGTGCCGCTCCCCCACGGAACGCGCCGACCGCGCCGCCCGAATGTCAGCGTTCGCACAGTTTTCCCCCACCACCACTGCAGCGGTTCGTGCTTGAATGCTCGGGTGAGCGATGGTCGACTTCCCGTCCGGCGCCGATGGATCGGGTGGACCGTCGGCGTTCTGCTCTCCCTTCTCCTGATCGCCATCGGCTGGGTCTGCATCCGTGGGATCGGCGCGGTGAACGACCTCCAGCAGGTGGCGAAAGGCGCGTCTCAGCTGAAGTCGTCGATCGCTGCCGGAGACCTCGAGGGCGCGAAGCCGCTCGCGAAGAGCATCGCACACAACGCGGAGTCCGCTCGCAACCTGACGTCCGACCCCGTGTGGCACGCGTTCGGTGCTCTGCCATGGATCGGACCGAACTTCAGAGCGGTGAGCGAGATCGCCGAGATCGCCGACGATGTGTCAGCCGACGCGCTCACGCCCCTCCTCGACGTGGCGGCGGGCTTCGATCTGGCGAGCCTCGGCTTCGCCGGCGGGGCGATCGACCTGGCGCCGTTCGCGGAGATCGCCGGCCCGCTCGGCACGGCCGACACCGCGCTCAGCACCGCGCAGATGCAGGCACGACGCATCGACGCCGACGCCACGCTCCCGCCCCTCGCCGACGCCATCCGCACCATGCGCTCATCCGTCACCGAGGCCGCGACGGTCGTGGGGTCGCTCCATGGCGCGGCCGTGCTGCTTCCCACCATGCTGGGCGGTGAGGGACCGCGCAACTACGTACTCGCGATGCAGAACAACGCCGAGCTGCGCTCGTCGGGCGGCATCATCGGATCCATCGCCCTGCTGCACGCGGAGGGCGGCAGGATCACCCTCCAGAGCCAGGCGTCGACGCGGGACTTCCCCCCGCTCGACGCCGCGCTGCCCCTCAGCGACTCGACCATCGCGCTCTTCGAGGACCGTCCCGGCCGCTACCTGCAGAACATCACGAGCATCCCCGACTTCAGCGAGGCGGGAGCTGCCATCGCCGCGCGCTGGGAGGGTCGATTCGGTGGAACCGTCGACGGCGTCATCGCGGTGGACGCCGTCGTCGCGAAGCATCTGATGGCGGCGACCGGCGACCTCACGTTCGGCCCGTTCACGGCGACGTCCGAGAACGTCACCGACATCCTGCTCTCAGAGATCTACGCCGCGGTTCCCGATCCCGCCGTGCAGGACGAGATCTTCGCGCAGGCCGCAGGAGCGCTCTTCGGCGCCGCGCTGTCCGGAGGGGATCCGCGCGCACTGATCGGAGCGCTGGCTACGTCGGCCGAGGAGGGCCGCATCCGGATCTGGAGCGTCCATGAGGACGAAGAGGCCGTTCTCGCCGGCTCCGCGCTGGGGGGCACGATCCCCACCGACAGCGTCGATGCGACCTCGGTGGGGGTGCTGATGAACGACACCACCGGCGGCAAGATGGACTTCTACACCCGCGCATCCATCTCGACATCGGTCGGGAGCTGCCAGGGGACCCCGACCACGCAGGTGCGGGTGACCTGGACCAACACGGCCCCCGCCGACGCTGCCACCTCGTTGCCGCCCTACGTCACGGCGGACGGCTTCTACGGCGTGCCCGCAGGCACGGTGCGCACGCTGATCGCCGTGTACGGCCCCGAGGGGGCGACGCCGTCGCACATCGACCGGGACGGCGCAGAAGAGGGCGTGCAGACGGCGATGATCGGCGACCGCTCGGCTGTGCAGCACGAGGTCTCCCTCGCGCCGGGAGAATCGACGACGATCACGGTCGAGTTCCAGGGCACCGGTGCAGGAGAGCGACTCACGGATGTGCGGCACACCCCGCTGATCCACACCCCCGACACGACACGGGAGCCCCTCCGATGCGCCTCGTGACATTCCCGGCTCGATAGGGTACTGTCGACTCACTGGGGAATATCTGGCGTCTGCCATCCTGCCGTGGGGGCAGGAAGACGCCACGCAGTTGGATGCAGGGGTGTGTCCAAAAGCGATTCCGCGTGAAATTTCTGGGGAGAAATCATGCTGAAGAAACTGGCTGCCATCAGCCTTGCCGCTGGCGCGCTCGTACTCGTCGCGCCCACTGTGGCCACCGCTGCGCCGACTGCACCGGCCGCGTCGTCCGACTCCTATCCGACGCCTCCCGGCGCCAAGGTCGGCGACCCGATCATCGACATCTGCGAAGTCTCGACGATCGTGTTCGGTCCTGGGTACTTCCTGGCGTCCGAGAACGTGAACGTGTCGGTGTCCGGCTACAACGCCGGCAAGGCCGCCGTCTCCGGCAACATCGCCGGCGCCGACGGAAGCCTGACCCTCACGTTCCGTCCGCCGTCCGACGGTGAGGGCTCCTACGCCGTCGCCTTCAACGGCTCGCGTTCGTACACCGCCACGATCACCGTCTCGCACGGCCACGATGCGGCCACCAGCTGCGACCACGATCCCGGGGTTGCGACCGCGGGATCGGAGCTGCCGCTCACCGGTGGCGGTATCGAGCTGGCCCTCACCGGCGGAAGCGTGTCGCCCTGGGTCCTCGGCGGCGGAGCAGCAGCTCTGGTCGCCGGTGGAGCCCTCGTCGCGGTGGGAGCATCGCGCCGCAAGCGCGCCTAGGTCCGGCTGCCGCCTCGTGCGGTGGTCGACTGGACGACGGTGATCCCTCCCCCTCCGATCACCGTCGTCTGGTGCATCCGGTGGAATCCACCGGAAGCCCACGGTCGTTCTCCTTCGGGAGACGGCCGTGGGCTTTGTCGTTCCTGGGGCCAGCGCGCGCAGAGGGTCGCTCATGGGCGCCGAGCGAGGAGCTCGGACCTCAGCGGCCGTGATCACGGCTCGGGCGTCGGCGTCTCCGTCGGCGGATGCAGCTTCTGCTGGATCAAGTCGTGGATGAAGGCGTAGTCGGGCTGGTGCTCGTCCACTCCAGCGTCTGGGGTGAGCTCGATCGACGTGACCGGCTGCTCCTTCGCCTTGAGCATCAGGTCGAAGAACTCCGGCAGCTTGTCCGACGGGAGATCCGTGCTGATCAGCGCCGTCCCGGCCGCTGCCACCTCGTTGAAACGGGTGAGGACGGTCTGCGGCGTGAACTGGGCGAGAATGGCAGCCTGCAGCTCCCGCTGACGCTTCATCCGGTCCCAGTCACTGGTCGTGTAGCGCGAGCGGGCGTACCACTGCGCCGTGTCGCCGTCCATGCGCTGCGTTCCGGGTTCGATCCAGCCGATGGCCCACTCGTTCACGTCGGTGCCCGTCCACCCCTCGGGCGGACCGCCCTTGGGCAGACGCTCCGTGACGTCGATCTCGACACCGCCCAGCGCATCGACGAGCTCAGCGAAGCCGTGCATGTCGACGAACACGTAGTACGGGATCTCGATCCCGAGAACGCCCTCGGCAGCGTCCTTCGTCGCCTCGATACCCGGCTCCGACCCGTTGGCCACGGCGTCGGGGTAGAGACCGGCGCCGGCGTCTTCCCGGCAGACCTCGGCGGCGTTGCGCACGTGGTTCATCCATCCGTTCCAGCCGCAGGTAGAGGAGCCGTGACCCTCGAACCCGTTCGGATACAGCTCCTGCATCGGGCTTCCGTCGCTGAACGGCGCATTGGGGAGCTCTCGAGGGATGCCGGTGATCGTCACGGCACCGGTGTCGGCGTTCACCGAGACCACCGAGATGCTGTCGAACCTCATGGAGTCGCGGCCGTCGCCGCTATCGGCTCCGAGGAGGAGGATGTTGTAGTAGCCGTCGCTGGGCTGCACACTGGGGCCGCTCTGTCCGAAGATCGAGCCGATGGTGTTGCGCACCGATCCGACGGCGGTGGCTGCGTATCCCGCCCCGCCGCCGACGAGTCCCAGCAGCACCAGCGCCACGACGGGGATGGCCAGTCGGGAGACTCCTGGCACCTTCACGAGACGCACCAGGCGCAGAGTGTCGAACGTGAGCACCACCCACAGCACGACGTATCCCACCAGCAGCACTTGAACGATCGTCAGCACGGCCGCCGAGAAGAAACCGGCGCCGATCGTGAGCCACAGCAGGACCGGGCGTGCGAAGAGGGCGAGTCCGAGAGCGACGATCGCGAGGATCCAGGAGACCAGTGTGGCGCCGAGCCCGAAACGGCCGAGACGGCGGTTGCCGGCGAGGACCTGGGCGGACCCCGGCACCAGGAGGTTCGCGGCGACCAGCCACCACCCGCGTTTGGCCATCATCCCCGAATCGGCGGAGTCCGGGTGCCGCAGCGGCCGGGTCTCGATCAAGGGGCGCCGTGATGCGCGCGGAGGCGCAAGAGTCACAGGGAGGCCTTCAGCCGTTCGTTCTTCTCCTCGACTTGCGCCTCGAGGTCGCGCGCGTACTCCTCGACGCGGTCGGCGAGAGCAGTGTCGGCCGTTCCGAGAATCCGTGCGGCGAGCAGACCCGCGTTGCGAGCGCCGCCGATGGAGACCGTCGCGACCGGGATGCCTGCGGGCATCTGCACGATGGACAGCAGGGAGTCCATGCCGTCGAGATACGCGAGAGGCACCGGGACACCCACCACGGGGAGCGGGGTCATCGAGGCGAGCATTCCTGGAAGGTGGGCTGCGCCCCCGGCGCCGGCGATGATGACGCGGATGCCGCGCGAGCGCGCTTCGCGCGCATACGACATGAGCTTGTCCGGGGTGCGGTGTGCAGATACCACCTCGACCTCGTGCGGGATGCCGAAGTCCGTGAGCGCCTGGGACGCATCGCTCATCACGCGCCAGTCGGAGTCGGATCCCATGACGACGCCGACCAGAGGCTCGGCGGAAGAGTGCAGTGGCTCGGTCACCAGATCAGGGTACGGTCTGCCGCTGTGAGATTCCCCGAACGGCACGCCTGTTGCCCCGCATGTGTCGGCGAAGAGGCGATGCGGGCTGCGGATCAGTCGAAGTGTGCGGCCACGGCCCTGGCGACGTAGACCGCGTCGTCGAGGTCGTCGTCGGCGACATTCACATGTCCGACCTTGCGGCCCGGCCTCGGCGCCTTCCCGTAGGTGTGGATCTTCGCCTGCGGGTGCTCGGCCATCGCGGCACCGAAACGCTCGTCGAGCGTCCCCTCGACGGGTCCGCCGAGGATGTTGACCATCACGGACCACGCGGCTCGCGGCGCGGTGCTCCCGAGAGGAAGATCGGCGACGGCACGCAGGTGCTGTTCGAACTGGCCGGTGACGGCGCCGTCCTGGCTCCAGTGCCCGCTGTTGTGCGGCCGCATAGCGAGCTCGTTCACGAGGATGCGCTCGTCGTCGGTCTCGAACAGCTCGACCGCGAGCATCCCGGTCACGCCGAGTCCTTCGGCGATGGTGCGGCCGATCGCCTCCGCGACCTCGGTCAGACGCTCGGCGGCGGCGGGGGCCGGAGCGATGACCTCGGCGCACACGCCGTCGCGCTGAACGGTCTCCACCACGGGATAGGCGACGATCTCACCGCCCGCTCGACGGGCGACCTGCTGCGCGAGCTCGCGCACGAACGGGACGAGCTCCTCGACGAGAAGCGCCTCGCCATCGGCGAGCGCTTCCAGCCAGTCCTGCGCGTCCTGTGCGGCACGGACGACGCGCACGCCCTTGCCGTCGTAGCCTCCGCGCGGAGTCTTCACCACGCCGGCTCCTGCGTGCTCGTCGAGGAACGCCTGCAACTCGGTCGTGGTGCGCACAGCCGCCCAGTCGGGCTGGGGCACTCCGAGTTCCGCGAGACGCGCGCGCATCACGAGCTTGTCCTGCGCGTACTGGAGCGCGTCCGGTCCCGGATGCACGACGACGCCGTCTGCGACGAGCTGACGAAGAACGTCCTGCGGCACGTGCTCGTGGTCGAAGGTCACGACATCGACGTCGGCTGCGAAGGCGCGCACGGTCTCCAGATCCCGGTAGTCGCCGACCGCGGTGGCCGCGAGTCCGGCGGACATCCCTTCACCCTCGGCGAGCACTCGCAGTTCGAGTCCGAGCTCGACCGCCGGAGCGATCATCATCCGGGCCAGCTGTCCTCCGCCGATCACGCCAACACGCAGCGCCATGTGCCGCCTCCATTCGTCTGCCCCCATTCTCCCGCACCGATGCGGGCGTGCACGACAGATTGCGGATCGGCGTCACCGATCACGGCGCTCGGCCGTGTGAATGCCGGCGGATTCAGTCGCCGACGGCCTGCGCGTCGCGGTGCGCGAGAATCTGCCCGACCTCGATCTGGTCGGCGAGGGTCTCGTGCACGAGGGTCACGTTCGGGACGTTCGCCAACCGCAGCGGCGTGTCGACGCCGTTCGACAGCGTGATGGTGCCCGAGCCCCACAGCCGCTGCAGCGGACCGCGGCGAACAGCGATGGTGTAACCCCGGGCATGGGACATCTCGTGACGCCGACGGGAACCGATCCCCTGGCGGGCGATGACCCTCCTGGTCGTGACGGTGGTGCTCCGCGAGTACCAGATGACGAACGGCAGCACGACTGCCAGCAGCACCAGAGCCCCGGCGGCCGTGAGGAGCATCCAGTCCTCGATACCGTCCGGCAGATTGCCGAAGAAATACCCCGTCGCCCCGAAAGTCGCGATGAGCACGAGTGCCGACCAGAACAGCCGACGTGCGTGGCTCCGGAAGCGCGCGATCAGCAGCTCCTCCGAAGGCGTACCGGGCGGCGGCATCAGGGGCCTCCCGCCGAGCGTCACAGGCTGGGTCACCCCACCATTGTGCCCGTGATCTGCGACAAAGCCGTCTGTGCGGCGGCGTGTCAGGTTCCGGCCGGCCGCACGTGCACGACGTCGCCGGCGGAGATCGGGTACTGCCGACCATCCGATTCGACGAGAAGACGGCCCTCCGCATCGATCGCCGTGGCCACTCCATCGAGGGAGCGGCCGGCCGGCAAAGACACGCGGACCCGTAGCCCGAGCGTCGCGCAGCGGGCGGACACGACACCGTGCAGGCCGCTCGCGACGGCATCTCCAGAAGCGGTCAGCGCCGACAGGTGCCCGTCGAGCTTCTCGAGGTAGGCGGACAGCAGCCGGTCCTCGTCCACGACGACGCCGAGGGCTGCGAACGATGTCGCCGTCGGCACGGGGAGCTGCTCGATCGTCATGGCCGTGTTGACGCCCGCCCCCACGATCACCGCCGTCGTCGTCGCCTCCGCGAGGATGCCGCAGATCTTCCGCCCGTCGACGAGGACGTCGTTCGGCCACTTCACGGCGACGTCATGTCCGACGAGCTGCTCGGCGATCGCCTCCGTCATCGCCGCACCAGCGGCGAGCGGGATCCATCCCCGCGCGGCCGGATCGGCCGGAATCGTCCGCAGCAGCACGGAGATCGCGAGAGCGGAATCCGCCGGTGCGACCCACGTGCGATCGAGGCGACCGCGTCCGGCCGTCTGGTTGCGCGTGACCAGGGTCGCCAGGTGCGGCCAGTCTCCGGCGTCAGCCGCTTTCGCCCGCAGGTCGGCGTTGGTCGAACCGGTGTCGGCCACCAGCTCGAGGCGAGGCACGATCGCGCTCGCGAGCGGGAAGTCCATCCTCAGGCGTCCTCGTCGTCTGTTTCTTCGTCGTCGTC
Organism: Microbacterium sp. UCD-TDU; assembly: GCF_000340625.1. NCBI lineage: Bacteria > Bacillati > Actinomycetota > Actinomycetes > Micrococcales > Microbacteriaceae > Microbacterium > Microbacterium sp. UCD-TDU. The sequence continues at coordinate 15,928 of NZ_KB454446.1, forward strand.
GTCCTCGTCTTCGCGGACGGTCCCGACCTCATGCGCCTGCCAACGCTCCCACTCCTGCATGAGGCGTTCGACGGCAGCATGGAACTTCGCGGTCGCCACCCCCTGCGTGGTGTCGCCGAAGTAGTGCTGCACCCACATCCGCAGCCGGGCGATCGCAGCCTCATCGGCTCGAACCCGATCGACCTCGGCGACGATGTCGACCGCAGCCTCCGCGGTCAGCCATTCGCAATCCGACAGGTAGCCCTGCGTGTCGATCGATGCCTGCTCGTCCGTCGGACGCGTGATCATCAGCGGCCTTCCGGCGGCGAGCCGGTCGTAGACCATGGCGGAGATGTCGACGATGGCGACGTCGGCCGCGGTGAGCTGCCAGCCCAACTCCGGAGCCGCGTCGTAGACGTGGTGAGCGGTCGCGTCCGCGGCATTCGCCGCTTCGATCGCGGCCACGATCCGTCGATGCGCGGCGCCATACGCCTCATCGACCACGCCACTGCGGGGATGGGGGCGGTAGATCACACGGTGGGCACCGGTCGCCAGCAGCCGGCTCACGAGCTCCTCGCCGTGCGAAGCGATCGAACCGTAGTGGGCGCTGGGACGGTCGCCTTCCCAGGTCGGCGCATAGAGCACGACGGTCCGCTCATCGGGCGTGTACGGAAGCGTTCCGGAGTAGTGATCGGCCTGCGGGCGCCCGATCTCGATCGTGCGATGGTTCACGTCGTAATCCCACAGCGTGCGTGAGAGACGATCCCGAGCAGCCTGCCCAGCGACGAAGGCGTAGTCGTAGGCCTTGTACTGGTTCGTCGTCATGTACATCTTGTCGGACTCGCCGTGATTGATGAACACATGCCAGCGCCGCCCGTACCGGAACATCTGGAAGTTCCTGGTGTTCTGGTTGACGTACAGCACGATGCGGATGTCCTGGGTGGCGATGAACCTCTCCAGATCGCGCACCTTGGGGACGAACACCACCGGAGGGGCGTCCTCTTCGAGGAGCTTCTCGGTCCCGGTGGCCTGCCGGGAGAGCACGACGACGGGCCAGCGCTTCGCGAGCTCGGCGAGCGGGCGGTACCACTGACGCATCTGGTACATGTTCACGGCACCGTCGGCGAAGTAGACCGCGACCTTGAAGTGGTCGGTCGGAAACGGCTCGCGCTCGGCGAGCCGACGTCGCACGCGCTGCACCGCGGTGCGAGACGCGAGCGCCCGCTTCAGCAGACGGTATGCCTTCTTCGCGTCAGACAGTGCACCCATCCCTCCAGAATAGTTCGTCCGCGTCCGATCCTCCGGCCGCAGCCGTCCCGAGCACTCCGAACGCCCTGCCGCGCCCTCGATCAGGGAACGTGCGTGGACACCGTGCCATGATCATCATGTGCGCGCCGACGAATTCTCCGCTCCCCTGTCCGGGGTGTCCTTCGTGATGCCGGTGCTCAACGAACGCGCGTACCTCGAGCACGCGATCGCCTCGGTGCTCGCTCAGGATGTCGATGCCCCCACCGAGCTCGTGCTCGCGCTGGGCCCGTCGACGGACGGCACGACCGAGCTCGCCCGACGACTCGCGGCGACGGACGACCGCATCCGGCTGGTGGACAACCCCGCGGCGCACATCCCGGTGGGACTGAACGCCGCGATCCGGGCAAGCCGCTACGGCACGATCGTGCGCGTCGACGCGCACTCCGAACTCTCCCCCGGTTACGCCGCCCTGGCGTTGCAGACTCTGGAGCGCACCGGATCGGCGAACGTCGGCGGCGTGATGCACGCCGAGGGGCGCACGCCCTTCCAGAAGGCGGTCGCTCGTCTGTACAACTCCCCTGTCGGGCTCGGCGGAGGCGCCTATCACGGGAGCTCGCAGGAGGGCGAGGCGGAGTCGGCGTACCTCGGCGTGATGCGGCGCGAGGTCCTCGATGAGGTCGGGCTGTTCGACGAGTCGATCCGACGTGGCGAGGACTGGGAGCTCAACCTGCGGATCCGACAGGCCGGCCACAAGGTGTGGTTCGACCCCGATCTGTCGGTCACCTACTGGCCGCGGGAGAGCTGGCTGCGACTGGCTCGGCAGTTCCGCGCGACGGGCGCCTGGCGCGGTGAGCTCGTACGTCGGTTCGGCCGCCGCAACGGGATCCGCTACTTCGCCCCGCCCGCGCTCGTGGTGGTCGTGGCCCTCGCCGTGGTCATCGGCGTCCTGCAGCTGACAGGCGTGCTCAGCGGAGTGGCGTCTCTGATCGCATCGATCCTCGTCTCCGTGCCGCTCGCACTGTATCTGCTGCTCGTCGTCGGTGTGGCGCTCGCGCCCGGCGGAGGGGGCGTGCGTCAGCGGATGTGGACGCTCCTGGTGCTGCCGACGATGCACATCTCCTGGGGCCTGGGCTTCCTGGGCGGTGTGCTGCGCGGTGCCCGCGACACCGTCGACGCCTCGCGCCTCGGCACCCGGAACACACCTCTCCCCTGACGCGCCCGCGCGGACTCAGGGCGTGACGAACCCCAGATCGAGGATGCGGTCGACCACACGCTGCGCGGCATGACCATCGTCGCGGGAGTTGAACTGCTTCCGCCAGGCCGCATAGCGATCCGCGTACGCGGCTACATGGCCCGCGTCGTCCAGAGCGGCCGCGAGCTCCTCCTGAGTGCGCACGAGCGGACCGGGTGCGCGCTCCGCGAGGTCGAAGTAGAACCCGCGCAGCTGTCCGCGATAGTGATCGATATCGGGCACCAGGAAGTACATCGGCTTTCCGGTGACGCTGAAGTCGAACATCACCGAGGAGTAGTCGGTGATCAGAGCGTCTGCCGCCAGCAGCAGCCGTGCGGTCTCGGGGTACCCGGTCACATCGATGACCCGTGCACCCGCGCGATCGCGTCCCTGTTCCAGAGTGCGGGAGTGACCGCGCACGAGGACCACGGCGTTCGCTTGGCGGGCCAGAAGCTCGGCATCGACGAAGTCGACCATCTCGGCACGGTCATCGCGCCAGGTCGGTGCGTACAGGAGCACACGCTCCTCGGGCCCGATGCCCAAGGCCGCGCGGACCTCGACAGGGTCGCCGTTGGTGAGCGCATCGTTGCGGGGGTATCCCTCCACCCAGATCGGGCGCCCGAAGAAGGCGTACGCCTTGCGCAGGATGCGCTCGGAATACGTGTTCTGGGCCAACAGGACGTCCCAGCGCCGGGATTCCTTCACGACCGCGGCCATCCGTCGCGGATCGAAGCCGGGACGGTGCAGGGCGAGCCGCTTGAGCGGTGTGCCGTGCCAGGTCTGGAGCACCTTCTGCCCCGGCTTGCGGGCGAACCGTCGACGCAGCCAGTCATTGACCACCAGCAGCCGTGCGGCTCCGCGGGCGTGCCACCACTGGGGGCTGCCCTCGACGACGGCGATCGCCCCCTCCGGCACCTCGACGGAGAGGTCGACGACACTCCAGTAGCGTCGCACCTCGGGCGCGCGCGCTGCGAGCTCGCGATCGATGGCCCGCGGGTTGCATCCGACGCTTCGTCCGTAGAAGCTCTCGAAGAACACGGCGTTCTCCGTGCCGCCCGCCTGCGCGACGTACCGTTCCTCGAGGGTCGAGCGCCCCTCAGCGGTCTCGTACACCGGATCCACCGGCGCGGCGATGCGGACGGTGCCGGCGTTCAGCGCGATCCGCACCCCGGTGAGCACGGCAGGAGCGAGTCGCACATCATCGAGATCGACGTCGGCGATCCGCAGCTCGTACGTCCCCGTCGGCAGCGGAAGCGAAGGGCCGCCCCAACGGGAGGCCTGCAACGGGAACGTCGCCTTCCAGGTCTTGCCGCCCCCGGTGACACGAGCCTTGACATGCGCTCGCGGTCCGACCAGGTCGGCCGCTTCCGGTCGCTGACCGGTCCCTTCGATGATCAGGGCCTCCGCCGCGTCATCGATGCGGGCCGTTGTCATGCTGCTCCCTTCGGCGCGGGAATCCCCCGCGTGCGGATGACCTGGTACACGCGCTCGGTGTTGCGCCCGTCCCGATATGCGTGCATCTCCGCGCTGAGCGTAGCGGAACGCTCGGACGCAGCGTCGTAGGCGGCGGTGTCTTCGAGGAGCGCTTCGAGCTGTGTCAGAAGCTCCGCCCAGTCTGTGGCCGTGTCAGGGCCTGCGACGTCGTCGTACCGGCCGTAGAAGCCGCGAGTGCGGGCGTACTCCTCGGCATCCGGAGCCAGGAACAGCACGGGCATGCGCAGCAGACCGACGTCGTACGCGAGCGAGGAGTAGTCGGTGACGAGAACGTCGAACGCGGCGAGCGCCGGCGTCACGTCGGGAAGCGACGCCGCGCCAAGCGCGTGCACCCTGCGGCTCGGAAGCGGGGGCGCATATCCGCCCTCCCCCAGGGGATGAGAGCGCACGAACAGGACGGCGTCGTGCTCTTCGAGGACCCGGACGATGCGGATCCACTCCTCAGCGGTGGGAACCGCAGGGTCGGGAGCCCCATCACGCCAGGTCGGTGCGTAGAGGATGGCGCGCGCGGCATCGGGAATCTCCCCCACGACGCTGCGAAGCAGAGCGGATGCCGCAGACCTCACGTGTTCCGCCGATCCCGCCGAGAGCACGTCGACTCGGGGTTCCCCTGTGACCACCACACGGTCATCACCCAGGCCGAACGCGGACTCCAAGCGCCCCCGTGCGCGGTGCGAAGCGGCCGGGAGCACGCGGATGCGCTGGGCGGCCGCGCGGTAGAGGATACCGACCGCGCGACGCAGCAGCGCCGCCGCGGGAACATTCGGAACCTGGGTCGTCGCCGGAGAATCCAGCCCGATCCGCTTCAGCGGGATCCCGTGCCAGAGCTGGACCACGAAAGCACCGCCGTTCGCGTAGCGGTTCACGTCGCCGAGTCCGTGGGTGACCACGAGCACCCCCGCCCGAGCGGTCGTCCACCATCCGCGCAGTCCGCTCTTGCGCACGGTGCGGATGCCGAGGGCGGCCGCGTCCCGATCCTCGCGCTCCGACGCCGTGAGCCAGACGGTGTCGTGGCCCGCCTCGGACGCGTAGCGCTGGAGCGCGAGAGCACCGTCGCCCACTCCGGCGCCGCAGCCGAAGACCCAGCGCCGGCCGCGCGGAAGGAGGAGGGTGCCGATGCGTCCGACGGCATACAACGGGATCCGGAGGAGCTTGGCCGCATTGCCGGTGCCGAAAGAGAAGGACGCCACTCCGCGAGCCTATCGCGGAGGTGGCGTCCTTCCCTGTGCGTGGTGGGGTCAGCCGGCGAGTTCGCCGAGCGTCACCTCGATGTCGTACTCCTTGCCGCCGCGCACGTAGGTGACCTTGGCATCGCTGCCGGCCGCCGCCGCGCGCACCTGGGCGGTGAGATCGCTCGCGCTGGTGATCGGGACGCCGTTGAACCTGGTGACGATGTCGCCCTCCTGGATGCCCGCAGCCGCGGCGGCGCCGCCGTCGGTCGCCTTGGCGATGTACGCCCCGGAGACCGTAGCGCCCTGCACGCTCGAGGCGTCCTGGACGGACGCGCCGAGCAGGCCGTGCGTGGCCGCACCGTCGGCGATGATCTCGTCCGACACCCGCTTGGCGATGTTGGACGGGATGGCGAACCCGATCCCGATCGACCCCGACTCCTCGGAACTTCCCGAACTCGCGATGGCCACGTTGATGCCAATCAGCTCGCCCTTGCTGTTCACGAGCGCGCCGCCGGAGTTGCCGTGGTTGATCGCGGCATCCGTCTGGATCACGGCGATCGAGATGGAGTCCGAGGTCTGGGGCGTGCCGCTTCCGGGGATGTCGAACTGGAACGGCCCCTGCCCCTGGCCCTGATCCGGCGTCTGCTGCTGGTCCGGGGCGTCCTCGGACGACGAGTCGGGCAGGGCGGACGAGGCGATCTGGATGCTGCGGTTCAATGCACTCACGATGCCGGTGGTGACGGAGTTCGCGAGCCCGAGAGGTGCGCCGAGCGCCACAGCGGTGTCGCCGACGTTGAGCTTCGAGGAATCGGCGAAGTCCATCGGGGTCAGCCCCTTGGCGTCCTTCAGCTTGATCACGGCGAGATCGTAGATCGGGTCTGTCCCGACCACGGTCGCCTCGAAGATTCGCCCGTCCGATGTGGTCACACGGATCGTCGGATCGGCGACCGCGCCGCCGAGGGTCACGACGTGCGTGTTGGTGAGCACGTAGCCGTCATCGCTGATGATGACGCCGGAGCCGCTGCCTCCCTGATCGGAGCCCGCCACCTCGATGGTGACGACGGACGGGAGTGCGGCCGTCGCGACTGCTGTGGTCTCGTTGACGGATCCCGGGTTGTTCACCGTCACCGTCTGCGGACCGGAGGCCGTGCCGGAGGACGGGCGGTCCTGGAGTCCGTTCAGCAGCGCGCCGCCGCCGAACCCGGCGACGCCGCCGACCAGAGCAGCCGCGACGATGAAGGCGGCGAACTTCGCGCCCCCACGAGGCTTCTGCTCCTTGGTCTTCGCGCCATCGCCCTGCGTGCCGAATGCGGCGCCGCCGTCGAGCGGCTGCGTGGGCTGGGTGTAGGACGCCGCGGTGGGGATGCCGAAGGCCGCGCCCTGTGCGGTAGCTGTTCCCGGCGCGCCGGCGGCAGGGGCTGCGTAGCCGTGAGGGACCGGCGCGATCACGGGCGCGGCCGGGGCCTGCGAGGTGAACGTCGACGGCATCTGATGCCCCTGGGCGGGGGCAGCAGCGGCCGGCGCGGTGGGTGCCGGGGCGGCAGCGGCCGGCCCGGTCGTGTCAGCGGCGGCATCCATCACCGGCTGAGCGGCGATCTGTGCGGCCTCGGTGGACGGCGTGGCGTCATTCGACGCGGATGCCGACTGGTCCTGGGGGTTGTCTTCGTTCATGGTGTGTGCTCCTTCGACGACCATTTCAGAATGACGCCTGTTTCTGTGCGTTCCTTATGCCGAAGATGAGTTTCAGCTATGGCCTTAGCCTGTTCTTCATGAGTGTCATTCCCGGCGCATGGCGTCGTACCGCAGCGGGGGCAGGTCTGCTCGCTGCCGACGGAACCGTCGCGCCCACCATCTTCGCAGAGATGTCGGCAGCGGCGGCTCGAACCGGGGCGATCAATCTCGGCCAGGGCTTCCCCGACGAAGACGGCCCCGCAGAGGTGCTGGAGGCGGCGCGAGCCGCCATCGCGAGCGGTGCCAATCAGTACCCGCCCGGTCGCGGCACAGCGGATCTCCTCGATGCCATCAGCGAGCATCAGCGGCGGTTCTACGGGATCCGTGTCGATCCTTCCAGCGAGGTGATCGTGACGGCCGGAGCGACGGAGGCCCTGACCGCGACCCTGCTGGCGCTGATCGACGGCCCCGAAGACGAGGTCGTCGTGTTCGAGCCCTACTACGACTCCTATGCCGCCGCCGTGGCCCTCGCGGGGGCACGGCTGCGCACGGTTCCGCTGCGCGCTCCGGACTTCCAGCCCGATCTCGAGCGGCTCGCCGCGACGGTGACCGACCGCACCAGGATCATCCTGGTCAACGACCCGCACAATCCCACGGGAGCGATCTTCGATCGTGAGGTGCTCGAAGAGGTGGTGCGCCTGGCAGAGAAGCACGATGCGATCATCGTCACCGACGAGGTGTACGAGCATCTGGCGTTCCGTGCCACGCACACCCCGATCACCACTCTTCCCGGAGCATCCGCGCGCACGCTGACGATCTCGTCGGCCGGCAAGACCTTCTCCACGACGGGGTGGAAGATCGGGTGGGTGCATGGACCGGCCGCGCTCATCACAGCCGTGCTCACCGTGAAGCAGTACCTCACCTACGTCAACGGCTCCCCGTTCCAGCCCGCTGTCGCCGTGGGGCTGCGGATGGACGACGCGTACTTCACGGACGCAGCCGCCGTGCTCGCCTACAAGCACGGGATCCTCGGCGACGGGCTGAGGGCGGCCGGATTCACCGTGCACGCGCCTCAGGGCGGCTACTTCACTGTCGCGGATGCGACCGCGCTGGGCGGAGAGGACGCAGCGGCCTTCTGCCGGGCCCTGCCGGAGCGCGTGGGCGTCGTGGCGATCCCGCTCACGGCCTTCGTCTCCGAGGAGCACAGGAGCGAATACGCGGGCCTGGTGCGCTTCGCCGCCTGCAAGCGCGTCGAGGTCCTCGAAGAGGCGGCGACGCGCCTCGCTCGCTTCTCCGCGTGACCGCGCCTGGCCATGTCTGACCCGGGCCCGGTCCGCGCCTAGGCTTCGGGGGCCACGACCCCACGAGGGATGACGGAGTACCGCCGCGCGCGCAGCGACGGGTTCGTGATCCGCACGCGCTCGATCGTCTCCCTCTCGACCACCGCGACGGCGATCCCGGGAGCGGTTCCCACTCCGGCGAGTACGACGCCCTGGGGATCGACGATCTGCGAGTGTCCCACCCCGATCGGGGTCGGATGGTCTGCCGCGACCACGTAGACGGTGTTCTCGATCGCACGAGCGGCGAGCAGCGTCGTCCAGTGGTGCTCCTTGAGCGGCCCCCTGACCCACTCGGCCGGCACGACCAGGGCGTCGGCCTGCGCATCGACCAGGGAACGGGCCACTTCAGGGAAGCGGAGGTCGTAACAGGTCATGAGCCCGAAACGCAGCCCCCCCAGCTCGAAGGTCGCGGCCTCCCCCACCTCACCTGGCTCCACCCAGTCGGACTCGGTCTGGCCGAACGCGTCGTACAGGTGCTGCTTGCGGTACACGGCGAGGACGCTGTCACCCCGCACAGCCACCACGGTGTTGCGCACTCGTAGCCCGTCGGTCGCCCGTTCGGCCAGACCCGCGACGATCACGACGGCGTACTCAGCGGCCAGTGCCCTCAGCGTCTCGACGAACTCCCCGTCGAGGTCCTCCGCATTGGCAGCCAGGCTCTCGTCCATGGGGTCGACGAAGTAACTCGAGTACTCAGGGAACACGATCAGCTTCGCCCCCCGCCCGGCGGCGTCGGCCGTCAGCGCAGCGATCCGCTCCCGGTTCTCGGCTCGGGAGGCGGTCGGTGCGAACTGGCACACGGCGACGGGGACGGCTGCGGTCTCGGACATGTCTCCATCCTCTCGCATCGACACGCCCGGGACGTCGCTCGGAGGCCCCCAGGATTCGCCCGCCTTCGGAATCCGTGATAAGTTACTTCTTGTGCCGCGGGGTGGAGCAGTTCGGTAGCTCGCCGGGCTCATAACCCGGAGGTCGCAGGTTCAAATCCTGTCCCCGCAACAAATGAAAGGCCCTCTGACTCGGAGAAATCCAAGTCAGAGGGCCTTTCGCTTTCCCCGGACGATGCCGGGCGCCACCTCGATACGAGAATGGGCACCCCCTCGGGGGCGCCCATTCCATACGATGCTGCGGATCAGTTGCCCGCTGCGGAGTCCAGCTCGATCAGCTTCTGAACCGCCGCGGTGAGGCGTTCGTCGGCCTCGGCGAACTTCGCGAGGTCTCCAGCCTTCAGCGCGGCCTCACGGTCGAGCAGCGCAGTCTGAGCAGCAGCCAGGGCCTCGGCCTCGGCGCCCGTCGGCTGCGTGGGCTCGGTCGTCGGCACCTCGCCGGTGTCGGGCACCTCGGTGTTCGGATCCGGTTCGACCGTGTCGTCACCGCCGGTGGCACCGGAGTCACCGCCGAAGAGGGTGTCGAGCGCCTCGGTCAGGGTGTTCTCGAAGGCGACGCGATCACCGAAGGCGACCAGCACCTTCTGCAGACGCGGCAGCTGCGTTCCCTCGGACGACTGCACGTAGACGGGCTGCACGTAGAGCAGACCGCCACCGACGGGCAGCGTCAGCAGGTTGCCGTAGATGACCTCGGACTCCCCCTGCTGGAGCAGGTTGAGCTGAGGCACGACCGAGGTGTCCGAGTTGTACGTGTTCTGCACCTGACCGGGACCGGGGACCGTGGTGTCGGTGTCGATCTCGAGCATGCGCAGCTGGCCGTAGCCCTCCGCCTTCACACCCTTCTCCGAGCCGGCATCCGAATCCACGGCGAGGTAGCCCATCAGCACGTCGCGGCTTCCGCCAGCCCCCTGCGAGTTCGGGATGAACGTCGAGAACATCGAGAACCGGGGAGAGTCCTGACCCGGCATCTGCATGGTCAGGTAGTACGGCGGCTGCAGCATCGATTCGCTGCGGGGGTCGTTGGGCGTCTGCCAGCGGTTGTCCTGCTGCGCGAACGATCCGGCCTTGTCGACGTGATACACGCCGAGGATGTCGCGCTGCACCTTGAACAGGTCGGTCGGATAGCGCACGTGGCTCATGAGCTCACCCGACATCTCGCTGATCGGCTTCACCGTCGACGGGTAGACCTTCTGCCAGGTCTTGAGCACCGGGTCCTCGTCGTCCCACGCGTACAGCTTCACCGAACCGTCATAGGCATCGACCGTCGCCTTGACGGAGTTGCGGATGTAGTTGATGTCGTCGATCGCGAGGGTCGGCGAGGGGATGTTGGAGTCGGCGATCGCGTCGGACAGGCTCACGCTCGTCGAGTACGGGTAGGTCTGGCTCGTCGTGTAGCCGTCGACGATCCAGACGATGCGTCCGTCCACCACGCTCGGGTAGGGGTCGCTGTCGAGCTCCAGATACGGTGCCACCTTCTGCACGCGCGTCTTGGGATCGCGGTCGTACAGGATCTGCGAGTCCTCGTTCACGAGGTTCGAGAACAGGATCTGCTCCGACTGGAACTTCAGTGCATAGAGCAGCTTGGTGAACGTGTCGCCGACCTTCGGGCCGCCGTCGCCGTCGAACGTGGTCTTCGTCTCGCTCGAGCCGTCCTTCCCGCGCGGGTAGTCGATCTCCGCGGGCTCCGAGCCCTCGGGAGCGCCGACGATCGAGTACTCGGGCGAGTTCTCGCCGAAGTAGACACGCGGCTCGAAGTTCTCCCGGTCGGACAGGAATCCCGAGGTGGGGATGCCGCGCTCGAGGAACACCGGCTCGCCGTCGGTGGTGCGCTGGTTTCCCGCGGCGGCGACGAGGCCGTAGCCGTGGGTGTAGACCGCGACGCGGTTGTTCCAGTTGTCACCGTCGCCCAGGCCCGACATGTCGAGGTCGCGCACCGACACCACGGTGTCCTGCATCTTCCCGTCGATCTCGTACCGGTCGACGTCCATCGTCTTCTGGAACTGGTAGTACCCGCGGTACTGCTCGAGCTGACGCACCGTCGGCGGGATGACCTTCGGGTCCATGATTCGGGTGGAGGCGGTGGTCTCCGCATCCGCGCGCAGCTGACCCGCCTCGGCGTCGGTCTTGGCGGCGAAGGGCGTGGTCTCGAGGTCTGCGACCCCGTACGCCTCCTTCGTGCCGTCGATGTTCCGCTGGTAGTACTCGGCCTGGTAGGCGTTCTGGTTCGGCTTCACCTGGAAGGTGGTCACCACCCACGGGTATCCGACGCCGACGACGAGCGAGGCCACGATGAGCAGCGCGGTCGCGGCCAGCGGGAAGCGCCAGCGGCCGATGACGGCCGTGACGAAGAAGAGGATCGCCACGACAGCGGCGATGATCGCGAGGATGGCGAGACCGGGGATCGTCGCGTTCACGCCCGTGTACGCCGCACCCGTGATGCGATCGTCGGGCTCGACGAGCGTCTTGTACTGGTCGAGCCACAGGCTCGCCGCCTGCACGAGCAGGTAGAGACCGGCGATGACCGCGAGCTGGATGCGCGCGGGCTTCGAGATGCGCAGCTCACCCTGGCCGATGCGCACCGAGCCGTACAGGTACGACACGAGGGCGGTGACCAGGAGGGAGAGCAGGAGCACGGCGGAGACGAACGCGAGCAGGATCGTGTAGAACGGCATCGCGAACATGTAGAAGCCGGTGTCGATGCCGAACTGCGGGTCGACGTCCGAGGTGGCCACACCGTTGATCCAGAGCCAGACCGTCTTCCACTGGCCCGCGGCCGCGAAGCCGGCGAACAGTCCGAAGAAGATGGGCATACCCCACATCGCCAGGCGACGCAGCGGCTCGATGACCTCCTGGTACCGATCCAGCTGCGAGCTGAGCCGCACGTAGACCGGACGCAGCCGGTAGGCGAGCTGGATGACGACGAACAGCGGAACGGCCATCCCGAGGAAGCCCACCACGAACATCACCGCCGTGGCGATCCACTGCGTCGTGAGGACGCCGGTGAAGCCCACCTGGTCGAACCAGAGGAACTCGGTGTAGAGGGAGGCGAACACGAAGAACACCGCGATCAAGGCGGCGATGATCACCAGGGAGATGCCGAGAATGCGTCGTGAGGTTCGAGGCGTGGCCGGATTCGGAGCTGAAGGCGAGGAGGTCACCCCACCATCCTAGGCATCGCTCACTGTGCGCAGGCTGTCATCCCGATCACAGCGCGGTCACGGTGACCTCTGCGTTCAGCTCCCTGCGAGGTCGCAGGTCGGGAGCGCTGAGACGTCTCCGTCGTCCGCGATGACCTCGAGCGCGGCGAGCGACTCCTCGAGCGTCGCCGTGCGGATGACCTGAAGTCCGTCCGGCACATGTCCGACGACTTCGTCGCAGTTCGCCGCGGGAGCCAGGAAGTACTCGGCCCCGGCGTCTCGCGCGCCGTAGAGCTTCTGACGGATGCCGCCGATCGGACCGACGGTTCCCGCCGCGTCGATGGTTCCGGTGCCGGCGATGTCCTTCCCGCCGTTGAGCTCCCCCTCGGTCAGGGTGTCGATGATGCCGAGCGCGAACATCATCCCGGCGCTGGGTCCGCCGACGTTGTCGAGCTGGATCGTGACGTCGATCTCGAAGTCGTAGTCGGTGCGCAGCGTGATGCCGATGAGCCATGCGGTCGCGTCGCCCTCGGTGCGCTTCTCCGGGGTGACCTCCACCGTCTGCTCGGCGCCGTCGCGCAGCACGGTGAGCTGCACCGGCGCTCCCGCCGCCGCCTGGATCGCCTCCCGCAGCTGCGTGGCCGACGAGACCGGAGTGCCGTCGATCGCGGTGATGACGTCATCGGCTTCGAGGATGCCGTCGGCCGGGGAATCCGCCACGGCCTCGACGACGACGACCTCGGCGCCGGTGTCGTATCCGAGCTCGTTCAACGCGGCCGCCGTCGCCTCGTGCTGGGAGTCGACCATCAGCGTGGCGTTGCGCTCGTCGCGCTGCTCGCTCGTCACCCCCTGGGGGAACACCGAGTCGAGGGGGACGACCGCCTTGGACGAATCCATCCACGCCAGGGCGAGCTCGAACCAGCTGGGTGTGCGCTCGCGGTTACCCACGACCTGCACCGTCGTGAGGTCCAGAGTCCCCGCGGTCTCGAACGTCTCGGCGCCCTCGACGCTGATCAGCGGCACCTGCTCGCCGTCTGCACCCTTCGCGGTACCGAGGGTGTCGTACACCGGCCCCGGTCGCTGGATCACGTAAGGCGACGGAAGGAACGTCAGCACGACCAGCGCGAGGAGCGCGACGATCAGCGCCCAGACTCCGAGTCCGAGCTTCCCAGACCGCGTTCGATCCACTGCATTCCTCCGTCGTTCGCGAGCGGCGTACACCGATCTGCCCGCATCGGGTTCGCGCGCAGAAACCTGTGACTAGCGTAGATGCCACGGCAACAGAAGTGCTGAGAGGGCGAGCGACATGGCAGACAACGACCCGACACCCGAGGACTTCCAGGAGTTCCTGCGGAAGATGCTCTCGAACCAGAGCGGCGGCGACATCGATCCCGAGGCGCTGCGGGGCGCCTTCGAGGGGATGGACGGCTTCACACTCGACCCCGCGATGATGCAGACAATCATGTCGCAGCTGCAGGGCGCCCTCGGCGGCGACCCCTGGGAGAACGCGTTGCGTCAGGCTCTGTTCATCGCCAACCGCGACGGACAGGGCGTGACCGACGGATCGCGCACCTCGCTCGCCGATTCCTTCGCGCTCGCGAACCTGTGGCTCGGCGAGGCGACGACCATCTCGGAGCTCTCCGAGACCCCGACCGCGATGACCAGGGGCGAGTGGGTGGAGAAGACCCTTCCGGTGTGGAAGGAGATCGCCGATCCCGTGTCGACGAGCATCGCTGACGCGCTGACCTCGGCGTTGGACACGCAGGTGCCCGAAGAGATGCGCGGCGTGGTCCAGGGCGCAGGCCGACTGATGAGGGGCCTGGGCGGCTCGGTGTTCGCCGCGCAGTTCGGACAGGTTCTCGGCAACCTCTCACTCGAGGTCGTCTCCGGCGGTGACGTCGGCATCCCGGTGCTGCCCGCAGGCACCGCGGCGATCATCCCGCAGAACCTCACGGCCTTCGGCGAAGGCCTCGAGATCCCTGAAGACCAGATCGCGCTCTACCTGGCCACCCGAGAGCTCGCCTACGCGCGTCTGTACCGGCACGCGAAGTGGTTGCACCTGCACGTCATGGCGCAGATCACCGACTTCGCTCGCGGAGTCACCGTCGACGTGGACGCGCTCGAAGACGTCGCCAGCCGCCTCGATCCCTCGAACCCCGAAGAACTGCGCGCGGCGATCGAGGGCGGTGCGCTCCTACCCGTGCAGAGCGACGCCCAGCGCGAGGCGCTCACCCGCCTCGAGAACCTCATCGCCACGATCGACGGCTGGGTCGACGTCGTGACCGCCCAGGCGACCTCTCGTCTTCCCGATGGTGCGCGCATCGCGGAAGCCGCCCGGCGCCGGCGCGCGGTGGGCGGACCCGCCGAGGACGCTCTCGGTGCCCTCGTGGGCCTCAAGCTCCGTCCACGGCGCATGCGCGAGGCCTCGGCCATGTGGCAGGCGGTGACGGATGCCGTCGGCATCAGCGGGCGAGACTCCCTGTGGGATTATCCGGACCTCATGCCGACTGCCGAGGACATCGACGACCCGAGTGCGCTCGTCGCCCGCCTGCAGGCTGCCGAGCGCGGCGAGCAGCCGGCCGCCGACGAGTTCGACGAGGCCCTCGCCCGTCTGCTCGACGGTGACGACTTCTCGGAGGACGCACCTGCCGAGGACTCGACGAACGACGCGGACGAAGACGGCGACGCCGCCCCGGAAGGCGACAGGCCGGTCTGAGCGCGAAGGTGCGGGCGGGCCGCGGGTTCCGCGGACGCCCGCACCGCTCCTACCCCGTTCGGCGAGCACGGAGAAGTTGTCCACGGATGCCCGGTTCCGGCCCCGCACCGACGGCTTCCTCACCACAATCGGAGAGATGCCGCTGACTCCTCCGCTCCTCACGCGTCTGCACCCGAGCTCTCCCCTGCTCTGGCGCGACGCGCACACGCTCCAGCTCGGCGACGAAGGCGGACTGCGCATCGCTGCTGACGATGCGTGGGTCGAGCCGTTGCTCAGCAGACTGCGCTCCGGTTTCCGGCGCGGGGCGTTCGACGTGATCGCGCACGCGGCCGGCGCGCCACGGGAGGCGGCGCGTACGCTCCTCGCCCGCCTCGATCCGCTGTTGCTCGACGACGCCGACCCGCCACGACCCGCTTGGGTCGAGAGCATCGGGATCGCCGACGGGCGCAGCGAGTACCGCATGCGCGAGGCGCTCACCGACGAAGGCATCGCCCTCATGGAGGTCGGCCGTCGGCCCGGTGTGGGCGTCGTGCTCGTCAACGGCGCAGCCGCCGCGCTGCAGTTCGCCCGCTTCCTGCGCGAGGACATCGCGCACCTGCCGGTGTCTTTCGAACCGGGCCGCGTGACCGTCGGGCCGCTGGTGGTACCCGGGGCCTCGGCCTGCCTCGCCTGTCGCGACGCCCATGCTCGAGACCTCGACCCGGCCTGGCCCCTGCTGCACGCGCAGATGATCGGCCGCGACCCCGGCCCGATCCGCGCGGCGCAGGTCGCCGAGGCCGGGCGGTTGGCGGCCCTGCTCCTCGCAGATCATGAGACCGCCGAAGGGCGCCTGGTGCGCGTCAGCGCGGACGGCTCGCTCGAGTGGCGTTCGGTGTCGTTTCACGAAGAATGCCGGTGCCGCGACCCGTGGTCCCCATCTCAGCCAGGAACCGAGACGGGGAGCGCTCACCCCGCCCCGCTGATCTCGACCAGGACAGCGCCAGCGTTCGCGCGGCGCGCGTGACCCCCACGTAGGCGAGTCGCCGTTCTTCGTCGACCGCCTCGAACGTCGTCGCATACGAGATGGGCAGCGATCCCTCCGCCCATCCGGCAAGATACACGTGCGGCCACTCCAGACCCTTGGCCGCGTGCAGAGTCGAGAGGGTGACGGTGCGCATCGTCGGTTCGTGCTGGTCCTTGGCCCGGGCCATCAGCGCATCGCTGAAGCTGCGCAGGTTCGCATCCGCTCCCGCCTCCTCCGCGAGCCTCAGAATGGCGCGACGCGCCTCCCATCCGCTGCGCTGCGCTCCCCCTGCGGCCGGCGGCTCGTCGGTGAGTCCGAGCTCGCGGAGCACACGCTGCACCCCGGGCAGGAACCCCTGCTCGCTGGGGGCGACCGCGGCGGCCCGCAGGGCGAGGATCGCCTGACGGACCTCCGGCATGGCGAAGAATCGTGTCCCGCCCAGAACGGACGTCGCGATGCCCTCGGCGGCGAGCGCCTGCTGCAGCACAGCGGACTGCGCGTGCGCGCGGTAGAGCACCGCGATCTCCGACGGTGAGGCCCCCGCCTCGATGCGCGCGGAGATCGACGCGGCGATCCCCGCGGCTTCCTCGCCCTCCGTCTCGTAGGCGGTGACGGTCGGCGCGTCCGCGGTGAACTGCTCCCGTGCCGGTACGAGCTCCAGCGCTCCGGGTCGGCCGTGCATCAGAGCGTTCGCCACCGTGAGGATCGGCGGCTGCGAACGGTAGTTTGTCTCCAGACGCACGACGGTGGCGTCCGGATGACGGCGCTCGAACTCGAGCAGGAACCGCTGCTCCGCGCCGGCGAAGGAGTAGATGGTCTGGCTGGCGTCGCCGACCACGCAGATGTCGTGCCGGTCTCCGAGCCACAGCTCCAGCAGGCGGTTCTGCAACGGCGAGACGTCTTGGAACTCATCGACCGTGAAGTGCCGGTACTGCTCGTGGACGGATGCGGCGACGCGCGGCTCCGCCTCCAGCATGCCGGCACAGGCGAGGAGCACGTCTTCGAAGTCGAGCTGGCGACGATCGTCCTTCAACGCCTCGTACCCGCGCATCAGCTCGATCAGCTGCCCCGCGTCGACCCCGCTGATCGGACGGCCGAGCGCTGCGTACTGGTCGATCGACAGCATCGACACCTTGCGCCACTCGATCTCGGAGGCGATGTCGCGAAGCGTCGCGGTGCTGGGACGGAGTCGGATCGCGTCGGCCGCCTGCCCCAGCATCCGCACCTTGTTGTCGATGATGGATGGTGCGGGCGATCCGGCCAGTGTGGGCCAGAAGAAGTTCAGCTGCGCGAGTGCGGTCGCATGGAACGTGCGGGCGGCGACGCCTTCGACACCGAGCGCCCGCAGGCGACCGCGGAGCTCTCCCGCCGCTTTCGCGGTGAAGGTGACCGCCATGACGCGCGAGGGCGAGTATGCGCCGGTGTCGACGCCGTGTGCGATGCGATGCGTGATCACCCGGGTCTTTCCGGTCCCCGCTCCGGCGAGCACGACGACGGGACCACGCAACACGGATGCCGCTGCCCGCTGCCGCTCATCGAGGGCATCGAGTGCGCTCACGCGTGATCCTCGTACCAGTCGACGATCAGCGCACGGGCGATCGACGCCGGCCCTGGAAGCCCCACCGGGCCGTGTCCGGCGAGCGCGGTACCGATCTCGGCACGCGTGAACCAGCGCACCTCGATGATCTCCTCGCCGTCGGCGCGCGCCGCGGACTCGTCGTCGACAACGGCACGGAAGCCGACCATGAGCGATCGCGGGAACGGCCAGGCCTGCGAGGAGACGTACCGCAGGGCGGAAAGACGCACCCCCGATTCCTCCTCGATCTCGCGATACGCGGTCGACTCGAGCGATTCCCCCGCCTCGGTGAAACCCGCGAAGCAGGAGAACATGCGCCCGCCCCAGTTGGCATTGGCGCCGAGCAGGAGCCGCTCGCCGTCTCTGCTCTCGACGGCGACGATCACGGCTGGATCCGTGCGCGGGAAGTGCTGGCGTGCGCACACGAGGCAGCGCCGCGACCATCCGCCCTGTTGCAGCTGGGTCGCCCCACCGCAGCTCGGACAGAACGGCGCGTCGCGAAGCCATCCGGCGAGGGCGATGGCGCCGATCAGGAGCTCGGACTCCTGTCCGTCGATGCGACCGCCGAGATCGCGCAGGCCGAGCCAGATCTCGTCCGGGGCGGTGTCGAGCGCGTCGCTCTCCGGCGGTGCGGCGGCGAGGAGCAGCACGGTGCCGTCGGCATCGCGTCCGAGAAGAGCCCAGCTCGCCTCGACGACCTCGTCCGGGGTGACGCGCAGCAGCGCGGAATCCACGACCCTGACCCGGCCCTCGCGCACGACGATCGCGCGGGTCTCCGGGTCGTTTCGCAGACGATCGAGCACGTCCGGCTCCTCGCGGAGTTCGGCTGCACGATCGAGGGATGGGCGCGGAATGGTCATCGACTCCCTCTCTCACGGGCGTGGCGGAGGCGGGACCGCCCCTGAGCCGACCTACCCTGGGGGCATGGGACGCTCTCCTTTCACTCTAGCCGCGGCAGTGACCGCCGCACTGCCCGGGGCGGAGGTCACGGGTGCGCGCGGTCTGAGCGCGGATGGCGAGGGGCGATTCGACTCCGCCGTCGCCTCGCTGGCCGACGGTCGCGAGCTCGCGATACGCGTCGCGGACGACGACGAGACGGCGCGCGAGCTCGCCGCCGAGGCGATCGCGCTCCGCGCGCTCACCGACGGGGCCCGCGCCATGCTGCCGTTCCGTGTGCCCGCCTACATCGGCGAGACGCGCATCGGCGACGGACGCGCACTCGTCACCGAGCTTCTGCCCGGCTTCCAGATCGAGGCCCCCCTGGTACCGCCGGGACGTGGAGCCGCGCAGTCGATGGGCGCATCGATCGCCGCCGTGCACGGCCTGCCCACCTCGGTCGTCCGCGGGGCGGGGCTCTCCACGCGCACCGCGGAGGAGAGCCGCGCCGAGCTGGAGCGTCTGGTCGACACCGCCGCCGCCACCGGCCGGGTTCCTGCACGCCTCACCGTGCGCTGGCGCGACGCCGTCGCCGACGACTCCCTGTGGCGCTTCGAATCCACCGTGGTTCTCGGGGGTGTGCAGTCGACCTCGTTCCTTTTCGAGGACGACCCGGAGCTCGGCCCCGAGGTCGTCGGCCTCCTCGGCTGGCACGGGCTCTCGGTCGGAGACCCCGCGCTCGACCTCTCCTGGCTCTCGGCAGCACCCGACGCCGCCGCCGACGTGCACGCCGCCTATGCCGGTGCGATCGATCGTGCACCCGACGCCGGCCTCGAGGTGCGCGCTCGCCTGCTCGCCGAGCTCGAGTTCGCCCGCTGGCTGGTGCACGGCGACTCCATGCACCGACCGGACATCGTCGACGACGCCGCCGCGCTGCTCGACGCTCTCGCCGAAGGCCTGCGCACGGACGATCTCAGCATCATCGACGCCCGCACCGCCGGCGTCGACTCCGCGCTGGACGCGCTCGACCGCGTGCCGAGGGGCGCTGTCACCGAGGTGGACACCTCCATGCACACGGATGCCTACAATCCCGAAGAGCTGTGGATCGAGGTTCCGGACGATTCCGACTCGGCGCAGACCGACACGGAATCGGTGGAACCGCTGCGCACGGTCGGCACGGATCGCGATCACGATGACAGCGCCCACCGCACCGAGATGCTGAACGTCGAGACCGAAGACCTGTCGGAGGCGCGGAGCATCTTCGCAGGAACCCACACCACCGATGTCGGCGAGGCGACGCGTACCGCCGCGACGAACGCCGCGGCCGCGTACGACGAAGACGACTCGGACGAGGCTCAGCGCGCGGCGCGTGCGGCGCTCCAGCGCTGGAAGAGCTCCTCCTCCGAGTAGACCCGTTCGCCGCGGATGATCAGGTCGTCGGCGACGTAGTACAGCGCGACGTCGATCTCGTCCAGGGGCACGTCGAAGCGTCGGTGGTATGCGAGACGGTAGAGCGCGAGCTGCAGCATCCGCTCCTCGCGTTCGGCCGCCGTCCGTGGAGCCTTGCCGGTCTTCCAGTCCACGATCTCGATGCGATCGCCGCGGTCTGCTCGTCGGTAGACGGCATCGAGCTTGCAGATGACGATGTGGGCCTCCCCCGCAGCCGTCCCGGAGAGACCTGCGCCGAGGGCGAAGTCGATCTCGATCTCGACGGCGATCGGCTGCAGCCCGCCCCACTCGCTGCGCTCGAACGTCGCCTGCAGAACCGCGAGATCGGCGGCGTCGGCGGGTGCGCTCGGCCCTTCGGCCGCCCCGGGGTCACCGTACGCGGGCGGTGCCGAAGTCTCATCCTCGTCGAGCTCCCAGAGCGCCTCGTCCACGCGGCTACCGACGCCCACGAGCTCGGACCGCTGCTCCACCCAGGCGTGGAAGAGCGTGCCGAGACGGGTCTGCCGATACGGCCGCTCCGGCATGGGCCTGACGATGGAGGACAGAGTGCCGGAGAAGTCGGTGACGTAGTCCTTGAACCGCGATGCCGGCACACGCGTGGGCGCTTCGGCGTCGGTGCCGCGCTGCCGGGCCGCACGCTCGGCCAACAGGCGGGCCAGCTCCACGGAGGGTTCCGCCGTTCCGGCTCGGGCGGAATCCTCGACGGCGGCGGCTGCGGCGGAGACGACTCCTCGTCGAGCCCCGAGCGGGTCGAGCGGCCAGCCCAGGGTGGCACCAGGGCCGTCATAGGGGTTGTCGTCGGGGTCGACCGCCTCGATGGGCTCGAGACCCTGCACATCGATGGCCTCGACGAGATAGGGACTCGGCGTGCGTGGAGACTTCTGCCCTGCCCAGTGCGCACCGCTGAGGAGCAGATCGGTGCGCGCACGGGTGACCGCGACGTAGGCGAGACGCCGCTCCTCCTGCTGTTGATACGCCCTGTACGCATCCTTGAAGCGCTTGATCGCGCCACCCTGCGGATTCGCCTTCGTCGCACCGCCGGACAGCGATGCCTGTGCGAGTCTCTGCCTCTTGACGGGGTCTGTCTCGTCGCCCATCGCCTCGACCGGATCCCACTCGAATCGGGGAAGCGCATCTCTGTCGCCGCGGAGAGCGAACGGGACGACCCCGAATCCGAACCAGCCGGAGGTGTCGGAGACCCGACTGGGGAGTTCGTCGACCACCAGCCGCACCACGGCGACGGCATCCCACTCCAACCCCTTCGACCCGTGAATCGTCAGCAACTGCACGACACCGGCCTCGGGCGGCTCCGGCCGCGGCATCAGCTCGTCGGTGCTCTCGGCCTTGTCGAGCCAGGCCAGCAGGCTCCCGATGCTTCCCCGATCGTCCGCGGCCAAGAAGGCGCGGACCTCGTCTGCGAAGGCACGCAGTTGCGTCGCGGCGATGCGGGCGGGCCCTCTGGTCTCGTTCGCGGCCAGCTCGATGTCGAGGCGCAGTTCGAGTTCGATCAGGCGGATCAGCTCGGGGATCGGCTGCGAGGATGCGCGGCGGAGGCGCTCCAGCATCTCCCCGGCCGCGCGCACCCGAGCCCTGCCGTCGGGGGTGATCGCCTCGAGGAGCCGGTAGTCGTCACGCACCGCCCGCACCACGTCGACCGCGTCGATGATCGACACCGCCTCGTCGGCTCCGCGCGAGGAGCGCAGCCGCGCACGCACCTCCTCGGGCAGCGGTGCCATCGCGGGATCGCGCTCCGACAGCGTGCGACCGAGGTCGTAGAGCGCGGCCATGTCGGCCACTCCGACTCCGAAACGCGGTCCGGTGAGAAGGCGGATGAGTGCCGACCCCGCGGTGGGGTCGTATACGACACGGAGCGTGGAGACGACATCCACCACCTCCGGGGTCGCCAACAGCCCGCCGAGACCGAGGATGCGGTGCGGGATGCCCCGCGCCGCGAGCGCCGCGGCGAAGGTCTGCATGTGCCGCTTCGAACGGAACAGGATCGCTCCCGTGTGCGCCTTACCGCCCTGTGCCTCGCCGGCGGTGCGGGCTTCGTGCGCGGCCCGGCGCTCGGCGAACCACTCCGCGACGACCGACGCCTCCTCATCGACCGTGAACGGGAACTCCACCGTCACGGTGCCCTCTCCCGCGCCCGGACGCGGTTCCAGCGGCGGCACGTCGAGCCCCGGGCACTGGAGCGGTTCGAGCACGCGGTTGGCGATCCCGAGGATGCCGCGGTCGTTGCGCCAGCTCGTCATGAGGCTGTAGGTCTGCGCCGAGCCGGTGCGGGAGAACGTGCCTGAGAAGGCGTAGAGGTTGTCGGCGCTGGCTCCGCGCCAGCCGTAGATCGACTGGTGCGGGTCGCCGACGGCCATCACCGCGGTGTCGCGGAACAGTTCCGCGAGGAACCGGGTCTGGATGACCGATGTGTCCTGATACTCGTCGAGGAGCACGACACGGTGCTGCTCACGAAGCTCGTCGCGGACGTCGGGAGCGGACTCGACGATGTCGTAGGCACCGCCCACCTGGTCGGCGAAGTCGAGCACACCGCGGCGCTGCTTCTCGGCGATGTAGTCGCGCACGAGGCGCGACAGCGTCGGCAGACTGAGGAGGTTGACCGCCGCCTTCTCGACATCGCCGTTGCCGCGATACGGCTCGAAGGCGAGGGCCTGATCCCGCGCGATACGCTCAGCGAGATCGAGGTCGACACGGTGGTCGAGGGCGTCGCCGGCAAGCCTCTGCACGGCATCGATGACCGTGCCGAGGGCGAATTCGATGTTCTCCAGCTCGGGGAGGTCGCTGCGGAGCACGACTTCACGGGCCAGCATCCAGGACGCTGCCTGGCTGAGCATCGCCACGTCGGGATCCCGTCCGATGCGCGCGGCGTGTTCGCGCACGATCCCGTCGGCGAAGGCGTTGTACGTCGAGACACGCGGTCGGATCATCAGCTCTTCCGCGGCACGCGGGGTCGTCGGATCCCACCCGGTTCCCCGGTGCGCGGCGATCTCATCGAGCACGTGTGCGCGCACCAGCTCGCGCTGACGGCCGGGCGCAGCCTCCTCGACCCTGCGCAGTGATCCGTCGGCGACGATCTCCGCCAGATGCGGGAGCAGGCCGCGGCGACCGTACTCGTCGATGACCGCGAGACGATGACCGATCCGCTCCGCGAGCTCGCCTGCGGCCTTGCGCGTGAAGGTGAGACCGAGGATCTCGTCGCGGCGCACGTGCCCGTTGGCGACGAGCCACACCACACGGCCCGACATCGTCTCGGTCTTGCCGCTGCCCGCACCCGCGACCACGAGAGCAGGCTCAGGCGGCGCCTCGATCACGCGTTGCTGGGCCGGCGTCGGCGACGGCTGCCCCAGTGCGGTGGCGATGTCGGTGGCCGAGATCCCCTCACCCTGTTCCGCCCTGCTCCACCCCGTCACGAGCTCACCGCCGGCACCGTGTGGATACGGCACGGATGCACCCGACGCTGCGTGTCGGCGCAGTGCGACTCGACCTGAGCGGTGAAGCTCGACGCCGACATGCCGCGGGCCGCATCCGCGACGCGCAGCAGGAAGGCCGAGCGCGACTCGTCGTCCAACGTGTGCTGATGGGCGATGCGGTAGTCACTCTTGGCGAGGGTCTTGGAGACGATCACGAGCCGTGCTCCCGCCAGTGACGACGGCGGAGCACCCTCGACCAGCCCCTGCTGCACGGCGACCTGATAAGCGGCCAACTGCGCATGCGCGAGCACGCCCGAGTCGGATTCGGGATCGTTCTTGCCCGTCTTCAGATCCACCACGACCGTCGGCCCCTCCGGACCTCCCGACATCCGCTCCCAGCCGCGACCTCGCGCCGCGGGGTGCTCGCCCGCACCGGGCGGGTAGGCCTCCACACGATCGATGTAGCCGTGGATGATCGCTTGATTCGCCCGGTCCTCCCCCACCTCGTGGACGGTGGGCACGGCGTCATCGGCCGACTCCGCCACGTCGACGGCGAAGCGGAACTCGACCTCGCTGCCGATCACGCGCCCACCCTCGCGGCGCACATCACCCAGGTACGTGTGCAGCCGATCGACGAGCAGGTCGGCGCGACGGCGCTCCTTGCGCCCGATCCACTCGGTCTCGAAATCGAGCTCCGGCCAGTGCTCGGCCACGATCGCGCGCATCTTCTCGAGATCTCCCTCGGGAACGCGCTCCATCGCCTCGTGCACGATCGTCCCGATGCCGGCTGTGGGCGGCATCACCGTGTCACCGCCGAGAGCCGAGACCACCCAGTTGAGACCGCATTCCTCATACGACTCCATCTTCGAGGGTGAGACCCGCGCCCCTGTGACAGCGAGATCGCGCAGCGGCGCCGCGGTCGAAGGAGGGGTCATCCCGTACCAGTCCACCGGATCCGCCCCCGGTACGCCCTCACGCGCGAGGACGGCGAGCTGCGCCGCGGCGGCCCGCCGCACCGGTTCGGCCGACACCGTGGTGAGGGTGCGCCGGTGGCGTGCGACGAGTCCGCGCAAGGTGAGCGGGTGCTCCGCCGACGCATGCCGCTCGGGAGGCTCTGGGGCGGGTAGGAAGCCGAAGAACGGACTGGGTGTCAGGTCGTCGTCGTCCACCGCCGTGATCAGGAGACGGTCGCGCGCACGCGACACGGCGCGCACGAACAGCCGGAGCTCGTCGTGCAGCGCCGCACGTCGACGATCTAGGGCTCCCGGAGGCTCGATGACGGTCCCCGTGCGCGCAGCCTGGATCGCGTCGGGCAGGCGCCAGGTCTGCAGCAGACCGCCGCGCAGACGCACGTTCGGCCAGATGCCGTCCTGCACACCGGCGACCACGACCGCGTCGAACTCCGTCCCCAGAGCGGTGGCGGGGGTCAGCAGCGTGACCTTGCCCGGTCGGTCGGGTGTCGACAGCGAATCCTCGGGCACCTCGCTGTCGAGGATGTCCCGCACGAACACCTCGGGCTTCTCGTTCGGTGTGCGCTCGACGAAGCGCTTCGCCGCGTCGAACAGGGAGACCAGCGCATCGAGAGAACGGGCCGTCTCCGCACCCGTCGGCAGCAACGAGATCTCGCGCCAGGCGATCTGCAGACGCCTGCCGTCGACAGCCCTGGCCTGATCCCACACCCGCCAGAGCAGGTCGTGGATCGTCTCGCCCGCCGCCGCGCCACGGGCCAGCGCCTCGATCACCAGCGCGAAACGCTCGGCCGTGCGCGACTCCGGAGCGTCGATGAGGGTGAGGTCCGCCGGATTCGCCATGGCCCGCCGCAGCAGCTCGCGCGCCGGCGTCGATCCCCCCTGTTCGAGTTCGACGTGGCGGAGTCGGGCACGCAGCCGGCGCAGGCCGATCGCGTCCATCCCTCCGAACGGGGTGCGCAGCGCCTCCTCGAGTGCTTCCGACGTGCGCTCCTGGACCGGGGTGAGCGCCAGACGCACGATGCCCACGATGTCGCGCACGATGCCCTCGCTGCCGAGCGGACGTTGCACACCGGCTGCACGCGTCGGGATCTCCCTCGCGGCGAGTTCGGTCTCCAGCGTCGTCACCTGCCGCGTGTCATGGGCGATGACCGCCATGCGATCCCACCGGATGCCGTCGGAGAGGTGCCACTCGCGCATCACTCCGGCTATGCGATCGAGTTCTTCATAGGGAGAAGGGGCCACGAACGTCGAGACCCCGGCGTCGACCTCTTCGGCCGTCACGGGCACCGGGGCGCGCCGATGCTCGACCCGGCCGGACACGCCGATCGCCTGGGTCACCGTGCGGGTGAGCGCGGTGAG
Organism: Microbacterium sp. UCD-TDU; assembly: GCF_000340625.1. NCBI lineage: Bacteria > Bacillati > Actinomycetota > Actinomycetes > Micrococcales > Microbacteriaceae > Microbacterium > Microbacterium sp. UCD-TDU. The sequence goes on from NZ_KB454446.1 coordinate 41,462, forward strand.
CGCCGGACGCTGGCGGTGCGGCCCGTCGAGCACGTGCACCTCTCCCAGCACCCCGGCCAGCTGTGCGAACAGCTCGGGGCTCGCTCCGCGGAACGAGCCGGAGGAGATGTCGGGATCGCCGAAGGCCAGCACGGCGATCCCCCGGCTGCGCAGGGCCTTCACGACGGCGATACCCCCACGCGTGAGCTCCTGCGCGTCATCGATGAGCACCACGCGCAGAGGCGCGAGCGGGCCGAGAGCGGCCGTCTCGGCCGTGCGCAGGATGGTGCTCGCCTCGCTCAGCAGGTCGGCGGCGTCTCGGTGAGCCGACCGGAGCGCGTCGAGCACCGCGCGGTACTCCAGGAGGAACTCCGCCGTCGCCGCCCACACCTCGTTGCCCGATGCTCGCAGCTCCGCGGCGTCGACACCGATCTCCGTGCACTCGGCGAGGAATGCGCGCAGCTCCGAGCGGAACCCCTTCGACGCCCGCACTGAAGGGCTCAGCGCATCCGGCCACAGGATGCGTCCGTCTTCCGCATCGCCGCTGAGCAGCTCGGCGATGATTCTGTCCTGGTCGGCACCGGTCAGCAGCGCCGGCGGCTCCGCTCCCTCTCTCACCATTGCTCCACGCACCAGCTGGAAGGCGAAGGAGCCGAGCGACCGGGCCAGTGGTCCCGGCGTCGCCTGGCCGATGCGCACGCCGATCCGGTCGCGCAGGGCGGTCGCCGCCTGACGGTTCGGCGTGAGCGCGAGCACCTGCTCCGGGCGGAGCGCCTCGGCGTCGAGCAGGTGCACGACCCGGTCGATCAGGGTACGCGTCTTGCCGGTTCCCGGGGCGCCGATGATGACTCCGGATGCCGTCGGCTCCGCGGCGATCACAGCGCGCTGAGCAGTATCCGGTGTCATGCCTCCACGCTATCCGGACGCGCGGACATCGCCGTCCGCACCCGCCACGCTCACGCGCGTGACCGCGGCCCGTCCTCCTGTGCGCTCACGGCGAAACCCGGCGCCACGGCCGATCCCGCCCCGTGCTCGCGGGGTAGAGTTGGCGCAGTCCCCGAACTTCAAGGAGCACGCGTGGAAATCCGCATCGGCATCATCAACACCGGCCGTGAACTGAGCTTCGACACCGGCGCAAGCGCGGAAGAAGTCCGCACCCAGGTCGCCGCGGCGCTCGAGCAGAGCGCATCGCACGTGAGCTTCGCCGATGTGAAGGGCAACTCCTACATCGTCCCGACCGCGAACCTCGCCTACATCGAACTGGGCACCGAGGAATCGCGCCGCGTCGGCTTCGTCGCCTGACCCGACGATGTACATCCTCCTCGCACTCATCGGCGCGTGCGCTCTGGGAATCGCCGCGCACTTCCTGATCGGTGACCGTGAGCTGCGCGGCGTCGCACTGACTCCGTCGATCGCGACCGCCGTCTCGGCGATCACGTACACGGCTCTGCAATGGGCGGGCGTCGGCGAGGACAGCATCTGGCTGTGGCTCGCGAGCGTGCTAGGAGCACCCATCGTCGCGGCGCTGGCAACCGTGGCCCTCACCAGGCTCCGCAAGCGCTCCGACGCTCAGAACCGGGCAGCGCTCGGCATCTGACCCGCCGGGCTCCGCCTGCGAACGGACGAGGCGGATCGAGCGAAACGTCGACTAGGACGCGAGCCCCATCGCGTCCATGCGCCGGGCGTGCGCGCCCATGAGCTCGGTGTACACGGGCTCGATGCGCTCCTCGTCGACGTCGAGGCGCTCCGGTCGCAGCGCGGAGCGGCACACGAGGATCGTGTCGCCGACCAGACGGCGAGCCCACATCGACAGCAGTGAACGCCACTCCTCGTCGCTCTCGATGGTCTCCTGGACGATGGCGACGATCTCGTGCCGAGCGTCGTCCTCACGAAGGATCTCCGCCACGCGACGCCCGGTGTCCCCGTAGCTGGAGGCCAGCGCGAGGTAGAAGTCGTCGAGCATCCCGGCGGTGATGTACACCGCCAGCAGTGTCTCCCGGGGGCGCGCGCCGATGGTCTTGCGACGGAAGGCGTCGAGGTTCTCCCGGAACGGGAGCATCAGCTGCGTCGGGTCGTCCCCGCGCTCGGCGATGAGGTCGACGATCCCCCGGTGCTTGGTCAGAGCGGCTCCGGCGGCACGCGAGAGCGACTCCTTCTCGGAGAGCTCGGGCGTGGCGCGGATGAGGCGCGTCAGCGTCTCGAAGTAGCCCAGCTGCAGGTAGGCGGCCTGACCGAGGAAGCGGTTGAGCTCGGGGGCGAGTTCGGCGAAGTCGATGCGCGTCGCATCCCCCTGATCGCCTCTGCTGCGCAGGGCCAGAGTGCGTCGCGGCGCGTCGTCGCGCTGCCAGAACCACTTAACCACGAGGTCGTCCTCCCGAGTCCACCACGTCGTTCACAATACTCGTGCCGGACCCTCCTTCCTGGCCGGTACCACCCCTCGGGTAGGCTGGGCGTGTCCCCGCCGTCGGAGCGGGGCCCCGCGCCTGTGGCACAAGAGACGGCGTGGATCCGTTAACGTGGCGATCCCACAGGGTCGCCGGACAGGCAATCTGAATAAAGTGACAACTTTCGCCGATCTCGGCATCGACCAGGACATCGTCGACGCACTCGCCGCCAAGGGCATCGTCGACGCGTTCCCCATCCAGGAGCAGACCATCCCCCTCGGCCTTCCCGGCCAGGACATCATCGGTCAGGCCAAGACGGGAACCGGCAAGACCTTCGGCTTCGGCATCCCTGTCGTCCAGCGCCTCGGCAAGGACCCGGAGCACGGGGTCAAGGCGCTCATCGTCGTCCCCACGCGCGAGCTCGCGGTGCAGGTGTACGAGGACATCGACCTTCTCACCAGCAACCGCTCGACCAGCGTCGTGGCGATCTACGGCGGCAAGGCGTACGAGGGGCAGATCGACCAGCTCAAGGCGGGCGCGCAGATCGTCGTCGGCACGCCGGGGCGACTGATCGACCTCGCGGGCCAGCGCCTGCTCGACCTCTCGAACGCGACCGAGGTCGTGCTGGACGAGGCCGACAAGATGCTCGACCTCGGCTTCCTCGCCGACATCGAGAAGATCTTCCAGAAGGTTCCGGCCGTCCGCCACACGCAGCTGTTCTCTGCGACCATGCCCGGGCCGATCGTGGCCCTCGCACGTCGCTTCATGACGAACCCGATCCACATCCGCGCGAGCGACCCCGACGAGGGGCTCACGCAGGCGAACATCAAGCACCTCGTGTACCGCGCGCACTCGATGGACAAGGACGAGGTCATCGCCCGCATCCTGCAGGCCGAGGGCCGCGGCAAGACCGTCATCTTCACGCGCACCAAGCGCGCGGCGCAGCGCCTCGTCGACGAGCTGGGCGACCGCGGCTTCAACGTCGGCGGCGTGCACGGCGACATGGGCCAGGACCAGCGTGAGCGTTCGATGGCCGCTTTCAAGGCGGGCAAGCGCGATGTCCTCGTGGCCACCGATGTGGCCGCCCGAGGCATCGACGTGGACGATGTCACGCACGTCATCAACCACACGATCCCCGACGAGGACAAGACCTACCTGCACCGCGCCGGCCGCACGGGCCGCGCGGGCAAGACCGGCATCGCGGTCACCTTCGTCGACTGGGAGGACCTGCACAAGTGGGCCCTGATCAACCGGGCGCTCGAGTTCGGCCAGCCGGAGCCCATCGAGACCTACTCGTCGAGCCCGCACCTGTACGAGGACCTCAACATCCCCCAGGGCACCAAGGGCCGCCTGGTGTCGGCACCCAAGACCGAGTCCGTCAAGACCGAGCGCACCCGTCGCCCGGAGCGCGCGGCCGATGCTGCTGCCGAGGGCACCGACGAGAGCGGCACGCGTCGTCGCCGTCGCCGTCGCAACAGCACGACCCCGGTCGGATCGACCTTCACCGAGGGTGCGACGGAGCCGGCATCGGGCGAGGGACAGTCCGCGCCCTCAGCCGATCGCGGTGCCGAGGGAGCGGGTACGCATGACGGCGCCGGCAAGGAGCACCATGACGGCAAGCCGGCCCCGGCACGTCGTCGCCGCCGCCGCCGCGGCGGTTCCGGCGCAGGCGCGGCTCCCGTCACCGGCGCCTGAGCTTCGACCGAAAGGGCGCATGCTTCCGGTTCACACCGGCGTATGCGCCCTTTCCCGTGCGCGCGCGGGGCGGCGCGATGGTCAGGGAACGCGCGGGGCGGTGCCGGTGCCGTGCGCCAGGAGCCTGGCGACCATCTCTTCGGCTGTGGTGTTCTCGCCGGGACGGTTCGGCTTGCCGGTGCCGTGATAGTCGCTGGAGCCGGTGACGATGAGGTCGTGCTTCGCGGCGATCTCGCGCAGCATCCTCTTACCCGACTCCGTGTTCTCGCGATGCTCGATCTCGAACCCGCCGAGGCCGGCGTCGATGAGCCGCTCGATGAACGGCACCGGCATCATGCGGTCGCGGCCCGCTGTCACCGGGTGGGCGATGATCGCCACTCCCCCGGCCTCGGTGATCAAGCGCACCGCGGTGATCGGATCGGGCGCGTAGTGCGGCTCGTAGTACCCCTCCCGCGGATGCAGGATGCCCTCGAACGCCTCCGTCCGATCCCGTACGATCCCCCGCGCGACGAGAGCATCGGCGATGTGAGGGCGGCCGACCGTCGCGTCGAGCGTCGTCTGCGCCACCACATCATCCCAGTGCAGGTCGTAGTCGCGCCCGATGTTGCGCACGATGCGCTCGGCACGACCGATCCGGTCCCCCCTGATGCGATCGGTCTCGGCGCGCAAGGCCTCGTCCTGCGGATCGAAGAGGTAGCCGAGCACGTGCACGCTGCGCCATTCGTGCTTCGCGGAGAGCTCCATCCCCGGGATGAAGGTCATCCCGAGGGCGACGGCGGCATCTCCCGCCTCGCCCCATCCGGTGGAACGGTCATGATCGGTGAGCGCGAGCGTGCGCACCCCGTGCGCGTGCGCCTGGGCGACCACCTCGGCGGGCGACTCCGTGCCATCGGAATGGTTGGAGTGCAGGTGCAGGTCGGCGGGACCGGCGAACCCGTGGGACGAAGTGGCCATCCTCCGAGCGTACCGAGCGTCGCCCGGTGCAGGCGCAGAGGCGCACGGAGGCGGATGCCGAGGCAGGGACTTCACAGGCGGCGCTCCTAGGCTGGAGGAGATGTTTCGTCTCCTGGGGATCCTGTTCACCGTGCTGCTCGCGATCGCGACGGCGATCGTCGTGTGGCCGCAGTTCTTCCGTCTCGAGCAGACCTACCCGTTCGCGCAGCTCGTGTCGGCGCGCGGCCTCGTGCTCGGCGGATTCCTCGTGGTCGCGGTCCTCGCGCTCCTGCTGCTGTTCGCCCGCCCGCTGCGCGGATTCGCCGCGTCCGTGCTGATCGTCGCACTGCTCGGTGCCGGCGCGACGGCCGCCATCGGCGCCACGCGCGGCTTCGGCGGCTCCGACCTCCCGGAGAAGACCGAGGGCAGCGTCAGGGTGCTCACCTGGAACACGGCGGGTGAAGCCGTGCCGGCCGAGGTGATCGCGCAGCGGATCCTCGATCAGGGTGCCGACATCGTCGCCCTCCCGGAGACCACCGAGGCCGTCGGCGAGCGCATCGCGATCATGCTCCGGGAGCAGGGCCATCCGATGTGGGTACACCACGTGCAGTTCCGCCCCGATGTGCAGGACGGTCCGCAGTCATGGCAGACCACCGTGTTGGTCGCGCCCGACCTCGGGGAGTACTCCGTGATCGAGTCGGCGAAGGACGGCACGAGCAACACCGGCTCGGTGCCCAGCGTCGTGCTGATGCCGATCGACGGCTCCGGCCCCACCATCGTCGCCGTGCACGCGGTGGCCCCGCGCATGGAGGAGATGCAGCAGTGGCGCAGCGACCTGCAGTGGATCGCCGACCAGTGCCCCCAGGGCGACTTCATCCTGGCCGGCGACTTCAACGCGACGATCGACCATATGGCTCCGCTCGGCGTGGAAGGCGGCGACATCGGCTACTGCCGCGATGTCGCTTCCCGCACCGGCAACGGACTCACCGGCACCTGGCCGAGTTCTCTGCCCGCGCTGGCGGGCGCGCCGATCGATCATGTGATGGCATCGCAGAACTGGTCTCCGACGGGATCCGTCGTGCTCGATGACGCCGGGGGGAGCGACCACCGCGCCCTGGTCGTGCAGCTGGAGCCCGTCGGCTGATTCCCGCGCCAGCCCGCCAGGTGACAGACTGGAGGGATGAGCACTGGAGAGCGCGACACGATCGCAGAGCCCGCCGTCGAAGCGTCTGTCGAGAACGGCACCACCAACCGCAAGCAGCCCTTTCCTCAGGGCTTCCTCGACACCATCTCCACCGGTTGGGCCGAGCGTCCCGAGACGCTCCCCTCGCCGCGCGCACAGGCTCCGTACGCCGCGATGCGGCGCGCAGCCGTCTCCGCGGCTTTCCCCGGCAAGCGTCTCGTGATCCCCGCCGGCTCGCTCAAGCAGCGCAGCAACGACACCGATTACGTCTTCCGCGCGCACTCGGCCTTCGCGCACCTCACCGGCTGGGCATCGGATGCCGAGCCCGACTCGGTGCTCGTCTTCGCCCCGACCGCGGGTGGTCATGACATCACGCTCTTCTTCCGAGAGCGCGCCGACCGCACGACGACGGAGTTCTACGCCGACGCCACGGTCGGAGAGTTCTGGATCGGTCCGCGCCCGTCCCTCGCCGGCGTCGCAGCAGACCTCGAGATCGCGACCGCGCACCTGGACGAGTTCGAAGCCGTCGAGGGCGAGCTCGTGCTCGACGAAGACGAGACCCTCACACGATTCGTGTCGGAGCTGCGCCTCGTCAAGGACGAGTTCGAGATCGCCGAGATGCGCCGTGCCGTCGAGATCACCGCGAAGGGCTTCGACGACATCATCCGCGAGCTTCCCGCGGCGACGGCGCATGCACGGGGCGAGCGTGTCGTCGAGGGTGTCTTCCACCGCCGTGCGCGTGAAGACGGCAACGGCGAGGGGTACGACACGATCGCCGCCTCCGGCCCGCACGCCTGCTACCTGCACTGGACACGCAACGACGGCACCGTGGTCCCCGGCGATCTGATCCTGGTGGATGCGGGTGTCGAGGCCGACAGCCTGTACACCGCCGACATCACCCGCACGCTGCCCGTCTCCGGTACGTTCACCGAGGTGCAGCGACGGGTCTACGAGACGGTGCGCGAGGCCGCAGACGCCGCGTTCGCCGCCGCCCGGGTCGGAGTGCGCTTCCGCGACGTGCACGGCGCCGCTATGAAGGTCATCGCCGAGCGCACGGCCGAGTGGGGCCTGCTGCCCGTCACCGCCGAAGAGGCCCTGGACGCCGACAAGGGCGGCCAGCACCGTCGGTACATGGTGCACGGCACCTCGCACCACCTCGGCATCGATGTGCACGACTGCGCCCAGGCCCGTCGCGAGATGTACTACGACGGCATCCTCGCACCGGGCATGGTCTTCACGATCGAGCCCGGACTGTACTTCCAGATCGACGACCTCACGGTGCCGGCCGAGCTCCGCGGCATCGGCGTGCGCATCGAGGACGACATCGTGATGACCGAAGACGGCCCCGTGAACCTCTCGGCCGGCATCCCCCGCACCGCCGACGAGGTCGAGGCCTGGATCGCGCGACTGCAGAGCTGACGCCGATGGGCAAACAGGGGCGGACTCGGCCGTTCTGACGATGCACGACGCTGCGTACACGGTCGATCTCGCGCTCGCGCGCGAGTTGATCGCCGTGTCGTTCCCCGAACACGGCGATGCGGTGCTCCGCCCCATCTCCACCATCGGGACGGTGAACACGATCGTCCGTGTCGGGAAGGATCTGGTCGCCCGCTTCCCTCTCCTCCCCGTCGCACGGGCGGAGGCGGAGGCGGAGGCGGAGGCGGAGGCCGCGTCGATGACCGCGCTCGCGGTGAGCAGCCCCTTCCCGGCACCGCTGCCTCGCGGCGTGGCCGACGGCAGCGCAGCCTTCCCCTCGGCCTGGTCGCTGCAGACCTGGCTCACCGGCGAGACCGCCGGCTCCACCGCGCAAGCGGCATCCGCGTCGCTGGCGGAGGACCTGGTGACGCTGATCCGGGGGCTGCGGGCGACCGAGGTCGAGGATCGGGTCTTCGACGGCCGTGGCCGCGGAGGTACTCTCACCGACCATGACGAATGGGTGGCCGAGTGCCTGCACAGGAGCGGGCATCTTCTCGACACCGACCGCGCCACCCGACTCTGGACGGCGCTGCGTTCCCTGCCATCGGACGGCCCGGACGTGATGAGTCATCGCGACCTCACGCCGTTCAATCTTCTGGTCAGGGAAACCGACGGCGTCACCCGTCTGGTGGGAGTTCTCGACGGCGGTGGCTTCGGTCCCGCCGATCGGGCGCTCGACCTGGTCAGCGCCTGGCATCTGTTCGACGCTCCCGCCCGCGCTGTGCTGCGCGACGGAGTGGGGGTGAGCGACACCGAGTGGCTGCGAGGCGCGGCGTGGGCCTTCCAGCAGGCGATCGGGCTCGGCTGGTACTACGAGCAGTCCAATCCCCCGATGAGCACGCTGGGGCTCACGACGCTGCGGCGCCTGCTCGACGACCAGGAGCTGGCGACGCTGGAGCGGTGACGTCGGCGCGGTGACGTGCTCAGCGATCGATGAACTCGGCGACGATCGGCGCGAGCGACGCCCCGATCTCTGTCGCGGGGCGCTTGTGCCCCTTGACCTCGAAGGTGTGGCCGGCACCCTCGACCCAGACCACGCGCGCATCCTGGCAGCTCGCGACGGCCTCCTCGAACTGGGCGATCGGCTGGATGAACGGATCGTTCGTCCCCTCGACGAACAGCTGCGGCACCGTGATGCCCGGCAGATGCTCGATGCGCGGCTTCTCCGGCCGCCCCGGCGGATGCAGAGGATAGCCGAGGTAGGCGAGCCCGTCGACGAGCATGCCCTCGGCGACCGCCATCGACGCCATGCGTCCCCCATACGACTTCCCGGTCGCCCACAGGCTCGCTGAGGGGGCGGACTCTCGTGCGAAGGCTGCGACGGCGTTCCAGGTGGCGATCGCGTGCGCGGCAGGTCCCGGCATCCGTCGTCCCTGCTCCACGTAGGGGAAGTTGAAACGCAGGGTCGAGAAGCCGCTCGCACCGAGCGCGTCGACGTAGCCCGTGAGGAACGGGTGGTCCATGCCGGTACCCGCGCCGTGCGCGACGATCACCGTCGCCCCGTTGTCACCGGGGGTCCAGTCTGCGGAGACGACAGTGGGACCGTTCGAGAGTTCGACCGGGATCTGGACCATCAGACGGAGAGTGCGCAGATCGCCGTCATGCCCGCTCGCCCTGGATGCCGTCCGCATCGGGGGCGGTCTCGGGTTCGACCGGCGTCACCGTCGACGCTGCGGCGGTCCCGGGGTCGGGCGTCGCACCGGATTCCGGTTCGGCGACGGGCTCGGCCACCGGGTCGGCGGGACGCGGCGGAATGACGGGCTCTTCGGGAGCGGGAGCGGGAGGGGTCGCGCCGGGTGTGATCCGCTCACCGTAACGCGGCGGCTCATCGAGGTTGACCGGGGGTCGCACCGGGGCGACCTTGTTGGCGCCGAGCACCTGGCGGGCCTTGCCCAGCGATGAGGGCAGGACCGTGACCTCGTAGTGGTCGGCCGCGAACTGCGTGACGCTCGCGAAGTCACGACGACGACGCACGATCGCGTACGTGACGAGACTCAGGAGCATGCCGACCGCGACGCCGATGAGGACGAAGCCCAGGAAGAGCTGGATCGGGACCTCGGGGTTGCCCAGCACGAGGATGGCGGCGAGGAACAGCCCGATCAGCACGCCGTTGATCGCTCCGGAGCGCGCGGCGGCCGCATAGCCGAGCTTGCCGGTCACACGCTCCACGGTGCGCACGCTCTGTCCGACGATGGCGATATCGCGCGCGGGCACCTCCCCGGCGATCAGCTTCGAGACCGTCTTCTGCGCGCTCTCGTAGTCGCGCATCGACGCGACGATCTCGCCGGTGTCTGTGCCGCTCGCGGGCCGGTTCAGCATGCTCATCCGGCTATTCTTCCACGCGCACCGTCGGACGGCCCGAGGCGCGACGATCCCGCCGGAGACCTGAGCCGCCGACTACTCTGGAGAAGTGAGCACACAACGGGTTTTCGCCGCGCGCCTCGCCGGGTGCGCCGTCTTCGATCCCGTCGGCGACCGGCTCGGCAAGGTCCGGGATGTCGTCGTCGTGTACCGAAGTACCGCGGCGCCCCGCGTCATCGGTCTGGTCGTGGAGATCCCGGGACGCCGACAGGTGTTCCTCTCCATCGGACGCGTCACCTCGATCCGCGCCGGCCAGGTGATCAGCACGGGTCTGATCAACGTACGACGGTTCTCTCCCCGCGCCGGCGAGGTGCGGGTGCTCGCCGAGATGCTCGGGCGACGCGTGAGCTTCGTCGACGGCAGCGGCACCGCGGTGATCGAGGACATCGCGATCGAGCCGAACCGCCTCGGCGAATGGGCGATCAGCCAGCTGTTCCTCCGCCGCCCCAAGACCAGCGCCTCTCCGTTCGCGAAGGGACCGACGACTTTCGCGGGGTGGAGCGAGGTCACCGAGCAGCGTGCGCCCGGCGAGTCGCAGTCGGCCGAGCAGCTCGTCGCCTCGTACTCCGAGCTGCACGCCGCCGACCTCGCCAACACGCTCCTCGACCTTCCGCAGCAGCGCATGATCGAGGTCGCCGAGGAGCTGTCGGACGACCGTCTCGCCGACGCCCTCGAGGAGATGCCCGAAGACGAGCAGGTGCACATCCTCGACCGTCTGGGAGACGAGCGCGCGGCCGACATCCTCGACCAGATGGAACCGGACGATGCGGCCGATCTTCTGGCCCAGCTGGCCCCGGACCGTCTGGAGCAGCTCCTCGAGCTCATGGAGCCCGAGGAGGCCGAGGACGTCAGGATGCTGCTGCGGTACGGACCCGACACTGCCGGCGGCCTGATGACCCCCGAGCCGATCATCCTGTCGGCCGATGCCACCGTCGCCGAGGCGCTGGCCCTGATCCGCCGTCATGAGCTGCACCCCGCGCTGGCCGCCGCGGTGTTCGTGACGCTCCCGCCGTTCGAGACCCCCACCGGGCGCCTGCTCGGGCTCGTGCACTTCCAGCGGATGCTGCGCTACCCGCCGCACGAGCGGCTCGGCGCCATCCTCGACGACAGCCTCGAGCCCGTACCCGTCACCGCATCCGCCGCCGAGGTGGCGCGACTGCTGGCGAGCTACGACCTCGTCTCGCTCCCGGTGATCGATGCGGCGCACCGCCTCGTCGGAGCGATCAGCATCGACGACGTGCTCGACTACCTGCTCCCCGACGACTGGCGCTCGCACGACAGCGACGACAGCTCCCCCGCGAAGGAGATGCGCTGATGGCCCGATCCCCGCGCCTCGACGCACCGGGCCGCACCACCACGCGCCCCAGGGCGACCTCTCGCGACCGCTTCGGGCGTTTCACCGAGTGGGTCGCTCGTGCGATGGGTACGCCGGCCTTCCTGCTGATCCTCAGCCTCTTCTGCGTGGTCTGGATCCTCTGGAACACGTTGATGCCCGACGAGCTGCGCTTCGACGACGCCGCCCTCGGATTCACGGCGTTGACTCTCATGCTCTCCCTGCAGGCCTCCTACGCCGCACCGCTCATCCTGCTTGCGCAGAACCGCCAGGACGACCGCGACCGGGTGCAGATCGAGCAGGACCGGCAGCGCGCCGAGCGCAACCTCGCCGACACCGAGTACCTCGCCCGAGAGATCGTCGCGCTGCGGATGTCGCTCGAAGAGCGCAACTCGCAGGCCGTCACCCGTGACGTGCTCAGGCAGGAGCTCAAGGCTCTTCTCGCCGAGCTCGAAGACGCGCCGGACAGACCCCGACCCGGCACCGCCTCATGACCGCGGCCGACCGCGTCCGATCGGCCGTCGCCGCCGTGACGGACCCGGAGCTGCGCCGACCCATCGGCGAACTCGACATGGTCCGCGAGATCTCCGTCGACGGCGACCGCGCCCGCGTCGGCATCGTGCTGACGATCGTCGGGTGCCCCGCGGCGGCCAGGATCGAAGCCGACGTGCGCGGTGCGGCCGCATCGGTCCCCGGCATCGCCGAGGTCGAGGTCGAGGTCGGCGTGATGACGCCGGCCGAGCGCAAGGCGCTCACCGACAAGCTCCGCGCGGGAAGACCCGCACGACACATGCCGTTCGGCCCCGACTCGCTCACCCGTGTGATCCTCGTCTCCAGCGGCAAGGGCGGCGTGGGCAAGTCGACGGTCACGGCCAACCTCGCCGTCGCCCTCGCCGATCAGGGGTTGTCCGTCGGCCTCGTCGATGCGGACGTGCACGGCTTCTCGATCCCCGGGCTCCTCGGCATCCCGGCCGGTACCCAGCCGACCCGCATCGACGACCTGATGCTTCCCCCGGTCGCGCATGGCGTGAAGACGATCTCCATCGGCATGTTCCTCCGCGACGGCGAGTCCGTCGTGGCGTGGCGCGGACCGATGCTGCACCGCACGGTGTCGCAGTTCCTCACCGACGTCTTCTTCGGGGATCTCGACGTGCTCCTGATCGACATGCCACCCGGCACGGGCGACATCGCGATCTCGATCGGCCAGCTCCTCCCCCATGCGGAGGTGCTCGTCGTGACCACCCCGCAGACCGCCGCGGCCGAGGTCGCCATCCGCAGCGGTCTCGTCGCACGTCAGACCGGTCAGCGCGTGATCGGCGTGATCGAGAACATGGCGGCGTACACACTCCCCGACGGCACCCTGATCGACCTGTTCGGCTCCGGCGGAGGCGCGGCCGTCGCCGAGGCACTCTCCGAGCCGGGAGCGGCGGTCCCGCTGCTCGCCTCGATCCCCCTCAGCCCCGCTCTGCGTCAGGGCGGAGACGCGGGAGAGCCGATCGTCGGCGGCGGGACGACCGATGCCGCGGCCGCGACGATCCGCGAACTCGCGGCCGCCCTCGCCCGGCAGGGCAGGGGCCTCTCCGGTCGGTCTCTGCCGATGTCGATCGGCTGAGCGCGTGGGAGGATGAACGAGTGTCCCCCCGCTCCCTGACCGTCGATGAGAGGCTGCTGCGACGGATGGCGCGCGACGCCGCGATCTACTCGCTGACCCGCCCGTCCGCCCTCGTGATGTGGTTCGCCCTCGCCGGTGCGCTGGTGCTCAGCATCCTCAATCTCAGCGCCCCCGTGGCACCGGGGGCACAAGCCCCGTTCGCCGCAGGCTGGATGCCCGTGATCATCGCCGGGCTCGCCGGCTTCGCCGTCTTCATGTCCGTCTCGGGCGCCCGAACGGCCGTCCGGATCGCGATGCCGGTCGAGCAGGTGGTGTGGGTGTCGCTCGAAGACGACAGGCTGCAGGTCGGCAGCGGTCGCCGTCGATCCGACATCGATTACCGCACGTTCCAGAAGATGCACGTGGGCAAGGACGCCGTGCTGTTGAAGCTGCGTGACGCCTCGGTCGCCACCGCGATCCCCCGCGCCCTGCTCACGGATGCCGACATCGCGACGCTCCGTTCCAAGATCTCCTAGCTCTCCCAGACCTCAGGCGACGCCCTCCGGGGCGCAGGGCCGTCAGCGCGACGACGCCGGCGTCGACGGGCGACCAGACGACGGATCAGGATGACGCCGGGGACGAGCACGACGATCAGCGGGCAGACCACCGCGCCGAAGGCCAGGAGCGAACCGACGGCGAAATCGCTGCCGCCGTTGCGACCGAGACCGACGGACCCGCGTCCGAAGGTGTCACCGGCGACGAGGAATTCACCGTCGTAGGTGTCCAGCGCGTCGACGCAGGTCACGGTGTGGATGCCGGCCTCGACCGCGGTGAACTGCGCGCTCTGCGCGAAGCCCGGCCGGGGCGTCATCCACCACAGCGTGTCGTCCCAGGTGAGCGACGGCGCGCCCGACAGCGGCAGTCCCACGCCGTCCGGGCCGACCACCGCGCACTCCATCGTGCCCAGCGCCGCCGAGATCCCGTTGCCCCAGATGCCACCCCGCTCACCGGAATCGAGCATGACCTCCGCAGAGCGCCCGAGTGGTGACGGAGCCGCGTCATCGACGGAGGCCGCGACCGGCAGCACCCACAGGGTCCAGATCAGGACCGCCACGCACCCGCACAGCGCGGAGAGCCAGAAGGCCACGGCGTCGCGATCCGCGAGCCGCCCTCTGGTCACGTGGCTTCAGGGTCGAAAGGCGGGCGATTGGTCGCGCTGAACTCCTGGGGAGTCACACGTGTGGGGGCGACGGTTCCGGCGATCGGCTCCGCGATGGTCTCGCGCGCCTGCATGGGAGTCGCGGGCTGAGGTTCCTCCATCAGCGCGTCGCGGATGATCCGACGGGGGTCGTACTGACGCGGGTCGAGCTTGCGCCAATCGACGTCATCGATCTCGGGCCCCATCTCCTCGCGCACCCTGGTCTTGGTCGCGCGCAGGTACTCTCCGGCCTTGCGAACCATGCGGGAGAAGCTCTCCGCGGCCCGCGGCAGACGTTCGGGGCCGATGATCAGGACCGCGATGAGGCCGATCAGCAGCAGCTTCTCGAAAGTGAGCCCGAACGTCATCTCTACAGGCTACCGCCGCGCCTGCGGTCCCCGCACTCGCCGACCGAATACGCTGGAGAGGTTCACAGGGCAGGCAGGGAGAAACAGGCCATGAGCGAGTATGACGCGAACGCGCGTTTTCTGCGCGAGTCCATCGTGGAACCCGACGCCATCACCCGCGCCCGCGCACATGCGATCGAGCTGGGAGCGATGCCGATCAGCGCGGCCGTCGGTTCGCAGATCGCCGTGCTCGCCGCAGCGACCGGCGCTCGTTCCATCGTCGAGATCGGCACCGGCGCCGGCGTCTCCGGACTCTGGCTGCTGCGTGGAGCGCCGCAGGCCGTGCTCACCTCGATCGACAACGAGCCGGAGCATCTCGCCGCGGCACGGCAGGCCTTCGCCGATGCGAAGATCCCGTCCACACGAGCCCGTTTCATCACGGGGCGAGCGATCGATGTGCTCCCCCGCATGAACGAGAACTCCTACGACATCGTGCTGGTGGACGCCGACCCTGAGCACGTCATCGAATACGTCGAGCACGGTCTGCGTCTCGCACGCACCGGGGGGCTCGTCCTCGTGCCCCGTGTGCTCGCAGGTGGCCGCGTCGCCGACCCCGTGCAGCGCGACGAGATCACCTCGGCCTACCGGTCCCTCGTGCAGGAGACGCAGGAGTCCTCGGCCGTCCTGGCCACGCTCTCGCCCGCCGGCGAAGGACTGTTGCAGCTGATCAGCCTCGCAGAGCGCGACTGACGCACGAACCTCGCAGGGCGCAGGCACCGTTCGCACACGGAAAGGGCGGTGGATCCGAGGATCCACCGCCCTTTCGGATCCGCTGAAGCGGACCCAGGTCGATCAGGCCGGTGCCACGACGGCGGCAAGCACGTCGTGAAGCTCCTTGGCCTCGGCGTCGTTCACAGAGACGACCAGGCGGCCGCCGCCTTCGAGCGGAACGCGCACGATGATGAGTCGTCCTTCTTTCACGGCTTCCATAGGCCCGTCTCCGGTCCTCGGCTTCATCGCTGCCATCGTGGCTCCCTTTCCTCCGGTGGTATGGGATGAGTTTATCGGGTGTCACCGGGACCTGGAGGTCACGGAGCAACAATTGGCTCGAGCTTCACGATCACGGCACCTGCCAGAACGTGCTCCCGAGCGCATATACGTGGTAGATCCAGAACCATTGTCCGACCAGACATGCGGCCAGCACCCCGATGCGCCAGAGGCGTGATCGAGGCACGGCGACCGCACCCCAGAGAGGGCTGAGGGGCAGGAGCAGGCGGAAGGTGCTGGACTGCGGGAAGAAGACCGCGAGCAGATACAGCAGGTAGCTGGCACTCCACAGACGAAGATCCGCGCCGAGAGCCCGCACCTGCGGGGAGAACAGGAGCGCTGCAGACGCGCCGATGACCAGCACGGCGAGTACGAGGGGTCCCCACCACTGCGGCATCCCCCAGAGCGCGAACCAGAACTGCGACGCCTGGATCCATCCTTCGAACGGGATGAACCCTTCGACGCCGCCGGTGATCCAATGCTGACGCCACGCGAGTTCGGTCGCGAGATACGCACCGGGGTCTCCCGTGACGATTCCCGCGATCGCCTGCCAGGCGAAGCCGGAGGCGGTCGCGAGGGCGCCGAGAGCGAGGATGTGCGCGATCTCCCGTCCCGGGAGCGGATCCTGTGCGCGCCGAAGCCAGCGCAGGACACCGTGCAGGCCCAGATACAGGGCGAAGGCGAGGATCCCTGGGCGGGTGAAGGCCATCACCGGGATGAGGATGTACAACCAGGCGTACCTGCGCCGGATCGTCGCATCGAGGGCCAGGAACAGCAGCAGAAGGAACAGGGTCTCGGCATAGCCGACCTGGAACATCGCCGCGATCGGCCCGGCGGCGAAGAACACCACGGCCCACATCGCCGCCGAGTTCCCGAGACGCTCGCGAAGCAGACGATGAAGGGCGAGACAGGCCAGGTACCCCGCCACGAGTGACAGCAGGAGAGCCCCGGCGCCCCAGGACCCGAGCACGAACCCGATCCCCTTGGCCGCATATGCGAACACCGGCATGAACGCCCAGGCGTTCTCGACCACGTCGCCCGTGTCCGAGAGCGGCAGATCGCTCGGGTATCCGTCCTCGGCGACCAGCCAGTACCACTGCGCGTCCCAGCCGAGGACGAAATCGATGAGCCCGGCCCCCGCGCCGAAACGCGAGGACGAGGTCGACAGCGAAGCGGCGATGAGCAGGAACGCCGTCGTGACGGCCCGTGCGCCGAGGTAAATGACGGCCACACGCAGTGCGACCGGCGACATCGCCCAGCGGCGTGCGATGCTCAGCGCGACGTGAGCCATGCGCGAAGGCCCCGCTCCACGGCGTCGATCTGCACGAGGGGAACGCGCTCCTCATCGTGGTGGGCGAGATGCGGGTCGCCGGGGCCGTAGTTCACGGCGGGGATCCCGAGGGCGGAGAAGCGTGCGACGTCGGTCCAGCCGTACTTCGGTCGGGGCTCTGCGCCGACGGCGGCCACGAACTGCTTCGCGATCTCGGCGTCGAGGCCGGGACGCGCGCCCTCGGCGGCATCCGTGATCTCGATGTCGAAGCCGGCGAGGACTCCGCGCAGATGGGCCTCGGCGTCGGCCGCCGACTTGCTCGGCGCGAACCGGTAGTTGACCTCGACCTCGCACGCGTCCGGGATCACGTTGCCCGCGACTCCGCCCGCGATGCGCACCGCGCTCAGGCTCTCGCGGTACAGCAGCCCCTCGACCAGCACCTCCTTGGCGCGGTACTCCGCCAGGCGGGTGAGGATGGGCGCGGCGCGGTGGATCGCGTTCTCGCCGATCCAGGCGCGTGCGCTGTGGGCGCGCACGCCGGTCGTGCGCACGAGCGCGCGCAGAGTGCCGTTGCATCCGCCCTCGACCTCGCCGTTGGACGGTTCTCCCAGGATCGCGAAGTCGGCCTCGAAGAGATCGGGGCGCACGGCGGCGAGCAATCCGAGACCGTTCTTCGAGGCCTCGATCTCCTCGTTGTCGTACCACATCCAGGTGATGTCGATCGCGGGGTCGGTCAGTTCGGCCGCGAGCTTCAGCTGCACCGCGGTGCCCGCTTTCATGTCGACGGTGCCGCGCCCCCAGAGATAGGGCACCCCGTCGATCTCGATGTCGCGGGTCGGCAGATTCGCGTTGATCGGCACGGTGTCGATGTGACCGGCGATCGCGACCCGCTGTGCACGGCCGCGGTCGGTGCGGGCGACGATCGTGTTCCCGTGACGGAAGACGTCGAGGTGCTCCAACGGCGTCACCGCTGCCTCGATCGCATCGGCCAAGCTCTTCTCCTCACCGGAGACGCTCGGGATATCGCAGATCGCACGGGTGAGGTCGACGGAGGACGCGGTCAGATCGAGCACCATGGGTCAAGACTACTTACCCCGTCATGAGAGACGTCGCCATCCCTCGGGGGCGATAGCGTGGAGGCATGAGCGACGCACGCACTGTATGGGGTATCGGCCTGACCACGATCGCCGGGGACGGCACCGTCCTCGATGCGTGGTACCCCGAGGTGCGGACAGGTACCTCCACCTCCGACGAGGTCGCCGTCGCCGCACTCGAGCCCCTCGCCGGGCCCGACGAACGGCGAAACGTCACGCTCGAGGTCGTGCAGCTGCAGATCGACCTCGACGCGGCCCCGGCCTCGACCGCGGACGCCTACCTGCGTCTGCACGCCCTCTCCCATCTGGTGGTGCGTCCCAACGAACTGAACCTGGACGGCATCTTCGGGCACCTTCCGAACGTGGCCTGGACCAACGCCGGCCCCGTCCTTCCCGCGGATGCCGCTCGCCTGCGTCCGCACCTCCAGCGTGCCGGCATCCAGGTGCAGGGGCTCGACAAGTTCCCCCGCCTGACCGACTACGTGCAGCCTTCCGGCGTCCGCATCGCCGACGCCTCCCGTGTACGTCTGGGTGCATACCTCTCCCCCGGCACGACCGTGATGCATGAGGGGTTCGTCAACTTCAACGCCGGCACGCTGGGCGCGTCGATGGTCGAAGGGCGCATCTCGCAGGGCGTGGTGGTCGGCGACGGCAGCGACATCGGCGGAGGCTCGTCGATCATGGGCACCCTCTCCGGCGGTGGAACGCACCGCGTGTCGATCGGGGCCCGCACGCTGCTCGGCGCGAACGCCGGCATCGGCATCTCGCTCGGCGACGACTGCGTCGTGGAGGCCGGGCTCTATGTCACGGCCGGCACCAAGATCGTCCTCGTCGACGGACCTGTGACCGCTGATGGCGCACGCAAGAGCGTGAAGGGGGCCGAGCTCTCCGGTCACGATGGGGTGCTCTTCCGCCGGAACTCGCTCAGCGGTGCGGTGGAGGCCGTACGTCGCGCCGGTGTCGGAGTGACGCTGAACGAGGCGCTGCACGCCTGAGAACGACGCCCAGGGACGCCTGCCCCGCTCCTGCAGGCGGTTGACGACCCGCGCGGACGTCGACATGCGGCCGACGGCATGCACGCACTGGTAGACTGACGGAGTTGCGTGTACCGCCGGTCTCGTAACATCGTCGTCGTCACGGGGTCTCCGAGGACCGAAGCGAGCGGAACTGCTCCCACCACCAGCATCAGCTGGCCTTTCGAACGGCGAACCGATGCGCAATTCCTGCGCCGTCGCCCACCTCACCCCTTTATCTCGCGCCGTTCATTCGGGCGCTGACGGAGTTTCTGCATGTCTACTTTCCTTGAACTCGGCGTTCCCGCCGAGCTCGCCGCCGTTCTCGCCGATTCCGGCAAGACCGAGGCGTTCGCCATCCAGCGCGACACCCTTCCCGACTCCCTCGCCGGACGCGACCTCCTGGGCCGCGGACGCACGGGCAGCGGCAAGACCATCGCCTTCGCCCTGCCGCTCGTCGCGCGCCTCGCCGCTTCCGGCGGACAGCGCCGTGCCGGCCTCCCGCGCGGACTCGTCCTCGCCCCCACGCGTGAGCTCGCGACGCAGATCGCCGCGACCATCGCACCTCTCGCCGAGGCCGCGGGCCTGCGCGTCACGACCGTCTTCGGCGGCGTCAGCCAGCGTCCGCAGGAGCAGGCGCTGCGCGGCGGCGTCGACATCGTCGTGGCCTGCCCCGGTCGACTCGAAGATCTCATGAAGCAGCAGGTGGTTCGCCTGAGCGCGATCGAGGTCACCGTGCTCGATGAGGCCGATCACATGGCCGACCTCGGCTTCCTGCCCGGCGTCACCCGCATCCTCACCGCGACCCCGGCCGGTGGACAGCGTCTGCTGTTCAGCGCGACCCTGGACCGCGGCATCGACACCCTCGCCCGCCGCTTCCTCTCGAACGCGGTCAGCCACGAGGTCGACGAGGAGAGCGTGCCCGTCGGCGAGATGACCCACCGCGTGCTGGTCGTCGACTCCACCGACAACAAGACCGCCCTCGTGCGCGAGCTCGCCTCGGGCACCGGTCGCCGCATCCTCTTCACCCGCACCAAGCACCAGGCGAAGAAGCTCGCGAAGCAGCTCACCGCCGCGGGGATCCCCGCGGTCGACCTGCACGGCAACCTTTCCCAGAATGCGCGCGAGCGCAACCTCGGCGCCTTCTCCACCGCTCCCGAAGACGGCGGAGTGCGCGTGCTCGTGGCGACCGACGTCGCGGCACGCGGCGTGCACGTGGACAACGTCGACCTCGTCGTCCACGTCGACCCGCCCGTCGAGCACAAGGCGTACCTGCACCGTTCCGGCCGCACCGCGCGTGCCGGTGCCGCGGGCACCGTCGTGACCGTCGTGCTCCCCGAGCAGCGCCGCGACGTCAAGGACCTCCTGCGCAAGGCCGCCATCTCCGCTCCGCTGGAAGACGTCACCACCGCGGCCGTCACCGCGCTGGTGCCCGAGCGCGCAGCGCATGTGCGCCCGGCCCCCGTGCAGGCTCCGCAGCAGCAGCGCCAGTCCTCCAAGCAGCGCCCGGCAGGCGGCGAGAAGAGCGGAGCGGCCAACCCGCCGTCGCGTCGCCGTCGTCGTCCCCGCGCCGGTGCCTCCGGCACGGGCGCAGGTGGTGGCTACTCCACGCAGAGCAGCTCCCGTCAGGGCGGCCGCAGCTCGCAGGGTCGCTGACACACGACCCGCTGGCTTTCAGCTCAGCACGGCGCCCTCTCCGCTCGTCGGAGGGGGCGCCGTGCCGCTTAACCGCGACGAATGCCGGGAGTCCGAATCCACCGCGTCGCCACCAGACGACGAAAGCGCCCCCTCCGTCGTGCGGAAGGGGCGCTTTCTCGTCTGAAATCAGCGCGTCGGGAAGGAACGCTCGGGCGCACCCGTGTACAGCTGCTGCGGGCGACCGATCTTGGTCTGCGGGTCGAGCTGCAGCTCACGCCACTGCGCGAGCCAGCCCGGCAGACGGCCGATCGCGAAGAGCACCGTGAACATGCGCGTCGGGAAGCCCATGGCCTTGTAGATCACGCCGGTGTAGAAGTCGACGTTCGGGTAGAGGCGACGCTCGCGGAAGTAGTCGTCGGCCAGCGCGAGCTCCTCGAGCTCCTTCGCGAGGTCGAGCAGAGGGTCGGTGACGCCCAGGGAGGAGAGCACCTCGTCGGCCGCATCCTTGACGAGCTTGGCGCGAGGGTCGTAGTTCTTGTAGACCCGGTGGCCGAAGCCCATCAGCTTCACGCCCTCTTCCTTGTTCTTCACGCGCTCGACGAAGCGAGCGACGCTCTGACCGGAGTCGCGGATCTGACCGAGCATCGTCAGCACGGCCTCGTTGGCACCGCCGTGGAGCGGGCCGGAGAGAGCCTGGATGCCGGCGGAGACCGACGCGAACTGGTTCGCGCCGGTGGAACCCACCAGACGGACCGTGGACGTGGAGGCGTTCTGCTCGTGGTCCTCGTGCAGGATGAGCAACAGCTCGAGAGCCTTCGACATCACCGGGTTGACCTCGTACTCCTCGCTGTGAACACCGAAGTTCAGCTTCAGGAAATTGTCGACGAAGCTCAGCGAGTTGTCCGGGTAGAGGAATGCCTGGCCGACGCTCTTCTTGTGCGCGTAGGCCGCGATCACGGGGAGCTTGGCGAGCATGCGCACCATGTTCAGCTCGACGTGCTCCGGGTTGTGCGGGTCTGTCTGCCCCTCGTAGTACGTCGAGAGGGCGGCGACGGCCGACGACAGCACCGACATGGGGTGCGCCGTGTGCGGCAGAGCCGAGAAGAAGCGCTTGAGGTCTTCGTGCAGCAGCGTGTGACGACGGATCTTCTCGTCGAACTCCGCGAGCTCGGAGGCGGACGGCAGCTCGCCGTAGATGAGGAGCCAGGCCACCTCGAGGTAGCTGGTGGAGCCCGCGAGCTGCTCGATCGGATAGCCGCGATAGCGCAGGATGCCCTTGTCACCGTCGATGAAGGTGATCTCGGACTTCGTGGAGGCCGTGTTCACGAAACCGTAGTCCAGGCCCGTGTATCCGGTCTGTCGGGTCAGCGTCGAGAAATCGATGCTGTCGTGCCCTGCCGTGCCGCGCAGCACCGGGAATTCGGCGGTCGTGTCGCCGATCGTCAGCTTCGCCGTCTGGTCTGCCGCTGCACTCACGCGGACCTCCTCGTTGTGTCCGCCCCCGCTCGTCGCGGTGATGTCGAACAAGATCTTGATCAAGCCTGAACTGGCGATCTCACGGCGCTCAAGCGCCAGGTCGGGTCACGACCGAATCGCCTTTACAGCCTAGTAGTCACACAGGCCTACTGTGACATCCGCCAAACAGACGGCCCCTCCGAGGAGGGAACCTACATATCGGTTGCCATATCGGTTGCGGAGAGTCGACGCGCGGCCTCGCGGACGTGCGCGGTCGGCGCGGTGAGCGCGAGCCGGACATGCTGTGCGGAATCGGCTCCGTAGAAGGGCCCAGGGCCTGCGAGGATGCCGAGGTCAGCGAGTCGCGCCATCGACTCCCAGGCGTCGCGCCCCTCGGTCGCCCAGAGGTACAGCCCCGCCTCGGAACCCTCGATGCGGAAGCCCGCCGCCTCCAGCGCAGGACGCAGGGCATCGCGACGGGTGCGGTAGAGCTCCTTCTGCACGGCGACGTGCTCGTCATCTCCGAGAGCGACAGCCATCGCGTGCTGCACCGGTGCGGGCGGCATCAGCCCGAGGTGCTTGCGTGCCGTGAGCAGCTCTCCCACGATGCGTGCACAGCCGGCCACGAACGCCGCACGGTATCCGGCGAGGTTGGACTGCTTGCTCAGCGAGTAGACGCTGAGCAGGTTCGCACGGCTTCCGGCGGTCACCCGCGGGTCGAGGATCGAGGGGATCGGCTCGGTCGCCCACTCGCCGTCCCACCCCAGCTCGGCGTAGCACTCGTCGCTCGCCAGGACGGCTCCGAGCTCGCGAGCGCGGCTCACGGCCGCAGCGAGCTCGTCCACGGTCCAGGTGCGGCCGTCCGGGTTGCCCGGGGTGTTGATCCAGATGAGCTTGGTGCCCTCCGGCCAGGCCTGCGGGTCATCGGCGGGCAGGGGCGTGGCCCCCACGACGCGCGCGCCGACCTCGTAGGTCGGATATGCCACGCGCGGGTGCACGACGATGTCGCCGGCCCCCAGACCGAGCAGAGTGGGCAGCAGCGCGACGAGCTCTTTCGAGCCGATCGTCGGGAGCACGTTGTCCACGCGCAGGTCGGGCACTCCCCTGCGTCGGGCGTACCAGTCCACGATGGCCTCGCGCAGCGTCGGCGTGCCGACCGTCTGCGGGTAGGCGTGGGCGTCCGTCGCCTCGGCCAGCGCCCGCCGGATGATCTCGGGCGTCGGGTCGACGGGAGAGCCGACCGACAGATCGATGAGCCCGTCCTGGTGCCTCTCGGCGCGCTCACGGAACGGGACGACGGCGTCCCACGGGTAGTCGGCGAGGTCGCGGACGCTCACGAAGCGCGCCTACTCGCCCTGCGGCGGCAGAGCGGCGACGATCGGGTGGTCGAACGAGTAGACGCCGACCTTGGCGGCGCCACCCGGGGACCCGATCTCGTCGAAGAACTCGACGTTGGCCTTGTAGTAGTCCTGCCACTCGTCGGGCAGATCGTCTTCGTAGTAGATGGCCTCGACGGGNCGGCAGAGCGGCGACGATCGGGTGGTCGAACGAGTAGACGCCGACCTTGGCGGCGCCACCCGGGGACCCGATCTCGTCGAAGAACTCGACGTTGGCCTTGTAGTAGTCCTGCCACTCGTCGGGCAGATCGTCTTCGTAGTAGATGGCCTCGACGGGGCACACCGGCTCGCAGGCACCGCAGTCGACGCACTCATCCGGGTGGATGTACAACGAGCGTTCACCCTCGTAGATGCAGTCAACGGGGCACTCGTCGATGCAGGCGCGATCCTTGACATCGACGCACGGGAGGGCGATCACATACGTCACCCCCTCAGTCTACGACTCGCGAGCCTCGGGTTCTTGCGCGGCGGGTGCCTCCGTACGCACGGGAAGACGTCGCACCGAGGGCCAGGCGATCACCAGCAGCACGATTCCGGCCACCAGGTAGGTCCAGATCTGCCCCGCGAACGACGCGGGCACGACGACGGAGCCTCCAGGACCCTCGCCGGAGATCAGCACCAGCATGCCGATCATCCCCAGCCCCGCTGCCACGACGGCACCGCGGTCGTGTGTCAGCGCGCGCACGGCGATCAGGATGGCCGCGCAGGCGATCGCGGCGACGATCATGCCGACCGGGATCGGGCCCCACATCACGCTGTGGCTGATGGTGCCGGCGATGCCGTAGACACCGCCCACCAGGGCGGCAGCGATCCACGACAACACTCTCGACATCCAGCTCACGCGCACCTGTCGATCCTACCGAGGAGGCCCGCACGATCCCGATCAGAAACCTGGCAGGGTCAGGCCGCGACGCCGAACAGGCGAAGGAGTGCAGCCACCACCGCAGCCGCCACCACGACCACGAGGAAGGATTGCCGCAGCCACAGCAGCCCGCCCGCGACCAGCAGAGCGGGCACGCGCGCATCCACGGTGATCGCCTGCCCGTCTCCCAGGGTCTGCACGGCCACGAGAGCCGCCAGGAGCGCCACCGTCAGAAGATCCGAGATGCGGGCCGTGCGCGGCGCCTCGAGCACCCGGGGCGGCACGAGGTAGCCGGCGGCCTTGAGGGCGAGGCAGATCAGCGCCGCGAGGAGGATGGCGCTCCAGAGGGTCATGCCGTCCCCTCCGATCCCGCATCGGTCGACTCGACCGATGCGGCAGGCCGCCCCATCCAGTTGAACCAACCGACGGCGATCGCGACGACCGCGGCGACGAGTACCGGAAGTCCGGGCATCAGCACCGGGGTGAAGGCCGCGGCGACCACAGCCGCGGCGATGCCGACCACGACGGCCTGACGCTGGCGGAGTCTCGGCCACAGCAGAGCGAGGAATGCCGCGGCCGCCGCCGCATCCAGCCCCCAGGCCTTGGGGTCTCCGAGCACGTCGCCCACGAGCGCCCCGACGAGGGTGGTGATGTTCCAGCCGACGAAGATGCCGATCCCCGTCACCCAGAATCCGACCTGCCGCAGCCGCGGGTCGCTCTGCGAGATCGCCACCGCCGTCGACTCGTCGATCGTGAAGTGCGCCGCAGCCGCCCTGCGCACGGCCCCTCCTCCGATGATCGGCGACATCCGCATGCCGTAGGCGACGTTGCGCACCCCGAGAAGCGCCGCCGAGGCGATCGCCGAGGGCAGCGCGGCGACGCCGCCCGCAGTGAGGACCCCCACGAAGGCGAACTGCGATCCTCCGGTGAACATCAGCAGACTCAGCACGCACGTCTGCCAGACGTCGAGGCCCGACGCCACCGCGAGCGCGCCGAAGGAGATGCCGTAGGCACTGGTCGCGAGAACGACACCGAGCGCCTCGCGCCAGACCTCACGCTCGGCGGTCATCACACACCACCGGAACTACTGTTCGCTTCACTGAACGCATGATCATAATTCTGAACATGGGGACACAGATAGTCAAGCGAACGAACGTTTGACATGATGAACACATGGAGGAACTTCGCACACGCATCGCCCGCACCCTGCGTCGGGAGCGAGAGGCGGCGAGTCTGTCGGTGTCCGAGCTCGCTCGACGAGCCGGCATCTCCAAGGCGACGGTGTCCCAGCTCGAGAGCGGAGCAGGCAACCCCAGCGTCGAGACGCTGTGGGCGCTCGGCGTGGCTCTGGGCGTCCCCTTCGCCGTGCTGGTCGATCAGCAGGCCAACGCACCGACCCTCATCCGGGCAGACGACATCGCAGGCGTCCCGTCCTCCGCAGCCGCGTACAGCGCGACGTTGCTGTCGGCCAGCCCTCCGGGCGCCCGCCGTGACATCTACCTGATCCAGGCCGAGCCGGGCGACGCCCGCCGTTCCGACCCCCATCACCCCGGAACGATCGAGCACGTGATCCTGATGGCGGGACAGGCGCGGATCGGCCCGGTCGACGAACCAGTGCTGCTGGGCCCCGGCGACTACCTCACCTACGCCGGAGATGCTCCGCACATCTTCGAGGCGACCGCACCCGGCACCAGCGCCGTGCTCATCTCCGAGCTGCGCTGAGCATCACTCCGACCCGGCCGCCGGCGACGGGTCGGGGATCTCGTGCGGCCGATACTGCGGGAGCCGCGAAGCCGGGAGGATCGCCAGCGCGCTGATACCCGCGAGCAGGAGCAGGCCCAGCTTGAGGGTGCCGAGCCGGGACTCCTCGTTCACGGTGACGGCTGCGTCGACCTGCTCCGGCGTCGCGTCCGTGGCCTCGAGCGCGGCGCGGAGATCGTCGTTGCTGACGAAGTTGAGGTTGTCCATATCGACCTGTGCGATGAGCGACGGCGGAAGCTCGGGGTGCTCGACGACAGCGCGCCCGATGCTGAGCCCGAGAAGAGAGACCAGCAGCGCCCCTGCGAGCGCGGTGCCGACGGCCGAGGCGAGGTTCTGCGTGGTGCCTCGCAGCGAACCCACGTCTCCGGCGAGTTCGGCGGGGGCCGCCGTCACGAGGACGTTGAACACCAGCGTCACCAGCGCGCCCTGTCCGATGCCGAAGACGATGAGCCCGGCGATCGTCGGGATGGTCTCCCAGTTGTTGTTCACGACGAACGACAACCACACGAGCGCGACCGTGGTGAGAATGAAGCCGACCACGCCGATCGTCCGCGGCGGGAAACGCCGATACAGCCGCACCACGAGCGTGGCGGTGACGAAGACGGTGAGGTTGAACGGCATCATCGCCATCGAGGTGTCGAACGGGGTCCTGCCCTGCACGATCTGGATGTAGAGCGGGATCGTGAAGTTCACGCACGCCTCCAGGGCGACCACGATGAACATGGCGTACACGGCGGCCCGCTCACGCGACGAGCCGAGCACGCTCAGATCGATCAGGGGAACCCTCCCCTCCGACATCCGCCTCCGCGTCCACAGGAAGAAGGCCTGCCCGAGCACCAGCCCCACCACGATGAAGACAGGGGCAGGTGAGAGTCCGAGGACGTTGAAGGGCGCGTCGACCGTCGCCGCCACCGCCCCCCAGGAGTTCAGGTTGTTGAACCCGAGCGTCAGCAGCACGATCGCCGCGCCGATGAGGAGTGAGGCGACGAGGTCGATGCGAATCGATGCGTCTCCGCGGTCGCCGCGCAGGGTGAAGCTCAGCGCGAAGACGACGACGGCGATCCCCAGCACGATGAAGAACATCGGCCGCCAGCCGACCAGCGTCCCCAGAGTGCCGCCGATCAGGAAGGCGCTGACACCCGAGATCGCGCGCGCCGAACCGATGGCGCCGATGGCGGTCGCCTGCTGCTGGCCGCGGTAGTTCTCGGCGATGAGTGCCACGATCGACGGCACGATGATCGCTGCGGCCGCGCCGGCGACGGCCTGTCCGGCGATCGCCCACCACACCGTGGGTGCCAGGATCATCATCACCGAGGAGGCCGCGAACAGCGCGATCACGATCCGGAAGATGAGCACCCAGCCGACCCTCTGACCGAGCTTCGCACCTGTCATCACGAGCGCGGCCACGGCGAGCCCGTACATGACGATCGTCGTGCTCGCGACCGTGGGCGGGACGCCGAACTCACTCACCATGCCGCCCAGCGAGATCGGCAGCGCGGCGACGTTGAACGACATCAGCACCTGTGCGAGGAACAGGCTGACCATCGGGAACCACGAGGTCTTGGTCTGCTCCGGCTTCGTCTGGGTCATGACTGCTCCTGGGGTGCGGGGGAGGGTGCGGTCGCGGAGGCCTCACGACGCGCCGGGGCCGAGGCGAAGAGGTTCAGCCCCAGAACACGTGACAGGTATCCGATGGCCATCTGCGAGCGGATGGAGTTCCCGGCCTCGTCCAGTCGCGGCGAGAATCCGGCAACCGCGCCCTTGCCGGGTGCGACAGCGACGATGCCGCCGGCGACACCGGACTTCGCCGGGAGCCCTATCTCGAACAGCCAGTCGCCGGATCGTTCGTACAACCCTGTCGACGCGACGACGGCGAGAGTGTCGCGGCACACCTCTTCCGAGACCACCCGCTCTCCGGTGACGGGATTCACTCCCCCGTCGGCGAGCGTCGCCCCCATCACAGCGAGATCGTGAGCCGTGACGCTCAATGCGCACTGACGCGTGTAGACGTCGACCACCTCGTCGGGATCGCCCGACAGCCGACCATAGCTGCGCAGCAGACGACCGAGAGCGCGATTGCGGTCGTTCGTCTGCGCTTCCGATGCGTAGACGACCCCGTCGAGACTCAGCGGACGCCCGGCGAACGCCGAGAGCCCCTCGCGAACGCGCTCCCACTGCTCGACCGCGGTGGCGCCGGGCATGAGGGCGGTCGTCGCGATCGCGCCGGCATTGACCATCGGATTCATCGGGTGCCCGTCGTTGAGCTCCACCGCCATGACGGAGTTGAAGGCGAGGCCGGTGTTGTTCACGCCGACGATCTCGCGCACCCTCTCATGGCCGTGCTCCTGGATCGCCAGGGCGTAGACGAACATCTTCGATATCGACTGGATGGAGAAGGGGTGCAGGGCGTCGCCGGCATCGTGCAACCCGCCACCGACCTCGATCACCGCCAGACCGAAGAGCTCCGGATCGACCTCGGCGAGCACGGGGATGTAGTCGGCGACGGTGCCGCCGCGTTCCCCGCGATAGCGGGAATGCGCGTCGCGCACGATCTCCTCGACGCGGTCCCACCCCGGCAGGGAGCCGGTGGAGACCTCCTGCGGGACATCGCGCCACGCTGCCGGGTCGAGCACATCTCCTCCTCGGATCCGTGACGCCCCCAAGTCGTCAGAGTCACCGTAGCGCTCGACGCCCGCCGATGGCTAGAGAATCCTCGGGAGGACAGGCGGGGATCAGTACCAGTTCATGGCCTGCGAATGCGCCCACGCGCTGCACGGAGTGCCGTACACCGACGAGATGTATCCCAGTCCCCAGGCGACCTGAGTGGCGGCGTTCGTCTGCCAGTCGGATCCGGCTGATGCCATCTTGCTGCCGGGAAGCGCCTGCGGGATGCCGGTGGCACCGCTCGGGTTGTACGCCTGGTAGTTCCAGCCAGACTCCTTGTTCCACAGGGAGTTCAGGCAGGAGAACTGATCGCCGCCCCATCCGTAGGTGCTGGACATGATCTGCTGCGCGGAAGCCTTGGCGCCCTCCGGCGTATTGGCTGCGGCCAGCGCGGCCGCCGCCTGCTGCTCCGCGGCGGCCTGAGCTGCCGCCTGCTCCGCCGCGATCCTCGCGGCTTCTTCCTCCGCCTGCTTCTGCTGCGCCGCGGTGAGTGCACTGCGCAGCTCTGCGGTATCGGCGACGACGTCCGCGGTCTCCTCTTCCGCCTTGTCGGCGAGGACGCCCACCAGAAGCACCGGAGTCACGTCGCTGTCATCCAGCTTGTCGATGTCGCTGACGAGGTCGGAGGTGTCGATCGTCGTGACGACGCCGACGTCGAGCCCGGAGGCGACGACCTCGGACTCCAGCGTCTCGGCCGCCGCCACAGCGTCCTTCGCCTGTGCCAGGGTCGCCGAGGCGTCCTCCGTGATCTGCGCGAGCGGCTCGGCGCCGGCGAGGGCGGGAGCGGTGACGGCGGACGCGGCGTTCATGGAACCTACGGCAGGAGTGGAGGCGAGGCCGACGCTCAAGGTGATGCCGACGAGCGTGGCCGAGGCGACTCCGAGGATGGTCATCGGGCGGTGGGCGGCGTTTCGGGCGGAGGCTGCCGCGGAGGCGCGCCGAAGCGCACGGGTCTTGTGAAGCATGGGTTCGACTTTCGGGTGGTCGTACGCCCTTGCAGGAGACTCATCGGGAGCTCGTCCCAGGCGCAAGTGAACCACTCTGAACCATGAACCTGAACGAAAACCATCCCTCACCTGGGATTTACATGAGAAGAGGGCCCCATGCTCGCCTTTCGGCGGCACGAGGCCCTCTTACTCGGAGCGTCTCCGAGACGGGTCTCAGACGTTCGCGTCCTGGCGCTTCAGGCGGGCGGTCTCGCGCGCGCGGGTGTTCGCGTCGAGGTTCACCTTGCGGATGCGGACGACCTCGGGGGTCACCTCGACGCACTCGTCGTCGCGGGCGAACTCGAGGCTCTCCTCCAGCGTCAGCTGGCGCGGAGGCGTCATCGACTCGAAGGTGTCGGAGCTCGCCGCACGCATGTTGGTGAGCTTCTTCTCCTTGGTGATGTTCACGTCCATGTCGTCGGCGCGGGAGTTCTCGCCGATGACCATGCCCTCGTAGACCTCCTGCGTGGGCTGCACGAAGAACGACATGCGCTCCTGCAGGGCGATCATGGCGAACGGGGTGACGACACCCTGACGGTCGGCGACGATCGAGCCGTTCTGACGCGTCGTGATGGAACCGGCCCACGGCTCGTAGCCGTGCGAGATCGCGTTCGCGATGCCGGTGCCGCGGGTGGTGGTCAGGAACTCGCTGCGGAAGCCGATCAGGCCGCGCGACGGAACGATGAACTCCATGCGCACCCAGCCGGTGCCGTGGTTGGTCATGTTCTCCATGCGCCCCTTGCGGTTCGCGAGCAGCTGGGTGATCGCGCCGAGGTGCTCTTCCGGAGTGTCGATCGTGAGGTGCTCGAACGGCTCGTAGGTCTTGCCGTCGATCTTCTTCGTGACCACCTGCGGCTTGCCGACGGTGAGCTCGAAGCCCTCGCGACGCATGTTCTCGACGAGGATGGCGAGCGCGAGCTCTCCACGGCCCTGCACCTCCCACGCATCCGGACGTCCGATGTCGACGACCTTGAGCGAGACGTTTCCGATGAGCTCCTTGTCGAGACGGTCCTTGACCATGCGAGCGGTGAGCTTGTGGCCCTTGACCTTGCCCATGAGGGGCGAGGTGTTGGTGCCGATCGTCATCGAGATGGCGGGGTCGTCGACCGTGATGGCCGGCAGCGGACGCACGTCTTCGGGGTCGGCGATGGTCTCGCCGATCGTGATGTTCTCGAAACCGGCGATGGCGACGATGTCGCCGGGACCGGCGGACTCGGCGGGGTAGCGCTCGAGCGCACGGGTCTTCAGGAGCTCGGTGATGCGCGCGTTCTGGTGCGTGCCGTCGGCACGCACCCAGGCCACGGTCTGGCCCTTCTTCAGCGTTCCGTTGAAGACACGGAGCAGAGCGAGGCGGCCGAGGAACGGGCTGGAGTCGAGGTTGGTGACCCAGGCCTGCAGCGGGTGCTCGTCGTCGTACGCGGGCGCGGGAACGTGCTCGAGGATCGCCTCGAACAGCGGCTCGAGATCGTCGTTGTCCGGCAGCGAGCCGTCGGCGGGACGGTTCTGCGATGCCGCACCGGCACGGCCGGAGGCGTAGACCACCGGCACGTCGAGGAGAGCGTCGACGTCAAGGTCGGGCACATCGTCGACCAGGTCGGAGGCGAGACCCAGCAGCAGGTCATGCGCCTCTTCCTCGACCTCCGCGATGCGGGCGTCGGGGCGGTCGGTCTTGTTGACCAGGAGGATGACGGGGAGCTTGGCCTCGAGCGCCTTGCGCAGCACGAAGCGGGTCTGCGGCAGCGGGCCCTCGCTCGCGTCGACGAGCAGCACGACGCCGTCGACCATGGAGAGGCCGCGCTCGACCTCGCCACCGAAGTCGGCGTGACCGGGGGTGTCGATCACGTTGATCGTGATCTCCTTGCCCTGGGCGTGCTTGCCCTTGTACGTGATCGCCGTGTTCTTGGCGAGGATCGTGATGCCCTTCTCACGTTCCAGGTCGTTCGAGTCCATGGCGCGCTCATCGACGTGGGCGTGTTCGCCGAAGGAGCCCGTCTGACGCAGCATGGCGTCGACGAGAGTGGTCTTGCCGTGGTCGACGTGCGCCACGATCGCGACGTTGCGGAGGTCAGAACGGAGGGCGTGCGCCATGCAGGTGTCCTAAAAGATGTGGGGTTTCGCCGGGAAGCCGACGTTCCAGGATAACGCAAGCTCAGGGCTTGTTCCTGAAAAGCAGGTCGTAGCATCGAGATCGTGACCCGACCGCAGGCTCCGTGGGACCTCCCCGACCTCTCCCCCACTCCGTCCCGAGCGCGCCTGTGGTGGGAGATCTCGATCGTCCTGGCCCTGGGCCTCGGCCAGTCCGCGGTGTATGCGATCGTGCAGCTCGCCTACCGCCTCACCGACGAGGTCCCGATCGCCGATCAGGTCGCGAAGCTGAACCCCTCCCGCAGCGATCGGGAGATCTTCGACCTCATATACCAGGTGCTCGCGATCGGCTTCTCGCTCATCCCCGTGCTGCTGGTGTGCTTCCTGCTCTGGCAGTCGCGTCGCCCGCATCTCGCGCGGCTGGGGCTGGACGGCACCGGGTTCGCGAAGGATGCGGGTCGTGGAGTCCTCCTCGTCCTGGTGATCGGCATCCCCGGCCTCGGCCTGTACCTCGCCGGCCGGGCTCTCGGACTCACGGTCGCGATCGACCCCGCCGGGATCGACGCCTACTGGTGGACCGTGCCGGTGTTGCTGCTGGCCGCGGCGCGGGCATCGCTGCAGGAGGAGTTCGTCCTGCTCGGATACCTGTTCGCCCGGCTCCGGCAACTCGGCTGGAGCCCGTGGACGATCATCGTCTCGACGTCGGTCCTGCGGGCCAGCTACCACCTCTACCAGGGGTATCCGGCGTTCATCGGCAACCTCGCGATGGGCCTGCTCTTCGGTTGGCTTTATCAGCGCACGGGCCGGCTGATGCCGTTCCTCGTGGCGCACTTCGTCATCGACGCCGCCGCGTTCGTGGGGTACCCGTGGGCGGCGGGAACCTGGCCCGAGCTGTTCGGGTTGCCCGGCTGATCAGCTCAGGATGAGGCGGTGCCGGCGACGATGATCGCCCCGATCGTCCAGAGCACGATCACGGCGAGTGCGATGAGCGCGGGGGCGTCCCAGGTGCGACGGATCGACGTGGGCACGGGAGGCGCCGCCTCCCAGAGATCGCGGATTTCCGTGAGGGCGCGGAGGCCGGCGGGAGCCTTGGGTTCGGCGGCGTCACCCCGCGCGGGGCGCGGTGGCCTGGCACGGGCGGGGCCGCCGTAGCAGGTGAGGTCTCGTCCATCGTCGAGCGAGAACTGGAGCTGCCAGCGAAGGTCGATGTCGCGCACGTTGTTCCAGCCGAAGCTGGTACGGCGCAGCATGTTCTGCACGACGACGCCCTCGGGGTCCACCCGAACCGAGGAGACGTAGCTGAGCTCGTAGACGACCCACAGAGCCAGCAGCACCCACGGGGCAATGAGCAGCATCTGCACCCAGCTCCCTCGCACGACGGTGTCGCCGAGAAGGAACAACGCGAGCAGCGTGCTCGGGATCAGGATGACCAGTCCCGAGGACGCGCGATACGTTCGCGCGCCCTCGGGATGCTGTGGTTCGGTCACCGTCAGCGACCGCCGAGAGGGATCGACGCCCCGGGGATCGCCTTGAGCAGACGGTCGGTGTACTCCTGCTGCGGGTTGGCGAAGATCTCGTCGACAGTGCCCTGCTCGACGATCCTGCCCTTCTCCATGACGCACACGAGGTCGCTCGACACGCGGACGACGGCGAGGTCGTGCGTGATGAACAGATACGTGAGCCCGAGCTCGGACTGGAGTTCGGCGAGCAGCTGCAGCACCTGGTCCTGCACGAGCACATCGAGCGCCGAGACGGCCTCGTCGAGCACGATGATGTCGGGCTTCAGTGCCAGTGCACGCGCGATCGCGACGCGCTGACGCTGTCCGCCCGACAGCTCGTTCGGGTACCGAGTGGCGAGCACGCGCGGCAGCGAGACCTGATCGAGCAGCTCTTCGACGCGTTCGCGCTGCGATGCGCGATCGCCCACGCCGTGGATCTGCAGCGGCTCGGCGATCGTGTTGCCGATGTTGCGCAGCGGATCGAGCGAGCCGTACGGGTCCTGGAAGACCGGCTGCATGCGACGACGCAGGCCGAACGCCTGAGCGCTCGACAGCTTCGACACGTCCCGGCCGTCGATCTCGATGGTGCCGCTGGTGGGCTCCTCGAGCTTCAGCACCATCTTCGCCACCGTGGACTTGCCGGAGCCCGATTCGCCCACGAGAGCGAGCGTCTTTCCTCGGGGGATCTCGAACGACACATCGTCGACCGCTCGGAAGGCCTCGCTGCGGAACCCTCCCTGACGGATCCGATAGTCCTTCGTGAGCCCCGCGACACGCACCGTCGGAGGGATGGCGGCGAGGTCTTCGATCGTCTCGATGCCTCGGTCCTCCACCACTGCCTGGATGCGCTGCGACGCGACGCTGGGCGCCGCAGCGACCAGGCGCTTCGTGTAGGGGTGCTGAGGGTTTTCGAGGATCTGGCGGCTCGGCCCTGCCTCGACGATGTTGCCGCCGTTCATCACGATGATCTTGTTCGCACGCTCGGCCGCGAGGCCCAGGTCGTGCGTGATCAGGAGCATCGAGGTGCCCTTGTCGCGGGTGAGCGAGGCCATGTGGTCGAGGATCACACGCTGCACCGTCACGTCCAGAGCCGAGGTCGGCTCGTCGGCGATGAGCAGCTTGGGGTCTGCCGCGAGCCCGATACCGATCAGCGCACGCTGACGCATGCCGCCTGAGAACTGGTGCGGGAACTGATGCAGTCGCTTCTCGGCATCGGCCAGGCCCGCCTGCTGCAGAACCTCGATCGTGCGCGCCTTGGCACTCCCGCGATCCCGGGCGATGCCGTTCGCACGGATCGCCTCCTTGACCTGGAATCCGATGCTCCAGACGGGGTTGAGGTTCGACATCGGGTCCTGCGGCACGAAGCCGATGTCCCGACCGCGCACGGCCTCGATCTCACGGCGGTTCAGTGTCGTGAGCTCTCGCCCGTCGAGGGTGATGGACCCCGCGGTGACCTCTCCGGTTCCGGGAAGCAGGTTCACGATGGCCGTGGCCGTCGTGGACTTGCCTGATCCCGACTCGCCGACGATGGCGACGGTCTCGCCCGGCATGATGTCGAAGCTGACTCCGTGGAGCACTTCGCGCAGCCCCTCCTGGGTGCGGAAGGCGACCGTGAGGTCGCGGACGCTCAGCAGAGGGACCTGTTCGGTGACGCGCTCGCTCATCGGCGTGCCCTCGCCTTCGGGTCGAGGGCGTCTCTGATGAGCTCGCCCAGGGTGACGAATGCCAGCACCGCGAGGGTGAGGGCGATCGACGGATAGATGAGTGCCATCGGCGCCACGCGCAGCGAGGCCTGGGCCTTCGCGATGTCGTTGCCCCACGACATCACGTCGCTGCCGAGCCCCACTCCGAGGAACGAGAGCGTGGCTTCAGCGACGATGGCCGCAGCGAGGCCGAGCGTCGAGACGACGAGCAGTGGAGCGATCGCATTCGGGACGACGTGGTTCAACAGGATCTTGAACTTCGACTGCCCGAGCGCCTGCGATGCCATCACGAAGTCGGCTTGGCGGACGCGGAGCACCTCCGCCCGAACGACACGCGCGGTCGAGGCCCAGGCGAACGCCCCGATGGCGAACGCGAGAGTCCACACCGACCGGGCGTCCCGGAACACGGTCATCACGACGACGGCCGCGAGGATGTACGGGATCGCGAAGAAGATGTCACCGATGCGCGACAGCAGTCCGTCGAGCCAGCCGCCGTAGAAACCGGCGAGGGCTCCCATGATCAGGCCGAGCACAGACGAGATCACGGTGGCGATCAGGCCCACAGCCAGCGACGTCTGCGATCCCCACACGATGCGGGCGTAGATGTCGCACCCCTGGAACGTGAATCCGAGGGGGTGCCCCTCGGTCGGCCCGCCGTTGCTGTTGGAGAGCTGGCAGCCTTCGTTGGGGGGTGTGGAGGTGAACAGCGTCGGCCACAAGGCCATCACGAGGAAGAACAGCGCGAGCGCGATCGAGAACCAGAACAGCGGGCGACGGCGCAGGTCGAACCAGGCGTCCCTCCACAGGTTGCTGGGCTTGTCCGAGATACGGACGGCGTCGACGGAGATCGACTCGGTCTCCACCGGGGCGACGTAGTGCTGAGGTGTGGAATCAGGCATAGCGGATCCTCGGGTCGAGCAGACCGTAGAGCAGGTCGATGAGAAGGTTCACCAGCACGTACAGGATGACGAATACCGTCACGAAAGAGACCACAGTGGGGCCTTCGCCGCGCTGGATCGCCTGGAACAGCGTGTTACCGACACCCGGGACGTTGAAGATTCCCTCGGTGACGGTGGCGCCGACGAGCAGCACGCCGAAGTTCGTGGCGGAGTTGGTGATGACGGGGATCAGCGAGTTGCGCAGCACGTGTACGGGGAGCACGCGGCTCCGGGAGAGCCCCTTGCTGTAGGCGGTACGCACCCAGTCCTGGTTCAGAGTCTCGATGACGGAGCTGCGCATCAGACGCATGCTCACGGCATAGAGGCTGAACCCGAGGACGATCGCCGGGAGCCACAGCCCGCCCCAGTCGTTGTCCGCGCCCACGGTGGGCTTGAACCACCCGAGCTGGATCGCGAGGAAGTACTGCGCGAGGAACGCGACCACGAAGATGGGGATCGCGATCGCGACGAGGGCGACGACGAGGGACACGTTGTCGAACAGCTTGCCCTTGCGCAGCGCCGAGATGGTTCCGATGATGATCGCCAGCGTGAACTCGATCGCGATCGCCATGACGGCGAGGCGCCCCGTGACCGGGAGGGTGGCGGCGAGAACCGCCGAAACCGGGCGACCGGAGTACGTCGTGCCCAGGTCACCCTGGAGGACACCGGTGATGTAGTACCAGTACTGCACGATGAACGGATCGTTCAGGTGGTACTGCTCGCGCAGCTGCTCGAGGACAGCGGGGTTCGGGGTCTTGTCCCCGAACAGGGCGAGGATCGGATCGCCGGGCATGGCGAACACGAGGAAATAGATGAGCAGGGTGGCTCCGAAGAAGACCGGGATCACCTGCAGAAGACGTCTCAGAATGTAACCGAGCATCCGCTTGTCCCTTCTTAGAGGGGTGAGAGAAGCGAGGCGAACACAAGCCTGTGAGGCGGTGACGAAGAATCGTCACCGCCTCACAGGTGAAGTGCCGTCGGGCTTTACTCGCCGGCCTTCGTGATCTCGTAGTACAGCGGAACCGAGTTCCAGCCGAACGTCACGTTGTCGACGTTCTCGCTGAAGCCACCGGTCACGTTCGAGTACCACAGCGGGATCGCGGGCAGGTCCTGGAACAGAACCTCCTGCGCCTTCGTGAAGTCCTCGATCTGCGCGTCGGCGTCGGGGTTGCTGATACCGGCCTTGATCAGGTCGTCGAACTCGGGGTTCGAGTAGTCACCGTCGTTGGAACCGGCGCCGGTCGCGTAGAGCGGTCCGAGGAAGTTGTACAGACCCGGGTAGTCGGCCTGCCATCCCGAACGTGCGGCGGTGGTGATGGTGCGGTCGTTGACCTTGGACCGGAGGTCCTGGAAGGTCGGGTACGGGTCGCCCGATGCGTCGATGCCCAGGGTGTTCTTGATGCTGTTGCTCACAGCGTCGACCCATGCGTCGTGTCCGCCGTCGGCGTTGTACGCGATCTTGAACGTGCCCTCCCACGGGGCGATGGCGTCGGCCTCGGCCCACAGCTCCTTCGCCTTCTCGGGGTCGTAGTCGAGGACCTCGCTGCCGGGGACCGAGTCGGACCAGCCGGCGATGACCGGCGACGTGAAGTCCTTCGCCGGGGTGCGCGAGCCCGAGAAGATGGTCTCGGTGATCTCGTCACGGTTGATCGCCATCGACAGCGCCTGACGACGCAGCTTGCCCTCTTCGCCGCTGAAGTGCGGCAGGAACTGGCCGATGGTGAACGACTGGAACACAGCGGAGGGCTGGTTCACGGCGCGGTCGCCGAGCTCGTCGGTGAAGACAGCCAGCGAGTTCGTCGGGATCGCGTCGATGACGTCGACCTCGTTCGACAGCAGGTCGGCGTACGCCGCTTCCTGCGTCGCGTAGAACTTGATGGTGAGGCCGCCGTTGGCCGCCTTGCGTCCGCCGTCATAGTCGTCGTTGCGGACGAGCTCGATCTGGACGTCGTGCTGCCACGCGTCTTCGTCGGCGATCTTGTACGGGCCGTTGCCGATCGGGTTCTGACCGAAGGCATCCATGTCTTCGAATGCGACATCGGGCAGCGGGTAGAACGCCGAGTAGCCGAGACGCAGCGCGAAGTCAGAGGCCGGCTTGTTGAGCGCGATCGTGAAGGTGTAGTCGTCGACCTGCTTCAGGCCGGTGAGCTCGGAGTCCTCGTCGTAGCTGAAGCCCTCGATGTCCTCGAAGAAGTAGCTGGAGAGGTGGCCGTTCGAGAGCTTCGCGCCCTCGTTCCACGCCTTGATGAAGTTGTCGGCCGTGACCTCTTCACCGTCGGTGAAGGTCAGGCCTTCCTTGATCTTGATCGTGAGGTTCTGGGGGTCCTCGGTGGTGATCTCCTCAGCCACGTCGTTGACCGGCTTGCCCTCGGCGTCGTAGTAGATCAGCCCTGCGAAGATCTCGTCGAGGATCTTTCCGCCACCCACCTCGTTGGTGTTGGTCGGGATGAGCGGGTTCTCCGGCTCGGATCCGTTGGTCGTGATGATGGCGTCCGCGTTGACGTTTCCGCCGGCGTCGCCGTTCGACTCGTTTCCGCCGCTGGCGCAGCCCGCGAGCGCCAGGGCGCCGATCACGAACAACGCGGTGCCCGCAAGGGCGATCTTGTTGCGCTTCACTTTGTGTCCTCCTGTGGACATTCGGGGTTCTGCGTGCGCATCGTCGAGCACGCAGGGATACCTGAGCGTAACCCGCCGGTTCGCGAACCGTCCTCTTCAGCTAACGAACTGTTACTGAGTGGTGACCATCTGTAACACCGGGGAAACACCGCGAAACAGCAGACGGTGCCGCGCTCCCATACAGAAGCGCGGCACCGTCTGCTCAGATGAGCACGTGGCTCAGGCGAAAGCCTCCACCGGCGGGCAGGCGCACACGAGGTTGCGGTCGCCGTACGCCTGATCGATGCGACGCACCGGCGGCCAGTACTTGCCGGCGACCAGGGCGTGCACGGGATAGGCGGCATCCTCTCGCGAGTACGCATGGTTCCACTCCCCCGCGATGAGCGACACCGCGGTGTGCGGCGCGTGCACGAGGGGGTTGTCGTCCGCGGGCCAGCGTCCGGCGGCGACCGCATCCGCTTCGGCCTTGATCATGACCATCGCCTCGATGAAGCGCTCGATCTCGTCGAGGTCCTCCGACTCGGTCGGCTCGACCATGAGGGTTCCCGCGACGGGGAAAGACATGGTCGGCGCGTGGAAGCCGTAGTCGATGAGGCGCTTGGCGACATCGTCGACCGTGATGCCGGTCGCTTCCTTGAGCGGGCGGAGGTCGAGGATGCACTCGTGCGCCACGCGGCCGTTCTCGCCGGTGTAGAGCACCGGGAAGTGGGCGCTGAGGCGCTCCGCGATGTAGTTCGCCGACAGCACGGCCGCGGCGGTGGCCCGACGCAGTCCATCGGCTCCCATCATGCGCACGTACGCCCAGGAGATCGGCAGGATGCCCGCGGATCCGTAAGGAGCCGCGGAGATCACGCCGCCGCCGAACGTGTAGCCGCCGAAGTGCTCGGCGCTCTGTGCGAGCGGGTGCGAGGGGAGGAACGGCGCGAGGTGGGACTTCGCCGCGACCGGTCCGATGCCGGGTCCACCGCCGCCGTGCGGGATGGCGAAGGTCTTGTGCAGGTTGAGGTGCGAGACATCGCCGCCCAGGTCGCCGAAGCGCGCATAGCCCAGCAGCGCGTTGAGGTTCGCGCCGTCGACATACACCTGTCCCCCCGCGTCGTGCACAGCGGCCGTGATCTCGACGACCTGCTCCTCGTACACGCCGTGTGTGGAGGGGTAGGTGATCATGAGAGCGGAGAGGTCGTCGGCGTGGAGGGTGATCTTTGCGCGCAGGTCGTCGAGGTCGACGTTGCCGAGCTCGTCCGTCGCCACGACGACGACCTTCATGCCCGCGAGCACGGCCGAGGCCGCATTCGTGCCATGAGCCGACGACGGGATGAGGCACACCGTGCGGTGCGCGTCGCCGTTCGCGTGGTGATAGCCGCGGATGGCGAGGAGGCCGGCCAGCTCACCCTGAGAGCCGGCGTTCGGCTGCAGCGAGACCGCGTCATACCCGGTGACCTCGGCCAGCCAGCCCTCGAGCTGCTCGATGAGCTCGAGGTAGCCCTGCACGTCGGCGGCCGGAGCGAACGGGTGGATGCCGGCGAACTCGGGCCAGCTGATGGCTGCCATCTCGGTCGCCGCGTTGAGCTTCATCGTGCACGAGCCCAGGGGGATCATGCCGCGATCGAGCGCGTAGTCGCGGTCGGAGAGGCTCTTCAGATACCGCATCATGGCGGTCTCCGAGCGGTGCGAGTGGAAGACGGGGTGCGTGAGGTACTCATCCTGACGCCGCAGCGCCTCGGGAAGCCGGCCGTGCTCGGAGGCGGCGATGTAGCCGAAGGAGCGCCCTGTACCCGACGCGAAGCAGCCCGCGACCCGATCGAGGTCGGTGAACGTCGTGGTCTCATCGACCGAGACCCCGACGGTGTCGGCGTCGACCTCGTGGAGGAGATAGCCCGCGTCGTGCGCGGCGGCGACGATCTCGGAGGCGCGGCCAGGCACACGGACACGGAGAGTGTCGAAGAACTCCCGGTGCTCGATGTCGAGTTCGAGCTCGATGAGCCACGTGGCCAGAGCGTCCGCCTTGCGGGCCACGTCCAGGGCGATCGCCCGGAGCCCGTCAGGACCGTGGTACACCGCATACATCGACGCCATGACGGCCAGCAGCACCTGCGCGGTGCAGATGTTCGAGGTCGCCTTCTCGCGGCGGATGTGCTGCTCACGCGTCTGCAGCGAGAGCCGGTAGGCGGGCTTGCCGTCGGCATCCACCGAGACACCGACGAGACGGCCGGGCAGCTGACGCTCGAGACCGGAGCGGACAGCCATGTAGCCCGCGTGCGGGCCGCCGAAGCCCATCGGAACGCCGAAGCGCTGCGTCGTGCCGACCGACACGTCCGCACCGAGCGAACCGGGCGAGGCGATCAGCGTGAGAGCGAGCAGGTCGGCGGCCGCGACCGCGAGAGCACCGGAGAGGTGCGCCGCTTCGAAGACGGCCGACGGATCCCACACCCGTCCGGATGCGCCCGGGTACTGGACGAAGACACCGAACAGCTCGGAGGGCAACTCCTCGCCCGCGGCGAAGTCGACGGTGACGATGTCGATGCCGAGCGCCTCCGCGCGCGTGGCGAGCATCGCCCTGGTCTGCGGGAGCGCGTCCGCGTCGACCGCGAACGCCGTCGACGACGACTTCGAGGCGCGCCGGGAGAGCAGCATCGCCTCGACGACCGCCGTCGACTCGTCGAGCATCGAGGCGTTCGCCGTGGTGAGGCCGGTGAGTTCTGCGACCATCGTCTGGAAGTTGATGAGCGCCTCCAGGCGCCCCTGCGAGATCTCCGGCTGGTACGGCGTGTACGCGGTGTACCAGGACGGGTTCTCCAGCACGTTGCGCTGGATCACCTGCGGCGTGATGGTGCCGTAATAGCCGAGGCCGATCATCGGTCGGTTCACGGTGTTGCGCGAGGCGAGCGCGCGCAGCTCGGCGAGAGCCTCGGTCTCGCTCGCGGCGGACGGGATGCGCGAGGGCGCGTCCGCTGCCTCGGATGACGGGC
Organism: Microbacterium sp. UCD-TDU; assembly: GCF_000340625.1. Lineage (NCBI taxonomy): Bacteria > Bacillati > Actinomycetota > Actinomycetes > Micrococcales > Microbacteriaceae > Microbacterium > Microbacterium sp. UCD-TDU. The sequence continues at coordinate 82,939 of NZ_KB454446.1, forward strand.
CCGTGTAGATCGACGCGGGCACGGCCTGGCGCATGAGCGCCTCGACCGGGCTCAGCGCATCGTCCGCTCCGGCTTTGTCGAGACCGAGGGCGGCGAGCATCGTGCGCTGCGCGGCATCCGTGGGTCCGATGTGACGATCGGCGAAAGTGACCACTGGCGAATCAGCCCTCCGTGAGTGCGACATAGGCGTCGCGGTCGAGCAGTCCATCCAGCGCGCCGTCGGCGACGGCGACCTTGAGCAGCCATCCGCCCTCGAACGGCGCCGCGTTGACCAGCGACGGGTCATCGACGGCCGCGTCATTGATCTCGACGACCGTGCCGGAGACCGGTGCGTACAGCTCACCGACCGACTTGGTGGACTCGATCTCTCCGACGACCGCTCCCGCGGTGACCTCGGTGCCGACGGCGGGGAGCTCGACGAACACGACGTCGCCCAGCTTCTCGGCGGCGTAGTCGGTGATGCCGATGGTCACGGTGTCGCCGTCAGCGGCGATCCACTCGTGCTCTTCGGTGTAGTGGAGTGCGGCGAGATCGGTCATTTGGTCCTCCGGTAGAAAGGCAGGGCGGTCACGGTCGCGGGGATCCTGGTGCCCCGCACATCAAGGAATACTGCGGTTCCCTCTTCCGCGGAAGAAGGCTTCACGTAGGCCATCGCGATCGGATGACCGAGCGTGGGGCTGAGCGCCCCGCTCGTGATCTCGCCGAGCACCGATCCGTCTTCGTCGACGACGGCGTATCCGGCGCGGCCGGCGCGCTTGCCCTCGGCCACGAGTCCGACCAGGACCGGCGCTTGCGCTGCCTCGGTCGACTCCGCGGCGGCGGAGAGCGCCGCCTTGCCGACGAAGTGCTCCTTCGCGGTCACGACGACGCGTCCGAGGCCTGCCTGAGACGGCTGAGTGTCAAGGCTCAGTTCGTGCCCGTAGAGCGGCATCCCCGCCTCGAGGCGAAGAGTGTCGCGCGCGGCGAGCCCGGCGGGAACGAGGCCGTGCGGCGTGCCGGCAGCGAGCAGGGCATCCCACAGCGCCGCCGCGTCGTCAGCGGCGACGAGAAGCTCGAAGCCGTCCTCGCCCGTGTAGCCGGTGCGCGCGAGGAGGAGCGGCTTGCCGCGGTAGTTCGCCGACGCCCAGGCGTAGTACTTCTGATCGGACCAGGGAATGCTCACGTCGGTGATGTCAGCGGTCGCGGCGAGGATGGCCTCGGCTTTCGGCCCCTGCACCGCGATGAGGGCGTAGTCGTCGGAGACGTCTTCGACGTCGACTCCGCGATCGCCGAGGAACCCCGCGAAGCTGCGCTCTTCGCCCGGTGCCCGAGCGGGGAGGTCGCGCTCGACGAGCGACGGGAAATCACGGACGCGTTTCGCGAATGCCGAGTCGACGAAGCCCCGATTGCCGGCGTTCGCGATCACGAGGTAGCGGTCCTCGGCCAGCCGGTAGGCGATGACATCATCGATGATGCCGCCACCCTCCGCGAGCAGGAGCGAGTACTTCGCCTTCCCGACCGGCATCGCCGAGATGCGGCCGGCCAGAGCGTAGTCGAGGAAATCCGCTGCGGCCTCGCCGGTCACCAGGAACTCCGCCATGTGCGAGATGTCGAAGATGCCCGCGCTCTGGCGCACGGCGTGGTGCTCGGCGAGGTCGGACGTGTAGCGCACCGGCATCTGCCAGCCGCCGAAGTCGGTGAACGACGCGCCGAGCGCCTCATGGCGTTCGCGGAGCGGGGTGTAGCGGGGGTCGGACATGGAGTTCTCCCGGGCTGTGTCGGGTGGAACGGCGGCGTCGCCGTTCCTCGGAACTCCCCCTCTGTCATGGGCCTGAGAGTTTCACCCGCGCACGGAGGCGGGGCTTTCACCGTCGGCGGATCCGCACGGTCGCGGTATCGCTTTTCAGAGTGGCCGGAACCGCGCGGTACGCGTACCTGAGAGATTGGCGGGGAGGCTTGCTCCTTCGGTGCCCGGCTGCGTTCGCCGGGGCTCTCCCGCGTGGGTCATTCGGCCTGTCTTCAATTGTGTGTTCAGTCTAGCCGGTGCGGCCCCTGCGCAGAGGCCCGGGTCCCGACACGAAGCTCCCGTCGCGCCCTCAGTCGCTGCGAACGTGCGCGAGCGACCGAGAGTGCGACGGGAGCGAGGGTGTGGACGGTGCCCGTCAGTGCGCAATGCCGAGTCAGTGCGCGATGCCGAGTTCGGCGCGGACCTCGTCGCGGAGGCGGCCGAGGTTGTCGGGCTCTGGCGCCGCGCCGAGGAGAGTCCTGGTGTACTCGTGCTGCGGATTCAGGATGACCTCGTCCGCAGGACCGCGCTCGACCACGTCGCCCTTGTAGAGCACCATGATCTCGTCGGAGAAGTGCCGAGCCGTCGCCAGGTCGTGCGTGATGTAGAGGACACCGAGGTTCTCCTCGCGCTGCAGATCAGCCAGCAGGTTGAGAACGCCCAGCCGGATCGACACGTCGAGCATCGAGACCGGCTCATCCGCGACGATGAACCGCGCCCCCGGAGCGAGGGCACGAGCGATCGCGACCCGCTGCCGCTGCCCGCCGGACAGCTCGTGCGGGCGGCGCTCTGCGAAGCTCTCCCCCGGCGTCAACCGCACCCGCTCCAGCAGCTCGACCGCACGTTCGCGCACCTGCGAGCGGGACAGGTCGGGGTGGTGCAGACGGATCGGACGCTCGAGGTGATGCACGATGGTGTGGAAGGGGTTCAGCGACGCGAACGGGTCCTGGAACACCATCTGCACATCCGCGCGGTAGCGCTCCAACGCCCGCCCCCGCGTGCCAGACGGCTTCCCATCCAGAAGGATCTCCCCGCTGGTGGGAGTCTCCAGCTTCATCAGCATCCGGGCGATCGTGGACTTCCCCGACCCCGACTCCCCCACCAGAGCGACCGTCTTGCCGGCCTCGATCGTGAAGGACACGTCCTTCACCGCGTGCAGCACGTTGGTGCGGAACCCGGAACGCAGATGGAAGTCCTTCACCAGATTCCGCGCCTCCAGACGTGCCGTCTGCGGCGTCGCCGTCTCGGCGCGGTTGCTGTGGGTGGTCATCGGACGCCCTCCTGGCTCACACCGGTACGAACGAAGTCGCCCCGCTCGCCCTTGAGCGACGGGAAGCTCGACAGCAGCCGCTTCGTGTATTCGTGCTGGGGGGACCGGTAGATCTCCTCCGCCGTCCCCTCCTCCACGATCTGTCCCTGCAGCATGATCGCGATCCTGTCGCTGATCTCGATCAGCATCGGCAGATCATGCGTGATGAAGATCACCGCGAAACCGAGCTTCTCCCGCAATCGCATGATCTCCCGGATGATCCCGCGCTGCACGACCACGTCCAACGCGGTGGTCGGCTCGTCCATGATCATCACCTGGGGGTCGAGGGCCAGGGCCATCGCGATCATCATGCGCTGCCGCATCCCGCCCGAGAGCTCATGCGGGAAGCTCGACAGGCGATTCGGGTCGACCCCGACGAGGGTGAGCAGCTCCTCCGCCCGAGCGGTCTTCGCCTTCTTGCTCATCCCTGGGCGGTGCGTGTCGAAGATGTCGAAGATCTGCGCCTTGACCGAGATGACCGGGTTCAGCGAGTTCATCGCGCCCTGGAACACCATCGAGATCTTGTCCCATCGGAACGCCCTGAGGCCTTCCCCATCCAAGCCCACGATGTCGATGTCATGACCATCCCGGTCATGGAACACGATCTCGCCACCCGTCATGAGGGCCGGCGCCTTCAGCAGACGGTTCATCCCGTACGCCAGGGTCGTCTTCCCGCACCCCGACTCCCCCGCCAGCCCCAGGATCTCGCCTCGGTTCAGCGTCAAGGAGACATCGCGCACGGCCTTCACCGGCGGATCCACCTCATACTCGATCGACACGTTCCGCGCCGTCAGGACGGGCTCGCTCATGCGGTGACTCCCTTGGTCTTGGCAGCCTTGCGCACGCGGCGCGCGGCTTCGGGCGCATTGCGCAGCTTCGGGTTGATGACCTCGTCGATCGCGAAGTTGATGAGCGACAGGCCGGCACCGAGGAGTGCGATCATGAGCCCGGGCGGGACGAACCACCACCAGGCTCCACGTCCGAGAGCCTGCCCCGACTGCGCGTCGTTGAGGATCGAGCCCCAGGTGATCGACGAGTTGGGGCCGAGGCCCAGGTACGAGAGCCCTGCCTCACCGAGGATCGCGAAGATGATCGCGAACAGGAACTGCGCTGCGAGCAGCGGAAGGAGGTTCGGCATGATCTCGACGAGGATCACGCGGAACGACCGCTCCCCCGCCACCTTCGCGGCGTACACGTAGTCGCGTGTGCGGAGAGAGCGCGTCTGGAGCCGGAGCACATAGGCCGCTCCCGCCCAGGAGGTGATGCCGAGCACGAACGCGACGAGCTGCCAGCTGCGCTGCGGCACGAAGGAGGCGATCACCATCACGAGCGGGAGTCCGGGGATCACGATCATGACGTTCGTGAGGAGCGCGAGACCGTCTTCGCGCCAGCCACCCAGGTATCCGGCGAGGACACCGAACAGCAGGGACAGCACGATCGCGATGGCTCCGGCGGTCACGCCGATGAGCAGCGAGCCCTGCGCGCCGATCGCGAGCTGGGCGAACATGTCGTTGCCGAGCTTGGTCGTGCCGAGCCAGTGCTCCGCGGAAGGCGGCTGGAGCGCGGGGTTGGCGGTGCTGCGCGGATCTTGCGAGAACATCGGCGCGATGATCGCGAACAGCACGATCGCGACCACGATGATCGCGCCGACGATGAACTTCGGCGACGTGCTGGGCAAGATGCGGCGACGCTTGCGTCCCTGCTGCGTAGCGAGCGAGATCGTGCTGGCCGGTGCCGTGATCGGCGGCTCCTGGGTCAGGAGCGGGTTCTTGGTGTCAGACATTCTGGCGAGCCCTCGGGTCGATGAAGCCATAGACGAGGTCCATGATGAAGTTGGCGGCGAGCACCGTCAGGGTGATGACGAGGAACAGTCCCTGCATCAGCGCGTAGTCGTTGTTGGTCACGGCCTGGAACATCAGCTTGCCGATGCCGGGGTAGGTGAACACCTGCTCCATCACGATGGATCCGGCCACGACGAACCCGAGGGTGATCGAGAAGCCTGCGATCGAGGGGATCGCCGCGTTGCGGGCCGCGTACGTGGTGAGCACGCGGCGGGGCCGCAGACCCTTCGCCTCGGCCGTGAGCACGTAGTCCTCGGCGAGCGTGGACACCATCATGTTGCGCATGCCGAACATCCAGCCGCCGACCGAGCTGATCACGATCGTGAGCGCCGGGAGGATCGCGTGCGCCACCGCGTCGGTGAAGAACGCCCAGGTCGGCTCGGGGCCGTCAGGGTAGTCGAAGACGTCGTAGCCGCCGAAGATGGGGAACCATCCCAGACCGACCGCGAACACGGCCACCAGGATCAGCGCCATCCAGAAGTACGGGATCGACTGCAGCACGGTGGTGGCGGGGATGAGGTGATCGACCCAGGTGCCGCGCTTCCATCCGGCCCAGGCGCCGAGCACGACGCCGAGGACGAAGGAGATGACGGTCGCGGTACCGACCAGGATGAGCGTCCAGGGCAGGGCACCCGCGATGAGTTCCGTCACCGGGGTGGGGAACTTGGTGACCGAGACGCCGAGGTCGCCCTGGAACATCCGCCCCCAGTACGCGAGGTACTGCTCCCACAGCGAGGAGTCGTCGCCGCCGAGCAGGAGCCTGATGTTGCGGATCGTGGTCTCGGAGACATCGCCGCCGGCGCGCTGCATCTTGGCGATCATGATGTCGGCCGGGTTCCCCGGCATGAGCCGGGGAAGAAAGAAGTTGATGGATATCGCGGCCCAGAGCGTGAACGCGTAGAACCCGATTCTTCGTGCATAGAACTTCATGTCACTTGTTTCCTGACTTCCTTCTTCCCCGACTCCTTTCCTACTTGACCGGCTGCAGCTGCGTCAGGACGTAGCCTGCCGCGATCGCACCCCAGGACGGCGGGAAGGCGTAGAGGTCTTCCTCGGTCGGCCAGCCCGTGTAGTCCTTCGTGTTGTAGAAGGTCTGCGTCGCGTTGATGACGAGCGGAATGTAGGGCAGGTCACGCACGATCTCGGTCTGGATCGTGGCGTACAGCTCCTTCTTCGTCGCCTCGTCGTTCGTGCTGATCGCCGACTGGATCGCGGTGTCGACAACAGGGTTGCTGTAGCGGCTGAAGTTCCAGCGGCCCGCGGGGATCTCGGTGCCGACCGGGGTCGTCGACTCGACGGCCGTGCCGCCGAACCAGTCGCGGTAGATCTGGAAGGGGTCGGCGACGGACGTGCCGATCACACCACCCATGATGAGCTGGAACTCGCCACCCTGACGGGAATCGGAGAACTCCTGCCACTGCACGGTCGATGCCGTGATCTTGATGCCGGCGGCCTCGGCCTGCTCGGCGATCAGCTTCGCGGCGTCGTTGTAGTCGGTCCAGCCGTCGACCGAGGTGAGCGTGAGCTCGAGCGGAACCCCGCCCTTCTCGTAGATGCCGCTGGAACCCTTGGTGTAGCCGGCGGCCTCGAGGATGGAACCGGCCTCGGCGGCATTCGCCTCCTGCGGGCTGACCTCGTTGGCCGGGTCGGCGAGCCACTTCTCGTCGCGCGGCAGCAAGGTGAACGCCGGCGAGATGTCCCCCGTGAGGCCGACGAATGCCTTGTCCTTGATGATGCCGCGGTCGATCGCCACGTTGAGCGCCTGACGCACGGCGACGTCGGTCTGCGGCCCGGTGCAGCCGAGGTCGGCGTTCGAGCAGGTGTAGAGCACCGTCGGGTCCTGGGGCGTGTTGATCCACTCGATCGCTCCGTTGCCGGTGACATCATCCGGGTTCGGGATGAACATGCCGGTCCAGTCGAGCTTGCCTGCGGCGAGCAGGTCCTGTGCGGTCTGGTTGTTGTCGACCGCGATGTACTGGACCTTCTTGACGCCGAGCTTGTCCGCATCGCGGTAGTTCTTGTTCGCGACGAGGGTGTACGACTCGCTCGTGGTCTTGTCGACGACGTAGGGGCCTGAGCCGACCGGCTCTTCGTTCGTGAAGTTCGCGAAGTCCTTGACGTCCTTCCAGACGTGCTCGGGGAGGATGTAGCTCGACCCCATCCGCTGGAACTCGGTCGTGTACTGCGCGGACGAGTACGTCAGCACGGCGGTGGTGTCGTCCGTCGCTTCGGCCGAGATCAGACCGTTGCCCTCGGGGTTGTTGGCCTCGTAGTTGAACGAGAACGCGACGTCCTTGGCGGTCAGGGGCTCACCGTCGCTCCACATGAGGTCGGGCTTGATGGTGACCGTGATCACCGTGCCGTCCTCGTTGTATTCGAACGAGTCGCCGATCAGGCCGACCGGCTCGGAGTCCGCGGTCTTGTTGTAGAAGAACAGCGGCTCGTAGATCGGTCCGAGCGCGCCGTGGAGCACGGTCGGTGCGAACGGGTTGTAGTTCGCGGTGATCGGGGTCTGGCTGCCGGCCCAGACACGCAGGGCCCGGTCGCCATCGGCGTTGCCGCTGTCGCTACCGCCGCCACAGGCCGTGAGGCCCAGGGCGAGGACGGATGCTCCGGCAATCGCGGTGAGCGCAATCTTGCGCCTTCCGTTACGGATCATTTCTCTTGTTTCCTCTCGGTGCTGCACTGCAGGAGGGATCGCTCCGGATGGAGCAGAACCCCGGATGCGGGGTTCATGGGCCCCGCGGAGGCGGCCGGTCGGCCACTCTCGAAGGGGTTTGTTAGGACAGTAACCTAACAAACCCCGTCCCGGTGAACAAGACTCCCCGAGCCCGTCAGATAACGTTTCGGACTCGACCGGCATCGTGGTCATATACGCGCACTAAGGGTGCGAATGACACTAAGATCGATCCCGGAGGTTAAGGTGCCCATGACTCAAAGCAGCGACATCCGCGTTGCCGTCTCGACGGTCATCCTGACGTTGCGACGCACGGATGACGGACGCGCGGTGCTCGCGCTGCCGCTCGTGCTGCGCACCCGCGAGCCCTTCGCCGACCAATGGGCCCTTCCCGGCGGGTGGCTCACGCCGACCGAGTCGCCCGTCGACGCCTCGGCGCGCACCCTCGCCGAGACCACCGGCCTCGCCCCCAGCTACCTCGAGCAGCTCTACGCCTTCGGCGCCGTCGACCGCTCCCCCACCAGAGTCGTGTCGATCGTGTACTGGGCGCTTCTGCGACAGGACGACGTGACGGCGCAGAGCGCGGCGCATCGCGCATCCGGCGCCGCCCCCGAGAACGTGAAGTGGTTCGACGTCGACGAGCTGCCGCAGCTGGCCTTCGATCACACCGAGATCGTCGAGTACGCGCTGTGGCGGCTGCGCAACAAGGTCGGATACAGCCGCGTCGCGCAGGGATTCCTGCCCGCGGAGTTCACGCTCGCCGAGCTGCGGGAGGCCTATGAGGCGATCCTCGGCCGCACCCTCGATCCCGCCAACTTCCGTCGCCAGGTGGAGGCAGCGGGCAACCTGCTCCCCACCGATCGGTTCCGCACCGGAAGCCACCGCCCCGCGCGTCTGTATCGCGACAACACCGATGTCGAGCTGGCCGATCGTGGCCCGCTCGGTCCCGAAGAAACGAGCACCCGATGAGCATCACCTTCGTACCCGCTCCTGCTGTCCCGCCCCTGGACGCCTCGGTCGACCATGCGATCCAGGCCATCGTCAGCGGAGCGTCGACCGATGCCACGTGCGCCACCGATCTCGCAGCCGGCCCCTGGGATTTCGACGCACGACCTGGCTACGGGCCGGGCTCGTCCATGGGGGACGTGATCCCGACCGGAGCCCCCCGACAGGGCGAACTGCCCGCCGAGTACCGCGAAGCCTCGGAGGAGGAACTCGATGGGCGGATCCGGGCGGCGAAGGCCACCCTCGGCGACAGGGTCGTGATCCTCGGCCACTTCTACCAGCGGGAGGAGGTCGTGCAGCACGCGGACTACGTCGGGGACTCGTTCCAGCTCGCGACTGCAGCCAAGGGACGCTCCGACGCCGAGGCCATCGTGTTCTGTGGAGTGCACTTCATGGCCGAGACCGCCGACCTGCTCTCACAGCCCGACCAGGCGGTGATCCTTCCAAACCTCGCCGCCGGGTGTTCGATGGCCGACATGGCCGACATCGACCAGGTCGAGGAGTGCTGGGAGCAGCTCGAAGAGGTGCTCGGTGACCTCGACGCCGTAGATGCCGACGGGCGTGTGCCGGTGATCCCCGTGACCTACATGAACTCCTCCGCAGCAATCAAGGGCTTCGTCGGACGGCACGGCGGGATCGTCTGCACCTCCTCGAACGCCCAGACGGTCCTGGAGTGGGCGTTCGAGCGCGGACGCCGGGTGCTGTTCTTCCCCGACCAGCACCTCGGCCGCAACACCGCGAAGGCGATGGGTGTGCCGCTCGAGCAGATGCCGATGTGGAACCCGCGGCGAGCGCTCGGCGGATCGTCCGCGACGGAGCTCGTCGACGCACGCGTGATCCTGTGGCACGGGTTCTGCTCGGTGCATCGCCGTTTCACGGTCGGCCAGATCGACCAGGCCCGCGCCGAGCACCCCGGCGTGCGTGTGATCGTGCACCCCGAATGCCCGATGGAGGTCGTCGACGCCGCAGACGAGGCGGGCTCGACCGAGTACATCCGCCGCGCGATCGACGAGGCCACGGAGCCCACCGCGTTCGCGATCGGCACCGAGATCAACCTGGTCCGCCGACTCGCGGCGCAGTACCCGCAGCACGAGATCTTCTGCCTCGACCCTGTGGTGTGCCCCTGTTCGACGATGTACCGCATCCACCCCGGATACCTGGCCTGGGTGCTGGAAGAACTGGTCGCCGGCCGCACGCCGAACCGGATCACCGTCTCCGACGACGTCGCCGATCCCGCACGGGTGGCACTGGAGCGGATGCTCGCGGCGAAGCCTCCGGTGGTCGCAGGCGCGCGATGAACGTCGTGGTCGTCGGCTCGGGCATCGCGGGACTCACCGCGGCGCTCCACGCGCACGAGTCCGGCCACGAGGTGACGATCGTCACCAAGGGAGACCTCGGCGACGGCTGCACAGGACTCGCCCAGGGCGGTGTCGCCGGGATCTATGGGCCTCGCGACTCCGCCGCACAGCACGCCGACGACACGATGGACGCCGGTGCAGGGCTGTCCGACCCGGAAGCCGTCGGTGTGCTGGTCGCGGAGGGCGCGTCCAGGATCGCCGAGCTGATCGCCCGCGGCGTCGCCTTCGATCGTGCGGCTGACGGCTCGCTGCAGCTCGGACGTGAAGCCGCGCACCGCCACGCCCGCATCGTGCATGCGGGAGGCGACGCCACAGGAGCGGCGATCTCTGCAGCCCTGGTCGCGTCTGTGCGCCGGACGCGAATCGATGTCATCGAGCGCGCCTTCCTGATCGATCTCGTGCGCGTCGGGGGTGCGGTGCGCGGCCTGCGGACCCTTCGCGACGGCGTGGTCTCCGACACGTCGGCCGACGCGGTGATCCTCGCCACCGGGGGCGCAGGGCACCTGTATGCGCACACGACGAACCCGGCGGGAGCGACGGGAGACGGCATCGCCGCCGCGCTGCGGGCGGGAGCAACGGTCGCCGACCTGGAGTTCGTCCAGTTCCACCCGACGATCCTCGCCTCGGGCCCGGCATTCCTGATCTCTGAGGCCGTGCGCGGCGAAGGTGCGACGCTGATCGACGAAGAGGGCCGACGGTTCGTGTTCGACAGCCACCCCGACGGCGAGCTCGCACCGCGCGACGTCGTGTCGCGGGCGATCGCCCGCCGCGCCGCGGCTCAGGGCTCACCGGTCAGGCTCGACGCCACGATGCTCGGCGCCGCCGCCCTCGCGCGACGCTTCCCCACCATCGACCGGGTGACCAGAGAGCGCGGCTTCGACTGGGCGCGTGAGCCGATTCCCGTGACACCGGCCGCGCACTATCTGATGGGCGGCGTGGTGACCGATCTCGATGGCCGCACGACGGTCCCCGGCCTGTTCGCCGTGGGAGAGGTCGCCCGCACGGGAGTGCACGGGGCCAACCGGCTGGCGTCGAACTCGCTCCTCGAGGGCGCGGTGTTCGGGGCCAGGGCCGCCGCCGCCCTGACGCGGCCGTGGACGGATGTCGATCACGAGTCCTGCCCGGTCGACGCGCGCGCACACGAGAGCCGCGACACGGGGGCGCCCGCCTTCACCCGGGCCGCCCTGCAGCAGCTCATGTGGGACGAGGTCGGACTGCTGCGAACGGGCGAGGGGCTCACCCACGCACTACGCACGCTGCGGGCGTGGTCTTCGTCGAGCTCAGCGCCGATGACGGCGAGCGCCCACGAAGATGCCAACCTGCTGCTGCTGGCCGAGGCGACGGCATCTGCGGCGCTGGCGCGAACGGTATCCGTCGGCGCGCATCATCGTGTCGACGCGCACATTCCCGAAACCGGTGCGCGCTCGCACGCCCCCTCATCGATCCTGGAGACCGTCTGATGCTGACCACTGCCACTGTGAACCGCGTCGTCGGCGCGGCCCTCGAAGAGGACGCCCCCTGGGGCGACCTGACCAGTACCGCGCTGCTGCCCGCAGATGCCACCGCCACCGCTGATCTCGTCGCTCGCGAGGCCGGGGTCTTCAGCGGTGGTGAGGTGTTCGCCGCCGCGTTCCGGCTCACCGACACCGCTCTCGACGTGGACCTGCACGTCGGCGACGGTGACGACTTCGCCGCGGGCGACGTCCTCGCGTCGGTCGCGGGCTCAGCGCGCAGCGTGCTCACGGCGGAACGCGTCGCGCTGAACTTCACGCAGCGGATGAGCGGCATCGCCACTCTCACCGCCGCCTACGTGGCAGCGATCGACGGCACGGGCGCCCGGATCGCCGACACCCGCAAGACCACACCGGGGCTGCGCGCGTTCGAGCGTCATGCCGTCGAGTCCGGTGGCGGCCGCAACCACCGCTACTCGCTGTCCGATGCCGTGATGGCGAAGGACAACCACCTCGCGGTGCTGAAACGCTCCGGCCGCGACCTCGCGACCGCACTGCGCGAAGCCCTGTCCCGCCTTCCCCACACGACTCACGTCGTGGTCGAGGTGGATCGTCTCGACCAGATCGAGGCTGTGCTCGACGGCGGTGCCCACACCGTGCTGCTCGACAACTTCTCGCTCGACGACCTGCGCGAGGGGGTTGCCCTGATCGGCGACCGCGCCACCGTCGAAGCCTCCGGCGGGGTGAACCTCGATACCGTCGGCGACATCGCCCGCACCGGAGTGGATGTGATCTCGGTCGGCGCTCTGACGCACTCCGCACGAGCCCTCGACCTGGGCCTGGATCTGCGGATCGACTGACCGCGATGTCGCACCCTGGCATGTTGTATCTCGATCACGCCGCGACCTCCCCGGTACGACCGGAGGTGCTCGAGGCGATGAGTCCGTATCTCTCCGGGGTGTACGGCAACCCGTCGAGCCATCACACGGCCGGCGAAGCCGCCGCGGGTGCTCTCGACGATGCACGCGCACGGGTGGCCCGGATCCTCGGGATGCGCACGGGTGATGTCGTGTTCACCGCAGGGGGCACCGAGGCGAACAACCTCGCGGTGAAGGGCATCGTGCTGGCAGCTCTCGAGGCAGGGCGACGTCATCTGGTGATCTCACCGATCGAGCACGAGTCGATCCTCGAATCCGCCGACTACCTCCGACGCTTCCATGCCGTCGAGGTGACGCTGCTGCCGGTCGACGCGCGCGGACGGATCGCACCGGACGACCTGACGGCGGCGATCCGCGACGACACAGCGCTGGTGTCGATCGGCCACGCGAACAACGAGATCGGCACGATCCAGGACGCGACGGCACTGGCTTCCGTCGCCCGGGCCGCCCGTGTGCCGCTGCATCTGGATGCCGTGCAGTCGGCCGGCTGGCTGGGGCTGCGGGATCTCGGCGCTGATGCGGTGTCGGTCGCCGGGCACAAGCTCGGTACACCCAAGGGCATCGGCGCCCTGGCCGTGCGCGGGCGGGTTCCCGTCGAGCCGCTGCTGCACGGCGGCGGGCAGGAGCGCGGACGACGCTCCGGTACCGAGAACGTCGCGGGCGCCGTGGCACTCGCGACGGCTCTGGAGATCGCGGAGCACGAACGCGAGGTGGTCGCCGCGCGCGTCGGCGCGGCGACGAGGCACTTCATCGCGCTGGTACTCGAGAGCATCCCCGAAGCCGTGCTCACCGGCGACGCCGTGCATCGTCTGCCAGGGACGGCGAGCTTCACCTTCGCCGGCACCAGCGGGGAATCGGTGCTGCTCGAGTTGGAGCGCCGTGGTGTCATCTCGTCGAGCGGATCGGCGTGCGCGGCGGGCAGCGATGAGCCCTCCCATGTGCTCCTCGCCTGCGCCGTGTCGCCCGAGGTGGCGCAGACCGCCGTGCGCTTCACCTTCGGTCGCGTTCCACTGCCCGACGACGCTCCCGCACGACTGGCCGCACTCGTCATAGAGTCGGTGCGCGCGGCTCGGGGCTGATACGCGGCCATAGACTCGGCAGGTGACTGTCTCCGCCCCGATCGTGACGCTGATCGTCCCCGGACGCGACATCGCCGCCTTCGCCCCCGCCGCCCTGGACTCTCTGCGCGCGCAGACCGAGTCACGGTGGCGAGCGATCCTCATCGACGACGGCTCGACCGACGAGACGGGGGCGATCTTCGACGCCGCCGCAGCCGATGACCGTCGGTTCACGTCGATCCGACACGAGGCCTCCCGCGGTCTCGGTGCGGCGCGCAATGTCGGTCTCGATCAGGTCTCCACCCCCTACCTCGGTTTCCTCGACGCGGACGACGAACTGCTGCCGGACGCCCTGGCCCGCCTGACGGGAACGCTCGCGCAGACGGGAAGCGACTTCGTCGCCGGTGCCTACGTGCGCTCGCGTCCGCACGGCGGCGGCTACGTCGCCGGTCGCGTGCAGCCCTGGGTCTCGGCGGCGACCTCGCCGGAGCGGCTCGCGACCACTCTCGAGTCCCACCCGCGGGCGGTGTCGAACATCGTCGCGTGGTCGAAGGTGAGTCGCACCGATTTCTGGCACGATCTGCGCTTCCCCGAAGGCGTGGCCTACGAGGACCAGGTGGTCGCCCAGCTGATGTACACGCGGGCACGCGCCTTCGACGTGATCCCCGATGTCGTCGCGCGCTGGCGGCTCCGCGCCGACGGCACCTCGATCACCCAGAGCAAGGCGCAGCTGTCCGTTCTGCGGGACTATCTCGCGGCGCTGCGCGGCGGCATCCGGGTGCTGCATGAGGCTGGGGCGCACGCTTCCGTGACTGCACGGCTGGAGTTGATCCTGGCGATGGACCTCGTGCCGCTTCTCGAGATCGCCGACGCGCACCCGGATCCGGTCTACGCGGTCGAGGTCGAGGCCTTCGTCACCGAACTCCGCGCTCTTCCCGAGTTCGCCGATGCCGTGCCCGACCCTGCCATCGCCGCCGCGCTCGCGTGGTGAGAACGAGCCTCCCGACGACGGAACGGTGAACGCGTGAACGACTACCTCTCCTCCCTCTTCTCGCTCGACGGACGCACCGCGATCGTCACCGGTGGCAGCTCCGGCATCGGCCGCGGCATCGCCACAGCGCTCGCACGCGCCGGCGCGGCGACGGTCGTCGTCGCCCGCGGAGAGGACCGCATCCGGGAGACCGTCGACGAGCTGCGTGCCCACGGCTGCCGCGCAGCCGGGGTCGTCGGCGACCTCGGCACACGGGATGGGATCCACGCCGTCGCAGAGGCTGCGGAGGTGCCGTTCGGCGAGCCGGACATCCTCGTGAACTCGGCTGGCATCAACATCCGTCCGCCGTTCCCGGAGATCACCGAGGACGACTGGGACGCGACGATGACGGTCAACGCCCTCGCGCCGTTCCTGCTCGGCCAGCGCTACGCGAAGGGCATGGCCGCGCGCGGATACGGCCGGCTCCTCCACATCAGCTCCCAGCAGGCTCACCGCGCTTTCGTGGGAAGCGGGGTCTACGGCGCATCGAAGGGTGCCGTCGAGTCGCTCATGCGCTCGGAGGCCGAGGCCTGGGGTGGAACCGGCGTCACGAGCAACACGCTCGTCCCCGGCTTCGTGCTGACCCCGTTGAACGCCCGCCTGCAGCAGGATCCGCAGAAGGTCGCCGAGCTCGCGGCACGCACCATGATCGGACGCAACGGACTGCCGAGCGACTTCGCCGGTGCCGCGGTGTTCCTCGCCGGAGCGGGATCGGCCTACGTCACCGGCCACTCGCTGTTCGTCGACGGCGGACTGTCGGTGCACTGAGGCGCCTCGGTGCTCCAGGACAGCGGCCGGCGCCGACGGCTCACGGCTCCGGCGGGTAGATCCGCTCGTCGGGACGAGGCTCGGCCAGCAGCGGCACCGCCGCAGTGATGGCCGCGACGGCATCGGCACCCGCAGAGTCGACAGGCGCCTTGTCCGCACGGCGCTCGGCGAGGGGCGCCGGCGCGCCGCCGGTCACCGCCTCTTCGACCGCGGCCTCGGTGTCGAGCACGCGCGACGCCGCCACCTGCTCGGCTGCGAGCTCGGCGTAGAGTCCGCCCAGCGCGAGGAGCTCGGCATGGGTTCCCGACTCGACGATGCGTCCGGCCTCCAGCACGTGGATCACATCGGCGCCCATCACGGTCGAGAGCCGATGGGCGATGGAGAGCGTGGTGCGCCCCTTCGCCGCCTCGTCGAGCGCCTCCTGCACCACGCGCTCCGACACCGTGTCGAGCGCGGAGGTGGCCTCATCCAGAAGCAGCACCGGTGGGTCTTTGAGGAGCACACGGGCGATCGCGATCCGCTGCTTCTCGCCGCCGGAAAGCCGGTAGCCGCGCTCCCCCACCACCGTGTCGTACCCCTGCTCGAACCCGGCGATGATGTGGTGGATGTTCGCGGCGGTGCACGCGGCGAACAGTTCGTCCTCGGTCGCATCCGGCTTGGCGTAGCGCAGATTCTCGCGGATGGTGGCGTGGAACAGGTAGGTCTCCTGGGAGACGATCCCGACGTGGTCGATGATCGACTCCTGGGTGAGCGCGCGCACGTCGGCGCCGGCGAACATCACCGCGCCTCCCTTCGCTTCGTACAGTCGGGGCGCGAGGTACAGGATGGTGGTCTTGCCCGCGCCGGACGGTCCGACGAACGCGACGTGCTGCCCCGGTTCCGCCACGAACGACACCCCGTCGAGCGTCGGTCTGGCATCGGCGGAGGCGTCCGGGTAGCGGAAGACGACGTCGGCGAACTCCAGACGCCCCCGTGGCCCCGGTGCCTCGTCGACCGTGATCGCATCCGGGGCATCCTCGATCTCCGGCACCAGGTCGAGGTACTCGAAGATGCGGGCGAACAGTGCCGACGACGTCTGCAGGTCGAGCGACACCCGCATCAGTCCCATCAACGGCATGAGAAGTCGTGCCTGCACGGTGGTGAAGGCGACGACGGTTCCCGCGGTGATCGCACCGGTGCCTCCGGCGATCAAGTAGCCGGAGACCAGATAGATGACAGCGGGCACACTGGCCATGAGCACCTGCACGACCGCGAAGAAACCCTGACCGCTCATCGCCCGCCGCACCTGCAGCGTGACCTGGTTGCGGTTCTCGGCCTGGTAGCGCTCCGACTCGGTGCGCTGCCGGTTGAACGCCTTCGACAGCAGCATGCCCGAGACGCTCAGCGTCTCCTGGGTGATCGAGGTGAGCTCGGACAGGGATTCCTGCGTCTCCCCCGCGATGCGGGCCCGCACCTGGCCCACCTTGCGCTGCACGAAGATCAGGAACGGCATCATGATCACCGCGATCAGCGTCAGCCGCCAGTCGATCAGGATCATCGCGACGAGCGAGGCGATCACGGTCACGACGTTGCCGAGGATGCTGGTGACGGTGTTGGTCAGCACCCCGGAGACGCCGCCGACGTCGTTCTGCAGCCGGGACTGGATGACGCCCGTCTTGGTGCGGGTGAAGAAGCCGAGCTCCATCGCCTGCAGGTGCTCGAACAGCTTCACCCGCAGGTCTCCGGTGACGCTGTTGCCGACGGTCGAGGTCAGCCACGTCTGAGCGACTCCCAGCACCGCGGAGATCAGGAACAATCCGATCATCGCGGCCACGAGCCAGGCCAGCAGCTCGAGGTGCGGCCCGCCCCCGGCCACCGGGAACAGCGCGTCATCGAAGATGCGCTGCACGATCAGGGGCGGAATGACGGCGATCGCGGCCCCGACCACCACAAGGATGCCCGTGAAGAAGATGCGCCAGCGATACGCCCGGAACAGCGAGACCACCCGGGCGCCCAGGCCGTTGATCCGGGGCGCCTCGGCATTCAGCTTCCGCTGCGCGTCTTCATCGACACCGCGGAAACCGCCCCGATGTCCACCACCCATGCCGCCGCCCATGCTCATGGCGCCAGCGTACCCACGCTCGACGACATCGGGACTCGAGCCCCCGCCGAGCGCGGATATCTGTGAACTCGGAATGAAATGTCCGCGGCTGCCGTTACGCTGAAGGACTCTTGCGAACTCTCGCGATATCCATTCTTCTTCGCCCTGGAGGCCGCCCATGTCTGCCGTCGATACCGGCTCCCTCTCCACGACCGCCGCACCGGCGGGGGGCGAGATCCCCCGCAAGGACATGCGGGTGATCTGGCTCCTGCTGGTCGCCGCCTTCGTCGCCATACTCAACGAGACCACGATGGGGATCGCGATTCCCCATCTGAACACCGACCTGGGCATCCCGCCCGAGCTCGGTCAGTGGCTCACCAGCGCCTTCATGCTGACCATGGCCGTGGTGATCCCCACCACCGGCTTCATCCTGCAGCGGTTCACGACGCGCCAGGTCTTCATCGCCGCGATGATCGCCTTCTCGCTCGGTACGCTCGTCGCCCTCGTCGCGCCCGGGTTCGCGGTGCTGCTCGTCGGCCGCGTGATCCAGGCCGCCGGTACCGGCATCATGATGCCGCTGCTGATGACGACGATCATGAACGTGGTCCCGCCGCAGTCCCGCGGCCGCATGATGGGCCGTGTCGGCCTCGTCATCTCGCTCGCTCCCGCGATCGGCCCCACGCTCGCGGGCGCCGTCCTCGAATTCGCCAGTTGGCGTGCCCTCTTCGGGATCATCCTCCCGATCGCCCTGATCGCCCTGGCCATGGGCGCGAAGTGGATGACGAACCTCGGCGAGACCCGAGTCGTTCCGCTCGACGTGCTCTCGATCCCGCTCGCGGCGCTCGGCTTCGGCGGCATCGTGTTCGGACTCAGCCAGTTCGGCGGCGAGGGCGGATCGGGCGAGACGACCGGCATCGTCTCGCTGGTGGTCGGTGCTCTGTCGCTCGGACTCTTCGTGTGGCGCCAGCTCGTGCTGCAGCGCATCGACGACGCGCTGCTCGATCTGCGGGTGTTCCGCTCCAGCAACTTCACCCTGTCCGTCATCATCATGTCGATCCTGGCGCTGTCGATGTTCGGCACCCTGACGCTGCTTCCGCAGTATCTGCAGAACGTCGCCGGTCTGAACCCGCTGCAGTCGGGTCTGATCCTGCTCCCCGGCTCGCTGCTGATGGGTCTGCTCGGACCGATCATGGGGCGCGTCTACGATGCGCGCGGCACGCGTCCGCTGCTGATCCCCGGCACGATCCTCGTCTCCGCGGCGCTGTTCTTCTACTCGACCGTGGGCGAGCACACCGTGTCGTGGGTCCTCATCATCGTGCAGGCCGCCATGTCGGTCGGACTCGCGATGTCGTTCACGCCGCTGTTCTCCGCCTCGCTCGGTTCGCTCCAGCGCTCCCTGTACTCACACGGTTCGGCTGTGCTGAACACGCTGCAGCAGGTCGGCGGCGCGGCGGGCGTGGCGCTGCTGCTGGTGACGTACTCGTCGATCCTGCACGCCGGCGAACAAGAGGGACTGTCGACCGCTGTCGCCGGTGCCCCCGGTGCGCGAATGGCGTTCCTGATCGCGGCGATCATCTCGCTCGCAGCCGTGGCCCTCAGCCCGTTCGTCCGCAAGCCTGCAGACGATGCCGGTGAAGGATTCCACGGAGGGCACTGACCGTCCGTAGACGGCCTGCGACGGCGTCTGCCTCTACTCGCTCTTCGGTGCGGGGATGTGGCAGACGCCGTCGCTGCAGTAGCCGACGGCGTCGCCTTCGAGCAGGTTCAGAGAGTCCGGGAGGGGCTGCAGCCCGAGGGGTGCGTCCTGCTGCACGGAGTCCTGCTGCGTGTTCTTCATCCCTCGATCGTACGCCTGCCCGATGCAGGTGGCGCCGAACCGTGCGAGACGCCTCGACAGTGGGCGGACGGCGATTCTCGCCTACGGTTGTTCCATGCTCAAACGACTCCTCGCCCGCACGTTCTGGGCGTTCAGCAGATGGACGCTCGTGAGCGAGGCCGCACCGACACGTCCGACCGTTCTCGTGGGGGCACCCCATACGTCGAACTGGGACTTCGTCCTGATGCTCGCCATCGCGTGGCGGCTCGACATCGACGTGCACTGGCTCGGCAAGAAGAGCCTCTTCCGCGGCTGGCGCGGTCCGATCATGCGACGCCTCGGCGGCATTCCCGTCGATCGCTCCGACCCGGCTCGCGTTGTCAAGGATGTCGTGGGACAGGTCCACGACGGGACCGTGTTCGGTCTCGTCGTCACCCCGGACGGCACCCGCGGGGGCAACGAGTACTGGAAATCGGGCTTCTACCGGATCGCGCGAGAGACCGGCATGCCGGTGACCCTCGGGTTCGTCGACAGGACGACCATGACGTCGGGACTCGGGCCGACGATCGACCTGACCGGGGATGTCGGGGCGGACATGGACCGGATCCGCGCGTTCTACGCCGACAAGGCCGGCGTGCGTCCCGAACGACGCACCGAGCCGCGGTTGCGCGAAGAGCGCCCCGCCACCACCGACCCCGACGCCACGTAGGCTGCGTCTCCCGCGACGACCTGGACAGCACCGGCGCAGGGAAACCACACTGAGTCCATGACAGCAGACTCTTCGGGTGGCGAGCACGAACTCGACGATCGTGCCGACGGACGGGACGAGACCGCGAACGAACGCGCTGATCGCAACTGGGATGAGTTGCTGCAGGAACTGCGCGTCATGCAGACCGGCACCCAGATCCTCACCGGCTTTCTCCTGGCGGTCGCCTTCCAGCCTCGGTTCACCGACATGGACGAGCTCCAGCGCGACGTGTACGTCGTCCTCGTCGCTCTCGCCGCCGTGGCGACCATCCTCGCCCTGGCGCCGGTGGGGATGCATCGCGCGCTGTTCGGGCATCGCCGCAAGCCCGACCTCGTGCGCATCGCGGCCCGGATCGTCCGCATCGACCTGGTCGTGATCGGCGCGCTGACCATCGGGGTGACCACCTTGATCGTGGACTTCACGGTCAACCGCACGGCGGGGATCGTCGCGCTCGTCGCGGCCCTCGTTCTCGTGGCGGCGCTCTGGGTGGCGCTGCCTCGCATCATGCGCGGCAGACCCCGCGCCCGCGGAGGTGCGTAGGAATGACGCGGCGCCCCGCGAGCGCGCGTGCCCTCAGCGGCCTGCGGGGCTCCGGTTCTCGGCGCTGACCATCCATGCGAACTGCTCGAGCCGCTCGATGATGGCGTGCAGAAGATCCGCCGAGGTCGGGTCCTCTTCGTCGACGGCGTCGTGCACGTCGCGCACCGTGCCCACCACGGCTTCGAGGCGCTCGGTGACCAGGTCGATCGTCTCGGTCGTCGACACCTCGCCCGCAGGGAACTCGGGAAGCGACGTCGTCTTGGCGATGGTCGCGCTGCGTCCGTCGGGGACGGCGTGCAGGGCGCGCATGCGCTCTGCGATCGTGTCGCTGAACGTGCGCGCGTCGTCGATGATCTCGTCGAGCTGACGGTGAGTGTCGCGGAAGTTGCGCCCCACGACGTTCCAGTGCGCCTGCTTTCCCTGGATCGCGAGATCGAGCAGGTCGACGAGCACCGCCTGCAGGTTGTTCGCGAGCGTCGTCGAGGCGGTGAATCCCTTTTCGGCGTTCTGCTGCCTCGTCGTCTTCGCCGCGCCCTTCGTCGAGCCGGTCTTCTTGGTCGTTGTGCTTTCAGCCATGGTGTGACCTCCTGCGGGTCACGCTAGTGCGGACGGCAGCCAGGGGCGAGGGGGTTGACACCGTGGGGACGCACCCCGGAATGTGACTCGGGTGAGTGATGCAGACGCAGTGAACGAAGACCAGGACCCGACGCAGCCGGAGATCGTCATCTCCCCGATCAGCGACGACGACGCCGGCGAGGTGCTGACCGTGCAACGCGCGGCTTTCGTGTCGGAAGCCGCGATCTACGGAAGCGTCGATATGCCGCCTCTGACGCAGACGCTCCCCGAACTGGAAGCGGAGCTCCGATCCGAGTCCGGACTGACCGCACGCATCGACGGGCGACTCGTCGGCGCGATCCGCTACGTCGAGAAGGACGGTGTGCTCCTGATCGGCCGGATCGCGATCGCTCCCGACATGCAGGGCGAGGGCATCGGAAGGATGCTGCTCGAGAGCGCCGAGAAGGCGTCGGGCGCTGACGTCGCCGAGCTGTTCACCGGGAGCCTGAGCGAGGCGAACATCCGTCTCTACGAGGCCTGCGGGTACAAGGAGCACGAGCGCGTGCCCGATGGTGACGGCACCGCGCAGGTGTTTCTGCGCAAGCAGCTGCGAGCAGGGTAAGAGCCTCCTCCGAATCCGCGCAAGGGGGTTGAGACCATCTCCGAGGTGGGGCATCGTGGCCCGGACATGTCGCGACCGTGACATGCCCCGACCGGAAGGAGAGTCTCGTGCTCACCCTCACCGACAACGCCTCCGCCATCGTGACGACTCTCGTCAGCCGTCAGACCGACGCTCCGGATGCCGGGCTCCGCATCCACTCGACCGAGGCCCAGGGCCCGGAGGGCGGTGCACGCCTCGCCGTGCTCGTCGCCGCAGACCCGGAGCCGCAGGATCAGGTCGTGGAGGTCGCCGGCACCCGGCTGTTCCTCGATGAGTCGGCCGCTGCCGCTCTCGACGACAAGATCCTCGATGCCGGCGTGGACGACGAAGGCTCCGTCTCGTTCGCCGTCACCCCTCAGGTCGCCTGACCGAAGGATTCCGGATGCCGCGGCCGACTCGGTCGCGGCATCCGTCTGTCTGCACCGCGTAACCTGGAACGAGCTCGCAAACCCGTGCGAACAGTCGAAAGGCCACCGTGAAGATCTCTCTGCTCCGCCGCTTCGTCGTCCTCGCGGAGGAACTGCATTTCCCTCGTGCGGCAGAGAAACTCGGCATTCCGCTGGCCTCGCTCTACACGTCGATCGACAAGCTCGAGGCCGAGGTCGGCCATCCGATCGTCCATCGCGAGGGCCCGACGCGGCTGACACCTGTCGGCGAGCTTCTGCTGGTGGAGGCGAAGACTGCGGTCGCTGCCGCTCCGGAGCCGGTGCGCAACGCCCCCGCCCCTGCCGGAGGAAAGGCCAAAGCCTCGAAGGGCAAGGGCCGCACGCCCGCCGTGAAGGGGCAGCCGAAGCCGTACAAGAAGCGGCAGGGCCGCTAGCGGGACGGCGAAGGACTCAGTCCCAGTCGAGGTACTCCTCGATGACGACCGCGGTCTCGATCGGGTGTGTCATCGGGAACAGGTGATCGGCGCCGTCGATGCTCTTCACGCTCGCGCGCTCCGGTGCCGTCGACTGCAGCTGCTCTCCGTTGGCGAACGGAGCATCGATGTCCTTGGTGCCCTGGATGATCAGGACGGGCATCACCGGCGCGAGCGGGATGTCGCTCTCTTCGACCGCGAGCAGCGCCAGACCGTTCACGCGGTCGGCGTGCGCCAGAGCGAAGGCGCGCGCGACAGTGCCGCCGAACCCGTGTCCGCCGACCCACGTGTCGCCCAGCCCGACGTGATCGATCACGGCGAGCGCATCCTCGACACGGTCATCCAGCGAGACCTCTTCGCGCTTGGCCTCGGCACGATGGCCGATGCGCAGTACGTGGAAGCCCGCCTCTTCGGCGAGGTAGTGCGAGACGACGCCGAGAACATCAGCCGCCAGATCGCGCTCCTGGATCAGGACGAGCTTGACCGGCCCGTCGCCCTCGTTGACGAAGGGGATCGCGCGGCCGTCGGGCTCGAAGATCTGGGTGTCGGTCATCGGCGTCAATCTCCTCGTGCCGTCGGTGTCAGGAACTCAGGCGGAACGTCCACGGCGGACGCCAGCGACCGGACCGCGGCCGGAGCCGCCGTGTTCCAGCGTATCTTGAGCGGGCGGTCAGGGAGGTGAGGAAGCCCGGATCTGAAAGAGATGCCTCGGTGATCCGGGTCATACCTCGACGACCTGCCCCGCCTCCACCCTCCAGTGCCGGTCGGTCTGCACGGTCGCGAGCATCCGCCGATCATGGGTGACGAGCAGCAGGGTTCCCTCGTAGGACTCGAGCGCCTGTTCGAGCTGCTCGATCGCGGGCAGGTCGAGGTGGTTGGTCGGCTCATCGAGCACGAGCAGGTTGATGCCACGTGCCTGCAGCAGCGCCAGCCCCGCGCGCGTGCGCTCCCCCGGCGAGAGCTCGTCGACGGCGCGCATCACGTGGTCGGCCTTGAGCCCGAACTTCGCGAGGAGTGTGCGGACCTCGCCCGACGCCATCTCCGGCACGAGCTCCTCGAAGGAGACGGCGAGCGGCTGCGTGCCGACGAGCTGCGCACGGGCCTGGTCGATCTCGCCGATCTGCACGCTCGCACCGAGGCTTGCGGTTCCCTCATCGGGAAGCTGCCGTCCGAGCAGCCCGCGCAGCAGCGTCGACTTCCCCGCGCCGTTGGGACCGGTGATCCCGATCCGCTCCCCCGCGTTCACCTGGAGCGACACCGGGCCGAGCTGGAAGGATCCCTGCCGGAACACGGCCGAGCTCAGCGTCGACACTACCGAGCTGGAGCGCGGCGCCGAACCGATCGTGAACTCGAGCTGCCACTCCTTGCGCGGCTCCTCGACCTCTTCGAGCCGGGCGATCCTGCTCTCCATCTGACGCACCTTCTGCGCCTGCTTCTCGCTCGACTCCGCAGAGGCTTTGCGTTTGATCTTGTCGTTGTCGGGCGCTTTCTTCATCGCATTGCGCACGCCCTGGCTCGACCACTCGCGCTGGGTGCGAGCACGGGCGACGAGGTCGGCCTTCTTGTCGGCGAACTCGTCGTACTTCTCGCGCTGGTGACGACGGACCGTGGCCCGCTCCTCCAGATACGAGTCGTAGCCGCCGCCGAAGACCCGGTTGCTACCCTGCGCGAGGTCGAGTTCCAGCACCCTGGTCACGCAGCGGGCGAGGAATTCACGGTCGTGGCTGACCACAACGACCCCGCCGCGGAGTCCGCGCACGAAGGCCTCCAGCCGCTCGATCCCGTCGAGGTCGAGGTCATTGGTCGGCTCATCCAGCAGCGCGATATCGTAGCGCGAGAGCAGCAGCGCGGCGAGCCCCACGCGGGCGGCCTGTCCGCCCGACAGCGAGGTCATCATCGCCGCGGCCGGGTCGTCGCCCAGGTCGAGTCCGAGGTCGGCGAGCACCACCGGCAGTCGCTCGTCGAGGTCGGCAGCACCGCTCGCCAGCCAACGATCCAGCGCGGCCGCGTACGTGTCGGCAGGATCTGTGCCCGGTGCGGCGAGGCTGGGGTCACCGAGTGCGGCGGCGGCGGCATCCATGTCGCGGGTCGCGGCCGTGCAACCCGTGCGGCGGCCGATGTAGTCGGTGACGCTCTCGCCGGCGATGCGCTCGTGCTCCTGCGGAAGCCAGCCGACGAAGGCATCGGCCGGTGAGAGTCGGATCGTCCCGGCCTGGGGCTCGTCGACACCGGCCAGCAGCTTCAGGAGGGTCGACTTCCCCGCCCCGTTCGCGCCGACGAGGCCGACGACATCACCCGCGGTGACGGTCAGATCGAGGGAGTCGAACAGGGTGCGGTGGCCGTACCCGCCGGCCAGCCCTTGGGCCACGAGTGTTGCGGTCATCCGTCAATCCTGTCACCCGTGCGGGTGGTGCGCGGACGCGGCCTCTCCGGCCGTGCGGTCTCCGTCGCACGACGCGGTCGTCCGTGGCCGGGCGCCAAGACTCGTCCGCATGCCGTGGAGCGAGATCGACGTCACCCTCCCGCACGTCACGGTGTCGGATCTACGACGACGCCTGGGTTCACGCCCACGAGGGCACGGCGTGCAGATGCGCATCCGGGACGACGACGTGCTCGTGGCTCGAAACGGGGTCCGGGGGATCCACGCCACCGGCAGCACCGTGCTCCGGGCGCGGCTGCATGACACCGACACCGGTGTGCGGGTGTCCGGCAGGGTCACCCCAGCGGTCCCGACCTGGCCATCGTGGCCGTCCTGTTCCTGGCAGCGGCGGGTCTCGTCGCGCTCGGTCTGGCGCTGAGCGCCGACATCGCCCTCTTCGTCGCCGTGGTGCCGCTCGCACTCGGTGTCACCTTCGCCGCCCTGCTCCCCCGATCGGTGCGGGACGGGCGACCCGTTTTCCTCCGCGCGTTGCTCGACGACACCACGAGCGCGCCCTAGCAACAGGCACGTGCCGAGGCGATCCTGCGCAGGGGCGGACTACCAGGCGCGACCGCGAAGATCGATGGAACCCGACGGCCAATCGGCGCGAGCCGGGTCGAGCGGGAGGATCAGGATCGGCGGCCCGGCGATCTGCTCGACGGGCTCTCCTCTGCGGTCGAGTGAGCGCTCACCCGCAGAGATACTCCGCCAGCCGCAGGATTCGTAGAAGGGAACGACTTCCTCCCGGCAGCCGAGGTAGCCGAACCCGATATCTCCGGCGTCGGTCATCGACGTCGCCGCCCGGGTCATCAACCTGTTCGCCACACCCTGGCCGCGTGCGCCCGACGAGACGAGCACGCCGCCGACTCCGGCGATCACGACGTCGGCCCCCCGACGCCGATGACCCGGCGCTGCCAGCCCACATGACCCACGACCTCGCTTCCGACACGCGCGACGATATGCACGTCATGGGGCGCGTAACCGTAGGGGAGCTCGGGATCCCACGCGCCGAAGTCGGCGAGATACTCGGCATCGAAGAGCGCGCGCAGCCCATCCAGATCCCGTGCCGTCAGCAGGGCATGGGGAACGGTCTCGATCGCGAGTCCCGCCGAGCGGTTCGCCGTCATGGTCTCAATGATGCGCTTCTCAGTCCTTGGGATCGCGCAGGGCGGTCATCGCCTCGAGCAGCGTGTCATGGATGTAGGCGAGCTCGGGCGAGATCTCACCCCACTCCTGATCCCCGCCCTCTGCCGTCCACTCGCCCCCGCTCTCATCGGCGTCCCAGACCGCGTCACCGTGCTGCCAGATCCACCAGAGGTTCGCACTCGGATCCTGCACCCGAGCGAACTGCGTGCCGAAGAAGTCGGTGGGCTTCGTGACCAGACGACCTCCGCGCGCGAGAGCCCGCTCGAGCACAGCGTCGAGGTCATCGACATAGATCTGAAGCAGGCTCGGAGTGAAAGGCCAGTCCGGCTTACGCTCCGCGAGCATGATGGTGGTCGTGCCCACTCTCACCTCGGCCTGAAGCAGAAGGCGGTCGTCATCGACGGTGCGTGCCTCGGCACGCTCCTCGCCGCCGAAGACTTCGACGACGAATCGGGTCAGATCCTCGGCGCCCGTCGTGATGATGAACGGGTTGACGGTGGCGTAGCCCTCGGGGGCGGCGGGAATGGACATCGTCTGCTCCTCTGCTGGTGATGGATGCGATGCCCTCAGTCCACCACCGGATGACTGCCTCGGTATTGAACTTTTCCGCCATCATCGACCTGACAGCACCTGGGCCGGCGTCTGGCCGTGGAAGGCCCTCAGCGAACGAGTCAGGTGAGCCTGGTCGGCGAAACCGCAGCGCGCAGCGCATTCCGTCGGCGGGACGCCCTGCAACAACAGGGCGAACGCTTCACGTGCTCGCGACAACTGCTCGATCTGCTTGCGCGTGATCCCTGTCACGGCACGGACCCGACGCTGACGGTGTCTTTCCGAGTAGCCCGCGTCATCGCCGGAGAGCATCCGCCTGACGTGCTCGTCATCGCGCAGCACGTCGAGCTCAAGAAGACGATCGGTGAAGCTCTCGAGGTCCTCGAACTCCGGGAACGGCAGTGTATGCCGGCCGATTGTGACCTTCCCCGCTTGGACGACGAGGCGCTGCTCGCCGCCGCGCAGGAGCATCTTGCTCACTCCGGGAAGCACCGCGTGAGCCTTCAGCTGGATGCCCCAGCTGTGCTCGCCGACCGTCGAGCGGATCCAGCGGTGCCCCAGGGTCGGACCGGTCAGGCCGGCGAGCATCACGCCATCGGGCTCGCGGGCGAACCACAGATCCCAGTACTCGACGGCCGGGACGAGGTACCGCTCATCTCGCGTCGCCTGCGCCTGCCACACACACTCCAACACCCGCGAGTCGGGATGACGTTCCTCGTACATGCGTTCCGTCCGCAATCGATCACTGCGGAAACAATATAGACGCTGCGAGTCGGCGAGCCACCAGAGCGTTCAGTTGTTGAAGCGGAACTCCACGACGTCGCCGTCCTGCATGACGTAATCCTTGCCCTCGAGGCGCGCCTTGCCCTTGGCGCGGGCCTCGACGACGGAGCCTGTCTCGACCAGATCCTCGAACGAGACGATCTCGGCTTTGATGAAGCCCTTCTCGAAGTCGGTGTGGATGACACCGGCGGCCTGAGGCGCTTTCGAGCCCTTGGGGATCGTCCAGGCGCGAGCTTCCTTCGGGCCGGCCGTGAGGTACGTCTGCAGGCCCAGGGTGTCGAAGCCGATGCGGGCGAGCTGGTCGAGGCCGGACTCGTCCTGGCCGGTCGAGGCGAGCAGTTCCGCCGCATCCTCCGGGTCGAGGTCGATGAGCTCGGATTCGATCTTCGCGTCGAAGAAGATGGCCTTCGCCGGGGCGACGAGGGCTGCGAGCTCCGCCTTGCGCGCGTCGTCGGTCAGCACGGCCTCGTCGACGTTGAAGACGAAGATGACGGGCTTCGCGGTGAGCAGACCCAGTTCCCGGATCGGCGTCAGGTCGATACCGGCGACCGACAGCAGCACGCCGCGCTCCAGCGCATCCTTCGCCGCATTCGCGGTCTCGAGCACGACGGGCTCGATCTTCTTGCCGCGCACTTCCTTCTCGTACCGGGTGATCGCCTTGTCGACGGTCTCGAGATCGGCGAGCATGAGCTCGGCGTTGATCGTCTCCATGTCGGAGGCCGGGTTGACCGTGCCGTCGACGTGCACGACGTCGTCGTCGGCGAAACCGCGCACGACCTGTGCGATGGCGTCGGCCTCACGGATGTTCGCGAGGAACTTGTTGCCGAGACCCTCACCCTCGCTCGCACCGCGCACGATGCCGGCGATGTCGACGAACGACACTGCCGCGGGGAGGATCCGCTCGCTGCCGAAGATCTCCGCGAGCTTCTCGAGGCGCGGGTCGGGCAGGTTCACCACCCCGACGTTGGGCTCGATCGTCGCGAACGGATAGTTCGCCGCGAGCACGTCGTTCTTGGTGAGTGCGTTGAAGAGGGTGGACTTGCCGACGTTGGGCAGGCCGACGATGCCGATAGTGAGAGCCACGGGGCACGAGTCTACCTGGCCGGAGCCCCGCGATCCTGCGGAAGGCTGCGCGTCAGTCGCGGACGGCGCGATACGCCCTGGTCACGTACGGGAGGTCGATGGTCGCGTCGCCGTGCAGGTCGAGCTCGTCGAAGAGAGCGTCGAGCTCGCGGCGGATGCGTGTCTTCTCCCCATCGGCAGCGGTGATGATGTAGCTGCGCGACGCCGCCATCCGATGCAGCACATCGCGGGTGACGGGTCGGACCCATTCCCAGCGCTCCTGGTCGAGCGGTCCGAACGGCGCGGTGACGACCGGATCGCCCTCGGCGAGCATGATCTCGGCGTGGCTGCCGTGCATGACCTCGGTGAGCCTGCGCACCCACTCGACACGATCGTCGCGGATGTTCCAGATGAGGCCGAGCACTCCCCCGCTGCGCACCGCACGACCGATCTCGGTCGAGCCCGCGACGGGATCGACCCAGTGCCAGGCCTGGCCCAGCACGACGGCATCGACACTCGCATCCGGAAGAGGCAGCCGCTCCGCCGACCCGACGAAGGTCGGCACACCCGGCACGGCGCCGCGAAGGGCCGCGAGCATCTCGGGATCAGGGTCGACAGCGACCACCTCGGCGTCAGGGGCCTGGGTCAGCACCCGGGTGAGCTTGCCCGTTCCCGCGCCGACATCGGCGACACGGCGAGAATCCGCCGGCATCCGCTCGAGCATCCAGGCCACCGCGTCGAAGGGGTACTCCGGCCTTCCGGCCTCGTAGTCTCCGGCCTGCGCTCCGAACGACGTCGCCATGTCCTCAGCCATGTCGCCAGCATACGGCGAGTCTGCGACCCCTCTTCGGGCACCCGGGGGAAAGTGGGGATGTGCCACTGGACTTCACTGCGATCGACTTCGAGACCGCGAACTCCAGCCCGGCCTCCGCGTGCTCGGTCGGACTCGTCCGTGTGCGCGGCGGAGAAGTCGTCGCCACCACCGGATGGCTGATCCAGCCGCCGCCGGGACACGACGAGTTCCAGGAATGGAACGTGCGCATTCACGGCATCCAGCCCGAGGACGTGCTCTCGGCCGCGACCTGGGTCGACCAGTTCGACCGCCTGTGCGCCTTCGCCGGAGCCGACGTGCTCGTCGCGCACAACGCGGGCTTCGACCTGAACGTGCTGCGCCGCGCCTCCGAAGCGACGGGGCAGCTCTGCCCGCCCTACCGCTCGCTGTGCAGCCTGCAGGTCGCCCGCAAGACCTACACGCTCGATTCGTATCGCCTGCCGATCGCCGCGGCCGCCGCCGGGTTCGAGGAGTTCTCGCACCATGATGCGCTCGCCGATGCCCGCGCCTGCGCGCAGATCGTCATCGATGCGGCGGCACGAGCAGGTGCGGCCGATGTCTTCGCCCTCGCCGATGCTCTGAGCCTGCGTGTCACCGCGCCGGTCGCTCCGGCCGCACCCGCTCTGGAGCGCGCCGTCGCCTGACCTGCCTCGTCGCGTCTGACTCGTCACGCGGCATCCGTGCGCGGCGACCGGAGAATGTCGGATGCCGGCCGCATCATGAACACATGGATGCTCTGGCTGTCGTTCTTCTCCTCGTCGCCCTCGCGGCGGGTGTCGCTATGGGCTGGTTCCTGCGAGCCGGACGCGGTGCCGCCGATCTCGCGCGCGCTCAGGCCGAGCTGGCGGCCGCACGAGACGATCGCGACCGCCAGTACGATCTGTACCGCGATGCCGTCGAGCATGCGCGCAACGAGCAGCGGGCGGAGGCGCAGCGCGTCCAGCAGCAGAACGCCGTGCTGACAGCGCTCGCTCCGGTTCGCGAGAGTCTGCAGCAGATGCAGACCAAGGTCACCGCCATCGAGCGGGAACGGCACGCGCAGTTCGGCACTCTCGAAGAGCAGCTGCGCCAGGCCCAGGAGTCCGATGAGGCTCTGCGCGCGACGACCGAGTCGCTCGCCGGGGCTCTGCGTTCCACCGCCACGCGCGGCGTCTGGGGTGAGACTCAGCTGCGCCGCGTCGTCGAAGCCGCGGGACTCACCCGGCACATCGACTTCGATCTGCAGGCGACGATCTCCTCCGACCGTGGTCAGGGACGCCCCGACATGGTGATCCGCCTCGCCGGCGGCAGCTCGATCGCCGTCGATGCCAAGGTTCCTCTCGACGCCTATCTCGAGGCCTCCGCTCTTCCCGGCGGCGACGCGCAGGAGCCGCAGCGCCGCACACTCATGCAGAAGCACGTCAAGGCGGTCCGCGCGCACATCGACGCGCTGGCGAAGAAGGCCTACTGGGCGGGCCTCGATGCGAGCCCGGAGTTCGTGATCTGCTTCCTGCCGAGCGAATCGCTGCTGGCCGCAGCCATCGATGAAGACCCGACCCTCCTCGACTATGCGTTCAGTCGCCGAGTGGCGCTCGCCTCCCCCGTCAACCTCTGGGCTGTGCTGAAGACCGTGGCCTTCACCTGGACGCAGCAGGAGGTCTCGACCGAGGCGCGCACCCTGCTCGCGCTCGGCACGCAGCTCTACGACCGGCTGGGAACGCTCGCCGGGCACGCCGACGATCTGCGTCGAGCGCTGGAGCGCACTGTCGACAGCTACAACCGGTTCGCCGGATCGCTCGAGACCCGTGTGCTCGTCACCGCTCGTCAGTTCCCCGGCGTCGACGCGTCAGCGCTCGCGACAGCCGCCCCGACGACGGCGAGCACAGGCCGGCGATTCACCGCACCGGAGCTGCTCGCTGCAGACTCGACCGCGGCGCGGGAAGCTCTCTCAGACGGCGAGTCTGCTCATATCGACCCACTCGATCCCGCAGAGGCCGTCCAGCCCGAGGCCGTCCGCGCCGATGTGGGCGACGTGCGGCTTCGACTCGACGAAGGGTGACACCTTCGGCAGAGCATCAACCGGTGATGCGGTAACTCCGCGGGCGTTCAGCGACGACGGATCAGGCGATGCCAGGAACGCCGCTGAGCAGCAGGATGACGAGTCCGCTGGTGGCCAGGAACGCTCCGATCATCCACCAGGAGCTGATCTCGTGCCCTTCATCGCGGCGGACGCGGAAGAGGACGTCGGCGCGACGAGCCGGATCGACCATCGCGGCCGGTGGCGTCGTGACCGGGGGCGTCGGAACGGATTCCGCATCTGCGCTCACCCGGAGGATGCGCCCCGTGTTGGTCGTGATGATCTTCGTCGGGGCGGCCTTCGAACCGCTCGTGTGCTGCGTTGTCATCTGTTCGCCCTCCTGTGCCTGCGGTGCCTGGCGGCTCCGTCGACGGCGACAAACCCAGTGACAATTGTGACACGGCACCCCAGAGAACCGTGGATCGAGTGGCTGTGAGGCGGTACCGGCTCGATAACGATGCCGCCGATGTCGCCGGCGATGATCACGTGTCAGAGGACGAGCGAAGGATCAGAGCCACTTCGAGACGAGGTGCTCCGAAGCGATGCGACGAAGCGTTCCGGAGGCTCCTCGGAGCACGACGCTCTCGGTGTAGACGTAGCCGCGTTCACGACGGACACCGGCGACGAGCTGGCCGTCGGTGACGCCGGTGGCGACGAAGATCGTGTTGTTGCCCTGCACCAGATCATCGGCCTCGTAGACCTTGTCCATATCGAGACCGGCATCGATGCCGCGCTGGCGCTCATCGTCATCGCGCGGCCAGAGGCGTCCCTGGATGTGTCCGCCGAGAGCCTTGATCGCGCACGCCGTGACGATGCCCTCAGGGCTGCCGCCGACGCCGACGCACATATCGGTGCGAGCATCGTGACGGGCGGCGTTGATGCCACCGGCGACGTCACCGTCGCTCATGAGACGCGTGCCGGCACCCGCATCGCGGATCTCCTGGATGAGCTGCTCGTGACGCGGACGGTTCAGCACCGAGACGACGATCTCGTCGACAGGCTTGTCGAGCGCGCCGGCGAGCTTGCGGATGTTCTCGCCGATGGGAAGACGGATGTCGACGACGCCGACGCCTGCCGGGCCGGTGACGAGCTTGTCCATGTAGAAGACGGTCGAGGCATCGAGCATGGTGCCACGGTCGGAGACGGCGATCACCGAGAGTGCGTTCTGACGACCGGCTGCGGTGAGCGAGGTGCCGTCGATGGGATCGACCGCGATGTCGCACAGCGGTCCACGGCCCGTGCCGACGACCTCGCCGTTGAAGAGCATCGGGGCGTTGTCCTTCTCGCCCTCGCCGATGACCACTCGCCCCTGGAAGTCGACCGTGCCGAGGAACGCGCGCATCGCGTCGACGGCGGCGCCGTCCGCTGCCTCCTTGGCTCCGCGACCGATGAAGGGGACCGCACGGATGGCCGCGGCCTCCGTCGCACGCACCAGCTCCATCGCGAGGTTACGGTCGGGACGAAGAGGGCTCAGATCCGCTGTCAGACTCACCATGCGGTCAGCCTAGCCACCATCTCGTCCGAATCCGCCGCCTTTCGGCCCGAATCCGACGAAGGAATCCGGTTTCTTAACAGCCAGGCAGAAGCCATCGTGCTCGGCGGAGATCTGGGCTGCGGTATCAGCGTGCGCGCCCCGATAGAGTGGCAGCTGTCCCGGCTTCCCCTATCGCAGGAGTTCTCATGCCCGTCGCCACCCCGGATCAGTACGCCGAAATGCTCGACCGCGCGAAGGCCGGCGGCTTCGCGTACCCCGCATTCAACGTCTCCAGCTCGCAGACGATCAACTCCGTCCTCCAGGGGCTGACCGAGGCCGGCTCCGACGGCATCATCCAGGTCACCACGGGTGGCGCCGACTACTTCGCCGGCCACACGGTGAAGGCTCGCGCCGCGGGCGCGCTCGCGTTCGCGCGCTTCGCCACCGAGGTCGCGAAGAACTACCCGATCACCGTCGCGCTGCACACCGACCACTGCCCGAAGGACGCGCTGGCCGGTTTCGTCGAGCCGCTGATCGCCGCCTCCGAGGAAGAAGTCAAGGCCGGCCGCAACCCGATCTTCCAGTCCCACATGTGGGACGGCTCCGCTGTTCCCCTCGCGGAGAACATCGAGATCGCCAAGGACCTGCTCCCCCGCATGAAGAACATCAACGCCATCCTCGAGGTCGAGATCGGCGTCGTCGGCGGCGAAGAGGACGGCGTGCAGCACGAGGGCTCGAACGAGGCCCTCTACACGACCTTCGCCGATGTCGACCAGGCGGTTCAGGCGCTGGGTCTCGGCGAGCAGGGCCGCTACATCGCCGCCCTGACCTTCGGCAACGTGCACGGCGTGTACAAGCCCGGTGGCGTCAAGCTGCGCCCTGAGCTGCTCGGCGAGATCCAGGCCGAGGTCGCGGCGAAGTACAACACCGGCGCCAAGCCGCTCGACCTGGTGTTCCACGGCGGCTCCGGCTCGACAGATGAGGAGATCGCCCTCGCGGTCGCCAACGGTGTCATCAAGATGAACATCGACACCGACACGCAGTACGCCTACACGCGTGCGATCGCCGACTACATGTTCAAGAACTACGACGGCGTGCTGAAGGTGGATGGCGAGGTCGGCAACAAGAAGCAGTACGACCCGCGCGCCTGGGGCAAGATCGCCGAGTCGGCGATGGCCGCCCGCGTGGTCGAGTCGACCCGTCAGCTCGGCTCGTACGGACAGTCCCAGAGCTGATCCGCGAACGAGACAGCAGAAGGGGCCCGGCATTCCTGCCGGGCCCCTTCTGCGTCCCGATGGGCCGACGTGCGTCGACGCCGACCGGCTGAGGTCAGGGAGTCGTCATCTGCTCGAGGTGGGCGACGAAGGCAGGGTCACTCATCATCGGCACCGCGATGCAGACGGAGACCACGCCGATGGTGACGATCGCTCCGACGATCGGGAGCCACCAGGTGAGGCGGCCACGACGCAGGCGTCGGATCGAGAGCGCAGCGGTGATCGACCATCCGACGACGAGGACGATCGCGGCGATCATCCCCCAGGTCTTCGCCTGCGCGAAGTTCGTGAACTCCCCCTCGATGCCGACGACCTTCATGGTCTGGTTCATGACGCTCGGCAGGTCCAGGTAGGACAGGCCGGTGATGACGACGTTGATCAGTCCGTAGGCGAGCATCACGATCGTCGCGAAGCGATCGACAGGATGCGACCGCTTCGTCGAAGACTCGTTCACCGGGTTCCCGGCCTGAACCGCGGGCGGCAGTGGCGCCGAGGGCGGTGCGATCACGACCTCGTCGAGCGGGGGCAGGCCGGCGGCTCGTCGCTGTTCCTCGGGGGTCGCGAGTTCGCCGTACTGGGGCCGCTGGTCGCTCATCCCGCCATGCTAACGGCACAACCTCGGGCCGGTTCACAGCGGGCGACCGCTCCCTGTGGGGCACAAACGATAGCGGCCCCGGAGAAGTGGGGACTTCTCGGGGCCGCGGACGTGGAGCGTGGGGACGCTCCTCATCCAGATTGACCGCCAGCGCTGGGGACGCTAGAGGCGATCGGTGACGTTCACGTATGCCGCCACTGTTCCCATAGTAGGAAAACGCGTGCCGACGCGCCAGGGGCCCTCCTTCAGATAGTGAACTCGGCTCCGGAGGAACCCTCCTCCAGCACGTTGGCCCCGAGCTGCAGAGAGAGACGGCGTGCAGTGCGCTGGAGCGTCGAGACGAGCGTGCGATCGACCACGGCACCATCGGCCGGCAACGAGATCGCCAGCGAGGCGATGACCCCGGGGGCGATGACCGGCACAGCGACGCAGGTGGCGCCGATCGCGTATTCCTGCT
Source organism: Microbacterium sp. UCD-TDU (assembly GCF_000340625.1). Classification (NCBI taxonomy): domain Bacteria; kingdom Bacillati; phylum Actinomycetota; class Actinomycetes; order Micrococcales; family Microbacteriaceae; genus Microbacterium; species Microbacterium sp. UCD-TDU. Next base: position 118,045 of record NZ_KB454446.1, read on the forward strand.
GATCGATCGTCCACCCCGGAGAGCGCTCCAGCTGCGTCAGCAATGCCCTGCGATCGGTGATGGTGCGCGGTGTGAGCTCCGGCAGACGATGCCGCGAGAGGTAGTCCAGGCGATCCGCTTCCGGGAGTTCGGCGAGGATCTGCTTGCCCAGCGCGGTCGCATGAGCGCTGGACTGCAGCCCCACCCACAGCTCTATCCGGGGATTGCGGACAGCGTCGACGATGTCGACCATGTGCATCTCCCCGTCATCGAAGCGGGAGAGATACGCCGTGGCTCCGACGTCTTCGGTCACCTCCCGCAGCGCTGCGCGCACGCGGGCGAGGAACACTCCCCGCGAGCTGATCTGCTGCTGGAACGACGGAAACCGAGTGCCCAGCACGACACCGTCCGGTTCCGAGGAGAGGTATCCCTCATGCACGAGCGTGCGCACCAGGTTGTAGGTGGTACCGGGGGTCAGACCGGTGATGGCCGCGAGCATCTTGGGAGGAAGCGGCCGAGGTGAATTGGCGACGATGTCGACCAGCCGCAGAGCGCGTTGCACCGACCCGATGAGGGTGGGCTCCGCCTCCGCGGCGCTCACCGCTAAGCGCCTCCTCCGGACGCGCGACCACCGAGGGCCCGCGCGTCGCGCTGACCCGCAGCATCTTGACGCAGTTCCTTGGGCAGGGAGAACATGAGGTCTTCCTCTGCCGTCTTCACTTCTTCGATGTCGCGGTAGCCGGCGTCGCCGATCGCATCGAGCACCTCGCGCACCAGCACTTCGGGCACGGATGCCCCGCTGGTCACACCGACGGTCTCGACCCCGTCGAGCCACTCCTGCTGGATCTCTTCTGCGTAGTCCACGCGATAGGCGGCCTTCGCCCCGTACTCGAGGGCGACCTCGACGAGGCGCACGCTGTTGGACGAGTTCGATGAGCCGACGACGATCACCAGGTCTGCTCCGGCGGCGACCTTCTTGATCGCGACTTGACGGTTCTGCGTCGCGTAGCAGATGTCATCGGACGGCGGATTCTGGAGTTCGGGGAATCGCATGCGCAGACGGTTGACCGTCTCCATCGTCTCGTCGACCGAGAGGGTGGTCTGCGAGAGCCAGACGACCTTGTTCGGGTCCTTCACCACGACGGTGTCGGCTTCCTCGGGAGAGTTCACGACGGTGACGTGCTCCGGGGCTTCCCCTGCCGTCCCCTCGACCTCTTCGTGGCCCTCGTGGCCGATGAGCAGGATCTCGAAATCGTCGCGTGCGAAGCGCACGGCCTCGCGGTGCACCTTGGTGACGAGGGGGCAAGTCGCATCGATCGCGTGGAGTCCTCGATCGGATGCCGCGTTCACGACCGCCGGCGAGACACCGTGGGCGCTGAAGACGACGTGGGCCCCCTCAGGGACCTCATCGACCTCTTCGACGAAGATGGCGCCCTTCTCCTCGAGCTCGGTCACCACGTGGATGTTGTGCACGATCTGCTTGCGCACGTAGACCGGGGCGCCGTAGCGCTCGAGGGCCTTCTCCACGGCCACCACGGCACGGTCCACACCCGCGCAGTATCCGCGCGGTGCGGCGAGCAGAACCCGCTTGTGTCCGGCCACCGGGTTATCCTGAAGCCGCCCGGCCGCCGCACGCACTCGTGGAAGGCGGGGCACGGGGAGATGAACGGCAGTCGAAGTCACCCTTGAATTCTACCGCCGCGCAGCTGTGCGAGGCCGGGGAGACGCGGGAGCGGGAACGGGAGCGGATGACAGTCTTCGAAGCGACCACGGGCCGGGGCGAGACGCCACCGGCCGATTCCGTCGCACCCCGCGACTCGACGGCCGACGCCCCCACCTCGGTCACCCGGCTGAACGCCACCATCCGCGACTTCATCGCACGGTGGAACACCGTCTGGGTCGAGGGAGAGATCACCTCCTGGAATGTGCGCGCCGGCAACGTGTTCGCGCGGCTGAAGGACACCCGCTCCGACGCGCAGATCTCCATCCGAGTGTGGTCGAGCGTGCGCGGGCGCATCCCCTCCGACATCGGCATCGGCGATCATGTGGTCGCCGCGGTCAAGGCCGACTACTTCGTCAAGGCCGGCGATTTCAGCTTCGCTGTCTCCGCGATGAAGCACGTCGGGCTGGGCGACCAGCTCGAGCGCCTCGAGAAGCTGCGCGCGCAGCTGCGACAGGAAGGCCTGTTCGACTCTTCGCGCAAGAAGCGCCTGCCCTTCCTGCCGCATGTGATCGGCCTGATCACGGGCGAGCGCTCGGACGCCGAGAAGGATGTGCACCGCAACGCCGAGCTGCGCTGGCCGCAGGTGCGCTTCCGCACCGAGTACGCCGCCGTGCAGGGCGACCGCTGCGTTCCCGACACGCTCGCCGCCCTCGCCCGGCTCGACGCCGACCCCGAGGTCGATGTGATCATCATCGCCCGCGGCGGCGGAGACCCGCAGACGCTCCTCGGCTTCAGCGATGAGCGGCTCGTGCGCGCGGTCGCAGCGGCCTCCACGCCCGTCGTGAGCGCTATCGGGCACGAGAACGACCATCCGCTGCTCGACGATGTGGCCGATCTGCGCGCTTCGACGCCGACCGATGCCGCCAAGCGCGTCGTCCCCGATGTCGGTGAGCAGCGGGCGCTCATCGCGCAGCTGCGGTCCCGCGCGACCACGAGGCTCACGCAGCGCCTCACACACGACATCGCTCAACTGGAGCAGCTCCGCTCCCGCCCGGTGCTGCGTTCGCCCGCACCGATCATCGACGCCCGCGCCCAGGAGATCTGGCTGCTGCTCGGACGCGGCCGTGACACCGTGAACCGACAGCTCGACGACGCCGGGCGCCGCACCGGAGAGCTTCGGGCATCTCTCCGCGCGCTCTCGCCCGCCGCGACCCTGGCTCGTGGCTACGCGATCGCCCACCTCGATGGGGGCGTGATCCTGCGCGACGCCGCCGATGCGCCGGCCGGAAGCACGCTCACGATCACCCTCGACCGGGGCTCGCTGACCGCCCGCTCGGAGGGCGAGATCGCGGAAGACGCCTGAGCCGGACACCCGCGGCGCACGACGTAAGATGGAGGAGTGAGCGCCCTGAACGACACCCCTGTGGACACGCTGTCGTTCGAGGCGGCTCGAGACGAGCTCGTCAAGGTCGTCGCCGAACTCGAACAGGGATCCCCGACCCTCGAGAACTCGCTCGCCCTCTGGGAACGCGGTGAGGCCCTCGCCGCCCGTTGCGAAGAGTGGCTGCTGGGCGCCAAGCGCCGCCTCGACGCCGCTCGTGCCGCGGCATCCGATGTCGAGACGCCGGCAGGAGACTCGTGAGCAAGCAGCCCCCGATCATCGCCGAGCTCGGCCGCCCCGAGACTCCGGAAGAGACCGCCGCCCGCAAGGCCGCGTTCAGCAAGGCCTACCGGTCGAGCCAGACGGTGAGAAACCTCGTGGCGGCGCTCCTGGTCACGGTCGCCGTGGTCGCCGTCATCATCTTCGCCGTCCCTCGCGGCACGCCGGTCGAGCAGAAGCCACTGGATGTCGCCGCCGTCGCCGAGGGCGTGGAGTCGTCGATGGATCGCCCCGTGCTCATCCCCGAGCTCGGCGACTTCTGGCGTGCGAACGGCGCCGAGATGCAGGGTGGGGCCACCGTGGTGTGGGAGGTCACCCTGGCCCCGAAGTCCGACACGGAGCGCGGGTTCATCAAGGTGGCCCAGGCGTTCGACGCCGATTCCTCCTGGGCTCCGCAGCGTCTGAACGGCATCGCGCCGACCGACACCGTGCGCATCGGCGGCCTCGACTGGGACGTGTACAAGCCCGGAAGCGCTGAATCGAACGCGAACGTGACGTATGCCATCGGCACGCAGGCCGGCGACGACTACATCCTCCTCTACGGCTCGCGCTCGGCCGATTCGACCGCCGAACTCGCCGAGTCCCTCATTCCGCAGATCCGCATCATCTCGGAGGCCCCATGACGCACCCGTTGACCCCCACCGCTGCCTGGAAGCAGATGCAGGACGGCAACCGCCGTTTCGTGCAGGACGAACCCCGGCACCCGAATCAAGACGTCGCCCGCCGCAAGGATCTGACGGCAGCACAGCATCCGGTCGCCACGCTGTTCGGATGCTCGGACTCGCGCCTCGCCGCCGAGATCATCTTCGACCTCGGCCTCGGCGACCTGTTCGTGGTGCGCAACGCCGGACAGGTGATCGGCGAGTCGATCGTCGCGAGCCTGGAGTATGCCGTCGCGGTGCTCGAAGTGCCGCTGATCGTCGTGCTCGCCCATGACTCCTGCGGCGCCGTGCGTGCGGCGATCGACGGCACCGCGATCGATGCCGCTCCCCTGCCCCCGCACATCTGGAAGCTGATCGCCCCCATCGTTCCCGCCGCGCGCAAGGTGCTGGCCGAGAGCGGCGGGACCACCGTCGCCGAGATCGACTCGGAACTGGTCGGCATCGAGCATCTGCGCAACACCGTGAGTGATCTGCTGCAGTCGTCCGAGATCATCAGCGACGCCGTGTCCGCGGGTCGCCTGGGCATCGTCGGCGCCAACTATCGTCTGGCCGAGGGCACCGCGGTGCCCGTGATCACGGTCGGAATCGACGCCGACGGCGTCACCACCGAGGGAACTGACCCCGCAACCAAGGAGGGTTCGGAATGACCGAGCAGGACTACCGCATCGAGCACGACACCATGGGTGAGGTGCGGGTGCCCGTGAACGCGCTCTACGGAGCGCAGACCCAGCGCGCCGTGGAGAACTTCCCGATCTCGGGCAAGGGACTGGAATCGACCCAGATCGCTGCCCTGGCCCGCATCAAGAAGGCCGCGGCACTGGCCAACAAGGAGCTCGGCACTCTCGACGGTGCCATCGCCGATGCGATCGCCCAGGCCGCAGACCAGGTCGCCTCCGGAGACCACGACGGCGAGTTCCCGGTCGACACCTACCAGACCGGCTCCGGCACCTCGTCGAACATGAACATGAACGAGGTGCTGGCGACGCTCGCGACGCGCATCCTCGGTGCGACCGTTCACCCCAACGACCACGTGAACGCCTCGCAGTCGTCGAACGACGTGTTCCCGACCTCGGTGCACATCGCGGTCACCCAGGCCCTCATCGACACGCTCATCCCCGCGCTCGACCACCTCGCCGTCGCCCTCGAGGCGAAGGCCGAGCTGTGGAAGAACGCCGTCAAGTCCGGCCGCACCCACCTGATGGATGCCACCCCGGTGACCCTGGGCCAGGAGTTCGGTGGCTACGCCCGTCAGATCCGTCTGGGCATCGAGCGCGTGCAGTCCGCTCTCCCCCGCGTCGCCGAGGTCCCGCTGGGCGGCACCGCAGTCGGCACCGGCATCAACACCCCGCTCGGCTTCCCGCAGAAGGTCATCGCGCTGCTCGCGGCAGAGACCGAGCTTCCCATCACCGAGGCCAAGGACCACTTCGAGGCGCAGGCCAACCGCGACGGACTGGTCGAGGCCTCCGGCGCGCTGCGCACGATCGCGGTCTCGCTGACCAAGATCAACAACGACCTGCGCTGGATGGGCTCCGGCCCCAACACGGGTCTCGGCGAGCTGCACATCCCCGACCTGCAGCCTGGTTCCTCGATCATGCCGGGCAAGGTCAACCCGGTCGTTCCCGAGGCCGTGCTGATGGTGTGCGCACGCGTGATCGGCAACGACGCGACGGTCGCCTGGGCCGGCGCATCCGGCTCCTTCGAGCTGAACGTCGCCATCCCGGTCATGGGCACGGCCGTGCTCGAGTCGATCCGTCTGCTCTCGAACGCCTCGCGCGTGCTCGCTGACAAGACGATCGACGGTCTGCAGGCCAACGTCGAGCGCGCCGCCGCATTCGCGGGCATGAGCCCGTCCATCGTGACGCCGCTGAACAAGCTCATCGGCTACGAGGCTGCGGCGAAGATCGCCAAGCACTCGGTCGCCAAGGGCATCACGGTGCGCGACGCCGTGATCGACCTCGGCTACGTCGAGCGCGGCGACCTCACCCTCGAGCAGCTCGACGAGAAGCTCGACCTGCTGTCGATGACGCACCCGGGCTGAGTCCCCCACGAAACAGCGGATGCCGCGAGGACTCGTTCCTCGCGGCATCCGCTGTTTCACGCCGTCAGCTGAGCTCTCCACCCTCCAAGAGCTCGGTGACGAGCGCGGCGATCGCCGACCGTTCGGAGCGGGTCAGGGTCACGTGGCCGAAGAGCTCGTGTCCCTTCAGCGTCTCGATCACGCTGGCGATCCCGTCGTGACGGCCGACGCGGAGGTTGTCGCGTTGGCCGACGTCGTGTGTAAGGATCACGCGCGAGTTCTGCCCCATGCGGCTCAGCACCGTCAGCAGCACGTTGCGCTCGAGCGACTGGGCCTCGTCGACGATCACGAACGCGTCGTGCAGGGAGCGCCCACGGATGTGGGTCAGCGGGAGCACCTCGAGCAACCCACGCTCGATCACCTCCTCGATCACGTTGCCCGAGACCACCGAGCCGAGCGTGTCGAACACCGCCTGCCCCCAGGGGCCCATCTTCTCGCCCTGGTCACCGGGGAGGTAGCCGAGCTCCTGCCCGCCGACCGCGAACAACGGTCGGAACACGATGATCTTCTTCTGCTGCTGCCGCTCCAGAACCGCTTCGAGTCCTGCGCAGAGCGCGAGCGCCGACTTGCCGGTGCCGGCGCGTCCGCCGAGGGAGACGATGCCGACCTCCTGATCGAGCAACAGGTCGATCGCGATGCGCTGCTCCGCCGAACGGCCGTGCATCCCGAAGATGTCGCGGTCTCCACGCACCAGTCGGTACTCGCCGTCTCCGCTCACCCGACCAAGCGCAGAACCGCGCTCGGAGTGGATGATCAGTCCGGTGTTCACCGGAAGGCCGCGAGCCTGCTCGCTGATGCCGACCTCGCTCTCGTAGAGGTCGCTGATGTCGTCGCCGGAGAGATCGAGCGTCGAGATCCCGGTCCACCCGGAGTCCACCGCCTGCTCGGCGAGGTACTCCTCGGCGCGAAGTCCCAGGGAGGCGGCCTTCACACGCATCGGCAGGTCCTTCGAGACGATCGTGACGTCCTGACCGTCCTGCGCGAGGTGCATCGCGACCGAGAGGATGCGGGTGTCGTTGTCGCTGAGGCGGATGCCGGCCGGAAGCACCGACGAGTCGGTGTTCGCGAGTTCGACCCGGAGCGTGCCGCCCTCACCGACCTCGACCGGGAAGTCCAGGCGTCCGTGCTCGATGCGCAGGTCATCGAGGTGTCGAAGGGCCTGCCGCGCGAAGTAGCCGATCTCCGGATCGTGCCGTTTGCCCTCGAGCTCGGTGATCACGACGACGGGGAGGACGACCGAGTGCTCGGCGAACCGGAAGAACGCCTGCGGATCGCTCAGCAGGACCGAGGTATCGAGGACATAGGTGCGCAGATCCTGATCCGGATCGGCGGACGATGCTCGCCTCGTCGTCTTACGGGTGGACTGCTGCGCGGTGCTGGTGGCCTGCTGCGCTGTACGTGTGGTCACGACCCACTCCCGACCCGGGTAATCCCGGCTATTCGAACGAGTCGACCAGGGGGTCACGAGTCGTCAACCTGAGGCCGACTCGAACGGGCGCCTTGCCCGATGCCTAGAACGTACGACCGCGTGGGCGATTAACGCGGACTCGACACGCCAGCGATTCGTTAAGCGCTGGTGAACGTCTCGTTGCCGAACGCGTGCAGGGCCTCATCGAGAAGCGCGAACGTCGCCGCATCCGTGCCCGCGTGGGGCGCGATCCGCACCGAGGATCCCCGTGCGGTCACGACGAGACCGGCGTTGGCAAGTGCCGCGGCGAGGCGTGCGGGCTCCTCCGGGGCGAGCGCCACGATGCCGGCGCGCTCGACGCGATCACGCGGGGAGCGCACCTCGATCCCATGGCGGTCGGCGATCTCGATCACGGTGTCGACGTGTTCCGCGAGGCGCTGCTCGATGGCGGCGACACCGGCATCGCGCACATCCCGCACGCCGATCGCGAGTCGTCCCGCGGCGAGGGTATCCGGTTGACTCACGGTGAAGGCGCGAGCCGAGGGCGCTGGCGCCGGGAGCTCGTCGACGAACAGGCCGGTGGCCGTGGTGCCGGTGATACCGGAGAGGACGGGCGAGATGCGCTCTCTGGCGCGGGGTGAGAACCACGCGAAGGCACTGCCCCGGCCTGCGCGCAGCCACTTGTAGCCGTGTCCGACCACCACATCGGCCGCGGAGTAGTCGACATCGATCACGCCGAACGATTGGACGGCGTCGAGGATGAGCAGGCGGTCGGGACCGATCGCCTCGCGAAGCGCCGCCAGGTCGGTGCGATACCCGGTGCGGAAGTCGACGTGGCTCACGGCGAGGGCGACCACCTCGTCATCCAGCGCCTCGATGACGGCATCAGCGGTGACGCGTCCGTCGTCCGGGGTGATCCAGCGCGGGATGATCGCACGATCAGACGCCGTCGACGCGCGCTCCAGGGTCAGGCTCACGCTGGGGAACTCGGCGGTGCTCGCGATCACAGCGCCGGACAGGCCGAACAGCGCGTGCATGAGTCCGTGGGTCGATGACGGCTGCAGGGTGACGTCGTCGGCGTCGCCGCCCAGCAGCTCGGCGACGAGTTCCTGGGCCTGACCGATGCGCTCGGCGACCAGGGAGAGGGAGGACGGTCGTCCGCTGCCGAGCAGGTCGGCATCGGCGAACACCTCTTCGCGTACGGAGGGCGACAGCGGGCCGAAGGCCGCCCAGTTCAGGTAGCCGGACTCGTTGTCGAAGGTGTCGACATAGTCCTGGAAAGTGCTCACTTCGTCATTGTGGCACGGGCCCGCGCGGGCCCGTCGCCGGGTCAGCGACCGAAGCGCCTGTCGCGGTCGGCGTAGTCGCGGATCGCCCGGAGGAAGTCCACCTGACGCAGGTCGGGGCCCAACGCCTCGACGAAGTAGAACTCGCTGTGCGCGCTCTGCCACAAGAGGAAGTCGCTGAGCCGCTGCTCCCCACTCGTGCGGATCACGAGGTCGGGATCGGGCTGCCCACCCGTGTAGAGGTGCTCGCCGATCATCTCGGGCGTGAGGTGGGCGGCGAGGTCCTCCAGCGTGCCACCGGAGGCCTCATGCTTCGCGATGATGCTCCGCACCGCGTCGACGATCTCATTGCGGCCGCCGTAGCCGACGGCGAGATTCACGTGCAGTCCGGTGTGATCCTTGGTGCGGTTCTCCGCATCCGAGAGCACCCGTGCGAGTTCTGCGGGGAGGATGTCGGAGCGTCCGACGTGCTTCACCCGCCAGTTCCCCTCCTGCGACAGGGCCTCGGCGAGTTCGGCGATGATCTCGATGAGGTCGGCGAGTTCCGCGGAGTCGCGCTTTCTCAGGTTGTCGCTGGAGAGCAGATAGAGCGACACCACGCGCACGCCGAGCTCGTCGCACCAGCCGAGGAACTCGCGCATCTTCGCAGCGCCTGCTCGGTGTCCCTCCGCGGGCGTGTCCAATCCGAGCTGACGCGCCCACCGGCGATTGCCGTCGATCATCATCGCGACATGATGCGGCACCGTGGCCGGATCGAGGTGGCGGCGCAACCTGTTGGTGTAGAGCCGATACAGCGGCCCTCGCCCCGGGCTCTCGCGTGACATCACCTCCCTACGCTACCGTGCCGGGGCCTGCGGCATCGTGTGCGGAAGCTGGGATATATGTGCCCTGCACGGTATGCGGGTCGGCTTAGAGTGAGCGTGTGAGTACTCCCGAGCCCTCCGGTCCCGACGTCCCTCAGCTGCCTCTGCTCGAAGCCGCGGCTGTCGATGCCGCCCTCGAGACCAAGCCGACCTGGCGAGGATGGATCCATGCCGGCACGTTCCCGGTGGCACTGGTCGCCGGCGTGGTGCTGATCGTCGTCTCCCAAGGTGCCGCAGCGAAGTGGGCCTCCGCCGTGTTCATGCTCACGTCACTGCTGCTGTTCGGCAACTCGGCGCTGTACCACCGCATCGACTGGCGGCCGAAGGTGAAGGTGCTGCTCAAGCGCATCGACCACGCCAACATCCTCCTGCTCATCGCCGGTACCTACACACCGCTGGCGGTGCTGGCGCTGCCGCCGGAGAAGGGCGTGCTGCTGCTCAGCTTGGTGTGGGGAGGCACGCTGGTCGGCATCCTCTTCCGGGTGTTCTGGATCCACGCCCCGCGCTGGCTCTACGTCGCGCTCTACCTGCTGCTCGGATGGGCAGCCGTGATGTATCTTTTCGATCTCATGAACGCGAACTTCGCGATGATGGTGCTGGTGATCGTCGGCGGGCTCCTGTACACGGGAGGCGCGGTCGTCTACGCGCTCAAGAAGCCGAACCCCTGGCCCGGGCACTTCGGATTCCACGAGATCTTCCACGTGTGCACGGTGCTCGCGTTCCTCTGCCACTGGACCGCATGCCTGCTCATCGCCCTGTCGCCGCTGTCGCCCTCGCTGGGCGCACCGTGACGCGAGGTCAGCGCGCGGGCGTATCGCCGTCGGTGTCAGAGGCAGCGGTGCCGTCCGAGGTCGGCGCGCCCTTTCCGGGAGCCGCGGCGGCATCGCCCTCGGCCCGCGCTGCTTCCTCGGCGTCGAGCTCATCGCGCACCTCTTCGCGGTACCGGACGCGGCGGATGCGGCGGTTCATGTCCCAGATCAGCAGGATCACCGCGATCACGACCACGACGATCGCGGCGAAACCGACGAACCCCGGGGTGACCGACACCGGGTCGACGGTCATGCTCGGCGTCGGCATCGGGGTCTCGGACAGAGAGAACATGAATCGGCCTTTCGTACGCAGGTCGCATAACCTGGTAACACCAGCCTAACGACCGGAAGACCCACCCGTGACGACCGCACAAGAGCTCGACGAACGCTATGGCCGAACCCGACGACGCCGCGCGCCGTGGATCATCGGCGGTGCGATCGCACTGCTGATCATCGGCGCCTTCAGCTGGATGACCGTGGCCCAGTCGATGGCGTCCGTCGACGCGGACGATCTGGGCTTCGAGCTCGTCGACGAGCACTCCGTGAACATCACCTTCCAGGTCACCGGAGTGCAGGGCAAAGACGTGGTGTGCGCCGTCGAGGCCCTCGACGAGGAGTTCGGTGTCGTCGGCTGGAAGATCGTCGAGATCGAGGCCGGAGACAGCCACTCGCAGGCGCGCTCCGTCACGATCCCCACGGTGTCAGAGGCCACCACAGGTTTGGTGAACAGCTGCTGGGTCGCCTAGACTCGTGCCAGACAAGACGACGCCCCGGCACCGTGCCGGGGCGTCTTGGCATATCCCCCGCAGCATGCCGGAGGGATCCCGAAAGAAGGAGCTTCGTCATGTCCACCGATGCTCAGGTTCCCTTCCTCACGCAGGAAGCGTATGACCGGCTCGTCGCCGAGCTGGAGCACCTGTCCACCTTCGGCCGCGACGAGATCGCCAAGCGCATCGAGGCGGCCCGCGAAGAGGGCGACCTCAAGGAGAACGGCGGGTACCACGCCGCGAAGGACGAGCAGGGCAAGCAGGAGGCGCGCATCCGCACGCTGGAGGCTCTGCTGAAGACCGCCAAGGTGGGCGAAGCTCCGGCCAGCCGCGGAATCGTCGAGCCCGGCACCGTCGTCACCGCCCTCGTCGCCGGCGGCGAAGAGGTGTTCCTGCTCGGCAGCCGCGAGATCGCCGCCGGCAGCGACCTCGATGTCTACAGCGAAGCCAGCCCGCTCGGCCAGGCCATCCTCGGCCTCAAGGTCGGCGAGAAGTCGTCGTACGAGGCCCCGAACGGCCGCGAGATCAGCGTGGAGATCGTGAACGTCGAGACGTACACGGGCTGAGACGCCACACAGAAGCGCCCCCGCATCCTCAGGACGCGGGGGCGCTTCTGTGTGAATGCGCAGTCGTGCTCAATCGGGGACGAGGATGGGTTCGAAGCCGGCGCGACGCAAGGTGTCGAGCGTGTGCTCGGAGTGCTCGGGACCGCGCGTCTCGACACTGAGCTCGAGGATGACGTCGCTGATCTGCAGACCATGACCGTGGCGGGTGTGCATGGCCTCGATCACGTTCGCGCCGGCCTCGGCGATGAGCTCGGAGACGCGGGCCAGCTGACCGGGGCGGTCGGGCAGAGGGATGCGGATCGTCAGGTAGCGACCGGAAGCGGCGAGTCCGTGCGACACCACGCGCTGCAGCAGGAGCGGATCGATGTTACCGCCCGACAACACGGCCATGGTGGTTCCGCTGCCCGTCACCTTGCCTGCCAGGATCGCCGCTACACCGGCGGCACCGGCGGGCTCGACCACGACCTTCGCCTGCTCCAGCAGGATGAGGATGGCCCGTGCCAGGTCGTCGTCGGAGACCGTGACGACCTCGTCGACGAGGTCCTTGATGATGTCGAACGGGACGGCACCGGGACGAGCGACCAGGATGCCGTCGGCGATGGTCGGTCGGGTGACGATGTCGACGGGCTCGCCTGCCTCGAGCGACGGCGGAACGGCGGCGGCGTTCTCGGCCTGCACACCGATGATGCGGACCGTACGGCCGAGCTCGGCGGCGCGTGCCTTCACGGCTGCCGCGACGCCGGCGATCAGACCGCCCCCGCCGATCCCGAGCACGACGGTGTCGACGTCGGGCGCGTCCTCGAGGAGTTCGAGTCCGAGCGTTCCCTGCCCGATCACGATGTCGCGGTGATCGAACGGATGGATCAGCACCGCACCCGTGCGCTCGGAGAACTCAGCGGCGAGACGCAGCGAGGTCGCCACCGTCTCCCCCTCCAGCACGACTTCCGCTCCGTAGCCGCGCGTGGCGAGCAGCTTCGGCACCGGAACGCCCAGAGGCATGAAGATCGTCGCCGGGATGCCGAGTGCCTGCGCCGCCAGGGCCACTCCCTGCGCGTGGTTTCCGGCTGAGGCTGCGACCACGCCACGCGAGCGCTCTTCGGCGCTCAGCTTCGACAGCCGGTAGGCCGCGCCGCGGATCTTGAAGGATCCCGTGCGCTGGAGGTTCTCCATCTTCAGCAGCACCGGGGCGCCGAGGATGTCGGAGAGCGCTCGCGACGGCAGCGTCGGCGTGTGCGAGATCACCTCAGCCAGACTCTGAGCAGCGTGCTCGAACTCGGTCAGGCTGGGGACTGCACTCATCGATTCCTCCGTCTCCGCTCGCGCGGTACTGTGCTCCAGATAAGGTCTCCGCTCGGCCCGACGCCCGTGCGCCAGGATCCCGAGCTGATGGTCACGGCTGCGACGTTGATGAACGCCGCCAACGGCACCGCGAACAGTGCGCCGGGGATGCCGGCGATCATCGCTCCACCTGCCACGACGAGGACGACGGCGAGCGGATGCACCTTGACCGCCGAGCCCATCATGATCGGCTGCAGGATGTGTCCTTCGATCTGCTGGACGGCCAGCACGACCAGGAGCATCCAGAGCGCGATCCAGGGGCCGTTGTACACCAGTGCCAGGAACACGGCGACGGCGCCGGTCACGACCGCACCCACGATCGGGATGAACGAGCCGAGGAACACCAGGACGGCGACCGGGAGCGCGAGGGGCACCTGCAACAGGAACGCCCCGAGTCCGATGCCGATCGCGTCGATCGTCGCGACGAACAGCTGCGTGCGCGCGTAGTTCACGATCGTGGTCCAGCCGTTGCGGGCCGCTCCGTCGACGGCCGGCTGAGCCTTGCGCGGGAAGATCCGGAGGGTCCACCGCCAGATGCCGGCGCCGTCGGCGAGGAGACAGATCAGGATGAACAACGACAGCACGGCACCCGTGGCGACGTGCCCGACGGTGGTCCCGATCGCCAGGGCGCCGGTCCACAGCACCTGCGCCTGCTCGTTGAGGAAGTCGAGACCCTGCTGCAGGTAGTTCGCGATCTGCGTGTCGGAGAGGCTCAGCGGACCCTCGTGCAACCAGACCTGGAACTGATCGAAGGCCTCGGTCGAACGCTGCTGCACATCGGGCAGCTGAGCACGCACCTGCCAGACGACGAGCCACATCAGCCCGGTGACGATGGCGGCCGTCCCGATGAGCGAGATGGCGATCGCCAGCCAGCGCGGGAGACCACGCCGCAGCATCCACGAGAAGGCCGGCCACAGGAGCGCGGTGATGAGGATGCCCACCATGAGGGGGATGACCAGGAGCTTGAGCAGCATCACGAGCCAGATGAATACGCCGATCGCCGCCGCGATCAGCAGCAGCCGCCAGGCATAGCCCGCCGTGATGCGCAGAGGCAGCGGTACCGCCTCGTCGGCCTCGGTCGACACGGTGCGCTCGGTGGAGACCGGGCGCGGACGGAACAGATCTCTCAGTCGGGGTCGCTGGTCCTCACTCATCGCCCAAGTCTACGGTCACGCCGTATGCCCTCGAACGCATCTTTCCCCGGAGGGTCCATGTCGGCGCTCGGCGATACCCTGACCGTGTGACCGACACCCTCACTCCGACCCAGGCACGCCGCATCGCTCTGGCCGCGCAGGGCTTCACCCGCGCGCGGCCCGCATCGGTCGCGGGGCGCCACGTGCACCGGGTGATGGATCGTCTCGGTGTGCTGCAAATCGACTCCGTGAACGTGTTCGCACGATCCCACTACCTGCCGTTGTTCTCGCGGCTGGGTGCCTACGAACCGGCCCTGCTCGACCGCGTCTTCCTCTCGCGCACGACCCATTACGTGGAGTACCTCGCTCACGAGGCGACCTTCATCCCGATCGAGGACTGGCCGCTGTGGCGTTTCCGCATGGACGATTTCCGCCGGCGCTGGGCGGGCGAAGAGTCCTGGATGTCGAGCAATGCACGAACGCTGCAGTGGGTCCAGGACGAGCTGCGTGCGCGCGGGCCCTTGCGTCCCGCCGATCTCCGTGCCGATGCTCCCAGGGAACGCGGCACCTGGTGGGACTGGGACGACGTCAAGCTCGCCCTTGAACACCTGTGGCGCACCGGCGATGTCGCCATCAGCGGGCGACGCGGGTTCGAGCGCACGTATGCGCTGGCCGAGCACGTGATCCCTGACGCCATCCGTTCGCAAGAGGTCTCCCGCGCCGACGCCATCCGTGAGCTGACCCGCCGCGCGGCCCGATCGAGCGGCGTCGCGACGCAGTCCGACCTGGCCGACTACTACCGGATCCGCGACCGGGCCGCCGTCGCCCGCTCGATCGCAGAGCTCGTCGACGCCGGCGAACTGGAGCCCGTACAGGTGCGCGGCTGGGAACGCGGCGGGCGTCCACTCGCCGCCTGGCGGCATCGTGCTGCGGTGCTGCCCCGCAAGGTCGACGCCGCGGCGATTCTGACGCCGTTCGACCCGGTGGTGTGGTTTCGAGATCGCGCACTCCGCGCGTTCGAGCTCGACTACCGCATCGAGATCTACGTGCCGGCCGAGAAGCGGCGGTTCGGCTACTACTCCTTGCCGGTCCTCGTGGGCGACCGCATCGTCGCGCGCGTCGATCTCAAGTCCGACCGCGCGACATCGACGCTGCAGGTGCAATCCGCCTGGTGGGAACCGCAGGCCCGCCCCGGCGATGCCGAGCAGATCGCTGCCGAGCTCCGACTCGCAGCGGCCTGGCAGAGCCTGGATCACGTCTCGGTGTCGAGGTGGGGTGACGCCACCGAAGCACTGCATGGGGCACTGGCGGCCGGAGCAGGCACCGGTGCCTCCGTGCGTCGTCACGTGCACGCGCGAGAGAGTCCGGCGTGAGAAGGGCCCGTTGGTGGCTGCTCGGCGGCGTCGCCGGTCTCGTCGTCGTGGCCGCGGGGCTCTGGCTCTGGTCGTCGACGAACCGCTCCTCCACGCCGGAAGACGCGGCGCTCGCCTATGTCCAGGCGCTTGAGTCCGGTGACGCCGACGCCGTGGCGGCCACCGGCATCGACGTGTCGGATACCGCACTGGTCGCCTTCGCCGCCGCCACCGCGTTCATCGAAGACTCCGAGGTCACGACCGCCCGACGCGAAGACGACGGCACGTCGGCCTTCGTCCCGATCTCCTTCCGACTCGACGGCGAGACGCACACCGCGCAGTTGACGATCGCCATCGTCGACGGCCGCTGGAGCGTCGATGCGACGGGACTCGGCACACTGACCGTGGAAACGACGATCGGGTCGGATGTCGCGATCGGCGATGCGACCGTTCCGGCGGAGACGGCTACACTGCTGCTCCCCGCGACCTACGCCCTCGCCGCCGCGCCGGAGACACTGCTCGAGGGCGAGAGCGCGGCGCGGGTGCTGCCAGGGATGAAGACAACGACGACGCTCGACGTCGTGCTGCGGCCGGAGGCGACGGCGGTCGCGCAGGCCCAGCTCGATACGCTCCTCGAGAGCTGCACCGCTGAGAGCGCAGAAGTCCCCGACGGATGCCGCATACGCATCCCTTGGGGGACCGAGTTCCGCGAGGTGGATGCCATCCGCTACCGGATCGACACGGCACCGGTCATCGCGTTGACTCCCGCCGGTTTCACCGCAGAGGGTGGAGTGCTGGTGGCCACCATCACCGGCATCGCTCAGAACGGCGAAGCCCGCACGACCACCTATCGGACGGACTCCTGGAGCGTGCGCGGCGACCTGCAGTTCACCGCCGACGGACTCCTGCTGTCGGCGTGGTGAACGACCGGCGTCAGAACTGCACGCGCGGCGGTTCGGAGATCGCGCTGCTGTCGGCGACCTCGAAGAACTCCCGCTCGGAGAAACCCAGTCCCTTGGCGAACAGGTTGTTGGGGAAGACCTTGATCTTGGTGTTCAGCTCGCGCACGCCGCCGTTGTAGAAACGGCGCGCCGCCTGCACCTTGTCCTCGGTGTCGACCAGTGCCTGCTGCACCTGGAGGAAGTTCGTGCTCGCCTGCAACTGCGGGTACGCCTCGGCGACCGCGAAGAGGCTCCGCAACGCCTGCTGCAGGTGCCCCTCGGCAATGCCCGCCTCGCCCGGCCCTCCGGCCGACAGGGTCTCGGCACGCGCACGCGTGACGTTCTCGAAGACGGCCTTCTCGTGGGACGCGTAGCCCTTCACCGTCTCGATGAGGTTCGGGATGAGGTCGGCTCGTCGCTTCAGCTGCACCGTGATGCCGCTCCACGCCTCATCGACGCGGACGTTCAGCTGCACCAGCGAGTTGTACGTGGCCCACAGATAGATGCCGACGAGCAGGATCACTCCGACAACGATCAGTACCGGCACGAGCCATTCCATCAGAGCCCCACCCTTCCTCGTGTTTCTCTCATCCTAGACGCGCAGTCTGCACGTGGACTGGGCGCGCGCGGCCTCCCCTGCGTCCCGATCAGCTGCCGAGGACCCGCTCGAGGTAGCGGTTGCCGAAACGACGCTCCGGGTCGAGGCGATCGCGCAAGGCGACGAAGTCGTCGAAGCGCGGGTATCGCTCCCGGAGGGTCTGCGCCGTGAGCGTGTGGAGCTTGCCCCAGTGCGGGCGCCCGCCGAACTCGTGCATGATCTCCTCCACGGCGCCGAAGTACTCCGTGGGGTCGGCCCGCCAGTAGCGGTGCACGGCGATGTACGCGCTCGCGCGTCCGTGAGCCGTCGACAGCCAGCGGTCGTCGGACGCGGCGAAGCGCACCTCGATCGGGAACTCGATCGTCCATCCGCGCCGCGCGATCAGCGCCTGCACCGCCTCGAAGGCCGGCACGACGTTCTCGACGGGGATCGCGTACTCCATCTCACGGAATCGCACTGTCCTGCTCTGGATGAGCACCCGGTGCGAGAGTTCGGTGTACTCGCGATCTCCGGTGAGCCTGACCGCGAGCCGGCTGAAGGACGGAGTGATCGCCGGAACGACCTGACCCGCAGCGCACGCCACGCGATACACCCCGTTCGAGAGCAGCGTCTCATCGATCCACCGTCCGACCACCGGGAGCGGCTTGCGCACCGTCGCCTCCGGCAGCCGCATCTGGCGCTTGGTCAGCGCGATATCCGTGTGGGGGAACCAATAGAACTCGAAGTGGTCGGAGGCGGCCACGCGCTCGTCCAGGGTGGCGAGCACCTCCTCCAGACGCACCGGTTCGTCGATCGCGTGCATGACGAACGCCGGCACGCACTGCAGGGTCACCTCGACGATGATGCCGAGGGCGCCGAGTCCGAGAGCCGCAGCGGGGAGCAGCTCGCTCTCGTGCTCCTCGTCGATGCGGAGGAACTCGCCGGCTGCCGTGACCATGGTGACGCCGACGACCTGAGTGGCGAGGCCACCGTACGCGGCACCGGTGCCGTGGGTTCCGGTCGAGATCGCGCCGGCGATCGACTGACGATCGATGTCGCCCAGGTTCTCCATCGCCAGCCCGTACGGGGCGAGAAGTCCGGGGATTCGGTGCAGCCGGGTGCCGGCGAGCAGGGTCACGCGTCCCGTCGCGGCATCCGCCGAGACGAGTCCCTGCAGGTCGTCGAGCTCGAGCAGGACACCCGGGGCGACCGCGATGCCCGTGAAGCTGTGGCCGGCGCCGACGGCCTTCACCGGAAGCCCCTGCTTCACCGCGGCGACCACCGCCCGCTGCACGCCCTCGGGGGTGCGCGGACGCTCCACGCGCACGGGCCGCACGGAGGCCGAGCGAGCCCAGTTCTGCCAGGTGCCACCGATTCTCGTCACAGGAAGGCCTTTCCCTCGCCCCGGTAGGTCGGCAGCTCGTCGATGATCTCGTCGCCCGAGACCAGGTGATAGCTCTCGATGCGCTCGGCCGGCTCGCCGCTCTTGGCATGCCGGAACCAGACCCTGTCGCCCACGCCGAGCGATGTCGCCGCCGGTCCCTGCAGGGGCGTCTGCACCTCGCCGGCAGCCTCGCGGGAGAGGGTATGGAGCCCCTGCGGCCAGACGGCACGCGGTTGACGCGAGGCGACAGCGGGGCCAGAGGCGATCCATCCTCCGCCGAGCACCGTGGCGATGTCGATGGCCGGGCGCCGCACCACGTCGAACGCGAATGCGGACGCCGGAGCGGGGCGGAACGAACGATACCCGTCGAACAGATGGCCGCCGAGGAGCCCGCTTCCGGCGCTCGCCTCGCTGAGCGACTCATCGCTTCCGGTGAACTCGAGCGACCCCGTTCCGCCGCCGTTGAGGATCTCCAGCGGCGTGATCTCTCCGACCGCGGCGACGATGGCCGCCCGGCGCTCGCGCAGCTCGTTCCGTGAGCGCGACTGCACCATCCGGATCAGCGGGGCATCGGGGCCGGCATCGTCCCCCTGCCCAGCGATCTGCGCGTCGTACATCTGCAGTCCGACGAGCCGGAATCCCGGACGGGCGACGATCTTGCGAGCGAAAGCGGCGACCTCTCCCGCGTTGAACAGCGCCGAACGGCGCACGCCGATGTGACCGAGGAGCGAGGAGCGCCAGGAGGCATCGACGTCGATCGCGACACGGATCTCCGGACGCGAACCAGGCCCTGCGACGCTGTCGAGCAGGTCGAGGTGCACGAGGTCGTCGATCATCAGCGTGATGCGCTGAGCAGCCTGCTCGTCGGCGAAGAGCCGTGCCAGACCCGCACGGTCGACCGTGGGATAGCCGAGCATGATGTCGTCATGGGTCTCGGCGAGCCACAGCGCCTCCTCGAGCGTGAAGGCGAGGATGCCGCGGAACCCCGGGAGCTTCAACACGGCATCGAGCACGGACCGCACGCGTACCGATTTCGAGGCGACCCGGATCGGCAGCCCGCCTGCCCGCACCAGAAGGTCCATCGCGTTGTAGCGGAGCGCCTCCCGGTCGATCACCGCCACCGGCGCGGGGAGATGCCCCGTCGCAGCGGACAGGCGCGGCCAGTAGCGGGCCGGGTCCTCCCATTCGGGGGCGACCGCGGGCGCACCGTGGGCGGGGCTCAGTTCGTCGATGAGGTCGAGCACTCCCCCACACTAAGGCCTCCCCGGACTGCGGATCACCCCCGAAGGCACCGCGTCGCATCCGGGCACGCCGATAGGCTGGCGAGGAGGCCCCCGTAGCCCAATGGCAGAGGCAGGCGACTTAAAATCGCTTCAGTCTGGGTTCGAGTCCCAGCGGGGGCACATCCGCACTCAGTCCTCCGCCGGCGCGACCGTCTTCCGCTCGCCCGCCGCCTCGCGAATGCGACGCACGACCAGGACGACCAGTGCAATCGCGATGGCCGAGTACACGGCGTAGTCGAGGTACCCGAGGTACTGCTCGAGCTTTTCGTGCTGCGTGCCCAGCGCCGCTCCGACCCCGAGGAGAAGCGCATTCCAGAGCCCGCTGCCGATGATCGTGTAGATGCTGAACGTCGCGAGGTTCATGCGGGAGGCCCCGGCCGGAATCGAGATCAGGCTGCGCACTCCGGGGACCATCCTTCCCACCAGCACGGTCCAGCCGCCGCTGCGCACGAACCACTCCGATCCGCGTTCGAGATCGGAGCGGCTCACCAGCTTTGTGGCGGCGAGCATCCGCACCGCGCGATCCATCCCGATGGCCGCGCCGAGCCCGTACAGCAGCAGCGCCCCCAGCCAGGACGCGAGCGTGCTCCAGAAGATCAGCCACCCCAGGTTCAGGGAGCCGCTCTGGCTCAGGTACCCCGCGAAGGGCAGGATCACCTCGCTCGGGATCGGCGGCACCAGGACTTCGAGGAAGACCAGCACGCCCACGCCGATGTCCCCCAGCGCGGTGAGGACATCGGCTGCGAATCCGGTGAGCCCGGTGAAGCCGTGATCGGCAGCAGCAGTGAGAGCCATCCGCGGTCAGCGCCCGAAGATATCGCCGATACCGGGGATGCCGAGGTTGCCGAGCTGCTCGCCCCAGCCGCTCGCCGCCTCTCCCAGCCCCGACACCGTCTCGCCCGCGGAGCCCATCAGATCGCCCGCACCCCCGGCGAGGGACTCGACATCGATACCGGCGGCGAGGGACTCGACATCGATGCCTTCCGCCAACGCGCCGAAGTCGACGCCGATGTTCGCGGCCTGCTCCAGAAGAGGACCCGCCACCGTGCTGAGCACCGCACCCCCGGCCACCACGCCGAGCAGTCCGACCGCCGCGCCCCCAGCGACGACCGCAGCACCGCCGACACCCGCACCGCGCACGCGCGACAGCAGACCACGCATCCGCCCCGGGTTCATGGCCTCGGCACGTCCGGCGGCGCGAGCGAGGTCATCCGGCGACGACGACCGCGGACGCTCGCCCGGCTCGAGCTCCTGTCGCATGCGGGCTTCGACGAGCGAGCGCTGCTCAGGGGTCAGACGCGCGAACGCGTCGCGGTGGATCTGCTCGACGCGCTGCGGATCCGCCGTCTGCAGCAGGTAGTCGTAGCGGGCGATGGCGGCACGGTCCGCATCGCTCATGGCCTGCGAGGCCCGGGAGGCTCCGGGCGACGGTGGTGCGTAGGGGTCGGCGGCAGACGGTGCGGAGCTCGTGGACCGAAGCCGCTCACTGGGCGCGGCGGGCGGTGCGTACGGGTCGGCCGTCGCCGGACGGCTCTGGCTCGGCGACCGCTCCGGCTCTCCCTGCCCGCGAACGGCGTCGACGGCGCCACGGAGCATGCCGCCCCAATCCGTCGACCGGGACCCGTCCTGTGCGCGTGATCCGTCAGCCGTGTGACCGTTGCGCGCCGAACCGGCGTTCTTCTCGAGCGCCTCGGATGCCATGCCGATCAGTCGGGAGAGCTTTCCCATGAGTGGTCCCTTTCGTGGTGCGGACCGCCCAGGATCCACCACGTCAGGATGACGGCAGGGTCTCTCGGCAGCCCGCGATGCGGGTGCCAAGGTCTCCTCCACCCTCACGGGCCGGCGGGCCGGAGCACGATCTCGTGCTCGTAATGACGACGTCGCCGCATTCGGGAGTACTCCCCTTGCCTGCGCGACGATACCGGCTGTACCTGTGCACCGCCTCGGAGACGCTCCGCAGAGACGACGATCGGCCCCGGCGCAGAGCGCACAGGGCCGATCGTCGTACTCGAGGGTCTGTTACTTGGCTGCAGCCTCGGCCGGCTCGGGAGCCTTCTCGGCGACAGGCTTCTTCGCGGCAGGCTTCTTCACCGCGGGCTTCTTCGCAGCCGGCTTCTTCGCAGCAGGCTTCTCCGATGCCTCGGCCGATGCCGCCGGAGCAGCGTCCGCCACGGGAGCGGCGGGAGCGGCCGGACGCGGGCGCGCGGCGAACTCCTCGAAGACGTAACGCGGGTTCTGCACGGTCTCGAGGTTCACCAGGTCGCGGCCGAGCCACAGGTTGTTCCACCAGCCCCAGATGACGCGGAACTTGCGCTCCCACGTCGGCATCGCGAGACCGTGGTAGCCGCGGTGCGCGACCCAGGCCACGAAGCCCTTGAGGGCGATCTTTCCGGACTGGAAGACACCGTTGTACAGGCCGAGACCTGCGACAGCGCCCAGGTTCTTGTGGAGGTACTCCTTGGGGTTCTCCCCACGCAGCACGGCGACGAGGTTCTTCGCGAGCAGCTTCGCCTGGCGAACCGCGTGCTGGGCGTTCGGCACGCAGAAGCCGCCGACGCCACCGCCCGACAGGTCGGGGACAGCGGAGACGTCTCCGGCTGCCCACGCGCCCTCGACGAAGGCCTCGGGGGTTCCGACGCGCAGGTCGGCGCGGGTCTGGATGCGACCGCGCTCCTCGACGGGCAGGTCGCCGCCGCGCACGACGGTCGGGTTGGCCATGACACCGGCGGTCCACACGATGACGTCGGTCGGGATGACCTCGCCGGTGGAGAGCTCGACGTTGCCGTCGACCGCGCTCGTCAGCTGCGTGTCGAGGTGCACGTTGGCGCCGCGCTTGGCGAGGTCCTTGAGCACCCACTCGCTGGTCTGCAGCGAGACCTCGGGCATGATGCGGCCCATCGCCTCGATGAGGTGGAAGTGAGTGTCTTCGAAGCTGATCTGCGGGTACTTGCCCACCAGCGCGGACGCCAGGGAACGCAGCTCGGCGAACACCTCGATACCCGCGAAGCCGCCACCGACGACGACGACGGTCAGCAGACGGTCGCGCTCAGGACCGGCGGGAAGCGAGGCGGCCTTGTCGAAGTTCGACATGACCTTGTCGCGGATCGCGACGGCCTCTTCGATCGTCTTCAATCCGATCGCGTTGTCGGCGATCCCGGGGATCGGGAAGGTGCGCGAGACGGCACCGGCCGTGACGACGATCTGGTCGTACGCGAACTCGTACGGCTCGCCGACGGGCGGCGTGATCGTCGCGACCTTCTGCGCGTGGTTGATGTTCGTCACCTTGGCGGTGAGGACGTTGGTGCGCTTGAGGTGACGGCGGTGCGCGACCACCGAGTGCCTGGCTTCGATGGAGCCGGCGGCGACCTCGGGGAGGAACGGCTGGTACGTCATGTACGGCAGCGGGTCGACCATGGTCACGTCGGCCTCGCCCTTGCGCAGGTGCTTCTCGAGCTTCCACGCGGTGTAGAAACCCGCGTACCCTCCGCCGACGATCAGGATCTTGGGCACAGTGCTGTTCTGAGGCACAGAAGAACTACTCCTCGGAGTCGGGGGTGTGGCGTACGGAAATGCGCGCCGATCGGATGCGCCGGGCAGCTGCGGTGACGCCAAGCGCTACCAGGATACCAGGGACCGTGAGCGCAATGAGCGGCAGGGTACCGTAGCGCAATGAATCCGCGCTGGGAAGCAACGGTGAACCGGCTTCGGTGGGCGCATCGGGCGCGGGGAGAGGCGGGACGGCGACGGGTGTCATCGTCGGAACCGGCTGCGGCTCCGTCTCCGCGCGACGGAAGACGCGGATCCACTCGGCGAGGTCTCCCATGGGGTTCTCGCTCACCGCGGGAAGGTTCGCCGAGATCGCCGCTGCGGCATCCACCAGTCCGTATCCGTAGAGGGGATCCTGGGGTTTGACCGCATCAGGGACGGGGATCGCGGTCTTGATGATGCGGTTGATGACATCGATCGCCTTGATGTCGGGGTGCGCCGAGCGGATCAGCGCTGCGACTCCCGCGACGATCGGCGCCGCACCACTGGTTCCGCGCCACGGCACGACCGTGCCGTCTGCGGAGACGCCGATGAGCCCCTCGCTGGGCGCGGAGATCCCGATCGTGATGCCCTGGGTCGACGCCTCGATGCTCGCCACGCCGGTCTGGTCGACGCCACCGACCGTGAGTACACCGGGAATGGTCGCCGGGGCGCCGATGATGTTCGTCCCACTCCCCCGATTGCCGGCGGCGACCACGACCACCACGTCGTGCTCGAAGGCATATAGGAACGCGTCGTCCCAGCTCTTGTCCCAATCGAGCGTGTTCGTCGTGAAGGAGAGGTTGATGATGTCGGCACCGTTGTCGACGGCCCAGCGCATGCCCTTCGCCACCTGCTCGGTGAACGGAACAGCGGCGGCCGCGCTGAATCCCACCGAGATCGAGAGCAGGTTGGCTTCCGGCGCCACGCCGATCATGCCGGTCCCGTCGGGCGCACCGCGACCGGCAGCCAGCGAAGCCACCCACGAACCGTGATTGCCATCGACGGCGCCCAGGGGCGTGCGCCCGTCCGGAGTGCCTGACCCCGAGACATCGGTGCCACCCACGACAGCATCGCCGAAGACCGAGGGCACCTTGCCGATGCCGGTGTCGATCACCGCGATGGTGACGCCCTTGCCACGAGTGGTCTGCCAGGCCTCGCGGATCCGCGCCCCGTCGAGCCAGTACTCCGAAGCCCGCACCGGGTCGGCAGGGTCGTCGGGGATCGGGGCCGGAGTCGGCGCGACGCCGAGGAGCAGCACAGTCGCCGCCACCACCACGATGGCGGCAGCGCTGCGCAGCGTCCGGCGTGCGGTCATACCGCGGAAGCCGCCTCATCGCGCAGGGCGGCGCCAGGGTCTTCACAGCGGCAGACCGAAGGCGACCAGGAGGATCGAGCGAGTGCGGCGTCGCCGATCGGGTTGACACCCTGGCCTGCGGCCAGGGCATGCCCGGCCAGAGCGTGCAGGCATTTGACGCGCGTGGGCATTCCCCCGGCGGAGATGCCGTCGATCTCGGAGACCTCGCCGAACTGCCTCCGGTCGGCGAGGTAGGCCTCGTGGGCTGCGAGATACGCCGACGCCACTGCCTCGTCGTCGACGAGAAGGGCCGCGAGCTCCGGCATCACCTGGGTCGCCTCGAGCGTCGACATCGCCGCGGTCGCCGCGGGGTGGGTCAGGTAGTAGAACGTCGGGAACGGCGTACCGTCCGGCAGACGCGGTGTGGTGGCGACCACCGTCGGGTTGCCGCACGCGCAACGGGCCGCGATGCCCACCACACCTCGGGCGGAACGGCCGAGCTGGGCCGATACGACGGCGAGCTCGGCGGGCGTGGGGGCAGGGAACGGCGGCGTGGTCACCTCACCAGCGTAGGGGAGCCGCCGGGGAAGTTGCTCGACGGGACGGTCAGGGAGCGACGGCGGCCGTATCGCTGAGGCCGGTCGAGACGATGGTGCGCAGCAACTGCGGCATCCAGTCCGTCGGCTTCTCGACGATCGTGTCGCTCACGGGCTCCTGCTCCCGCGGAAGGGCCGCGGGATCGAGGTCGTTGTCGATCAGATACACGACCTCTCCGGGCTTGACGTAGTAGAGGCGCTCGCGGGCCTGCGTCGTGATGTACACGGGGTCGTTCCAGCGCTCACGTTCGGCGACGAGGGAGGCGATCTCGTCTTCGCTCACCTTCACCGACGCTTCGAGGGCCGCGATCTTCTGACGTTGATCGATGAAGGTCCCGAGCGTGGGCACGAGCACCCAGGCACCCAGCACCACCAGCGAGAGCATGATGACGGAGAAGGCCGAGAGGCGGATGCCGGACGCCCACTCGCGGACGTCGACGCGAGGCGCCTCACCACGGCTCCTGCTCGATGAGCGCGGTGCGGAGGACGATGCGGCGGGCGTGGCCGGCTTCTTCGAATTCATCGTGCCGGCGGGTCGCGGCGTCTGCGGTCCCGGAGACGCCGAAGGAGGAGCCGGTCGTCGTGCCACGGCTCCTCCTTCGTCGTGCCGCTTCAGCGGCGGTGTTCACCGCCGAGACGGCGGCTTCTTCGGTGTAGCGGTGCGCTCAGGCCTGGTAGCGCGGGAAAACGGAGCGGCCGGCGAAGACCGCGGCGTCGCCGAGCTCTTCCTCGATGCGCAGCAGCTGGTTGTACTTCGCGACGCGCTCGCTGCGCGCAGGAGCACCCGCCTTGATCTGTCCGGCGTTGGTCGCGACGACCAGGTCGGCGATCGTGGTGTCTTCGGTCTCACCCGAACGGTGCGAGAGCATCGCGGTGTAGCCGGAGCGCTGAGCGAGGCTGACCGCGTCGAACGTCTCGGTGAGCGTGCCGATCTGGTTGACCTTGACGAGCAGCGAGTTCGCGACGCCGCGCTTGATGCCATCGGCGAGACGCTGCGGGTTGGTGACGAACAGGTCGTCGCCGACCAGCTGCACCTTGCTGCCGAGCGCGTCGGTGAGGTGCTTCCAGTTGTCCCAGTCGTCTTCGGCGAGAGCATCTTCGATCGTGACGATCGGGAAGTCGTTGACGAGTCCGACGTAGTACTCGGTGAGCGCCGCGGCGTCCCAGTCCTTGTTGTCGAGACGGTAGACGCCGTCCTTGAAGAACTCGGTCGCGGCGACGTCGAGGCCGAGGGCGATGTCGGTGCCCGGCGTGAAGCCGGCCTTCTCGATCGCCTTCACCAGGAAGTCCAGTCCCTCGCGGTTGCTGGGCAGGTCGGGAGCGAAGCCGCCCTCGTCGCCGAGGCCGGTCGCGTAGCCCGCGGCCTTGAGCTCTGCACGCAGCACGTGGTAGGTCTCGACGCCCCAGCGGAGCGCCTCGGAGTAGGTCTGCGCACCGATCGGGGCGAGGAAGAACTCCTGCATGTCGATGCCGTTGTCGGCGTGCTCGCCACCGTTGATGACGTTGAACAGCGGAACGGGCAGCACGTGCGCGTTCGGGCCGCCCAGGTAGCGGAAGAGCGGGAGGTCGGCCGAGTCGGCCGCTGCCTTCGCGACGGCGAGGCTGACGCCGAGGATGGCGTTGGCTCCGACGCGCTTCTTGTTCTCGGTGCCGTCGACCTCGATCAGGATCTCGTCGACGATGCGCTGCTCGCTCGCCTCGACACCTTCGATCGCCGGTCCGAGCTCGTCGATGATGGCCTCGACGGCCTTGAGCACGCCCTTGCCGCCGTAACGGCTCTTGTCTCCGTCGCGGAGCTCGTACGCCTCGAACGCGCCCGTGGATGCGCCGGACGGCACGGCCGCCCGCTGCACGATGCCGTCGTCGAGGAGGACCTCCACCTCAACGGTCGGGTTTCCGCGCGAGTCGAGAATCTCGCGTGCGCCTACAGCCTCGATCAGTGCCACTGATGTGCTCCTTGCTCAGGGGGAAAACGTTGTGTGGAGCGTCGTCGATCCGCGCTCAGTCTAGCCCGGCCCTCCGACAGGATCAGGGACTCGACCGACAGGTTCGCGCACACGTACCCGCCGCCGTCGATATCAGACGACCACGGCGATGGCGAAGCCGTCCCAGCCCTTCACGCCGACGGTCTGCAGGGCGGTGGCGTCGAATCGCGGGTCCTCCCCCAGCATCCGCAGTCCCTCACGCGTGCCGACGACCTTGGGGTCGGTGCTGTCGTCGCGGACGATCTCGCCTTCACGCCCGATGTTGTCGAGCACGACCACGGTGCCGGGGTGGCCGAGCTTCGCCGCCCAGTCGAGGTAGATCGTGTTCGACTCCTTGTCGGCGTCGATGAACACCAGGTCGAACCCGCCGACCAGCGTGGGGAGCACATCCACCCCCCGACCCACACGGATGTCGACGCGGTCGCCGACGCCGGCGGCATCGATGCTGGCGCGGGCGACCGCCGCGTTGTCGGACTCCGCCTCGATGGTCACGAGGCGCCCTCCGGGACCGACGGCGCGAGCGAGCCAGATCGTGGAGTAGCCGCCGAGCGTGCCGACCTCCAGCACCCGCCGCGCACCGCTGATGCGGACCAGGAGGTTCAGCAGCTTGCCGGCGACAGGAGCCACCTCGATCTCGGGCAGGCCCGCCTCGCGCTGCGCGCTGAGCGCCGACTCCAGATCCGCATCGGGTCCGACGAGCAGATCGGAGAGGAAGGCGTCGGCTTCGGACCAGGCAGCGGGGGTGGATTCCATGGCCTCAGCCAACCCCCGCCGCTGCCGTCCGTCAAGACCGCGGTGCGGAGAGCAGGCGCCCCGGAGCATCGGAGAGCTCGGGCTGGGCGCGGAACTGCCCGGTCAGCACCAGCACGACAGTGAGGAGGGCGAGGACGACCCACGTCGCCACGCCGAGCGGTCCGGCCAGGGCCATGTCGGGCTGCGTCGCGGCGACGATGAGGACGAACCCCGCCGCGGCGTTCAGCGAGCCGTGCGCGATGACCGCCGGCCACACGGACGCCGAGCGCAGGCGCAGCCACCCGAGCAGAATGCCCCAGGCCACGCATCCGCCGATCATGAACAGCACGCCGGTGAGGTCGGTGCGCCCGAAGTTGTAGCCGAGAAGGATGACCGGGCTGTGCCACGCGCCCCACATCACCCCGCTGAGGATCAGGGCCGGCCAGGTGCCGAGCGGGCGCAGCGCCGGAAGCAGCCAGCCGCGCCAGCCGAGCTCCTCGCCGAAGGCGAACAGGCTGTTGAACAGCCCGCCGACGGGGATCATCGCGAGCTGCGCGAACACGATGACCTGGACAGGAGGCAGCGGTGTGCCGGCCGGGACGGCCTTCTCGAGTTCGGCGGCGAAGGCCGCGAACGTCAGATCGAGCTGCACGAATCCGAGCGCGGCGGAAAGCAGGATGCCCAGACCCACCAGAAGTGGCGGAACGAGCCAGCCGGCGACCATGAGCCAGATCACCCGCTTCGCCGGCCGCATCGGCCACAGTCCGAGGAACCGTGCACGCTGGCCGCGCGCGGGGACGCGCATCACGAACGTCACGACGAGGGCTGCCACCGCGGGTGTGAACATCATCACCGGCAGCAGGAGGACCGAGATCGGCTCAGCGAGACCGTCGCCCAGCCACAACGGCAGCGCCACCAGCCAGGCGAGGGCGAAGGAGACCGCAACGAAGACGATCACCGCGGTCCACGGCACGCGGTGCGTGTGCAGGGTCTGGTCGTTCATGAGGTCGCCTTTCCGGAGTCGGTCGAGGAGGTGCCGGGTGTTCGCGAGCGGTCGACATAGGCCTGCAGCAGCGCCGCGGCTTCTTCCGCGCCGTCGATCGTCACGATGAACGGCCGTCTCTCGCGGCGGGAGACCTCGATCGCCGAGCCGCGCCGCATGACGATGCCGGACCGTCCGTCGACGCCGATGCGCCACCCCCAGCCGCCGAACTCCGCGAACGGCGAGATCTCGACGGCGCGCACCGACTCGATCTCGTCGAGTGGGATGCGGATGCGCGGCCACCTCAGCAGGGCCCGCGCCGAGAAGCCCTCCGGCGTGACCTTGACACGGAAGGAAGCTGTCGCCGCCAGCGCGAAGCCCACGAAGAGCACCACCACGGCGACGATCCATCCGCCCTCGACACCGGTGCCGAGCATGAACGCACCGAGCGCGACCAGGCCGAGGAGCACGAGGAACAGGAAAGCGAGCGCGCCGCGTGGCATGGTCGTCGTGGCGACCCACACGACGCGTTCCCCCTCCGCCACGTTCACGGCATACCGCGGCTCCAGCGTGCGCCCGCGTTCGGGGCGGACGCGGGGCTGCACGGCCCAGGCGATCCCGCCGACGGCCACGAGCCCGGCGAAGGCCAGTGCGAAGGTCTCGCCGACGCCCGGCACGTCGGAGACATCGGTGAGGTCGCGCTGGATCGCGAGGGATCCGAGACTCAGGATCGCCGCCAGTGCGGCCATGCCCGCGGCGAGCGCGCCCATGAGGCGGGCGGTGCCGCCCCAGTGCGCACCGGCGGAAACGAGCGTCGCGACCGCCATCAGCACCGGCAGCCCGATCCCGAGCCCGATGAGGAGCCAGAGGTACGTGGACGGCGCCCCGAATCCGTCGGCACCGCTCGGACCCCAATGGGTCGCGACCTGTGCCGGCAGCGTGGGCAACCAGGTGAGGAGGATGACGACGGCGACGGCGGTGATCACGATCGGCACGATCACCGCGACGAGGAAGAAGGCCACTCGTGCGCGTCGCAGCAGTTGCGGCGGGGTGCGGGTGAGGTCGTGGGTGGCGTCACGATGGGTCATGGCGAATCCTCCTCGGGGTTCTCGATCGGGTCCATGCCGGTGCGGGCGTCACGGTGCGCATGAACGATGCCGGCGAGCGTGTCGGCGGAGACGCCGAGTGCCGCGGCACGGCGCACCAGATCGTCGATGTCGTTGGCGAGTTCTGCGAGCGGCGCGGCCGAGGCAGCGATCACCGCTCCCCTGCCGCGACGCAGGTCGACCAGACCCTCGTCACGCAGTCGCTGGTACGCATGCAGCACGGTGTGCTGGTTGATGTCGAGTGCTTCGGCGACATCGCGTGCCGCGGGAAGGCGATCGCCCGGAGCGAGGACCCCGGTGAGGATGTCGGAGCGGATGGAGGCCGCGACCTGGTCGTACAGCGCACGGGGGCTGTCGGTATCGACACGGATGAGCATCCGATCCTTCTCTCGTGGAATCGCTATTTATTCTATGCGAACTATAACAACTGTGACAACCCTCCAGACGTCTTTGTCGCTCTCTGCTCGTTCCTCCACACTGGCGTGATGCGCATCACTCCCCGCCGTCTCGCGATCGGCATGAGCCTGTGGATCCCCAACCTCTTCAGCGGCATCCGCATCCGCCGCTTCAGCGAGGATTGGACCCACGCCACG
Organism: Microbacterium sp. UCD-TDU; assembly: GCF_000340625.1. Classification (NCBI taxonomy): domain Bacteria; kingdom Bacillati; phylum Actinomycetota; class Actinomycetes; order Micrococcales; family Microbacteriaceae; genus Microbacterium; species Microbacterium sp. UCD-TDU. The sequence goes on from NZ_KB454446.1 coordinate 148,609, forward strand.
GTCGAGCTCCACGTGAACGTCTTCACCCGCAACTACGTCAAGACCGCGTTCGGCGGCTCGATGTCGGCGATGACCGACCCGTACTTCTTCATGCTGGTGATGCATCAGCTCGGACGCGACCACGTCGTGTGGGACACGCGGGGAGAAATCGAGTTCCTCAAGCCCGGCCGTGGGGTGCTCACGGCCGAGTTCGAGGTGTCGAAGGAGAAGGCGGAGGAGATCCGCGAGCGTGCACGGGGCGGAGCCAAGGTGCTCGAGTGGTTCGAGACCGTCATCACCGACCGGGAGGGCGACGTCGTCGCGAGAGTACGGCGCGAGGTCTACATCCGGGAGAAGAAGCGCGTCACGGCTTCCCAGGGCTGACCGCGAGCGTCGACGACCTCGCGATCAGGGTGGGGGCGAGCCGGAGGGTGCGGTGAGCGGTCGATGCCCCCGACACCAGACCGAGGACGAGTTCGAGAGCCGCGTGCCCGCTCTCCTCGAACGGCTGTCGCACGGTCGTGAGATCGAGCGCCTCGGCGACCTCGCCGTCGTCGTAGCCGACGACCGCGAGCGGGGCGGTGCCGGGATCCGCTCGTAGCGCCGCGAGCACCTCGACAGCGAACTGGTCGTGGTTCGCGACGATCGCCGTCGCACCCGCGGCTCGGGCCGCAGCGATCACCCGGCCATCGACCGCGGAGGGCTCGGCGACGGCGAGATCGGTCATCGCCAGATGCTGGGTCAGCCCCTCGATACGGAGCATCCCCGCCGACACGTAGGCCGGCGAGCGCTGCGGCTCGTGCACGAAGAGGACGCGGCGATGCCCGAGCTCGGCGAGGTGGCGCCCGATCTGCGCACCACCGTCGCGATCGTCGACGAGGACGACCGGACCGTCCACGTCCGACCGCGTCGGCACTACGTCGACGTAGACGACCGGGATGCGCGCCGCCCTGCTCGCCCGGCGTGCGGCCCCGCCCAGCGGAACCCCCATCACCACGAGCCCGGTGGCATCCGTGCGCGTGGGCAGGACGTCGAGCAGCGGCTCGTCGGCAGCCGCGGCGGAATCGAGGTCGTACGGGATGATGTCCACGGCCGCGTCCCTCGCCCGACGGAGCATTCCGGACAGGCGGCGCAGGTACGAGGGGTAGGTGGTGAACGGTGCGGCGACCGCGATGCGCGCGGCTCCGACACGTCGACCCTGTGCCATCCGGTACCCGAGCGCTGTGGCCGCGGCGACGATGCGCTCGCGGGTCTCGGGTCGCACCCGATGCGGGGCGCTCACCGCCAGCGACACGGTGGAGATGCTCACTCCGGCGCGCTCCGCGACGTCGTAGATGGTGACCCGTCCCGGTCGTGCGCGCATGGTCGGACTTCCTTCTTCATCGAAGTTCTTCGATTGCCCAGACTAGGTCGGAACCCGCACGATCGGAACCCGTCGGTGCGGAACTCGTCGAAGGAGATGACCGATGCCGACGCCCCGGTCCCGATTCCAGCGTCCGACGCTCGACAGCGCGGTCGCCGCGTGGGAGGAGCGAGTCGCTCCGCTGCTCGAAGACGAACCCGCAGACCCCGCAGGACGACGCCGAGTCGCTGCGCGCAACGACGACACCGTGAGCGCCGCGCTCGGGATCGCGCCGCTCCCTACGGCCTCGGAAGAGCACACGGTTCCGGTCGACGGACATCCCGACGTGCGCGTCCGCGTGTACTGGCCCGGCGAGGAGCGCGCGCCGGCGGGATCGGGCCTTCCCGTGCTGGTCTACTACTACGGCGGAGGATTCACGATCGCCGGGATCGACTGGGTCTCCTGGGACGCCCGCTTCCGTGTGAGAGCGCGGGATGCGGGGATCGTGATCGTCGCAGCCGACTACGCCCACGCACCAGAGCAGCGATTCCCCGCGCAACCGGAGCAGTGCTGGTCGGCGTTCGAATGGACCCGCGCCCACGCGGAGGAGCTGGGTGGGTCGCCGGAGCGGATGGCCGTGGGCGGAGCATCGTCGGGAGGCGACCTCGCCGCGGCCGTGACACTCATGAACCGCGATCGCTCGGCGCATCCGATAGTCCTGCAGCTGCTGGAGAACCCTGCGCTGGATCTGACCATGGGGCACGCCGACATGCGCGGCATCGATGCGCGCATGCCAGGAGTGATCGTGCGCGCGGCCGGCCGCACCCTGGTTCGGCAGTACCTCGGAGACGACACCGCCCTCGCCCGCCTCCCCTACGCCTCGCCGCTGCGAGCCACGTCGCACGAGGGGCTCCCTCCCGCACTCATCCTCACCTCCGAACTCGATCCCCTGCGGGGCGACGGAGAGGCCTACGCCCGCGCGCTCTCCGCCGCAGGCGTGCCCGTGACCGCGATGCGCTTCATCGGGCAGACCCACGGCTCGCTCGGCTCGACCGGATACGTGCCCGCCGCAGACGTCGCGCACCGTCTCGTCGTCTCGGAGCTGCGCACGCTGCACGCGAGAGGGGCGGCATGAGCGAACAGGAATACCGCCAGCCGCCGTTGAGTGCCGAGATCCTGGAGTGGATCCAGCGCATCCGCGAGCTCTCCCCGACCCTTCCCGACCTCGAGGCCCCCGAGCCGGGAGCACGACGCCGGGCGCAGCGGGAGTTGAGCGACCTCCTGGCGGTGGAGTTCACCGAAGCGGTTCCCGCAGGCGTGCTGGTCGACGACCTCGTGGTCGCCGGCGGGACGGGTCCGCTGCGCGCGCGTCGATTCCGACCAGGATCGTCGACCGGTGCACTGCCGACGATGTTGTGGCTGCACGGCGGCGGCTGGACCGGCGGCACGATCGACGAGCTTCTCAACGAGCGCCTGTGCGCTGATCGCTCCCTGCGCTCCGCGGTGCAGATCATCGCGCTGGAGTACCGGCTGGCGCCCGAGCATCCCTTCCCGGCTCCGGTCGACGACGCCGTCGCCGCACTCGCCGACATCCGGGAGCGCGCCGACGAGCTGGCGGTCGACGCGCACCGACTCGGCGTCGGCGGCAACTCCGCCGGCGCGACGATAGCGGCCACGACGGCCCTGCGCATGCGCGACGCCGGAACGCCCCTGCACCACCAGACGCTCGAAGTTCTCCCCGCGGCGCTGCGGATCGTCGGGGACTCTATGCACCGCTACCTGCGCCCGGCCGACAGGCAAAGCGTCGAACAGCTCGCCGAGGTCTATCGCGCCGGAGCTCCCCTCGCAGAGTCCTCTCCGCTGGACGCGCCGGATCACCGGCGGCTCGCCCCCGCGCTGATCCTCGCCGCCGAGTTCGATCCCCTGCGGGACGGGGCCACCGCCTATGCCGATGCGCTGCGGAAGGCAGGGGTCCCCGTCAGGCTGCGCATCGGACCCGGCCACGATCACGCCTCCCCCGGTCTCACCCGCCGCTGGGAGGGCGCTCGGATGTGGCGCGACGTGGTGGTCGCCGAGCTCGCCGACGCCTACGACACGACCCCCCTCCCGATCGCCGATCCGGCGCTGACCACCGGTACGCACCCGTGACCACTCCACACCCCGACCCCGACCCCGACCCGGAGACGATGATGTCCACCCATGCAGTCGATCCTGTCTTCCCCGCGGACCCCGCTCCGCCGCTCACCGCCGATGCGATCCCGGGACAGCGCCAGACGCGCTGGTTCTGGATCTCCTTCGTGCTCGCCTGGCTCGGATCCGGCATCGCCCAGGGCGTCGCCAGCGTCGCGATCCCCCAGCTCCTCAAGGAGTGGGATCCCGATCGGGCGACGGGCGACCTCAGCATCATCCTCACGCTCGGCGGGGCCGCCATCCTCATCACGACGCCGATCTTCGGCCGCCTCAGCGACCGCTCGATGTCGAGGCTCGGCATCCGTCGGCCGTGGATCCTCTCCGGCTCTCTGATCGCCCTGGCCGGATACGCGGTGCAGGCCACTGCCCCGTCGCTCCTCGTGCTCGCTGTCGGCACGATCCTGGTGCTCGTGGGGTGGGGCGCGGTCTCGATGACCGTGCACACCCTCTTCGCCGACCAGATCCGCCGCAGCATCCGCGCCATCATGTCGGCCGTCACCGGCGCCGCCACCGCGATCGGGATCCTGGGCGGCGTCTCCCTCGCGGGCGCCGTCGCCCCGATCGGTCAGGTCGGCATGTTCCTGATCCCGGGCGGACTCGCCGTCGTCCTGGCGATCACTCTGTTCTTCACCCTGAAGGACATCCGTCGCCTGGAACCCGCGGAGCCGATGGACTGGAGCGGAGTCCTGGACACCTTCTGGTTGAGCCCGCGCCGCTACCCCGACTTCGCCTGGGCATGGGTGTGCCGCTTCTTCATGACCGCATCGATCGTGTCGGTCACGAGCTACCTCTACCTGACGATCTCCGGACGCTTCGGGATCGACGACCCGACCCAGATCGCCGCCGTGCAGACGCAGGCCACCGCGGCCTTCACCCTGATGAACCTGGTGATGGCGTTCGTCTTCGGCGTGATCTCCGATCGGACAGGGCGCCGCAAGCCGAGCGTGATCATCGGCGCTCTCGCGAGCGCTGGCGGGCTGGTGCTGGCGATCTCGTTCGGAGACATCGCGTTCTTCCTCGTCGGCATCGCGATCGTCGGAGCCGGGCAGGGAGCGTACATCGCGGCAGACGTCGCCCTGATGACGGAGTGCCTCCCCTCCGTCGAGGACGCCGGCAAGGACCTCGGCATCGTGGCGCTCGCGTACCTGCTGCCGGGCATCCTCGTACCCGTTTTCGGATTCTTCGCCACCCGAATAGGCTCGCCGACAGGTGAGAACTTCGCGGCCCTCTACATCGGCGCGGTCGTGATGGCCGTGATCGCCGCGTTCGCGGTCACCCGAGTGAAGGGCGTGCGATGACCGATGCTCCCTGTCTCGGCGGCGCAGCCCGTCGCGAGTACCGGCGCCTGAACCGCGCCGCGGACATGCCTCCGCGGACGCACCACGAGGTCGTTCGGGCAGCCGGCATCCCCGTCCCGGCGGACGACGGCACCACGCTCCTCACCGACCATTGGCATGCGGAGGGAGCCGGCGGGCACACCGTGCTGATCCGCACTCCGTACGGTCGCGACGGCATCGCCGGGGTGGCGCTCTTCCTCGCCGAACGCGGGCACCATGTGGTGGTGCAGAGCTGCCGCGGCACGTTCGGTTCGGGCGGTGCGTTCGATCCGCTGCACGACGAGGTCGCCGACGGGCAGGCGACCATGCGCTGGTTGCGCGCGCAGACGTGGGCGACCGGCCGTGTGCACTCCTGGGGCGGAAGCTACTTCGGCGTGACACAGTGGGCCTACTGCGACGGCGACGAGCGTCCCGACGCCCTGGGCATCGCGATCTCCGCACGACGCTTCGACGACGCGATCCTCTACCCGGGCGGCGGATTCTCGATCGACACTCCACTCACCTGGGCCTACGCGCTGGACATCCAGGAACGATCGCTGCCGTCGAAGGCCTGGGCGCTGCTGCGCGCCCGCAGCGCCTTCCGCCGTGGGGCGCTCGCGATTCCCCCCTCGGAGGCGGTGCGCGTGGCGCGTGACGCGGACCCGCAGTTCTTCCGCGACTGGGTCGAGCACAGCGAGCACGGCGACCCGTGGTGGGAGCCGATGCACTTCGCGCAGGATGTGGAGACCATCCCGCCCGTGACGCTCGTCGCCGGATGGCAGGACCTGTTCCTGGTCGGTCAGCTGGCGGACTACGCCGCCCTCCGCGACGCGGACCGCCCGGTGCGCCTCATCATCGGCGACTGGGTGCACGGCGCTCCGGAGATCACCGTCATCGGGGTCCGCGAGGCGCTGCGCTCCTTCACCGCGGACGCGGCCACGAACGGCGTGCGCCTCGACGTGACCGGAGGCGGAGGGCGGCGGGAGCTTCCGAGCTGGCCTCCGCCGCACACGGCGATGACCGTGACCCTCACCGCCGACGGACGACTCGACCGGAGCGGTGCCGAGCACCCCGCCGCCGACCTGACGTACCGCTACGACCCTGCGGATCCGACCCCGGACGGCGGCGGACGCACGCTCAATCCGTTCTCCGCAGGACGACGCAGACAGCGCGTCCGCGAACGCCGGGACGATGTACTCGTGTTCACCGGCGATCCGCTCCCGGAAGACCTGCTGGTCATCGGAGTGCCCGAGATCGCCCTGCCGTTCTCGTCGTCCCATCCCCGCGCGGACCTGTTCGTGCGTCTCTGCGAGGTCGACACCCGGGGCATCTCGCGGGCGGTCACCGACGGGTATCGACGGCTCTCCCCCGACGATGCGGGAATCGACGGTGCGAGTACCGACGGTACCGGCACCGTGCGGCTCGAACTCGCGCCCCTCGCCCACCGCTTCGCCGCCGGGTCGCGTCTGCGCGTGCAGGTGTCGTCCGGCGCCCACCCTCTGCATCTGCGCAACCCCGGGACGGACGATCCGGTGCGCGATCACTCGCGCCTGCTCGCCAGCGAACAGACCGTGCGTGTGGGAGGCTCCGATCCCGCCACCCTCACACTGCCCGCCGAGGTGACGGCCCCGGCCCACGCAGGAGCCGCGTCACCCCCCGTTCACCGTCGCGTGCCACGATGACGGGATGCCCCTCGCCCGTCGCCTGACTCTCGCGGATGCGGTCGCCATCGGCCTCGGCTCGATGATCGGCGCCGGCGTCTTCGCGGTGTGGGCTCCCGCGATCGGCGTCGCCGGGAGCGGCATCCTCATCGCTCTCGCGATCGCCGCCGTGGTCGCATACTGCAACGCCACCTCGTCGGCGCAGCTCGCCGCAGCGCACCCCGTCGCCGGTGGCACGTACGCCTACGCCCGCGCGGAGATCGGTCCCTGGTGGGGCTTCATCGCGGGATGGAGCTTCGTGATCGGCAAGATCGCCAGCTGCGCGGCCATGGCCATGACCTTCGCCGCGTATGCGGTCCCGGCCGGCTGGCAGGTGCCCGTCGCCGTCGCGGCGGTCGTGCTCCTCGCCGTCGTGAACTGCTTCGGTGTGACCCGCACGGCCCTGGTCACCCGCATCCTCGTCGTGTGCTCGCTGCTCGGGCTCGCGGTCGCAGTCGGGTTCGGATTCGCAGCCACCCCGACCGCCTCTCCCACCCCGCTGCCCGATGCCACGGTCTACGGGGTGCTCCAGGGCGCCGGGCTGCTGTTCTTCGCGTTCGCCGGCTACGCCCGCATCGCGACGATGGGCGAAGAGGTCGTCGATCCCGCGCGCACGATCCCCCGCGCCATCGTGTTCGCCCTGGGGGGCGCGGTCGTCGTCTATGCACTGGTCGGTGCGGTCGTCGTGCTCGTTCTCGGCGCCGATGTGGTCGGTTCGACGGCACCGCTGGTCGACCTGCTCACCGCCGCCGGCGCATCGGCGTGGACTCCGGTTCTTCGCGTGGCAGCGGCTGCCGCCTCGCTCGGCGCTCTCCTGGCGCTGCTGACCGGAATCGGCCGCACGACTCTGGCTATGGCCCGCGAGGGCGATGTTCCTCGATTCCTCGCGAAGATCGACCGGCGCCATCAGGTTCCGCAGCGCGCCGAGATCGCCATCGCTCTCATCGTGATCGCCATCGTGCTCGTCGCCGACCTGCGCGGCGCCATCGGTTTCTCGTCCTTCGGCGTGCTCCTCTACTACCTGATCGCGAATGCAGCCGCCTTCCGGCAGACGGGGCGCGCACGACGCTACCCACGAGTCGTCCAGGTTCTCGGAGCCCTCGGATGCCTGGTCCTGATGAACACCCTGCCCGTGTTCGCGTCGCTGGTCGGAACCGCCGTGGTGCTCCTCGGCGTGGGATACCGGGTGCTACGGCTGCGGTTCACGCGGGCGTGAGAGGTGAGAACTGTGCGGGGCCGAGACTCACACCGCTCTGAGGTCAGCCGATCGCCTCGGAGCGGTAGGCCCGTGGGGCGATCCCGAGCACGGTCTGGAAGTCGCGCGTGAGGTGCGCATGATCCGCGTAGCCGAGTTCGGCGGCGATCGAGGCCAGATCGACTCCCGGCTCCTCGCGCACACGCTGCGCCGCCTCCTGCAACCGCCGACGCCGGATCATCGCGGCGGGTGAGAGGCCGACATAGCGGTGCGTCATCCGCTGCACGGTGCGCACCGAGACGGCGAGCCTGGTCGCCGCCTCCTCCGGGGTGAGCGCCGGGTCATCGCCCATCAGCACGTCCATCACCGCGTTGGCCTGGCGTGCAGGATCGCCGATCGGCGACGCGCGCTCTTCGAGCCAGCGGGAGAAGGCCTCGACCGCACGCTCTCTGTGCCTCTCGTCCGAGCCCATCGCCGAGACGACGGCATCGCGAAGCGCGGCGACATCGCCGGCCTCGTGGTCGAGCACCCGCTCGCCGTCGACCAGGGACGACGGATCCTCGATCAGCGCACCGACCGCCGCCGGTCGCAGAAGTGCACCGACCGCCCATCCGCTCCCCCGCAGGTCGCGGTGCGACGCGCGGGTCGTCGCGCCCGACAGCGTCACGGCTTCCGCATCGACGACGAGGTTGAGGGCCGGATAGGCGACGATCTCCTGCTGCGAGGAGCGCCCTGGTGCGATGTCCCACTCCGGGATCCAGAACCATGCGACCAGACCCGTCGCCGCCGACGGTGCCGGCAGCCGGTGGAACTGCGGAAGGCGAGCGGGATACAGCACACCACGGGTCGGATTCACCATGCGCCCAGCGTAGGGTCCACCGCCGACGCCCGAAGGCTGTCGCGGATCTTCAAGTCACCGGTACCTCGCCCGGCCTAGCGTGGCGGCATGAGCACCGACAGCACCACGACACACGACACCCCCACGACCGGCGCGAGCGGCACGTACACGACGAACGGCCGCCCGAACAGCGCCACCTCGCTCACTCCCTTCCTGGCGATCCCGGATGCGAAGCAGGCGATCGAGTTCTACCGCGATGTCTTCGGCGCACGCGTCGTCGATGTGACCGAGTTCGGCGGAGTCGTCGCCCATGCCGACCTCGACTTCGGTCTCGGCCTGCTCCAGCTCGGAGAGCCGAACCCCGAGTACCGCCTCGTGCCCTCGCCCGAGGGCGACGACGACTGCTACTCGATGGGGCTGTACGTCTCCGACGTCGATGCGGTCGTCGAGAAGGCCGTCGCCGCGGGAGCGACCGTGCGCGAAGCCCCGGCACCCTTCGTCTCGGGCGACCGGTTCGCCAGCATCCGCGACCCGTTCGGGGTGCGCTGGTCGGTCATGACCCGTGTGGAGGACATCTCCGACGAGGAGAGCAGCCGCCGGGTGGCGGAATGGGCGGCCTCGTTCAGCGCGGCACCGGCAGACGGCGCGAGCTGAGCGATGCCTCGGCCGCACGGCACACCGCGGGAAGCAGCGCCTCGGCTGTGCGGCGATAGCCCAGCGCGCTCGGGTGGAAGCGGTCGAGGCTGAACATCGCCTCGGGCTCGTCGAAGAACATCGGTCCCACCGCTCGACGCAGATCGACCGGTTCGGCGCCCGCCCGCCGTGCCGTCTCGTCCTGGACCTCGGCCAGACGACGGGACAGGCTGGAGGCGAGGCGGCGGAGAGGTTGCGGCACCGCGCGCAGCGCACCGAGGTCGGGGCAGGTGCCCACGACGACCTCGGCCCCTCTCTCCCGCAGCCGGTGGATCGTGTCGTGCAGGTGCTGTGCGGACAGCGCCACGGGCACCCGGTGCGTCACGTCGTTCCCTCCGACGACGATCACGGCCACGTGCGGACGGTAATCCGTGGGCAGGGCATCGAGTTGGCCGGGGAGATCGGGCGACTCCGAGCCGACGACGGCGACCGTGCGCAGCCGCACCGGCCGATGCATCCGGCGTCCCGTCGCCTTCGCCAGCCGCCCGCCGAGGGTCTCCTTGCGATGCTCGGCCCCGAGGCCTGCGGCGATCGAGTCGCCGAGTACGAGCAGTTCGAGGGGCTCTCCGTCGAGACCTCGACGCCACAGGCGATCCGCGTCGAGCGCGTCCTCACCCAGCGGCTTCCCGATCCGCCGTCGTGCGAGCGCCGCCTGCTGCCGGAGCACGAGACGGAGGCCGACCAGGAGCGCGACGAGTGCCACCCCGACCAGGACAGGCGGCACGACGACCGGTATCCGAACGCGACTCACGCCCCGATTCCACCCCGACATCGTGAACGCGGCGTGAACGGGAGCAAGGATGCCCCGTCATTCCGGGTGCACCTGTCGGGCCTTCGTGCGGATGTCGGGCAGAACCACGGCGATTCCCCCGACATCCGTGCATCCACCCGACAGGTGTCCGGTGCGGCTGACCAAACCAGACCACACCGGGCCCCACCAAGGCGGACCGGTCAGGACAGCGGCTTGAGCTCCAGCTCGCCGGTGCCGACGGAGACGGTCGCGAAGGCGGTGTAGCCGTCGGCCGCCGAACGCTCGAGCAGCGCCTTGACGTTCTTGGTGCGTCGCTCGAGCCGCACCCTCGCGCCCCCTGCGATCAGCGCCGCCTTGTGCCGGACGAGCTCGTGCACCGCAACGTCGGCATCGTGGATGAGCACGACGGCCTGTGCGGTGGCATCGGCCTCGTCGGCGATCAGGTCGACGAGGCGTTCGAAGCCGAGCGAGAAGCCCACGGCGGGAACCTGCTGTCCGAGGAAGCGGCCGATCATGCCGTCATAGCGACCGCCACCGCCGAGCGAGTAGCCGACCGAGGGGTGCGCGAGCTCGAAGATCGTGCCGGTGTAGTACCCCATGCCGCGCACGAGGAACGGATCGAAGACCAGCGGGATGTCGGACTGCCCCCGCCCTGCGGCGACCGCCTCGCCGATTCCGACCAGGTGCTCGACCAACTCGGTCGGGGCACCATCGGGGAGCGCCTTGCGGATCTGCCGCTCGCCGAACGGGGTGTACTCCATGGTCTGCGGGCGACGCAGGAACGCATCGAACGCGTCGGCGGCTGCGGTGGAGGCGCTGCGCTCACGCAGCTCGGCCGCCACGCCCTCGGGCCCGATCTTGTCGAGCTTGTCGATCGTGATGAGCACCCCGGGGCGCTCCTCGGCGGTGAACCCGAAACTGTCCAGCATCCAATCCAGCACCCGACGGTCGTTGATCCGCACGGTCGCACCTTCGAGCCCCAGCGCGTCGACCGCGTCGAGCGAGGCGACCATCAGCTCGGCCTCGGCGCGCGACGAGTCATCTCCCATGATGTCGATGTCGCACTGCACGAACTGGCGGTAGCGCCCCTTCTGCGGGCGTTCGGCGCGCCAGACCGGACCGATCTGGATCGAGCGGAACACCGTGGGCAGCTGGCCGCGGTTGCTGGCGTAGAAGCGCGCGAGCGGCACGGTCAGGTCGTAGCGCAGGCCGAGGTCCGAGAGGGCGGCCGGATCGTCGGCGGCAGCGCGGATCGCGTCGGCATCGAGGCCGCGGCGCAGGATGTTGTACGACAGCTTCTCGTTGTCGCCGCCGATGCCGGCGTGCAGGCGGTCGTAGTCCTCGACGACGGGCGTCTCGATCTCGTCGAATCCATGCGCGCGGTAGCGCTCGCGGATGACGGAGAGCACGCGCTCACGGCGGGCCTTGTCGGCGGGGAGGATGTCGCGCATGCCGCGCGGCGGGTTCACGGTAGCCACGGTTCCATCTTCCCAGGTCTGCCGACGCCCCCGTGCCGGGATCAGGATGCGGCTTCGGCGGCCCGCACGTCGTCTTCCAGCACGCGCAACCGCTCGCGCAGCGCCCGCTCGGCATCCCAGCCCTGCGCACGCGCCGTCGCCACCAGTGCCAGGAGCGCCTCACCGAGCTCGTCCTCCGATGCCGGGGCGGCGGCGGACTCCACCGCGACGCCCACTCCCGCGGCGCGACCGGCGAGCTTCTGGGCGAGCGCGAGCGCCGGCATCCCCCGCGGCACACCGTCGAGCACGCTGCGGCGGGTGCGCTTCTCCGCCGCCTTCGCGGCGTTCCAGTGCACCAGCACCTGCTCCGGCGTCTCGGCCACCTCACCGGCGAACACATGCGGATGCCGACGCACCATCTTCTCGGTGAGCGTGCGTGCCACGTCGTCGATGTCGAAGGGATCGTCCGGGTCCTGTGCCGCGATCGCCGAATGGAACAGCACCTGCCAGAGCAGATCCCCCAGCTCCTCGCGGAGGTCGTCGCGGCTGCCGCTCTCGACAGCGTCGATCACCTCGTGCGACTCCTCGATCAGGTACGGCACGAGGTCGCGGTGTGTGATCCGCTGCGACCACACGCAACGCTCCCGGACGGCGTGCATGGTCTCGGCTGCCTGGCGCAGCGGATCGGCAGCGTCCGCTGCGGCCGGGGACTCAGAGCTCACGCTTCCTCCTTGCAGGGACCCGGCCGGAAGCGGCGAGGGCCGGAACATTCCTCACGACGATGCGGACGCGACCCGACGGTACCAGCGCGCCCGCAGGGAGACGATGATCCCGGAGAGCACGAGAGCGATCAACGACCCCACCAGCACACCGAGGATCGCCTGGTCCCTGATGCCGCCATCGTCGGCGAAGGCGAGGTTCGCCAGCAGCAGCGAGACGGTGAAGCCGATACCGCCGAGGGCACCGGCGGCGAGGATGTCGGCGAACGGCAGCGCAGGATCGGCACCCTTCGGACGGATGCGCATCGCGAGCCAGCCGAACAGCGAGATGCCGATGATCTTGCCCACGGGCAGCGCGACCACGATCGCCCAGAAGGCCGGCGACAGCTCGGTGATCGAGACGGCGGGGATCACCACGAACGCCGCGACGAAGGCGAACAGCGGCAGGATGGCCCCGTTCACGGTCGGCTCGAGTGCGTGCCTGGTGCGCCCGGCCGGCACGGGCGACATCACGAGACCCAGCAGCACGCCGGCGATCGTGGCGTGGATGCCGGAGGAGGCGACCAGTCCCCAGGTGATCACGCCGACCAGGGCCATGGCGACAGCGATCAGCGGGTGGCCCTTGGCATGCAGCAGCCTGCTCAGCGCCCAGAACACGGCCACCCCGACGATCGCGAGCCCGAACAGCAGCCACTGCACGTCATCGGCGAACAGCACGGCGATGAAGATGATGCCGATGATGTCGTCGAGGATCGCGAGGGCGAGCAGGAAAACGCGGACGCGCGAGGGCAGCCCCTTGCCGAACATCGCCAGCACGCCGAGGGCGAACGCGATGTCGGTCGCTGTGGGGATGGGCCAGCCCGGAGCCGTCGTGCTGTCGCCGCCGGCGATCAGCAGGTACACCGCGATCGGGACCAGCACGCCGCCGGTCGCCGCGATGGCGGGCTGCACGGCCTTTCGCGGGGAGTCGAGCTCGCCGTGGGTCAGTTCGTGGCGCAGCTCGATGGCCACGACGAGGAAGAAGACGGCGAGAAGGCCGTCGGACACCCAGTGCGCGATCGACAGGTCCAGGGCCGTGCCGGGGATCGCGATATGGAGGTCGAGGAAGGCGGCGAGCGCGTCGTGCGTCGGCAGGTTCGCGAGCAGGAGTCCGAGGCCGGCCGCGATGAGGAGGAGGACGGCAGGGAACTGCTGCCCGCGGAGGGGGTTCGCTGAGATGCGCATTCCCCCCATCGTAGGTCGCCGACAGGCCGCGGCGCCTCCCGTCATCGCCCCGTCGTGAAGCAGACCGTCATGCGTGCAGGACACCCCTCCGACGAGGGATACTCTCGAAGTGTGACCCCCGCACACTCCTTCTCCGAGCCCACGAACACCGAGGCCATCCGCGTGATCGGCCGATTCGAAGCAGGCCGCGGCATCCCCGATGCCATGCGCACCGATGTCAGGATGCTCGGGCAGCTGCTCGGGCAGGTGCTGCGCGAAGCCGGCGGCGACGACCTCTTCGAAGACGTCGAACGGCTGCGTCTGGCGACGATCCAGGCCTATGACGAGGAGACCTCCGACGCCTTCGAGCGCGCCGCGGCGATCGCCGAGTCGTTCACGGTGGCGCGGGCCGACGAGGTCGCGCGCGCGTTCACCTGCTACTTCCACCTGGTGAACCTCGCCGAGGAGCACCAGCGCGTGCGCGTACTGCGCGAGCGCGCCGGACAGCCGGGCAGGGAGGACGCCACCGACACCGTTGCAACCGCGTACGCGCGGCTGCGCACCGAGGTCGGCGACGACGAGGCCCGCCGCCGACTGGAGGGGCTCCGCTTCCACCCGGTCTTCACGGCGCATCCCACCGAGGCCCGCCGCCGCGCGGTGTCGTCGAGCATCCGCCGCCTGTCCGAGCTGCTCACCCAGCACGATGCCGCGAGCGAGGGCGGCTCGGAGGAGCACCGTGCCCGCCGCCGGATGCTGGAGGAGATCGACACCCTCTGGCGCACCGCCCCGCTGCGGTCGCAGAAGCCCTCCCCGACCGACGAGGTCCGCACCGTGATGGGAGTGTTCGACGAGACGCTCTTCACGACGGTGCCGCACGTGTACCGCCGCATCGACGATGCGCTCCGCGGAGAGGACTCCGGCGCCACCGCCCCGGTCGTCCCCGCCTTCGTGCGCATCGGCTCCTGGGTGGGCGGCGACCGCGACGGGAACCCCTTCGTGACGGCATCCGTGACCCGCGAGGCCTCGCAGATCGCGGCCGATCATGTGCTGCGTGGTCTCGAGCGCGCACTCGATCGCATCGGCCGCACCCTCACTCTCGCCTCCGACGACACTCCGCCGAGCGTCGAGGTCACGGCGCTGTGGGAGCGGTTCGCCGCCGCTGAGCCGAACCTGGCGGCCGAACTCGCCACCCGCTCGCCCGACGAGCCGCACCGTCGCGTGCTGCTGGTGCTGGCCCGTCGCGTCGCCGCGACCCGTCACGGTGACAGCACCCAGGCGTATTCGCGTCCTGAGGAACTGCTCGCGGACCTGCGCGCGGTGCAGTCCTCGCTCGCGGACGCCGGAGCGAAGCGGCACGCGTTCGGTGGCGTGCAGCACCTGATCTGGCAGGTCGAGACTTACGGCTTCCACCTCACGGAGCTAGAGGTGCGCCAGCACTCCCAGGTGCATGCGAAGGCCCTGGCCGAGCTCGATGCCGGTGAGGGCGTCAGCGCGCAGACCGAGGAGGTGCTGGAGGTGTTCCGCGCGATCGCGGACATCCAGAACGACCGTGGCCTGCGCGCCGCCGGGCGCTACGTCGTCTCCTTCACCCAGGCGGCTTCCGACCTCGCGAACGTGCACCGTCTCGCCCACTACGCGCTCGGTGACGACGCCCCGGTGCTCGACGTGGTGCCGCTGTTCGAGACGTTCGCCGATCTGCAGGCGGCACCCGGCATCCTCGCAGAGGCCGTGACGTTCCCCGAGTTCCGCGAGCGCATGGCCGCCACCGGCAATCGGCTCGAGGTCATGCTCGGCTACTCGGACTCGTCGAAGGACGTCGGCCCCGTCGCTGCGAACCTCGCCCTCTACGAGGCGCAGGAGAAGATCGCACGGTGGGCGCAGGAATCCGACATCGAGCTGACCCTCTTCCACGGTCGCGGCGGTGCGCTCGGCCGCGGCGGCGGGCCCGCCAACTCCGCGATCCTCGCGCAGCCGCCGCACTCGGTCGACGGCCGGTTCAAGCTCACCGAACAGGGCGAGGTCATCTTCGCCCGCTACGGCGAGCCCGCGATCGCCATGCGGCACATCGACCAGGTCGCGGCGGCGACGCTGCTGGCCTCCTCCCCCACCGAGGAGGAGCGCACGAGCCGAGCGGCCGCCCGCTATGCCGAGGTCGCCTCGATCATGGACGCGGCCTCCCGGGAGCGCTTCTTCTCGCTCGTGAAGGCGGAGGGCTTCGCCCCGTGGTTCGCCACCGTGACCCCGATGGAGGAGATCGGGCTGCTGGCTCTCGGCTCCCGCCCCGCCCGCCGAGGGCTCTCGGTCGAGTCGCTGGAAGACCTGCGGGCCATCCCGTGGGTGTTCGCCTGGACGCAGGCCCGCATCAACCTCGCCGGATGGTTCGGACTCGGCACCGCCCTGGACGCGGTGGGCGACGAGGAGCTGCTCGTGGAGGCGTACCGGGAGTGGCCGCTGCTTCGCACCATGATCGACAACGTCGCGATGAGTCTCGCCAAGACCGACGAGCGCATCGCCCGTCAGTACCTGGCCCTCGGCGGCCGCGACGATCTGGCACAGCTCGTGCTCGACGAGCTCGCGACCACGCGGCGCTGGGTGATCCGTCTCACCGGGGGCGAGAGCCTGCTCGAGAACAAGCCCGTGCTGCAGCGCGCCGTGCAGCTGCGCAGCCCCTACGTCGACGCGCTCTCGCTGCTGCAGCTGCGAGCGCTGCGGGCCCTCCGCTCCGCCGCAGAGGATCCGACCGGCTCCGGCGCCGACCCGGAACAGCAGCGTCTACTGCTGCTGTCCGTCAGCGGTGTGGCCGCCGGCCTGCAGAACACCGGGTGACCGACGTCGCCACCGACCGAGCGGGAACCCTCGCTTTCGGTGCCCACTAGAGTGAAATCTCTGCCGGATCCGGCACAGCCTCACGCGACACGATCGCCTGCACCACCATCCCCCACCAGAAAGCTCTTCCGCGTGACCGCTACGTCTCCCGTCGACTTCCATCCGCTCGCCGCATCCGTGCAGCCCGTCTTCGACACGGTGCTCTCCCGCAGCCCGTACGAGCCGGAGTTCCACCAGGCCGTCCACGAGGTGCTGCACTCGATCGCACCCGTGCTGGAGCGCCACCCGGAATACGTCGACGGCGGCATCCTCGAGCGACTCGTCGAGCCCGAGCGCCAGATCCTCTTCCGCGTGCCGTGGATCGACGACGCCGGCAGGCTCCAGGTCAACCGCGGCTACCGCATCCAGTTCTCCTCCGTGCTCGGCCCGTACAAGGGCGGACTGCGCTTCCACCCCTCGGTGAACCTGTCGATCATCAAGTTCCTCGGTTTCGAGCAGATCTTCAAGAACGCGCTCACCGGCCAGGGCATCGGCGGCGGCAAGGGCGGCTCCGACTTCGACCCGCACGGAAAGTCCGATGCCGAGGTCATGCGCTTCTGCCAGTCGTTCATGAACGAGCTCTACCGTCACCTCGGCGAGCACACCGATGTGCCTGCGGGCGACATCGGCGTCGGCGGCCGCGAGATCGGCTACCTCTTCGGCCAGTACCGCAAGGTCACCAACCGGCACGAGTCCGGCATGTTCACCGGCAAGGGGACGGGGTGGGGAGGTGCAGAGGTGCGCACCGAGGCCACCGGGTACGGCGCGGTGTTCTTCGCGCAGGAGATGCTCGCCGTGCACAGCGACTCCCTCACCGGCAAGCGCGTGGGCATCTCGGGATCGGGCAACGTCGCGATCTATGCGATCCAGAAGGCCACCCAGCTCGGCGCCACCGCGGTGACGGCCTCCGACTCCTCCGGCTACGTCGTCGACGACGCCGGCATCGACCTCGACCTGCTGCGTCAGATCAAGGAGGTCGAGCGCGCCCGCATCGTCGAGTACGCCAACCGCCGCCCGAGCGCCCGCTTCGTCGAAGGCGGCAGCGTGTGGGAGGTCCCGGTCGACATCGCCGTCCCCTCCGCCACCCAGAACGAGGTCAGCCTCGCCGACGCCCAGGCCCTGATCGCGAACGGCGTGCGCGCCGTGTCCGAGGGCGCGAACATGCCGTGCGTGCCGGATGCGGTCGAGGCGTTCCAGAAGGCCGGCGTGCTGTTCGCCCCCGGAAAGGCCGCGAACGCCGGTGGCGTCGCGACCTCCGCGCTCGAGATGAGCCAGAACGCCTCGCGTCAGCGCTGGAGCTTCGGCGACAGCGAGAACAAGCTGCGCGAGATCATGGCCGACATCCACGATGCGGCCTTCGACGCCGCGGAGCGCCACGATGTCGCTGGCGACTACGTCGCCGGCGCCAACATCGCCGGCTTCGAGCGCGTCGCTGCGGCGATGCTCGCCCAGGGCGTCATCTGACCCCTTCCTGGACACAGGTTCCTCGACACGAGAAGAGCCGCCTCCCTTCCGGGGAGGCGGCTCTTCTCGTGTCGGGATGTCGGGTCAGCTCTCGTCGACCGGAACCTTGACGACCTTGTTGTATCCGGTCACCGCCTGGTTCTCGTCGAAGGCGACGACCTTCTTGCGGAAGCCCTTCGTGATGATGGCGAGGTAGACGACCCCGATCGCGGTCCACACCAGGCCGCCGCGCAGGGCGTCTTCGTGCAGGTTCGCCCAGAGCAGACCGGTGAGCACCATGCCGATGCCGGGCATCACGATGAAGCTGAAGATGTCGCCTGGAGTCTTGCGACGGCCCTTGCGGATGGCGAACCACGCGATCACCGAGATGTTGACGAAGGTGAAGGCGATCAGCGCGCCGAAGTTGATCCACGCGGCGATCAGCTCGAGGGTGAACGGGATGGCCAGCAGCGAGATGGCGCCGACCAGAACGATGTTGAAGGTCGGGGTGTGGGTGCGTGGGTTGATGTAGCCGAACGCCCGCTGCGGCAGCACGTTGTTACGGCCCATCACCAGCAGCATCCGCGACACCGAGGCGTGCGAAGCCAAGCCGGAGGCGAGGGTGGCGCAGAAGCCGGCCGCTGTCAGCACCGCCATGAGCACGGGGCCACCGACCAGGTTGCCGATGACCGGCAGCGTGGAGTCCTCGACGAACTGCATGTCACCGCCCGGCGCGAACTCGTTCCAGTCGGGGAAGCGCAGCTGCGTGAGGTAGCCGGAGATGAGGAAGATCGCGCCGCCCAGAAGCACCGTCAGCAGGATGGCCTTGGGCATGATCTTCGGATCCTTGGCCTCTTCCGCGTACATCGTCACGGCGTCGAAGCCGATGAACGAGAAGCACACGATCGTGGCGCCCATCAGCACCGCGCCCATCGTGGCGCCGTCGTGGAAGAACGGGGTCATCGAGGCCACGGTCGCGGCGCCGTCGCCGCGCATCAGTTGCGCGATCACCATCACCACGAAGACGACCATCACGATGATCGAGAACACGAGCAGGATCATGTTCAGGTTCGAGGTGCCGCGCATCGTCAGGTAGATGATGCTCGTGACGAGGATGCAGTACAGCACGACCCAGATCCACCCGGGGATCTCGGGGAAGAGCGCCTCGAGATAGCTGCGGATGATGAGGCAGTTCACCATCGGCAGCAGCACGTAGTCGATCAGCGACGTCCAACCGACCATGAAGCCGAGGTTCGGATGGATCGATTCGCGCACGTAGGTGTAGGCGGATCCGGCACTCGGGATCGCGCTGGAGATCTTGCCGTAGCTGATGGCGGTGAAGACCATCACGACCAGCGCGACCAGGTACGCCGCCGGAACGACGTTGTCGGTGTCACGGGCGACCATGCCGAAGGTGTCGAAGACGACCGTCGGTGTCATGTAGCCGAGCCCGAGCCCGACGATGGCCCACAACCCCAGATTTCGTCGGAGCGTCCCTCCGCCTTGCGCCAGCGGCTTCGTCTTCGTTGCCATGGGTACTCCTCGGGGAACAGCGCATGGGTCGGACTTCGGATCGTCCGACGCTGAGGAACAGTATGGACCGGAGGTAATCGCCAGCGCTACGACGAATTCGGTTCGAAATACGCTTTTAACAATCCGATGGACAGCGGGATTCGAAGACGAGGGCCCGAGTCACCACCCTTCCGTCAGCACCCTGTCCAGCATCGCGACGACATGATCGGCACTGTGCGCCGTGAGGCACAGCGGTGGTTTGATCTTGAGGACGTTGGACCGCTCGGATGTCGTCAGCACGATCACACCGAGTTCACGCATCCGCTCGCAGATCGCCGCGGCCTCCGCGGCCGCCGGCTCCATGGTGTCGCGGTCACGGACGAGTTCGACACCGAGATACAGCCCCTCGCCGTGGACGACGCCGATCAGCGGATGCCGGTCGGCGAGGGCCCGAAGGCCCTCGGCGAGGCGCGCGCCGATCACTGCCGCGTTGTGCTGCAGCCCCTCCTCGGCCATCGCATCGAGCACCGCGATGCCGACCCGGCAGCTGAGCGTGCTGCCGCCGGCGGAGGAGAAGAACTGGCCCTGCGTCGACAGCGCGTCCGCGATGCGCTTCGAGGTGATGACCCCGCCGATCGGGAATCCGTTGCCCATCGGCTTCGCGATCGTGATGATGTCGGGCACGACCTCGGCGAGCTCGAACCCCCAGAAGGCGGACCCCATCCGCCCGAAGCCGACCTGCACCTCATCGGCGATGCACACCCCGCCCGCCGCCCTGATCTGGGCATAGGCGCCGGCGAGATAGCCGTCGGGAAGCACCACGCCCCCCGCGTTGCCGAGGATCGACTCGCACAGGAACGCCGCGACCTCCCGACCCTCCTCCCGCAGCCGATCGAGATCGGTCGCGAGGTCGGCGAGATAGGCGTCGGCGACGTCCGCACCCCGGTACGTGCCGCGGAAGCGGTTGGGCACATCGGCGATGTGCACCCAGTCGGGGCGCGTGGCGAGCGCGAAGGGGTTGTCATAGGCGCTGGTGGTCACCGCATCGCTCGCCATCGTCCAGCCGTGATAGGCCTCTCGCAGCGCGACGACCGTGCGACGACCGGTCGCCGCCTGCGCCAGACGGATGGCGAGATCGACCGCCTCCGAGCCGCTGTTGACCAGCAGCACCGTGTCGAGGTCGCTGCCTTCGGGCATCAGGGCGAGAAGTCGTTCGCTGTACTCCGCGAGGTCGCGGAACAGGAAGCGGGAGTTCGTGGCGAGGGTCCGCAGCTGGCGGTCCGCGGCGTCAGCGACCTTCGGATGGGCGTGGCCGAGACCTGCGACGTTGTTGACCATGTCGACGTATGTGCGCGCGGTGGTGTCGATCAGGTGGTGCCGCCAGCCGCGTTCGATCTGCGGGGGACGCTCGTAGTAGCGCTCCTGCGCCGCCGCGAAGATCTTCTCGCGACGGCCGAGCTCCGCCGCGGCATCGTCGTGCTGCGTGAAGGAGGGCAGCCCGAGCACGGGTGCGGGGTCGGCGGTCAGCCGGCTCCATGCCGGGACGCGGTCGGGGGCGACGAGGACTGCGCCGTCCGCCTGTTGTTCCGGAGCGTCGTCTCGCCGGATGCCCACCGTCAGCCGCCGCGGTTCGAAGGCGGCGGCAAGCCACCCCACCGTCTCGCCGGCGCCCACAGGGCGCTCACGGCGCTCCTCCGCATCGAGTCCCGTGATCTCGAGCACCCAGTCGTGGCCGCCGCCAGGACCGTCGAGGTCGAGGATGAGCCGAGCGGTCCCGCCCCGTTGCGTCACACGCCCACTCGCGGGCGCCGCCACCCGCGCCCGCGGCCCCGGAGGGAAGTGCAGTTCGCAGGCGGTCGCCCAGGTCTGCCCCGGCTCCGCGTCGTCGACGTGCGCTCGCGTCAGCCGGAACGCACCGTACGGCATCACCGCCACGGCGACCCCGAGCTCGATCGCCTCGGCGATCAGCTCCTCCTCCGCGTCCTCCCGGAGCCAGCGCCCGCCGTCCAGGGCTGCGGACTCGACTCCGGGATCGATCACGGCGACGCGGCCGGTGAGATCCGGCAGCAGCGAGGCGAGCGGGGAGAGCTCCGCCTCCGCCGCCAGATCCGCCGCATCGAAGCCGCCTCCATCGATTCCGACCGCGACGAGCACGTGCTCGGTCATCTCGACCAGCGGCAGCAGGGTCGCGGCGTCGAAGATCGCCTGCTCGCCCGCGATCCGCTCCCGCGCGTAGTCGTTGTCGCCGTCGATCTCGAGCTGACGCCACCCGCTCGCCACCAGCAGCGCGGCGCGCAGCACCACGAGAGGCCAGACCGCTCTGGCCTCCGACACGCTCAGCGGGGCATCCCGATGGAAGGCGGCGATCGTCTCGATCACGCGCAGCGGCCGCTCCGGCTCGTGGTGCAGCATCGACGATGCGCACACCGCGAGCTCGGCCACGCGCCATCCGAGTCCGAGATCGCCCAGATCGAGGACCGTGTGCGGATGCAGACGGGAATCGTCGCCCCGCCTCCCCATCACGTTGTCGTCGGTGAGGTCACCGTGGATCGCCTGCACCGGAAGGCCCGCGGCGAACGGGGCGAGAGCGGCATCCGCCTTCGCCGCCGCACGCAGCACGCGCCCTCGCAGTGCGGCGTCGGCGATGGACGGTGCGAGTGCCGTGGTCTGCTCGTGCGCGACGCGCATGTCCCACATCTGCGGGCGATCGAGACCGGGATGTCCGAGAGGCGCCAGCGCATTCACGGAAGCGGCGGCGAGCGCCCCGAACTCGGCGAGCACCACCGGGGCGAGGTATCCCGCATCCACCAGCGGCTCCCCCGGGGCGAACTCGCTGCGCCGCACGGCGAATCCGTTCCAGCGCTGGGTGAGCGCGCCGTCGAGGCCCGGAAGCACCGCCGGCACCCGCACCCCCGCGTCGCGGTAGGCGTCGAGGGCGACATGCTGCGCGTCGCGCGCCGCATCGCCGAACACCGCGTTGTCGATGCGCAGCACGCTCTTCGCGCCGTCCTCCGCCGTGAGGAGGAAGTTCCGGTCCTGATTGCTGCCGAGCTCCCGCGCGCTCGCCGTGATCCCGTAGCAGTCCAGGGCGATGCGCGCGGCATCCGCCGTGCTCACGTCGGGGCGGACCAGGCCCACTGCGCCCGTCATGCGCGGTGCTGCCGGTGGTGCGCGCCGTCGATGCTCACGTCGTGCGCATGCCGTGCGAGCGACGTGCCGTAGCGCTCGGTCAGCTGCACCATGAGGTCGGGGGTGTCGCGGTCGACACCGAACACATGCCCGGGGAAGTCGAGATCGGGCTGCGCCGCCGCGATCTCGGCCTCGCGATCCGGCGAGAACAACTGCGCGGGGTCGCCGACGGCCACCCAGCCGATCGGGACGACGGTGCCCTCCGGCAGCACGGCACGACGGAGCACGATCGCGTTTACGCGCACCTCGCAGCGCGGCCCGATCAGCGCACCGTTGAACAGTCGCGACCCCGAGGCGAGGAACGTCTCCTCTCCGACCGTCGCGCCCGCGATGCTGGACAGCGTGCCGATCAGGGTGTGGGACCCGATGTGCACGGCGTTCGCCGCCGTGGCGCGGATGAGTGCGTTCTCCATCACGATGACGTGCTCACCGAGGGTGATCGCTCCTCCCTCGGCGGTGATTACGGCGCCGTGCAGCACCTGGCAGCCCGGCCCGATCTCGACGTCGCCGGAGATCACGGCGGTGGGGGCGATGACGGCGGTGTCATGGACGCGGGGCCGAGCCCCGAGGTGCTCGTACAACATGCCGCCAGACTAGTCCCGCGGCCGCGGCGGCGCGCTACTCGGACGCGGCCGGCTCGGGGAAGATCGCAGTGAACAGCTGACCGACCCATTCGAGCAGCTGCGCGTCGGGAAGCGGCTCGAGCCCCACGCCGACGGCGGCGGGGACCGTGGGCATCGGTACGACCAGCGCCTCGCCCCCTCCCACGAGCTTCGCCTTCGGGTAGAGCCGCTGCAGCCGCACCTTGATCGAATCCTCGAGCCGAGCGGGCGCGATGCGCAGATTCGACCCCATCACCACGACGTCCGTCAGGCCCGCACGCGCGGCGCGCCGGCGCAGGCGCGAGATCGCCAGCAGCCCCTCGACCTCTTCCGGCGGCGTTCCGTACCGGTCGACGAGCTCTTCGATGACCAGGTCGATCGCGTCGTCCTTGGCCGTCGCCGCCGAGGCAGCGGAGAGCTTCTGGTAGGCCTCCAGGCGCAGCCGCTCACTGTCGATGTAGTACTCGGGGATGCGCGCGTCGAGGGGAAGCTCGAGACGCAGTTCCTGCCCCGTCTCGACCTCGTCGCCACGGAAGGTCGCCACGGCCTCCCCGATCATGCGCAGATACAGGTCGAACCCGACGCCGGCGATATGACCGGCCTGCTCGGCGCCGAGCAGGTTGCCCGCGCCGCGCAGCTCGAGGTCCTTCAGGGCGACCTGCATGCCCGAGCCCAGGTCGTTGTTGACCGCGATGGTCTGCAGCCGGTCGGCGGCGGTCTCGCTCAGCGGCTTCATCTCGTCGTACAGGAAGTACGCGTACGCGCGCTCGCGCCCTCGCCCGACGCGCCCGCGCAGCTGGTGCAGCTGGCTGAGTCCGTACTTGTCGGCGCGGTCGATGATGATCGTGTTCGCGTTCGCGATGTCGAGCCCCGTCTCGATGATCGTCGTCGAGACGAGCACGTCGAACTTGCGCTCCCAGAAGTCGTCGACGACCTGTTCGAGCTGGTGCTCGCCCATCTGTCCGTGCGCGACGGCGATCCTGGCTTCGGGCACGAGCTCGGCGAGCTCGCTCGCGACGCGCTGGATCGACTGCACGCGGTTGTGCACGAAGAAGATCTGCCCCTCGCGGAGGATCTCGCGGCGGATCGCCGCGGCCATCTGCTTGTCGCTGCGCGGACCGACGAAGGAGAGGATCGGATGCCGGTCCTCGGGCGGAGTCGCCAGCGTCGACATCTCACGGATGCCGGTCACCGCCATCTCGAGCGTGCGCGGGATCGGTGTGGCGCTCATGGCGAGGATGTCGACGTTGGTCTTCATCTTCTTGAGCGCATCCTTGTGCTCGACGCCGAAGCGCTGCTCCTCGTCGATGATCATCAGACCGAGGTCTTTGAACATCACCTGGTCGGTGAGGATGCGGTGGGTGCCGATCACCATGTCGACGGACCCCTCCAGCAGACCCTGCAGAGTGAGCCGCGCCTCCTTGTCGGTCTGGAAGCGCGACAGCGGCCGCACCTTGACCGGGAAACCGGCGAAGCGCTCGGTGAACGTCTCGAGGTGCTGCTTCACGAGCAACGTCGTCGGCACGAGCATCGCCACCTGCTTGCCGTCCTGGATCGCCTTGAAGGCGGCCCGGACGGCGACCTCGGTCTTGCCGAAGCCGACGTCTCCCGAGAGCAGGCGGTCCATCGGGATGGGCCGTTCCATGTCGGCCTTGATCTCGTCGATCGTCTGCAACTGGTCCTGGGTCTCCGCGAACGGGAACGCCTCCTCCAGCTCGCGCTGCCATGGCGTGTCAGGGCCGAAGGCATGACCCTTGGCGCTCATCCGTGCGGAATAGAGCTTCACGAGCTCGACCGCGATGTCGCGGACGGCCTTGCGAGCCTTGCCCTTGGCCTGCGACCAGTCGCTGCCGCCCATCTTCGACAGGGTCGGGGCCTCGCCGCCGACGTACTTCGAGAGCAGGTCGAGCTGATCCGTGGGCACGAACAGCTTGTCGCCCGGATACCCGCGCTTGGACGGCGCGTACTCCAGCACGAGGTAGTCGCGGATCGACTTGGTGGCGTTGCGCCCGCCGGTGGACACCTCGCGCTGGGTCATCTCCACGAAGCGGCCGATGCCGTGGGTCGCGTGCACCACGAAGTCGCCCTGCTTGAGCTGCAGCGGGTCGACGACGTTCTTGCGCCGCGATGCGAGCTTCTTGACGACGCGCTGGTCGCCACCGATCGTGCGGCCGTAGAACTCGTTGTCGGTGAGCACGGCGAGCTTCGCCTCGGCCACCTGGAAGCCGGCCTCGACCGACCCGGTGACCAGCGTCGCGACACCGCCCTCCGGCGCCTCGGTGAGTGTCTCGACCACACGTGCCGCGAGTCCTCGGTCGGCGAGCACGTCGCGTGCGCGGTCGACCAGGCCGTGACCGGCGGCGATCACGACCACGCGCCAGCCGTCGGTGACCTTCGCCTCGACGAAGGAGATCGCGCCGTCGACGTTGCCGTGGAAGGAGGGGATGACGGCGGCGCCGAGGTTGGTGGCCTCTGCATCGCCCTCGCCGAGTCCGGCGCCGAACGGGCTGAGTCGCCACCACACGCCGCCCCGGTCGCGCACCACCTCGCGGAGGTCGGCGATCGTCAGGAAGTCGCCGGCGCCCAGATCGATGGGCGCGGAGGCGCCGGAGGTGGCCGCGCTCCAGGCGGCATCGAGGAACTCGCGGTTCGTGTCGCCCAGGGTGATCGCGCGTGCGGTCGCGCGCTCGGGGTCGATGACCGCCGTGGCGCTCCCGGAGGGCAGATACTCGGCGAGCGACTTCAACGGGCCGGCGACGGCGGGCAGCAGCGACTCCATGCCTTCGACCGGGATGCCCTCGGCCATCTTCTCGAGCATTCCGGAGATCGCCGGGAAGCCGCCGACGAGCGCGCGGGCGCGCTCGCGGACCTCTGCCGTGAGCAGCAGTTCGCGGGTGGGAGGAAGGTCGACGCTCGCGACATCGCCCGGGAGCGAGCGCTGGTCGGCGACCGAGAACGCGCGGATCTGGTCGATCTCGTCGCCGAAGAACTCGATGCGGTAAGGGTGCTCGGAGGTGGGAGGGAAGACGTCGAGGATGCCGCCGCGCACCGCGAACTCGCCGCGCCGCGACACCATGTCGACGCGCGAGTAGGCGCGCTCGACCAGCTGCTCGACCACACGGTCGAGTTCGTGTCCTCGGCTGCCGGCGGCGAGCTCGAGCGGGGCGATCTCGCCCAGGTTCGCCGCGATCGGTTGGAGAGCAGCCCGCACCGATGCCACGACGACGAGCGGGTGATCCCCCGACCACTCCGCGATCCGTCGCAGCGTCTGCAGGCGCTGCCCGACCGTGTCGGGGCTCGGGCTGAGGCGCTCGTGCGGCAGCGTCTCCCAGGCGGGGAAGGTGAGGATGTCGGCGTCGGGCAGATAGGCGTGCATCGCCAGCGCGAGGCTCTCGGCCCGCCTGCCGGTCGGCACGACGGCGAGGAGCGCGGCCGGGTGTCCTGCCGCCGTCCGCTTCTCGAGCAGGCCGGCCAGCGCCGGGGCGTCGAGCCCGTCGACCAGGCCGAGGTCGGCATCGGTGCGCGCCCAGCTGAGGGCGTCACGGTACAGAGACGCCTCTTCCAAGGCGCGCAGAATCCCCGGAACAGTCACCGGACAAGACTAGTCGCGCCCACGGACACTCCGGCCGCCGCCCCTGCCACGGGCGCGCACCTCAATAGGCTGTCGGGATGGAATCCGTCGCCCTCACCACCGAACGCCTCGTCCTGCGCCCCCCCGACGGAGGGCGACATCGATGCGATCACCGTCGCCTGCCAGGACCCGGAGATCGGGCGCTGGACCACGGTGCCGAGCCCGTACGCGCGCGAGGACGCCGAGGAGTTCGTGCGTCTCATCGCGGGGTGGTGGGCCGACGGCTCGGAGGTCGTCTGGGCGATGTACGCCGACGACCTGCTCGTGGGCATGATCGGTCTGCACGACATCGCCGACCACTTCACGGGCGCTGCCGCCGAGCTCGGCTACTGGGTGACGGCCGACGCCCGGGGCCGGGGGTATCTCACGGAGGCCGCCCGCGCGGTGCTCGACTGGGGCTTCGGCGAGCTCGGGCTCGTCCGCATCGGCTGGCAGGCCGTCGTCGGGAACATCCCCTCGGCCCGCGCCGCCCGCGCTCTCGGGTTCCGCTACGAGGGCCTCCAGCGGCAGGCGCTCACGAGCCCGCGCGGTCGCGACGACGGATGGATGGCCGCTCTGCTGCCGGACGACGACCGCACGCCGGTGGACTGGCCGGTGCTCTGAGGTGCGAGCACACCGGGTACGAGCCCGAGGAGCGACCGGTCGCCAGGTGACAGTGTCGGCGGCCGATGACAGGATGAACGCATGCCGGAGATGCCGGAGGTCCAGGGCCTGACCGCCTTTCTCGCCGAGCGCGCCGTGGGGCGCACGATCACCCGCGCGACCGTCTCGGCGATCGCCGCGCTGAAGACCTACGACCCGCCGATCACCGCGCTGCAGCAGGCCACGATCGCGGCGTCCGCTCGCCTCGGGAAGTTCGTGGTGCTCTCCTGCGGCGACGACCTGCACCTGGTGTTCCACCTCGCCAAGGCCGGGTGGTTGCGCTGGTACGAGACGCTCCCGGCGACGCTCATCAAACCCGGCAAGTCGCCGATCGCCCTGCGCGTCGCGCTCGACGACGGCAGCGGTTTCGACCTCACCGAGGCGGGCACGAAGAAGTCGCTCGCGGTCTACGTGGTGCGCGATCCGCACGATGTACCCGGCATCGCGCGACTCGGCCCCGACCCCCTCGACTCGTCCTTCACGCGCGATGCGTTCGCGGCACTGCTCGAGGATCGGCGCATGCAGATCAAGGGGCTGCTGCGCGATCAGGCGGTGATCGCCGGCATCGGCAACGCCTACTCCGATGAGATCCTGCATGCCGCACGCATGTCGCCGTATGCGATCGCCGGAAAGCTCGACGATGCCGAGATCGACCGCCTGTTCGCCGCCATGCGCGAGACGCTCGGCGAGGCGGTGGCCGCAGCCTCCGGCAAGCCTCCCGCCGACCTGAAAGACGCCAAGCGCCGGGGGATGCAGGTGCATGCACGCCGCGGCGAGGCTTGCCCGGTGTGCGCAGACACGGTGCGCAGCGTGTTCTTCGCCGACCGCTCTCTCGAGTACTGCCCCACGTGCCAGACCGGCGGCAAGGTGCTCGCCGACCGGCGTCTGTCCCGACTGCTCAAGTGACGGCGGGCGATCGGAAGGCGCCGATCCATGTCTTGGAATGAAATGCGCGCAGACGCGTTGAGTACACTCAGAGCAACAACGTGCTCCGGGGTCGGTGGGAATCCGAACCGGCGGTGACAGTCCGCGAGCGTCTCGAGAGATCGGGATGCCGATCCGGTGGAATTCCGGGACCGACGGTGATGCGAGGGAGACCTCGCTAGTCCGGAAGGGAGGCAGCACGAGACGCATCCGTGCGTCCGTTCCGCCACCCCTGTCCGACCCCGGAGCCTCAGAGGAGGACGACGGATGGCAGTGAACGCGGCAGAGCGCAACGCGATGGATCGCGCGCTCCACCTCGCCGCCCGAGGACCGCGCGGGGCGAACCCGCAGGTCGGCGCGGTCATCCTCTCCCCCGACGGCACGGTCCTCGCCGAGGGCTGGCACCACGGCGCCGGCACCCCGCACGCCGAGGTCGACGCGCTCTCGAAGCTCGCCCCCGGCGAAGCCCGCGGCGCCACCGCCGTCGTGACCCTGGAGCCGTGCAACCACACCGGCCGCACGGGGCCCTGCGCCGTCGCGCTCATCGACGCCGGGATCGCCCGGGTGGTCTACGCCCTCGATGACCCCGGCGCCGTCTCGGGCGGCGGTGCGGAGCGTCTGCGGTCCGCGGGTGTCGACGTCGAAGCGGGCGAACAGGCCGATGCCGCGCACGCCCTGATCGCCGGATGGCTCGAGGCCCAGCGCCTCGGACGCCCGCAGATCACCGTCAAGTGGGCGCAGAGCCTCGACGGGCGCGCCGCCGCCGACGACGGCTCCAGCCAGTGGATCACGGGTCCCGCAGCCCGCGCCGACGTGCATCGCCGCCGCGCGGAAGCCGATGCCATCGCGGTCGGCACCGGAACCGTGCTCGCCGACGATCCGGCCCTCACCGCCCGCGACGGCGACGCCCTGCTGCCGCACCAGCCGATCCCGGTGGTCATCGGGTCGCGGCCCACCCCTGCCGACGCCGCGGTGCACCGGCATCCGCACTCCCCCCTGTTCTTCGACACGCACGATCTGCACACGGTCGTCGCCGACCTGCATGCCCGCGGGGTGCAGAGCCTGTTCGTGGAGGGCGGTCCGACGCTCGCCAGCGCCTTCCTCCAGGCCGGGCTCGCCGACCGCCTGCTCGTCTACATCGCTCCGGTGCTGCTCGGCGGCGGCCGCCTGGCCCTCACCGACATCGGTGTCGCCTCCATCGGCGAGGCGCGCCGCCTGACCATCGACGAATGGGTCCCCCTCGGGAGCGATCTGCTCGCGATCGCGCACCCTGCGCACGACGCACACCCGCGGAACGAAGGAGCAGCCTGATGTTCACCGGAATCATCGAGGAGATGGGCGAGATCACCGCGATCGCGCCCGCGGGCGACGGCTGGCGCCTGACCGTGCGCGCACCCCGCGCGGCAGCGGACGCGGTGCACGGCGAGTCGATCGCGGTCTCCGGCGTGTGCCTGACCGTCGTCGGCTCGACCGCGGACACCTTCGACACCGACGTGATGAAGCAGACGCTCGACGTCGCCGCCATCGGGTCGGCGACGGTCGGCACCCGCGTCAACATCGAGAAGGCCATGCCGGTGGGGGCGCGACTGGGCGGACACATCGTGCAGGGCCACGTCGATGGGGTCGGCGACGTGCTCGAGGTACGACCGGGCGCCCAGTGGAGTGTGCTGCGCATCAGTCTGCCCGCCGACCTCGCCCCGCTCGTCGTCGACAAGGGTTCGATCTCGGTCGACGGCACCTCGCTGACCGTGAGCGCGGTGAGCGCGCCCGCAGAGCCCTCCCCCTGGTTCGAGATCTCGCTGATCCCGGAGACCCTGGCCGCGACCACCCTCGGCATCCGCGCCGTCGGCGACCGCGTGAACCTGGAGACCGACATCCTCGCCCGGCACGTCGAGCGCCTGCTCGCGTTCCGCGCCGCACCGGAAGGAGGCTCGCGATGAGCCTTTCCACGATCGCCGAGGCCCTGGAGGCGCTGCGCGCCGGGCGCCCCGTTCTCGTCGCCGACGACGAGAACCGCGAGAACGAGGGCGACGTCATCCTGTCAGCAGAGCTCGCGACGCCGGAGTGGGTGGCCTGGACGGTGCGCTGGTCGTCGGGATTCATCTGCGCTCCGATGCCGGCCGACCTCGCCGACCATCTGAATCTTCCGCCGATGGTGGCCGCCAGCGAAGACGCCCGCTCGACCGCGTACACCGTGAGCGTCGATGCGGCCCAGGGCGTCACCACCGGTATCAGCGCTCACGATCGCGCGCACACCCTGAACGTGTTGTCGAACCCGGAGTCGACGTCCACGAGCATCATCCGCCCGGGGCACGTGCTGCCGCTGAGGGCTGTCGACGGCGGCTTGCGCGAGCGCAGCGGCCACACCGAAGCCGCCGTCGAGCTCATGAAGCTCGCCGGACTCCGACCTGTCGGCGCGATCGCCGAGGTCGTCGCGGAGGACGGCAGCATGATGCGCCTTCCCGGGCTGATCGAACTCGGTGCCCGTGACGGCGTGCCGGTGATCACCATCGAGCAGCTCATCGCCCACCTCAACGAGATCGACCCGGACGGAGCGACCCCGAGCGCGCACCGGGGCCGCCGGGTGAGTCTGCGCGCCGACGCCACGGTTCCCACCACGCACGGCACCTTCCGCTTCCTCGCTTACAAGGACCGCGTCACCGGCACCGACCACATCGCGGTCGTCTCTGGCGAGCTCAGTGAGACCGCGCTGGTGCGCGTGCACTCGGAGTGCCTGACCGGCGAGGCGTTCGGCTCACTGAAGTGCGAGTGCGGCCCCCAGCTCGACTCCGCGCTCGACGCGATCGAGAAGGAGGGCGGGATCGTGATCTACATGCGCGGGCACGAGGGGCGCGGGATCGGCCTCATCAACAAGCTGCGCGCGTACAGCCTGCAGGAGGAGGGCCTCGACACGGTCGATGCCAACCTCGCGCTGGGGCTGCCCGCCGACGCCCGCGACTACGCCGCGGCCGCCGGCATCCTCTCCGATCTGGGGGTGTCGAAGGTGCGTCTGCTGACGAACAACACCGACAAGGTCGCGCAGCTGCGTGAGCTCGGCCTCGACGTGATCGAGCAGGTGCCGCTGATCGTCGGAGTGGGCCCCAACAACCATCAGTACCTGGAGACCAAGCGTGACCGCATGGGTCACATCATCGGCGAAGCGGAACTCGCAGAGGCGCTCGCCCACGGAGAGGACGACGGATGAGCGGCGCAGGAGCACCCGAGACCGGCAGCATCGACGGACGGGGACTGAACGTCGTCATCGTCGCCGGCACCTGGCACGAGACGATCTCCAACGGCCTGATCGCCGGCGCGGAGCGTGTGCTGGACGAGGCGAAGGCCACGCACCGACTGGTGCGCGTGCCCGGCTCGTTCGAGCTCGCGATCGCCGCGCAGGCCGCGTTCGCCGGCGGCGCGGATGCGGTCGTCGCGCTCGGCGTGATCATCCGCGGAGGCACTCCGCACTTCGAGTACGTCTCGGCGGCGACCACCGACGGCCTCACCCGCGTCGCCCTCGATGCCGGCAAGCCGGTCGGATTCGGTGTGCTCACCCTCGACGACGAGCAGCAGGGTCTCGACCGCGCCGGTCTCGAAGGCTCCAAGGAGGACAAGGGCGCCGAAGCCGCCGATGCCGCGTTGCGGACGGCTCTGGTCACCCGGGAGCTGCGCGGCTGAGGTCAGCCTGCCCTTGCTAGCGCAGAAGGGCGCCGCACTCGTACGGTGAGGGCATGGAGACCCTCCGCCACATCGTGCTGTTCGTCCACCTCATCGGATTCGCCGTGCTCTTCGGCGCCTGGGCCGCCCAGGCATTCGGAGGCAAGCGGGAGTTCACCCGGCTGATGAACATCGGCATGGCGATCGCCGCGGTCGCCGGCCTCGCTCTCGCTGCACCGTGGGGACTCTCCTACGAGCTCAACTACGTCAAGGTCGGCGTCAAGCTCGTGATCCTGCTCGTCATCGGCGCCCTGCTCGGTATCGGCCTGGCTCGTCAGCGTCGCGGAGCAGCCATCCCGTCCGCGGTGTTCTGGCTGGTCGGCATCCTCACCGCGGCCAATGCCGCGATCGCCGCGATCTGGCGCTGACCACACTCAGTCCGTCTCGCTGAACAGCCGGCGGATGCGCGGTATCACCGTCGCGTAGGTCCGCGCGACCTCCTCGTAGCCGCGCGCCAGTTCGAGGTCGACGTCGACGCGTTCGCCCTCCCGGACCATCGCGTCGACCGCGCCCTCCCAGCTCCGATGCATGCCGACACCGACCGCGGCGCAGATCGCCGCTCCCATGCCCGCCGCATCTCGCACCAACGGGGTCCGCACCGGCACGCGATACACGGCGGCGAGGATCTGCAGCATCAGCGGTGAGCTGCTCCCGCCGCCCGTGACCACCAGACTTCTCCGCCTCCTCCCGAGAACTGCGCGTGCGCGGTCATCACTGGCTGCCGTCTCGATCGCGAGAGCCTCGAGGATCGCCCTGTAGATGTGGAACCGGCCCTGCGTTCCGTCGAAACCCACGAGCGCACCCCGACGCCACGGTTCGTCGGGAGGTGCGAGCCAGTCCAACGCCGCGACGATCCCGCCCGCGCCGACAGGCACCTGCGCGGCACCGACGTTCAGCTCCTCTTCCGTCATTCCGCACCCGGACGACGAGATCAGTTCACGGAACCAGCTGACGGTCCACATCCCCCGTCGCACACCGTTGCTCTCGTAGAGGTAGGCGCCCGGCTCCGCTCCGAAGTTGGTCCAGACGTCCGCATTCGAGCCGAGCGGGCGATCCCCTACCGTCATGGTGGCCACATATGTACCCAGCGACAGCAGCGCGTCGCCCTCTTCCCGAAGGCCTGCCCCGAGCGCCTCCACAGCCTTGTCGTTCGAAGTGGCGATCACGGGGATGCCTGCCGGGAGCCCGGTCCGGTGCGCAGCCGCTGCCGTCATACGTCCCAGTACCTCCCCCGGCGCAACAAGCTCGAAGAGCATCTGCGGATCCATGCCAGTGCGGGCATATTCGGAGGCGTCCCCGCTCCACGTCCACCGTTCGGAGTCGATCGGCCACATGCCCTGATAGTTTCCGGCGGCATCACGACGTTCACCGGTGAGCCGATGCCCGATGTACCCCGACGAGGTCGTGACGTACGCCGCATCTTGGACTTCTCGTTCGTACGCGTGAGGCAGTCGTTCGTCCATCCAGCTCATGATCGGCTGCGCCAGGGAGCCGTCGTTGCGCAGCACGGCACGGCAGAAGCGGATGGTGCACAAGCCGACGCCGCGGATCTCGGAGTGATCACCGTCGAAGCGCGCGAGGGCCTCACGCACAGCGGCGACCACCGAGTCCCAGAGGTCGTCGTCCGGGTGTTCCCAGCGGCCGGGCGAAGGCGACGCGTACGGGCGCAGCGGGACGCGCGCGCTGGCGTGCACGACCCCGTCGCCGTCGACGATCAGCACCTTCGTGCTCTGGGAGCCGTTGTCTATGGCGACGACGTACCCTCGCGCCGTCACGGTCACGCCGGCGACGCCGTCTCCGCTGCATCCAGCGGATAGATGGTGCCGTGGTTCATGATGCCGTGAGGGTCGATGCCGTCCTTCAGCACGCGCAGCAGCTCGAAAGCGCTGCCATGTTCCTCGAGCGTCCAGGGCGTGCGGTACTTCCCGATGCCGTGGTGGTGGACCATGGATCCACCGAGCCGCAGCGCCTCCTCGACCACGATCGCGTTGAGCGGCTCGTGATACACGGTGATCTCCTCGCGCGGCTCGCAGGAGATGTCGTAGTCGTACACGAAGTACAGGTTCGTCCCGGTCTGGTAGCTGTGGGAGGAGTGCGCGCCGAGCATCGTGAGGTCGGCCGCGTGTGGGAATTCGGTCCGCGCGCGCCGCATCACGGAGTCGAAGAGCTCCGCGACACCCGACCAGTCGATGGAGACCTCGGTGGTGTAGCCGAGGTGCGACTTCTCGAGCATCTCCCGTTTCTCGGCATCGATCTTGTCCTGGCCCCAGTTGAGGTTGTCGAACCAGTTCTCGATGAGTGCGGGGTCGACCTTCTCGTGCGGGATGCCGGCGAAGATCGCCTCCACGCCGTCAGCGGTCGCGTCGGCGATCGCCTTCGGCCCCTCCGTGACGACCACGACCACGGCCTTGCCGTCGGCGAAGTGCGAGAAGTGCTGCGCGGCATCCTCTTCGGAGTATGCTCTGGCGACCGAGGGGTGATACCCCGCGACGATGATCTCGCGCAGTCCCGCGACGCCCACGGGCAGCGAGTCGACCAGATATCCGAGGAAGCGGTTGTTCTCGGGCTGGTACCGGAACACCTTCACCGTCACTTCGGTGATCACGCAGAGTGCGCCTTCGTTGCCGATCACGATGTGCCGGATGTCGGGACCTGCGGCACGACGGGGCACGTTCTTGATCCGGGTGACCCGTCCACCGGGGAGCACCGCTTCGAGGCCGACCACCATATCCTCGATGCCACCGTAGAGCGTGGAGAACTGGCCGATGGAGCGCGTCGCGACGAGTCCGCCCATCTGCGCCAAGGGCTTGGACTGCGGGGAGTGTCCTGTCGTCAGGCCCTGCGCGCGGAGGGTGTCCTCGAGCACCTGGAGCGGAACCCCGCACTGCGCGGTGACCATCATGTCGATCGGGTCGATCTCGAGGATCGCGTCCATGCGCGAACCGTCGAGCACGATCGTGTCCTCGACGATGGTCTCCAGCCCGCCCTCGGTCGCGGTCCTGCCCGTGCGGGGCACGATGTTGATCAGGTTCTCCTCTGCGAAGGAGAGGATCGCCGAGACATCCTCCGTGGAGCGGGCGTAGGCGATCGCCGCGGGGATCGGTCCGTCGAATATCCCGTGCACCGACGTGTACTTCTTGAAGCGATCGACGCTCGCCTCGCGCAGTTCCCGGGCGTCGGTGTCGACCTGATCATCGCCGATGAGATCGCGGAGTCGGTCGACGATCTCCGCGCGGGTGAGAGCGGATCGTGAAGCAACCATGGGAGAGATTTCCTGTTCGTTCGTGGATTCGAGGTGCAGCGGGTCAGCGCATCAGCGCACGAGATAACCGCCGTCGACGGTCAGCACGTGGCCG
Organism: Microbacterium sp. UCD-TDU; assembly: GCF_000340625.1. Classification (NCBI taxonomy): domain Bacteria; kingdom Bacillati; phylum Actinomycetota; class Actinomycetes; order Micrococcales; family Microbacteriaceae; genus Microbacterium; species Microbacterium sp. UCD-TDU. The sequence goes on from NZ_KB454446.1 coordinate 183,870, forward strand.
TTGACGAAGTCGGATGCGGGGCTGGCGAGGAACACTGTCGCTCCCATCAGGTCGGCGACATCGCCCCACCTCCCCGCGGGGGTGTGATCGATGATGCGGCCATTGACGGTGGGGTCGGCGCGGGACTCCTCTGTGATGCGGGTCTTGAAGTAGCCCGGCGCGATCGCGTTCACCTGGATGCCGCTTCCTCCGAGCTCGTCCGCATAGGCGCGTGTCAGTCCGACGATGCCGTGTTTGGTCGCCGCATAGGCGGGTGAGCCGAGACCACCGAGGAAGGAGAACAGCGAGGCGATGTTGATGATCTTGCCCGCACCCTGCGGGATCATCCGTTTCGCCACCTCGTGGGCCATGTCGAACGCCGCGGTGAGATTGACGGCGACCATGGGGTCCCATTCCTCCCGGCCGAACTCCGTGACATCCGCGATGCGGCTTATCCCGGCGGAATTGACGAGGATGTCCACTCCGCCCAGGGCCGCCACGCACGCGTCCACGGCCCTGGCGGGCGCTCCGGGCGCGGTGATGTCGATCATCTGCTGCTCGTACCGGCCGCCTTCCGCATGCACGAGGTCGGCGGTCTCACCGCCGTCGTCGAAGAGTGTCGGCACGGAGACGTCCGCTCCCGCCTTGGCCAGGGCAAGCGTGAATGCCTGCCCCAGTCCGGTGTTCCCGCCCGTGACGATCGCTCTCCTACCCCGCAGGGAGAAGTGGTCCAGGGAGAAATCAGTGATGTGCAATGCAGGCTCCTTCAGAACGTGCGGACGGATCAGGCGAAAGGGTCTGAGATTCCGATGTAGGTCGTCTCGAGGTACTCGTCGATCCCCTCGAATCCGCCCTCCCGACCGATTCCGGACTGCTTCACGCCACCGAACGGTGCGGCCGGATTGGAGACGAGACCGGTGTTCAGCCCGAGCATCCCCGTCTCCAGGCGCTCCGCGAGACGCAGCGCGCGGGTCAGATCGCGGGTGTAGGCGAAGCAGACGAGTCCGTACTCGCTGGCGTTCGCCAGTCGCACCGCCTCGTCCTCATCGCGGAACGTCGTGATGGGGGCGACCGGCCCGAAGATCTCTTCGCGGAGGATGCGCGCGTCCTGCGGCACATCGACCAGCACCGTGGCCGGATAGAAGTAGCCCCGCCCGGACGGCACGACACCTCCGAGGGCGACCCGTGCACCGTCTTCGACGGCACCGGCGACGAGTTCGGCGACCTTCTCCCGCGTGGACTCGTCGACGAGAGGGCCGAGAGTGGAGGCGGGCTCGGTACCCCGGGCGTTGACGTAGCCGGCCATGCGCTCGATCAGCCGAGCTGTGAACTCCTCGGCGATGCTCTCGTGCACATGGAAGCGGTTCGCCGCGACACACGCCTCTCCGCCGTTGCGGAGCTTGGCGAGCAATGCACCCTCCACGGCTGCGTCCAGATCGGCGTCTTCGAAGACCAAGAACGGGGCGTTCCCACCGAGCTCCATGGACACGCGGAGCACCTGGTGCGCGGCATCGGCAATTAGGCGACGTCCCACCTCGGTGGACCCGGTGAAGGAGAGCTTGCGCAGCCGGTGGTCGGTGATGAGCGGTCCGGTCACGGCACCGGCGCGGGTGGTCGGGATGACGTTGACGACGCCATCAGGGACGCCCGCCTCCCGCAGTATCTCCGCGAACAGGAGGGCGGTGAGGGGCGTGAGGGCGGCAGGCTTCAGCACCGAGGTGCAGCCCGCGGCGAGCGCGGGTGCGATCTTGCGCGTCGCCATCGCCAGCGGGAAGTTCCACGGCGTGATGAGCAGGCTCGGACCGACAGGTCGCTTCGCGACGAGCAGGCGGTTGCGGCCGTCAGGCGCGGTGGCGTAGCGTCCGGAGATGCGCGGTGCCTCTTCCGAGAACCACCGGAGGAACTCCGCACCATACGCCACCTCCGCACGGGACTCGGCGAGCGGTTTGCCCATCTCGAGCGTCATGACGAGCGCGAAGTCCTCGGCGCGCGCCGTCACCAGCTCGAACGCCCGCCGCAGGATCTCCCCACGCTCGCGCGGGGCGGTGGCGGCCCACGTTGACTGAGCGGCCGCGGCCGCATCGAGGGCGGCGGCGCCGTCTTCCGGCGACGCATCGGCCACGTGGGCGAGCACCTCACCGGTTGCGGGGTCGACGACAGGGAACGTGGCCCCGGAGTGCGCGTCGCGCCACTGCCCAGCGATGAACAGGCCCGTGGGGACGGCGGCGAGCAGCTCGGCCTCGTGTGCGGCGCTCATGCGGCCACCTCCCGACGAAGGTCGCGGCCGAGGAGTTCTTCGTACAGTCGCACCGGCGTCATCTCCCCCGCGCGATCACCGTATTGAGCCCGCGCCCGCCGGAAGATCTGCTCGACCAGCGACGACAGCTCGACCGGCATCCCGACCGAGCGCGCCAGATCGACGGACAGGCCGAGATCCTTGCACGCCAGCGCGATCGCGAAGCCCTCGTCGTAGTCGCCGTGGTCGAGGATCGAGAGCACGTCGCGGGAGACGAACGTGCTGTTCGCCGGACTGGCGATGAGCGCATCACGCAGCACCCCGAGGTCCACCCCGGCGGCGACGCCGACCGAGAGCACCTCGGCGGTGGCGACCAGGTGCGAGAACCACAGCTGGTTGATCATGAGCTTGACGGCGTATCCCGCGCCGTTCCCTCCGACGTGGAGGATGCGCTCTGGATCACCCATCGCCTCGAACACCGGGCGCAGACGGGCCACGTCGTCGGCGTCTCCCCCGATGAAGATCTGCAGCATGCCGGTCGCTGCGCCGACCGACATCCCGCTCACCGGAGCATCGAGCAGATGCAGCCCCCGGCCCGCCTGCTCGATGCGCACGGCCTCGAGCACATCGGGAACCGACGTCGACATGTCGATCCAGGTGCCGCCGTCGGGTAGTCCGGCGATGAGGCCATCTGCCCCGGCAGCAACCGCAGCGACGTGCTTCGGCGCCGGCAGCATGGTGATGACGAGATCACTCGTGGCAGCGACCTCGCGCGGCGTCTCCGCCCATCGCGCGCCGCCGGCGATGAGCTCTGCTGCCGACTCGCGGCGGAGATCCGTGACGACGAGCGGGAAGCCTGCGGCCTGCAGGTTCCTCGTCATGCCTGATCCCATGTTGCCGAGTCCGATGAACCCGACGGTGGGGAGGGCCTCGGCGAGCGGAGGCGTGGGGGAACTCATGGGGCTTACGTGTCCTTCGTGGTGGAGAGGGGGGTGAAGAAGGGATTGGTCGGGTGATCGCGGGCGGCGAGCACCTCGTCGAGGGCCGGCAACGACGCTGCCCCGTTCGCGAGCGCCGCGCGGGTCGCCTCGCGGTTGTTGCGGTAGACCGTCTCGGCATCGTCCGCGGCCGGGTTGACCCACACCGCGGCGATCACCGCGTGCGTGTCGGCTGCTTCGCGCGGGATGACCCCATCTGCGACGGCATCCGCGACGCCCGCGGCGACCCCGGCCTGCGCGGGACCCCAGATGAGGAGCCCGTGCTCGTCGCCCGCCGGGGCGGCCTTCGTGACGAACAGGGTCATCGGCTTGACCGGGAGTGAGGGACGCAGGACCGCGACGAACGGTACGTGACCCTGACTGGGGCTGGCGAGGGCTGTGGCCCACGCCGTCCCCGCCGGCCCGTCACGGTGGCCGAGGACGGTGTTGATGTGCGCAGCGTTGACGCCGTCGCCGACGAAACTCTCGCCCAGCTGGACAGCAGCGGTCATCAGATGAGTCCCTGGTCCTCGAGCCATTCGATCGCGACGTCTTCCGGGTCCTCGCCGTCGACATCGACCTTCGCGTTGAGCGTCTGCATGACCTCGGTCGTGAGCAGCGGGCTGAGCTCGGCGAGGACGTCGGCGATCCCGGGGTGCTCGTCGAGCGTGCTCTGCTTGAGGGTGAATCCACCCTGGTAGCTCGGGAAGAACTCCTTGTCGTCCTCCATCACGACCAGGTCGAGAGCGGGGATGCGGCCGTCGGTCTGGAACACCTCGCCGAAGTTGCAGTCGTCGCCCTTCTGGGTCGCGGTGTAGATCACGCCGGTGTCGAGCATCGTCACATTGGCGGCGGGTGCATCGAATCCGTACGCCGCAGAGAGCCCCGGCCATCCGTCGTCGCGCGTCGAGAACTCGCTCTCGATGCAGAACGTCTGGTCGGCGCTGGGGAGCTTCGCGACATCGCTGAGCGTCTTCACACCGAGCTTGTCGGCCTCGCTCTGCCGGATGGCGAACGCGTAGGTGTTGTTGAACGGTGCGGGGTCGAGCCACGCGATGCCGCTCTCGGCGTCGGCCTCCTTCACGGCCTCGAACTGCGCCTCGGCTCCCTGCACCGGCGTCGTGTTGCCGTTGTAGGTGATCCACGACGTGCCCGTGTACTCCCAGTAGCCCAGGAACTGGTCGTTCTCGAGTGCCTGGCGCACATTCGCCGAGCCGACGAGCTTGGTGTTCGCCTCGACGTCGGCGCCATGGGCGTTGAGGAGCTCAGCGGTCATGTAGGCGAGGATGTACTGCTCGGAGAAGTCCTTCGAGCCGATCTCACCTGTGAGACCTTCCAGCTCGTCGCCCTTGGCGCCGGAGCCGCCCGCGCCGCCGGCGGTACAGCCGGTGAGGAGGAGTGCTCCGGCGGCGAGTGCCGCCAGTGTTGCCGTTGCGAGGGTGCGCGATGTCATTGCAGGTTCCTTTCGGGAGGGATTACGAGAGTCGATGATTCAGAGGCCTTTGGGGCGGACGATGTCTTCCGCGACGCTGGCTGCCCAGTCGATGAGCACGGCGATCGCGGCGACGAGGATCGCCCCGACGATGAGCACGGGATAGCGCTGCAGCTTCAGTCCGTTGATGATCATGTCGCCGAGGCCACCCGCGTTGATGAAGGTCGCGACGGTCGCCACTCCGACCGCGAACACCAGTGCGGTGCGGAGCCCGGCGAGGATCACGGGGGAGGCGAGCGGCAACTCGACCCGACGTAGCACCTGGCCGGAGGTCATCCCCATGCCCCGCGCCGATTCCTTGATGTTCGGGTCGACCTGCGCGAGGCCAGCGATCGTGTTCTGGAGCACGGGGAGGAAGGAGTAGATGACGAGCGCCACGAGCGCCGTCGTGAAACCGGTCTGCCACACGATGGCGAGGAGGATCACGACGCCGATGGCCGGCGTCGCCTGTCCGATGTTCGCGATGCCGATCACGACACCACGGAAGACGCGTGATGACGAGCGGCTGACCGCGATGCCCGCGGGGATCGCCAGCACGGCCACCAGGATCGATGCCGTGATCGACAGGATCAGATGCTCGCCGATGCGCGCCGTGATGTAGTCGGCGTTGAGCGTGCGCTGTTCGATCGAGTCGAGCTCGAGCGTCGAGATCCAGAGGAACGTGACCAGCAGCACGGCCGCGACGACGATGAGCGGCATCATCCTCCGCAGCAGCACGGGCATACCGCGCCGCTCGACGGACTGCGTCTGCAGGACCGTCGTCGCGGAGGGCACGATATCGGGCGCCTGCATGGTCACTCGCCCTCCGTGCGGCGTGCGGGTGCAACGGCCCCGAGCGCGGCGGAGATGGCCGCCTGATCGATGGAGCCGACGATGCTCCCCCCACGCGTCACGTTGACGCGCGGGGCGCCGGTGAGGACCAGGAGGTCGAGCGCCTCGCGCAGCGAGGTCTGCTCGTCGATGGTCGCCACGGGGGCGTGGGAGTCCGGTGCGCCCACGTGCGCGCCGTTCACGGGGATGAGCGCGAGCCGCTTCAGTGCCGCCCCTTCGCCGATGAACGAGCGCACGTACTCGTTGGCCGGGTTCGCGAGGACGCGCGCCGGGGTGTCGAACTGCTCGATCCGGCTGCGCTCGCTCAGCACCGCGATGCGATCACCCATTCGGATGGCCTCTTCGAAGTCGTGCGTGACGAAGATGATCGTCTTGCCGATGTCGGCCTGCAGCCGGAGGAACTCCGCCTGCAGCTTCTCGCGCGTGATCGGATCGGTCGCGCCGAACGGCTCGTCCATGAGCATCACCGGAGGGTCGGCGGCGAGGGCTCGAGCGACTCCGACCCGCTGCTGCTGCCCGCCGGAGAGCTGGCGCGGGTAACGATCCGCGAAGGTACCAGGGTCGAGCTGCACCGTGTCGAGGAGCTCCTCGACGCGTGCCGTGGTACGCGCCTTCGACCAGCCGAGCAGCTTCGGCACGACGGCGATGTTCTCCGCGATCGTGAAGTGCGGGAACAGCCCGATCTGCTGGATCACGTAACCGATGTGGCGGCGCAGCTCGTTGCCGTCGAGGGAAAGGACGTCGTCGCCGTTGATGCGGATGGATCCGGATGACGGCTCGATGATGCGGTTGATCATCTTCATCGTGGTGGTCTTGCCGCAGCCGCTGGGGCCGACGAACATGACCAGCTCGCCGGGCTCGATGCGCATCGAGAAGTCCTCGACGGCGGGAGTCGACTGCCCCGGGTACTGCTTGGTGATGTGGTCGAGGACGATGTCGACGCCGCCCTGCTGCGAGGCGAGAGAGGTGAGTACGCCGGTGTTCGTGGTGATGTCAGACACGGAGGCCCCTTGAGGTGGTGAGACGGGCGATGAGCACGAGGATGCCGTCGAGGACGAGCGCGAGGAGGATCACGGCGACGGTGCCGGTGAGCGCGTAGTTGAGGGCGTTCTTGGATCCCAGGGAGGACAGCCCCTTGAAGATGTACTCGCCGAGTCCTGGGCCGGCGACGTAGGCGGCGATCGCTGCGATGCCGACCGTGAGCTGCGCGGCGACGCGGATGCCGGTCATGATCACCGGCCAGGCGATCGGCAGCTGCACGGTGAAGAGCACCCGGTTGGGGCTGAGGCCCATCCCCCGTGCAGATTCCAGCACCGAGATCGGCACCTCGCGGAGTCCGACGACGGTGTTGCGCACGACAGGGAGCAGGGAGTAGAAGACCAGCGCGACCACGGTCGGCAGCCAGCCGAGGCCGAGGATCGGGCTGAGCAGGGCGAGCAGCGCGAGCGAGGGGATCGTGATCGCGACAGCGGCGGCGGTCAGCACCGTCGTCCGGGCGATGCGTCGATTGCGGACGAGGATCCCCAGCCCGATCCCGATGGCCGAGGCCAGCGCGACGGAGATGAGCACGACGACGAGGTGATCGCGGGTCAGCTCGAGGATGTCGTCTGCGCGACGTGTGAGGAAGACCACGAGGTCTTCCCAGTTGAATCCGGTCAAGAGGGCTCCTGTCTCGTCGTTGAGGCCGGTACCGGGATGTCACTCACCGTAGCCGCTGTAACCATTTCGTCAAAGGGTGTTGTGACTATGGCAACTATGCGAGATAGACTCACGCTGTGAACACCTCGACGACTCCCCCCACGCCCCGACGGAACTCCTCGGGTCTGGGGCGTGATATCGAGATCCTCGAACTGCTCGGCACCGACGAGGCGCTGAGATCCGGGGGGCTCGGCGTCTCCCAGGTCGCACAGTCGACCGGACGGGACAAGGCGGTGGTGTCACGCACCCTGGCGACGCTGGCCGAGAGCGGCCTGGTCGAACGGGACGACGACACGCTGCGCTACCTGCTGGGACCGCGGCTGTACGCACTCGCCGCCCACACCGCCAGCACGACCCTCGTGCACGCCTCGCGCAGCATCCTGCGCCGGCTGGTCCAGTCGACGAGGGAGACCAGCCACCTCTGCGTGCTTCGCGGCGGTAACGTCCTCACCCTGTTGAGCGAACTCAGCCCACACGATGTGCGGACCACAGGCTGGGCGGGTACGACCACGGCCGCTTGGCGCACACCCTCCGGGCGGGCACTGCTGAGCGACTGGGATGAGGAGTCCCTCGCGCGATGGTACGAAGATCACGGCCAGGACCGGCCGCTGGTCGGCCGATTCGACCAGTCGGACCCCTCGGTGTTCCCCGTGCTCGATGCCCCGCCCCCCGGCAACGCCCCCGTGACCGATCTCGCCAGCCTCCTGACCGAGCTCGACCGCATCCGCGAGCAGGGTTACGCACTCTCCGACGAGGAGCTCGAGTTCGGCGTCGTCGCCGCGTCCGCACCGATCACTGACTTCACGGGGCGCATCGTCGCCGCGGTGAACGTCAGCGCTCCCAAGGCGCGCATCGGACAGCGCCTCGACGCCCTGGGCGTCTTCGTCTCACGCGCCGCACGGGAGCTCTCGTCGCGGCTGGGAGCGAGCGGAGTCTAACCCGGGCGGAGCCTCGCGCCTCAGGAGGATTCCGTTCTCGCCCCCCTCCCCGTGCAGGATCTTCTCCGCAGCAGCGCGCGGAGTGAGCCGACTCAGCGCTTCCGCGGTGCCGCCGTGCTCTCACGCACGATGAGCTCGGTCGCCACCAGGGGGGTCTGCTGCCGTTCGACGCCGTCGAGTTCCGCGAGCAGCGCGTCCACCGCGAGTGCTCCCACACGCTCCGGGTGCTGCTGCACCGTCGTCAGCGGCGGCCACAGCTGCGCGGCATCGGGCAGGCCGTCGAACCCGACGATGCTGACGTCTTCCGGCACGTCGCGCCCGACCTCGCGGAAGGCGCGCAGCACTCCGATCGCCATCTGGTCGTTCGCCGCGAACACGGCGGTGACCTCGTCGATCTCGCGCAGTTCCACACCGGCCGCGTAGCCGGATGCAGCGGTCCAATCGCCCGACAGAGGGGCCGGGACATCGCGACCGTGCTGTTCGAGGGTCTGCTGCCAGGCTTCGCGCCGACGCTCCGCGGAGTACGAGCGCGCGGGGCCGGTGACATGCCACACCGTGTCGTGCCCGAGCCCGAGAAGGTGCTCGGTCGCCAGACGCGCACCCTGCGCCTGGTCGGTGTCCACGAACGGGTGGGTGTCGCCGCGGTTCGAGTCGACGAACACGACCGGAAGCGCGTCGGGGATCTCGATGTCGGCCTCGTCGAGCTGATGCGCCTCGATCACGATGATGATGCCGTCGACCGCGTGTTCCTCCAGTCGTCGGAATGCTCCGGCCACGGTCTCACCGGCACTGGATTCGACGGGGATGAGGGTGAGGGCGTAGCCGAGCTGGGCGGCGCGTACGGCGATCGCATCGAGCGTGCGCTGGTTGCCGTACGAGCTGAACGAGAACATCACGACACCGATGGTGCGGAATCGCCCTGATCGCAGCGCGCGAGCGGCACTGTTGGGTCGATAGCCGAGGCTGTTCATGGCCGCTTCGACACGCTCGCGCGTGGCGGCGCCGACGTATCCCCTGGCATTCACGACGCGGGACACCGTCTGACCGGAGACACCGGCCTCCCTGGCGACGTCTTCCATCGAGGGCTCGCGTCTGCGCGTCGGCGTCTCTGTCGGATGCTCTGGGGTCACGATCACCCATCCCCTCATATGTTGACGTTGACACACTACCAGTCCATCCAATATGTTGACGTTGACACACGGCGCACGGTGCGCCCGAAACGTAAGAAGGACTCGTCGATGACGACTGAAATCCCCGCAGCCCTGGGTGCCCCCGGCATCCGGCGCCGCGACAAGCGCGACTGGAAGGGATGGGCCTTCGTCGGCCCGTTCATGGTCGTGTTCGCCCTGGTGTTCCTGACACCCCTCGCCTATGCGCTCTACCTGAGCTTCTTCCAGGAGAAGCTCATCGGCGGCACCGCTTTCGTCGGGCTGGACAACTACGCACGCGCACTCTCCGATCCACAGTTCTGGGAGGCGTTCGGCCGCGTGCTGGTCTTCCTCGTCGTGCAGGTGCCGATCATGCTGATCCTCGCGCTCGGAGCCGCTCTCGCCCTCGACAGCGCCCGCCTGCGCGGAGCATCCTTCTTCCGCATCCTGATCTTCCTGCCCTACGCCGTCCCCGCGGTGGTGGCGGTGCTGATGTGGGGCTACATCTACGGAGACCAGTTCGGTCTCACGAGCAACATCAACGACTTCCTCGGGGTCGACGCGATCACCCCGTTCGCGAAGGAATGGATGCTGCTCTCGATCGGCAACATCGTCACGTGGGAGTTCGTCGGCTACAACATGCTGATCTTCTACTCCTCGCTCAAGACCATCCCGACCGACATGTACGAGGCCGCTTCCCTCGACGGCGCCGGGGCCTGGCGCACGATCTTCTCGATCAAGATCCCCTCCGTGCGCGGGGCGCTCGTGATCGCGACGATCTTCTCGATCATCGGGAGCTTCCAGCTCTTCAACGAGCCCAACATCCTGCGTCCGCTGGCGCCGAACGTGATCACCACGTTCTTCACCCCGAACATGTACGCGTACAACCTGTCGTTCGCCGGGCAGCAGTTCAACTACGCCGCGACGATCGCCATCATCATGGGCGTCATCACCGCGGTCATCGCCTACGTCGTGCAGCTGCGCGGCTCGAAGTCGGAGGTGCGCTGACATGGCACTCCCCCTCGCCCGTCCCTCACGCAGACGCCATGACCCGATGAATCCGCGCAAGTCCAACACGCTGCTCATCGTCATGATCCTGTACGCGCTGTACACCCTCGTCCCGCTGGTCTGGCTGCTGTTCAGCTCGACCAAGACGCAGGCCGGACTCTTCAGCTCGTTCGGGCTGTGGTTCGCCGACGACTTCGCCTTCATCGACAACCTCGTCGCCACGTTCTCCTACCGCGACGGCATCTTCCTGCGCTGGTTGGGCAACACCCTGCTGTACGTGGTGGTGGGCGCAGGAGGAGCGACGCTGCTGGCCACCATGGCGGGGTACGGACTCGCGAAGTTCCGCTTCCCCGGGCGCCGTGCGGTGTTCGCCGTGGTCCTGGGCGCCGTGGCCGTGCCCGGCACCGCCCTCGCGGTCCCGACCTTCCTGCTGTTCAGCGAGCTCGGGCTGACCAACACCCCGTGGGCGGTGATCATCCCGTCGCTGATCAGCCCGTTCGGTCTGTACCTGATCTGGGTGTTCGCGTCCGAGTCGGTGCCCACCGAGCTGCTCGAAGCCGCCCGCATCGACGGTGCCGGCGAGTTCCGCACGTTCTTCACGATCTCGATGCGACTGCTCGCACCCGGCATCGTGACGGTCGCGCTGTTCACGGTGGTGGCCACCTGGAACAACTACTTCCTGCCCCTGATCATGCTGTCCGACCCCGCGTGGTATCCGCTCACCGTCGGGTTGAACCAGTGGAGCGCCCAGGCCATCGGGGCCGGATCCCAACCCATCTACAACCTCGTGATCATGGGCTCGCTGCTCACGATCATCCCGATCGTCATCGCCTTCCTGCTGCTGCAGCGTTTCTGGCAGTCAGGTCTCACCGCGGGAAGCGTCAAGCAGTAGCTCCCCGCACCTCCCCTGCATCACCTCAGCGATCCGACGCTGGATCGCCCCTCCCGAAAGGACACAGCAATGAAGCACCTTCCCTCCCCGACGCGGCGCACCCTCGCGGTGCTGGCCGCGGGAACCGTGGCAGCGCTGGCGCTGGCCGGTTGCAGCACCGGCGGCGGCACCGGTGCCGGCGGCAACGCGGGCTCCGGCTCCTTCGACTCCATCGAGGCCGCACTCGAGAAGGGCGGCGAGATCACGTACTGGTCGTGGACCCCCTCGGCCGAGGCGCAGGTCGAGGCCTTCCAGAAGGAATACCCCAACGTCAAGGTCAAGCTGGTGAACGCCGGGACCAACAACGAGGAGTACACCAAGCTGCAGAATGCGATCAAGGCGGGCTCCGGCGCCCCCGATGTCGTGCAGATCGAGTACTACGCCTTCCCTCAGTTCGCCCTGACCGACGCCTTCACCGACCTGTCCCAGTACGGTTTCGCGGACTTCGAGGACGACTACACCGCCTCGACCTGGAACTCGGTGACCGACGGCGACGCGATCTACGGCCTGCCGCAGGACTCCGGCCCCATGGCGCTGTTCTACAACAAGACGGTGTTCGACGCCGCCGGCGTCGCGGTGCCCACCACCTGGGATGAGTACTACGAGGCCGCCAAGGCGATCCACGCGGCGAACCCCGACGCGTACATCACCAACGACACGGGGGACGCGGGCTTCGCGACATCGATGATCTGGCAGGCCGGCGGAAAGCCGTTCGAGACCTCGGGCACCGACGTCACGATCGACCTGCAGGACGCCGGGTCCGTCAAGTGGACCGAGAACTGGAACCGCCTCGTCGAGGAGGACCTGCTCGCACCGTACAGCAGCTGGAGCGACGAGTGGTTCCGTGCCCTGGGCGACGGCAGCCTCGCCAGCCTCGTGATCGGCGCATGGATGCCCGCGAACCTCATCTCGGGTGCCCCCGACGGTGCCGGAGACTGGCGCGTCGCACCGATGCCGACCTACGACGGCGCCCCGGCGAGCGCGGAGAACGGCGGTGGCGGCCAGGCCGTCACGAAGCAGAGCAAGAACCCGGAGCTGGCTGCCGGATTCCTGTGGTGGCTGAACAACTCGGAGGAGAGCATCTCGATCTTCCTCGAGACCGGCGGCTTCCCCTCCACCACCGCTGAGCTGTCGAGCAAGGAGTTCCTCGCCGAGGCTCCGGAGTACTTCGGCGGTCAGAAGATCAACGAGGTCCTCGCCGCTGCAGCCGATGACGTGGTCGAGGGCTGGAGCTACCTGCCCTACCAGGTCTACGCGAACAGCATCTTCGGCGACACCGTCGGCCAGTCGTACCAGGACGGCACCGACCTGAACAAGGGCCTCACCGCCTGGCAGGACGCGCTGGTCGAGTACGGCAACGCGCAGGGCTTCAGCGTCAACAAGTGATACCTGCGGGCTGAACCGGTTCCGGCCCCCATCCCCCACCCCACGGGACCGGTTCAGCCCGCCTCATCGAAAGCACCACGACACGTGACATCCTTCTCCCTCGGCGACACCGACTTCCTCCGCGACGGACAGCCGCATCAGGTGATCTCCGGCGCCATCCACTACTTCCGCGTGCACCCCGACCAGTGGCAGGACCGCATCCGCAAGGCCCGGTTGATGGGGCTGAACACGATCGAGACCTACGTCGCCTGGAACGCGCACGAACCGCGACGCGGCGAGTGGGACGCGAGCGGATGGAACGACCTCGGACGCTTCCTCGACCTGATCCACGCCGAGGGCCTCGACGCGATCGTGCGACCCGGCCCCTACATCTGCGCCGAGTGGCACAACGGAGGACTTCCCGTGTGGCTGACCGGGAGCGTCGAGGGGCTGCGCTCCTCCGCTGCCGACTTCCTGGTGGAAGTGAGCGCCTACCTGCGCCGCGTGTACGACATCGTGGCCCCGCGGCAGATCGATCGGGGCGGCCCCGTCGTGCTGGTGCAGATCGAGAACGAGTACGGCGCCTACGGATCGGACCGGGCCTATCTCGAGGCTCTGGTCGCCGTCACCCGCGATGCCGGGATCACCGTGCCCTTGACGACCGTCGATCAGCCCGTCGATCAGATGCTGAGCGACGGCAGCCTCGCCGAGCTGCACAAGACCGGGTCGTTCGGCTCCCGCAGCGCGGAAAGGCTGGCGACCCTGCGACGGCACCAGAGCACCGGTCCGCTGATGTGCTCGGAGTTCTGGGACGGCTGGTTCGACTGGTGGGGCGGCGTGCATCACACCACCGATGTCGCCACGGCCGCCGCCGACCTCGACGAGCTGCTGGCGGCCGGTGCCTCGGTCAACATCTACATGTTCCACGGCGGCACCAACTTCGCGCTGACCAACGGCGCGAACCACAAGGGTCGCTATCTGCCGCTGGTGACCTCCTACGACTACGACGCCCCGCTCGACGAGGCCGGCAACCCCACGGAGAAGTTCTTCGCCTTCCGCGAGGTCATCGCCCGGTATGCGCCGGTGCCGGATGAGCTTCCGGCACCGGCCGAGGCAGCGCCCGCGTTCGAGGTCCCGCTCACGCCCGCGGGCGCCTGGACGGACCTCGCGGCTCCTACGTCGACGACCGCGCAGCCCGAGACCTTCGACGCACTCGGCCACCTCAGCGCCCTCGTGCGCTACGACACAGAGCTGGCGGGTGCGCGCGGCGGACTCCTCGTCGTCGACGAGGTGCGCGATCTGGCGTGGGTGAGCGTCGACGACCGCGTGGTCGGCACGCTCTCGCGCACCCGGCACGACCGGGCGATCCGGATCCCGGACGGCCGGACCCTCAGCATCCTGGTCGAGGATCAGGGTCGAGTGAACTACGACCACCGCCTCGGCGAGGAGAAGGGTCTGATCGGCGAGATCACCCTCGACGGCGCGCCGGTGACCGGCTGGCGCTCGACGCCGTTGGATGTCGCAGCGATCGCCGCGGAGGTCGGTACCGAGATCGATGCCGAGCTCGATACCCCTGCCGTTGCCGACGCCGCCGATGTCCTGAAGACGGGCCCGGCCGCGTGGACCGGCTCGTTCACCCTGGATGCGCCGACGGACCTCTTCTTGGACACCATGGCCTGGAGCAAGGGCTACGCCTTCGCGAACGGCTTCTTCCTCGGCCGCTACTGGCGCAACGGCCCGCAGCGCACGCTCTCCGTGCCCGCACCTGCCACGAGAGAGGGTGCGAACCGTCTGGTCGTGCTGGAACTCGAGAACGTCGTGGAGCCGCGTGCCGTCTTCGTCGGTGCCCCCTCGCTCGGCGACACGGAGGAATAGCGCCGCTGAGGTGCCCGCCCGGATGACACGCGAAACGCGCGCACAGCAAACACTCAGGAAGGCGTAAACTCGCCCGAGTCCCATGGTATACCGGGGACTCGATCGGAGGAGTTCCATGAGTACTGCCACTGCGCCCGCGAATCCTCGCTCGCGCGTCATCACCGCGAGCCTGGTCGGCACCACGATCGAGTTCTACGATTTCTACGCGTATGCCACGGCTGCCGTACTCGTGTTCCCGGTGCTGTTCTTCCCCACCGGGAACGACACCACCTCGCTCCTGTCCTCGTTCGCGGTGTTCGGCGCCGCGATGGTCGCCCGCCCGATCGGCGCCGTGGTTTTCGGCCACTTCGGCGACAAGTTCGGGCGCAAGGCCACGCTGGTGGCCTCGCTGCTGACGATGGGCATCGCGACCTTCGTCATCGGCCTGCTGCCGACGTACCAGGACATCGGGTGGTGGGCGGCACTCCTGCTGCTGATCCTCCGCCTCGCGCAGGGCTTCGCGCTCGGCGGCGAATGGTCGGGGGCGGCACTGGTCGCGACCGAAAACGCGCCGAAGGGCAAGCGCGCCTGGTACGGCACCTTCCCGCAGCTGGGTGCACCGCTGGGCTTCATCATCGCGAACTTCCTCTTCCTCGCCATCAACTGGCTGCTGCCGCATGCCGAGAACCCGGTGCTGAAGTCCGAGGCGTTCCTCTCCTGGGGCTGGCGCATCCCGTTCCTGTTCTCAGCCGTGATGGTCGTCATCGGGCTGTGGGTGCGACTGAAGCTCGTCGAGTCCGACACCTTCAAGAAGGCCGAGACGAAGGGCGTGATCCGCAAGCTCCCGCTCGCGACCGTCTTCCGTCACCACTGGAAGCAGCTCATCCTCGGCACGTTCATCATGCTGGCGACCTACGTGCTGTTCTATCTGATGACGAACTTCACCCTCGCCTACGGCACCAAGCCCGCCTCGCTGGAGACGGCATCGGCCGCCGCGAAGGCCGCGGCAGAGGCGACGGGCGCCCCGTTCGACCCGACCAAGTTCGCGGCCCAGTTCTATCCCGGCCTCGGCTTCGGCTACACCGACTTCGTGCTGATGCAGATCATCGGCGTCGTGTTCTTCGGCATCTTCACGCTGCTCTCCGGCCCCATCGCCGACGCGATCGGACGACGCAAGCTCCTGCTGTGGGTCACAGGTGTGATCATCGTGTTCGGCTTCACGTTCAACACGTTCCTGCTCCCTGCCGCCGACCCGAAGTTCACCGGCGCACTCGCACAGGCCTTCCTGGTGTTCGGCTTCATGCTGATGGGAGCGACATTCGGTCCGATGGGCGCTCTGCTGCCCGAGCTGTTCCCGACCAACGTCAGGTACACCGGCTCGGCGATCGCGTACAACGTGTCGTCGATCCTGGGTGCGGCCGTGGCGCCGCTGATCGCGCTCTGGCTGTGGTCGCTCGGTGACGGCGCTCCGTGGCTGGTGGGCCTGTACCTGTCGGCGATGGGTGTGCTGACCTTCATCGCGCTCCTCCTCAGCCCGGAGACCAAGGACCACGACTACGACGACGACCTCGGCGTCGCGGCGGCCGTCGAGCTGTGATGCTGCGGCCGTGACGACTCACGTCACGGCCGCAGGAACTCCTCGATCGCGGCGATCGTGGTCGTGTTTTCGAGATGCCGCACGGTGCGGATGCCACGCACTCGATCAGTTCGTGGGTGCCGGTGCCGCAGCAGGCGCCCCAGATGCATCGACGATTCTGCCGCCACCGAGCCGCGTTCAGCCGCTCCATAGGATTCGACCGCGAACGAAGTACGGTCGAAGTACCATCTCCAGATAGAGGTCCCGCATGTCCGGTTCGGCGACAGCACGCCGCCGCGGACGTGGCGCGCAGCCCGAAGGCCCCCGCGCCACCTTCCGCCAGCTCCTCCCCTTCCTCTTCGAGCACAAGCGCACCCTCATCGTGGTCGCGGTGCTCAGCGTCATCGGCGCGGCGACGTCGCTCGTGCAGCCGTTGCTCGTCGGTCAGGTCATCGAGGCGGTGCAGTCCGACACCGGCATCGGGATCCTCGTGTGGCTGCTCGTGGGCTTCGTGGTCGTGTCGTCTGTCATCTCCGGCTTCCAGCACTACCTCCTCCAGCGCACGGGCACCGCGGTCGTGTACTCGAGCCGCCGCAAGCTGATCGCCCGCATCCTGCATCTGCCCACGTCGGAGTTCGACGCCCGCCGCACCGGCGACCTCGTCTCGCGCGTGGGCACCGACACGACCCTGCTCTACGCCGTGCTCACCCAGGGCCTCGCAGACGCGGTCGGCAGCGCCGTGCTCTTCCTCGGCGCGCTCATCGCGATGCTCGTGATCGATCCCCTCCTGCTGCTGCTCATCGTCGTGGTGATCGGCATCTCGGTCGCAGTGGTCGTGCT
Organism: Microbacterium sp. UCD-TDU; assembly: GCF_000340625.1. Lineage (NCBI taxonomy): Bacteria > Bacillati > Actinomycetota > Actinomycetes > Micrococcales > Microbacteriaceae > Microbacterium > Microbacterium sp. UCD-TDU. The sequence continues at coordinate 200,743 of NZ_KB454446.1, forward strand.
GCTCAGCGGGCGCATCCGCACCGCGTCGACCGCGCAGCAGGAGAAGGTGGGCGAGCTGGCCTCCGGTGTCGAACGCGCCGTGGGCTCGATCCGCACCATCCGCGCGTCGGGTGCGACCGAGCGCGAGACCGCCGCGGTGTCTGAGCTCGCGTCCGACGCCTACGGCATCGGCGTGCGCATCGCCAAGATCTCCTCGATGGTCGTGCCCGTCTCCGGCATCGCCCTGCAGCTGTCGCTGCTCGTCGTCCTCGGCGTGGGCGGATTCCGCGTGGCCGCAGGAGCCATCACCATCGCCTCGCTGATCTCGTTCATCATGTTCCTGTTCCTGCTCGTGATGCCGCTGGCCACGACGTTCGGAGCGATCACGTCGGTGAACCAGGCACTCGGAGCGCTCGGCCGCATCCAGGAGGTGCTCGACCTGCCCACCGAGTCGCAGGACGATGAGAAGATCGCCGCGTCGCTGCCCCGTGAGACGGCAGCACCGGATGCTCCGGCGATCGAATTCCGCGACGTGCGGTTCCACTACCCGGCGAACGTCGTGGCCGCGCGTCAGGCCGCCGCCAAGGAAGCACGGAACCTGCTCGCCGACGCGCACCTGGAATCGGCAGAGGATGCCGCACCGGCCGTCCAGGACCACGAGGTGCTGCGCGGAGTCTCCTTCGCCGTGCCCCACGGCTCCCGTGTCGCCCTGGTCGGCCCCAGCGGCGCGGGCAAGAGCACGATCCTGTCGCTGATCGAGCGCTTCTACGACCCCACGGGCGGATCGATCCGCCTGCACGGCCACGATGCGCGCACCTACCAGCGCGACGAGCTCCGCGCCCACTTCGGCTACGTCGAGCAGGATGCGCCGACGCTGGCCGGCACCCTCGCCGAGAACCTGCGGCTCGCCTCCCCCGAAGCGACGGACACCGACTGCGAACGGGTGCTGCGCGCGGTGAACCTGGGCGATGTGCTGGAGCGCAACCCGCTCGGCATCGAGGCACCGGTGGGCGAGGACGGTGTGATGCTTTCCGGTGGTGAGCGTCAGCGCCTCGCGATCGCCCGCGCCCTGCTCACGGACGCCCCGATCCTGCTGCTCGACGAGTCCACGTCATCACTCGACGGCGTGAACGAGCAGCGCATGCGGGAGGCCATCGACGCCGTCTCCACCGACCGCACGCTCATCGTGATCGCGCACCGCCTCTCGACCGTCGTCGACAGCGACCTGATCGTGGTGCTGCAGGACGGCGTCGTGGTCGGCCAGGGTAGGCACACCGAGCTCGTGGAATCGACGCCGCTGTACCGCGACCTCGCACGTCACCAGCTGCTCGCCTGACGCCACCCGTTCCCGGGCAACACGAAGGCGGGACGTCGGAGACCACTCAGCCATGGGTTCGTCTCTGATGTCCCGCCTTCGCGGGTCTGCAGGGCACGGAGCCCTGAGGGTGCCGGCTCCCCCGAACCGGCACCGGTCTGGGGTTACGCCTTGTCGAGGCGGTAGCGCAGCGAAGCCAGCTCGGCACGCAGGGCCGCGGGAACCTTGTCGCCGAAGGTGTCGTAGAACGCCTCGGTGAGGTCGGCCTCGGTCTTCCACGCCTCGGCATCGACGGAGAACAGCTCGTCGAGGTCGGCGGCGGGGATGTCGAGTCCGTCGAGGTTGAGGTCCTCTACGCGCGGCAGGCGTCCGATCGGGCTGTCGACCGCGGAGACATCGCCCGCGATGCGGCGGATGATCCAGTCGACGACACGCGAGTTGTCACCGAAGCCCGGCCACAGGAACCGGCCGTCGGCACCCCGACGGAACCAGTTCACCTGGAAGATGCGCGGTGCCCGGTCGAAGCGCAGACCACGACCGACCTTGAGCCAGTGACCGAAGTAGTCCGCCATGTTGTAGCCGCAGAAGGGCAGCATCGCGAACGGGTCGCGGCGCAGCTCCCCCACGGTACCTTCGGCGGCAGCGGTGCGCTCGGACGAGATGTTCGAGCCGAGGAAGACGCCGTGCGTCCAGTCGGTGGCCTCGACCACGAGCGGGACGTTGCTGGCGCGGCGTCCGCCGAACAGGATGACATCGAGCGGCACCGCCTCCTCCCAATCCTCGGAGATCTGCGGGCACTGCGCCGCCGACACCGTGAAGCGGGAATTGGGGTGCGCGGCCGGACGCCCGGACTCGGGGGTCCAGTCGTTGCCCTCCCAGTCGATCAGGTGCGCGGGCGCCTCGTCGGTCAGACCCTCCCACCACACGTCGCCGTCGGGGCGGAGCGCGACGTTGGTGAAGATCGTGTTTCCCCACAGCGTCTCGACCGCGGTGACGTTGGTCGACTCGCCGGTGCCGGGCGCGACGCCGAAGAAGCCGGCCTCGGGGTTGATGGCCCACATGCGGCCGTCCTCGCCCGGACGGATCCACGCGATGTCGTCACCGAGGGTCTCGACCCGCCAGCCGGGGATGGTCGGGCGGAGCATCGCGAGGTTCGTCTTCCCGCAGGCCGACGGGAAGGCCGCGGCCACGTGGTAGGCCTTGCCCTGGGGGTCGATCACGCGGATGAGCAGCATGTGCTCGGCGAGCCAGCCCTCGTCGCGGGCGATCACCGAGGCGATGCGCAGCGCGAAGCACTTCTTGGCCAGGATCGCGTTGCCGCCGTAGCCCGAGCCGTAGGAGTAGACCTCGAGCGTCTCGGGGAAGTGCACGATGTACTTGTCGTCGTTGCAGGGCCACTCGACGTCCTGCTCGCCCGGTGCGAGCGGAGCGCCGACCGTGTGCACGGTCTTGACCCACGGCGCGCCCTCGGCGATCTGACGCGTCACGGCATCGCCCACACGGGTCATGATGCCGATCGAGGCGACCGCGTACGCGCTGTCGGTGATCTGGACGCCGATGTGCGAGAGCGGGCCACCGACGCGTCCCATCGAGAAGGGCACGACGTACATCGTGCGGCCGCGCATCGATCCCTCGAAGATCTCATCCATCTTGGCGTGCATCTCGGCGGGGGCCGCCCAGTTGTTCGTGGGGCCCGCGTCCTCTTCGCGCTCGGAAGAGATGAAGGTGCGTCCCTCGGTGCGGGCGACATCGCTGGGGTGCGAACGGGCGAGGTAGGAACCGGGGCGCCATTCGGGGTTGAGCTTGATCAGCTTGCCCTCGTCGACCAGTCCGCGCAGGAGCCAGTCGTTCTCGGCGCGCGAGCCGTCGACCCAGTGCACCGCGTCGGGCTGGGTGAGTTCGCGGATCTCCTCGACCCAGGCGGCCAGCTCGGCCATCGCGGGGGTGTCATACGTCGGAGCCGCGCCGAACGTACGCGTCGGTGCGACGGGAGACGTGCGGGGGGTGAAGACTTCGGCGATAGCCATGACGTGTGCTCCTTTGAAGTGTGGGGCGTTGCACCTATCTTCTTCCGGTTCGAGCGCGACTTTCGGCCATTTCGGGCGATAAGAACTTCAATTCTTTCGCTAGACTCAAGGAATGGCGTCCTCCGGCATCCACCTCACGACTCTCGGCCACCGCATCCGTCACCACCGACTGGAGAACGGGTTCACGCTCGACGAGCTCGGTGCTCTCGTCGGCGTCGCCGGCTCCCAGCTGAGCCTGATCGAGAACGGCAAGCGCGAGCCCAAGCTCTCGCTGCTGCAGGCGATCGCCCAGGCGACCAAGACGGAGGTGACCGATCTCATCTCCGGCGAGCCGCCGAACCGCCGCGCCGCTCTCGAGATCGCCCTCGAACGCGCGCAGGAGAGCCCGGTCTTCCGCCAGCTCGGCGTCGCGCCCGTGCGCGTGACCAAGGGCATGAGCGACGAGACCATCGAATCGGTCCTCGGCCTGCACCGGGAGCTGGAGCGTCGCGAACGCGAGGCCATCGCCACGCCGGAGGAGGCGCGGCGCGCGAACACCGAGCTGCGGCTGCGGATGCGCGCGCAGAACAACTACCTCCCCGAGATCGAGAAGCTCGCCGAGAAGCACCTCAAGGCCGCGGGTCACGTGCAGGGCGCTCTCACGCACCGCACCGTGAGCATCATGGCCGAGAAGCTCGGATTCGAGCTGATCTACGTCAACGACCTCCCCCATTCGACCCGATCGGTCACCGACCTCGAGAACGGACGCATCTACCTGCCGCCGGCCTCGATCCCCGGCGGTCACGGCCTGCGGTCGATGGCGCTGCAGGCCATGGCGCACCGCCTGCTCGGGCACGCCCCGCCCACCGACTACGCCGACTTCCTGCAGCAGCGCCTCGAGATCAACTACTTCGCCGCGTGCTGCCTGATGCCGGAGACCGCATCGGTTGCGTTCCTGCAGCAGGCGAAGAAGGATCGCAACCTCGCGGTCGAGGACTTCCGGGACGGCTTCGGCGTGACGCACGAGGCGGCGGGCATGCGCATGACGAACCTGCTGACGCAGCACCTCGGCATGGCGCTGCACTTCCTGCGGGTCGACTCCACCGGCGCCATCACCCGCGTGTACGAGAACGATGACCTGCCGCTGCCGATGGATGTGACGGGCGCGGTCGAGGGACAGCGGGTGTGCCGGAAGTTCCAGGCGCGCGCGGCGTTCACCCAGCAGAACCGCACGGTCGAGCACCACCAGTACACCGACACTCCCTCCGGCACGTTCTGGTGCTCCACCCAGACCGGCTCGTCGAGCGACGGCGAATTCTCGGTGACCGTCGGCGTGCCCTTCGACGACGCGCGATGGTGGCGTGGACGCGAGACCGGCGACAGGGCCGTGTCGACCTGCCCCGACGAGTCGTGCTGCCGACGCCCCTCGGCCGAGCTGAGCGACCGTTGGAGCGGAAGGGCCTGGCCGAGCGCACGCGTGCACACCCACATGTTCTCCCCACTCCCCCGCGGCGCGTTCCCCGGTGTCGACGACAACGAGGTCTACAACTTCCTCGCACGCCACGCGAGCGAGTAGCCGCGGCGGCGGGTCGCGGCGGGCCGGGGCGGGTCGGGCGCCGAGGCACGGCCGGAGCGGCGGCTGAGGCGCGAGGATGCCGCGCCGGCTCAGTCGTCGGCGAACGCGGCGAACCGGGCGAGGGCGTCGGCGACCGCGGCGGGATCCTCCGGCCGCTCGAACAGCGCGGGCGGAGCGTCGCGTGTCGCGCCCGCGTGCGACCAGGTGCCGATCACGCGCCCCTGCTCGACGAGGGTCGGACGCACCATCCCGTTCTTGCCGGGGCCGACGGCTGCGAGATGCTCCTGCGCGCAGACGGTCGTGCGGTCGGCGTACGAGATGTAGTACTCGTCGAACGCGCCGAGGGCGTGGACGGACGGCGCCCCGGTCGCGCGTCGAGGGCGCCGGCGGGGCGCGAAGAGTCCGTCGCCGAGGTCATCCACCCTCGCGGCCGCGCGCGCGGCCGCCTCGCGTGCCTGGCCGAGGGTGAGCCCCGACCACCAGGCGAAGTCGGCGATGGCGGCGGGGCCGTGCCCGTCGACGTAGCGCACGAACAACTCGGCGAGCGGATCGTCGGGGACGGCGTGATCGCGGATGTGGTCCTCCACGAGCACGAAGCGCTGCTCGCGGGCGACACCTTCTCGCGGGACCACGGGTCCCTGGCAGATCAGGCCGTCGATCGTGAGGGTGAACAGCAGATGGATGCCGCGCTGGCCCGCGGGGTCGATGCCGATGCTCTCGAGGATCTCGAACACCTCGGCACGGGTGCATCCGCCGTCGCGCAGCGCCGGGGTCAGTGCCCTGACGGACGCTGCGACCATGTCGTCGTCGATGCCGAGGTCACGGTGTCGGGAGGCCGCCTGCTGACGCTGCCGCCCGGCGGTGACCTGGAGCATCCACCCGAGGTCGCGCGCCGGAACCGTGTGCAGTGTGCCGCGCATGGTCCAACCGCGCACGATGTCACCGCGGTCGAAGGCGCGGTCGACGTCGCGCAGCCGCACCGGGTTCCCGGTGCGGACGGCGAGCGCCCATCGTCCGGCCGTGAAGTCCTGACTCTGCACGGCGAGCATGTGGTGCGCGGCATCCGTCACGGTGCGTGCGGGCGCCGTGAGCCGGTGCGATCGGAGGCGCTCGGCGAGCAGGGTCGCGGTCTTCATGACCTCATCATGCCGGGCGCCACCGACCCGGCGCACGGATCTCGTCAGCTCTGCAGGGTGACCTCTGGACGTTCGGGGAGCACGATCGGGTGGGAGCCCGCCATGACCTCGAGCACGCGGATGACCTGGCAGGAGTACCCGAACTCGTTGTCGTACCAGACGTAGAGGATGAGGGTGTCCTCGTCGGCGATCGTGGCGAGGCCGTCGACGATGCCCGCCCGGTGGGAGCCGACGAAGTCGGTGGAGACCACGTCGGGGCTCTCGACGTAGTCGATCTGCTGACGCAGCTTCGAGTGCAGCGACACGCGGCGCAGGTAGTCGTTGACCTGGTCCTTCGTGGCGGGGCGCGCGATCGTCAGGTGCAGCACGGCGAGCGAGACGTCGGGGGTGGGAACGCGGATCGAGCTGCCGGTGAGCTTTCCCTCCAGCTGCGGGAGAGCCTTGGCGACCGCCTTCGCGGCCCCCGTCTCGGTGATGACCATGTTGAGCACCGCCGAGCGTCCGCGACGGTCGCCCTTGTGGAAGTTGTCGATCAGGTTCTGGTCGTTCGTGAACGAGTGCACGGTCTCGACGTGCCCCTTGACGACGCCGTACGCCTCGTCGATCGCGGCGAGCACGGGTGTGATGGCGTTGGTCGTGCAGGAAGCGGCCGAGAGGATGCGGTCGGAGTCGGCGATCGTATCGTCGTTGATCCCGTGGACGATGTTCTTGAGGGGGCTCTTCCCCGGCGCGGTGAGCAGCACACGGGCGACGCCCTTCGAACGCAGGTGCTGCGAGAGGCCGGCCTCGTCGCGCCAGCGCCCGGTGTTGTCGACGACGATCGCGTCGTGGATGCCGTGGGCGGTGTAGTCGATGGTCGCGGGGTCGTCGGAGTAGATCACCTGGATGCGGGTGCCGTTCGCGATGATCTGCTCGGCATCCTCGTCGACGGTGACCGATCCCGCGAACCGACCGTGCACGGAGTCGCGCAGCAGCAGGGATGCGCGCTTGACGAGGTCGTTCTCGGCGCCGCGGCGGACGACGATGGCGCGCAGACGCAGTCCGCTGCCTCCGCCGGTGTGGGCGATGAGGATGCGGGCGAGGAGGCGACCGATGCGTCCGAAGCCGTAGAGCACGACGTCGGTGGGTTCGGCGGCGACGGCTCCCATGGCGGGCGCGAGCACCTCGGCGAGGTAGGTCTCCAGCGGCTGCCCGCTCTCGGCGTGTCCGGCGACGAGCCGGGCGACGTCGAGGGAGGAGGCACCGGGAGCAAGGGCATGGATCGCTTCGAGCACGGCGAGGCTGTCTTCGATCGGGAGCCGCTCGTGCCCGAGCTGCGCGACGCGCTCGTGCACTTCGACGAGGCCGGTCGCCGACAGGCCGAGCAACCGGTGCCCGTGGAGAGAGGTGACCACATCGTGTTCGCGTCGGAGCGCCCCGATGAGCGGGATCATCCGCTCCGCCAGCTCTTCGCTCTCAGTCCAGTCGTCGCGGTGTGCCGCGGAATCGTTCATCTGCGTCCTTGCATGTGTGAGCGCGCGCCGAGATCGCCGGCGCGCGGGTTGCCGGGTGAATCGGGGGATGCATCCAGCGTACAAGTCGCGGGAACGCGTGCCGAATCGGGACGTCGACGGCATCCGGTCGCCGGCGGGAATCCCGCGCGCCGCGCGTGCGTTCTCTTGGTCGGATGCTCGATGAAAGGCCGCCGATGACAGATCACCCTCGCCGCTCGGCGTGGCCGCCCCTGCTGCTCGCGATCGCGCTCGAGGTCACCGCGACCCTCTCGCTGCGCGCGGCCGAGGGTTTCACCCACCCGCTCTGGCTGATCGTCGTGGTCATCGGCTACTCCGGCTCGCTGTGGCTGCTGTCCGTCGTGCTCGATCGCGGCATGGCCGTGGGTGTGGCGTACGGCATCTGGTCGGCGATCGGCGTCGTGCTCACCGCCGTGTTCGGCACCGTGCTGTTCGGCGAGCTGCTGGGCCCGGTGCAGCTCATCGGCGTCGGTGTGATCGTGATCGGCGTGCTGCTCGTCGAGCTCGGCTCGCACACGCGTGAGGCGAAGGAGGTCACCCCATGACCTGGCTGCTCCTCGCCCTCGCGATCGCCAGCGAGGTCACCGCGACGCTGAGCCTGCGCGCCTCCGAAGGCCTGCGCCGCCGCCGCTGGATCCCCGTGATCGTCGTGGGCTATCTCGCCGCGTTCACGCTGCTGGGCACGATCCTCGCGCTGGGGATGCCCGTGGGCGTCGCCTACGGCATCTGGGCAGCGGCCGGTGTCGCGCTGACCGCGGTGCTGGGGCGGGTGATCTTCAAAGACCACTTCTCGGCCATGATGGCCGTCGGCGTCGCGCTGATCGCCGTCGGGGTGGGGATGATCGAGTTCGGCGGCGGGCACTGATAAGCAGCCCTCGTCGGCGTCTGCTCGAGGCGCACCTCTTCGTCGCCATCTTGCGTCTACACTGGTGGAATAATGACACAGTCACTCCACGGCGACGAGGCCGATCTGATCATCCGCGGCGGCCGCATCCACACCCTCGACCCCTCGGATGCGATCGTCGGAGCTCTCGCCGTCCGTGACGGGGTGATCATCGCCAGGGGCGACGATGCGGAATCCCTCGATGCCTGCGCCGTGATCGAGCTGGATGGACGCACGGTGATCCCCGGCATCAACGACGCCCACCTGCACGCCGCATGGCTGGGCGCACGGTGGCCCCACCTCTTCTTCTCCGACACTCCCCCCGAGGAGCAGCCATCTGGGCGGCTCGTGTCGAGCGCGGAAGAGCGCCGCACCGCGCTGCGGCGGGCGTGGGCGCTGCTGGCCGAACTGGGTATCACCAGCTACACGGAACCAGGCATCGGCCCCGGCGAGGATGACGGCGAGACGGGATGCTTCGGCTCCGACATGCTCGACACCTATCTCGAGCTGCACCGCGAACGCGCGCAGACCTCCCGCGTGACCCTGCTGCGGCTGTTCGGCACGATCGACGGGGAGAGCACCCTCGCCGACTTCGAGAGAGGCATCCGCACCCCTCCCCCCGCCTCGGATGCCCGGTGGCTCGCGATCCCCGGAGTGAAGATCTTCGCCGACGGCATCCCACCCCTGGCGACCGCCTGGGTCGATGAGCCCTATGCCGACGGCACGACGGGCGGCCTGCTCACCCGCGGCGAACCCGACGCCCTCACCGCCTTCCGACGCATGCTCGAACTCGCCTCGGCTCGCGGAATGCAGATCGCCGTGCATGCGACGGGAGACCGCTCGATCGCCGAGTTCCTGTCCGTGCTGGAGCGACGGCACGGCGATCACCCCACGCCGGCGGGACCGCACTACGTCGTGCACGGAGACCTCGCCACGACCGCGCAGATCGCCCGGATGGGGCGGATCGGTGCGGGGTTCGCCGTGCAGCCGCTGATCGCGGCGCACACGCACTCGTGGGCAGCGGTGCAGCTGGGAGAGGCCCGACTCGCCACCGCCTGGCCGCTCGCCGAGATGCTGACCTCCGACGCCCTGACCACGGTCACCAGCGACTCCCCCATCGCCAGCCCGGATTGGCGACTCGGGCTCGATGCCTCCCTCGCCCTGCTCACCGCTGCAGGGATCGCCGACGACACGCAGAGCAGGAACCGGCTGCTGCGGTCCATGACCGTCGAGGCCGCCCGACAGGACGGCGCATCCGCGTGGAAGGGGTCGCTGGAGGTCGGCAGGGTCGCCGATCTCACGGTGCTCGACGAGGACCCGCTGACCCCCGGGCGCGACCTCGCGACGATCGGGGTCGCCCGCACGATCGTCGACGGGCGCACGGTCTTCACCCGCGACTGACCGGCCCACCCGCGACCGACCGCCCCGCGACCGACCGGCCCACCCACGCCTCGCCTCGCCGAGGGGTCGAACACGAAAACGGCGGGCGGCATGCTCTCACATGCCNNNTGAAGTTCGCGAAAAACTTGTTCGAAAATCTCACATGCCGCCCGCCTCTGATCCCCCTCGGACCAGTCGTGTGCCCCGGCACCGGATCGCGTCCGCTGCCGGGGCTAGTCTCACACCGCGGTCGCCACGAGCACCCGCGGGCTGCCGGGCAGGGCCAGCTTGTCGCGCACCGACCAGCCGGCGTCGGCGAGCCATCCGCGCACCTCCGCCTCGGGGTACACGACGGTACCGTCGATCACCAGGTACTCCCCCGCGTGCAGCGCGTCGAGGGCTCGCTGCTCCGCGTCCTCGTCCAGGAAGAAATCGAGCACGGTCAGGGTCGCCCCCTCGACGGCGGCCGCGCGCAGGTTGCGGAAGATCTGCGCGTTCTCCTGCGCGGAGAAGCGGTGGATCACGTGATTGGCGAACACCACGTCGTACTCGCCTTCCGGTGCGGTGGTCGCGGTGTCACCGACCTCGACCGCGGCACGATCGTGCATCCCGGCGGCCGTCACGGCCTCGGCGATGCCGTCTTCGAAGCCGGGGGCGTAGAGGAAGGTCGTCCGCAACGCGGGGTTCTTCGCCATGACCGACAGCGCGAACTCGGCCGAGAGCCCACCGAAGTCGAGTGCCCTGGTCGCGCCTTCGAGGTCGACGAGACGACCGAACTCCTGCGCGTGCAGGCGGTTGTACGTCATGACGCCCGCCATGAAGGTCGCCCAGCGGGCGTCGTCCATCTGCAGATCGCCCGGCTCGGTGGTGTCGACCGTGTGCGCGAACTGCAGCCAGTGCGGGTAGCTGATCTCGTCGAGGAAGGTGAGGAACGGCGCGAGGTCGATCGCCGCCTCCTCGCCGACGAGGTACGCGGCGGCGTCGTCGGCGAGCTCGTAGCGCCCCGCGCTGCGGATCAGCAGACCCTTCGCGGCCATCGCATCGGCCAGCAGCGCCGCGATGCGCTCGCTGACCCCGCATCGCTCGGCGATCTCGCCCGCCGTGTCGGCCCCGTCGGCCACCGCGGCGAACAGCCCGATCCGGCTGGCCTGGAAGAGCTGCTTGGAAGCCATATAGCCGGTGGCGATGTCGAGGATCCGCGCCGCATCGGCGGTGGGAATGTCAGTCATGAACGAGCCTTTCAATTTGTCTACAAATGTTGGAAATAAACGACAGGGGAGAGCCGGATGCGAGAGAGGACTCACTCCGCGAGGAACTCCTGCACGGCCCTGCGGAACTCCGCCGTGTGCAGGGCCGAGAGGTGATCGCCCGGCACGCGTCGCGCTCGCGCATCGGGGAGCATCGCGGCGAGATCATCGATCCCCGCCGCCATCTCGTCGTGCGCCCCGCCGAGGAGCAGAACGGGGACGGCGGGCGCGCCACGGCCGGGGACGAAGGGCTCCGCCGCCAGGCCCTCGATCAGCGAGAGCAGGTCGGCAGGACGATTTCCGGGCATCGACACCATCTGGACGATCATGCCCGTGAGCGGGTCCTGGGGCGGGCGCTCGCCCGCGAGAGCCGCACGGGCCGCCGGAAGATCGACGAACGCGAAGGGCTCCCCCGCGCTGAGTCCGCCGAGCACCAGCCGTCGTACCGCGACACCGGGGTGGTGCGCCAGGTCCCACGCGAGCCGTGCCCCGAGCGAGTAGCCGACCAGGTCGACCTCTTCCGCACCGATGGACGACGCGATGGTGTCGAGCACGACCGATGTCGTCGCGGAGCCGAGCGCGATGCTGTCACCATGCGCCGGCAGATCGATCACCATGCGCGGGCGCTCTCCGAGCACACCCTCCCACTCCCGATCCGGCCAGTCCACGGAGCCCCGCGAGGCGAGGCCGTGCAGGAACGCGACAGGACGCCCCTGGCCGGGGCGGTGGGTGACGGACAGGGACACGGTCATGAGACGCCTTTCTCTCGAATGCGGCGCCTCGCGATCAGCGCAGTCGCGCCAGGAACTGCTGGATGTAGTCCTGATAGTCGGCGATGCGCTCGCCCTCGGGATACATGAGGTTGATCACGGTCGCCCCCACGGCGACCGAGATGAACTCGTTCGCGAGTGCCGCGTAGTCCTGATCGCGGATGGCGCCCGCATCGCGCGCCGCCTCCATCCGCTCGACGAGCATCGCGTGCCACCGCCCGAGGTGTGTGCGGTACAGCTCCGTGAGCTGATCGTTCGACATCGCGTACTCCCACAGCGCGAGGAGCACCCGCCCGCTCGCGATCTCGCCGACACTGCTGGGCAGCGTGCCCTCGAGCACCTGCTGCAGCATCCGCTCGGGCGTCGCGCCCTCGGAGATCGACTGCTGGAGCCAGGTGTCGTGCTCGAGCAGCACCGTCTCGAACGTCGCGGCGACGATGCTCTCCTTCCCGGGGAAGTAGTGCTTCAGCGCTCCGTTCGCGAATCCGGCCTCGGCGGCGATGCTGCGCATCGTCGCCGCCTCGAACCCGCCCTTCAGGATGATGCTCTTGGCCACGTCGACGATGTCCCGTCGACGCTGGTCGTGGTCGATGATCTTCGGCATGACGTCCTTCCGGCCGATTCTGCTGCGTGGAGTGTTCCGGCCTGGAGCTACCGTACCGCCGCATCGCGCACCTCCCGCAGAGCGAGCCACTGGGCACGGCGCTCGCGTTGCGCAGCCTGATCGGCGACGGGCGATGCCAGACGGAGCCGCTCGGAGTAAGGATGCTGCGGAGCGCGGGTGACCTGCTCCCCGGCGCCGACCTCGACGAGTTCGCCGCGATACATCACGGCCACCCGGTGGCAGACTCTGCGCACGACACCGAGGTCGTGCGAGACGAACAGGTAGGCCACGCCGGTGTCGCGCTGCAGCTCGATGAACAGATCGAGGATCGTCGCCTGGGTCGTGAGGTCGAGCGCGCTCACGGGCTCGTCGCACACGACCAGGCGCGGGCCGCGCACCAGCGCACGGGCGATGGCCACTCGCTGCCTCTGCCCACCGGAGAACTCGCTCGGATAGCGATCCATGGCGGACGACGGGAGGCGCACGCGATCGAGCATCTCCCGCACCTTCGCCTCGGCGGCCCTCGCGCCGATCCCCGTCGTGAGAAGGGGCTCGGCGAGGATGTCTCCGATCGTCATCGCCGGGTTCAGCGAGCCGTAGGGGTCCTGGAACACGACCTGCACGTCGTCGGCGAGCGCTCGGCGCGCGCGATGGCTCAGGCGGCTGATCTCCTGCCCGTCGAAGCGGATGCTGCCGGCGGTGACCGGAGCCAGCCCGAGGATGGCCTTACCGAGCGTGGACTTACCCGATCCCGACTCCCCGACCAGGCCGAGGCACTCCCCCGGTGCGATGTCGAGAGAGACGCCGTGCAGGGCGCGGAAGGCCCGCCGTCCGCGACCGTACTCCACGACGAGGTCGTTCACTTCGAGGAGGGGGCTCATGCGGGGACTCCCGTCGTGGTGCGGTCGAGTTCGTCTCGGCCGACGGCGTCGTCGAGCGAGGCGGCGATGAGCTCCCTCGTGTACGGCTCGGTCGGGGAGGCGAACAGGGCGTCGACCGGACCGGACTCCACGATGTCGCCGCTGCGCATCACGATCACGCGGTCGCAGATGTCGGCCACGACGCCGAAGTTGTGCGTGACGATGAGAAGAGCCATGCCGTACTCCGCCTGCAGCTCGCGCAGCAGCTCGAGCACCTCGGCCTGCACCGTGACATCGAGCGCCGTGGTGGGTTCGTCGGCCACGAGGAGTGAGGGCTTGCCGGCGATGGCCCCGGCGATCAGCACGCGCTGCGCCATCCCCCCGGACACCTGGTGCGGGTAGCTGCGCATCACCCGGTCCGGGTCGGTGAGGCCGACGCGCACGAGCATCGCGCGTGCGCGCTCCTTCGCGGCCGACCTGCTCAGCCCCTGCGTGCGGCGCAGCGGTTCGACGAGCTGATGGCCGATCGTGTACGACGGATCGAGGTTGCTCATCGGCTCCTGCGGCACGTAGCCGATCGTCCGCCCGAGCAGGGCCCGGCGCTGCTTCGGGGTCGACGATGTGACATCGACCCCGCCCACCCAGATGGCGTCGGCGGTGGCGCGCCCCGTCGCGGGGAGCAGATCGAGCACGGAGAACACGGTCTGCGACTTGCCGGATCCCGATTCGCCGACGATGCCGACCACCTCGCCCGGCGCGACGTCGAGGGTCACGCCGTGCACGACCTCCGTCTCCCCGGTCGGCGTGGCGTGCACGACCCGGAGGTTCTCGACCCGCAGCGCGGAACCCTCCGCCGAGTGGTGAGCACTGCCTGTCGGAGCGCTGGTGGGCATCGCTGCGACCCCATCGCGCTTTCGCCGGGCGACCCGGGGCGTCCGCACCTGCACGAGCTCTGCGAGGGTCGACCCCATGATCGCGAGCACGGCGATCGTGAGCCCGAGCGCGGCCGACGGCCACAGCAGCATGAGCGGGTACGTGAGCATGAGCCGGAAGCCCTCGAGCATCATGGCGCCCCAGCTCGGGACGTTGGAATCGCCGATGCCGAGGAACTGGAGCCCTGCCTGCATGCCCATCGCGATCCCGGCGGTCAGGGCCGTCTGGATGATGACGGGCGGGTACACGGCCGTGATCACGTGGCGGAAGATGATCCGCCCGTCCGACAGACCGGAGACGCGCGCCGCATCGATGTAGGGCTCGCCGCGCACGGCGAGCGTCTGCGAGCGGGCGATGCGGAAGTAGCCCGGCACCATGAAGACACCCACCGTGGCCATCAGCAGTTCGAAGTTGTTGCGGAAGCCGGCGGCGACGACGAGCAGGATGATCATGCCGGGGATCGACTGGAGGGCATCGCTGATCCAGGTGGCGGCCCTGTCGAACGCTCCCCCGAAGTAGCCGGCGGCGACGCCGGCCGGCACGCCGATCACGAGTGCGGTCACGATCGTGATGAGCGCGCCCCAGAGCGTGGTGCGGGTGCCGTAGATGAGGCGGCTGAGGATGTCCCGCCCGGTGGAGTCGCCCCCCAGCAGATGCTCCGGCCCCGGCGCGGCCTTGGCGGCGGACAGATCGACGAAGTTCGGATCCATCGGCGCGAGCAGCGGTGCGAAGATGCCGACGAGCACGATGAGGACGAAGATCGCGAGCGGGATGTAGCCGCCGGGGTGGCGGAGGAAGCGCCGGAACAGGCTCGATCGGCGCTTCTGGGCTGCCCGATCGAAGGCGACGCGGATGTCTGTCGTGGTCATGCGACGCGCACCTTCGGGTTGATCCAGCCCAGCACGAGGTCGAGCAGGAGGTTGATGAGGACGACGAAGACGACGGAGATGACCGTGATGCCGAGGAGCATCGGGATGTCGCCGTTCTGCGAGGACTGGTTGGTGAGCTGGCCGAGACCGGGCAGGCTGAAGATCTGCTCGACCACGATCGCGCCGGAGAGGAGTCCGACGAACATCAGCGCGATCACCGTGAGCGCCGCGGGTGAGGCATTGCGGAGGATGTGCAGGTTCACGCGGGCGGTCGAGAGGCCCCGGCTGCGCAGCGTGCGCACCCAGTCCTGCCTGCTCTGCGCGATGACGGCGTTGCGGAGCTGCTCCGCGACGGCGACGATGCCGCCCAGCGCCAGCGAGATCGCCGGGAGGGTGATGGAGCGCAGCCACCCCTCGACGGACTGCGTCGGGGGCACGTAGCCCACTGCGGGGAACCACTTCAGCTGCACCGCGAGCCACATCACCAGCACGAGGCTGACCCAGAAGCCGGGGAGCGCGAACAGCACGACGGAGATGCCCTTGATGACGCGGTCGAACCAGGTGCCGGGGCGAAGACCTGTGATCATGCCGAAGGCGATGCCGACCACCGCGGTGATGAGCGTCGCGAAGGTCACGACCGAGAGGGTCACCGGGACCTTGATCGCGAGCTGCGCGCTGACCGGCTGGAAGTTGCGCCAGGAGACGCCGAAGTCGAGCAGCGCGGCATGCGACAGCCAGTCCCAGAACTGGACCAGGAGAGGACGGTCGAGGCCGATCTTCTCGGCCAGCGCCGCCTGTTGCGCAGGACTCGCCGTCGTGCCGAGGAGCGATGCGGTCGGGTCGCTGATGGCGAGGTGCGCCAGGAAGAAGGTGCCGATCGAGACCGCGACGAGCAGGAGGATGCCGGACAGCACCCGCTTCGCCGTGAACACAAGCATGGAAACCTCTCGGGGGTGGAGGGGTCGGTGGGGTCGGAGGGGGAGGATGCCGGGGCGGCCGACGTCGCGACCGCCCCGGCGGGCGTCAGCCCTGGGTGATGTAGCGCAGGGTGGGGAACATCATCCCGACGATGGGCTGCAGCTGGATGCCGGAGGCCGTGTAGTAGATGTTGTTCGCCTGGTACCAAACAGACCACCACGCCTGGTCGACGAGCGCCTTGTTGAGCTCCTTGACGGCGTCGGTCTGCGCCTCGCCGCGTTCCGTCTGCACCTTCTCGACGAGCGGGGCGATGACCTCGTTCTGGGCGTAGTCGGGTGCGGGGTTGAACCACTGCACGCTGGTCACCTGGCGCGCGACCGTAGCGACGTCGTTGCCGTCCATCGCGAGGAACGAGATGAACATCGGGTAGTTCGGCGCGTTGAGCTGGTAGTCCGGCATCTGCATGTTGTCCCAGGTGACCTTCACGCCGAGCTCGGTGAGCGCCTGCTCGGCCGAGGGCTTCCACATCTCGAAGATCGGCGACATCGGCATGGAGATCTCGAAGCCGTCTGCGTAGCCCGCGTCGGCCAGCAGCTTCTTGGCCGTGTCCATGTTGTGGGCGTAGGTCTCATTGAGGGCGGGATCGTTGACCGTGCCGCCGTCCGGGAAGACCTGGTTGGTGGCGACGCCGGCACCGCTGCCGACGGCGGCGAGGATCGCGGCACCGTCGAACGCGTAGTTCAGCGCCTGCCGGACCTCGAGCTTGCCGAGGGGCTCGCTCTTGGCTCCGGTGTGGTCGGTGATGACGAGTCCCGCCCAGCCGGAGACGCGCTCCGCGGTGTTCCAGCCCTGCTGCTTCGCCTGCTCGAGGTTGGCGACGTCGCCGTACTGCACATTGATCTGGCCGCTGAGCATGGCGTTGTGACGCGCTGTCGCATCGGTGATCGGGAAGATCGCGAGGTCGGCGAACGGGTAGGCCTCGGCATCCCAGTGGTCGGTGGTCTTGATGAAGTGGTACTCCGCGCCGGCGATGCTGGTGTCGCCGTCGAGGACGTAGGGTCCGGAGCCGATGGGTTCGCTGCCGAGGGTTCCCGCCTCGATAGCTGCCGGAGAGACCACGTAGCTGCGGCCCAGCCCCATGAAGTAGAGGATCGTGTCGTCGCGCTGGGTGAGGAGGATGCGAACCGTGTCGTCGTCGACCTTCTCGAAGGCCGAGACGTTCAGGTAGGCCTCTCCGGAGCGCGCGCCCTGCTTGAGGTAGTCGAGGCTCGTGATCACGGCGTCGACGTCGACCGGGGTGCCGTCGCTGAACACGGCGTCGGTGCGGATGTCGAGGTCGATGCTGAGGTCGTCGTCGGCGACGGTCCATCCGGTCGCGAGGGACGGGACCGGCTGGCCGTCCGCGTCCAGAGCGATCAGGGCATCGTAGACGGCGGAGAGGTAGGGGCCGTCGAAGCCGATGTCGGCGAGCGAGGGATCCCACGACGTGACGTCGAGGAAGTTACCGATGTTGAGGGCGTCGGGGCCGTCGGCAGCACTGCCGTCGGACGGGGAGGGTGTTGCGCCTGCGCTGCAGCTGGTGAGCGCGAGGGTCGCGGCCACGGCTGCGGCGAGCGCGAGGGGCATTCGTTTCATGGTTCCTTCTCTCGGGTGCAAGGGTGGTGAAGAAGGCTCGGAGTGCCGCTGACCGGAGACCGGATCCGGCTTCACCTCGATGTGTCGCGCTGGTTAGTCTACATGCGTGGAAAAAGAGCGCAAGAGTCTTTCGCTCTCCTGAGGGCTCCGCTCATGCCCTGGCGCGCACCGGGCTTGTCCGAGCGTGCAGGCATGGTGGAGCGCCGGTCGTCCGCGAGACGCGCAGGCAGCGCGTTCAGGCCACGCGTTCAGGCCACACGTCCAGGCAGCGCGTTCAGGCCACACGTCCAGGCAGCGCGTTCAGGCAGCGCGTTCAGGCCACACGTTCAGGCAGCGCGTTCAGGCAGCGATGTCGAAGCGCGCCCTGCCACCCAGGCGCGGAGCCCGCGCAGGGTCGACCGTGGCCGGTGGGAGGAACCACACCCTGCCTCGGCTCCCACCGCCATCGATACGGATATCCCACCCGTTGTCATGGATCCGATGGTGGCAGGTCTCGCACAGCAGCACGCCGTTCGAGAGATCGGTCGGACCGTGATCTCGACTCCACCATCGGATGTGATGCGCTTTCGTCATCTCGGGCGGCAGCGCACACATGGCGCATCCACCATCCCGCTCGACCAACGCCAACCGTTGCGAGCGCGTGAACAGGCGCTTCTCCCGACCCCAATCGAGCACTTCGCTCGCCGCACCGAGCACGCAGGGGATCACTCCCCCGCCTGCGGCCATCCGTCGGGCCGCGCCGATGCTGACCGGCTGTTCGATTCCGTCGATCTGGGCGGACCCGGCGCCGGCTTCCAGGTCGTCGAGGCTCATCCGCACCACGACGGTCGCACCCGCCAACGGCACCCGGGCGTCGCACTCGAGAACGTGGCCCGCGAACACGGACAGAGCGTCGGCCTGGATCATCGGCACGGTGCGACGATCGGCGTCCGGCGCGTCCGGTGCGGCCGCGTTCTTTCGCGCGGCGAATGCGGCGGTCACGTAGCCGCGGATGGCCGTCACGACAGGAGCGGCGGTCTCGGCGTCGAGGACGGCGTTCAGATGCACCATCCCGTCGCGCTCATGAATGGTCAAAGCTCGGCGGGAACGCTGCTCCTCCAGGCGCGGCTCCACCCCATCCGGGTCCAGCCACGCCTCCGCCCTCACGACCAGCTTGCGCACGTCATCGAGAGCGAGCCCGACCGCCTTCTCCACCAGCAGAGACTCCGCCTCGGCGACCCGCACCAGACCCACCGAGACGCGACACCGATCCAGCAGGGCGATGATCGCGGCAGCCACCTGAGCACTCAGCGCGCCGGACCCGAGCGCCTCACGCACTCTCGGATACTTCGCCGGCAGAGGCGCCCCGAGGAAATCCTCGCGCGGCGCGACCGCTTCTCCGACCTTCACCAGCCGGGTCGCATCGCCGCGCGAGACGCCGACGGTCGCCGCGATCAACGTCGCCGGGTTCCGGTAGCCCTGCTGCTTGGCGAGACCCTCCGCACCCAACTCGGGACGAGACTCGCGTGAGATGCACGCCGCGACCTCGATGTGCACCGCATCCAGCCGCCGCTGCAGCACCCCGATGGATGCGCTCACGGCGATCAGCTGCTCTCGCGACAGCTCACCGGATCCATCGGCGTCGGCCCACGCCGCATCGAGGCGGGACATCGCCTCGTGCAACTCGACCAGCTTCGGCATGATTCCACTTTACCGAATCACCTCTCGACATTCGAACTTATCTTCGAACGAATGCCAGCATTCTGCCGCTGACTCCGACCGGACACCATGCTCACATGGTTCACTAGGTCTGACCGCAACAGCCGACAGGAAGAGGGAGACATGGGCACGTGGGGACCGGGAAACTTCGACGACGACACGGTCGCCGACGCGCTGAGCGAGATCACCGACGAGCTCATCGCGAAGATCTCCGAGGTGTTCGCCGATGAGGACGACGACACCGAGCTGCAGCCGGACGAATGGGGCGGAGCCATGGTTCCCGCGTGGCTGGAGATCCTCACCGACATCGGGTCCGCGGGGCGAGTGGGTGCCACGTTCCCGTCGAGCAGCACGCTCGAGGGCTGGCGAGACCGGTACATCCGGGTCTGGGACGACTACATCGACGAGCTCGAACCGGACGAGGACTACCGCACCGACCGACGCCAGGTCATCGTCTCGACGTTCGAGCGCGCCATAGCCCTCGCACACGAGCGCGAGGCGTAGCCGACCTCACCACACCCCGTCGGCGCGCACGTCACGGTCGACCCAGCAGTCGGCGAGCGCCGCACGCACCTCGGGACCACGTGCGAGCGCCAGGTCGAGCGCCGCATGGTTCTGCTCCAACTGCGCGAGCCGGGAGGCACCGAACAGCACGTTCGCGGTCGCGGGGTTCGACAGGCAGAAGGCGATGCCCAGTGCCGCCGGGGTGACCCCGAATCCGGCGGCCACCCGCGCGACCTCGGGGTAGATCGCGGCGATCTGCTCACGGATCCCTCCGACATCCGCGCCGATCTTCCGCTCGGGCTGCCGCCCGGTGGCGAGGATCCCGCCCTCGAAGACGTCGGACGCCTGCAGGGTGAGCACGCCCGCATCGAACAACGCCCCGTACGCCTCCCCCTCGGCCATCGACCGGCGCGCGATGCCGTATTTCAACTGCGCGAACACCGGTGCGACGACCCCTTGCGTCTCCGCCTCGTCGAGAGCCTGCGTGGTGTGGGCGATCTGCCAGTTGTTGATGCCCCAGCTGTCGACGAGGCCTTCCGAGATCAGCGCGTTCACCTCGGCGACGAGGCGCGGCATGTCGGGCACCTTCCCGTAGTCGCCGACCACCACCGTGTCGAAGCGTTCGAGGCCGGCCCGCCCGAGCGACTCGACGAGCTGTTGACGAAATCCCTGGTTCGGCCAGTCCCAGAGCCACAGCTTGCCGCACAGGGTTATCCCGTCGCGATCGACGCCACTCGCCCGCAGCGCCTCGCCGAACAGGATGTCGGTCCTCGAGTTCTCGGCATGCGGACCCATGTTGTAGTACGCGATGTCGAAGAATCCGGCATCGAGCTCCGTGGCTCTCCGGATCAGCGCGACCGCCTCATCCTTCGACATCCGGTCCCAGGTGTTCCACGACCCCAATGCCAGCGGAGGCACAGGCACCCCTCCGCGCTGCAGTGCCGTGCGGGGATATGTCGATTCGGGCATGAAGGCTCCTTCGTCTTCTCTGACACGGGGTTGTGTTTTTCTATGTTTGTAGAATATAACGGAGTCACCCCGTCGCAGCACCCGTCAGTGAGGACGAACATGACCGCTTCCCCCCGCCGCATCCTCGTCACCGGTGGAGCCTCGGGCCTCGGCAGAGGCATCGCCGCCGCGTTCGCACGGGCCGGGGACGAGGTGTTCATCGGCGACGTGAACGCGGAAGCCGTGCAGAGCGTCGCGAACGAGCTCGGCGCCACGGCCGTGCACCTCGACATCTCCGACGAGGCCTCCGTGCAGTCGGCGGCGGATCGGCTCTCCGCCGCGGGCGGACTCGACGTGCTGGTGAACAACGCCGGCGTCGTCGCGGGCGGCGGCACCCTGCAGGACGTGCCCGTCGAGGCCGTCGATGCCGCCCTGCGCGTCAACGTCCGCGGCACCTTCCTCATGCTCCGCACGTTCGGCGCCCTGCTCGCGGCGACCGGCGGCGGCTCGATCGTCAACATCTCCTCGATCGGCGCCCGCCAGCCCACCCCGGGTCTGGGCCACTACGAAGCCACCAAGGCGGCGGTCGACGCCCTCACCCGCACGGCCGCCATCGAGCTCGCCGGATCGGGAATCCGCGTCAATGCCGTCGCCCCCGGCCCCGTGCTCACTCCCCTGACCGCCGACTTCGCGTCGAACCCCGATGCCCGTGCGGCCTGGGAGTCGCGCATCCCGCTCGGCTCGATCGCCGAGGTCGACCAGGTCACCCCGCTCGTGCTGTTCCTCGCGAGCGACGCCGCCAGCCACATCACCGGGGTCTGCGTCGCCGTCGACGGCGGACAGCTCCTGGTCTGACCGTTCCCCGGAGACGACACCATGACCCGCACCGCAGAGCTGCCCACCACGACCCGCGCCGCCGTCCTCACCGCCCACGGCGAGCCCCTGACACTGCAGGAGCTGCCGCTGCCCGCCGAGATCGAACCCGGTGCCGCCCTGGTGCGCATCACCTGCACGACCCTGTGCGGCACCGACATCGAGATCTGGGAGGGGAAGATGACCTTCCCCGGCATGCTCCCGATGGTGCTCGGCCACGAGATGGTCGGCGAGATCGTCGCCACCGGCCCCGACACCCGTGATGCTCTCGGCCGCGCCCTCTCCCCCGGCGACCGCATCGGCTGGTCGGAATCGACCTGTGGCGAATGCCACGGCTGCGTCGTGCTGCGCGAACCGGTGGCGTGCGCCCGCCGCGGCTACGGCTTCCTCCAGCGCGCGGACGTGCCTCCCTTCGCCACCGCGGGTCTCTCCGCGTACGCCTACGTCACCCCGGGCGCCGCGAAGCTGCTGCTCCCCTCCGCCGTCAAGGACACGTGGGCGTCGATGGCGGGATGCGCCGTCAAGACCGTGCTCCGCGCGTTCGAGCGTGCCGGACGCATCCGACCGGGATCGAGCGTCGTGATCCAGGGCTCCGGAGCCCTCGGCATCTTCGCCACCGCCGTCGCGAAGATCGCCGGCGCCGGCCAGGTGATCACCGTGGGGGCACCGTCCGCGCGTCTCAAGCTGGCCGGGCGCTTCGGCGCAGACGCCGTGGTCGACTTCCGCGACGGTCCCGTGGTCGACCAGGTCCTGGAGCTGACGAACGGACGCGGCGCCGATCACGTCTTCGACTTCGCCGGGGCCCCCGGCGTGGGACCGGACGCCGTCGGGATGGCCGCCCAGCGCGGCACCATCGCGATCGTCGGTTCGACCGGACCGGCAGGCGACGGATTCGCCCTCAGCACGATCATGGGCAAGGAGCTCACGGTCGTCGGATCCCTCAACGGCGACATCTCCGACTACGCCAGGGCCGTCGACTTCTTCTCGGCGTTCGCCGACCGCTTCCCTTGGGATGACCTCTTCAGCGCCCCCGTCGGCCTCGCGGAGGCCTCGGCGAAGATCGCCCGCATGCACCATCTCGATGAGGTCAAGGCCGTCATCGACCCGAGTCTGTGAGGACGACCATGATCACTCCCCTTCCGCGCCGTGAGATCGGGCGCAGCGGCCTGCACACCTCGCTGTTCTCGCTCGGCTCCTGGCACACCTACGACCGGATGGACTTCGCCGACGCGGTGGGCATGCTCCGCGAGGCCGTGGATCACGGCGTGAACCTCTTCGATGTCGGGGTCTACTCCGCACCGGGTGCCCCACCGGTGTTCACCGACGTGATCTTCTCGGCCATGGTGCGCGCGGCCGGCCTCGACCGAGAGGAGTGGCTGCTGTCGTCGAAGCTCTGGCTCGAGACGTTCGACACCGAGGGCTTCCGCCCCCAACTCGACAACGCCCTGATGCGCGTGGGCGTCGAGCACGCCGACCTCGTGATTCTGGGAGACCTGCGCCGCGACGACCTGGATCTGCGCGATCTCGTGCTCGATCTGGCACGCCTGACCGATGCCGGTCTCATCCGCGCCTGGGGAGTGAACAACTGGTCGGCGTCGAGCATCCAGGCCCTGATCGACATCGCGACGGACGAAGACGTGCCCGGCCCGCAGATCGCGCAGCTGAAGTACAGCGTCTCGCGACGTGCCATCCCGGACGGAGCGCCCTTCACCGGCCTGTGGGAGCAGGGACTGACATTGCAGGCCTCGGACTGCCTCGAAGGCGGCATCCTGGCGGGCAAGGTGAACGGCGACCGCCAGATCGGTCGCGACCCCGGCGACATCCGCGGGCGTATCCTCGCCGATGTCCCGGCGTTCGCGGCACTCGCCGATTCGCTCGACGCGTCTCCGGCACAGCTCGGCATCGCCTTCACCCTCACGCATCCGGCTCTCACGACGACGCTGTTCGGGGCGTCGAGCGTCGCCCAGCTGCGCGCGAACCTCGCGGCCGTCGATCTGGTCGATCGTGTCGGCGCCGCAGAACTGCGCCGCCTGGTCGCACCGTTCTGGGCGGACCGCGGCATCGTCGACCCCGAAGGCCCCTGAACCGCCCCCGCCACCACTCGCACAAGGAGTTCCATGACCGCCACCGCCGCCGGACGTCCCACCGTCACCCCCGTGCCCTTCGACCCCGAGGTGCAGGCCGTGCTGGATGAGATCGCGAAGGATCCTCAGCCGCCCCTGACTCGCGACGCGCTGCCGCGCGCGGGCGCCGACCGGATGTTCCCCGACAACGACACCGTCATCGCCGGCCGTGACATCGAGTGGGAGGACCGCGTGATCCCCGGCCCCTCCGGTGCTCCCGACATCGAGATCACGATCTTCCGACCGGCCGGAACCCGCGCCGAGGTGCTTCCCGGCTTCGTCAACATCCACGGCGGCGGGATGATCGTCGGTCACCGCTCGTGGGAGACCGGGCGCGTGGTCGACATCGTCGCGCAGCACCGCGTGGTGGCGGTGAACGTCGAGTACCGTCTCGCCCCCGAACACCCCTACCCCGCCGGAGTGGAAGACTGCTACGCCGCCTTCGCCTGGGTGCATGCGCATGCGAACGATCTCGGCATCGATCCTGCGGGTATCGTCGTCGGCGGCGGGAGCGCTGGGGGCGGACTCACCGCCGCCGTCGCCCTGATGGCACGCGACCGACGGGGCCCGGTGATGGCGGGACAGCTGCTGCTGTGCCCGATGATCGACAACACCAACACCACGGTGTCGAGCCGGCAGTACGACGGCATCGGCACGTGGCAGCGGGAGCTGAACCTGCTCGCGTGGTCGTGCGTGCTCGGCGACGATCTCGCCTTCAGCCCCGAGGCACCTGCGCATGCCGCCCCCTCCCGCGCGGCCGACCTCTCGGGCCTGCCGCCCGCCTTCATCGAGGTCGGAGAGGCCGAGGCCTTCCGCGACGAGGACACCGAGTACGCCCTGCGCATCTGGGCGACCGGCGGACAGGCCGAGCTGCATGTGTGGGGCGGCGGCGCACACGGCTTCGACATGTACATGCCCGATGCCGAGATCTCCCGCGCCGCCCTCGCCGCGCGCGCCTCCTGGCTGCGACGGATCTGGCGGGCCGCCCGATGACCGCCCACCCACCGGTCCCCTACGATCCCGAGCTCGTCGCCGGTCTCGCGGCCTTCGTCGACATGGTCGAGATCATCCCGCTGCGCGCCGACACCATCCACGCCAATCGCGATCATTTCGCGACCATCATCCCGCCCATGTCGGCACAGGCCGAGGGGCGCGCGATCACCTGGGAGGACCGGATCATCTCCGGCCCCGCCGGAGCCCCGGACATCGAGATCACGATCGTGCGGCCCACCACGCCGGCGAACGGACCGGCCCCCGCCGTGCTCTCGATCCACGGCGGCGGGATGGTTCTGGGCACCCGGTTCTTCGGGACCTCCGAGCTCATCGACCTGGCCGAGCGATACGGGGTGGTCGGTGTCGCAGTCGAGTACCGCCTCGCCCCCGAGCACCCGGGGCCGGCACAGGCCGAGGACTGCTATGCGGCGCTGGAGTGGATGGCGGCGCACGCGGAGGACCTGGGCATCGACCCCGACCGCATCATCGCGTCCGGCATGAGCGCGGGCGGCGGCCTCTCCGCCGCCGTCGCGCTGCTCGCCCGAGACCGAGGGGGTCCGCGCCTGGCCGGACAGCTGCTGGGATGCCCCATGCTCGACGACCGCAACGACACGGTGTCGAGCCGTCAGTACGACGGGTTCGGAGCCTGGGATCGCCACAACAACCACACCGCATGGGAGGCGATCGCCGGCGAGGACCGCGGCACCGATCGGGTATCGCCCTACACCGCCCCCGCGCGCGCCGTCGATCTGTCCGGCCTCGCCCCCGCGTTCATCGAGGTCGGGGCGGCCGAGACCTTCCGAGACGAAGCGGTCGACTACGCCACGCGCATCTGGGCCACCGGCGGACAGGCCGAGCTGCATGTGTGGGCGGGCGGATACCACGGCTTCTCCGGCTTCTCCCCCGACGCCGAGGTCTCGCAGGCAGCCGACGCCGCGCGCGCGAGCTGGCTGCGGCGCACGCTGCACCTGGAAGGATGAGCACTCCCGTTCCCGGGGAGCCCTCGCGGCCACGGATGGGCACGGTGCACGCGATGCTCGTGCTCGGCATGCTCGAGGCGTTCGGCCCGCTGTCGATGGACCTCTATCTGCCGCAGCTGCCGCAGCTCGCCGCCTCTCTCGGCACCACGGAGGCACTCGCTCAGGCCACGATGTCGGCGTGCATGGTCGGCCTCGGGCTCGGTCAGCTCGTCGCCGGCCCCCTCAGCGACCGTTGGGGCAGACGACTACCCCTGATGGTCGGCGTCGCCGTCTTCGCCGTCCTCTCCCTGGCGTGTGCGCTCGCGCCGAACATCGAGTTGCTGTTGCTCGCGCGCTTCCTGCAGGGCCTCGCGGGATCGGCCGGCATCGTGATCTGCCTCGCGATCGCCCGGGACCAGTTCGAGGGCGTGGAGCTCTCGCGGATGCTGTCGCTGCTGTTCCTGGTATCGGGGACAGCGCCGATCATCGCGCCCGTCGTCGGAGGTCAGCTCGCGAGGATCATGGATTGGCGCGGGATCTTCGGCGTGCTCAGTGCCGTGGGCGTCGTGCTGCTGCTGGTCGTCATGTTCGCCCTGCCGGAGACGCTGCCCGCCGCAGCACGGCACGGCGGCGGCCTGCGCACCCTCCGCACCCACACCGGAGCGGTCCTGCGCGATCGGCTCTTCGTCGCGGTGCTGTGCGCGGCGGCCGGGGGCGGGGTCGCCTTCTTCACGTACTTGTCGATGTCGTCGTTCGTGCTGCAGGACGAGTTCGGCCTGAGTCCACAGTCGTTCAGCCTCGCCTTCGCGGCGGGAGCCCTCGCGAGCATCGTCGGCAGTCAGCTCAGCCGCCTGGTCGTGAGCAGGTGGGGACCGCTGCGGGTGTACCTCGGTGGCATCTCGGCCACGCTGATCGCCGCGACGGCATTCCTCGTGCTCGCACTCGCCGAGGTGGGCGTTGCGGGAGTCGTCGCCGCGCTGATCGGATTCATGCTTTGCTCAGGGCTCGGCGGGCCCAACGGTCAGACCCTCGCGCTCGCCCACCACGGCGCACGAGCGGGCACGGCCTCGGCTCTGCTCGGGATGTCGACGTTCCTGTTCGGCCCGGTGCTCGCTCCGGTCGCCGCAGGGATCGGTGGCACGAACGCCGTCACGATGGCGGTGACGATGACCGCAGCGGCGGCGGTCGCCGCGATCGCCGCCTGGCTGTTCGTGCGCCCCGCCGCCGCGGGGTGATGGCCTCTCCGTCAGAACCCCAGGCACATCACCGCGACGCCCACCGTCATCGCCCACGACTCGGTGCGAAGCAGGCGCGCCGTGCGACCGTGGTGCACCGGAGGGACGAACCACTCCGCGACGACGGTCCACAGCGCCACCGCGCCGACGCCCGCGAAGAGCAGCACCGAGAGCATGCCGGGGAGCCCATGGCCGCCGTGTCCTGTCACCGTGGCCGGACCCACCGCGGCTACGGGTCCGGCGGCTCCGTGGAACGCGCACATCGCCATCACCAGGGAGACCAGAGCGCGGTGACAGCACGGGGCCGCCGATGCGGTGCCGCGAACTCCCATGGTCCCGACCATGCCGGATCCCAGCAGAACCACCCCCAGCGCCAGCTCGAGCACGGGGTAGCGCCCGGCGGTCGCGGCGAGTGCCAGCATCGCCGCCGCCATGACGAGCACGCTCTGCCGCCCCTGCCACGGCACGGCGCGCCAGGCAGCCACGCCGGCGACGGCCGAGACGATCGCGGCCGCGGCCATCAGCCACGGCACCGCAACGATGAGGTGATCCACGCCGGAAGTATATTGAGCGATCGCTCAATATAGCTATACCCGTGCGCGATGCGACAAGATGGGTGCGTGCCTCGCATCGTCGACCATGATGAGCGCCGCCGGCAGATCGCCGAGGCGCTGCTGGCCGTCGCCGCCCGCGACGGACACGAGAGCGTCTCTTCGCGTGCCGTGGCGACGGAGCTCGGCGTCGCCACGGGTTCGCTCTGGCACTACTTCGACGGCTTCGACGAGGTCATGCGTGCGGCTGCGGCCGAGGTGACCCGCCGCACCGAGGCGCGCATCGCCGAGGCGACGGCCGACCGCCGCGGGCTCGACCGACTGCACGCGCTCATGCGCGAAGTACTCCCGGTCGATGAGCGCACCCGCACCGAAGCCCATGTCGTGGTCGGATTCTGGGGGCGCCTGGCCGCGCTCGCGCCGACACCGGACGCCGGCTCCCCCACGCTCGCCACCTGGCAGGACACGACGCGACTCGCCCTGCGCGAGGCGATCGAGGACGGCGAGTTGCGCACGGACACCCCCACCGAGGCGATCGTGACACTGCTGCGCTCCATCACCTACGGACAGCAGATCGTCGAGGTCACGGAGCCGCAGACGCCGGCCGCCCACCTCGCGGTGCTCGAGGTGGCGCTCGCTCCCTGGCGGGCCTGACAGGGCCTCCCGCCCGCGAATCTCCCGTTGCGGGCGTCGGGCGGTCCGTCGTATCATCATGCCAACCCGTTTATTGAGCAATCGCTCGAAAATAGTGAGGTCGATGATGTCCCACCACGCTCCGCAGCCCGTGTCGATCGAGAAGATCGCCGCCCCGCACCCCCACGATCCCCTCACGGGTGCAGAGATCGCGGCCGCCCGCGCCGTGCTCGACGCCGCGGGCCTGATGACCGAGACCACCCGGGTGCCGATGCTCCTGCCCGACGAACCCCGCAAGGACGAGCTCGCGGCCTGGACGCCCGGCTCCCCCATCGACCGCCGCGTCGACGTCACCCTGCTCGACATCGCCACCGGCGTCGCCACCGAAGCCATCGTCTCGATCACCCGCGGCGAGGTGCTGCACACGCAGCGGGTCCCCAACGACGCCCCGCCCTACGGGCAGCCGCAGTACCTGTTCGAGGAGTACGAGCGCGCCGAGGCCATCACCAAGGCGTCACCGCAGTGGCAGGCCGCGATGAAGCGCCGCGGCCTCGAAGAGCACATGGCGCTCGCTTTCTGCGGGCCGCTCGCCCCCGGATACACGGGCCGTGCCGACGAGGTCGGACGACGCGTGATCCGCTCCCTGACCTTCCTCAAGTACGACGAGCAGGACTCTCCCTGGGCGCACCCGGTCGAGGGACTCATCGTGCACATCGACCTCACCGCGAACAGCGTGATCCGCGTCGAGGACCACGGCGATGTGCCCGTTCCCGCCGGCCACGGCAACTACTACCCCGAGGTGCAGGGCGAGGCACGCACCAGCCTGAAGTCGATCGAGATCACGCAGCCCGAAGGGCCGAGCTTCGCCGTCACGGGTTCGCTCGTGGAGTGGGAGGGCTGGTCGATGCGCGTGGACTTCAACGCGCGCGAAGGCCTCGTTCTGCACGACGTCACCTTCCAGGGACGATCGGTGCTGAGCAGGGCGAGCGTGCCCGAGATGGTCGTCCCCTACGGCGACACCGCGCCCGGCCGCTTCTGGATCAGCTACTTCGACGCCGGTGAGTACCTGCTCGGGAAGAACGCGAACCACCTCGAGCTCGGTTGCGACTGCCTGGGCGTGATCCGCTACCTCGACGGCTACGTCGCCGACGACCACGGCCACCCCGTGCGCATCCCGAACGTGATCTGCATGCACGAGGAGGACTACGGCATCCTCTGGAAGCACACCGATCTGGCCGGGCGCTCCGACGTGCGGCGCTCCCGCCGGTTCGTGGTGTCGTACTTCTCCACGATCGGCAACTACGACTACGGGTTCTACTGGAACTTCGGCCTCGACGGGTCGATCGAGGTGGTGGCCAAGGCCACGGGCATCGTCTTCGCCAGCGCGGGTGAGCCCGGGGTGCGCCAGCGCCATGCGACGGAGCTGGCCCCCGGCGTGTTCGCCCCCGTGCACCAGCACCTCTTCTGCGCACGGCTCGACGTCGCGATCGACGGCGAGGACAACCGGCTCGTCGAGATCGACGCCCAACGCGTGCCGATGGGCCCCGAGAACCCCTTCGGCAACGCCTTCACCTGGTCGGAGACGACTCTGCACACCGAGAACGAGGCGCAGCGCGAGGCCGATTCCTCGGTCGCACGGGTGTGGGAGGTGCAGAGCGCGTCCCACACGAACCACGTCGGCCGGCCCACCGCGTACCACCTGGTGCCGCAGCCCACGGCGCTGCTCATGGCCGACCCGCAGTCCTCCGTCGCCGCGCGTGCCGCCTTCGCGACGAAGCACCTCTGGGCGACACGCTTCGAGGCGGGGCAGATCTGGCCGGCCGGGCGGTATCCGAACGCGCACCAGGGCGGTGCAGGGCTGCCCGAGTACACCGCCGCCGACCGCGACATCGACGGCCAGGACATCGTGTTGTGGCACACCTTCGGCCTGACGCACTTCCCGCGACCGGAGGACTGGCCCATCATGCCCGTCGACTACGCCGGATTCTGGTTCAAGCCAGCCGGCTTCCTCGACCAGAACCCGGCCATGGATGTGCCAGAGGCGTCACAGGCGCACCGCGGCGCGACAGCGAGCACATGCTGCGGCGGAGACACCTGCACCTGCGCGCACTGAATCGGATGCCCGCCCGGGGCAGGCGCGCAGGGACCACCCCCGGTCTCGACGCTTCTGCGCGTCGAGCTCTGCGCGTCGAGACCGCGCCTGCCCCGCGGCTCAGTACCTCGCCGAGAACGCGCCGTCCGACTGCAGCAGCTGCCCCGAGATCCAGCGCCCTTCCTCCGACACGAGGAACTCCACCACCGCGGCGATGTCACCGGGGCGTCCGAGACGCCCGAGCGGTGTCATCTCCGCCAGCCCGCGGCGCGTCTCGTCGTCCATCCAGCCGGTGTCGATGGGCCCGGGGTTGAGCACGTTCGCCGAGATGCCGCGCGGGCCGAGCTCGCGGGCCGCCGAGATCACGAGCCGGTCGAGAGCGCCCTTGGAGGCCCCGTAGGGGAGGTTGCCGGTCACGTGGTCGCTGGTGAGCGCCACGATCGCACCTCCGCCGTCGCCCACCTGCCGCGCGAAGGCCGCGATCAGCAGCAGACTCGCCCTGGCGTTCACGGCGACATGCCGGTCGAAGCTCTCGGCCGTCGTGTCGAGGATGCCGGATTCCACATCGTGCGCGTGGCTCAGGATGAGGGCCGAGACCGGGCCGTGCGCGGCGGTCACCTCAGCCATCAGGGCCTCGGGCCCCTCGGGCGTGGCGAGGTCGGCGATGTGATCGGCGTCGTGCAGGTCGCTGGTGACGACGGTCCAACCGGCGGCGCGCAGACGAGGAACGATGCCGGCGGCGATGCTGTCGGCACGCGCGGCGCCGGTGATCAGAGCAAGGGGCATCCGCACACCGTATCGGACTCCCCGGGCGCTCGCATCGCCCTCAGGCGAGCGCGGCGATCGCGTCGCGGAGGATGCCGTCGGCCTCGTGGAGGGCTGCGGCCGCGTCCTGCGGCGTCGCGTCGGCGGCCAGCATCAGCAGCGCGAGCTTGACCGAACCGTCCGCCGCCTGCAGTGCCGCCGCAGCCTGGTCGATGTCGACGCCGGCGAGCTGCGACACGGTGCGGATCGACCGGGCATGCAGCTTCTCGTTCGTGGCCAGCAGATCGACCATGACGCCGCGGTAGGTCTTGCCGAGGTTGATCATCGACAGCGTCGTCAGCATGTTGACGACGAGCTTCTGCGCCGTCCCCGACTTGAGGCGCGTGGAGCCGGAGATGAACTCGGGTCCGGTGACGACCTCGATCGCGACCTCCGCGGCCGCACCGATGTCGGAACCGGCGTTCGAGGCGATCGCCGCGGTGAACGCACCGACGCTGCGGGCGTAGATCAGCCCTCCCACGACGTAGGGCGTGCGGCCGGAGGCGGAGATGCCGACCACCGTGTCGTTCTCCGAGAGACCGAGCTCGCGCAGCGAGGCCTCAGCGGCCGCGTCATCGTCTTCGGCATTCTCCACGGCGGAGCGGATCGCCGTCTCGCCCCCCGCGATCAGCCCGACCACCATGGACGGGTCGGTGCCGAACGTCGGCGGGCACTCGCTCGCATCCAGAACGCCGATGCGCCCGGCCGTGCCCGCGCCGATGTAGATGAGGCGTCCGCCGCGGCGGAACCGCTCCGTGATGCCGTCGACCACGATGGCGATCTCCTCCGCCCGCTCGGCGACGGCCTCCGGCACCCGCCGGTCCTCCGCGTTCATGCGTCGCACGAGCTCGGCGGTGCCCAGCAGGTCGAGGTCGCCGCGATCGGTCGTCGAGGCCTCGGTATCGAGGCGCTCCAGCACGGAGAGGAGGGTGGCCAGGCGGGAATCGTCATTCGGCACGGTGGACGAACCTTTCGTGGGGGAGGTCGGCGCGGCGCGCGAGCAGCAGCGCGCCGTCGAGTGCATCGCCGCTCGCGGGCACGATCGTGCGTGCGGCGCTCTGCAGGGAAGAGGTCAATGACGCGCGGAACCACGCGTGGTCGGTGAGGCCGCCGTGGATCACCACGTCGGTGGTGCGGGCGGATGCGGCGACAGCCGTCGCGGTGAGCAGTCGGATCCCCTCGGCCACGATCTCGCGGGCGACCGCATCGCCGTCGGCAGCGGCATCCAGCACGAGAGGCGCGAGCGTCGCGAGGCGTCGAGGGAGGGGTTCGCTCTGGGCGAGCCAGGCCTGGATGTCGGATGGCACACCCACCGGCTGCGCGATCGCCGCGGTGAGGGCGGTGCGCGCGCCCAGCGCGTCGTCCGCACGCAGCACGGCACGCAGGGCCTCGCGCCCGAGCCACGAGCCGCTGCCGAAGTCGCCGAGTTCCGGACCCCAGCCGTCGACGAGTCGCGCGCCATCGGCGTCGACGCCGAGGGCTGCCGCTCCGGTGCCCGCGATGAGGAGCACTCCCCCGGCACCGTCGAGCGCACCGGCGTGAGCGGTGACGACATCGGAGGCGACGGCCACCGCGGCTCCGCTCGCTGCGGCGAGCCGGGACGACAGCTCCTGCGCCGCATGCGGCGCCAGCCAGGCCCCTGCGGCACCGACCCCGATCAGGTCGAGGCGGTCGCCCTCCAGAAGCGGGAGGATCGCCTCGAGTGCACTCTCCACCCCTCCCGCTGCGGCGAGCCCGGGAGCTCCGACGCCTGCACGCGCGACCCGCTCGCCGTCGCCGACGATCACGACGCGGCACCGGGACTTGCCGAGATCGATGGATGCGGTCGTCTTCGCGCTCATCGACTCTCCCGGGGATCGGTGGAAACAGGTGGTGAAAAGAGACTACATGCGAAGTAGACTCTGCAAAAAGAATTTACACCGAGCAGACGGAGAACCGATGAGCATCCAGTCGACGATCGAAGCCGCCGCTTCCACGCTGACGCCGTCGCTGGCCCGCATCGCGCTGGTCGTCCGCGAGAACCCCTCCGTCGTGATCGACAACACGATCAACGAGCTGGCCGCGGAATGCGACACCTCGGTCGCTTCGGTCGTGCGCTTCTGCCGGGCGATCGGCTTCAGCGGCTACGCCCCGCTGCGCATGGCCCTGGCCGCCGAGCTCGGCAAGGAAGCCGCCCAGTTCTCCGCACGCGGCGCCTATGGGTCGGAGATCTCCGACGCCGACACCCTGCAGGAGGCGGTGTCGAAGGTGGCGGCGCTCGAACTGCTGGCGATCGAGGAGACCGTCGCCCGACTCGACTTCACCGTGCTCGAAGCGGCAGTGGACGCGATCGACGGGGCCGAGCGCATCATCCTCTACGGGCTCGGCGCCAGCCGGTTCGTCGCGGAGGATCTCGCCCACAAGCTCCTCCGCGTCGGACGGAACGCGCATATTCCCGCCGATCCGCACGAGGCCGTCGCCGTCTCCGTGCTGCCGACCGCATCGACCGTCGCGATCGGCTTCTCCCACTCGGGTTCGACGCTCGAAACCGTGCGGTTCCTGGAGACGGCGCGTACCAGCGGGGCCACCACGATCGCCGTCACGTCGGCGAAGGACTCCCCCCTCACCCGCGCGGCCGATCACCCGCTCTTCACGGAGGTGCGCGAGTCGACCTTCCGCGCGGGCGCCATGGTGAGCCGCATCGCGCAGCTCACGCTCGTCGACTGCCTGTTCCTCGGTGTCGCCAAGCGTCGGTACACCGAGACCGTCGACGCCCTGCAGCGCACGGGGCAGGCGACGCGCGCGCTCCGCGGCTGACGGGCACGGGCGGCCAGAACCCGCACACGAGAGAGCCACCCTGACCCGAAGGTCAGGGTGGCTCTCGGTCACAGCGAGGTGCTGTGGGGTGTTCCTCGAAGGAGCATCCGGATTACTGGTACGACTTCACGATCTCGAGGAGGCTCGGGACGTTGGCGTATGCCTCGGCCGCGTTCTCCTTGGTGACGATGATCGGGTCGAGCAGGTAGGCCGGGACGATCTTCTTGCCGTTGTCGTACTGCTCGGTGTCGTTGACGTCGACCTCCTCGCCCTTCTGGAGCTGGCCGACCATCTTGATGGCCTGCTCCACCAGCAGCGTGGTGTCCTTGTTGATCGTGGAGTACTGGATGCCCTCCATGATCGACTTGACCGACTCGACCTCGGAGTCCTGACCCGTGACGACCGGGACCGGCTTGCCTGCTCCCTGCACCGAGGTGATGATGGCGCGGGCGAGCGTGTCGTTCGGGGAGAGGACGCCGTCGAGCGTCTCGGAACCGTACGAGGAGGTGAGCAGCGAGTCCATACGACGCTGCGCGTTCTCCGGCTTCCAGCCCTCGGTCGCCGTCTGCGCGATCTCGGTCTGGCCGGAGACGACATTCAGCGTCCCGTCATCGATCTTCGGCTGGAGAACCTCCATCGCGCCGTTGAAGAACACGGGTGCGTTGGCGTCGTCCGGCGAGCCCGAGAACAGCTCGATGTTGTAAGGCGCCTCGTGGCCCGCGCGCTCGGCGAGGCCGTCGAGGAGCGCCTGGCCCTGCAGCTGACCGACCTTGAAGTTGTCGAAGGCGACGTAGTAGTCCACGGCCTCGGTGTTCTCGATGAGACGGTCGTACGCGATGACGGTGACGCCGGCGTCGCGGGCTGCCTCGACCTGCGTCGACAGCTGCTTGCCGTCCTTCGCACCGATGATGATGACCTTGGCGCCACCGGTGACCATCGCCTGGATCTGGTTCTGCTGCTCGGCGACCGTGTTGCTGGCCGGCGCGTACTGCACATCGGCCTTGAATCCGGCCTTCTTCAGGCCGTCGGTGAACAGCTGACCGGCGAGAACCCAGTTCTCCGAGGTCTTGTCCGGAAGGGCGACACCGATCGTGGCATCGGCGGCGAAGCCCTTGGCCTCGTCCCCCGACCCGGAGCCGGTGTCACCGCCGCGCTCCGATGAGCAGCCGGTGAGGGCGAAAGCGCCCACGGCGACGATCGCTGTCGCCGTAAGAAGCATCTTCTTCATGTGATCTCTTTCTCTGGTGTGTGAAGGTCAAGGCGCGTGTGCGGTGCGCGACTCGACCCCTACTTTCCGCGCGTCTCGTCGACGGCGGGGGCTTCGTACTTCTGACTGGTGGGGTAGTTCGCCTTCGGGTCGAAGGTCTCGAGGGCGGGGTCTTCCTTGCGACCGAACCGACGCGTCAGGAACCCGATGATCGAGGGGCGGCCCTGCTGCTTGTTCCAGACGTCGACACCGACCGCGAACAGGAGCACGAGGCCCTTGATCATCGACACCACGTCGGCACCGGCGCCGAGCAGCGCGAGTCCGTTGTTGAGGAACGCCATCACGAGACCACCGATGATCGACCCGATCACGGTTCCGATACCGCCCGAGACGGCGGCACCACCGATGAAGACCGAGGCGATGGCGTCGAGCTCCCAGCCGTTGCCGTCCTGCGGGCCGGAGGCCGTGGCACGGGCCACGTAGATCATTCCGGCGAGCGAGGCGAGCACCGACATGTTCATCATGACGAAGAAGTCGACCCAGCGGTCCTTCACACCCGACAGACGCGCCGCCTGGCGATTGCCGCCAACGGCGTAGATGTGGCGGCCGAAAACGGTGTTGTTCGTGATGAACGAGTAGAGGATGACGAGGGCGAGCAGGATGACGCCGGAGATCGGGAAGCTGGTCCCTTCACGCCCTGTCGCGAACAGCCACCCCGCGATGAGGATCACGGCGGAGATCAGTACGACCTTGGTGACGCTCACCCAGCGGGGCGCCATGTCCGAGCCCATCTTGGCCTGCGCGCGGCGGGTGCGGATCTCCGAGATGACGATCCACAGCACACCGATCAGGGCGAGGACCATGGTGAAGACGTTGAACGGCACGGGGATGAACGACAGCTCGGGCAGGTAGCCCGCGCCGATGACCTTGAACCCCTCCGGGACGGGGATCGACTGCGAGTCGCCGACCCACTGGTTCGCTCCGCGGAAGAACAGCATGCCCGCCAGCGTCACGATGAAGGCGGGCACCCCGACATACGCGACCCAGAATCCTTGCCAGGCTCCCACCAGCACGCCCACGCCGAGACCGAGGAGGATCGCCAGTGGCCATGGCAGGTCCCAGTCCGCCATCGCCTTGGCGACGACGATGCCGGTGAACGCCGCGACCGATCCGACCGACAGGTCGATGTGGCCCATGATGATGACCATCACCATGCCGATCGCGAGGATCAGGATGTAGGAGTACTGGTTGACGACGTTGATCAGGTTGCCCGACGAGAGCGTGAGGCCCTGCCCCTTGAAGATCCAGGTCAGCACCTGGAAGACGACCAGGATCACGACGAGGCTGCCGAGGATGCCGAACTGACGGAGGGTCGACTGGCCGCCTCCGAACATCTTCGTGATGTCCTTGAAATGGAAGCCGCGCTTCGTTGCGGTGGTGTCGGTGGTCATGCGGATGCTTTCTGGGTCGCGGAGGTCATGCTGCGCATGAGGTCCTCAGGTGTCGCCTGATCGGCCGGGATGCAGTCGGTGACCCGACCTTCGAAGACGGTGTAGATGCGGTCGGAGATGCCGAGGAGTTCGGGAAGCTCGCTGGAGATGACGATGACGCCCTTGCCCTGGGCCGCGAGCTGGTTGATGATCGCGTAGATCTCGTACTTGGCACCGACGTCGATGCCGCGTGTGGGCTCGTCGAGGATCAGCAGGTCGGGGTCGGTGAACATCCACTTCGCCAGCACGACCTTCTGCTGGTTGCCGCCGGAGAGCTTGCCGACGCCTTCTTCCACAGAGGGCGTCTTGATGCGGAGCGCCTTGCGGTACTCCTCCGCGACGGCGAACTCGGCGCGGGCGTCGACGACACCGCGCTTGGCGATCTTGGAGAGCTTGGCGGCGACGACCGAACGCTTGATCGTGTCGAGCAGGTTGAGCCCGAGCACCTTGCGGTCCTCGCTCACGTACGCGAGCCCGTGCTTGATCGCCGAGGCCACATCGTGCAGGGCGACCTCCTGGCCGTCCTTGATCAGGGTGCCGGAGAGGAAGGTGCCGTAGGAGCGGCCGAAGATGCTCATCGCGAACTCGGTACGCCCTGCGCCCATGAGACCGGCGATGCCGACCACCTCGCCGCGGCGCACGTTGATGTTCGAGCCCTTCACGACCATGCGCTCGGGGACGGTCGGATGCTGCACCCACCAGTCCTTGACCTCGAAGAACACCTCGCCGATCTCGGGGGTGCGGTCCGGGTAGCGGCTCTCGAGCGAGCGGCCGACCATGCCGCGGATGATGCGGTCCTCGTTGATCTCCCCGCGCGAGATGTCGAGCGTCTCGACCGTACGGCCGTCGCGGATGATCGTGATCTCGTCGGCGATCTGCTCGATCTCGTTGAGCTTGTGGCTGATCATGATCGACGCGATGCCCTTGGCCTTGAGGCCCAGGATCAGGTCGAGCAGGTGCTGCGAGTCGTTCTCGTTGAGTGCGGCGGTCGGCTCGTCGAGGATCAGGAGCTTGACGTCCTTGTTGAGCGCCTTCGCGATCTCGATCAGCTGCTGCTTGCCGACACCGAGGGTCTTGATCTGCACGTCGGGGTCTTCGCTCAGCCCGACGCGGGCGAGCAGCTCGATCGCCCGTTCCTTCTGGGCCTTCCAGTCGATGCGGCCTCCGCGCTGGATCTCGTTGCCGAGGAAGATGTTCTCGGTGACCGAGAGCTCGGGGATCAGGGCGAGCTCCTGGTGGATGATCGCGATGCCGGCATGCTCGCTGGCTGCGATGTCCTTGAAGCGCTGCTCCTCGCCGTAGAGCAGGATCTCCCCGTCGTAGGTTCCGTAGGGGTACACCCCGGACAGGACCTTCATCAGGGTCGACTTCCCGGCGCCGTTCTCGCCGCAGATCGCGTGGATCTCGCCGGCGCGGACGGTGATCGAGACGTCGGCGAGTGCCTTGACCCCCGGGAACTCCTTGGTGATGCTGCGCATCTCCAGGATGGGGCCTGACACGGTAGGCAACGTTGCTGTGGTGCTCACGGATCTTTCCTCGCGACGTGCGGTCACCTTCGATGTGACCGTTCACATTGGATTACATAGTCCACTCACGACGAACCGCTGTCAAGTCCGCGCGCCGATTTCGTGTCGCTACCGTGATGCGTGCGGCCCGATCGGCTGGGAGCGGTCCCGCGACAGGTCAGCGTGCTGCGGCGGATTCGCGCGCACGCAGGATCGTCTGCAGCGGGCCGAACTCCGGCACCTGCTCTCCCCGGATCTGCGCGAGGAGGATGCGCACGGCTCGGCGCCCGAGCTCGGGGAAGTCCTGATGCACCGTGCTCAGCGTCGGCGCCACGTGCGCGGCGACCGGGATGTCGTCGAACCCGATCACGCTCACGTCGTGCGGCACCCGCACCCCGGAATCGCGGAAGCCGTGCATCAGCCCGATCGCCATCAGATCGTTCGCGGCGAACACCGCCGTGAAGTCCCGACGGCGCGAGAGCTCCTTGCCCGCGAAGTAGCCGAAGTCGGCTGTCCAATCGCCGCGGATCGGCGGGAACGTCGGCAGGTCGGCCTCGCGCAGTCCGTCGAGGTACCCGCGCATGCGAGACTCCGCCTCGATCCAATCCTGCGGGCCGGCCAGATGCAGGATGTCGCTGTGACCGAGCGATATCAGGTGGGCCGTCGCGGCCTTGGCGCCCGCCACCTGGTCGGCGGACAGGCTCACCCCGTCCGAGCCCGATGCCGTCTGCAGGGTCACGAACGGCATGTCCACCGACATGCCGCGAAGCACATGGAACACCCGCACCTGCGGTGCGAGCACCACGATGCCGTCGACCTGCTCGCGCGACAGCTGGCGCACCGCGTTGCCGATCGCCTCTGGCGTCGTGTCGGCGAGGTTCAGGGTCGAGACCGAGTACCCCTCCTCGCGCGCCGCATCCTCGATGCCGGCGATGGACGAGGTCGGACCGAACTCCCCGATCGTGGCGGACAGGATGCCCAGCATGTTCGACTTGCTGGTGACCAGAGCGCGGGCGGCCAGGTTCGGCCGGTAGTCGAGCACCGAGATCGCATCGAGGACCTTGGCCTTCGTCTCCGGACGGATGCTCGGGTGATCGTTGAGCACTCGGGACACCGTCTGATGCGAGACACCGGCGAGCCTGGCGACGTCGCGGATGCTCGGCAACCGCGCACGCTCGGAGGCGGTGGACATCACTTGCCTCCTCGCGTGTGCACGGTCACATCGTCACTACATTATGTCTGGCGGCGCGCGCGTGTGCACCACTCGAACGCCGTTGCCGCGCGTGACGGGTTGTGCGCGAGCACCGGAAGCACCACCCGGTTTCGTCGAGCGGCACCGGAACGGCTCCCTCCAGCATGGCATCGTGGCGGCGTGGACACACTGCTGCGCGGCGGGCACGCATCTGGTCGAGACGCTGCGGGCCTGGCTCGACGCCTTCGGAGATGTGGCGGTCGCCGCCGCACGGGTCTACACGCACCCCAACACGTTCCGCTACCGGCTGCGCCGCCTGTCGGAGATCAGCGGACTCGACCTGACCGATCCGGAAGCCCGGTTCTCGGCCATGGTGCAGCTTCGCCTGCTGGTGCCCCGCGACTGACGCACGACACGCGATGACAGCGCCTGCCCCGCCCCTCATCGGGACGGGGCCGACTGAGGCTCGTGGCCCGTCGCCGTCTGCACTCGGCGACTGCGGGCTCGTGGCCTCCGCGTCGAGTGCGCGTGATGTCCGCTCGTGGCCGACATCCTGCGTTTCTGACACTGATTCCAACACACGGCGATCACCCAGACCATAGAGTGGATTCTGATTGATCGATTCGATCAAGTGCGACCCGATGACGAAGGTGACGGTGATCGAAATGGCCAACCTCGACGAGACCGACCGCAGGATCCTCACGGTGCTCGACACGGACCCGCGGCGGCCGGTCGCCCTGATCGCCCAGGATCTGGGTCTCGCCCGCGGCACGGTGCATGCCCGTCTCGACCGTCTCGAATCGGGCGGATACCTGCGCGCGCACAGCTCGCGCATCCTCCCCCAGGCCCTGGGTCGCGGCGTCTCGGCGTCGATCCTGGTGGAATTGGATCAGCATCAGATCACCGCCGCCATCGATGCCCTCAGCCGCGTGCCCGAAGTGCTGGAGTGCTTCGCTCCCGCCGGTGACACCGACCTGCTGCTGCGGGTCGTCGCCAAGGACCCGGACGACCTCTACCGCGTGGCAGAAGTCGTGCGCCTGTGCCCCGGCATCCTCCGCACGTCGACGAGCCTCTTCCTCCGCGAGGTCATCC
Organism: Microbacterium sp. UCD-TDU; assembly: GCF_000340625.1. Classification (NCBI taxonomy): domain Bacteria; kingdom Bacillati; phylum Actinomycetota; class Actinomycetes; order Micrococcales; family Microbacteriaceae; genus Microbacterium; species Microbacterium sp. UCD-TDU. The sequence continues at coordinate 241,060 of NZ_KB454446.1, forward strand.
CCTACCGCGTGAGCGCGCTGCTCAACGCGGGGTGAGGCCGGATCCCGCCGAAACGGCGTCCGCTCAGCCGATGATGCGCGCGCCGGGCACCGGACCGTGCACGTGCAGCGGGTCGAGGCCGGTCTCCCGCAGGGAGGACTGCACGTCCTGTGCCGTCTCGGGGTCGGGGCAGAGCAGCGCGACCGTCGGCCCTGATCCCGACACGATGCCCTGGAGCGCTCCGGCGGCGACGCCCTGACGGATGGTCTCGGCGAGGTCGGGCCGTTCGTAGAGGGCCGCGGCCTGCAGGTCGTTGAACAGCGTCTCGGCGAGCTGCACAGGTTCGCCCGAGCGGAGAGCCTGCAGCACCGGGATCGGCACGTCCAGCGACAGCGGCGGGTCGTCGGCGAGGGCGCCCTCCTCCTCACGCAGCAGGTCGAGACGTTCGTAGACCACGGGCGTCGAGAGGCCCTGCTCGCTGGGCACCAGGATCCAGTCGAAACGGCCCCGTGCGAGCGCCGGATTGAGCTGATCGCCGCGGCCGGTGCCCACCGCCGTGCCGCCGTGCAGCGCGAACGGCACATCGGCGCCGAGGCGGGCGGCCAGATCGTGCAGACGGGTCTGCGACAGTCCCGTGCCCCACAGCGCGTCGCAGGCGACCAGCGCGGCAGCGGCGTCGGCTGATCCGCCGCCCATGCCGCCGGCCACGGGCACGCTCTTGCGGATCTCGAGCGCGACGCCGCCCCGGTGATCCACCGCCACCGCGAGCAGCTTGGCCGCACGCATCGCCAGGTTGCGATCGTCGAGGGGGACCGAGTCGATGTCCTCCACGCCCGAGACCGTGACCGAGAAGTCGTCGGCAGGGCGTGCGATCACGTCTTCGTAGAGAGAGACCGCCTGGAAGACCGTCGCCAGCGCGTGGTAGCCGTCGTCATGCCGGCCGCCGACTCCGAGGAAGACGTTGATCTTCCCCGGGGCGCGCACGTGCACGGAATCGGCGAACGCGGCATGGCTCATGATCGGCTCACAGCTCCGAGGACTTCGCCCACAGGTTGACGTCGATGGCCCCGGCGAGCTCGTCGATACGGGTGAGCTCCTCGGTGGTGAAGGCAGGGCCGTTCACGGCCGCGATGTTCTCGTCGAGCTGCTCCGGACGCGAGGCGCCGATCAGCGCGGAGGCCACGACGGGCGTGCGCAGCGTCCACTGCAGCGCGAGCTGCGCGAGCGACTGGCCGCGCCCCTGTGCGATCTCGTTGAGCGAGCGCAGCGTCTGGACGGCCTCCTCGGTGAGCCGGCCCTCCGGCAGCGAGCCGCGCTTCTGCGCGCGCTCGGCCGTGCCGTCGCCGAGGTACTTGTCGGTGAGCAGCCCCTGCGCCAGCGGCGTGAAGGCGATCGCCCCGAGGCCCGACTGCTCGAGCGTGTCGGTCAGTCCGTCTTCGACCCAGCGGTTGAGGATCGAGTACGCCGGCTGGTGGATGACGAGCGGTGTGCCGAGATCCTTCGCGACCGCGACGGCTTCTGCCGTGCGCTCGGCGCTGTACGACGAGATGCCGACGTAGAGTGCCTTGCCCTGGCGGACGAGCGTGTCGAGGGCGCCGACCGTCTCGGCGATCGGGGTGACCGGGTCGACCCGGTGGGAGTAGAAGATGTCGACGTAGTCGAGCCCCATGCGGGTCAGCGACTGCTCGGCGCTCGCGAGGATGTACTTGCGGCTCGCGAAGTCTCCGTACGGCCCCGGCCACATGTCCCATCCGGCCTTCGACGAGATGATCAGCTCGTCGCGGTACGGGCGGAAGTCCTCGGCGAAGATGCGGCCGAAGTTCTTCTCGGCGGAGCCGTAGGGCGGACCGTAGTTGTTCGCCAGATCGAAGTGGGTGATGCCGCGGTCGAACGCGTGGCGCAGCAGTGCGCGCTGATTGTCGAGCGGGATGTTGTCGCCGAAGTTCCACCACAGCCCGAGCGAGATCGGCGGCAGGTACAGGCCGGAGGTGCCGACCTGTCGGTAGGCGAACTGCTGATAGCGACTTTCGTCGGCAGCGTACGGACGGTGCAGCTCGGGGACATCGGGGCGGAAGCGGGGGGACTCGTTCACGGTGCCAGGTTACTGGGTGGGAGCGACGTCGTCGGTGAGAACCTCGGACGCGGCCGCGTGCTGCGCGATGCGCTGGTAGTCCTCGACGGTGAGGTCCTCGCCTCGGGCCGTCGGCGCGACGCCGGCGGCGAGCAGCACCTCGGAGGCCGCCGCAGAGCTGCCGAAGATGCCGGACAGTGCCTGACGGAGCATCTTGCGCCGCTGGTTGAAGGCGGCGTCGACGATCCGGAACGTGCGACGACGTTCCTCTTCGGTGCCCCGCTCCCCTTCGGAACGGTCGAAGCCGACGAGCAGGCTGTCGACATTCGGGACCGGCCAGAACACCTGACGGGAGACGTTCCCGGAGAGCTTCCAGTCGCCGTACCAGGCGGCCTTGACGCTGGGCGAGCCGTAGATCTTCGAACCGGGCTTCGCGGCCAGCCGCTCGGCGACCTCGGCCTGGACCATCACGACACCACGCTGCAGATAGGCGAAGTTCTCGAGGAAGTGCAGCAGCACCGGCACCGAGACATTGTAGGGCAGGTTGGCCACCAGCACCGTCGGCTCGCCAGGCAGCTCGGTGATGCGCAGCGCATCGGCATCGACGACCGTGAGACGGTCGGCTTCGACGCCGTGCTCGGCGGCGGTCTGCGCGAGGCGGGCCGCGAGGCGGTGATCGATCTCGACGGCCGTGACCGATGCGCCGGTCTCCAGGATCGCGAGGGTCAGCGACCCGAGCCCCGGACCGACCTCGACCACGCGCTCGTCCGGCTGCACGCGAGCCGCCTGCACGATCTTGCGCACGGTGTTCGCGTCGGTGACGAAGTTCTGGCCGAGCTTCTTCGTCGGGGTGACGTCGAGCTCGGCGGCGAGGCGGCGGATCTCGGTGGCGCCGAGCAGGGTGACGGTCATCCTCCCATTCTCCCCCACGGCACCGATGTCTCCCGCCGTCAGTAGTCTTCTCTGGTGCCCTCCCTCGGTGAACTCGTCGCGCCCCGCCGCATGGGCCGGGACTTCCGGTGGCTGCTCGCCTCCTCGTGGACGAGCAACATCGGCGACGGCGTCGCCCTCGCGGCCGCTCCCCTGCTCATCGCGTCGATGACCTCCTCGCCGATCCTGGTGGCGGCCGGTGCGATCCTGCAGTTCCTTCCCTGGCTGCTGTTCGGGCTGCACGCGGGCGCGATCGCCGACCGCTTCGACCGTCGACGCCTCGTCATGTTCGCGAACGCCGCCAGAGCCGTGGTGCTCGCGGCGCTGTGCGTCTTCCTCGTCACGGGCGTCGCGAACATCTGGATCGTGCTCGCTGTCGCTTTCCTCTACGGCAGCGCCGAGGTCTTCGTCGACACGGCGGGCAGCACGCTGCTGCCGATGCTCGTGAAGCCCGCCGACCTCGGGATCGGCAACGCGCGCCTGCAGGCCGGGTACCTCGTGGCGAACCAGTTCGCCGGCCCGCCGCTGGGCGCGTTCCTGTTCGCCGCCGGCACTGCCTGGCCGTTCCTGCTCGAGGTCGTGTGCGTGAGCTTCGCGGTCGTGCTCATCTCGCGCATGGCGAAGACGCCCGTCCCGCCCCGCGAGACCGATACGCACCCGCCCGTGCACACCGACATCGCCGAAGGTCTGCGCTGGCTGTGGCGCAACCCTCCGGTGCGCATGCTCGTGCTCATCATCCTGGTCTTCAACATCACCTGGGCAGCCCCCTGGGGCGTGCTCGTGCTGTACGCCACCGAGCACCTGCACATGGGCGCTGTCGGCTACGGAGCGCTCACGACCGCGTCAGCGGCCGGCGGCATCCTCGCGACACTCAGCTTCGGCTGGCTGGAGAGGCACGTGTCCTTCGCGACGCTGATGCGCGTGGTGCTGTCGCTCGAAGTGCTCATGCACCTGTCGTTCGCCCTCACCACGACCGGCTGGGTCGCGCTGGTCATCATGTTCTTCTTCGGCGCCTATGCGTTCGTGTGGGGCACGATCTCCACGACCGTGCGGCAGCGCCTGGTTCCCGCCGAGCTGCAGGGGCGGGTGGCCTCGGTGAACATGGTCGGAGTCTTCGGCGGCATGGTCGTCGGGCAGGCGCTCGGCGGCGTGATCGCCCAGGTATGGGGGCTCACCGCGCCGTGGTGGTTCGCGTTCGTCGGCGCGGCTCTCACGCTGCTGCTGGTGTGGAAACCCATCTCGCAGATCGTCTCGGCGAAGCCCATCGCCGACACCGGCCCCGAAGACGCGGAACCCGCGAGTCAGGAGTCGAACGAGCCTCAGGAGTCGAAGGAGCCGTAGACCCGCAGGGTGTTCTCGGCGAGCTGGGCGCACAGCTCATCCACATCGATGCCGAGCTCCGCAGCCATGAAGCGCACCGTGATCGGCACGAGGTACGGCGCGTTCGGGCGGCCCCGCAGCGGCACCGGAGTGAGGAACGGGGCGTCCGTCTCGACCAGGATGCGATCGAGCGGGGTGACCTGCAGCGCGTCGCGCAGGTTCTGGGCGTTCTTGAACGTGAGGTTCCCGGCGAACGACAGGTGGTAACCGGCCTCGGCGCAGATGCGGGCCATCGCGTCATCGCCCGAGAAGCAGTGGAACACCGTGCGCTCCGGGGCACCGACGCGGGCGAGTGTCTCCAGCACCGCCTCGTGCGCGTCGCGATCGTGGATCTGCATCGCGATGCCGTGCTTCTTCGCGAGGGCGATGTGCGCCTCGAACGACTCGAACTGCGGCGCCTGCCGCTCGGGCTCCGTGCGGAAGAAGTCCAGGCCCGTCTCACCGATCGCCCTGGTGCGCGGGTGGGCGGCGAGTTCGTCGATCACCGCGATCGCCTCGTCGAGACGACCTTCCTCGGCATAGGTCGGCGCGTCGTTGGGGTGGATCGCGACGGCGGCGAGCACGCGCGGGTCGGATGCCGCGGCCTCGACCGCCCACCGCGACGATTCGATGTCGCCCGAGGCCTGGACGACCCCGGCGATGCCCACGGCCGCCGCGCGGTCGAGCTGCTCGGTCAGCGACAGCGGCTCGTCGCCGTCGACGATCTCCAGGTGCGCATGATTGTCGTACACCGGAACCGTCAGCGGCTCGGGGGCGGACGGATACTTCAGATCCTTGCGTCCGTCCCCCGAGCGCTTACGCACGTAGGTCTCGGCCATGTCGTCGGGCTCCGTCGTCGGCCGCGGCTCAGGCCGTGGTCTCCACCCGCGGGAACAGCGGGGCGAGGCCGTTCACGCTGGTACCGGGACGAAGCACGCCCCAGGCGCCGGCCTCGCGGATCGGCTGGTCCTGCAGACGGCCCAGGGCCTCGGCGGCCCCGAGCGCGATCCAGAGCTTCTCGGTCGACTGCGGCATCACCGGCGAGAGCAGCACCGCAAGCGCGCGCAGGCCCTCGGCGCAGGTGTACAGCACGGTGCCGAGGCGCGCGCGCTGGTCCTCGTCTCCGCTGTTCGCCTGCTTGGCGAGCGCCCACGGCTCGTTCGCGGTGATGTAGCCGTTCAGCGCGTCGACGATCGTCCAGATCGACGAGATCGCCTCGTCGATGCGGAACTGCGCGACCGCGGCATCGGCGTTCCTCGCCGCATCCGCCACGATCTTCTGGATCGCGAGATCCTTCTCGGTGTACTCGGCCGCGGGGGGAACGACGCCCTCGAAGTACTTCTCGATCATCGCGGTCGTGCGCGAGGCGAGGTTGCCGAAGCCGTTCGCGAGCTCGGCCTGATAGCGGGCCGACAGGTCTTCCCACGAGAACGAGCCGTCCTGTCCGAAGGCGATCGCGGAGAGGAAGTAGAAGCGGTAGGCGTCGGAGCCGAAGACATCGGTGATCTCGGTCGGCGCGATGCCGGTGAGCTTCGACTTCGACATCTTCTCGCCACCGACGAGCAGCCAGCCGTGCGCGAAGACGCCCTTGGGCACCTCGAGGCCTGCCGCCATCAGCAGCGCCGGCCAGATCACGGCGTGGAAGCGCAGGATGTCCTTGCCGACCACGTGGTACGCGGGCCAGCGACGCTCGAAGGTCTCCTCGTCGGAGCCGTAGCCCACCGCCGTGGCGTAGTTGAGCAGGGCGTCGACCCACACGTAGATGACGTGCGACTCGTCCCACGGCAGCGGGATGCCCCAGTCGAACGTCGACCGCGAGATCGACAGGTCCTTGAGGCCCTGGCTCACGAAGGAGACGACCTCGTTGCGTGCCGAGTCGGGGCGCACGAAGTCGGGCTGGGTCTTGTAGAGCTCGAGCAGACGGTCCTGGAACTCGCTGAGCTTGAAGAAGTAGTTCTTCTCCTGCAGCAGCTCCAGCGGCTTCGAGTGGATCGCACAGACCTTCAGCCCCTCGAAGGGACCGGTGCCGTCGACGATCTCCGACTCGGGCTTGAACTCCTCGCAGCCCACGCAGTAGAGCGCCTCATACTCGCCCGCGTAGATGTAGCCGCGGTCATACAGGCGCTGGAAGAACGTCTGGACGTTCGTCTCGTGGCGCTCCTGCGTGGTGCGGATGAAGTCGTCGTTGGCGACGTCGAGCGTCGTCAGCAGCGGGAACCAGCTCTCGCTGACGAGCTTGTCCACCCACTCCTGCGGGGTGACGTTGTTCGCCGCCGCGGCCCGCAGCATCTTCTGCCCGTGCTCGTCGGTGCCCGTGAGCATCCAGGTGTCATCCCCCGCCTGGCGGTGCCACCGTGCGAGCGCGTCGACGGCCACCGTCGTGTACCCGTGGCCGATGTGAGGCACGTCGGACGGGTAGTAGATGGGCGTGGTGATGTAGAAGGATTCGCCTGCGGGCATGGAGCAATTCTAGGCGGGATACCGCGGGGGGTTACGCCGTGCGCCGGAGGTCTCCCCCGGCTCACGCCACCGACACGTCGATCCGATGCCACCCCTGCGCGCCGTCGGGCGCGGGGGCCGCCGGATCCGCTGTCTGCGTCTCGCCATCGACGCTGAGCGCCCGGCATTCGACGGTGTGCGCACCGCTCTCCGCCACCCAGTCGATGCTCCACTGCACCCACGTGTCGGCCGAGATGGCGGTCGCGAGTTCCGCGGCACGCCAGGGACCGTCGTCGATGCGCACCTCGACGCCGGCGATGCCGACGTGCTGATGCCAGGCCATTCCGGCGATCACCGCGTCACCCGCTGGGATCGACTGCCCGCGGCGTGGCACGTCGATGCGCGACTGCAGCTTGACCGGTCCGCGATCGGACCATCCCCGCGTCGTCCAGTAGGCCTTCGCACGGTCGAACCGCGTCACCTCCAGCTGCGTGACCCACTTCGTGGCCGACACGTAGCCGTAGAGTCCCGGCACCACCATCCGCACCGGGAAGCCGTGCTCGATCAGCAGCGGCTCGCCGTTCATGCCGATCGCGAGCAGGGCGTCGCGATCATCGGTCAGAGCCTCGATCGGGGTCGACGCCGTGAAGCCGTCGGCGGAGGTCGAGAGCACCATGTCGGCCTCGGCGTCGACGCCCGCGCGTGCGAGCAGCTCCCGCACCGGCACACCCAGCCAGCGGGCGTTGCCGATCAGCGAGCCGCCCACTTCGTTCGACACGCACGCGAGCGTCACATCGGACTCCTGCATCGGCATGGCGAGCAGCTGGTCCCAGGTGATCTCCACCTCGCGGTCGACCATCCCGTGGATGCGCAGCGACCAGTCGGCAGGATCGACCTGCGGCACGATCAGGGCGGTGTCGATGCGGTAGAACTCCGCGTTCGGGGTCACCACGGAGGCGAGGCCGCGTATCCCGAGCTCTGCGCCGGCGGGAACCGCGGCTGCCGGTCGTGCTGCCGTCGGCAGCCGCAGTGCCTCGCGGACCGCCTCGATCGAACGGGTCGCGCCGCGGGCGAGGTTGCCGACGATGAGGGCGACGGCGCCGGCGGCGGCGACTCCGGCGGTCCAGATCAGGAACCGTCTCCGATCCTCGCCGTCGGGTCGGAGGCCGGCGACCGGACGCAGTCGAGCGACGAGGAGGCGCAGGACGATCACCGCGACCAGACCGGCGACGAGACCAGGGAGCCAGGCGAACGGCCCCGCACCGGGGCGGATCATCGCGGCGACGACGGCGAGGACGCCGAGTGCTCCCAGGATCACGGCGCCGACACCGGACCGTCGACGCTCAAGGATGCCCGCGCCGGCGGCGACGACCACGAGCACCAGGGCGATGCCCACGATCAACGCCACCTTGTCGCCGGTACCGAACAGCGCGATGGCCGTGTCCTTCGCCCAGCTCGGTGCGAGGTCGATGAGCCCGCTGCCGATCACGGCGAACGGGCTCGCGCTCGGCTCCACCACCGCGGCGACGAGTTCTGCCAGGCCGACGGCGAGGAACGATGCGCTCAGTCCGGCTGCGGCCGAGCGGAGCGTGTCCTCCCTGGTCGCGTGCATGGCGTTCGTCATGACCCGAGGGTAACCCCGCCACGGATGCCGGGGGCGCATCCGAGGCGGGGTCGTCGACCGGTCTCAGAGACCGTTGCGGCGCGCGACCTCACCCAGCCACGCGAGCGACGGCTTCGGCGAGCGCTCGAACGTCTCATGGTCGAAGCCGATCAGCCCGAACGTGGGCCGGAAGCCGCTGGCCCATTCGTAGTTGTCGAGCGCGCTCCAGTGCTGGTAGGCCCGCACGTCGATGCCGTCGGAGATCGCGCGGTGCAGTCCCTCCAGCGCTCCCTGTGTGTAGGCGATTCGCCGGGTGTCGTCGGCGGTCGCGATACCGTTCTCGGTCACGAGCACCGGCACGCCGCCACTGCGCTCCCAGGCGCTGCGCACACCCATCTCGAGAGCCTCGGGGAAGAACTCCCAGCCGGTCAGCGTGGTCTCGACGTCCGGCGACACGGGCAGAGGACCCTCCGGGCCGATGAAGGTGCGGGTGTAGGCCTGCACGCCGACGAAGTCGTCGCCGGCCGACTGGTCGAGGTACCAGTGGTCGCGCGGGTCGCCGTACGTGGCGAGCATCTCGTCGGCGCCGGGCTCACCGGTGGAGTGGAACGCCTGCGTGGCGATCGTCCATCCGGCTTTGACTCCCGGTACCGAGTGCAGGATCTCGGTGGCACGGTGGTGCGCATCGAGCAGCGTGTCGGCCACGGCGAGGTCGGGGTTCGGGAGGCCGTAGGCGACCAGATTCGCCGCGTCCTCTCCCCCGGCCAGCATCGCCGCGATGTTCGGCTCGTTGATGGTGCACACGTAGTCGATGCCGTCGAGGATCGGCAGCACGGTCTCGACGTAGCGGGCGAACAGGTCGACCGCATCATCGGCGCGCCAGAAGCCGTCCTTCTGGAACCACTGCGGCACCGTGAAGTGCATGAGCGTGACCGTGGGGTCGAGCCCGTTCTCGCGCGCCGTGTCGATCATGCGGCGGTAGTGGTCGAGCATCGCCCGGGAGACGAAGCCGCGCTCGGGCTCGATCCGCGCCCACTCCACCGAGAACCGGTAGGAGTTCAGCCCGGCGTCGGCGAGCAGCCGCATGTCCTCCGGGTAGCGATGGAAGTGATCGGCGGCGTCGCCGGAGGGCTCCACCATGGGCGAGCCGGGCGCGTGTTCCATCGCCCACCAGTTGCTCGTGGTGTTGTTGCCCTCCACCTGGTGGGCCGCTGTCGCGGCACCCCACAGGAAGCCGTCGGGGAATGCGAGCACGAGTGCTCCTCTCGGTGTTGATGTACGGATCGAGGGTTCTATCGGATTCGCGTGGGATTGGGCACGGCGTCCAGCAACTGGATCGTGTACGGATCCTCCGGATGCTGCAGCACCTCCGCAGTCTCGCCGCGTTCGACCACGCGTCCGCCGTTGAGCACCAGGATGTTCTGGGTCACGAGCCTCGCGCTCAGCAGGTCGTGCGTGATGTAGAGCATGCTGATGCCCCACCTCTCGCGCAGGTCCTCCAGCAGCGCCAGGACCCCGGCGCGCAGCGAGACGTCGAGCATCGAGACGGGCTCGTCGGCGATCAGCACCTGCGGGTCGCTCGCGAGTGCCCTGGCGATCACGACGCGCTGCCGCTGTCCGCCGGAGAGCTGGTGCGGCAGCTTCGCCGCGAACTGCTCGACGGGCGTGAGGCCGACCGTCTCGAGCAGTTCGAGCACGCGGGCCCTGGCCTCGGGCCCCCGCAGCGTGGTGTAGTTCATGACCGGACGCGTGAGGGCGTACTCCACGGTGTGCAACGGGTTCAGTGCCGCATACGGGTCCTGGAAGACCATCTGCACGTCCTTGCGCAGGTCGCGCAGACCCCGCCGCTTGAGGGACGCCACGTCGACATCACCGAAGTGCACGGTGCCGGAGGTCGGCTTCTCGACACCGGTGAGCATCTTGGCGATGGTCGACTTGCCCGAGCCCGAGGCGCCGACGAGCGCGAGCGCCTCGCCGGGTTCGAGCCGGAACGAGACGTCGTCGACCGCGGTCACGGCGTCCTGCCCACGTCGAGGGGCCGGGTAGTGCTTCGAGACGCCCTCCACCACGATCGCCGCATCCGCACGACGGGTGTCGCGCGACGAGACGGTCGGCAGCGTCTCGGTGACGTCGGTGCGACGGCGGCCCTCTCGACGCCGGGTGCCCGCGTCGAGGAATCCGGGGATCTCGATCTTCTCCGCCCGCGGGTCTGCGTAGTGGCTCAGCAGCATCCGGGTGTACTCGTCCTGCGGGCGTTCGAGGATGTCGATGCTCCTGGCGTCCTCGACGATATGACCCTCGTGCATCACCATCACCCTGTCCGTCGCCTCCAGCACGATGCCGAGGTCGTGACTGATGAGGATGGCGGTGAAGTGCTCGGCGCGCTGCAGCTCCTTGATCGTGTCCATGACCGCGTGCTGCACGAGCACGTCGAGCGCGGTGGTGGGCTCGTCGAACACCATCAGCTGTGGTTCGAGAGACAGCGCGAGCGCGATCGAGGCACGCTGGCGCATACCGCCGGAGAGCTCACCCGGGTAGCGGGCGAGCACCGACGCGTCGAGTCCGACCTTGCCGATCAGTTCCCGGGCACGCGCATCGCGCGCGTCCTTGGGTACGTGGCCGTGCGCGGCGAAGATGTCGCGGAAGTGGTTGCCGATCGTACGCACCGGGTTGAGCGCGTTCATGCCCGACTGCAGCACCATGGCGAACCCGCCCTGGCGCTGGCGACGCAGCTCCTCCGCATCCAGTTCGCGGATGTCGCGGCCCCCGAAGAGGATGCGCCCTGCGCTGATCCGTGCCGGCGGCTTCTGCAGTCGGGTGAGCGCGAAGCCGAGGGTCGACTTGCCCGACCCCGACTCGCCGACCAGCCCGACGAACTCGCCGCGGCGCAGCGAGAACGACACGTTCTCGACCGCGGTGACGGGCTTCGTGCCCGGCGAGGCGTACTCCACGGACAGCCCCTGCACGTCGAGCAGGATGTCGTTCGGCATCGGTGTGGTCTCGGGTGCCATGGCGGTCATCGGCCCTTCCCCTCTCGCAGGCGCGGATTGGAGATGCCGTCCACGCCGAAGTTGATCAGTGTCAGGCTCAGTGCCAGCAGTGCGATGCACAGACCGGGGGCGAACAGCAGCAGCCACTGTCCGGTGAGCAGGGAGTTGGAGTTCTGGGCCCAGTAGAGCATCGTGCCCCAGCTGACGATGCTGGAGTCGCCGAGGCCGAGGAACTCCAGCCCCGCCTCCGCGAGGATCGCCGCCGTGGCCGCTCCGAAGAGCGTGCCGGCGATGATCGACGTCATGTTCGGCAGGATCTCGCGGAACACGATGCGCGTCCTGCTGTCACCCGAGAACTGCGCCGAGGTGACGAAGTCGTTGCCGCGCAGCGACTGCGTCTGGCTGCGGAGCACGCGAGCACCCCACGCCCAGCCGGTCACCACGATGACCGCGATGATCATCAGGATGCCGCCGTTCTGCAGATACGCGGCGATCACGATCATCAGCGGGAGTCCGGGGATCACCAGGAAGAGGTTGACGATGAAGCCGACCACCTCGCCGGCGAAGCCGCGCATGTATCCCCAGCTGAGGCCGATGAGCACGGCCACGATGGTGGACAGGATGCCGGCGGCGAAGCCGACCAGGAGGCTGACCTGCGCGCCGTAGATGAGCTGGCTGAGCACGTCCTCCCCCGCCGCCGTCGTGCCGAGCCAGTGCGCCCAGGAGGCATCGGCGTTGCGCTCGAAGGTGTTGTCCTTCGCGCCGTACGGGGCCAGGAGCGGGGCGAACACCGCCACCAGCACGAAGAAGGCGAGGATGCACAGTCCGAGCCGTGCCTTGCCGTTGCCCCAGAGGGTGGCGACCATGCGCCCGAAGGCGCGCCACGGGCTGGGCGCGGCGATGCGCTCGGCGGGGATCTTGACGTTCATGGTGGAAGTCATCGGCGGGTCCTTGGGTCGAGTACCCCGTACAGGATGTCAACGAGGAAGTTGGCGATGAGCACGCTCACGGTGATCATCAGGAAGAGCGCCTGCATGAGCGGGTAGTCCTGCCCGATCACGGCGTTGAACAGCAGATACCCGATGCCCGGATATCCGAACACCTGCTCCACGAGGATCGATCCGCCGACGACGCCGCCGAGCGTGAGCCCGAAGCCGGTGAGGTTGGGCAGGATCGCGTTGCGCGCGGCGTAGCGGAGGGCGATCGTGCGCCCGTGCAGGCCGTTCGCCTCGCCGAACGTGATGTAGTCCTCGCCGAGCGTGTTGATCATGGCGTTGCGCATCCCGATGATCCAGCCGCCCAGCGAGGTGAGCAGGATCGTCAGAGCGGGAAGGAACGCGTGGCTGAGCAGGTCTCCGAGGAACTCCCAGGTGAATCCGGGGGTCGTCGTCGCGGAGTAGGCGCCCGTGGTCGGGAACCAGTGCAGCACGTAGCCGAAGAAGAACAGCAGCAGCAGCGCGGTCCAGAAGTAGGGGAACGTGCTGAGGAACGAGCCGGTCAGCGTCGGGAGGCTGTCGAGCCAGGTGCCCCGTCGCCAGGCCGCCGAGACGCCGATCAGCGTGCCGATCACGAACGCGAGGATCGTGACGATGCCGACGAGGCCGATCGTGTACGGCAGGGCGGTGGACACCATGCTCGACACCGACTGCGGGTAGAACGTGTACGAGACGCCGAAGTCGAGCCGGACGACCTGTCCGAGGTAGGCGATGTACTGATCCCACAGCGACCCGGTCGGAACGCCCAGCTGCGCCTCGATGGCGGCGCGCGTGGCGTCCGACACCGGTCCGTTCTGGGACAGCTTCGCGATGGCGGCATCCGCCGGAGAACCCGGCATCATCCGCGGAAGGAAGAAGTTCAGGGTGACCGCGGCCCACAGCGTGAGCACGAACAGGCCGAACTTCTGCAGCGCGTACTTCATCGGTCGTCCCCCTTGACGCGCTTCAGGTGCGTGAAGATCATCAGCGGCGCGGAGTCGTAGTTCTGCGGGATCATGTACGGGTCTTCCTCACTCGGCCAGCCGGTGAACTTGGCGTCGTTGAACAGGCCCCAGATGCCGCCGTAGTAGAGGCCGATCACGGGCATCTCGTCGTAGACGATGCCCTGCAGCTCCTTCACGATCTCGGCCTGGCGGGCGGTGTCGACGGTCTCGCGGTACTCCGCGAGCAGCGCGTCGACCTTCTCCGAGCTGTAGCGTTCGAAGTTGTTCGCCGTCGGCTCTCCCGACGGCACGTAGAACTCGCTGGAGAGCAGGTTGTTGTACGCCTGGTAGACGTCGCCGTTGCCCATGCCGCCGATGGCCATCTCGAAGTCACCGTTGCTGATCGCGCTCTGGTAGCCCGCGGGCTGCGGGAGCTTGAGCGTGACCTTCACGCCCACGTCGGCGAGCTGGCTGCGCACGGTCTGCGCGGCCCTGGTCCAGTCGGTGAAGCCATTCGCGGTGGTGAGGGCGAATTCGAGCTGCTCGCCGTTCGCGTCGACGAGGCGGTCGCCGTCCAGGGTGTACCCCGCTTCGGCGAAGGCGGCGAGAGCGGCGTCCTTGTCCTGCGTGATCATGCCCTGGTCGGGGATGCTCGGATCCAGGTACTGCTCCTGGTTGGGGAGGATGAGCCCGGTCTGACCGGCCGGCTTCATGTACCCCTCGGAGGCGGTCTCGGCGATCTCCGCGCGGTCGAGGGAGAGCGCGATGCCACGGCGCACGTTCACGTCGTCGAAGGGCGCGACCTCGAGGTTCGGCATCAGCGCGATCACGCCGCCCGGCGGGAACCACCAGGAGTTGTGCTCGCTCGCCGCGCCCCACGTGCCCTCGACATCGGAGATGAAGGCGTAGGCCCAGTCGTAGCCGCGACTGACGGTGTCCAGCTGCGAGTTCGTGGCGGGGAGGATGATGTGCTCGATCTCGATCGAGTCGGCCTGCCAGTAGTCGGGGTTCTTGTCCATCGAGTACTGCTGGTCGTTGTAGTTGCCGAGCACGAAGGGGCCGGTGCCGACCGGCGTCTCGTTGCGGTAGGTGCCGCTGTCCTTCACATCGGCCCAGAGATGCTCAGGGACGATCATGGTCTGCCCGAGGATCGACAGAGAAGGAGCGTCGTCGGTCTTGAGGTGCAGGATCACGTCGCCGCCCTCGGTCTCGACGCTCTCGAGGTGCTGCCATGCGCCCTTGATGTCGAGCGACGGGTTGTCCTTCAACAGCTGGAACGTGAAGGCGACGTCCTCGGGAGTGAGGTCTTCGCCGTCGCTCCAGGTCACGTCGTCGCGGATCGTCATCACGATCGTGCGGGCGTCGGGCTGGGACCACTCGGACGCGAGCCACGGGTTCTGGGTGCCGTCGAGCGGGTTGATCAGGATCAGCGGTTCGTAGATCCACCGCGACGCCGTGCGCGTGTTGGTGAGATACGGGTTGAAGTTCTTCGTGAAGAACGGATTGCCCTTGTCGGCGTTGATCAGCATCGTGTCGGCGCCGATCGACGGATCGGGTTGGGATGTGATCTGGATGCTGCAGCCGCTGAGTGCGACCGCGACGGCCGCCAGGCCTACGATCGCCGCTCGGCGCCAGCGCTGGATCACGCGCCCTCTCGGTGTTCTTCCACCGGACATCTGCCACCTCATGTCGTCTCTGTCATGAACGGCATCCTGCGCCGCCTCAGCGATTGTAAGCGCATACATTTTGCGATCGCAACCCCTTGACACCGCCACCGGGGCATGTGTCGAGCCGTCAGGCGGGGCGCAGAGAGCTCTCGCGCAACAGGATCTGCAGCGGCAGCCGCGCGACCACGGGGTCGGCATCGGCGTTCTCGAGGCGGCGGGCGAGCACCTGCACCGCCGCGCGCCCGAGGTCGATCATCGGCTGGCGGATCGTGGTCAGCGGCGGCTGCGAGAGCGCGGCGGCCTCGATGCCGTCGAAGCCCGTCACCAGCACGTCGTCCGGCACCCGGACGCCCGCGCCGCGGAACACGTCGAGCGCGCCGAGGGCCATCTGATCGTTCGCGCAGATGAGCGCGGCCGGCGTGCCGGCCGCGAGAATCTCCTCGGCGGCCTGGCGCCCCGACGCGCGGGTGAAGTCGCCGCGCCGCACCGTCACGTCGTCGAGGGACCCGCCGGCCTCCACCACGGCAGCGGCGAAGCCCTCCCAGCGCTGCAGTCCATCCGGGGAGTCCGCCGGCCCCGCGAGGAAGGCGAGCCGCCCGTCCCCCACCTGAGCCAGCACGTGCCTGGTCAGCTCGGCCATCGCCTCGGCGTTGCTCACCGTCACGTGGTCGTAGTGATCGCCGCGCGGGGGGCCGGAGAGCACCACCACGGGGATGCGTCGCGCCAGTCGGGCCAGCACGTCGTCGGGCACACTACTGGCGAGGACCATGAGCCCGTCAACCCGGCCGGCCATGTCCCGCACGGTGGAGCGATCGGGGTCGTCACGTCCGACGCCGACCATCAGCACGAAGCCCTGCTTCCACGCCTCCAGCTCCGCACCGCGCAGCACCTCGTCGAGGAACAGCATCGAGGTGTGCCGGCCGTCGACCTCCGCCTCCTCGCGGACGATCGCGAATGGCGGCGCCTCGCTGTCGGCGGCGGAGAGGGCGTCGAGAGGCGGAGCATCCTCCGCGGCGTCGAATCCGGGGAAGTACAGTCCCAGCACCCCTGTCCGCCGCTCGGCGAGGCCCCTGGCACTGCCGCTGGGGACGTACCCGAGCGCGGCGACGGCGTCGAGCACGCGTTCGCGGGTGACCGGACGCACGGCGTCCGGCGAGCGCAGCACCCGCGAGACCGTGGCGATCGAGACGCCGGCCCGATCGGCCACGTCGTACACGGTCGCCGCCTTGCTCACGCCGACGCCCCTCCGGATCGGGCGGCGAGGGCGGCCTGGTAGAGGTCTCGGGAGGAGAGACCGGTGAGGGCCGCGACCTCGGACGCGGCATCCTTCAGCCGGATGCCGTCGGCGACGAGCTTCTGCACCTGGACGAGGGCGTCTTCCGGGGAGGCATCACGACGCGACGCCCCTTCGACCACGACGACGATCTCGCCCTTCACCCCGTTCTCGGCCCAGGCGACGAGTTCGGAGGAGGTGCCGCGGCGCACCTCCTCGTAGAGCTTCGTGAGCTCGCGGCACACCGCGATCCGCCGCTCGTCGCCGAACGCGGTGCCCATGTCGGCGAGAGCGCTCGCGAGGCGGGCGGGCGACTCGAAGAAGACCATGGTGCGGGGTTCGGCGGCCAGCGCGCGCAGTGTGGAGCGACGCTCCCCCGGCTTGCGCGGCAGGAACCCCTCGAACGTGAAGCGGTCGGTGGGCAGGCCCGAGATCGCGAGCGCCATCAGCACCGCGCTCGGCCCGGGGATCGCGGTGACGGTGACTCCCTGCGCCACCGCCTCGGCGACCAGTCCGTACCCGGGGTCGCTGACGGTCGGCATCCCGGCATCGCTCATCACCACGATGTCGGTCTCCGCCGCGAGGGCTGCCAGCTCGGCGGCCTTCTGCTTCTCGTTGTGGTCGTGCAGGGCGATCAGGCGCGGCCTGTTGTCGATCTGCAGGGCCTTAAGCAGGCGCTGGGTGGTGCGGGTGTCCTCCGCGACGACGACCTCGGCGTTCTCCAACACCTCCACGAGGCGGCGAGATGCGTCGCCGAGATTTCCGATCGGAGTGGCGGCGAGGATGATCACCCGCCCAGCTTAGGCGGGCGGGATGCAGCCGGCGGAGAAGGCCTGTTGTCTAGGCTGGAGCGGTGACCGCGCCCGTGCCCCTGCTTCCCGCTCCCGAGGAGCGGTCGACGCGCTACGGGCAGCTCCGCGATCGTCTGCTGCGGGATCCGGACTGGGGACGCGCGATCCGCTGGCTCGCCCCTCTCGTGATCACCGCGATCGCCGCCCTCCTCCGTCTGATCAACGTCGCGCATCCGCATCAGCTGGCGTTCGACGAGACCTACTACGTCAAGGACGCGTGGTCGCTGTGGACCCTCGGCTACGAGGGCACCTGGGGTGAGAACGCCAACGACGCGTTCATCACCCTGCAGCAGCTGCCGTTGTCCGAACAGGGCGCGTTCATCGTGCATCCGCCGCTCGGCAAGTGGCTCATCGCGCTGGGCATGGCGATCGGCGGTCCCGACAACAGCGCGGGCTGGCGGCTCGCGACGGCACTGCTCGGCACCGCCTCCGTTCTGCTGGTCTACCTGATCGCGCGACGACTCAGCGGTTCCGTGGTGGTCGCGAGCGTGGCCGGAACACTGCTCGCGATCGACGGCCTGAGCATCGTCATGAGCCGCATCGCCCTGCTCGACGGCATCCTGACCTTCTTCGTCCTGCTCGGCGTGCTGTTCGTGATCATCGACCGGCAGCGGACCATCCCGGTGCTCGCGAGGCGCGACCCCGACAAGCCCGACCCGTTCTGGGGTCCGGTGCTCTGGCGCCGCCCCTGGCTGATCGCGGCGGGTACCGCCCTGGGCGCAGCGTCGGCCGTGAAGTGGTCGGGACTGTACGTTCTGGCCGGATTCGGCCTGTACGTCGTGGTCACCGATGCGCTGGCCCGTCGGCGGGCCGGGGTGGTGCTGTGGCCCACGGCAGCTGCCTTCCGCCAGGGGCCCGTCTCGTTCGTGCTGCTCGTCTTCCCCGCCCTGGCCGTGTACCTGATCAGCTGGACCGGTTGGCTGGTGACCGCAGGGGGTTATGACCGCCAGAGCGACCCTAACCCGCTGATCGCCCTGTGGAAGTACCACGAGTCGATGCTCGGCTTCCACGTCGGCCTGACTCGCGGGCACCCCTATGCGAGCCCCGCCTGGGAGTGGCCTCTGCTGCTGCGCCCCACGGCCGTATGGGTCGACTCCGATCCCACCGGCTGCGGCACGGACCACTGCATCGGCGTGATCTCCGCGATCCCGAACCCGCTCATCTGGTACGCGGGCGTGGCCGCGGCGATCTACCTGCTCTACCGCCTGGTGCGCGGCTGGATCACCCGGCGATCCGTCGGCCCGGAGCTGAGCATCCCCCTCGTCGGCCTCGCGGTCACCTATGTGCCGTGGCTGATGTTCCCCGATCGCACGATCTTCCAGTTCTACACGGTCGTGATGATGCCGTTCCTCGTGATCGCGCTGGCCATGACGCTGCGGATCATCGCCGGCACGCGCGTGGATCCGCTGCACCGTCGGCAGTCCGGCGAGCGCACGGTGATGATCTTCCTCGCGTTCGTGGTGCTGGTGTCGGCGTTCTTCCTGCCCCTGTGGACCGGCATGAGCGTGCCGTACGAGTTCTGGCTGCTGCACAACTGGCTGCCCGGCTGGGTGTGAGGCTGGGTGTGAGGCGCTAGCCGGAGAGCACCTCGTCGGTGGCGACGTGCTCCACGAGCGGCAGCACCCGTCCGGAGAGATGCGTGCGCATCGCGATGGACGACGCCGTGCGGGCGACTCCCGGCACCAGAGCGACCCGGTCGAGCACCTCCTGCAGCCTGGTGGCATCGCGCGCCACCAGCCGCAGCTGCATGTCGCTGGCCCCCGTGACGGTGTGCATGTCGACGATCTCGGGCACGGCGTCGGCGAGCGCCGTGGCCACCTCGTCGTGCCCCACCTTCTGATCGATCTCGACCAGGCAGAACGCGACGACGCCGTAGCCGAAGCCGGCAGGGTCGATGCGCGGCACGATCGCCTCGATCACCCCGCCCTCGTGCAGGCGCGCGAGTCGGCTCGTCGCGGTGCCGCGGGCGATGCCGAGCCGCCGCGCGCATTCGAGGATCGGCAGCTGCGGCGACTCGGTGAGCAGCCGGATGAGCTGGGCGTCGAGGCGATCGATGCGCATCGCTACTCCCGGGGGACGCCGGGCCGGGCCACACCCCTGGTCGCGCGGGCGACGAGGAGGAGCACGGCGGTGAGCCCCAGCGTCAGCAGCAGCTGGATGCGCGCTGCCTCATCGATCATCGCGAGGGCGATCACGGCCGCGAGCAGCACCAGGCACAGCCACGAAAGCCAGGGGAAGCCCCACATGCGCATCGGCATCGCCTCTCCCTCCCGATCTGCGCGGCGGCGGAGGATGATCTGCGCCACGGCGGTCGCTGTCCAGATCACGAGCAGCGTCGAGCCGACCACGTTGAGCAGGGCGGGCAGGACCACATCGGGGAAGGCCCAGTTGAGCCCGACCGTGACGAAGCCGAAGGCGACCGAGGCCAGCACCGCGACGAACGGCACGCCCTTGAGGCTGGTGCGGGTGGCGGCCAGCGGCGCGAGCCCGCGCTCCCCCAGCGAGTACGCCATGCGGGAGGCGCCGTAGATGTTGGCGTTCATGGCCGACAGCAGCGCGATGATGACGATGAGGTCCATCACCAGTCCGACGCCCGGCACGTTCAGGGTCTCGAGCACCGCCGAGAACGGCCCCGCCTTCACGGCCGGGTCGTTCCAGGGCAGCACCGCGACGATCACGAAGATCGATCCGACGTAGAAGACGAGGATGCGCACGAGCACCTCACGGACGATGCGGCGGATGTTGTGGGCGGGATCGTTCGACTCGGCGGCCGCGATCGCGACCACCTCGGTGCCGCCGAAGGCGAACACCACGATCAACAGGGCACCGGCGATGCCGGCGATGCCGTTCGGGGCGAAGCCGCCGGCGTCGACGAGGTTCGAGATGCCGGTGGCCGCCACGCCGGGGATGAGACCGATGATCGCGCACACCCCCACCACGAGGAAGGCGATGATCGCGGCGACCTTGATCGCCGCGAACCAGAACTCGAAGCGACCGTAGTTGCGCACGCCGAACAGGTTCACCGCGGTGAGCGCCACGACGAAGATCAGCACCCACACCCAGGCGGGGATGCCCGGCGTCCAGTTGGCGACGATCGCGCCCGCCCCCGTCGCCTCGGCCGCGATCACCACGACCAGCTGGATCCAGTAGAGCCACCCGACCGCACTGCCGGCGCTGCGCCCCATCGCCTTCTGGGCGTAGGAGCTGAAGGCGCCGGAGCTGGGGCGGGCCGCGACCATCTCGGCGAGCATCGCCATCACGAGAACGACGATGCCGCCGGCGACGAGGTACGACACCAGCACGGCGGGTCCCGCGATGCTGATCGCCTGACCCGATCCGACGAACAGACCGGCGCCGATCGCACCGCCCAGTCCCATCATCGAGATCTGACGGCGGGTCAGGCCCGGATGCAGTCCCTTGGTGGTCGTGGTGGTCGGCGGCACCTCGGTCATACGGTCATCGGTCATGCGCCGACCTCCACACGCTCGGCATCGACCGCGAGCGGAGCGGATGCGGCGAGCGCGGCCTCCACCCGGTCGATGTCCTCCGCGGAGCCCGAGGAGATGCGGATGCCCTCCCCGGCGAAGGCGCGCGCGATCACTCCCCCCTCCTGCAGCAGGCCCTCGAGCTCTGCGGTGCGGTCGGCGGACGGCACCCAGACGAAGTTGGCCTGGGAGCGGACGGCAGGCCATCCGGCTGCGGTGAGCACGGCGTGGAGGCGATCGCGCTGGGCCACGACGTCGTCGATGCGGGTCGCGAGCTCGTCCTCGGCGTCCAGCGAGGCCAGAGCCGCGACCTGAGCGAGGTCGGTCACCCCGAAGGGGACGGCGACCTTGCGCTGGTTCTCGGCGACGGCGGCCGGGGCGATCGCGTAGCCGATGCGGAGCCCGGCGAGCCCGTAGGCCTTGGAGAACGTGTGCAGCACCGCCACGTGCGGGTGCCGGCGGAACAGCTCGATGCCGGCGCCCCTGCTCTCGGTGCGGTCGAAGTGCACATAGGCCTCGTCGATCACCACGAGCACGTCGTGCGGAACCGCGGAGACGAAGCGCTCCAGCTCCTCGGCCCCGACGACGGTCCCGGTCGGGTTGTTCGGGTTGCACACGAAGATCAGGCGGGTGCGCGGGGTGATCGCCGCGAGCATGGCATCGAGGTCGTGCCCGTGGTCCGCGTCGAGCGGCACCGGTACGGGTGCGGCCCCGGCGATGCGCACCAGCGAGGGATACGCCTCGAACGACCGCCACGCGAAGATGACCTCGTCGCCGTCACCTGCCACCGCGTGGATGAGCTGGGAGGCGATCTCGACCGATCCCGCCCCGACGGTGACCTCGGACGCATCGACGCCGTAGCGTTCGGCGAGCCGTTCGCGAAGCGCCGCGGCGCTCATGTCGGGATAGCGGTTGATGCCGTCGAGGCGATCGCGCACGGCCTGGACGACCGAGGCCAGCGGCGGATGCGGGGACTCGTTCGAGGAGAGCTTCGAGGCACCGGCCGGAGCGGAGCGCCCCTGACGGTATGCGGGAACGGCGTCGAGTCCGGCGCGGGTGGGGAGGGGCATCGTCAGAGCGTCCTTGCTGTGATCCATGGGCGGCCCCCGAGCGGCACCGCCTGCTGTCGCGCAACAGTAGAACGGATCGCGGCCACTGGGCAATCGGCGCACCGGAAGCTGCGCATCTCGCGCAATCGACCGGCAGCCCTCGGGGAACTGTTAGGCAGATTGCACAGTCGCGACGATCACGCGGCGGAGGCCGCGAGCCGGAACCCGATGCCCACCGCGACGAGGTCGGCCTCATAGGCCCCGTGTCGCCGCGCGCAGCGGGCCAGGTCGACGTCGTGGCGGAATGCGCCGCCGCGCGTGATGTGCGGGTCGGCCGCCCAGTCCTCGACGGCCGGGACGCTGTCGGGCGCACCCGGGTACGGCGCGTACCGGGTGGAGGTCCACTCGTCGACGTTGCCGGCCATGTCGAGCACTCCGAACGCACTGGCACCGTCGGGGAACGACCCGACGGGCGTCGTGGTGCCGAGCCCGAGGTCGAACAGGTTCGCCCTCCCCCGCACGTACTCGTCTCCCCAGGGGAACTCGCGGGTGTCGTCACCGCGCGCCGCCCTCTCCCACTCGTCTTCGGTCGGCAGTCGCACCTCTTCGCCGAGTTGCGAGCCGATCCAGGCGGCGAAGGCGGATGCTTCGGCCCAGGTGACTCCGACCACCGGATGCTCGTCGATCCCGGAGATGGTGCGGGCGCCGGTCTCCCCCGCGAACACCGCCCACTGCGCGACGGTCACCGGGGTGCGGGCGAGCCGGAACGCCGGGACGACGATCGACGTGCGCGGCGTCTCCTTCTCGTACCAGGCACGCGGAACCCCCGTGTCGGCATAGCGCACGGTGAGGGCGTCGACCTCGTCGGGCGGTGTCCCCCGCTGCAGTGTTCCCGCCGGGATGCCGACCCACTCGATCTGCTGCGCGGCCATGCAGCTTCCCCTCTCGAACCCTGTCGGTCCCCAGCGTAGGAGCCGCAGCGCCCCTGAGGGCCGCCGTCAGCGCGTGAGCGACACCTCGGCCGGGTCGCTCACCGGCAGCCGGCACACGAACGCGCGGCAGTCGTAGGCGCGCTCCACCGACGCGTCCTTCCCCTCGAACAGGTCGAACCCGGCATCGGCGAACGCCCGCGCCTGCTCCGCGGTGACGACGGCGACGACCTCGGCGTCCGCTCCCCTGGCGACCACGGCGAGGGCGCTGTCGCGCGCTCCGGTCACCACGACGAGCTGGCGGGGCGGAACGGCGAGCCCCGCGGCCACCCGCAGCAGGGTGCCGTGGGCGAACGGCTGCTCCAGCGAACGCGCCGCGAGCGCGCTCACGGTCGTCACCGCCGCGTCGCGATACCGCTCCCCCGCTCCCAGCCACCATGCGGTCAGGGCGGCACCGGCCACCGCAGCGGCATCAGAGGGCAGGTCGCCGTCGGTCTGGTCGGGCGAGGCCGCGATGCCCTGGGCCGACAGCAGCGGGTCTTCACCGACCGTGCCGTCGAGTGCCCCGTCGACAATGCTGCGCGCCGCGATCGCCCAGGTCGCCTCGCCGGTCGCCAACGCGAGCGCGAACAGGCCGTCGGCGAGAAGACCGAGGTCGGCGGCGGTCGCTGAAGCGGCGGATGCCCTTCCGTCGAGCGACGCCCGCACGAGGGCGCCGTCGGCATCCCGGTTGGTCCGCAGCACCTCGTCCGCGGCGGAGGCCGCGGCATCGATCCAGCTCTGTTCGCCGAGCGTCGCGCCGGCCCTGGCGATGGCGCCGATCGCGAGTCCGTTCCAGCCGGTGATCACCTTGCCGTCGACCGCAGGAGGCTCGAGCTCCGCCCGTTCGGCGAGCGGGCGGAGGTAGTACCCGCCCTCGTTGCGCTCGCCGTCGATCGTCGACTCCGAGTCCTGCGCCGCCCCGAATCCGCCGCCGTCGCGACGGAGCACATCGATCAGGAAGGAAGCGATGCCGCGCACGATGCGCTCGTCTCCCGCGTCGCGCGCGACATCGAGCAGCTGCGCGTTGTCGGTCAGCATCCGCTCGTAGTGCGGCACCGTCCAGTCGCGCTGGGTCGCATACCGGAAGAACCCGCCATCCGCATCGCGAAGGTCGGAGTCCGCCACCGCGGCGAGCGCGCGTGCGGTGGCCGCCGCCGCCTCCGGAGCGCTCTCCCGCACGAGCGGGTGCTGCAGGAAGCGCAGCGTCGTGGCGACCGGGAACTTCGGGGCTCCCCCGAAGCCGCCGAACTGCGGATCCTCGCGCTGAGCGATCGCCTGCGCCGCGGTCCCGATCGCGACGACGTCCGGCAGGGCCGAAGGCGCGGATTCCGCTGCGCGGGCGAGCGCGTCGGTCACGGCATCCGCCGACTCCTCGGCCTGCGCACGACGCAGCGTCCACGCTTCCCGCACCGCCGCGAGCACGTCGCGGAACGCGGGCATCGGGGGGCGCGCCTGCGGGGGCCAGTAGGTGCCGGCGTAGAAGGTGCGCCCGCGCGGGGTGGCGAAGACCGTGAGCGGCCAGCCGAGACTCTGCGTGAAGGCCGAGGCTGCGGCCATGTAGGCGCCGTCGACCTGCGGATGCTCCTCGCGGTCGACCTTCACGGCCACGAACCCGTCGTTGATGAGCGCGGCGGTGGCGGGGTCGGCGAACGACTCCCGCGCCATCACGTGGCACCAGTGGCAGGTCGAGTAGCCGATCGAGATGAGCAGCGGCACGTCGCGCCGCTGCGCCTCGGCGAACGCCTCCTCACCCCACGGATACCAGTCGACGGGGTTGTCGGCGTGCGCGCGGAGGTACGGGCTGAGGGTGTCGCCGAGCCGGTTGGTCATGCCTTCACGCTACGCCCGCGGGCGCGGCGGGGTCAGCCGACCAGCAGCTCGACCGGACGCGACGCCGCGTACCCCACCAACGGCAGAGCACGCTCCGCCGCCAGGGCGATACGGGCTTCGAGCACCTCGGAGACGATCTCGTAGCCGTCGAAGTCCGTGTTGCTGGCGTAGACGCCGACCGGAAGGGTGAGCGCCTGGAAGAACGCGAACAGCGGACGCAGCTGGTGCTCGATGATCAGCGCATGCTTCTCGCCGCCACCGGTCGCCGCCAGCAGCACGGGCGTGCCCACCAGGTCGTATTGGCCGACGAAGTCGAAGAGGTGCTTGAAGAGCCCGGTGAAGGAGGCGCGGTAGACGGGGCTGCCCACGATCAGCAGATCGGCGGACTCGATCGCCTGCAGCTGCGCCTCGACCTCCGGCGGCAGCTGGTCGCGCTGGAGCGCGCCGGCCAGTCCCGGACCGATCCGCGTCAGCTCGATGAGCTGCGACTCGACCTCAGCGCGCTCGGCGACGGCGGCCGTGATCGCGCGGACGAGGGCGGTCGTCTTGCTGGGCTCGTGCAGGGATCCCGACACGGCGACGACACGGAACGGAGCTGTCATGCCTCGACGGTACTCACGACGACGCCCTGTGTCGCGCGGTGCGACACAGGGCGTCATGTGAGCTCGAAGGCTCCGGCTACCGGAGCGGGTCAGTTGACCTCGTCCGGGTGGGAGCCGACGCGGCCGGAGCCGTCGAGCGGGTCGAGCGCGTCGATCGCCGCGATCTCGGCATCGGTCAGTTCGAAGCCGAAGACATCGAGGTTCTCGCGCAGGCGCTCGGCGCGCACCGACTTCGGGAATACGATGACGCCCTTCTGCAGGTGCCAGCGCAGCACGGCCTGGGCGGGGGTGACCCCGTGGGCCGCCGCGGCATCCGCCACGGCCGGAGCGCCGAACAGGTCGTACTTGCCCTGGCCGAGCGGACCCCACGCCTCGATGCGCACACCGTTCGCGTCGGCCCAGGCGACCACGTCGCGCTGCTGGTAGGCGGGGTGCAGCTCGATCTGGTTCACGGCCGGCACGACACCGGTCTCCTTCACGGTGCGCTCCAGGTGCGGAACCAGGAAGTTCGAGACCCCGATGCTGCGGGTGAGACCTGCGTCCCGCAGCTCGATGAGCTTCGCGAACGCATGCACGTAGTCGTCCTTGGCGGGGGTGGGCCAGTGCACCAGATACAGATCGACCTTCTCCAGGCCGAGCTTGTCCAGGCTCTCGGCGATGGCCGCACGCGGCTCGTCGTCGTGGTGGCGGTCGTTCCAGAGCTTCGTCGTGACGAACAGCTCGTCGCGCGGGATGCCGGAAGCCGCGATGGCGGCACCGACGCCCTCCTCGTTGCCGTAGATCGCGGCGGTGTCGATGTGGCGGTAGCCGATCTCGAGCGCCTCGCTCACCGCGCGCTCGGTCTCTGCCGGCGGCACCTTGAAGACGCCGTAGCCGAGCTGCGGGATGGAATTGCCGTCGTTCAGTTCGAGTGCAGGAATCGTCATCCCTCCAGCCTATGACCTGTGATGACAGGCGGATCCGAACGATGACGCGGGAAGTCGGTGCGGGTGACGCGGCCCGCGGCCGCGGTTCCGTAGGCTGAGGGACGATGAACGAGCGCGACGCTTCCGACGATGCGGAGTATCTCCCGCCACCTCCCGCTGCCGCGGACACGCCCGCGCCGGACGAGGAGGAGACCCGGATCGTCGCCGCGACCAAGCGGCGCAGTCGAACCATCGTCATCCTGGTCACCGTCGTCGCCGCCGTCCTGCTCCTCGGAACGATCGCGACGAATCTCCTTCTCGCCGCCGGGCTGCGCGCCGAGATCGGCGAGGGACGCCCCCGCCCATCGGCGGCGCCGTCGGCATCCGCGTCCCCGACACCGCCCCCCGATCGGCCGACGTCCGCGTGCAGCGAGCTCTGCGCCGCGGCCACCGAGGAGATCGGAACCACCGCCGGCGACTGGCGGATCGAGGGCGACTGGAAGAACGCGGCGAACGACCTCGGCTCGCGCGATGCCGCAACAGCGGTGTTCACCTCCGACGCCGGCCGCGCCACGGTGACGGTGCTGCAGTTCGCCACCGACGACGATGCCGCGCAAGCGGCCCTCGACATCCGCGCCAGGATCGGCGACCCGACATACACGGAACAGGTGTTCGACGACGGTTCGGGCACGCGCTACGACTTCGACGGCGCGACCGTCAGCCGCGTCGTTTGGCATCTCGATGCCCAGTCGAGGCCACACACCCCCGGGCGTCTGTACATCGTCGAAGCGCCGACGAACGCCGCGGAGAACTTCGCGGGACAAGCCGCGTATCAGCTGTATCTGGCGCTCCCGCTGTAGGCGCGCGACGTATCCCGCCTGTCCCGCGAGCGCAGAGGTCAGTCGAGGCCGCGCAGCCCCTGAGACATCGCCTGGAAGGCGTCGACCGCCCGCGCCGCGGGGCGAGGGCCGTCGGGATCGGCCGCCCACTGTTCGAGCCCGACGCGGATCGAGGCCGTCGCGACGGTGGCCAGCAGCGTCGCCTCCCACACCGCGAGCCCTCGATCCTGGAGGATCACGCGCAGCCGACGCTCGGAATCGTCGTTCACGCGCAGCCAGACGTCGCGCATCGCGGTGTCGTCGTCGAGTCCGCGGAGCACGCCGAGCATCGTGTCGAGCTCGAGGCCCTCGGACTCGGAGCGCTGCCCCGCATCGGTCCGGTCCTCAGCGAGCTGCGCCCGGATCACGGCCGGTATCTGCGCGCGCAGCGACCGCTCTCCGACCTCCGCGAACGCCTCTTGCCAGCGCTGGGCTCCCACACTGAGGATCGGCGCGATCGCATCTTCCTTGCGCGCGAAGTACCGGTAGAACGTGCGCACCGAAACGCCGGCACGCGCGGCGATCTGCTCCGCGGTGACACCCGTCACGCTCTGCTCGGCGAACAGAGCGGCGGCAGCGGCAGCGATGTCGCGTTCGGTCGCGGCCTTGCGGCGCTCGGTGAGGGTCGTGGTCTCCACCGTCACAGCGTACGGGAAGAGGTCGACTGCTCGACAGGCAACGCCTAGGTGGCATGATCTGCCATACAGGCATAGTCTGCCTACAACGGAGTGTCGCACCACGACACCACGACGAAGGGAAGACCATGAACCGCTACGAAGGACGTCGGGCGCTCATCACCGGCGGAGGGTCGGGCATCGGCCAGGCCACCGTGCTGCGGATGCTGCACGAGGGCGGCAGCGTCGTCGCCGCCGACGTCAGCACCGCAGGCCTCGAGGACACGATCGCCCAGGCCGGCCCCCTCGCCGCGCGGCTCACGACGGTCACGATGAACATCGCCGACGAGGCTTCCGTCGCCGCGGGGGTCGCCCAGGCGGTGGCCGCCCTGGGCGGACTCGACGTCCTCGTGAACGCCGCCGGCATCCTGCGCTCCTCGCACACCCACGAGACGACGCTCGATCAGTTCGAGCAGGTCATCCGGATCAACCTGGTGGGCACGTTCCTCGTGATCCGTGAGGCGATCCCCGCGCTGCTCGAGGGCACTTCGTCGGCCGTGGTCAACTTCAGCTCGACCTCAGCCGGCTTCGCCCACCCGTACATGGCGGCCTACGCCGCCAGCAAGGGCGGCGTGCAGTCGATGACCCACGCGCTGGCGGCCGAATACGCCAAGGACGGGATCCGCTTCACCGCGGTGCAGCCCGGTTCGATCTCCTCCGGCATGACGGACGGATCCGGACGCAGCAACCAGAGCAACGGCCCGGGCCTTCCTGACGACGCCGACATGAGCCTGTTCATGAAGCTCGCACCCGCGATCGGTCAGGGTTTCGCCGGCCCCGAGTCGGTCGCCGGTGTCGTGGCGATGCTCGCGAGCGAGGACGGCGCCTTCATCACCGGCACCGAGGTGCGCATCGACGGCGGCACCCACTTCTGACAGAAAGGGTGGGGGCCCGGCTCATGCCGGTACCCCCACCCGCTCACCCGGTCACTCGCCCTGTCGAAGGGTCTTGACCTCGCTCACGCTCACGACGTTGGTGCCGGTCGCGGCGCCGGCCCGATAGGAGAACACCGACGGCGAGCCCTCGCCCTGCAGCGCGGGGGTCGCATCCGTCGCGGA
Source organism: Microbacterium sp. UCD-TDU (assembly GCF_000340625.1). Lineage (NCBI taxonomy): Bacteria > Bacillati > Actinomycetota > Actinomycetes > Micrococcales > Microbacteriaceae > Microbacterium > Microbacterium sp. UCD-TDU. The sequence goes on from NZ_KB454446.1 coordinate 269,592, forward strand.
CACCAGCCACGCCGTCGGCTCCGGCTGCCCGTCGGCCCACACCTTGGCGCGGATCGTCGTCGACGGCGAACCGGACGTCTCGGTCGACAGATGGAACACGGTCCCCGCGCTCCAGGTCATACCGGAGACCGCCGCGCTGGCGATCGCCGTGCCGTTGCGCTGGATCACGACCCACACCGAGCCGTCGGCGCGATGCCACGCCAGAGCGCGGTACCCCACGTCACCCGTGCGACGAGAGCCCGCACCGACATAGACCGTGCCCGACTCCGGACCGCCCGAGAGCGAGTAGGACATCGTCGTGGCGGAATCGCGCACGGACGCATCGTCCAACAGCATCTCTCGCGTCTGTCCCGCGACGAGGTCGATCACCCCGGCGCCGTCCTTGACCGACAGCGCCGTCGACTTGCCCTGCATCGGCGTCCACAGACCCCCGATGTCCGCCGTGCCCCAACCCGACTCGACCACACGATCGAATCCATCGGCGGCCACCACCACATCGGCGGCGACAGGCGCCGTGACGACGACCTGCTTCTCACTCGACGCGGACAATCCGCTGCTGTCGGTCACGGTCATGCGCACCGTGTAGGTTCCCGCCGCCGCGTACTCGTGCGACGCCGTGGCGCCGGTGGCCGTCGAGCCGTCGCCGAAGTCCCATGCGTAGGCGCTGATGGTGGCCGCGCCGTCGGCGACGGAACCTGCGCCGTCGACCGCGACGCTCAGATCGGTGGTCTGCGCGGTGAAGACCGCCGTCGGAGCCTTGAGACCCTTTCCGACCTGGAAGTGCGCGCGCACCTGGTCGGAGTTCAACGCGAACGAGTACACCGCGGCCTCATCCAGCGACCCCTTGAAGTAGTTCGACGAGGGAGCCGACGGCCAGCCCGTGAGCAGGTCGCCGCCGATGCGCACATACGCGGGATCGGTCTTGGCGTTCGTCACCGCCGGATCCGACGCGACGAGCTCCCCGTCGACGTACAGCTTCATCCCGTCCGCGCTCTGGGAGACGACGGCGTGATGCCAGGCGCCGTCGTTCAGCGCCTTGTCCCCGGAGACGGTGGCACGGGTCTGACCTGCGGAGACTCCGAAGGTCAGCGTGCCGCTGGTCGTCATGTAGAGGTGACGATCGATCGTCGCCGAGCTCCCCGTCTTGGCGGAGCCGGAGCCGATGAGCATGCCGCCGGTCGTCGTGGTGGTCTTGAACCAGATCTCGGAGGAGAAGTCCTTCGACGCCGCCGCCTTGGCGTCGGAGGACACCCGTCCGTTGGTGGTGCCGTTGACCGTGGTCGACCCGGTGCCGCCGTTCTCGATCCCGGACGACGAGACCGTGGCGCCCGACCCGTTGACCGGGTTGTTCGATCCCGCCCAGTCCTTCGAGACGTTCCCCATCGGGTAGTACAGCGACGGGCCGTCGGCGAGAACCTTCGTCGTATATGCCGAGACGGTGCCCGCTGTGGCCTTCGCGCTCACGCTCGCACTGGTCGCGGTGTTGCCGTCGGCGTCCTTCGCGACCACGGTGTAGCTCTGGGTCGCGCCCGGAGTAGCCGACGGGTCGTCGAGAGTGACCGTCGCGCGCTTCCACCAGGTTCCGTCCGCGGTCGTGCTCGCCACGGGCTCAGCGGTTCCGGCGCGGTACAGCTCGTAGGTGAGCGTCAGATCATCCCGATCCCAGTTGGTCTGGATCGACACACGAGCACGACCGGGAACGGGCGAGGTGCCCGCGGTGGGCTTCCAGTTCGCATCGGCGACGCGGGGGCCGTCCTTCGCGCCGGCCGGAGGGTTGGTGGAGAAGCGGACCAGTCCCTCGAACTGACCGCCGTTGACGGATCGGAACTCACCGCCGATCGAGATCATGTCGCCGGAGCCGGTGATCGACAGGCCCGCCTGTCCGAGTCCGGTCGTGGTGCCCACCGACCAGTCCGGTGCCCACTGATACGGCGACGGAGCGGGAGTTCCCGCCCAGCTGGCGTACCCGGAGTAGGTGTTCGCGGAGAGGGTGCCGCGCGCGTCCGTCGTGTACGCCTCCGCGTACTGGTAGACCGCGGGGTTCTTCTGCGGCTGCAGCCCCATCGTGTTGCAGGAGTGCATGTGGCTCGTCGTGTAGACCACCTTGCCGGTGGAGTAGACGCCGTAGTGGTCGCCGTGGCAGTCCGCGATCCAGCGCACAGCGCCGCTTCCCGCCTCTGCCGCGAACGTGCCCTCGAGGTTGCCCCCGCCGGACCAGCTCCACCCGGTGCCGTAGACCGTGTTCGCGTCGGTGGCGAGAGCGAAGATGCCGGAGTTGCTGCTGCTCCCGCTGTTCTTGACGACCTTGGAGATGCCCCAGTCGGTGTCAGCGGCCCCCGTGGACTTGTCCACCGCGGCAGATCCGCGCAGGCTGCTGCCGTTGAGCGTCGAGAACCGGCCTCCGACGATGACCTTCGCCCCTGCCGGGTCCATCACGAGGGCATCGACCTGACGGTCGGCCAGCGGAGCCCAGCTCAGCAGTGCGCCGTTCCCGGCGTCGAATGCGGCGAGGTTCTTGCGGGCGACGCCGTTCGCCTGGGTGAACAGACCACCGAGGTAGATGTTCGATCCGTCGGTCGTGATCGCGTACACACCGCTGCCGCCGATCGACGGCGTGAACTGCGGGACGAGCTCGCCGGTCTTCGCATCCAGTGCGGCGAAGTTCCAGCGGTCCTTGCCGTTCACGCTGTTGAACGAACCGCCGATGTAGATGCGGGATCCGTCAGGAGACGCCGCGACCGCCTTGATCACTCCGTTGACCTTCGGGGCGAACGACGACAGCGCGCCGGTCACGATGTCGTACGCCAGCACGTTCGATCGTGCGGTCAACGACGTACCGGGGGCCGCCTTCGGCTCGCGCGCGTTGTCGAACTTGCCCACCGCGTAGACGGTCGTGCCGATCGTGGTCTGCGCCCAGACGTAGCCGTTGTCGATCTGCACGGTCGGGATCGGATCCGACGTCACCACGTTCTCGTCGCGCTGCAACTGCGGCGGCATCGACGGCGGCACCTCGGCCGCGCTCGCCGCGCTCGCGCCCACGCCGGACAGACCCGCGATCAGCAGACCTGCCGTCAACGCTGACGCGACGACACCCCGCGCTCGGCGCCCGAAACTCGTATTCCCCACAGTGACTCCCCAGTCGATGCTGTTCCGAACGCGAGGTCGTCGCTCCACCGCGCGCTCGACGACATCGAGGCGACGACGAACGCCGCGACGCGGTGGTGTGAACTCCCCAGTTCAGAACTCCCCAGTCCGACCCGAAAGGCGGGTCGGTCGCGAACGCCAGACAGCGTGCGCGCTCTCACGCTAGCACATCGTCCCTCTCCGCTTCCGGGAGGCCCGGCGCCGACCGGCTCAGCGCCGGGGCACCGCCGCCATCGCCGCCGCTCCTCGTCCGACCAGGCGTTCGAGCGGCCCGCGTCCGAAGAACATCGCCCAGAGCGTCGTGATCACGAGCAGCCCGATCGCGGTCGCGGCCCAGAAGGCGTTGCTGGAGAAGAACCCGCCCGGCCCGCCGACCACCATGATCGAGAGGACGTGCGCGCTGTATGCCGTCAACGGCATGGAACCGAGCGCACCGAGTGGGAGCAGCACCCAGCGCAGGGGCCTGCTCAGCAGCAGACACAGCGCGATGATCGTGAGCGCGAAGCCGCCGGATCCGAGGATCTCGGCCGTGCCGCCGCTGTGCGGGTCGACCGCGAAGACCGCCGTGAGCGCGGCGCGAAGCGGGTCGGACGCGGCGAGCGCCTGCGGATAGTCCTCCCACCCGGCCGGCGGAGCCCAACTGCCGGAACCGCCGTCGATGATCGAGCCGGCGCCCGACGAGAGCTCCGCAGCGGATGAGCTGCCGCCGACGGCACCGGTGATGCCCACTGCCTGTCCGATCCCTCCCAGGCCGTATCCGACCACCATGAGTGCGACGCCGATGGCGAGAGCCGCCACCGCGGTGCGCAGCTGCCCGATGTTCAGGCGCCCGAGCGCCATGCCCGCCAGTACCAGGGCCAGCCAGACGGTGATCGGATAGGTGCCGTACAGCACGAACCCGATGCCGGAACCGTAGGGGTTGAGCATCACCGCGTTCAGGAACGCGAGCAGCGCGGGGCCCAGGAGCGCGAGCACCCCGGCTCCCGCCAGCAGTTGCCAGGGTCGCCAGCGCAGGAACGGGATGACCGCGACGTAGAGCAGGCCGTAGAGCGTGAGGATCACGGCGATCGGGGTGTTCAGCATCTCCAGGGCCAGACCGATCACGAAGATCACCGCGCCCCGGCCGATCAGATTCAGCCGGATGCTCGGGACGCGCTCCCGCTCGGGGAGGGTGCTGCGCCCGGTCATCAGGGCGATCGAGATGCCGGCGAGCACCGCGAAGAGGATCGAGGAGCGTCCGTGCACCAGATCGGTCCAGGTGGCCGGGTCGAGCCACTGGAACGGCTCGGTCTCGCCGATGTGCGCTCCGGCCATGCCGAGGATCGCCAGCCCCCTGGCGATGTCGAGGCCGAGGATGCGCGGGGGTCGTCCGAACTCATGGAACCACCGGACGGGAGCGAGAGCAGTGATCACCCCCCGATCGTAGGGGCTGACATCGGCGTGCACATGCCCGATCCCGGCATACGATGGAGGGCTATGTCCTCCCCTGTGATCTCCTATCCCCCGGAGCTGCCGGTCAGTGCGGCCAGGGCCGAGATCTCCGATGCCATCCGCGACCACCAGGTCGTGATCGTCGCCGGTGCGACGGGCTCGGGCAAGACCACGCAGCTGCCGAAGATCGCGCTCGAGCTGGGGCGCGAGCGCATCGCGCACACCCAACCCCGGCGTCTCGCCGCCCGCACGATCGCGGAACGGGTAGCGGAAGAGCTCCAGGTCGAGCTGGGCACGCTCGTCGGATACAAGGTGCGCTTCACCGACAAGGTGTCCGACACCACCCGCATCGCCCTGATGACCGACGGCATCCTGCTCAACGAGATCCACCGCGACCGGCTGCTCACGCGCTACGACACGATCATCATCGACGAGGCGCACGAGCGCTCCCTCAACGTCGACTTCCTGCTCGGCTACCTGGCTCGCATCCTCCCGGAGCGCCCCGACCTCAAGGTGATCATCACCTCGGCGACGATCGATCCGGAGAGCTTCGCGAAGCACTTCGCCGCGCCGGATGGCACCCCGGCGCCGATCATCGAGGTCTCGGGACGCACCTATCCGGTGGAGATCCGCTATCGCGGTCCGGTCGAGGATGCGGACGACGAGGCCGAGCCGGCCGAGCCGGAGGACGAGGTCTCGGCCATCGTCGCCGCGCTGCGCGAACTCGACCGCGAGGCGCCGGGCGACGTGCTCGTCTTCCTCCCCGGCGAGGCCGAGATCCGCGATGCCGCCGACGCCGTTCGCGGCGCCTATGCGAACGACCGCGCCCCCACCGAGGTGCTGCCCCTGTTCGGACGCCTCTCCGCCGCCGATCAGCACCGGGTGTTCGAGCGCAGCCGGGTGGCCGGGGTGCGCCGCCGGGTGATCCTCGCCACCAACGTCGCCGAGACGAGCCTCACGGTCCCCGGCATCAAGTACGTGATCGACACCGGCACCGCACGCATCTCCCGGTACAGCAATCGCTCCAAGGTGCAGCGGCTGCCGATCGAGGCCGTCTCGCAGGCCTCGGCCAATCAGCGTTCGGGCCGCGCGGGTCGAACCAGCGACGGCATCGCCATCCGCCTCTACTCGGAAGAGGACTACGCCAAGCGGCCGGAATACACCGAGCCCGAGATCCTGCGCACGTCTCTGGCCTCGGTCATCCTGCAGATGCTCTCGCTCGGCTTCGGCGACATCACGGCGTTCCCCTTCCTCACCCCGCCCGACTCCCGCGGTGTGAAGGCCGCGTTCGACCTGCTCACCGAGCTCGGTGCGGTCGAGCCGTCCCGCCGCGACGGCGCCCCGCACCTCACCCGCACGGGTCGCGACATCTCGCGCATGCCGATCGACCCGCGGTTCGCCCGCATGCTGATCGAAGCCGGTCGGGCCGGTTCCGGCGGCACCGTGACGCGCGACGTGCTCGCGATCGTCTCGGGCATGACGATCCAGGATGTGCGGGAGCGGCCGGAGGAACGCCGGGAGGAGGCCGACCGTCTGCACGCGCGATTCGTCGACCCGACCAGCGACTTCCTCACCCTGCTGAACCTCTGGAACCACCTGCGCGAGCAGCAGCGCGAACTCGGCTCGAGCGCCTTCCGCCGGCTGTGCCGCTCCGAGCACCTCAACTACGTGCGGGTGCGCGAATGGTTCGACGTGCATCGCCAGCTGCGCACACTCGTGAAGACACCGGACCGGCAGCGCGACGACGCCCGCACGGACGAGCGCGACGCGACCAGCGATCCCGACGCCATCCACCGCGCCCTGCTGTCGGGTCTGCTCTCGCAGATCGGCATCCTCGACGAGCGCACCGCCCCTGCGGGTAGATCGCACTCCCCCGCCAAGGAGCCGAAGGGCCGCCGTGTCGCGGAGTACCGCGGCGCCCGCGGCATCCGCTTCTCGATCTTCCCCGGGTCGGGGCTGCGCAAGAAGAGCCCACGCGCGGTGATCGCCGCCGAGATCGTCGAGACCTCGCGCACGTTCGCGCGCACGGTCGCCGCGATCGATCCCGCCTGGGCCGAGCCGCTCGCCGGCGACCTCGCCAAGCGACAGGTGACCGAGCCGCACTGGTCGAAGGATGCCGGCGCCGCGGTCGCCTTCGAGAAGGTGACGCTGTTCGGGCTCGAGATCATCCCGCGTCGGCGCGTGCAGTTCGCCCGCATCGACCGGGCCGCCTCGCGAGAGCTGTTCGTGCGGCATGCGCTCGTCGAGGGCGAGTGGGATCCGACACGGATCGACAAGCGGGTGAGCGCCTTCTGGCGCAGCAACGCCGAATTGCGCAAACGCCTCGAGAAGCTCGAGGAGCGCGAGCGCCGCCGCGACATCCTCGCCGGCGACGAAGCCGTCTTCCGGTTCTACGACGAACGCATCCCCACCGATGTGTTCGACGTGCGCTCGTTCGAGAGCTGGTGGCGCGAGGCGATGGCCACGACACCGAAGTTGCTCGTGATGCGCGAGAGCGACCTGATCGATGACGAGGAACGAGCGGATCAGCGCGAGTTCCCGACCCGGTGGACGCAGGGCGACCAGGTGCTCGGCCTCGCGTACCGGTTCGAGCCCGGCGCCGACGACGACGGTGTGAGCGTGGTCGTGCCGTTGCCGCTCCTCGCGCAGATCGAGGACCGCGGCTTCGACTGGCAGGTGCCCGGTCTGCGCGCCGAACTCGTGACCGGGCTTCTGCGCGCCCTCCCCAAGGCGATCCGCCGCCACGTCGTCCCCGCGGCCGATTGGGCCGAGAAGTTCGGTGCAGAGCTCGTCGAGGAGGGGCCGGAGTCGCACGGCGGCCTGCCGCCGCGCACGCTCAAGGAGGCCCTCGCCCGCCGCATCCAGCCGCTCGCGAATCAGCTGGTCTCCGCCGCAGACTTCGACGACGAGCGGGTGCCGCCGCACCTGCGCATGAACTTCCGCGCCGTGGACGAGCGCGGCAGGATCGTCGGCTCGAGGCGCGATCTGCGTGCCCTGCAGTCCCAGCTCTCCGACCGCGCACGCAGCAGCGTCGCCCGATCGATCGCCGCCCCCGCCCGCGCCGGCACGCCACGAGCGGGCCGCGGAGCCGAACGCGGCGGCGTCGAGCGCGTGGCCGCCGCACCGCTCGAGCAGACGGGGCTCACCGCCTGGACCTTCGCCGACCTGCCCGAGGTGCTCGACACCCGCGTCGCCGGCGGCGTCGTGCGGGGGTATCCGGCCATCGTCGACCAGGGCAAGACCGTTTCGGTGCGCGTCGAATCCACCCCTGATGCCGCGGCTGCCGCCACACGCGACGGCGTGCTGCGGCTCGTGCTGCTGGGCGTTCCCTCGCCCTCCTCCTACGTGCAGGAGCACCTCACCAGCCAGGAGAAGCTGGCGCTCGCCGCCTCGCCCTACCCCTCCGCCGCCGCCCTCATCGAGGACTGCCGCGCGGCGGTCGCGCGCAAGGTCATCGAGGGTCTCGTGCCCGACGGGATCGTGCGCAACGAGGCGGACTTCGCGCGGGTGCGCGACGCGGTCTCCTCCGTCCTCGTCGACGAGCTCTTCGCGTGCGTCTCCCTGGTCGCCCGTATCCTCACCAAATCCCGCGACGTCGAGCGCGGCATCAAGTCCCAGAACTCGCTCGCCCTGCTCGGACCCCTCAACGACATCCGCACCCAGCTGAGCGGCCTGCTGCACCCCGGTTTCGTCTCCGCCGCCGGCGCCGACCGCCTCACGCAGTTCCCCCGATACCTGGAGGGGATGCTCGACCGGCTGAAGACCCTCTCCAGCGAGCCCGGCAAGGACCGCGCGCGCATGACCGAGTACGAGCGGATGGCGAAGGCCTTCGAAGACGCGGGCGGCACGATCCCGCTCCCCGCCGATGCGACACCCGCGCTCGTCGAAGTGCGCTGGCTGCTGGAGGAGTATCGGGTGAGCGTCTTCGCACAGCGATTGGGCACCGCGCAGCCGGTGTCGCCGCAGCGCATCATGAAGGCGCTGTCCGGGCGCTGATCCGCGACCGCTCGGCACGCCGCGGGTAGCCTTGAGCGCATGGCTCGCGCGATCGTGTACACCGAAATCGGCTCCCCCGCTGTCTTGCATCTGATCGAGGTCCCCGATCCCGTCGCGGCACGGGGCGAGGTGGTCGTGCGCATCGATGCGGCAGGGGCGAATCCGATCGACGCGAAGCTGCGCGGCGGCAAGCGCCCGTCGCCGCCGATCACCGAGCCGCGTCCGGTCGGCTTCGACGGCGCCGGCGTCATCGAGGCACTCGGTGAGGGCGTCGACGACTTCGCGGTCGGCGACCGTGTCGCCATCCGCGACGGGCATGGCACCTATGCCTCGGCGCTCGCCATCCCGAGCGCGAACCTCGCCAAGCTCCCCGACTCCGTCACCACTGCCGAAGGTGCCGGGATCGGCATCCCCGCCGGAACCGCCTACCAGGCGCTGCGCTCGCTCGGGGTGACCGAGGGCGACGTACTGCTCGTGCACGGAGGCTCCGGAGCCGTCGGTCAGGCGGCCGTGCAGTTCGCCGTCGCCTGGGGTGCGACCGTGATCGCGACCGGAAGCCCCGCCCGCCACGACCAGCTGCGCGAGCTCGGCGCCCTCCCCGTGGCCTACGGCGACGGCCTGCTCGACCGGGTCCGCGAGGTCGCGTCGTCCCCCGTCACGGTGGCTCTCGACTGCGCGGGCACCGACGAGGCGATCGAGGCCTCCCTCGCCCTGGTGGCCGACCGCGACCGCATCGCGACGATCGTGCGGGGGCCGGATGCCGCGTCCTTCGGCATCCGCGCCTTCTCCGGCGGCTCCCCCGTGCCGTTGACCGCGCAGGAACTCGCCTGGCGTGCCGAGGCCCTGCCCGAGACGATCGCGCTCCTGGATGCCGGGGACTTCACGATCGAGCTCGGACCGCAGCTGCCTCTCGCCGAAGCGGCGCGGGCCCATGAGCTCATGGAATCCGGCGCCGCCTCGGGCAAGATCATCCTGCTGCCGTAGCGGCAGCCGTTCCGGATCAGGCCGGAGCCACCGGCCGTCCGATCGACAGCATCAGCCGGTTCGCCCAGTTGAAGAACGCGGCGCCGTGGATGAGGTCGGCGACCTCCAGATCGTCGAGTCCTGCTGCGCGCAGTCGCGCGATCTCCTCCTCGCCGAACGCACTGGGCGTGTCGGTGAGGGCGACGGATGCCGCGACGATCGCGTTCCAGCGCGCACCGAGGTCGGCATCGACGCCCTCGTCGAGCAGCAGGTCGACGTCGTCTGTGCGCTTGCTGTGGTGCGCAGCGAAACGAGAGTGCACCGACGCGCAGAAGACGCAGCCGTTGCGACGCGATGCCGCCGTGGCCGCCAGCTCGCGGTCCGCACGCGGGAGGCCCTCCGCAGCGTTGTAGAAGATGTCCTTGTCCACCAACGTGCGTGCCTTGAGCACCTCGGGGTCGCGAGCCAGCAGTCGGAAGTAGTCGTTCTTCGCCCGCGCGGCGTCGACGAGACCGTCGTAGTGCCGCGCGGTCAGCTCCTCCTCCGCGAGAGGTTCCAGGTGCGGGACCCAGCCGACCTCGCCGCGGGTGAAGGCGTGCGGGTGCGGGGCGTCGTCGTGACGGAGCACGGTCTGTTCGATGGTCATGCTGCTTCCTCCTCGGAGAGTGCGGTCCGGGCGAGCCCTGCGGCAGAGAGCACCCGAAGCCCGGTGACCACGCGTTGCTGGAAGGCGAGGAACGACACCAGCTGCGACAACGTCACGATCCCGTCCGCCGACCACCCGGCGTCCAGCAGGCGTCCGAGGTCGGCACCCGAGGCCTCACGAGGGCGGAACACGAGCAGATGCGTGTGCGCGAGCGCGGCGGCGAGGCGCTCGCCGATGACCGCGGTGACGGCGCCGGCGGGCTCGTACCGCTCACCCTCGGTGTTCTCGTTCTGCAGGCCGAGCTCGGTGTAGGCGCCGAAAGGACCGCGCACGGCCGCATCGGCCGCCTCCGCCGACACCACGCGCGCCCGCTGCGGGTCCGTCTCCCGTGCACGGACGGCGTAGAACACCGCGGTCGCGTCATCGGCTCCGGCCAGCCCGGTCGCGAAGGCCGCGACGAGCTCGCGCTCCGCCTGCGAGACGTGCGCGACCGTGACCGGCCGGAAGAGGGCGTCGAAGCTCGCCTGCAGCTGCTCCCTGGTGACAGGACGGCGACGACGCAGGGCATCCAGCTCCGGCGTCACCTCCACGATGCGGTCCACGATGTCGTCGGTCATGCGTTCTCCTTGAGGGTGAGGGTGTCTGGGGTGGAAGGGCTGAGTGCGTAGCCGAGGGCGGGAGCGACCTCGTCGGCGAAGAGGGCGATCGAGCGCAGCACGTGCTCATGCGGTGCGTCGACCGAGTGCACCTGGAATGCCACCTCGGTCGCCCGGGCGAGGGTGCGGTCGGCGGCGAGAGACTCCGCCACATCTTCGGGCGTGCCCAGGTGCGTATCGAGGGCGGCGATCAGTTCGTCGATGCTGTCGCCGGGGATCGTCTGCCCCTGCCGGCGGAAGCCCTCCGCCGCCCTGCGCAACCCGACCTCGGCGAACCGCAGCGCCTCGGCACGGTCGTCCGCGACGAACACGGTGCGTGAGGCGGTGATCCGCGGAGTCGCTCCCTCCGGCAGAGCGTCGAGGTAGGCGTCGATGATCGGGTCCTGCAGTTCCGACAACGGCGCGTGCAGGCGGTCGGCGCGGCGCGGCTGCGTGCGGGAGAGCAGCAGGCCGTGCCCGTGCACCCCGGCACGGTGCCCGCCGGGAGCTGAGAAGGTGGCCTGCCAGATGCGGTCGGCGAGGTCGCCGGCATCCGGGTAGAGCGTGTTGCCCGCGCCGACATCGCGCCCGGCGAGGCCGTCGAGCAGCGTTCGCAGCTTGCGGTCGTAGGTCGGCGCCTTGTCGCGCACGTCCTCCCCGAACGGCACGAACGACGAGGGGGTGCCGCCGCTGCCGAGTCCCAGATCCACACGCCCCCCGGAGAGCAGATCGGCGACGGCGGCGTCTTCGGCGACGCGCACCGGATCCTCCAACGGCAGGGTGATCACCCCGGTGCCGAGGCGGATGTCCGTGGTCGCGGCGGCCACGTGCGCGAGGAAGACGAGCGGCGACGGCAAGCCTCCCTCCGCCGCGTGGAAGTGATGCTGGGCGACCCAGGCGCGACCGATCCCGTGCCGCTCCGCCTGCTGGATCTGTGCGGTCGCCAGCGCGTACCGCGAAGCCGCGGTTGCGTCGTCGAGCAGGCGGGTGAAGAAGGCGACAGTGGGGGCGGTGGTCATACGAGGTTCTCCGTTCGTCCGGGGACCGCGGCCAGCAGCTCCCTGGTGTACTCGTGCTGCGGGTCGCGGAAGAGGTCCTCCGTCTGCCCCTCCTCGACGATCCGGCCACGGCGCATGACCGAGACCGTGTGGCTGATCCTGCGCACGACGGCGAGGTCGTGCGAGATGAACAGGTACGTGAGTGCGAGCTCCGCCTGCAACGAGGTGAGCAGTTCGAGGATGCGTGCCTGCACCGTGACATCCAGCGCCGACACGGCCTCGTCGAGCACCACGACCTCCGGATCGATCGCGAGGGCCCTGGCGATCGCGACGCGCTGCCGCTGTCCGCCCGAGAGCTCGCGCGGGGTGCGGCGTGCGAGGTCGGCGGGCAGCGAGACCCGGTCGAGGAGGGCGAGCGCGCGCTCCCTACGCTCGGCACGCGAGCCGACGCGGAAGTTCTGCAGCGGCTCCGCGACGATGTCGATGATCGGCTGACGGGGATCCAAAGAAGCGAAGGGGTTCTGGTAGACCAGCTGCACGCGTCGGCGCAGAGCGCGCAGCTGCTCGCGCTTCGCGTGCGTGACGTCTTCTCCCGCGACCTCGATGGCCCCGGCATCGGGCTGGTGGAATCGCGTGATCAGCCGCGCCGTGGTGGTCTTGCCCGAGCCCGACTCCCCCACGAGCGCGTGAGTGGTGCCCCGGCGCACACGGAACGAGACGTCGTCCACCACGCGGAACCGCTCGCGCCCCGCCACCCGGAACTCCTTCACGAGCCCCTCGGCCACGATCGCATAGGGGTTCTCCGCCGCCACGGCCGCCGCATCGCGCAGGAACGGCGGGGCCTCGGGCCGACGGAATCCGGTCGCGAACGCAGGAGCATCGGCGAGCAGCTGTCGCGTGTAGGGATCGGACGGCGCGGCCAGCACCGCCTCGCTCGGCCCCTGTTCCACGATCCGTCCGCCCTTGAGCACGACGAGACGCTCGGCACGGTCCGCAGCCACCCCGAGATCATGGGTCACGAGCAGGATGCTGGTGCCCTCCTCGCGCTGCAGTTCGTCGAGCAGATCGAGCACGGTGCGCTGCACGGTGGCATCGAGCGCACTGGTCGGCTCGTCCGCGATCAGCAGACGGGGCCGCAGCGCGATCGCCGTGGCGATCAGCACCCGCTGACGCATGCCGCCGGAAAGCTCGTGCGGGTACTGCCGTGCCCGCAGGTCCGGGTCGTCGATGCCGACGCGGTCGAGCAGCTCGATCACCCGTGCGCGACGCGAGCGCCGGTCCCGATGTCCGTGCAGGCGCAGGATCTCCTCGACCTGCGCTCCGACCGAGCGCACGGGGTCGAGGGAGGTGGTGGGGTCCTGCGGCACCAGACCGATCTCCGCACCGCGGATGCCCCGCAGCGCGCGATCGGTCCATCCCGAGATGTCGAGGTCTCCGAGCACCACGCTCCCGCCGTCGACCGTGCCGCCGGCGGGCAGGAGACCGAGGATCGCATGGGCGGTCGTGGACTTGCCCGATCCAGACTCGCCGACCAGGGCGAGCGTCTCGCCTTCCGCGATCTCGAACGAGACGCCGTGCACGACTTCCCTGCCGTTGTAGGAGATCCGCAGATCCGTCGCTGCCAGAACGCTCATCGCGTCCTCCTTCCGATGCGGTTGCTGATGCGGTTGGCGCTGAGCACGACCGCGACGACGACGAGACCGGGGAGCGCGGTGAGCCACCAGGCGGTGCCCACGTAGTTGCGACCCTCGGCGATCAGCAGTCCCCACTCCGGGGTGGGCGGCGGGGCGCCGTAGCCGAGGAAGCCGAGGGTCGAGATCGCGAGGATCGCGGTGCCGAACTGCAGCGCGGCGAGCGCGACGATCGGGGTGAGGGAGTTGGGAAGCACGTGTCGGCGGAGGGCTGCGAAGAACGTGGCACCGCTGCCGAAGGCCGCCTCGACGTACTCGGTGCGCCGCACGCGGGCGACCTCGGCCCGCATCAGACGTGCGAAGGCCGCCACGCTGCCGAGGCCGACCGCGAGGGCGGCGTTGACCGTGCCGAACCCGAGCAGGATGATCACCGAGAGCGACAGCAGCAGCCCGGGGATCGCGAGCAGCACGTCGACGATCCGCATCAGGACGTCGTCGACCACGCCGCCAACGGCTCCGGCGATCGCGCCGAGCACGGTGCCGAGGGCGAGACCGACGGTGACGGCGATCAGCGCGCCCGAGAGCGAGTGCACGGCGCCGTGGACGACACGGCCGAACAGGTCGCGGCCGAGAGTGTCGGTGCCGAACCAGTGCGCGGCGCTCGGGGGCAGCAGCTTGTCTGCCGGCACGCCGGTGAGCGGGTCACCGGGCGCGAACACCCCGGGGACGACGGCCCAGAGCACGGCGACGGCGACCACGGCGAAGGCCAGATACAGCCCCCACGCACGGCGGCGCAGACGACCGCCCGCGCGAGGCGGCTGCGTGCCCTCCGGAACGACCGGCGCCGCGACGACGTCGGACTCGACGCTCGTCTGGGCGATCACGGGAGCGGTCATGCGGACACCTCCTGGGGTGCGGGGCGCGAGGCGGTGGATGCGGTGGAGCGCGAGAGCGTGCGCTGGCGCGGGTCGATGAGAGGGGTGACGAGATCGACCGCGAAGCTGATCACCACGAAGCCGAGCGCCGAGAGCAGCACGACGCCCTGCAGCACCGGGATGTCCTGGTTCGCGACGGCCTGCTCGGTGAGGCGGCCGATGCCCGTGCGTCCGAAGACGGTCTCGGTCACGACCGCTCCCCCGACGAGTTCGCCGAACAACACTCCGGCGATCGTGAGGGTCGGTACGGCGGCGTTGCGGGCGACCGAGCGCGTGAGCACCCACAGCGGCGGGGCGCCCTTCGCCCGCACCACGGTGACGAACGGCTGCGCCTGCACCTGGTCGATCGCGCGGACCAGCACCTGCGCCAGCGGGGCAGAGATCGGCACGGCGAGGGTCAGCACGGGAAGGACGAGCCCGCTCACCGGGTCGGCTCCGACGATGGGTACCCAGCCGAGTCCGAACGAGAACACCTGGATGAGCAGGATGCCGAGCCAGAACACCGGCACCGCCACGAACAGGCCCGGCACCTGGCGGAGGCCGTCGCGCAGCCAGGCGAAGGGGGCGAGCCAGGAGAGCCCGGCGATCAGCACGGCCAGCAGCAGGGCGACGACGAGTCCGAGCGATGCGAGCAGCAGAGTCGCAGGAAGCGCCTCGGTGAGCATCGTCAGCACGGGCGTGCCGAACTGCGTCGAGAAGCCGAAGTTCCCGGCGAGGAAGCCGAGGCCCGCATGCACGTACTGCTCCCACCAGGGCAGATCGGCGCCGTAGGTGGTGCGGATGCTGTCGAGCTGGTCCGGCGACAGCCCGAGGCTGAGATCGGAGAACTTGATCAGGATCGCATCGCCCGGCAGCAGCTGCAGCAGGAAGAAGGTGGCCGTGAAGGCCGCGATCAGAACGATCGCGGCCTGCCCGGCTCGTCGGAGGACGAACGTCATCGAAGCACCATGCCGATCAGTGCTCGGCGAGCCAGACGCCGGAGAACGTGGGGCGTCCCACCGACTCGAAGGCGACGCCGTGCACGGAGGTCGCGGTGCCGTACACCTGCGGCTCCTCGAACAGCGGGATCACATAGGCCTGCTCGGCGATGTAGTCCTGCACGGCCTGGGACGCGGCGACGCGCGCGTCAGCGTCGGGCTCCGATGCCACGGCGAGCAGCAGCTCGTCGAGCTTCGCGTCCTTCGAGATCAGCACGTCGCGGTTCTTCGTGAAGTACTGGCTCTTGATCACGTCGAGATCCGCACGGCCGACCATGGAGTGGTAGAAGCCGGTCTTCAGCGGGTCGCGGGTGTCCTCCGCGTAGCTGCCGGCGTCGCCGGGCTTGATCGAGAGCTCGACGCCCACCTTCGCGAGCTGCTGCGCGACGAGTTCGAGGGTCTGCTTCGACAGCGGCTGGGGCTTCGCCTCGTACACCGTGATCGAGAGGCGCTCCCCGTCCTTCTCGCGGATGCCGTCGGTGCCGGGCGTCCATCCGGCCTCGTCGAGCAGCTTCTCCGCCTTCTTCGGGTCGTACGCGTAGTGCTCCGACTCGTCCTTGTAGCCGAGGGCCTGGGATGACAGCACCGAGGTCGCCACCGGATAGTTCTCCGTGAACAGGGTGTCGACGACCTCCTGGGCGTTCACCGCGGCGATGAGGGCCTGTCGCACGCGGATGTCGGTGAGCAGCGGATTCTCGGGCCGCAGGGCGATGGAGTTGTTCACGCCGCGGGTCTGCGGGGCGTAGAGCGTGAAGCCGGCGCTCTCGACGCGGTCCTCGTCGAACGCCTGCACGTAGCGGACGTAGTCGGCCTGGCCGGCCAGCAGCGAGCCGATGCGCACCGAATCCTCGGGGGTGATCAGCACGTGCACGGCGTCGAGGTAGGGGCGGCCGTCGTTGTCGACGCTGTCGGGACCCCAGTCGTAGTAGTCGCGGGCGGTGAGCGTGTACTCGGTGCCGAGCTTCTCGCCCGTGACCGTGAAGGGTCCGGAGCCGATGATGTCGGCGGCGTTGCCCGCGCCGAAGTCCTCGATCGTGCCGTCGAGGGTCTCCGGCGACAGCAGACCCGAGTTGATGGTGGAGGTCGCCTGCAGGAACCCGGGCGACGGCGCCGAGAAGCGGAACGTCACGGTGTCCTCGTCGACGACCTCGCTGCTGGCGTAGTTGTTGATCGCCTCCGAGACCGTGAGGCCCCGCTCGGCGTCGCCCAGGCCGTAGGTGTCGAAGTTCTTCTTCACGGCCGCGGCGTCGAGCACCGTGCCGTCCGAGAACGTGACGTCGGGGTTGAGATCGAACGTGTACTCGGTGGCGTCGTCGTTCACCGTCCAGTCGGAGGCGATCCACGGCTCGATCTCGAGCGTGTCCGGGTTCTGCCAGGTGAGACGGGCCGCGATGTTGTTCACGATGCCGCCGTTCGGGTAGAAGCCGGCCTGGGGCGGGTACAGGTTCGTGTACGCCTGGTGCTCGAGGTAGGTGAGGGTTCCTCCCTTGACGGGGTCTCCCCCCTCGGCGGGCGCGTTCGCCGGGGCGGGTGTCGACGCGCAGGCGGCGAGGCCGCCGGCGAGGACGAGCGGCAGCGCGATGGCGGCGACGCGGACGAGACGACGGTTCATGGGTGGGCCTCCAGGCTTCGGGTGCGGTGCTGTGGTGCGGTGCTGTGGTGCGGTGCTGTGGTGCGGTGCTGTGGTGCGGTGGGTCTCACCGTAGGAATCGCGGCTCTCCCGGCGCGAGCCGGCGGACTCCGGATGTCGCGTGAGGAAACGCGTGGTCACGCGTCGACATACGAGGAAATGCGCAGGCGATCGCGGAGCGTCGCTCCTGCGCTCTCCTTTGCGCTGCGCAGCAGTCCACGACGGCGCAGTTCGGGGGCGGCCTGGCGTGCGAACGCCTCGAACTGCGCGGGCTGGAAGGCCGACAGCACGTTGAATCCGTCCGCCGCGCCCTCGTCGCGCCACGTCTCGAAGTGATCCGCGATCGTCCCGGCATCTCCCGAGACGAAGGCCGCGGGCACCGTGTGCGCGGCGACGAGGTGCCGCCACGTGAGGGTGTCGCCACCGGCGGCTCCCGATCCGGAGACGCGTGCTCCGGCCACGCGCAGTCCCGCGATGAGGCCGAGCCGCTCGATCAGCCGGGCGCCGCGCTCTCCCAGTCGCACGGTCTCGGCGACGGTCACCGGTGCGTCGAAGGCGGCGGAGCGCAGCGGGTCGTCCGCCGGGACATCGAACGCGTCGGCGAGCGCGGCGACGGTGCGGTCGCGCGGGAAGGCCCTCCGCGCGCGCTGGTGCTCCTCGGCGAGGGGCACCAGCGCGAGCAGACGCTCCACGATGCGTCGTGCATCGGCATCCGTGTCCGCGACCACGGGGAGCACCGGGGCGATCACGTTCAGCGCATCCGGCGATCTCCCGGCTTCGGCGGCGATGTCCCGCAGCAGCCGGCGGGTGGCGATCGCATCGGCCAGGGTGGGCGCGGCAATCAACGCGAGATCGGCCTCGGTGGCCGCGAGCGCTCTCGACCGCGGCGACGTGCCGGCATGCACGATCGGGATCTGCCCCTGCGGTGGGCGGGCGACGTTGAGCGGACCGGCGACCTGCACGTGCGCACCTCGCAGATCGGCGGCATGGAGCGCTTCCGGGTCGATCAGCACCCCGCGTTCGGCATCCGCGATCCACGCTTCCTCGCCCCACGAGCCCCACAGCCGCCGCAGCGCCTCCACGAACTCCTCCGCCCGGTCGTAGCGGGTCTCGTTGTCGGCGTGCGCGTCGCGACCGTGGTTGCCCGCGGCGCGCGGTTCGGCACCAGTGACGAGGTTGATCCCGGCTCGACCGCGGGTGAGCACGTCGAGCGAGGCCAGCGAGCGCGCGGTCGCGTACGGGTCGGCGTAGGTCGTGTTCACCGTGGCGATCAGACCGATCCGCGACGTCACACCGGCGAGGAAGAGCACGGCACTCACGGGGTCGATGCGGGCGAGCAGGTACGGGTCGCGGAACTCCAGATCCAGACCCGTGGCGAGCCAGTCGCCGAAGAAGAGGTAGTCGAGACCCGCGTCCTCCCCCTCGCGGGCGATGCGGCGCAGGATGTCGGCGTCGGTCGCGGGGTCGCGGTGCGCGCCGGGCTGACGCCAGCCCGAGGGGTACGCGCCCAGGGTGCGCACCATGGCGCCGATGATGAGGGGTTCGGTCATGCCGTCACGGTAGGAGCCCCCGGCTGCCGCTGCCACAGGGCCGATGCCGGGCGTCACGGGATGTAACAGTCCGTCACAGCCGACGCACCCCCTACGCTGAGACCATGACAGGTCTTCGGTGGGGAATCCTCGCGACCGGCGGTATCGCCGGCGCATTCGCGTCCGATCTGCGAACTGCGGGGCTCGACCTCGTGGCGGTCGGATCCCGCTCACAGGAGTCGGCAGACGCGTTCGCCGCCCGCTTCGACATCCCCCACGCACACGCCTCGTACGAGGCTCTGGTGGCCGACCCCGACGTCGACATCGTCTACGTGTCGACGCCGCACCCGATGCACCATGAGAACGCCCGGCTCGCGCTCGAGAACGGCAAGCACGTGCTCGCCGAGAAGGCGTTCACGCTGAATCGGGCAGAGGCGGAAGATCTGCAGGCGCTCGCGGCCGAGCGCGGTCTGCTGGTCATGGAGGCGATGTGGACGCGGTACCTGCCGCACATGGTCCGCATCCGCGAGCTCATCGCCGACGGCGCCCTCGGCGAGATCCGCGCGGTGAGCGCCGACCACACGCAGCTGCTCCCCTCCGACCCCGCGCACCGGCTCAACGCCCTCGAACTCGGCGGCGGCGCCCTGCTCGACCTCGGCATCTACCCGATCTCCTTCATCTGGGACATCCTCGGCGCACCGACCACCATCCACGCCGTCGGTCGGCTCGTGGAGACCGGAGCCGACTCCGAGGTCGCGACCGTGATGACGCACGAGGGCGGAGCGGTCTCGACCAGCCTCTCGTCGTCGCGCGCCGCAGGACCCAACGTGGCGAGCATCATCGGCACGGCCGCTCGCATCGACATCGACACCGTCTGGTACAGCCCCACCACCTTCCGCCTGGTCCTGCCGGACGGCACGGTGCAGGAGAGCTACACCTCCGAGGTCGACGGTCGTGGCATGCAGTTCCAGGCGCTCGCCGCCGAACGGCTGGTGCGCGACGGGATCCTCCAGGGCGACATCCTGCCGATCGCCGAGAGCGTCGCGATCATGGGCACCCTCGATGAGATCAGAGCGCAGATCGGCGTCCGCTATCCCCGTGAAGAGGTCTGATCATGGCTGAGGCCACCGATGCCCGCGTCGCCGTCTATCTCGACTTCGACAACATCGTCATCTCCTGGTACGACCGCGTCCACGGACGCAACGCCTACGGCAAGGACCGCCAGCGGATCAGCGAGAACCCGAACGATCCGGAGGTCACCGACCGGCTGAGCCGCGCGATGATCGAGGTCGGCGCCATCATCGACTACGCCGCCTCCTTCGGCACACTGGTGCTCACCCGGGCCTACGCCGACTGGTCCTCCCCGGTGAACGCCGAGTACCGCTCACAGCTCGTGGCTCGTGCGGTCGACCTCGTGCAGCTGTTCCCGGCGGCCGCCTACGCGAAGAACGGGGCCGACATCCGCCTCGCCGTCGACGCGGTCGAGGACATGTTCCGACTCCCCGATCTCACGCATGTCGTGATCGTGGCCGGCGACAGCGACTACGTGCCGCTGGCCCAGCGCTGCAAGCGGCTCGGTCGCTACGTGATCGGCGTCGGGGTGTCGGGTTCCACCGCGAAGTCGCTGGCCGCAGCGTGCGACGAGTTCGAGTCGTACGACTCGCTGCCCGGCGTCGTCCGCCCGGTGAAGGCGGCACCGGTCGCCGCCGCGAAGACCCAGGCCGTGGCGGAGCCGCCTGCCCCGGTCGCCGACGCCGTCGCCGAAACCGCTGCGGGGACCGCGTCGAAGCCGAAGACCGCTTCCAAGCGCACACGCTCCAAGCCCGCGCCCAAGGTGGAAGAGCCCCGGGTCGAGGACAAGGTCGATGACCAGGAGGTGGCGACGCAGTTGCTGGAGCGCGCGCTGCGCCTCGGTCACGACAAGGCCGACGCGGACGAGTGGCTGCACAGCTCGGCCGTCAAGACGCACATGCGCCGCATGGACCCCTCGTTCAGTGAGAAGGCCCTGGGCTACCGCTCGTTCTCCGACTTCCTGAAGTCGCGCGACGACATCGCCGAGCTCGAGGAGACCGGGCACGAGCGGCTGGTCCGCCTGCGCGAGCCCGCCGCCTGATCAGCACCGTGGCGGCGAAGGCGCGTCGATCCGCGTCTCCGCCGCCACGAGGCCTGTCAGAGGGTGGCCTCGAACGGGTCGAAGTCACCGGCGATCGAGCCGACTTGATCGAGCGTGCTCTCGACCTCGACGAAGCGGCGCGATTCCGCGGCCTCCTCGATCGAGAGCAGCGTGTCGAGCACGTGGTAGCCGAACTCTCCCGTGGCCACGTGCGGACGGCCGGCGGCGATCGCGCGCGCCATGTCGAGCAGTCCCACGCCGCGACCGGAGAGCACGCCCTCCTGCTCGACGTCGATGACCTCCTGCTCGATCGGCTCCGGCGGGATGAACAGCCGCGTGAGCGGTCGGGTGATCGAGATCGCCCCGCCGAACGTGTTCGGATCCGGGATCACGATGGTGCCCTCGGTGCCGGTGATCTCGACGATCCCCTGCCGGATGACGGGCGAATCGGTGCTGTAGACGCTCTGCGCCTGGCCGCCCTGCTCGAAGTCCATCAGCACGCTCAGCGTCGAGGGGATCTCGACCGGGAACTCCTGACCGGCCAGCTCGCCGACCTGCACGCGACGGGTGGGCGTGCCCTGCAGCCCGAGTGCGGCCACCGAGGCGACCGGACCGAAGACGTGCACGAGGGCCGACACGTAGTAGGGACCCATGTCGAGCAGGGGGCCCGCTCCCTTGGCATATAGGAACGCGGGATTCGGGTGGAAGATCTCCGGCCCCGACCACTGGAACGTGGTCTGCGCGAACAGCGGACGACCGATGTCGCCGCGCGCGATGGCGCGCTTCGCCGTCTGCACGCCGGGTCCGAGCACGGTGTCGGGGGCGACGCCGACACGGAGACCGGCCGCATCCGCCTTCGCGAGCAGTCGACGGGACTCCTCACGGGCGACGCCGATCGGCTTCTCGGTCCACACGTGCTTGCCGGCCGCGATGATCGCCTCGGAGACCTCGACGTGCACGGCCGGGATGGTGAGGTTCACCACGATGTCGATCTCCGGGTCACCGAGAACCGTGTCGACGCCGCCGGAGCGCGGGACGCCGTACTTCTCGGCCTGCGCCTTGGCACGGTCCTCGAGGAGGTCGCCGATCGCGAGGACGCGCACGTCAGGGAACGTCGTGAGGTTCGACAGGTACTGATCGCTGATGTTCCCGGCGCCGATGATGCCGACACCGACGGGTCCTGCACCGATCGCCATCAGCCGGCGACCTTCTCGTCGAGGTAGACCCGGCTGCGCTCGATGGCGTCGAACAGGTCGCCCTCGTAGTGGTCGAACTCCACGATCGCGAGCTCGAGCGCGGGGGCCGCGGCGATGGCCGCGACGAGCGGCACCGAGCCCTCTCCTGCCGGCAACTGATCGGCGGGCGGGTAGGCACCGGCGAGTGCGGGGTCGAGAGTGCCGTCCTTCGCGTGCACGGCGATCACGCGGCTGCCCAGACGTCCGAGCAGTGCGACGGGGTCGACGCCGCCACGAGCGACCCAGTACAGGTCGACCTCGAGCACGACGCGCTCGTCGAGGAGACCGGCGAGGATCTCGAGTCCGGTGACGCCGTCGAAAACGGCCTCCAGCTCGTGCGCGTGGTTGTGATACCCGACGCGCACGCCGACGCCGGCCCCGACCTCGGCGGCCTCGTTCAGCAGCCGCGCGGTCTCCTCGATCTGCTCGACCGTCTCCCAGCGCGCGGGCTCCGTGTAGGGGTCGATGACGGTGTCCATGCCGAGCACCTTCGCCGCGGCGAAGACCTCGGCCGGGGTCGGCACGGGTACCGTCGTGCCGCTGCCGTCGGGGTTCACGAACGACGAAGACGCCAGGAAGGCGTGGCCGGAAGGGGCGACCAGGCCGGCGGCGGTCAGCGCCGCGGCGAGGGGTTCGGCGCGGCGGACGAAGTCGTAGGGCTCGACCGCCGTGAAGCCACGGGCGGCCACCGCCGCGAGGGAGGATTCGAGGTCGGCCTCCAGCTCGTCCTTGATCGTGAACAGCTGCAGGGAAGTCCGAATCGTCATCGGTCGTGCTCCTTCGGTCATCGGTGACGTGGCGGGACCGCTGTCCCGTGCAGGCACGCTATCACCAAATACCTCCATGCGGAAGTTTTGGTTCGCTAGACTCCCCTCATGCCCGCCGACACGTCCGAGCCCGCCGAGCCGTCACGACAGCGCGGCACCTACGCCAAGGGGATCGCTCGACGACAGGAGATCCTCGATCGCGCCATCGAGGTGTTCGCCGAGCGCGGCGCCGATCGCACCAGCCTGAGAGCGATCGCCCGCGAGGTGGGCGTCACCCACGCCGCTCTCACCCACTACTTCGGCTCCTTGGAAGAGCTTCTCGTTGCCGTCTACGAAGAGAGCACGGCGCCCGCCCGACAGCCCAGCGCACCGGCGGAGGATGCCACGCCGGTGGAGATGATGATCGAGTCCGCACGCATCAACCGCGCGATCCCGGGACTCGTGCAGCTGTACTCGACCCTCGTGGCCACGGCGCTCGAGGAAGGGCACCCGGCGGCGCGCACGTTCGCGACCGGTCGGTTCACCCGCCTCCGCGCCCGACTCGCCGACATCGTCCGGCATCAGCAGGACGAGGGCAGGATCCGCGACGACATCGATCCCGATGCGGTCGCCGCCCTCGTCGTCGCGGCCTCCGACGGCCTCCAGACGCAATGGCTGCTCGACGAGACCGCCCCGCAGCACGAGGCGCTCGCCCTCCTCGACCGGCTGCTGCGACCCGCCTCCTGAGGGCTCCGCCGGCGCCGAGGGGGAGGTGCCGAGGACAGGGCTAGGCTCGAAGAGTGACGCCCCCGCCGCAGTCCCCGTACGCCAGGGCGCTGGGCGAGCGCATCGATGACCTGCACCCCCGGCTGCGCGCGTACTTCGAGGCGATCCCCGACGGCGCGGTGGGCATCGGCGATGGCGTTTTCCAGCGCGTCGGCACCCCGCGACGATGGCTGTGGCCGTTCCTCCGTCTCCTCGAGCGCCGGGGCGTGGTCGCCGCCGTCTGGGAGTGCGATGTGCCGTTCCGCGTGGAGAACCGCACGATCGCCTCCAGGGCCATCGGCGAACGCACCTTCCACTTCGACCGCGGACCGTGGACCATGCGCGATGCGGCGGCGCTCACACGGCACGGCCGCGTCGTCGACGAGCTGGGCGAGCCGGGCCTGGTCGCCGCGTGCTTCGACGTCGAGGTGCACCAGGGCGCGCTGCACCTCGTCAGCCGCGCGGTCGGTGTGCGTCTCGGACGCCTCCGGATGCGCATCCCCGCGCCCATCGCGCCGCTCATCCGCCTCACCGAGCGCTTCGACGATGCCCTCGATCGACAGCGCATGGCCCTGACCGTCGACGCGCCGTTCCTCGGCCGTGTGTACGAGTACCGGGGCGACTTCACCTATCGCATCCACCATTCCGAGAAGGAGCAGACCACATGAGCGCAGGACGGGTCGTCATCGGCGGATCCACCGGATTCATGGGCCGCTTCCTCCTGCCGAGATTCCACGCCGAGGGTCGCGAGGTCGTCACGATCTCCCGTTCGGGTGCCGACATCCGCTGGGGCGATCAGGTCGAGATCGACCGCGCCGTCGATGGCGCGGCCCTCGTGATCGGCCTCGCCGGCAAGAGCGTCAACTGCCGCTACACGCCGGAGAACCGCGCCGAGATCTTCCGCTCCCGCCTCGACACCACGGCGTCGCTGAGCACCGCCATCCGGCGTGCGTCGGCCCCTCCCGCGCTCTGGGTGAACTCCTCGACGGCGACCATCTACCGTCACGCCGAAGACCGCCCGATGACCGAGTCGACCGGAGAGATCGGCACCGGTTTCTCGGTCGAGGTCGCGAGGGCCTGGGAGAAGGCGCTGTTCGCCGACGAACTGCCCTCCACCCGCCGCGTCGCCCTGCGCAGCACGATCGTCCTCGGCCACGGGGGCGTGCTCGGTCCCGTGGAGAAGCTCGCCCGGTTCGGGCTCGGCGGGTCGCAGTACGACGGACGCTGGCCGGTCAGCGCGGCACGACGCGCCGCCGGCACCGGCCACTTCCCGGGTGCGCGTCATGGTCGCCAGCGCTTCAGCTGGGTGCACATCGAAGACGTCGCCCGCATCATCGAATTCCTCGAACAGACGCCCTCGCTCGAAGGCCCCGTCAACGCCGCATCCCCGCACCCCGTCGACAACGCCGAGTTCATGGCGATGGTGCGCCGCGTCCTGGGCGTGCGTGTCGGTGTGCCGATGCCGCGATGGATGCTGGAGCTCGGAGCGATCGGCATGCGCACCGAGACCGAGCTGATCCTGAAGAGCCGCTGGGTGCTGCCGGAGAAGCTCGCCGCGGCCGGGTTCGAGTTCCGGTACCCGACCCTCGAAGACGCGATCCGCGAGTCGTTCGACCGCTCGCAGATCGCCGAGGTCGAGTCCGTCGCCTAGGCGGAGCCCGCAGGTCCGGTCGAGCCCTCGCCGTCGGTCCCGCGGTTCTTCTCGATCTCCTGGCGCAGCCGCCACTCCTCGATCTCTCGGTCGAGGTCGGCGATCTGCTGCTCGGTCGTCCTGGTGTCCCTCGGCGGCGCCGGACGCACGTCGGTCGGTGCCGCAGGGCGTTCCGCTCTGCGCATCCGCGGCATCTGGATGCCGGACTCGCCGTACTCGCGACCGAGCCCGAACCACAGCAGGCCGCCGATCAGCGGCAGCAGGATGACGATGATGATCCATGCCAGCTTGGGCAGGAACTTCACCAGCGAGCTGTCCCGCGTGATGATGTCGATCAGCGCGCCGATCATCAGGGCGATGACGAGGAGCGAGAACAGGAACGCCATGGCTTCAGGGTAGACGACGCCGCGGCATACCGCTCGGGCTAAGGAAGCAGGTGACCGCCGGCGCGGAACAGCTCGTACCACTCGGGGCGGGTGAGCTCGATGTCGGCGCCGGCCGCCGCGTCCTGCACCCGCTGCGGCGTCGTGGTGCCGAGGACGACCTGCATGCCCGCGGGGTGGCGGGTGATCCAGGCGGTCGCGATGGCGATGGGTGTCACGTGGTGCGCCGCCGCGAGGCGGTCGATCACGGCGTTCAGTTCTGCGTACTCGGGATTGCCGAGGAACACGCCGTGGGAGAAGCCGTCCTGGAACGGCGACCAGGCCTGGATCGTGATGCCGTTGATCCGGCAGTACTCCACGATGCCGCCGCCGTCGCGCACGACGCTCTGCGCGTGCCCGGCCATGTTGGCCGCGACCGGCTGCGCGATGATCGGCGCGTGGGTGATCGACAGCTGCAGCTGATTCGCGACCAGCGGCTGCCGGACCGCCGTGCGGAGGAGGTCGATCTGGCGCGGCGTGTGATTGGAGACGCCGAACGCCTTCACCTTTCCCGCGCTCTCCAGATCGTCGAAGGCGCGAGCGACCTCCTCGGGCTCGACGAGGGCGTCGGGGCGGTGGAGCAGGAGCACGTCGAGGCGATCGGTCCGCAGGGCTGCGAGCGACCCCTCGACCTGCGCCACGATGTGCGCGTACGAGAAGTCGAACATCCCCTGCGACGGCACGATGCCGCACTTCGTCTGGAGAACGATCTCGTCGCGCTCGGAAGTGGTGAGCTGCAGCGCATCGGCGAACCGCGTCTCGCAGTGATGCATGCTCCCGCCGTAGATGTCGGCATGGTCGAAGAAGTCGATACCGGCGGTGCGGGCGGTTTCGTACAGTGCGCGGATGTGAGCGTCGTCCTTGTCGTCGATGCGCATCATTCCGGCGATGACGGCGGGGGCGGTGGCTGATCCGAACGACACTGTCTTCATGCGCACAACGCTACCCTCCGGCGCCGACGTCGTCAGGAGTCGTCGGGCACCGCACCGGGGAGCAGAGCGGTGACAGGAACCCCGAGCACCTCGGCGATGCGCGCGAGGTCGACGACCGTGAAGTCGTCGATGCCGTCGAGCAGATTTCCCAGGGCGTCGGGCCCGATACCCGAGCGCTCGGACAGCTCGGAGAAGGACACCCCGGCGTGGAACCGCGCCCCGTCGACCTCAGATGCCAGCAAATGACGTAATTCTGTCCCCATCTGCCTACACTAGCGCCACGAACAGACGCGCATGGGGCTCGAATGAGCCAGAATGGCGGCATTCTGGAGTCGCCGCGCTGCTATGGTGAGCCAGGTGAAGACACCTGCCGAGGAGTTCAACGACGCTGTCGGTCGCCAGATGCGCGCGGAGATCGCGGCGTCACGGAGCAGCATCGCAGCGATGGCGCGCAGCATCGGGATCGCCCGGAGCGCTCTCGACAACTACGTGACGGGCAAGCGCGCGATCCCGGTCCCCGTCGTCTACGCGGTCTGCGCCGACCTCGGCGTCGAGCCTCACGTGCTCTTCGCCCGCGCAGAAGAGCGGCTGCGCGCGGACGGCGATGCCACCGCGCGCATCACGCCGATCCGCCGCACACCCGATGTCGCCGGCCCGCGCGAAGATACCCGAGAGGTCGCCTTCGAATCCGGCGTCAGGCACGATGCCGACACCGACGACCTCTACGAATAGGCCGGGCTTCCGACCCGGAGCGAGAGACCGGCACGAGGAGGGGGACCATGCAGCACCTTCTCCGCCTCGCCGACGAGCAGAGGGTGCGCGTCGTCGAACGTGTCGGCCGCACGCGTGGGGGCTATGACCCCGTGACGCGCACGATCCGCCTCAGCCCCGGGATGAGCGCGCGCACGACTCGCAGCGTCCTCGCCCACGAACTCGGTCACGTCTGCCTCGGCCATCTCCCCGCGCCCACCCCTGCCATCCGTGCGCTTCAGGAGCGGCAGGCAGACGAATGGGCGGCATCCCTGTTGATCACCCCGCGCGCCTACGCCGAGGCGGAGGAGGTTCGGGGACCGCATCTGGCGAGCCTCGCCTTCGAGATGGATGTCACGATCGAGCTGGTCGTGGCCTACCAGCGCCTGTTGCGTCAGACGCTGCTCGTCGCTGGTTGAATGTCGACATGGCCTTCCTCGTCGCCCCCTCCCCCGTCACCCTCACCGGCCGACTCGTCGAACTGCGCCCTCTCGATCGCTCGCACATCGAGGGACTGATCGAGGCCGTGCAGGAGGACGACCTGTGGAAGACGGCGTGGTACACCTCGGTGCCCGAGCCGGACGGGGTGGCGGCAGAGGTCGAGCGACGGATCGGACTCATCGAGAAGGGCGAGATGGTCCCGTTCACGGCCTTCGACGCGTCCGGCCGCATCCTGGGGCTCACGTCGTACTACGACATCGTCGCCGACGTGCCTCGTCTGCACATCGGCTTCACCTGGAACCGCCCCTCCGCGCACGGCACCGGTACCAATGCCGAATCCAAGCTGCTGCTGCTGCGGCATGCGTTCGAGACGCTCGGGGTGTTCCGTGTCGGCCTGACGACGCAGTGGGTGAACTTCCAGTCGCGCGCGGCGATCGAGCGCCTCGGGGCCAAGCAGGACGGCGTGATGCGGGCGATGAGCCGGTACCGCAACGGCGCGCTGCGCGACAGCGTGGAGTACTCGATCATCGAGCCGGAGTGGCCCGCAATCAGAGCGAACCTCGAAGCGCGGCTCGCCAGACGATGGTGAGCGGTCAGACGCGTCGCGGCGCGACGCGCAGACCGCGATGAGTCACTCGGCGGCCTTGCCCGACCAGTTGTTCGACCGACGGGTGGCGGTGCCGCCCTGGCGGAGGAGGAAGGCCATGGCCAGCGTGACCAGAAGGAGCCCCCCGCAGAACGCGATCGCCTGGAACGCGGGCAGCCCGAACGAGATGCCCATCAGCAGGATCCCCCCGATGAAGAGGATCATGAAGAAGAGGAAGCTGAGGATCACGGGATCTCCTGTCGTCGGTGCCGTCTACCAGGATAGCCCGGACTCGGAAACCCCCTGTGCACGTTCGTCGTCGTCTGGTGTGCTCGGAGCATGAAGACACCACTCACCGCTGTCGCCGTGTCGTGCACGTTGAAGCCGTCACCCGCAGCCTCCAGCTCCGATCTCCTCGCGACGCAGCTGCTCGATGCCCTCTCCGCTCACGGCGTCGCCGGAGATCTGGTCCGCGCCGTGGATCTCTCCCTCAGCCCCGGGGTCGAGAAGGACATGGGCGGCGACGACGAGTGGCCGCGCATCCGTGAGCAGGTACTGGACGCCGACATCCTCGTCTTCGTCACCCCCACCTGGATGGGGCAGCATTCGAGCGTCGCGCAGCGTGTGCTCGAACGCCTCGATGCAGAACTCGGCGAGACGGATGCTGACGGACGACCCACGCTGTTCGACAAGGTGGCGATCGCGGGCATCGTCGGCAACGAAGACGGGGCCCATCACATCGCCGCGATCCTCTTCCAGTCGCTGAACGACGTCGGCTTCACGGTACCCGCCCAGAGCTCGGTGTACTGGAACGGCGAGGCGATGCACACCACCGATTACAAGGATCTCGACGAGACACCCGAGAAGGTCGCCGCTGCGATCGAGACGGCTGCGAGAAACGCCGCGCATCTGGCGCGACTGCTCACGGCGCAGGAATACCCGGCGGAGTGATCTGGGGCAACGCGTCGAGGTCGAGTGCCGGCCGCCGGCACCCGGTCAGTGCGCAGGGGCGCGCGAGGCGGGCTCTGAGGGCCCGCGGAAGGTGATGACCTCGCCCCTGCGCGCTTTCTCGAGCGTGAATCCTGCGAGCTCCAGACGTCGATAGACCCGGCGGGGCAGGGCGGGAAGCTCGGCGGAGAAGCCGCGGGGCGGTTTGGCGAGCCCGGCGAAGAGCGACAGATCGGCACCGGCGCCGCGCACCTCGATGCGCGCGTAGTCGCTGCGGCACCGCCAGCGCAGGAACTCGAGCTCCCGGAACGGGATCCTGTGCAGCTCGTCTCCCACTCCCACACGCAGCTCGTCGTTCCCGAAGGCGACCGTGCAGGGCACTGTTCGCCGACGCAGGATCGCCGTGAACACGAGATACACCGGAAGCGCGACCGTGATGCCCAGGAAGAGGATCATCATCCGAGGCCCCATCCGCATCACGATGTCGTCGAGCGCGATCACGAGTGCGACACCGAGCAGCCCGCCGACCACAGTGATCCCGACGATCGCCTGCGTGAGGGTGCGCAGCCGCAGCTCGACGGCGGGGAAGCGCACGATCGACCCGTCGCCGCTCTCCTCCCGTTCCCACTCCGGTGCCACCGGCGACGGCCTCTTCTTCGCGTCTCTGCGCCCGAAGAGATCCGTGACCCGAGAGATGAGCGCGAGCCAGATCCAGCCGGTCGCCGGGATGGCCGCGAGTTGCAGCACCACGGCGATGCCGCGCACCTCGTCGGGGAACGGCTCGATCAGGTCTCCCCCGAACTCGACCACGAAGGCCAGGACGGCTCCGAGCACGATGGCGACGCCGAGATGCAGAATCGCTCCGTTGCGAGTCGGCACCATGCCCAGGGTCGCGTTCACGAACGCGAAGCCGAAGCACCAGCCCCCGACCAGCATGAGCAGGAACGGGAAGATGCTCAGGTCGTCGCCCAGGAGCGTGAAGCCGATGGCCGCGAGCAGCAGCACCGTGCCCACGACCAGTGGGGTGCGCACGAGCGTCCGCGTCACCTTCACGCGGACGCGCGCTTCGGCGGCGGTCTCCTCGGTCATCGGGATGATTCTAGGTCCGGGCCGGTGGCCACGCGCTCCGGGAGACAAATGCAGGCCCCGGCCAGCCGCTCGTGGTGAGCAGCCGGCCGGGGCCCTTGGCACGTCAGCGAATCCGGTGCTGACGCGACGGACTCAGAAGTCCCAGTCGTCGTCTTCCGTGGCCTCGGCCTTGCCGATCACGTACGACGAGCCCGACCCCGAGAAGAAGTCGTGGTTCTCGTCGGCGTTCGGCGAGAGCGCCGACAGGATGGCCGGGTTTACGTTCGTGACGCTGGAGGGGAACATCGCCTCGTAGCCCAGGTTCATGAGGGCCTTGTTGGCGTTGTAGTGCAGGAACTTCTTCACGTCTTCGGTCAGACCGACGCCGTCGTAGAGGTCCTGCGTGTACTGCACCTCGTTGTCGTAGAGCTCGTACATGAGCGAGAACGTGTAGTCCTTGAGCTCATCGCGGCGCTCCTGGGTCTCGTTCTCGAGGCCCTTCTGGAACTTGTAGCCGATGTAGTAGCCGTGCACGGCCTCGTCACGGATGATGAGGCGGATCAGGTCGGCCGTGTTCGTCAGCTTCGCCTTCGAGGACCAGTAGATCGGCAGGTAGAAGCCCGAGTAGAACAGGAAGGACTCCAGCAGGGTGGAGGCCACCTTGCGCTTGAGCGGGTCGTCGCCCTGGTAGTAGTCCATGATGATCTGAGCCTTCTTCTGAAGGTTCGGGTTCTCGGTGGACCAGCGGAACGCCTCGTCGATCTCCTTCGTCGACGCGAGCGTCGAGAAGATCGAGGAGTAGCTCTTCGCGTGCACCGACTCCATGAACGCGATGTTCGTGTAGACGGCCTCTTCGTGAGGCGTGATCGCGTCGGGGATCAGCGACACCGCACCCACGGTGCCCTGGATCGTGTCGAGCAGCGTGAGACCGGTGAACACCCGCATGGTGAGCAGCTGCTCGTCGGGGGTGAGCGTGTTCCACGACTGCACGTCGTTCGACAGCGGCACCTTCTCGGGCAGCCAGAAGTTGTTCACCAGACGGTTCCAGACCTCGAGGTCTTTGTCGTCCTGGATGCGGTTCCAGTTGATCGCCTGCACGCTGGAGACCAGCTTGAGTCTTTCGGGAGTCATTTTCTTCGTCGTTTCTCGGGATTCAGAGCGTCGTTCTCAGGTCAACAGCAGGTCAGAGCATGCACGAGACGCACTCGGCCATGTCGGTGCCCTCGAGCGCCAGCTGACGCAGGCGGATGTAGTAGATCGTCTTGATGCCCTTGCGCCATGCGTAGATCTGCGCCTTGTTGATGTCACGCGTGGTGGCGGTGTCCTTGAAGAACAGCGTCAGCGACAGGCCCTGATCGACGTGCTGCGTGGCCGCGGCGTACGTGTCGATGACCTTCTCGTAGCCGATCTCGTACGCGTCCTGGTAGTACTCCAGGTTGTCGTTCGTCATGAACGCCGCCGGGTAGTAGACGCGACCGAGCTTGCCTTCCTTGCGGATCTCGATCTTCGACGCGATCGGGTGGATCGACGACGTCGAGTTGTTGATGTACGAGATCGAACCGGTCGGCGGCACGGCCTGCAGGTTCTGGTTGTAGATGCCGTGCTTCTGGATCGACGCCTTCAGCTCAGCCCAGTCGTCCTGCGTCGGGATGTGCTTGCCGGCGAAGAGCTCCTTGACCTTCTCGGTCGCGGGGACCCAGGCCTGGTCGATGTACTTGTCGAAGAACTCGCCCGATGCGTAGGTCGAGTCCTCGAACCCGTCGAACGTGGTGCCGCGCTCGATGGCGAGGTTGTTCGAGGCACGCAGCGCGTGGAACAGCACCGTGTAGAAGTAGATGTTCGTGAAGTCGATGCCCTCTTCGGAGCCGTAGTACACGTGCTCGCGAGCGAGGTAGCCGTGCAGGTTCATCTGGCCGAGGCCGATCGCGTGAGAGCGGTCGTTGCCGTCCTCGATCGAGCGCACCGAGCCGATGTGGCTCTGGTCGCTCACCGCGGTGAGGGCGCGGATCGCCGTCTCGACGGTCTGTCCGAGGTCGTCGGCGTCCATCGACAGCGCGATGTTCATCGAGCCGAGGTTGCAGGAGATGTCCTTGCCGATGTTGTCGTACGACAGGTCGGCGTTGTACGTGGTCGGCGTGTTCACCTGCAGGATCTCGCTGCAGAGGTTGGACATGTTGATCCGACCCTTGATCGGGTTGGCCTTGTTCACCGTGTCTTCGAACATGACGTACGGGTAGCCGGACTCGAACTGGATCTCGGCGACGGTCTGGAAGAACTCGCGCGCGTTGATCTTGGTCTTCTTGATGCGCGGGTCGTCGACCATCTCGCGGTACTTCTCGGTGACCGAGATATCGCCGAACGGAACGCCGTAGACCTTCTCGACGTCGTACGGCGAGAACAGGTACATGTCCTCGTCGTTCTTGGCGAGCTCGAACGTGATGTCCGGAACCACGACGCCCAGGGACAGCGTCTTGATGCGGATCTTCTCGTCGGCGTTCTCGCGCTTGGTGTCGAGGAAGCGCATGATGTCGGGGTGGTGGGCGTTGAGGTACACCGCGCCGGCGCCCTGACGCGCACCGAGCTGGTTGGCGTAGCTGAAGCTGTCTTCGAGGAGCTTCATCACCGGGATGATGCCCGAGGACTGGTTCTCGATCTGCTTGATCGGCGCACCCGACTCACGGATATTCGACAGCAGCAGGGCGACGCCGCCGCCGCGCTTGGAGAGCTGCAGGGCGGAGTTGATGCCGCGGGCGATCGACTCCATGTTGTCTTCGATGCGCAGCAGGAAGCAGCTGACGAGCTCGCCGCGCTGCGCCTTGCCGGCGTTGAGGAAGGTCGGGGTGGCCGGCTGGAAGCGGCCGGAGATGATCTCCTCGACGAGGGCGACGGCGAGCTTCTCATCGCCGTCCGCCAGTCCGAGGGCGGTCATGACGACGCGGTCCTCGAAGCGCTCGAGGTAGCGCTTGCCGTCGAACGTCTTGAGCGTGTAGCTCGTGTAGTACTTGAACGCGCCGAGGAAGGTCTCGAAGCGGAACTTCTTGCCGTAGGCGAGGTCGTTGAGCTTCTGGATGAACTCCATCGAGTACTTCTCGATGACGGCGCCCTCGTAGTACTCCTTCTCCACGAGGTAGTCCAGGCGCTCCTTGAGCGAGTGGAAGAACACCGTGTTCTGGTTCACGTGCTGCAGGAAGTACTCCCGCGCGGCGCGCTTGTCGGCGTCGAACTGGATCTTGCCGTTCGCGTCGTACAGGTTGAGCATCGCGTTGAGGGCGTGATAGTCGAGACCCTCGTAGGAGGGGTTCGCCTTGAATGCCGCTGTCTCGGTCACTGAAGCTGCCACCGTCGTTCCAATCCGTCGCTCACGCGATCCACATCGTCTTGTGTGCCGAAGATCTCGAGCCGATACAAGTGAGGCACGTTGCACTTGCGGCTGATGATGTCGCCGGCGAGGCAGAACGCCTCGCCGAAGTTGGTGTTGCCCGCGGAGATCACGCCGCGGATGTGGCGCCGGTTGCGCTCGTCGTTGAGAAACCGGATCACCTGTTTCGGAACGGCGCCCTTCTCGACGCCGCGCCCTGCTCCCCCGCCGTAGGTGGGGGTGACCAGCACGAAGGGCTCGTCGATGACGAGGTCTTCTTCGTTCCGGTGGAGGGGGATGCGTCGGGACGGGAGCCCGAGCTTCTCGATGAACCGCGCGGTGTTACCCGAGACGCTCGAGAAGTAGATCAGGAGCGGCGCTGCGGTCGCGACGGCGCTCATGGGGCGTCACGCCAGACGGGAGGCGAGCTCGTCGATCTTGTCGGGACGGAAGCCCGACCAGTGACCCTCGTCGGTGACGACGACGGGTGCCTGCATGTAGCCGAGCGCCTTGACCTGCTCGAGCGCCGTCGGGTCTTCCGACAGGTCGAGGATCTCGTACTCGATGCCCTTGGCATCCAGGGCACGGTAGGTGGCGTTGCACTGAACGCAGGAAGGCTTTGTGTAGACCGTGATCGACATCTTTTTCGTAACCCCTCAAATCTCTGGCCTGCTTCTCATCAGGCTGTTTCCCGGTAGACCCCCTGCCGGGACTTCAATACTACATATGGGGACCGACATTGGGGGCGACCACAAGGGGTAGTAGTTACATCCGTGTAGTTATCCACCGTTCTCTACAGATACAACACAGGTTCTCCACCGTTTCTTCCACAGGCAGAGACCCCGTACGGGGACACTCGAACCGCAGGAAATCGCGGCTGGGAAGCCCCTGTGAGAGATCCATCCACAGGGGCGACCATACGAGGGGCTTCGGACATTCCGAGACCTGTGGAAACTGCCTCTCGGCGTGTCGTCGGCGTGTCGCATCCGTACCCGCTTCGACGGCCCCCGCCGGGTGCCGGTACCGTTGTCTGGTGGCGGGATATCGGGATCTTCTTCGCACGCCGGGAGTGGCGCGCATGATCGCTGCTCAGCTGACGGCGCGCTTCCCCAACGGGATGATGTCGCTGGCGATCCTGCTGCATGTCGAACAGCAGACGGGGTCGTACGGATCTGCCGGTCTGGTGCTCGCCGCGACCAGTGTGGGGCAGGCGATCGCCGGCCCCATCACCAGCCGGTGGATGGGCGTGTGGGGCATGCGTCGCGTGATCACCCTCACCCTGTCGGTGTGCGTCGTGGCGGTGCTGTGCCTCGCTCTGCTCCCGCTCGAAGTACCGGGGTACATGGCGCTCGGGATGCTCGCCGGCCTCTCCACTCCCCCGGTCCAGGCCGCGGTCCGCACGATCTACCCCAAGCTCGTGAACTCGTCGAACCTCACTCCGCTGTTCTCCCTCGACGCCTCGCTGCAGGAGATCATCTGGGTGCTGGCCCCCGTCGTGATCACGCTCGTCTCCACACAGATCGGCACCGCGGAGGGACTGCTGCTGGTGGCGATCATCCTCGTCGGCGGCGGAGCGTGGTTCATCCTCTCCCCCGAGGTCGGGCGCGTGCGCATCCCGCGCAGTCGCAACGCTCTCGGCAAGGTCGTGCTCAAGCCGCCCGTGCTGCTGGCGACCGTGATCGGCTTCCTCCTGATCGGGGCCTGTGCGGCCGTGGAGGTCGGCGTGGTCGCGACATTCGAGCACGGAAGCCTCGCCGCCGGTCTCGTGCTCGCCGTGTTCTCTGCCGGAAGCCTCGCCGGCGGTCTGGCGTTCGGACACATCCCCATCGGGCCGTGGGCCATGGCGCGCCGGCTGCTGATCGTGACGATCGGGCTCGGCCTGACGATGGTCATGCTCAATGTCTTCTGGCTGGGTGGCACCCTGATCCTCGCCGGCATCGGCATCGCCCCCGCTCTCGCCGTGCTCTTCGCCATCACCTCGGCCAGCGTGAAGTTCAGCGAGACCGCTGAGGCGTTCGGATGGGCGGGCACCGGTCAGCTCATCGGCGCCGCGGCAGGATCCGCCGTCGCCGGCTTCCTCGTCGACGTCGGCGACTGGCGCGGTGCGTACCTCGCCGCCACGATCTTCGCCGCGGTCGGACTCCTCGTCGCTGTCGTCTTCGTCCGCTCCTTCCCCGACCTGCGTCACCGCGACGCGAGCCCGCATCCCGACACCGAACCCCTGGCGGTCACCCCCTCATGAGCTCCTCCTCCTCGACCTCTGCCCCCGAGATCGTCTGCATCGGCGAGACCATGGCGCTGATCACCCCGACGGACGACCGGCTGGCCGACGCCGCAGCGGCGACGATCGGTCTCGCCGGCGCGGAGTCCAACGTGGCTGCCGGCGCAGCCTCCACCGGGCACCGCGTCGCCTGGGCATCGCGTCTGGGCGCTGACCCCCTCGGCGACCGCGTCGCCACCGAGCTCGAGCACCGAGGCGTGGAGCTGTGGATCGACCGCGATGCCACCGCGCCGACCGGAGTCATGTTCAAGGATCCGGGAGCGGAGTCGTCCTCCGTCTACTACTACCGCCAGGGATCGGCCGCCTCCCGCATGGAGCCGGGCTTCCTCACGACCGCGCAGCTCCAGGGCGTGCGGATCGTGCACACCACCGGGATCACCCCCGCGCTCTCCGCGTCGTGTCGTGCGATGGTCGATCGGCTCTTCATCGACGCACGCGCGGCCGGCGCTCTCGTGTCGTTCGATGTGAACGACCGTCGTCCGCTGTGGAGCACGCAGGAGGCGGCCGAGACCCTCGCCCGCCTGGCGGACGCCGCGGACATCACCTTCGTCGGCCGCGACGAGGCCGAACGCATCTGGGGCACGGCGGCTCCGGCCGAGATCCGTGCGTTCCTCCCGAACTGCGCGCTGCTGGTCGTCAAGGACGGCGACGTCGGCGCCACCGCCTTCGACGGCGAGGCCGAACCGGTGTTCGTCCCCGCCCCCGTGGTCGACGTCGTCGAACCGGTCGGCGCAGGCGACGCGTTCGCCTCCGGATTCCTGGCGGCCACCCTCGACGGAGCCGACCTCGCCGCACGCCTGTCCGCCGGCCACGCGGCCGCCGAGCGCGTGCTGACGATCGCCGCCGACCTTCCGCCGCTGGTGTCGCTCAGCTGAACGCCGCGGGCTCCCCGCCAGGACGCCCCCGCTCCCCCGGTCGTAGGCTGGTGCCATGCCCGCACCGCTCACTCTGCCCCGTATCTCGTGGGGCTCCCCGTCGGCATCCCGGCGAGCGCTTCTGGTTCACGGCCTCGGGTCGTCCGGCGCTCTGATGTGGCGTCTCGGCGACGCTCTCGCCGATGCGGGATGGCAGGCGACAGCCGTGGATCTGCGAGGTCACGGCGAAGCGCCGCGCTCCCTGGACTACTCGGTCGCCGCATACGGTGCCGACCTCGCCGTCACGCTCCCCGAAGGCGGCGGCGCCTGGGACGCGGTCATCGGCCACTCGCTCGGCGGCGCCGCCAGCACGGTCGCCGCAGCATCCGCCGCGGAATGGACGCGGCGTCTCGTGCTCATCGATCCGGCGATCCACGTGGACGGACGCGATGCGGCGATCGTCCGCCGCAGCCAGGAGCGCGCATTCGCCGACACCCGGCTCGAGGTCGTGCAGCAGGAGCATCCGCACTGGCATCCGCAGGATCAGGAGCTCAAGGTCGACGCCGTCCTGCGCGCGAGCGCCTGGGCCGTGGAGCAGACCAGCGTCCAGAACCAGCCGTGGGACGTGCGCGCCGAGGCCGCGCGGCTGCGCGTGCCTACGCACGTGATCGGCGCCGACCCCGCCGTCTACAGCATCTTCACGGGTGCTCTCGCCGACGAGGTCCTCGCCGCGAACCCCTTGATCTCCCTGTCGATCGTCGAGGGCGCAGGACACTCCCTGCACCGCGATCGCCCGGAGGAATCCGTCCGTCAGCTTCTGGAGGCACTGGCATGAGCACGTTCGATCCCGCGGAGTTCCTCCCCGACGACCTTCTCGAGCGCATCCGCGAGCGCGCTCCGATCCATGACCGCGAGAACACCTTCCCCGCGCAGGACCTCGACGAGCTGCGGGCCGCGGGATACCTGTCGATCCTGGTGCCGACCGCGCGCGGGGGCGCCGGACTCGGACTCGCCGAAGCCGCGATCCTGCAGCAGCGTCTCGCGGGTGCCGCACCGGCGACCGCCCTGGCCGTCAACATGCACCTCGTGTGGACGGGCGTCGCCAAGGTCTTCTCCGACCGCGGCGTGCCCGGACTGGAGTTCGTGCAGGACGGGGCGGTCGCGGGCGAGGTCTTCGCGTTCGGCATCAGCGAGGGCGGCAACGACCTGGTGCTGTTCGGCAGCGACACCGCAGCCGTGCCCGATGGCGACGGCGGGTACGCCTTCACCGGCACCAAGATCTTCACCTCCCTCGCCCCGGTGTGGACGCGACTGGGCCTGCACGGGCTCGACACCACGAGCCCCGACGCGCCCCAGCTCGTGTTCGCTTTCATCGAGCGGACGGATGCGGTCACCACCTCCGACGACTGGGACACCCTCGGCATGCGCGGCACGCAGAGCCGCACCACGCGGCTGAACGGCGCCGTCGCCGATGCCGCGCACGTGGTGCGCCGCATCGACCCGGGCCCCAGCCCCGATCCCATCGTGTTCGGCATCTTCTCGGTCTTCGAGATCCTGCTCGCGTCCGTCTACACGGGCATCGCCCGCCGAGCACTGGAACTCGCCGTCACGACGGCGCAGAAGCGGCACTCGAAGAAGACGGGTCTCGCCTACAGCCAGGATCCCGACATCCGCTGGCGCATCGCCGACATGGCGATCGCCTACGACGCACTGCCGCCGCAGATCGCCGCGCTCGCACGCGATGTGGACGACCGTGTCGATCACGGCGCGCGGTGGTTCCCGCAGCTCTCCGGCGTCAAGCACCGCGCGATCACGATGGCCAAGCATGTCGTCGACGAGGCGATGCTCGTCGCCGGCGGCGGGTCGTACTTCTCCGCCAACGAGCTCTCCCGCCTCTACCGCGACGTGCTGGCCGGGGCGTTCCACCCCTCCGACCCCGAATCCGCGCACTCCACCGCGGCGAGTGCGTGGTTGGGACCTCTCGAAAGCTGATTTTTCCTGCCGATTCCGCTGGACGAATGACCATATTCTGCGAAATCGGTTGCCGAGAGCATCCTTGAGTGCGAGGATCGCACCATGAGTCCGGCGAAGAAGCACCCTTCCCTCGATGCGGTCTCGAAGACGATCGTCGAGCTGCTCCAAGAGGACGGCCGTCGTTCCTACTCCGAGATCGGCCGCACCGTAGGGATGAGCGAGGCGGCCGTGCGCCAGAGGGTGCAGCGGCTGACCGAGTCCGGTGTCATGCAGATCGTCGCCGTCACCGACCCGATGCAGCTGGGCTTCCATCGCCAGGCCATGATCGGCGTCCGCGTCTCCGGCGATGCCCGTCGCGTCGCCGAGGCCATCGCCGCGATCGACGCCGTGGACTACGTCGTCATCACGGTCGGCTCCTTCGATGTCCTCGCCGAGGTGGTCTGCGAGGACGATGACGACCTGCTCGCACTGATCAACGACGTCATCCGCCCGATCGAGGGCGTCCTCTCCACCGAAACCTTCATATACGCCAAGCTGCAGAAGCAGCTCTACAACTGGGGGACCAGATGAGCATCGCACGCACCATCCCGTCGGAATCCGAGCTGCAGAGGATGGCGAAGGATCATCTCTGGATGCACTTCACCCGGCAGTCCACGATGGCCGAATCTGGCGTGCCCATCATCGTCAAGGGCGAGGGTCATCGGATCTGGGATGCCAAGGGCAAGGAGTACTTCGACGGCCTCGCCGGACTCTTCGTCGTGAACGCCGGCCACGGTCGGCGCCGGTTGGCCGAGGCCGCGGCGGCACAGGCGTCCGAGCTGGCGTTCTTCCCGCTGTGGTCGTATGCGCACCCGGCGGCGATCGAGCTGGCCGACCGTCTCGCGGACGAGGCCCCCGGCGACCTGAACAAGGTCTTCTTCTCCACCGGTGGCGGCGAGGCGGTCGAGACCGCGTTCAAGCTCGCCAAGCACTACTGGAAGCTGCAGGGAAAGCCCGCAAAGCACAAGGTCATCTCGCGCGCGGTGGCGTACCACGGCACCCCGCAGGGCGCTCTGGCGATCACCGGCATCCCGGCGATGAAGTCGATGTTCGAACCGGTCACCCCCGGCGGTTTCCGCGTGCCGAACACCAACTTCTACCGCGCGGCCGAGATGGGCGGGCCCGCCGATGACCTCGAGGCGTTCGGCCGGTGGGCGGCCGACCGCATCGAGGAGATGATCCTCTTCGAAGGGGCCGACACCGTGGCCGCGGTCTTCCTCGAGCCCGTGCAGAACTCCGGCGGATGCTTCCCGCCCCCTCCCGGCTACTTCGCCCGCGTGCGCGAGATCTGCGACCGCCACGACGTGCTGCTCGTCTCGGACGAGGTCATCTGCGCCTTCGGCCGTCTCGGACACACGTTCGCGTGCACGGGTCTGGGTTACGTGCCCGACATGATCACGTGCGCCAAGGGCATGACGAGCGGCTACTCCCCCATCGGGGCGACGATCGTCAGCGACCGCATCTACGAGCCCTTCTCCAAGGGCGACATGTCCTTCCCGCACGGCTACACCTTCGGTGGACACCCGGTCTCGGCCGCGGTCGCGCTGGAGAACCTCGCGATCTTCGACGAGGAGGGGTTGAACGCGCACGTGCGTGAGAACTCCCCGCTGTTCCGCTCCGAGCTCGAGAAGCTCCTCGATCTGCCGCTGGTCGGCGACGTGCGCGGCGACGGATACTTCTTCGGTATCGAGCTCGTGAAGGACAAGGCGACCAAGGAGACCTTCGACGACGCCGAGTCGGAGCGGCTGCTACGCGGCTTCCTCTCCCCCGCACTGTTCGAAGCCGGTCTGTACTGCCGTGCGGATGACCGCGGCGACCCCGTGATCCAGCTCGCGCCGCCGCTCACCGTCGGGCCTTCGGAGTTCCGCGAGATCGAGCAGATCCTGCGGGATGTGCTCACGCGCGCGCAGTCGGTGCTCTGACCCTCGCGGACACGGCACGAAGGTCACACCACCGGCGCCGCGCTCCGCTTCGCCAGCAGCGCGAGGTGGAGCGCGGCGAGGGTCTCCCCGTCGTCGAGGTCGACATCGAGCAGGTCGCCGATCAACGTGAGGCGCTGATAGAAGACGGAGCGTGAGAGGTGGCTCGCGGCGGCGGCTGCCGAGCGGTTGCCGGGGTGTGCCACCAGCGCCGCCAGCACCTCGAGCAGGTCGCCACGGCGCTCGCGGTCGTGCGTCACCAGCGGCGCCAGCATCCGCTCGCTGTGTGCGAGTAGGCGATGATCGTCGCGCAACGAGGCGACGAAACGCTCGAGCGGACGGTCGTCCACACGCCGCACACGCGGACCGCCATCCGAACGATCGCTGGCCGCCAGATCGCGCGCGGCCCGCAGCGAGGCGAGCAGACCCAGCACGTCGTCCGCAGGGGGTCCGACGAAGACCGTGCGGTCAGGACCGACGAGGCTCGCGACGAGCGCATCCGACAGCGGAACGGATGCCGGCAGCGACAGCAGTGCGACATCGTCGTCACCCACCCGCGCCGCGACCACCGCGACCCCGGCCTGCGCCGCACGGTAGGCGAGGTGCACCGCAGGTTCCGTGCCACGTGCCACGATGCCATGGCACGGCCGCCCGGCAAGCATGAAGCCGCTGGTCGCGAGGCGAGCCTCGATGTCATCCGGACTCGCGAAGCGCGCGCCGAGCAGGTCGTCGATGAGGCCGCGCTGCGCGAGCAGCGACCACTCGGAATCACCGCCGTCGGCGAGGCATCCGAAGGCGAGGGCCGTGGCCCCCTGCTCGAGCACGGTGAGCCGGCCGGCCGGATGCGCGGGTCCGGGGAGCGCGAGCAGGGTCCCCCACCGCACGCCGCGCGCCTGCACGGGCACGCGGTCGGCGGAGCGCAGCTTTCCCAGCGCCTCCGCGACCGGCATCCGCAGGGTCTCGTGTGCGATCACCTCGCGCGCCAGGTTCTCCAGCACGACGGGTGCACCGAGCGCCCGCGCCGTCTCGGCGACGACGACGTCGGCCGGGGCTCCCCGCAGGCTCAGCGCCGTGAAGAGTTCGTGCAGG
The DNA here is from genome assembly GCF_000340625.1 of Microbacterium sp. UCD-TDU. Taxonomy (NCBI): domain Bacteria; kingdom Bacillati; phylum Actinomycetota; class Actinomycetes; order Micrococcales; family Microbacteriaceae; genus Microbacterium; species Microbacterium sp. UCD-TDU. The sequence goes on from NZ_KB454446.1 coordinate 311,278, forward strand.
TGTTGGCGTTCGCGCAGCGCCATGGTCTGCGCGGCGATCAGGGCGCGGTGCACGGTCTCGGTGACGGCGACGAACTTGACCTCGCTGGTCAGTGCGATCAGCGCGAGCCCGTGCTCCGCGCACACCTCGACGACGGCATCCGGGATGCGCGCCTGGCCGGACCCGAGCTCGACCACGATGCCCGCGACCCCGGCCTGGTGCAGCCCGAGGGCGAATGCACGCAGCTCCGCCGCAGCGGCCGGCCAGCCGGCCCCGGTGCTGAGCAGCAGCTCCCCGCCGTCCAGCAGACGGGCGACACCGGCGCTGTCGGACACATGCACCCAGCGCACGGCGGCGTCGAGAGAACGGCCGCCGACGATCACCTCGGGAGCCCCGGCCTGCAGCACCGGCTCGGCGAGGACGTCAGCGACGGTGAGGAGCGCGTCATCTCTCGTCGGACGATCTGTCCGGATAGAGCGGAAGTCCTGACGTTCTGACATCACGATCATCTCCGTCCCTCTGTGATCATTGAGGAGCACAAGCCTATCGAACACCGGTCAGAGTGTTCGAGACCCGCATTCTTCAGCCCTCGGAGGAACATCGTGGACATCGTCCGTCACGTCATCAACGGCACGGAGACCGCCGAAGCGGCCCGCACCGGTCAGATCTTCGATCCTGCAACGGGTCAGGTGACAAAGCAGGTCGCCTTCGCATCGGCGGCCGAGGTGGAGACCGCGATCGCCGCGGCTGCGGCCGCCCTGCCGGGCTGGCGCGAGACGAGCCTGATCAAGCGCGCCGACGTGTTCTTCCGCCTGCGCCAGCTGTTGAAGGAGCGCACGCCCGAGCTGGCCGCGATCGTCACCTCCGAGCACGGCAAGGTGCTCTCGGATGCCGCCGGCGAGGTGTCGCGCGGCATCGAGAACGTCGAGTTCGCGGCCGGACTCGTGCACCTTCTCAAGGGCGAGCGCAGCGAGCAGGTCTCGCGCGGTGTCGACGTGCACTCGGTCAAGCAGCCGGTCGGCGTCGTCGCCGCGATCACCCCGTTCAACTTCCCCGTGATGGTGCCGCTGTGGATGGTGGCCTCGGCCATCGCCTGCGGCAACACGGTCGTGCTCAAGCCGAGCGAGAAGGACCCGTCCGCCGCGGTGTGGCTCGCGAAGCTCTTCACCGAGGCCGGTCTCCCCGACGGCGTGCTCAACGTCGTCCACGGCGACAAGGAGGCCGTGGACGCGATCCTCGACTCCCCCAGGGTCGACGCCGTCAGCTTCGTCGGCTCCACCCCGATCGCCCGCTCGATCTACCAGCGCGCCTCGTCCGCTGGCAAGCGCGTGCAGGCCCTCGGCGGCGCCAAGAACCACATGGTCGTCATGCCCGACGCCGACATCGACGCGGCCGCAGACGCCGCGGTCTCCGCCGCCTACGGCTCCGCCGGCGAGCGCTGCATGGCCGTCTCGGTGCTGGTCGCGGTCGGTGACATCGCCGACGACCTGGTCTCCGCCATCGCCTCGCGCATCGACGGGCTGAAGATCGGCGCCGGCACGGATGCCGAAAGCGAGATGGGTCCACTCATCACCCGCGAGCACCGCGACAAGGTCGCCTCCTACGTCACCGGCGCCGAAGCCGAGGGCGCGACGGTCGTCGTCGACGGCACGCAGAAGCAGTTCGACTCCGAGGGCTTCTTCCTCGGCGTCAGCCTGATCGACCAGGTCGCCCCCGGCATGAAGGTCTACGACGACGAGATCTTCGGCCCGGTGCTGTCGGTCGTGCGCGTCGAGACCTACGCTGAGGCGGTGGCCCTCGTGAACGCGAACGCCTACGGCAACGGCACCGCGATCTTCACGCGGGACGGCGGCACCGCCCGCCAGTACGAGTTCGACATCGAGGTCGGCATGGTCGGGGTCAACGTACCGATCCCGGTGCCGATCGGCGCCTACTCGTTCGGCGGCTGGAAGGAGTCGCTGTTCGGCGACTCGCACATCTACGGCCCCGAGTCGGTGCACTTCTACACGCGCTCCAAGGTCGTCACGACCCGCTGGCCCGACCACACCCCGTCGCAGATCGACCTCGGCTTCCCGAGCAACCACTGACAGGGGCGACCACGATGACGAACTTCACCGACCGCCACGGCGTCTCGCACCCGCTCCCGGCTCCCGAGGCCGAGGCTCAGGTGCGTGCCGACGACCGCGGCCATGTGTTCCACTCCTGGAGCGCGCAGGGCCTGATCGACCCGATGCCGGTCGCGACGGGCGAGGGCTCGACGTTCTGGGACTACCAGGGCAACGCCTACCTCGACTTCTCCAGCCAACTGGTGAACCTCAACCTCGGGCACCAGCATCCCGACCTGGTCGCCGCGATCCAGCACCAGGCGGGGCGTCTCGCGACGATCCAGCCCTCTATCGCGAACGACGTGCGCGGCGAGCTCGCGCGCCTGATCGCCGAGGTCGCCCCGGAAGGACTCGAGAAGGTCTTCTTCACCAACGGCGGCGCCGAAGCCAACGAGTACGCGGTGCGCATGGCCCGCCAGTTCACCGGCCGCCGCAAGGTGCTCTCGATGTACCGCAGCTACCACGGCTCCACCTCGACCGCGATCTCGCTCACCGGCGACCCGCGTCGCTGGGCCAACGACACCGTCGATTCCGGCGCCGTGCGCTTCTTCGGGCCCTACCTGTACCGCTCGCCGTTCCACGCCGAGACCCCGGAGCAGGAGTCGGAGCGAGCGCTCGCCCATCTGGAGCAGACGATCCAGCTCGAGGGACCGCAGACGATCGCGGCGATCATCATCGAGACCGTGGTCGGCACGAACGGCGTGCTCGTGCCGCCGCCCGGCTACCTGCAGGGCGTGCGCGCGCTGTGCGACCGCTACGGCATCGTCTACATCGCCGACGAGGTCATGGTCGGCTTCGGTCGCCTGGGCGAGTGGTTCGGCATCGATGCGTTCGACGCGAGCCCCGACCTGATCACCTTCGCCAAGGGTGTGAACTCCGGATACGTGCCCCTCGGCGGCGTGGTGATCTCCGACCGCATCGCGAGCGCGTTCGACACGATGCCGTTCGCCGGCGGACTGACCTATTCCGGTCACCCGCTGGCGTGTGCGGCGGGTGTGGCGACGTTCGAGGTGTTCCGCCGTGACGGCATCCTGGAGCGCGTGCGCGACCTCGGCACGCGCGTCGTCGAGCCGACGGTGCGCGCCTGGGCCGCGAAGCACCCGAGCGTCGGCGACGTGCGCGGCCTCGGACTGTTCTGGGCGGTCGAACTGATCCGCGACCAGGAGACGCGCGAGCCCCTCGTACCGTTCAACGCCGCGGGCGCCGACGCCGCACCGATGGGGGCCTTCGCCGCTGCCGCCAAGAAGGGCGGGGTCTGGCCGTTCACACACTTCAACCGCATGCACGTGGCGCCGCCGCTGGTGATCAGCGAGGACGACCTGGTGCGCGGACTCGCCGCGCTCGACGACGCGCTCTCCGTGGCCGACGAGGCCGCCGCCCGCTGACACGAGCACAGTCACAGACGAAGCCCCGGCGACGCGAGGTCGCCGGGGCTTCGTGTGTGTGCGGGGCTCCTCCTACGGCTCATCCCGCGGAGTCGAACACCCGCTCCCCCTCGACCCAGGTGCCGCGCACCTCGGTCAGACCGATCTCCTGCGCCGGATGCTCGAACGGATCCCGGTCGAGCAGGGCGAGGTCCGCCCGCATGCCCACCGCTATCGTGCCGGTGTCGTCGAGATGGTTCACGCGCGCGGAGCCTGCGGTGTACGCGACGAGCGCGGTGGCCAGGTCGATCGCCTGCTCGGGCAGGAACGCCTCGTAGTCGCCCTCCCACTCCGTCGGCGCCGAGCGGCGATTGACGGCCACGTGGATCGCGGCGAGCGGGTTGGGCGTGCTCACCGACCAGTCGCTGCCCGCGGCGAGCGCGGCGCCGGAGCGCAGCAGGTCGCCGAACGGATACTGCCAGGTGCTGCGCTGCTCGCCGAGGAACGGGATGGTGAGGTCGACCATCTGCGGCTCGAGCGTCGCCCACAGCATCTGCATGTTGGCGGTGACGTCGAGCGCCCGGAACCGCGAGATGTCGTCCGGGTGCACGACCTGGATGTGGGAGATGTGATGCCTGTTGCCGCGTGGCCCATTGCGCACGAGGGCGGCCTCGACCGCATCCAGGCACTCCCGCACGGCGCGGTCGCCGATCGCGTGGAAGTGCAGCGTGAAGCCCAGGGCATCGAGCCGGGTCGCGGCCTCTTTGAGCAGCTCCGGTTCGACGAACGAGATCCCGGAGTCCTCGCGCGGATGCCCATGGCCGTCGCAGTAGGGCTCGAGCATGGCCGCAGTGAAGTTCTCGGCGACGCCGTCCTGCATGATCTTCACGCTGCGGGCCCGGAAGCGGCCGACAGTGCCGGCGTCGCGGCGGGCGACGATGTCGTCGATCTGCTCCAACCCGCGCGAACGGTCCCACCACAGGGAACCGACGACGCGACCGGTGAGGGCACCGGAGGCCGCGGCCGTCAGATACGCAGGGAGCGGGTCGCCCGCGTCGCCGTACTCTGTGCCGACGATCGCATCCTGCCAGGCGGTGACACCGTACGAGTGCAGGTGCCGCTGCCCCTGCAGGAGCGCCTCCACGAGTCGCTCCGGCACCTCGACCGGGAGGAGCCGGTTGACCAGACCCATCGCGCCCTCATGCAGCGTGCCGCTCGGGGCGCCGCCGGCGTCGCGTTCGATCCGACCGTCCGCAGGGTCTGCGGTGTCGCGGGTGATGCCGGCGAGCGCCAGTGCCCGGGAGTTGACCCAGGCCCCGTGTCCGTCGCGGTTGGGCAGGAACGCAGGGCGATCGGGCAGCACGGAGTCCAGGTCGGCCGCGGTCGGTGTGCCGCCGGGGAACGCCGACATCTGCCAGCCGCCACCGAGGATCCACTCGTCGTCCGGATGCTCCGCCGCGTACTCCGCGATCCGCGCCAGGTACTCCTCCCGCGTCGCCAGCGCCGACAGGTCGCAGCGCAGCATGTCGAGACCGCCCCAGACCGGATGCACGTGCGCGTCCTGGAAACCGGGGACCAGCAGCCCTCCGTCGAGGTCTACGACCTCGGTGTCCGGTCCGATCAGCGCCGAGACATCGTGCCCCACCGCGCTGATGCGACCGGCGGTGACCGCCACGGCGTGCGCGGTGGAACGCGCGGCATCCGCGAGGAACACCCGTCCTCCCCGCACACCGCCGGTAAACACCAGATCTGCATACGTCACGGTCAACCCCCGGCCATCGTGCGGGCGATCTCGGTCGCCGAGTCGCCCGCTCTCTTGAGCACCACCGCCACCAGCGCGAGAGCGAGCAGCGTGAGCACCAGCATGATCGTCGACACCGCGGCGATCTCGGGACGCAGTCCGCTGCGCAGCGCGCTGAGCACGTACACGGGCCACGGCGTGGTTCCCGAGACCTGCACGAATGCCGACACGACCGTGTTGTCGAGGCTCAGCGTGAACGACAGCAGGAACCCGGCGAGCACCGCGGGCATCGCGAGCGGGAGCGTGACCTTGAAGAAGGTGCGCACGGGCGGAGCGTAGAGGTCGGCCGAGGCCTCCTCCAGGCGGGCGTCGAGTCCCACCAGGCGGGCCCGCACGATGTACGACACGATGGCGATCGAGAACAGCGACTGTCCGACGACGAGCCGCATGGTGCCGTCGTTGAAGATGCCGATGCCCGCGTCCTGTCCGAGGAACACGAGCCACGGCAGCAGCGCGACGGCATCCACGATCTCGGGGGTGACCGACACGAGCAGCAGGAGTCCGAGGAACCACCACACCCATTTACCGGGGTTTCGGGCCATCGCGATGCCTGCCAGTGTGCCGAGCGCCGTGGCGAGCAGAGCCGCCAGCAGACCGGTGCGCACCGACACGAGCACGGCGTCGCGGATCGCCGGCTTGTTCACGATCGCGAGGAAGGAGTCGAAGCCGAAGTGGTCCCACGACACCAGCAGACGGCCGACGTTGAACGAGTACACGATGATCACGAGGATCGGCAGGAACAGGAACAGGAACACCAGTGCCGCCCAGATCGGGAGCACGAAGCGTCCGGCTCCGCGGCGCGCGCGCGGCGTCGGCGCGGTGGTCTTCGTATCGGTCATGATCCCTCCCCCAGGACGAGGCGGTGGCGTTGTCGGAGCGGCAGCGTCACGAGCCAGAGCAGACCGGCGGCGACCGCGATCGAGATCATGATGACGATGATCAGCAGCACGGCCATCGCCGAGCCCAGCGCCCAGTTCTGGGCGGTCTGGAATTGACTCGCCACCACCTGCCCGATCATGTTGCCCTTCGCTCCTCCGAGCACGGTGGCGGTGATGTAGTCGCCCATCAAGGGGATGTAGACGAGGAGCACACCGGCGATGATGCCGGGCCTGGCCAGCGGCACGGTCACCCGGAGGAAGGTGGTGATGCTGTTCGCACCGAGATCCTTGCTCGCCTCTCGCAGCGGGCCGGACACCCGGTCGAACGCCACGAACAGGGGCAGGATCATCAGCGGCAGATAGTTGTAGACGACGCCGAGCAGCACGGCCCCGCGCGAGTACAGCAAATCGAGCGGGCCGGGGATGACCCCGATGCCCTGCAGCAGCTGGGAGAGCCACCCCTCAGGGGCGAGGATCACCTGCCAGCCGATGGTGCGCACGAGGAAGTTCGTCCAGAACGGCACCATCACCAGCGCGAGGAGCAGCCCGCGCTTCGACGGCGGGGCCTTCACCGCGATCCAGTACGCGACGGGGCCGCCGATCACCAGGCACAGCGCGGTGCCGAGGATGCCGATCCACAGTGTGTTCAGGAAGGTACTGAAGAACGTCGGAGAGAGCGCCTCGAGGTAGCGGTCGAAGGAGAGGTGGTCGAGTGCGTGCGTGGCGAAGATGCTCGGCTTGTAGCCGAAGCTGAACACCACGACCATGAAGATCGGGGCGACGAAGAAGATGAGCAGCCAGGCCCACGCGGGGATGGCGAGACCGAACTTGAGCTTAGGCACCGGCTGCCGCCTTCATCGAGTTCCAGATCGAGACGACGCGGTCCTGCGCATCGGTGAGCTTGCCCTCGTGCATGGTCTCCACCTGCTTCTCGTCGAAGAACACCATGTCGAGTCGTTCGAGACCCGCGGCCTCCGCCTCTTCGCGGATGCCGCTGATCCCGGTGTCATAGCCGATGTAGTCCACCTGCGCGAGCTGCACATCGGGCTGCAGCACGAAGTCGATGAACGCGTGCGCGGCCTCGGGGTGCGGAGCACCGGCGGCTATCGCCCAGTTGTCCATCCACAGCTCGGTCGCCGGGCTCCCCAGCACCCACTGCCAGCGGTCGGGGTCGTCGGACTCGAAGATCCCGAGCCGCGCGTCGCCGTTGTAGGACTGCAGCAGCGCGTGCGAGGCCTGGGGAATCGAGGAACCGCCGGGATACGAGTCGAACGCCGAGACGTGCGGCGCGAGATCCTTCACCAGGAACTTCTCGACCGCGTCGAGGTCGTCGGGATCCGTGGTCGTCCAGTCGATGCCGTTGGCCCAGAAGTAGATGCCCAGCAGCGGCGCCGGGTCATCGAGCACCGAGGTCGAACCGGAGGCCTCGTTCTGTGCGGCGTCGATGAAGTCGTTCCAGGTCGTGAGCTCGCGCGAGATCACCCTCTTGTCGTAGACGAAGCCCGTGGTCCCCCAGGCCTTGCACACCGAGTACTCGTTGCCGGGGTCCCATGAGCGCCCGCGGAACTCGGGCGCGACATGCTTCATGTTCGGCAGCAGGTCGAGGTTGAACTTCTGCAGGAGTCCGTTCTCGGCCATCGGTCCGACGAAGACCCCGGTCGGTACGACGATGTCGTATCCCGAGGTGCCGCGCGCCGCGACGAGCTTGGCGATCAGCTCCTCGTTCGAGTTGAAGGCGTCGAGCACGATGCGCGGGCCGTTCTCCGCGGTGAACTGCTCGAGCACCTCCGGGGCGTCGTAGTCGCCCCAGCTGTAGATGGAGAGCTTGTCCTCGAGGGGGCCGCCCTTGGCGTGCACCGCCGCGGCGTTCTGCCCCGGCGCGCAGGCGCTGAGCACGACCGCCCCTCCCGCCATGATCGCGGTGGCGAGGAAGCCGCGCCGGGTCAGCTCGGTGCGGATCACCCGCGCAGCGCTCCGATGCGCCAGCACGCGCACCGGGGGCCCGCCCGTCATCTGCCGCCGTCCTTGGGCAGGGTGATCACGTGCGTCGCGGTGGTCGGGATGCCCTCGGCGGCGAACAACCGTGCATCCGCCGCGCTCCAGACGCAGCGGACGACGTCGTCGACCCCCACCGACGGGGCGGTCGGGGCGGGCATGCGCGAGAGGAATGTGGCGTCCTCACCGATGCGCACCGCGACTTGAAGGGTCTCGCCGAGGTGGGAGACCCCCAGCACGCGTCCGGGGACTCCTGCGCCCTCCCCCTGCTCCAGACGGATGTGCTCCGGCCGGATCGCGGCGACGGCCGGTTGTCCTGCGGCGACGCGCTCGCCACCCCACCGACCGGAGATCGCCCCGATGGCGGTGTCGACCGCGTTCCCGTCTGCGCGGACGGTGCCGTGCACGAAGTTCTGCTGCCCGATGAAGGAGGCGACGTACGCCGAGGCGGGCTCCGCGTAGATGGCGGCCGGTGCGTCGAGCTGCTCGATCCGCCCCGCACGCATCACGGCGATCCGATCGCTCATCGACAGCGCCTCGGCCTGATCGTGCGTGACGAACACGAAGGTCGTGCCGAGCCGTGCCTGCAGCAGCTTCAGCTCGAGCTGCATCTCTTCACGCAGCTGCCGGTCCAGTGCTGCCAGCGGCTCGTCCAGCAGGAGGACGCTCGGCCTGTTGATGAGCGCCCGCGACAGGGCGATGCGCTGTTGCTGTCCACCGGAGAGCTGCGTCGGCTTGCGGTCGGCGAACGCCCGCAGCTGCACCATGTCGAGCGCTTCGCTCACGCGCTCGCGCTGCTCGGCCTTCGGCACCCGCCGCTGCTGCAGCCCGTACGCGACGTTCTCGGCGACCGTCAGATGCGGGAAGAGGGCATACGCCTGGAAGACGGTGTTGACCTCTCGCCGATAGGGCGGGAGGTTCAGGACGCTGCGACCGGAGATGAGGATGTCGCCGGCGTCAGGGAACTCGAAGCCCGCGATCATGCGCAGGGTCGTCGTCTTGCCGCAGCCGGAGGGTCCGAGGAGAGAGAGGAACTCCCCCGGCTGCACATCCAGACTCAGGTCGTCGACCGCGGTGGCAGCACCGTAGCGCTTGGTGACGCCGTCGATGCGGACCGCACCGGTGGTGGCGGGTGCGTCGAGTGTCGCCGTCGACGTTCGGATGGTGTCGGGCATGGAGCCTCCCCATTGAGATTCGCTTGTCGCGAGTCTGTCATAGGAAAGGCGCCAGGTATAGCGAAATCGGAAGTCTCTTGATCTGTTCGCAACTGTATCCGTTGCGAACCCTCAAAAAAGCGACCGATTAGCGCTGATCAGACGAGGAAGCCGCGCAGCAGCGCCTCGGAGCCGGCGAGGTGGTCGCGCATCGCCGCCTCTGCCGCATCCGGACGCCCGGCGAGGATCGCGGTGACGATGCTCTCGTGCTGCTCGCCCGAGTGCTGGATGTTGCGCGGCATCAGCGGGAACGTGTCGAGCCACACGTTGACATCGGCTCTGTTCTCGGCGACGAGAGCGACGAGCGACGGGATGCCAGCGGCCTCGGCGATCGCCAGGTGGAGCAACGTGTCCAGGCGCCGGTACTCTTCCGGCCCAGCCGGCAGCGCTGCTTCATGTCGCGCCCACAGGTCGGCACGGGTCGAGGCGTCCAGCGATCGACTCGCCGCGGCGCGCACCGCCCCGGTCTCCAGCACGCGGCGCAGTCCGAGGACGTCGTCGATCTCCTCGGGCGTCACCGTCCCCGACGTGGTCGGGTGCGGCAGCGGGTCGGCGACGAACGTTCCCCCGTACCGCCCGCGCCGCGGCAGCAGGTAGCCGGTGTCGGCCAGTTCGCGGATCGCCTCGCGCACGGTGTCCCGGCTCACCCCGAACGACGCGGCGAGCTCGCGCTCGGGTGGCAGCGACTCCCCCGGAGCGACCACGCCGAGCCGGATCGTCTGCACGAGGCGGGCGACCGTGTCCTCGAGGGCGTTGCCGCGCCGCAGCGGTCGGTAGACCGCCTTGCGAACCTCGACGAGGTCGCCGTCGTGGGGGTGCTCGCTCATGCCTTCACCCTGTCACAGCGAGGTGAGGGTCGCTCACAGCGGGGTGACGTAGGCGTTCGTGATCCCGCCGTCGACGACGAAGGCGCTCGCGGTGATGAACGACGAGTCATCCGAGGCCAGGAAAGCCACGGCCGCCGCGAGTTCCGCAGGCTCGGCGAAGCGGCCCATCGGCACGTGGACGAGGCGGCGCTGCGCGCGTTCCGGGTCCTTGGCGAACAGCTCCTGCAGCAGCGGGGTGTTCACCGGTCCGGGGCACAGCGCGTTGACCCGCACCCCCTGACGCGCGAACTGCACCCCGAGCTCACGGGACATCGCCAGCACGCCGCCCTTCGACGCGGTGTAGCTGATCTGCGAGGTCGCCGATCCGAGCAGGGCGACGAACGACGCCGTGTTGATGATGGAGCCGCGCCCCGCAGGCACCATGTGGCGCAGCGCCGCACGGCTGCACAGGTAGACGCTCTTGAGGTTCACGTCCTGCACCCGGTCCCAGGCCGGGAGCTCGGTCGTCTCGATGGAGTCGTCGTCGGCCGGCGAGATGCCCGCGTTGTTGAAGGCGATGTCGATGCGGCCGAACTCCTCGGCGACGCCGTCGAACAGCGCGTCGACCTTGGCCTGGTCGGCGACGTCGACCGGACGGAACGCCCCGCCCACCGCGGCGGCCGCTGCCTCTCCGGTCGTCGGATCGACATCGGCTATCACGACGAAGGCGCCCTCCGCGGCGAACCGCTGGGCGGTGGCGAACCCGATGCCGCTGGCGCCACCGGTGATGATGGCGACGCGGTCCTTCAGTCGCTGGGTCAGATCGATGCTCATGTGGGTTCTCCGTTCCGGATGGGTGAGGGGACGACGCGATCAGGCTTCATCGGTCGCGAAGAAGACGTTCTTGGTCTCGGTGAAGTGCTCGGCGGCGTCCGGGCCGAGCTCGCGCCCCAGGCCCGACGCCTTCATGCCGCCGAACGGCGTGGAGTACCGCACCGAGGAGTGGGAGTTCACCGACAGCACGCCGCTGCGCACACCCCGTGCCACGCGCACACCGCGCCCCAGGCTCTCGGTCCACACGGAGCCGGCGAGCCCGTAGGCGGTGTCGTTGGCCAGACGGATGGCGTCGGCCTCATCTTCGAACGGCATCACCGCGACGACGGGCCCGAACACCTCTTGCTGGGCGATGCGGTCGGCGGGGTCGGCGAGCACGACGGCCGGAGCGAACCAGAACCCGTCCCCGTCGGGCGCGCTTCCCCGGAACGCGATGTCGGCGCCGTCGAGGAAAGAGGCGACGGTGTCGCGGTGCCCTGCCGAGATGAGCGGCCCCATGTCGGTGTCCTCGCGTGCGGGGTCGCCCACGCGCCAGGCGGCCACGGCCGGTTCGAGCAGTTCGAGGAAGCGGTCGTACACCGAGCGCTGCACGAGCAGGCGGCTGCGAGCACAGCAGTCCTGACCTGCGTTGTCGAACACCGAACCTGGCACCCCCGCCGCCGCGCGTTCGAGGTCGGCATCGGCGAAGACGATGTTGGCGCTCTTGCCGCCGAGTTCGAGCGTGACCGGCTTGAGCGCGCGTGCACAGCCGGCCGCGACCTCGATGCCGACCTCGGTCGAGCCGGTGAAGACCACCTTGCGCACGTCGGGGTGCTCGACCAGACGCTGACCGACGACCGAGCCCGAGCCCGTGACGACCTCGAACAGCCCTTCCGGGAGTCCGGCCTCGAGCGCGAGCTCGCCGAGGCGGATCGCGGTGAGCGGTGTCAGTTCGGCGGGCTTCAGCACCACGGCGTTGCCCGCGGCGAGCGCCGGTGCGAACGCCCAGGAGGCGATCGTCATGGGGAAGTTCCAGGGCACGATGACGCCGACGACGCCGTAGGGGTCGTGGAAGGTGACATCGAGCCCGCCGGCCACCGGGATCTGTCGTCCGGACAGCCGCTCCGGGTCGGCGGAATAGTAGTTGAGCACCTGGGCGACGTGCCCGGCCTCCCACCGTGCGGAGCCGATCGGATGTCCGGAGTTGAGCACCTCCAGCTGGGCGAGTTCCTCGACCGCGCCCTCGACCGCACGAGCGAACGCCCGAAGCGCGTCGGCTCTGGCGATCGGAGCCAGTGCCGACCACCGTCGCTGGGCGGAGACCGCACGGGCGATCGCCGCATCGGTCTCTCCGACATCCGCGCGCGCGACGTCGCGGATCGCTGCTCCGGTCGACGGGTTGATGACTGTGAACGCACTCATCGGGCGTCCTCCTTCCGCTGCGCGGCGAACGCACGAGCCTGTGAGACGAGATCTGTGAAGAGACGCCGGTCTTCGGCGTTCTCCTCCGGATGCCATTGGATGCCGACGATGCGGCCGGCCGAGGTGTCGACGAACGCCTGCACGAGTCCATCGTCGGAGCGGGCGGCCGCGACCAGCCCCTCCCCGAGTCGATCGATGCCCTGATGGTGGTAGCTGTGCACCCGCACATCTCCCGCGCCGAGTACCTCGGCGAGCGCGGTGTCGTCCGAGACCTCGATGTCGTTCTCGGCGAACACCCCTCCGCCGAGGCGGTACCGTTCGGTGCCGAGCGACTCGGGGAGATGCTGCTGGAGAGTGCCGCCGCGCGCCACGTTGACCAGCTGCAGCCCCCGGCAGATCGCGAGCACCGGGATGCGCCGCCGCTCCGCCGCCCGGAACAGCGCCAGCTCCCACGCGTCACGGTCGACACGGGCGGGGTCGGTCAGCGGATGCCGCTGCGCACCGTAGAGCTCGGGCGCGACATCGGCCCCGCCGGAGAGGATCAGCCCGTCCATCCCGGCGATCGCCGCATCCGCCGATTCCGGGTCCTGCGGGGGCAGCAGCAGCGCGATGCCGCCGGACGCCGTCACACCGTTCAGGTACTGCTCTGGCAGGAATGCCGCCCGCACATCCCATACCCCCTGCTGCGCCCGCTCCAGGTAAGTCGTGACCCCGATCAGGGGCGCCGGGTCAGAGCCGCTCGAAACCACGGACGCGCTCCCAGTCGGTCACGGCGGCATCGTAGGCTTCCAGCTCGATGCGCGCCTGGTTCAGATAGTGGTCGACGACGTCGTCGCCGAAGGCCTCCCTGGCGATGCTCGACGCGCTGAACAGCTGTGCGGCCTCGCGCAAAGTCGTCGGCAGGTGGTCGACGCCCGCCTCGTAGGCGTTGCCCTCGAACCGCTCGGGGAGGACCAGCTCGTTCTCGATGCCGTACAGGCCACCGGCGATGATCGCCGAGATGCCCATGTAGGGGTTCACGTCGCCGCCGGGCACCCGGTTCTCGACCCGCAGGCCCGATCCGCTGCCGATCACGCGCAGCGCACAGGTGCGGTTGTCGATGCCCCAGGCCACGCCGGTCGGCGCGAAGCTGCCCTTCGCGAAACGCTTGTACGAGTTGATGTTGGGCGCATACAGCAGCGTGAACTCGCGCAGGGTGGCGAGGATGCCGGCGATCCAGTGCTCCATGACGGGGCTGAATCCGTGGGCACCGTCGCCGGCCATGACCGGGGTCCCGTCTTCCGCACGCAGCGAGAGGTGGATGTGGCAGCTGTTGCCCTCGCGCTCGTTGAACTTCGCCATGAACGTGAGCGACTGCCCGTGCTGGGCGGCGATCTCCTTCGCGCCGTTCTTGTAGATCACGTGCTGATCGGCAGTCTCGCGCACCTCGGCGTAGCGGAACGCGATCTCCTGCTGCCCGAGGTTGCACTCGCCCTTCACGCCTTCGCAGTACAAGCCCGCTCCGTCCATGCCGAGGCGGATGTCGCGCAGCAGCGGTTCCATGCGGGTCGAGGCCTGCAGGTTGTAGTCGACGTTGTAGTCGGTGGCCGGTGTCAGCCCCTCGTACTTGCGCGCCCACGCGTCGCGGTAGGTGTTCTCGAACACGATGAACTCGAGCTCGGTGCCGGAGAAGGCCGTCCATCCGCGCTCTGCGAGCCGGTCGCGCTGCCTGTCGAGGATCGCCCGCGGCGAGGGCCCGACGGGCTCGCCGTTCTGCCAGACCAGGTCGGCCATGATCAGCACGCTGCCCTCGAGCCACGGCATCCGCCGCAGGGTCGCGACATCGGGGCGCAGCACCATGTCGCCGTAGCCGCGGTTCCAGCCCGACATCGCGTAGCCGTCGACCGTGTTCATGTCGACGTCGACGGACAGCAGGTAGTCGCAGGCCTCGGCGCCGTGATGAAGGATGTCCTCCTGGAACAGCCGCGCGGAGACCCGCTTTCCGACCAGCCGACCCTGCGCATCGGCGAAGGCCACGATCACCGTGTCGATCTCACCGGCGGCGATGCCGGCATCCAGCTGCTCGATGCTGAGGTTTCCCGACATCTTCTCGCTCCCGTCGTCGTGGTGAAGCGATCGACCGACCGGCTTCGCCATCAGAGTAGATCACTGTCGCGTTTAAAGGTAGACGAAACCACCATTGACTGCCACAATCATCCGCAAGGTGCACCCGGCGCCTGTGTGCATGCGAACGGAGAGCGGATGTCTGAGCAGAGCAATGAATCCCGCAAGGTCGCTGGGGCGACCTATACACGTGCCGGGAGCGAGTATTTCGAGAAACGGACGCTGAAGAGATCCGCCGGCGTCTGGGGCCTGTGGGGCCTCGCGGTCGCTGCCGTCATCTCCGGCGACTTCTCCGGCTGGAACTTCGGCATCGACTTCGCAGGCTTCGGCGGGATGCTGATCGCCTTCGCGATCCTCGTGCTCATGTACTACGGCATGATCTTCGCGATCGGCGAGATGGCCGCGATGATGCCGCACACCGGTGGCGCGTACTCCTTCGCACGATCGGCGATGGGACCGTGGGGTGGTCTGGTGACCGGGGCCGCCGAGACGATCGAGTACGTCGCCACGACGGCGGTGATCGTCTACTTCTCGGCGTCGTATGCGAACGGGATCACCAGTGAGCTGCTCGGCCTCGAGCTGCCGGGGTGGGCCTGGTACCTCATCCTCTACATCGTCTTCATCGCTTTGAACTCCGCGGGTGCGGCGATCTCCTTCCGCTTCGCGATCGTCGTCTCGATCATCTCGATCGGCATCATCCTGGTGTTCTCCGCGATGGCGATCTTCTCCGGCGCCTTCAGCTGGGACGCACTGTGGGACATCGCCCCCGACCCCGGCCAGACCGAGTTCCTGCCGCACGGCGTGCTGCCGATCCTGTTCGCTCTCCCGTTCGCGATGTGGTTCTTCCTCGGCATCGAAGAGCTGCCGCTGGCCGCCGAGGAATCGCACAACCCGACGCGCGACATCCCGAAGGCCGGATTCTGGGCTCGCGGCACGCTCATCGTCACGGGTCTGCTCGTGCTGTTCCTGAACACCGGCGTGATCGGCGCCGAGGCCACCGGCACTGCGGGCGAGCCCCTGCTCGACGGCTTCCGCGCGATCGTCGGCGATCAGCTCGCCGCCGTGCTCGCCCTCTTCGCCCTCATCGGACTGCTCGCCTCGCTGCAGGGGATCATGTTCGCCTACGGCCGCAACATGTACTCGCTGTCTCGCGCCGGCTACTACCCGCGCTTCCTGTCACTGACCGGCAAGCGCCAGACCCCGTGGGTCGCCCTCGTCGTGGGTGCGGCGATCGGCTTCGTCGCCCTCATCGTGCTCGACGTCCTCGCAGCCGTCGACGCCGAGGGTGCGGGTTCGGTCGCCGGTGCGATCGTGCTGAACATCGCCGTGTGGGGAGCCGTGCTGGCCTACGGCCTCCAGCTGGTCTCGTTCATGATCCTGCGCAAGAAGTACCCGAACGTCGACCGTCCGTACCGCAGCCCGTGGGGCATCCCCGGTGCCGCGGTCGCGCTGGTGATCGCCGCACTGATCTTCGTCGGGTTCCTGCTCAACCCGACGTTCGGCCCGGCGATCGTCGCGATCGCGATCGTCTACGTCGTGATCCTGCTCGGGTTCGGACTCTTCTTCCGCCACCGCCTGGTGCTCTCCCCCGAGGAGGAGTACGCGATCTCGGGCGGCACCCACGGCGACCCGCAGGCCGAGGGCTACGACGCCATGGAGGGCGAGGTCTTCGACGACAGCGGCAGGTGAATCACCGCGCAGCGCCTCGACGATTCGGTCGGGGCGCTGTGTCGTGCCCGGCTCGGAACGTCCTACTTGCGGTCGAAGTCGAAGGCCTTGAGGAGTTCGACGACGGCCTTGTCGCGCTCCTCGCCGCCCTCGTCGAACATGTGGGTGACGTGTGTGCGGAGGTGGTTCTCCAGCAGCAGCCGGTTCAACGACTCCAGCGAGCGCTGGATGGCGCGGGACTGCGTGATGATGTCCATGCAGTACTCCTCGTTCTCGATCATCCGCGCGACGCCGCGCATCTGGCCCTCGAGGATGCTGGTGCGGTGCAGAGCACGCTTCTTGATGTCTTCGATCACCCCTTGAGGGTACTCGTCCGTCGAGGCGGACGGCTGTCTGAGCACCGAGACACCGCACGTGCGCCGTCGGCACCGCGACGACGACGTCGTGAAAGGATGACGTCATGCCGCGAACACCGATGGCGATGCTGTCCCCCTCCGACCAGGAGCGCCTGCGCGCGCTCCGAAGAATGAAGGCCGTCGCCCTCGGAGCTCTGGTGTTCATGGCCGTCGTCTTCGTGTTCGCCTTCGCGTTCCAGCAGCGGTTCGAGGGGCTCGCCTATGTGCGCGCTGCGGCCGAGGGCGGCATGGTGGGTGCGCTCGCGGACTGGTTCGCCGTCACCGCACTGTTCCGCCGTCCGCTCGGCCTCCCGATCCCGCACACCGCGATCATCCCCAACCGCAAGGACGAGATCGGCCGCACGCTCGGCGAGTTCGTGGAGACGAACTTCCTCGCCGCCGACGTGGTGCGCACCAAGTTGTCGAGCACGCGGATCGCGCTGCGCGCAGGCGAATGGCTGCGCGAGGCCCCACACGCCGAGCGAGTGGGCGCCGAGGGCGCGACCATCGCCACGGCCGTGCTCAACGCGCTGAGCGATGACGATGTGCGAGACCTCATCACCGACCTCGCCCGTGAGCACCTGGTCGACCCCGAGTGGGGTCCGCCCGCGGGAGCCTGGCTCGAGAAGATCGTCGAGGCCGACGCCCATCACGGCGCCGTCAACCTGGCCGCCGACAGCATCGCGCGCTGGCTCGACGCGAATGCCGAATCGTTCAGCGGACTCGTCTCCCGTCGCCTGCCAGGGTGGGTGCCGAAGCTGGCTCATCGCTTCGTCGACGACACGGTCTACCACGAGGCCGTCAAGTTCGTGCAGGCCGTGCAGGCCGACCCGCATCACCCGGCCCGCATCGCCGTCGACGGGTATCTGGCGCGTCTGGCGGACAGTCTGCAGAACGACCCGGCGACCCGCGCGAAGCTCGAGAACGCCAAGGCCTCGCTCTTCGACAGCCCGCGTGTGGGCGCCCTGGCCGCCGAGGCGTGGAACACCGCGAAGAACGGTCTGCTCACCGCCCTCGCCGATCCGGAGAGCGGTCTGCGCCGCCGCGCGGTACAGGCCCTGCAGGAGGTCGGAGAACGCCTCACGACCGACACCGCACTGCAGCACCGCGTCGACACCTGGGTGTCGGACGCGGCCGTGTTCCTCGTCGACCGCTACCGGCACGACATCGCCTCGATCATCACCGACACCGTCGAGCGCTGGGACCCGGCCGAGACGACCGAGAAGATCGAGCTGATGGTCGGCCGCGACCTGCAGTACATCCGACTGAACGGCACGTTCGTCGGTGCGCTGGCGGGTCTGGTCATCTTCTCCATCGCCCACGCCCTGATCCCCGGAGTCTGATCATGAGCACCCACACCGCACAGCTCAGCAACGATCCGCTCTGGCCGCGTGCCGGATCCTGGCCCGCATTCGACGGCACCGCCGACGCCGTCGTGCTCGGAGTGCCGACCTGGCGCACCTCGCTGTCACCGACGGGAGCGCACGCGACGCCGGCCGCGATCCGCGAGGCCCTCCCCCGCTATGGGACGACGCTGATGGGGCCGCCCGCGATCGAGCTCGGCGAGGTGCTGCGCATCGCCGACGCCGGTGATGTCGGCGACCCCGACGGCTCTGCCGGCGAGGCTCGGGTCATCTCCCGCGTGCGCGAACTCGCCGCGGCCGCGAAGCTCGTCATCGCGCTCGGCGGCGACAACTCGCTCACCTATCCGACGGCGCTCGGGGCCGAGGCCACCGGACTGATCACGTTCGACGCGCACTTCGACCTGCGTGACGGCGTCTCCAACGGCACGCCGGTGCGGCGCCTCGTGGAAGACATCCCCGCCGCGTCGCCGGTCGACACCACCCGGATCGACCCGACACGGATCGTGCAGATCGGCATCGCCGACTTCGCGAACTCCGCCGCCTACGCCCGGCGCGCAGCCGACTGGGGCATTCGCGTGATCACCCTCGACGAGCTCCGCCGCCGCGGCATCGACGACGTGATCGCTGAGGCCCTGGACGTCGCAGGAGCAGGAGCCGATCCGCGGATCCACCTCGACATCGACGTCGACGTGTGCGACCGCTCGGTGGCCCCCGGCTGCCCCGCGAGCGTTCCCGGCGGACTGCAGGCCTGGGAGCTTCGGGCGCTCACGCGTGCCGTGGCCTCGGACTCCCGTGTGGTGAGCGCCGATCTCGCCGAGGTCGATGCGACCGCCGACGCCGACGACGCCCGCACCGTGCGCCTGGCGGCGCTGTGCGTGTTGGAGCTGCTCGCCGGCCTCGCCGCACGCGGATGAGGATCGTCGTCTCGGGAACGCATGCCAGCGGCAAGAGCACGCTGATCTCGGACTTCCACGCCATCCGACCCGAGTTCCGCGTCCTCACCGACCCCTTCGACGACCTCGACCTCGACGACCCGACCGGCGAGCGGAGTTTCGCCCGGCAGCTGCGCGTCACCGCCTCACGGGTGCAGGAATCGGCCAGCTGGTCTTCGGTCATCAGCGAACGAGGACCGCTCGACTTCCTCGCCTATCTCACTGCGCTGGAGCGGCTCGGGCGCAGCGACGGCGACCTCCTCCCGCGCGCGACCGCTCTCGTGGAGGCATCGATGTCCGACATCGATCTCCTCGCGATCGTGCCGCTGGAGGCTGCCAGGATCATCCACGTGCCCGATGACGAAGACCCGGCATTGCGCCTCGCGATGGACGAAGCATTGCCCGAGCTCGTCGACGATCTCGATCGCGACGGCCTTCTCCCCCGCACGATCACGATCACCGGCAGCCCTGAAGCACGACTTCGGCTGCTCCTCGAGGCCAGCGCACCCTCGTCGTGAACGAACTCCTCGGGGCCGGTGTACCCGCCTCCGCCACGGAGGCGGGTGCACCGGTTCAGGCTCCGGCGATCAGCCTCTCGATGAACCAGAACAGCCCGACGGCAGCGACGACCGCGGCGATCCAGAATCCCGCCGAGGGCAGCCGCCGCCGCAGCAGCACGAACAGCGGGAACACCACCGCGATCACCAGAAGCTGCGCCAGCTCGATGCCCACGTTGAAGACGAGGAGCGCCCCGAGCAGATCCCACGAGAACGGCTCGTCGATTCCCAGCGCTCCGGCGAAGCCCACACCGTGCATCAGCCCGAAGGCGAAGACCACGCCGATGCGCAGCAGATCCCCTCGGGTGAAGCCGTCGACCACCGGTGCGGATGACGGCGCCGCGAGGATCCGCTCACGCACAGCCACAGCGCTCCCGCCGCCTCCGACGAGCGGCTGCTCGTCGAGCGGACCCTGGGCCTTCCCGGAAAGAGGCCGAAGCGTCCCGTCCGCCCCCATCGCATCCGTCCGCCTGGCACGCCGGAACCGTCGCATCTCCCAGAGCGCGACGACGGCGATCGACAGAGCGATGGCCGGCTCCACGATCCACGCGGGAATGCTCACCACCCCGAGGGCGGCGAGGATGAAGGTCGCCGAGTGCGCGACCGTGAACGCCGTCGCCGCCAGCACGATGTCCCTGAGCCGGCGAGATCCGATGATCAGCGCCAGCAGGAACAGCAGGTGGTCGGGGCCGAGCAGCAGATGCTCTGCCCCCAGCACGAGGAACTCACCCATCCGAGAACCCCAGTCGGTCGTGGTGACCATCGAGGGGTTCGTGTCGGTGTCGAGACTGGCCACACCCGCACCCGAACGCACGTCGTAGTCGACGATGGTCGTCGTCATGCCCCCGGGAGCCGTTCCGGGGAACAGCTCGGTCGTGATCCGATACGGCACGGGCATCGCCTCGACCTGCGCCGTGCAGTCGGCTTCGATCACCAGGCGCGCATGTGGCACGCCGTCCCGGATGACGATCTCGTAGGGCGCCACCACGGCGTTGGGGCACGCCTGCGACGGCTCCCCGTCCTGCGCCACGCTCACCGAGAACCGAGGCAGCACGTATCCCTCGACGGAGTCGGCATGGTCGTCGAGCACCGCGGGCGTGAGCTTCTCCGGATCCCGGCCGCTCGCCTGCACGTCGGCGTAGGCCTCCTGCTCGAAGGCCGTGTCGCCCATCGCCCGCGCTCCGTCGGTGGCGAGCAGGACGTACTCGATGTCGAGCACGGTGCGCACGACGCCGCGCTCGGGTTCGGACACATCGGCGAAGACCGTCGCCGCATAGCTGTGCGCCGCGGCCGGGGCCGCCGTCAGCATCACGCTGACGGCGACCCCGGTGAGGGCGATGACTCCGGCGACCAGGGTGCGGATCGCCGGTCGGGGGCGCTGGCGCGCACCCGGATGCCGACGCCGGTTCCTCATTCCTGTCCCTCCGGGCGGCGCAGCATCCGCCGGCGGAGCAGAACGCCGCCTCCGGCGAGCAGCAGCAGTCCGGCGAAGGCGAGCATCGTCGGGACCGGGCCACCGGTCGCCGCCAGTGGATCGGACTGTCCACCGGCGGAACCGCCGCCCTGGTTCGCGCCGCCACCGGTGTTGCCGCCACCGGGGTTACCGCCGGGGGTGCCACCAGGGTTGCCGCCGGGGTTGCCGCCGTCGGAGCCGGCTGTCGAGGTCACGGTGAACGTGACCTGGTTCTGCCGGGCGGCCGCGTCGGTCGCGATGTACTTCAGGGTGTAGGTGCCGGTCGCGGTCGGGGTGAACGTGTAACCGTCTCCGGCAGCCGCGGCGAGTGCCCGCAGGCCGGACGCCGGGTCGTCGACCGCCACCGGGGCACCCGACGGGTCGGTCACCTCGAGCATCGTGCTCACGCGTCCCGAGTTGTCCACGGCCTCGGCGCGCGGGGCGGTGTAGGCGGTTCCGACCGTGGCCTCACCCGCGGGTTCCGGGGCGACGCGCACGAGCGGCGGCATGGTGTCGAGTGCGGTGAGCTCCCGCGTCGCCACCCGGTACACGTCCTTGTCGGAGAGCGGAGCGCTGTAGACCTCGACTCCGGCGATCCGTCCGTCCATGGTGGCGTCGTCGAGCGCGCCCGACGTGTTCGCGTCGCCGCCGATCACCATGTAGCGCGCATCGGCCGCGCTGGGCTTGACGGAGAACGACACTCCCTCGGACTCGGCCTTTCGGAGGCCGTCGACGTACAGCCGTGCATCCTGACCGTCATACCAGGCGGTCACGTGGTACCACTGGCCGTACTTCAGGCTGACCGCCGGACGAGGCGAGGCGTACCAGAACTGCAGCTCGTACGTCGTCGCGCTGGTGCCGACGGCCTCGAGACCGATGCCACCGCTCTGCATGCCGCCGAACACGTCGACGTATCCGCCGGCGATCGCGTCGAGACGGAAGGTCGCATCGAGCGTGAAGCCGTCCTGCAGTGCTGCATACTCCGCGTCCGTCCACTTCGGAGTGCGGATGCCGGTGGCAGCCCCCTCCGCGCCGATCACGACATCGGATCCCACGGCGGGATCGTTCTCGATCCGGGCATCGGCGCCTGCGGTGAGCGGACGCGCGGCCGGAGAGGAGTCGCTCGCCGTGCCGCCCGCGAAGCCGACATCCAGGAGATCAGCTGTGGGCAGGGCAGCGCGGAGGTCGTCGAAGGTCAGGCTGCTGGGGTCGAAGGGCCCCTCACCGCCGCTGCCCTCGGTGCTGGTGAACCGGGCCGTCAACGCCGACCCCTCCTTGCCCCAGGCGTTGATGGGGGTGACCCGCACCTCGTACTCCTTTCCGGGGAGCAGGTTCCACACTTCGTGGCTGCGGTCGGCCGGCATCGGCAGGTTGTAGAAGCCCGACCACTGCAGGAAGGAGTTGACCTCCTCGCCGGTGGCCACGTCGACCGTCGAGTAGCGGTACTTGTGCACGATGTCGCCGACGGAGTTCGGCGCGGGGACGGCCTGGGGGAACGAGACCATCGCCTTCGCGCTCGCGATGTCGCCCACGGTCACGGCCGCACCCTCCGGCCAGACCGGCCCCGCGGACTGGCTCGCACGGTAGGTGTCGTTGAACGGGAACCGCTCGTCGTAGCTCTTGGTCTCATCCACGGAGTCGGCCACGTCCCACGTCCACGTCTGGTCGATCCACTGATCGGCGAGCAGGTCGTAGTTCTTGATGGTGACGGTGGTGCCGGTGATCTCGACGATGGCCGTCTGGCGGTTGTTGCCCGCGTCATCCGGTGTGGTGTCGTTACCGCGGCTGGTCGGGCTCGAGTTCACGACGCCGGACTCGAACTCGTAGTACGCCAGCGGCGGCGCGTTCACGGTGGTGAATCCCTGAGTGGACCGCTCGCCGCTCCGGTTCTCCTGGCCCTGCCAGATCGAGGTCGGGATGTTCTGCGGCGTGTGGATGTGACCGCCCCAGACGACAGCCTGCGGGAAGTCGTCGAACACGGACTGGAAGCCGTCGCCGCAGCCGCTGGAGAGACCGGTGCCGTACCACTCGTTCGAGACGTAATGGGTGCACTGGAGCGGGTGGTGCACCAGCACCATGACGGGCTTGTTCGGGTCTTCAGCCGTAGCGGCTGCCAGCCTCTGCTGCAGCCAGGACTGGGCGTAGGCGTAGTTGCCGCCGCTCGCGCCCGAGGGCTTGCCCGTGTCGGGGTCGATGGTGCCGCTGCCCGGCGACACCGTGATGACGTGGTAGCCGTTCACGGTGTAGTCGGCGTTCGGCTTCTGGCCGCCCGTCGCCTGCGTGAACAGGTCGTACGAGGAGATACCCGAGACGTCGTGGTTTCCGAGCGAGGCGATCGCCGGAATGCCGAGGCCTGCCTTGGAATCCATCGTCTGCTTGAGTCCGGCGAATTCGCCCGGCGTCGCACTGTTGGTGAGGTCGCCGACGAACAGCGCGGTCTGCACGTTCTCCTGTGCCCAGAAGTCGTAGGCCTCGGCGAGCTCGTCCCAATTGACGTGGATGTCACCGATCGCCGCGAAGCGCACGTCCGGACCTCCCGCCTCGACCGCCGGCGCCGCTGCGACGCTCGGAGCCGCGGCCACGGCCGCATCCGCCGCACCGGCCACGGTGATCGTGCGGGTCTCCTCGCTCACACCGCCCGCGGCATCGCTGATCGAGTAGGCGACGACGTACTCGCCGGGGATGGTCGGGGTGAATCGATACCCGCCCGATTCCTCCGGCATCACCATCGTGACGACACCGGAAGGGTCTTTCACCGTGACGACGAGTTCGCTCGCGGAGCCGTCGACGTCGACCGCCGCGGCCGGCGGGAGCACGATTGCGCGTCCGACCTGACCGCTCGTCGGC
This sequence comes from Microbacterium sp. UCD-TDU, assembly GCF_000340625.1. NCBI lineage: Bacteria > Bacillati > Actinomycetota > Actinomycetes > Micrococcales > Microbacteriaceae > Microbacterium > Microbacterium sp. UCD-TDU. The sequence goes on from NZ_KB454446.1 coordinate 334,974, forward strand.
GCCTCGCCGTCGAGACGGATGATGGTGCCGCCGGTCTCGGTGGAAGCAGGTGTCTCCTCGCCGTCGGACACGGCGAGAGCCGACCGGTCGGAGGCGGCGACAGCCGGTGCAGTGAAGTCGGAGGCGGCGAAGGCCGGTGCCGCCGTCAGCGCCGGCACGGCGACGCAGGCGGCGACGGCGACCAGCGATGCGGGTCGCAGGAGCCGCGTGAATCCACGGCGGGAGAGGGTCGGATCGGGGGCGGGCGGTTTACGACGAGACACGGAGCATCCTCTGTGAGAAGAGAAGAAATCGGACCCACCCAATCGACCGCCGCGAGATGTCCGGTGGGTGAACTCCGACCGACCTGCGCGTGTCATCGAGCGCCCGCACGAGGATCCGGGCGACCCGGTGCGCACAGTGGGCGCGTGCCGTCAGCGGGACTTCAGTCCTCGCCCGGAAGCGCGGCGGCGCCGAAGGCCTGCGCCTCGAATGAGATCGTGTGCGGGACGTAGCGGTCCTCGGCGCATTCGACGGGGCGGCCGTTCGCTGCGAAGGTCTCCCGTCGCACCTGGAGCAGGGGGCTTGATCGCCGCACACCGAGCAGGCGCGCATCCTCGGTGGCTGCGGCCACCGCCTCGATCCGGTGGTTTCCCGACGACACCACGATTCCGGCATCCGCGAGCACTCGTGTCGTGGAGACGACATCGTCGGGGACGCCGGTCACATGCGGCACAACCCAGGGCGCCCAGGTCGAGCGCTCCACCATCACGGCACGCTGGTCGAGGGTTCGGACCCGGGTGAAGGTGAGGACGTCGGCATCCGTCCGAATAGCCAGCAGACGCGCCTCCCGCGCCGTGGCCTTCCTCGTCGCACGTGCCACGATGAGACCGCCGGGTGCGCGACCGCGACCGCGGGCCCACTGTGTGAACGACCGCATCCGGTCGAATCCCTGCGGCTGGCTGGGCTGCACGAACCATCCTGAGCCCCGGTGCGACTCGACCAGCCCCTGCCGCGCCAGGGTGGCGAGCACGGTGCGGATCGTGCGTCGAGAGACGCCGTGGAGGGCGGCCAACTCCATCTCGCTGGGAAGCCCCGCTCCCCCGGCGTAGGTTCCGTCGAGGATCTGCCCGCGCAGACGGGCCAGCACCTCACTCATCGGAACGCATGCGAGCGCATCACGGCGTTGTCGAGCGGAAGGCTCCCGGGTTGCGACGGCACAGCTCACTCTAACGCCCGTGCGCCGTCACCCCGGAGATGACTGAAGCCCCCGGGCATGTGCCTGGGGGCTTCAGTGTTCGGTGGACCTAAGGGGATTCGAACCCCTGACCTCCTCGATGCGAACGAGGCGCGCTACCAACTGCGCCATAGGCCCGTGAACGACATCTACGCTATCACGACGGAGAAGCTGTTCGCGCCGCGAACGGTCATCCGGCGGCGCGGCGCGAGAGCAACTCGCGCACGTGCGCTTCGATCTCGGCGTCGTCGACGAAGCCCATCCGCGCATACGGCGACGAGGCCGCCGGCAGGGCCACCGGGGCCTCGGGCGCCATCTGCTCGGCACGCTCGCGCAGAGCAGCGACCCTGGCTGCCTTGCGACGCTGCTCCTGCGCCTCCAGCTGGGCCTGTGCGGCCTGCGCGCGGGATCCCGCCACCGAGACCAGGGGCTCCGGCAGCGGCCGCGGTGTCCACGTCGCCCGTCCCTGATCGTGCAGCTCCGGCGCGACGCGAGGAGCGGCAGGAGCGGAGACGACGTGCGTCGCTCGCGCGACCCGGCCGGCGACGGCGGCCATGCGCTGCAGCGCGACACCGGCGACGACGATCGCGGCACCGCCGAGCCAGAGCAGCAGCGCGCTTCCCGCGGCCAGCAGCTGCCACACACCGAGGCCGGCGAGCACGAGCCCGACGAGGAGAGTGCTGGTCGCCGCGACCCGCACACGTCGACGCGCGCGCGCACGACGGATCACGGGATCGGCTCGGGTGGCGGCGAGTTCTTCACGGAGCGCCTCGAGCTCGGCGGCCTCGCGTTCGGACTGCACGCGCTTGGCCAGCTTCTGCTGCGCGAGCGCGGTGCGCGCGTTCAACTCGAAGCGCACCTCACCGGGGGTCTCGCTCGTCTCTGCGAGCACGCGCAGGGCCTGGTTCAGCCGCACGGCGTTGCGTTCGGCGGCGTTGTACTGGAAGCGGCCGCGCCACGAAGGCAGCAGATAGAGCATCCAGAGCAGCACGGAGACGAGTACGATCACTCCCCCGCTCAGCACCGGCCCGTCCATACCGTCCACGCTAAGGGTTGCGAGCGGGCAGCGCCGTACACACGGGCGCGTGTCGCGGCGAGTCCGTGCGGATCCGCCGCCGGAGCACCCGTTTCAGTGCGAGATGCGGTCCGAGGGCGGCACCGTCGCGGCATCGGGCGGCACCTGGCCGCTGAGCCAACGCGCGAGCACACCCTGGGGCACGTCTTCTCTGGTCAGAGCGAACGCATAGTGGTCGCGCCAGTCGCCGTCGATGTGGATGTAGCGACGACGCAGTCCCTCGTAGCGGAACCCCAGCTTCTGCACGATGCGCAGACTCGCGGCGTTCTCCGGACGGATGCAGATCTCCATCCGGTGGAGCCCGTACTCGGTGAAGCACGCATCGGTGGCCATCGCGACCGCCGTCGGGGTGATCCCTCGACCGGCGAACCGCTCGCTCACCCAGTACCCGATCGTGGCCGAGCACAGGGACCCGCGCGAGACTCCCCACACGTTGAGCTGCCCGGCGACCTCGCCGTCGTACTCCATGACGAACGGGTAGCCCGAGCCGTCGCGATACTGCTGGAGCAGCCGGCGGATGCTGAGCCTCATGTCGAACGACACCGAGCCGTACGGGACCGTCGCCTCCCACGGCTGGAGCCACGACCTGTTGGCGAGCAGCTCATGCTGCAGCGGTCTCGCATCCTTGGCACGGACGAGCCGCAGTTCTATGGGTCCGTGTCGCATCCCCGCCGCCAGATCCATGCCGCACCGACCCCCGCAGAGTCGCCTAGAGGCGTTCCGCGAACTCCTTGAGCCAGGGGCGCAGCTCGGGACCGAGATCGTCCCGGTCTGCCGCGAGCTGCACGATCGCCTTGATGTAGTCGACGCGGTCGCCCGTGTCGTAGCGGCGTCCGCCGAAGATGACGCCGACGACGCCGGGGCCGTCGGGATCGGTCGCGAGCACCTGCAGCGCGTCGGTGAGCTGGATCTCGCCCCCCTTGCCCGGCTCGGTGTGCTCGAGGATGTCGAACACCGAGGCCGGAAGCACGTAGCGGCCGATCACGGCCAGGTTCGACGGTGCGTCTTCCTGGGCGGGCTTCTCGACGAGTCCGGTGACGCGGACGGCGTCGGATCCTTCGAGCGGCTCGACCGCGGCTGCACCGTACATGTGGATGTTGGCGGGGTCGACCTCCATGAGCGCGATCACGGCGGCGCCGGAGCGCTCGTGCTCGGCGATCATGTCGGTCAGCAGCGCGTCGCGCTCGTCGATGAGGTCGTCTCCGAGGAGCACAGCGAAGGAGCTGTCGCCGACGTGGGTGCGTGCACGAAGGACCGCGTGCCCGAGCCCCTTCGGTTCTCCCTGGCGGACGAAGTGGATGTCGGCGAGGTCGCTCGACTTCATCACACGCTCGAGACGCCCGGTGTCGCCCTTCTCCATGAGCCTGACCTCGAGCTCCGGCACGGAGTCGAAGTGGTTGGAGATGGCGTTCTTGTTGCGGCCGATGATGACGAGGATGTCGTCGATGCCGGCATTGGCCGCCTCTTCGACGACGTATTGGATCGCCGGCTTGTCGACGACGGGGAGCATCTCTTTCGGCATCGCCTTCGTCGCAGGGAGGAATCTCGTACCCAGGCCTGCTGCGGGAATGACGGCTTTGATCTTGTGGTCAGCCATCTTGCCAGCCTAGTGGTGAGCGCCGACGTAGACTCGGAGCCATGTCGAACGACGTCGAACATGCGAAGCGCGCACTCCGCGCCGAACTCCGCGAACGACGCCAGCTCCTCTCCGACACGCAGCGCGAAGCCGCGGCCACGGCCATCGGCGAACGCCTCGACGCCTTGGTCGACGAGCTCGGCGCCCGATCCATCTCGTGCTTCCTCTCCACCACCACCGAGCCGGGCACCCGCGAGTTCGTGACCAGGGCCGTGCGCCGCGGCATCCGCGTGCTCCTGCCCGTCACCCGCGCCGACGGGCTGCTGGACTGGGCTGTCGCCACTGATGACGACGAGGTCACCGAGGGACTCTTCGGCCTGCCTGAGCCCACCGGCGAGGTGCTGGGCCCGATCGCGGTGAACGACGTTGACCTGATGATCGTCCCCGCCGCGGCGGTCGATCGCACCGGCATGCGCATGGGGTGGGGACGCGGCTACTTCGACAAGACGATCGGCTCGATGGAGAAGTGCCCTCCCGTCTACGCCGTGATCTATGATTCCGAGGTACTCGACGAACTTCCGCGAGAGGTGCACGACCAGCCGGTGAACGGCGTCGTCACCCCGTCGCAGACCCTCACCCTGTCGCCACGCCGGCGCTGATCGCAAGGACCCCCATGCCCACCTACGCCTATGCCTGCACCGCGTGCGGACACACTTTCGACGCCGTGCAGAGCTTCGCCGACGACGCTCTCACCGTGTGCCCCGAGTGCGGTGGCGCGCTGCGCAAGCAGTACGGCTCGATCGGTGTGACCTTCAACGGCTCCGGCTTCTATCGCACGGACTCGCGCGCGAAATCCGGGGCTTCGAAGGATGGTTCGGCATCATCGAAGACGGAATCGACGACGAGCGCCAAACCGGCGGCTGCGTCGACTCCGGCCTCTTCCTGAGGCCCCGATCTGTTGGGGGATCCCATGCTCAAAGGTTTCAAGGACTTCCTGCTGCGCGGCAACGTCATCGACCTGGCCGTCGCTGTCGTCATCGGCACCGCATTCACCGCGATCGTCACGGCTGTCGTCAACAGCATCATCAATCCGCTCATCGCGCTCTTCCTGAAGGCGGATGCGGCAGGCCAGTTCGGCATCCAGGTCCCGAACATCTACGGAGAGATGGTGACGTTCCCGATCGGCGACCTGATCTCGGCGATCATCAGCTTCCTCGCCGTCGCCGCCGTCGTCTACTTCGTCTTCGTGCTGCCGATGAACACCTTCAAGGCCCGTGTCGAGGCTCGCAAGGGCACGCCGGCCGAGGAGCCCGAGGAGGAGCCGGCCGCATCGACCGAGTCCGAGCTGCTCGTCGAGATCCGCGATCTGCTCAAGGCACAGCGCGGGGCCTGAGAGCTTCCACTCGCACGACGAGACGCACGGTTCCTCTTCGGAGGGGCCGTGCGTTTCTCGTCGGCGGGCGCAGACCGAGACTCACGCTCAGTAGTGCGGCGGCACGTCCCGCATCAGCTGATCGTCGTTCGGCCCTCTGGCGCCCTTCGGCCGTGTCGGCGGAGGCGACACCTCGGCGGGGCCGGACTCCGGTTCGGGATCGCTTCCCGGCACCGGCGTGAGACGCGCACGTCGGGAGCCGGATACCCGCACCACGCGCTGGCGCGGTTCGGGGGTGTCGGGCTCGTCAGTCATTCCGGGGGTCGACGATGTCGATCGGCTGCGTGTCGTTCTCGGCACGCGGGGCGGAATCCGAGATGCCGAGCACCGCCGCGATCCGCGTCGCGACAGTCGCGGGGTCGCTGTAGAGATCGAAGGCGTGCACCCGCACGTAATGCCAGCCGAGGCGACGCAGCACATGCGGTCGCAGACGCAGGGTCTCCCGCAGCGATTCTCCTCGCGACTCCGGGTCGGACTCGATGACGACCGCCTTGCCGCCGTGCTGCGCGACCAGCGGGAGCAGCCCGCGATAGTCGACATCCACCGAGGCTCCGAGTCGCCGCAGCTCCCGTGCGAGGGCGAGCGTGAGCGGATCGGCGAGATCCTCCAGGCGGGCATCCCTGCTGCGCGCGGCCAGGCCGCCGAGGATCGACATCAGGGTCGCCGCTCCGTGCTCCAGGCGTCCGTCGTCGAAGGACGAGGGGCGGATCGACGACACGAGCACCATCGACCGGCGGGCCCTGGTCATCCCGACCGTGAGAAGTCGCTCTCCGTCCGGAGTGGAGAGGTCGCCGAAGTCGCTCAGGACGCGGCCGTGCTTGGTGAGCCCGAAACCCAGCGAGAAGATCACGCGGTCGCGGCTCTCGGCGACCGACTCCTCGAGGGTGAGCACCGCAAAGGGTTCGAGCGTGTCGCGCCCGACGAAGTCCGCCACATCCGAGCGTCCGGCGAACGCCGCGGTGACGGCGGCGCGCACGCGCTCGGCGTGACGAGCACTCGCGGTCACCACCATGAGGGACTCAGCCGGACGGTGCACGGCGTGCTCGACCACCAGGGTCACGACCCTGGCGACCTCGGCATCCGGACTCTCGACAGCGCCGGAGATCGGATCGGGCGTTCCCGTCCCGCCCTCCACGTAGTCGACCGTGAGGCTGCCACGACCGAGGTACGAGCCAGCCCAGGGAAGGGAGACGATCTCGCCGCCGTAGAACGCGTCGTTGATCAGTTCCGCGAGGTCCTCGCCGCCGGCGCGATAGCTGCGGGTCAGGGTCATCACCGGCAGGAGCTCGGAAAGGCGCTCGAAGGCCGAGACGTCGTCGAACGGCACCTCGGGCTCCCACGACTCCTCAGGATCCACCGCGATGCGGAAGGGAGTGGGGCGCTGCGTCACCGGGTCGCCGAACGCGACGATCTGGCGCGCGCGACGGATCGCCGGAGCGGCCTCCGCGAGGTTGATCGCTGCGGCGTCGACCAGGATCACGGTGTCGAACTCCACGGAGTCCGGAATCTCCGGGACGAGGTACGGCGACGAGATCCAGACCGGTGCGAGCACATCGACGAGGGTGGGCGCGGCACTGACGACCTGCGCGGTCGTGGTCGCGGACTGCGTCAGCGCACGGCGCAGGTGCTGCGACTGCTGAGGCTCGTCCACGATCGCGATCCGCCACTGGTTGGCCAGTTGCCAGGCGAGCAGCGGTCCGGCCATGGCGGCATGGGCCTCATCGACCAGGCGGAAGTCCCGTTCGAGACGGTCGACGACAGCGGTGTTCGCGCCGAGCAGCGCGCGGTTCTCCTGCAGGGCACGCTCGAGGAGGGACTGCCACCAGGCGAATTCGAGCTCCTCCCCCACCTGGGACTCCGCGACATGGCGCACCGAGAGTTCGGCGAGCAGCGGCTCCAGCCCGAGAAGGGCGAGCCGATCGCGCAGCTGAGCGCGCTCGACGAGATTCTCGAAGACATCGGACTTCGCAGCGAGCCCCGCGAGGGTGCGGACGAGTCGCGCGACCGGGAGCGAGGCCAACGGTTCGCGGCGCCCCAGTGCAGCATCGAGCTCGCTGAGCTCTGCCTCGACCCGCTGCCAGGCCGCGTACACATCGGCGAGACCGAGCGGAATCTCCGGCGCGACGCCGGCTTCGACGAAGCGCTGCCACTGCGTGCGCTGCGCCTGGATCCGCAGGAGCGCCTCGTGCATCTCGGTGACATGCACGCCGGGGCGCACGTATTCCTTGGCCAAGCGCCGCAACCGCCGCCTGTTCGCACCCGACAGACCAGGAGCGTCGCGACGCGAACCGTGCGCCTGGATGAGCTCACCCAGCGGACGCTCGAACACGGTCGGGCTGAAGCGGTCGAGGGAGTCGCGGATGCCCTGCAGCAGCCGCAGGTAGTCGCCCAGCTCGTCGATCGTCGCGAACGGGCGCATGTGCGTCTGGGCGATCAGCTCGTAGCCGCGCTCGAGGAGGGCCGGCACGCTGTCGGAGTGCAGGCGACCAGCGAGCTCATGAGCCGCACGAGCCGCTTCGGTGCTGGAGAAGGTCACCCCGTACCAGGGCGAGTCGTTCGGGCCGAAGCGGAACTCACCGAGACGGGCGGCCTGCGCGAGGGCCTCGGCGGCTTCGCTGCGATCGGCCGCGAGACGGCGCAGCGCATCGGGGCCCAGTCGAGCCGTGGTCGACGGCGGCACGGGGAGCGATGCCAGCCGCGTCAGCTGCCTGGTCGCATCGAGCACGGAGGCGTTCAGCCCGGCCACGGGCGCACTGAGCGCCTGGCGGTAGTCGCGAAGGACCGTGCGCAGGCGCACGAGCGCGTCGTCGACCTCGCTGACCTTGGGCGCCGTGGCCTTCTCGTTGCGTCCGATCGCCCTGACCAGGTCGCGCCGCACGCTCGCCGGCGAGATCGCCAGGCTGTCGAGCCCGATCCCGGCGAGTCGATGGCGCACGCCGTCCAGGGTGGAGCGACGGGCGGAGACGACGAGCACCCGCTTGCCGCCGCGCACCAGTTCGCCGAGCGCGTTGATGACGGTCTGCGTCCCGCCGGTACCCGGAAGAGTGGCCACGGTGAGGGAGTGCCCCGCCGCGATGCGGGCGAGCACCGCCTCCTGCTCCGCGTCGGCGTCGAGGAGGAGGTTGTCGGATGCCGGAGCGCGATCATCCGGGCCGATGTGGTGCGGGGTGGCGCGCGGGGCGGTGACCTGCTCGCGGTCGCCGACGTGGCCGGCGAGCGCGTTCAGAACCTGATGGTCGAGGCTGCCGCCGTCGCGCGACATCACCCCGGACACGTCGGCGAACGTCGAGACGACCAGGCGCGGCTCGACCGAGAAGGTGTCGATCGAGCGGGTCAGCGCGCGCAGACTGTCGATCACGGGCTGCGGCTTGAAGATGCCGCCGTCGTAGGCCAGCGCGGCGAGGGCTGCCGCATCGATCGTGAGGCCGAAGTGGTCACGCGCGATCCGCACGAGTTCCGGGTTCACCTCGAAGGTCCCCTGGAGCTTCAACTCGAAATCGGAGTGGTGGCGGCGGATGGCCAGCGGGCGCAGCAGCACGGGCGCGGCGAAACCCGCGCCGCCGATGCGCCACCGTGCGACACCGACCGCGAGATGCACCGCTTCGATGCCGCGGACCGTGCGCAGCTCGGTGTTCTTCGCCGTGATCCGCTCGGCGGCCAGTCGTGCCGTGCGCAGTCCGACCTCATCACGGAAGAGGTTCGACAGCAGCGTCGACTTCCCGGTGATGAACTGCGGCAGGCTGCCAGGGTGCGCCTTGGAGATGTCGATACCGGACTCCGGGGTGTCGCGGAAACTGACCAGCGGCGAGGGGCCGCCGAGATCGGCCGCTTCGGCCCTCAGACGCGTGCGCTCGGCCTCGGCCGCGTGCGCGATGTCGATGCCCGTCGTGGTCCCGTGCAGGTCGCCGATCGGCACAGCAGGGTCCACCGCTGTGTCGTCCGCAGACTTGCCTTCACGTCGCCACACACTGACACCCTAGGCGCGTGACCTGCGGAGGCGGGGTATCCCGGGCGGGTTTCCGCCGAATTTCCGCCGTCCGCAGGGCGACCTGCACTCCTCCTGCCCGGTGTGGTCACCGCTCGCGTTCTCCACCCGGAGCGGCCGGCGCAGGACTCCGAGTCGGATCGGGCGGTCAGGATGGGGGCATGACCTTCCGCTACGACTTCGCGCCGACGCCGTTCGGCGATGCTCTCGCGGTGTTCTCCGACGAGGGCATCGTGCGCTTCGACCTCTCCGAATCAGAAGACCCGCGCGTGCCCTGGCTGCTCGAAGGCGTCTCCCGGCAGCTGGGTGCGGTGCCCGAGCCCGACCCCGGTGCCGCCGACGAGCTCGCACACCTGCTCGCCGAGTACTTCGACGGCGAACCGGTGCGCTTCGAAGAGCACATCCGGCTCGACTGGCGACTCGTCGACGGGTTCGCTCTGACCGCGCTGCAGACGATCTGCGACATCGGGTGGGGAGAGACGATGAGCTACGGCGAGGTCGCGGTGCTCGCCGGGCACCCCGGGGCAGCGCGCGCGGTGGGCACGGCGTGCCGCATCACCCCGTTCTCGATCATCGTGCCGGTGCATCGCGTCGTGCGCTCCGACGGGAGCGCTGGTCAATACGGCGCGCACCCCGAACGCAAGCGGTTCCTGCTCGACCTCGAGGCGAGCGGAGCCGTCGGCCGCTGATCTCGTGGGCCCGGCGTGTAGGCCGCCGGGCCCACGCGCATCGTGGTGCGAGTGATATCGTCGACGCTACGAAACGGGGAACTGCGTCGTCACCCCGGAAGTAGGTAGTCGTGTCCTCACCCGTCACCCGCGAATCCGAGGCGGATCTCATCGCCAATGCGGTGCGCGAGCTTGCCAGGCGCACGCGCTTCCCGGTCGCTTTCGGCGGCCTCATCGAAGAAGGCGTCGTGAGCGTCACCAGCATCGTCGGTGCGCGCACCCGATCACTGGACGGTCTGCGCGTGCGGCCGGAACGTGGACTGGGCGGACGGGCGATGATGGAGCTGCGCCCCCGGATGACGAGCGACTACGGGTCCTCGCAGCAGATCACGCACGACTACGACGTCTTCGTCCTGGGTGAGGGACTGCGCACCCTTCTCGCCCTTCCGATCGTCGTCCAGGGTCGTTCTCGCGGCGTGCTCTACGCAGGAGGTTGGGATGAGGAGCGGGTCGGCGGGGTGACCACGGCTCCCGCCATGCAGGTCGCGCAGTCCGTCGCCGACGAACTGCGCATCCGCGACGAGGTGCAGCGACGGATGCAGGAGGCGCCCCTCGGCGTCGACAGCGTCGCACCGGCGCACCGGGAGGAACTGCGTCAGAGCTTCGCGGAACTTCGCAGCATCGCCGCCTCCGTCGACGACGTCGATATCCGCGCGAGGATCGCGCACGTCGAACGCCGACTCATGACGCTCGCGGGGAGCACCTCCGCGCCGGCGACAGGCCCCATCCCCACGGTCCGCCTCTCCCCCCGAGAGACCGATGTGCTCGCGTGCGCGGCGCTCGGCTCGACGAACGCGGAGATCGCCGCGCAACTCGGCCTGCGCGAAGGCACGATAAAGGCGTACCTCGGAACCGCGATGTCGAAGCTCGATGCCTCCACGCGCCATGCGGCTGTCACCAGGGCGCGACGAGCGGGACTTCTTCCCTGACCACAGGGAATTGATTTATTGCTTCGCGTGAATTCCATTGCGCTAATGATTGTTCCGACTTGTCGCATTTCGCCCTGACGGGTAAAGTCCCCGTATGGCAAGACGAATTGTGCATCAGCTGGTAGACGACATCGACGGCAGCGTCCTGGAGGTCGGCGAGGGCGAGACTGTGCATTTCTCGCTCAACGGCGCCGCTTATGAGATCGACTTGAACTCCGCGCACGCCGATGAATTGCGTAAGGCCCTCGAGCCTTACGTGACTGCGGGGCGAAAGGCTGGCTCCTCGAGCGCTCCTCGCACCTCCGCGGCTCGGAAGCGGCCCGCGCGGAACCCCGAGGTCGCTGCCATCCGCGCCTGGGCGAACGAGAATGGGCACAAGCTCTCCGAGCGTGGTCGCATTCCCGCACAGGTCGTGGACGCATACAACGCGGCACACTGACCTCGGTCGCAATTACGCAGCTCTTCCGCCTGCACCGGCAGGCGGGTATTAAGCGCCTCCCTGCAACCAGGGTTCGTCGCGGAGCGTGATCTCTTCTGTCATATCCATGAGGAATCGGATCACGACTTCCCTTTCGGCAGGCGCGAGTCGGGCGGCGGAATAGAAGCGCTTAGCCTGCTGCCGTCCGACGGTTTCCATCGCGGCATGACGCGTCTGTGCAGTGATGTTGATCTGCAGCGCCCTGCGATCGGTCGGGTGCGGGGCACGCGTGATATGCCCTCCCTGTTCCAGACGATCGAGAAGCTTGGTGGTCGCCGCGGTCGAGACACCGAGGTGATGCGCGATCCCTCCGGGCGTCGCCACCAGGTTCCGGTTCGCGCACACGATCAGATAGTGCAGCGCGCGCATGTCGGTCTCGTTCAGGCGCATGTATCGACGCGATGCCTGGGAGAGCGTCTGCTCCGCCTCGCGCAGTCCGGCGAGCGCCTCCATGACTCTCGAGATCTGCTTGAGCTCCTCCGGCGAGACGCCGGTCCGGTCGATCAGGACACTGCGAGGATCGCTCGCCTCGACGTCGTAGATGGCCGAATGGGTCAACCCGTCCGGGGCCGCCCCGGATGACCGCGATCCTTCGCCTGCGACGGGGAGCGAATCCTGCGCGCCCGCGTGCGGGGTGGTGCCGGGCTCCGTGTCCATGCGATCATGTTACACACCAACAGTTTCATGCTAAGTTGACTACTCACCAAGTTAGCTAAATGGAGAAGCTTCAGAACAGGGAGATGCCATGGACGACGTGACCCTCCTCGCGGAAGACGGGACGGCCATCGGCACCCTTCCCAAGAGCGAAGTCCATACCCACGACACACCCCTGCACCTCGCCTTCTCGTGCTACGTCCTCGACCGCGAAGGACGACTGCTGCTGACGCGCCGAGCACTCTCGAAGAAGACCTGGCCCGGCGTCTGGACGAACAGCTTCTGCGGGCACCCTCGGCCCGACGAGGCGATGTCCGATGCTGTGCGTCGACACGGCGCCGGCGAACTCGGCCTGCAGCTCTCCGAGATCCGGGTGGCCCTCCCCGATTACCGATACCGCGCGGTGGATGCCAGCGGAATCGTCGAGAACGAGATCTGCCCCGTGCACGTCGCGGTCTTCGACGGCGAACCCGCCGCCAACCCCGACGAGGTGTCCGAATGGACGTGGGTCGCCGTCGGTCCGCTCGTCGAGGCCGTCACGCATGCACCCTTCGCCTTCAGTCCCTGGCTGGTCGAGCAGCTCCCGCTGCTGCGGCGGCTCGGCGAGGTGTGAGAGATGAGCACGACGACGACGGAAGAATCGCTGGGGACACGGATCGAGCAGGCGCTGCGACACCGCTTCTCCGAGCGGAGCGCGGCCGCCGAACGGTACGGGAGCGAGTTCGCAGGACTGTGGCAGGCGGCTGAGGAGCACGCTCTCGGCGGAAAGCTCATCCGCCCGCGTCTGCTCCTGGACCTCGCGTGTGCTTTGGCCCCCGCCCCGCTGACCGCCGACGAGATGCGCTCCGCCATCGATGTCGCGGCCCATGTCGAGCTCCTCCACTTCGCCTTCCTCCTGCACGACGACGTCATCGACGGCGATCTGATGCGGCGACGGCGCCCGAATCTGATCGGTGCGCTCGTCGCAGGACGCCCGGCGGGTCCGACCGAACCCGCCCTCCACTGGGCGCGATCGAGCGCGATCCTCCTCGGAGACCTGCTGCTGTCGTCGGCGGTGCTGGGATTCGCGCGTGCGGGTGTCACGGACGAGGCCCGCGAGCGTCTGCTCGGCCTGCTCGAGGAGACGATCTTCGAGACCGTCGCCGGTGAGCACGCCGATGTCGCACTCAGCGACGGCATCATCACCCCCGATCTGCGGACGATCCTCTCCACGAGCGCGTACAAGACCTCGACGTACTCCTTCGTACTCCCGCTGCGCGCCGCCGCGGTGCTCGTCGGCTCGTCGAACGCGGCGGAAGACCACCTCGCCGTGATCGGCCGGCACCTCGGCCTCGCCTATCAGTTGCAGGACGACCTGCTCTCGGTGTTCGGCGACCCCGAGGAGCACGGCAAGGACCCGTTCTCCGATCTGCGGGAGGGCAAGGAGACCGCGATCATCGCCTACGCGCGCATGACCAGCCAGTGGGACGGAATCGAGCTGCACTTCGGCAGAGCCGACCTCAGCCCCACGGACGGAGCAGCTGCCCGCGATCGACTGCGCGAATGCGGCTCGGAGAGCTTCGTGCGCGGCCTGGTGCGGGAGCACCTCGAGTCGGCGGACGCTGCCCTGCGCGAGGCAGAGGGCGCCGGGCTGCTCCCGGCAGCGGCAGGCGATGCCATCCGCGCACTCGCCTCCCGAGTCGGAAGCCGCAGCCGATGACCGCGAACTCGGCCGGCCACCGCGACGACACCGCCCTTCGACGCTTCAACCGCACGGCGGAGATCGCGACGACAGATGTGATCCGCACCTATTCGACGTCGTTCGGGCTCGCCACCCGTCTTCTCGGAAAGCGCCATCGCCAGCACGTGCGCAACATCTACGCCATGGTGCGCATCGCCGATGAGATCGTCGACGGCGTCGCCGCCGAAGCAGGTCTGGACGTCGCCGCGCAATCGGCCGCCCTCGATTCCTACATCGCCGAGACTCATCGATCGATGCGTAGCGGCTACAGCAGCGACCTGATCCTGCATGCGTTCGCGCGGACCGCACGGGAGTGCGGGATCGGCGAGGACCTGACACAGCCGTTCTTCGATTCGATGCGCGCGGACATCGAGGAGGACGCCGGATTCGCCGCGTACGACATCGACGCCCATGCGGCGTACGTCTACGGCTCTGCCGAGGTCGTGGGTCTCATGTGTCTGCAGGTCTTCCTGCGCGGGGTCGAGCGCACCCCCGAAGAGATCGAGACCCTGCGCCACGGTGCACGCCAGCTCGGTGCGGCGTTCCAGAACGTGAACTTCCTCCGAGACCTCGCGGATGACACCGACCGACTCCACCGCGGCTACCTCGGCGGGACCGCGCGTCTGACGGATGCCGATCGGGACGCATGGGTTGCGACCGTGTTCCGGCAGCTGTCCGACGCCCGCGCCACTATCCCTCTGCTGCCGAAGGACGCCCGTGCGGCGGTGCGCAGCGCCCTGGCTCTGTTCGCCGCGCTCACCCGACGCGTGTCCCAGACACCTGCCGACGTCCTCTATCGACGCCGCGTGCGCGTTCCCGATCCGATCAAGGCCGCACTCGCCACCCGTGCCGTCCTCACCACGGCGATGGAGCGCGACCGATGAGCCGGGTCGTGGTCATCGGTGCAGGAGTCGCCGGTCTCGCGACAGCGGGCCTGCTCGCTCGGGACGGACACGAAGTGGTCGTGCTCGAGAAGAACGACCGCGTCGGCGGACGCGCAGGGACGATCGAGCGCGACGGCTTCCGTTTCGACTCCGGCCCCTCGTGGTACCTCATGCCCGAGGTCTTCGACCACTTCTTCGCGATGATGGGCACCTCGACCGCGGAGCAGCTCGACCTCATCCGCCTCGACCCGGGCTACCGGGTGTTCCGCGCCCCCGACGGGACGGATGCCGACCGCTCCCCCGTGACGGTGCCCGCCGGACGCGAGCAGGTCACCCGGCTCTTCGAAGAGCTGGAGCCCGGCTCGACAGCGGAGCTCGACTCCTACCTCGACTCCGCGCAGCATGCCGGAGCGATGGCGCAGAAGTACTTCCTCTACAACCCGTTCACCCGTATGCGCTCGCTCCTCGCCCCGGAGGTGCTCCGGGCACTGCCTCGCCTCGCCACCCTGCTCGGAACGCGGCTGCAGTCCTTCGCTGCCCGACGCTTCACGCACCCGGTGGTGCGCCAGATCCTCGGCTACCCCGCGGTGTTCCTCGGAACCGACCCCCGAAGCGCGCCGGCGATGTACCACCTCATGAGCGCGCTCGATCTCGACCAGGGCGTCAGCTACCCGCAGGGCGGTTTCTGGCGTGTGATCGAGCGGATCGAGGCGCTGGCCCTCGAGGCGGGGGCACGGATCATCACCGAGGCGAACGTCACGGGAATCCGTACGCAGGACGGCGCCGACGGCACCCGTGTGACGGGTGTCGGCTGGGTCGACGGTGCCGGCTCATCGCACATCGAGAGCGCCGATGTGGTGGTCTCCGCGGCCGACCTGCACCACACCGAGACCACTCTGCTCCCGCCCTCGCTGCAGACCTACCCCGAGTCGTGGTGGGCGCGACGCACCAGCGGACCGGGCGGCGTGCTCGTGATGCTCGGCGTGCGCGGCGCGCTCCCCGAGCTCCCGCACCACTCCCTGTTCTTCACCGACGACTGGGACGCGAACTTCGACGCGATCTTCGGGGCCGCCCCGACGGTGCCGGACCCGGCGTCGATCTACGTGTGCCGCCCCAGCGCCACGGACCCCGAGGTCGCGCCCGCCGACCACGAGAACCTGTTCGTGCTGATCCCGGTACCCGCGGACGTCGATCTCGGACACGGTGGACCCGACGGAGAGGGATCACCTGCGATCGAACGCGCAGCGGACGCGGCGATCGATCAGGTCGCGACCTGGGCAGGGATCCCCGATCTCCGCGACCGCATCGTGGTGCGCGAGACGAAGGGTCCCGCCGACTTCCGCGACGACTACCACTCCTGGCACGGCGGCATGCTGGGGCCCGCGCACATCCTCTCGCAGAGCGCGATGTTCCGTGCTCAGAACACGTCGAAGCGCGTGCAGGGTCTGTTCTACGCGGGTGCCACCACCGCGCCGGGTGTCGGTGTCCCGATGTGCCTGATCAGTGCGGAGATCGTCCTCAAGCGCATCCGCGGCGATCACTCCCCCGGTCCGCTCCCCGTCCCCCGCACCTCACCCGCGGGGACAGAGGCGTCCTGATGGGAGTGGTGTACCTGGCGGCCCTTCTCCTGTCGCTGGGCTGCATGCTGCTGCTGGACTGGCGATTTCGACTCTTCTTCTGGCGCGATGCGGTCTCGGCTGCGGTGGTGACGGCCGTCGGTCTGGTCTTCTTCCTGGTCTGGGACGTCGCCGGCATCGCCAACGGGATCTTCTTCCGGGGCGACGGCATGATCGCGACGGGAGTGGTGCTCGCGCCTGAGCTGCCCATCGAGGAACCGGTCTTCCTGCTGTTCCTCGTGGTGTGCACCATGATCATCTACACCGGAGCAGAACGGGTGCTGACGCGTCGCCGCGAGCAGGCGAAGGGCGGCGGGTCATGACCTATATCCAGCTCTCCGCGTGCTTCGTCGCCGTCGCCGTCCTCGGCGGCATCGGATTCGCGCTCGCATCGCGCGGAAAGGGTCCGCGACCGCTCGCCGTCGTGCTGACCGTGATCGTGCTGTTCCTGCTCACCGCGGCCTTCGACACCGCGATGATCGCAAGCGGTCTCTTCCACTACGCGCAGGACCCGCTGCTCGGGGTGCACATCGGACTGGCTCCCATCGAGGACTTCGCGTACCCCCTGGCGGGCGCGCTGCTGCTTCCGGCGCTGTGGACGGCGATGCGCGCCCGGCGGCGAGTGAAGGATCGTCGAACGCTCGAACAGGAGGAACGACGATGAGCACTGCCGCAGCCCCGTCGAACAGCATCGGACGCGACATCGCCCAGATCGTGCTGTCGTCGCGTCCGATCAGCTGGATCAACACGGCCTTCCCGTTCGCCGCCGCGTATCTGCTCAGCACACGCGAGATCGATCTGACACTCGTGATCGGCACGCTGTACTTCCTCATCCCCTACAACCTGGCGATGTACGGGATCAACGACGTCTTCGACTACGCCTCCGACCTCGCGAACCCTCGCAAGGGCGGGATCGAGGGAGCCCTCCTCGCACCCCGCATGCACCGGACGACGCTCTGGGCGGCGGCGGTGACGAACATCCCCTTCCTCGTCTACCTCGTGATCGTCGGGAATCCGGCGTCCTGGCTCTGGCTGGCGGTCAGCGTGTTCGCCGTGATCGCCTACTCCGCCCCCGTCCTGCGCTTCAAAGAGCGCCCGTTCCTCGATTCCGTCACCTCGAGCACCCACTTCGTGAGCCCTGCCATCGTCGGCCTCGCCCTCGCCGGGGCACCGGCGACCGCGGCCACGGTCATCACGCTCAGCGCCTTCTTCCTCTGGGGCATGGCCGCACACGCCTTCGGCGCCGTGCAGGACATCGGGCCCGATCGGGAGGCCGGGATCTCGTCGATCGCCACCGTCATCGGAGCGCGCGCGACCGTGCGCCTGTCTCTCTCCCTGTGGGTGATCGCAGGCGCTGCCATGCTTCTGACGCCCTGGCCGGGCCCGCTCGCCGCGGCCCTGGCCGTGCCCTACGTCGTGAACGCGGCTCGGTGGTGGAACGTGACCGATGAGACCTCCGGCTCGACGAACCGCGCCTGGCGACGTTTCATCGCCCTGAACTACTTCGCCGGTTTCCTCGCCACGATGATCCTCATCCTCGCGTGGATCTCCTGACCCCCAGCGCACCCGAAAGGAACCCGATGTCCCGCCGCGAACCGACGCCGACCCCGCCCATGAGGGAGCGTTCACGACGACACTCCTGGGTGCGCGTCTTCCTCCCCGTGGCCCTGATCCTCGTGTGGCTGGTGGGCGCATCTCTCGGCGGCCCCCTGTTCGGCAAGGTCGACGAGGTCTCCTCCAACGAGCAGACCACCTATCTCCCCGAGTCCGCGGATGCGACCCAGGTGCAGAAGCTGCTGGGCGAGTTCAACGACAGCGATTCGATCCCGGCGATCGCCGTGTTCACCTCCGATGAGAAGCTCACCGCTGCCGAGCTCGACGCGATCTCCGGGGCTGTCTCTGATGCGCCGAAGGTCGAGGGCGTCGGGGAAGACGTCTCTCCCGCGCTCCCGTCGGATGACGGCCGCGCGGTGCAGGCCTTCATCCCGATCGACTCCGACGCCGAGCTCGCGGACGCGACGAGCGCTCTCGGGGAAGAGCTGCGCGCTGCGGTGCCCGACGGGATCACGGTCTACATCACCGGACCCGCGGGGTTCAGTGCCGACCTGGTGGCGGGCTTCGCCGGTATCGACGGCCTGCTCCTGGGCGTCGCGCTCCTCGCCGTGCTGGTCATCCTGGTGCTGGTGTATCGCTCGTTCCTGCTCCCTCTGGTCGTGCTGTCCACCAGCCTCTTCGCCCTCTGCGTCGCACTGCTCGTGGTGTGGTGGCTCGCGAAGTTCGAGATCCTGCTGCTCAGTGGCCAGACACAGGGAATCCTCTTCATCCTGGTGATCGGAGCTGCCACCGACTACGCCCTGCTGCTGGTCGCGCGCTTCCGAGAAGAGCTGCGCGTCTCGCAGGACAAGGGCACCGCCATCATGGCGGCGTGGAAGGGCTCGGTCGAGCCGATCGTCGCATCGGGCGGCACGGTGATCGCGGGGCTCCTGTGCCTGCTGCTCAGCGACCTGAAGTCGAACAGCACGCTCGGGCCGGTCGCGGCGATCGGCATCGTGTTCGCGATGCTCTCCGCCCTGACGCTGCTGCCGTCGCTGCTGCTGCTCTTCGGTCGCGCCGTCTTCTGGCCGCGACGCCCGCGCTTCGAGCCGGAGGTCGTCGCCGCAGAACACGGCATGCGCACCACGGGCCTGTGGGCGCGACTCGCCGGCTTCATCAAGCGCCGTCCGCGCGTGATCTGGATCGTGACCACGCTCGTCCTCCTCGCGGGAGCGGCGGGAGTCACCCAGCTCGATGTGGACGGCGTGCCACAGTCCGACCTGGTCCTCGGTGCATCGGAAGCGCGCGACGGACAGGTCGCGCTCGGCGAGCACTTCCCCGGCGGATCCGGCAGTCCGGTCTACGTCGTCGTCGCCGAGGGCCAGCTGCAGGACGCCGCCGACATCCTGCTCGCGAACGACGGCGTCGACGCGGTCTCCGTGACCTCCGCCGACTCCCCGAGCGGCTCGGCCCCTGTGACCGCGGACGGGATCACGTCCGTGGGCCCTCCTGGAACGCCGGTCCCCGACCCGACCACGGTGAAGGGCGATGTGCTCCTGCAGGGCACTCTGACCGATGCGGCGGACTCCGAGGCCGCAGCCTCGACGGTGCGCGAGCTTCGCGGCCAACTCGACGACGTGGATGCGCTGGTGGGAGGGGTCACGGCGACCTCGATCGACACCAACGACGCCTCGATCCACGACCGGAACCTCATCATTCCCGTCATCCTCGTCGTGATCATGTTCATCCTGATGCTGCTGTTGCGCTCGGTCCTCGCACCGGTGCTGCTGATCCTCACCACGGTGCTGTCCTTCGGCACGGCGATGGGGGTGTCGGCGCTCGTCTTCAACGGCATCTTCGCCTTCCCCGGCGCCGATCCCGCTGTTCCTCTCTTCGGGTTCGTCTTCCTCGTCGCCCTCGGCATCGACTACAACATCTTCCTGATGACGCGAGTGCGCGAGGAGTCGAAGGCGCATGGGACACGAGAGGGCATCCTGCGCGGTCTCTCGATCACCGGCGGCGTGATCACGTCGGCGGGCCTCGTCCTCGCGGCGACCTTCGCCGCGCTGTCGGTGATCCCGATCCTGTTCCTCGTGCAACTCGCCTTCATCGTCGCTTTCGGCGTGCTCCTGGACACCTTCGTCGTGCGTTCGCTGCTGGTCCCGGCGCTGACCTACGACATCGGCAAGGCGATCTGGTGGCCGTCGAAGCTGTGGCGGCGCGGGAAGGACTGAGACGTGGCGGCGTGCATCCGGTCGCTTAGACTGGATGCACGCCCTCGTAGCTCAGGGGATAGAGCAGCCCTCTCCTAAAGGGCAGGTCGCAGGTTCGAATCCTGTCGCGGGCACGACGTCGAAGAGGGGCCGCCCGAAGGGTGGCCCCTCTTCGACGTCTCAGGCCCTCGTCAGCGGGTCCCCGCGTCAGGCGGCCAGAGCGAGATACGGCTCCCATCGCGGGTCGCTGCGTTCGGTTCCGCGCACCGTCCAGGCCGTGCCGTGCGGCGGTCGAGGGGTGAAGCGCAGCTGCCAGCGCATCTCCTGCGGCGTGCGATCGCTCTTGACGTTGTTGCAGCGCAGACAGCACGCGACGAGGTTCTCCCAGGAGTCCGCTCCCCCGCGCGAGCGCGGCAGCACGTGATCGATCGTCGATGCCGCCTTCCCGCAGTATCCGCAGCGGTGGTTGTCGCGGCGGAGCACGCCGCGCCGGGTGACCGGCACACGCCTGCTCGTCGGGACCCGCACGTAGCGGGCCAGGATGATGACCGCCGGGCGATCGTAGACGCCGTGCGTGCCCCAGACGGGGTCTTCCTCGATCCGTTCGATCACGGTCGCCTTGTCGTTCATCACCAGCACCAGGGCTCGTTTGAACGACACGATCGCCAGGGGCTCGTATCCGGCATTCAGGACCAGTGTGCGCATTCGTCATCCTCTCGATCCGCCGGGACGGCTTCCCGGCACTCTCGACTCACACGAGGTCGTGCAGGAGGCAGATCGATCGCGAGGACGAAAAAAGGCGCCGTCTAAAGACAGCGCCTTTCGCGCACGGCAACGCCGTGGCATCCCTGCGGGCTATGCAGAAGGACGTGACGACCGAGGGCATCCATGGTTCGGATGCTCGGTATTCGCTCCATCAGCCTCTCCCACCTGTACGACAACGGGATCAGGCTAACCCATCGCGCTGGGTGCAGGGCGAAACAGCGGGTGAATGGAGGGAGGCGTGTCCGGAAATCAGCCGGCGTTGACCGAGAGCCAGGACATGGGCTCCACGAGTCCGCCGTTGATCCAGACCTCGAAGTGAAGGTGGTTGGCGGTCGAGCGGCCGGTGCTGCCGACATAGCCGATCAGCTGCCCGGCGGAGACCGTCTGCCCCACCTGCACCTGACGCGAGCCGTAGATCATGTGGCCGTAGGTGGTCTGCACACGCTGCCCACCGACGACGCTGTCGAGCATCACGGCGACGCCGTAACCACCGATGCTCTCTGCGGAAGCACGGACGACGCCGGCGGCGGCGGCATAGATCGGAGTTCCAGCCGGAGCGAGCATGTCGGCGCCGTTGTGCCCACCGCCCACAGTGCGGCTGACGTTCCACGAGCCCATGGGAAGCGGATAGCGCACCTCACCGGATCCCGGCGAGGTGAGCGCATAGCCCGCGGTGTTGAAACGGGATGAGGCGGTTCCTGCGGTTGAGGCGGCGGCGGCGGCACGCGCTGCGGCTGCCTCTTCCGCCTTCTTCTTCGCGATCTCCTCGGGGGTGGTCGCGCTGAAGGTGCCGCGAGCGAGAGGTGCCGCCGTGGCCTGAGAAGCGACGACGAGCGACTGCGCGTCGACGGCTGCGAGCTGCTGAACAGTCGTCGGGGCGGCTTCGCTCGGCTTCGTCGAGGCGAAGGCGGGCAGCGCGATTCCGGCGACCAGTGCACCGACGGCCCCGAAGATGGCGATGGATCGGAGTGGCTTGACGGCCTTGCGAGCACTCATGCGCGCACCGGTTCGGCGGGCGGGTACTCGGTCTTCAGATGTCTTCTTCGCGGGCGGTTCGATGTCTGCGGCCAAAACTTGGTCCTCCTGGGCCCTCGCGCTGTTCGGGTCAGCGCTGGCTCGTCGGCACTCTGCTCTCGTGGCACGAATGTAGCTCGGGTACTTTGTGCGTTCCTGCCGTGAAGACGACGAGCCTGGAAGGCAATCTTCGCGGGTTCATCTCCAGCGGGCTTCTTCGCTGGCGACCTGTCCGAGGTTACCGGAAGATAACGATCATGTCACCCCGGGAATCTGACAATCACCGCAGAAGCCTCCGGCGCCCCGCCGCTGCACTGGCGTCGGGGCCGGATTTCTCGCGGGATCAGGCCGGTTCACCCACCAGGAAGATGTGCGACGCCAGCTCCACCGGGAGTTCGAGCCCCTCGTCCTTGCCGTCCATCTGGATGAGCACGTAGCCCTCGCTGAAGCGGAAGTCTCCGTGGGCGCCAGGAACGACACCCGCATCGCGCAACTGCTCGAGCAGCTCGGGATCGACCTGAGCCGGCTCGGCGAGACGACGGACCGTTCCCTCGACGGGTGCACCCGCGGCGTTCAGACGCTGGACGAGTCCGACGACACCCTCGTCGAACGTGCGCGCGGGAACGTCTCCGAGCTGGTCGAGTCCGGGGATCGGATTGCCGTACGGCGACTCGGTGGGATGTCCGAGCAGCTCGACGAGGCGACGTTCGACCTGCTCGCTCATGACGTGCTCCCAGCGGCAGGCCTCTTCATGCACGAACGCCCAGTCGAGTCCGATGACGTCGGACAGCAGACGCTCGGCGAGCCGATGCTTGCGCATGACGTTGACGGCCTTGTTGCGCCCCGCGTCTGTGAGCTCGAGGGTGCGGTCCTCGGAGACGATGACGAGACCGTCGCGCTCCATGCGGCCGACCGTCTGCGACACGGTCGGACCGGAGTGGCCGAGACGTTCGGAGATGCGCGCGCGCAGCGGCACGATGTTCTCTTCCTCGAGTTCGAGGATGGTACGGAGATACATCTCCGTGGTGTCGATCAGATCGGTCATGTGCAGGCCCTCCGAGGTTCTTAGGCAAGCCTACATTCCCCGGCGGACATCGGACTCTCGAGCGGTCCTGCGACAGCTCGAGCGCCCCCTAGAATCGACCCATGGCGATCGAGATTCCCCGTGACCTCCTGCCCATCGACGGCCGCTTCGGCTGCGGTCCCTCGAAAGTGCGCCCTGCGCAGCTCGAGGCACTGGTCTCTTCGGGGTCGACGATCCTGGGGACATCGCATCGTCAGGCACCGGTGAAGAACCTCGTCGGCAGCGTCCGCGAGCAGCTCGCCGCCCTGTTCCGCGTGCCAGAGGGATACGAGATCATCCTCGGCAACGGCGGATCGACCGCGTTCTGGGACGCGGCAGCCTTCGGCCTCATCGAGCGCCGCAGCCAGAACCTCGTGTTCGGCGAGTTCGGCGGCAAGTTCGCCGCCTCCGCCGCCGCCCCCTGGCTCGAGGCACCCGATGTGCGCAAGGCCGAGCCCGGCTCGCTGACCGTCGCCGAGGTCGTGGAAGGCGTCGACGTGTACGCCTGGCCGCACAACGAGACCTCGACCGGCGTCGCCGCGCCGATCCAGCGCATCGCCGCCGATGGCGCACTGACCGTCATCGATGCCACGAGCGCCGCGGGAGGCATCGACTTCGATGCCACGCAGGCCGACGTGTACTACTTCGCACCGCAGAAGAACCTCGGCTCCGACGGTGGCCTGTGGTTCGCCGCGGTCTCTCCGGCCGCGATCGAGCGCATCGATCGCATCGCCGCGTCGGGTCGCTACATCCCCGAGTTCCTGAGCCTGAAGAACGCGGTCGACAACTCGCGGCTCAACCAGACGTTGAACACCCCGGCGCTGACGACCCTGCACCTGCTCGACAGCCAGCTGCGCTGGATCCTCGACAACGGGGGCCTCGCCTGGGCGGCGGCCCGCACCGCCGAGTCGTCCTCGGTTCTGTACGACTGGGCCGAGGCCTCGTCCGTCGCGACGCCGTTCGTCACGGATGCCGCGCACCGCTCGCCCGTGGTCGCCACGATCGACTTCGACGACAGCATCGATGCCGCGGCGATCGCGAAGACTCTCCGCACGAACGGGATCGTCGACACGGAGCCGTATCGCAAGCTCGGGCGCAACCAGCTGCGCGTGGCCACATTCGTCTCGATCGAGCCGGATGACGTGCGTCAGCTGACCCGATCGATCGAGTACGTGCTGGAGAACCTGGGCGCCTGAGCGCCCGGAGTCACTCCTCCTCGTCGACCTCGCCGGCGTCCTCATCGAGGGCGTCGGCGTCCTCATCGAGGGCGTCGGCGTCGTCGTCTTCCGGCTCTTCGTCTTCGGCGGCGCCGTCGTCGAGCTCGTCGATGTCCACGCCGTCCAGATCACCGGCGTGCAGGATGTCTGCTTCACCGTCGTCGAGGTCGTCGTCATCGAGGTCGTCGTCGTCGAGGCCTTCGCCGACCAACGCCTCGTCACCGATCGCCACGTCGTCACCGGCAGCAGCAGCCGCCTCGGCGAGCTCGACCTGATGGGCGCGGTACTCGGCCAGCCTCTCGGCCCAGGGGACCCATTCCGGCGCGAGCAGCGCGCCGTCGCCGGGCAGGAGTTCGATTTCGAGGACGGTCGGCTCCTCGCCTTCGACGCGCGCGACGGTCACCGTCCAGAACCACCCCGGGTAGCCGGGGAGTCGGTTCTGGAAGCGCAACGAGACCGAGCCGTCTTCCTCGGCGAGGTATCCGGCGGCGGGGCCGACGGTGGATGCCGGGGTGATCTCGGCCAGCGCGGCCAATGCGAGGTCGTGGGCGGCGATGAGACGCGCGTCGGCGTCAGGCGTCGAGGTCATCAGCGACCTTGCGCAGGACGGCCGCGATCTTGCGGCCCTGTCCGGAAGAGGGGTAGCGTCCGCGACGCAGATCCCCGCCGATGCCGTCGAGGAGCTTCACGAGGTCTTCGACGATGATGGCCATGTCGTCGGCCGGCTTGCGCTTGGCCTTCGAGAGGCTGGGCGGCGCCTCGAGCACACGCACCGACAGCGCCTGCAGTCCGCGCTTACCGTCGGCGACGCCGAACTCCACGCGCGCACCGGCCTTCACCGCGGTGCCGGTGGGCATCGCGGAGGCGTGCAGGAAGACGTCCTGGCCGTCATCGCTGGCGATGAAGCCGAAACCCTTGTCTTCGTCGTAGAACCTGACCTTGCCGGTGGGCATGGGAGAACCTCGCTGAGATCGATATGCAGAACAGTGGACGCGCTCGTGCGCGTGCCCCCAGCCTACCGGTCGTGGCGCGCGCACAGCCGAAGGTCTCAGTGCGAGTAGGCTGATGCGGATGAGCACGCAGAATTCCGAACCGGAGGTTCCCATCCGCCGGCTGGATCGTATCCTGGCGTTCACCGCGCTCGGAATCGCCGCGGCGTCCGTGGTGTGCTTCTTCGCGATCATCATCGGCACCGCGCTCGGGATGGACCAGGCCGCGTTCGGTGAGGGCATCTGGCCTGTCGTCGCCGCGATCCCCTACTGGGGACTGCCGGTCGCCTTCCTCATGATCATCACGCTCCTGACGATGAGCTTCATCCGGAAGGGACGCGCGTCTTCGCGTTCCTGAGGCATCGGCCATGAGCACTCACGCGCGACCGCTGGCGGATTGGCTGGCGGCAGCGAGCGATGACGACCTCCGCCATCTCTTCCGCGCACGGGGCGTGCGAGCGGATGCACCGTGGCACGACTTCTTCGATGCCGCTGAGGCACTGCTCGATCCGGCATCGCTGACGCGTGTGCTCCCCACGCTCACGGCATCAGAGGCGAGCGCGCTGGTCTCCGCCGCTTCCGGACAGGACGCCGGACGCGAGACGGAACGGCTGAAAGCGCTCGCGCTGCTCCGTCCCGACGGCACGCCCTATCCTCCGGTGGTCACCGCGATCGCCGGGCGCACCGCCTCCGGACCGCCCGCTCAAGCACCGGCACCGGCGTCGTCCGAGGCTGCCGCGGCGCACGCGGCCGAGCGCGCCTTCACGACCGTGGCCGTACTCGCCGACCTTCTCATGATCGCGAGGGAGAGCCCTTTCGCCCTGCTCACCGGCGGTGGGGTCAGTGCCGGCGAGAAGCGTCAGCTCGCCGAAGCCGGCGTCGCCGCCGAGATCGTCGACACCCTCGCCGCCATCGCACTCCAGTCCGGGCTCGCCGTCTCCGCAGACCGGCGGCTGCGCTCGAGCCAGTCGGCGGAGGACTGGCTGCGCTCGTCCGCCGCCGATCGATGGGCGGTCCTTGCCACCGCGTTCCGCGACGCGCTGCCACGAGGAGTCCGCTCCGAGACCGGCGGATGGATCCCGCCCGAGGTGTGGCCGTTCGCACACCCGTGGGATCCCGCATGGGCCGAGCGTTCGCGCACCCTGCAGGAAGCGGCGTCGCTGCTCGGTCTGATCGCCGAGGACGGAACCGAACCCGAGTGGGCCGTGAGCCTGCGTCGCGGGGATGCCGCGGACCCGGAGGCCCTCGTGCGCCTGCTGCCGACCGAAGTCGACCGCATCTTCTTGCAGAACGACCTGACGGCGATCGCGCCGGGTCCGCTGGAGCCGGCGCTCGATGTGCGACTGCGCACGATCGCGGCCCGTGAGTCCGCAGCCCAGGCGTCGTCCTACCGCTTCACCTCCGAGTCGGTGGCGCACGCGTTCGTCGCAGGCGAGACCGAGCAGTCGATCCTCGATTTCCTCTCCTCCGTCTCCCTCACGGGTCTCCCTCAGCCCCTCAGCTATCTGATCGCCCAGACCGCCCAGCGACACGGACTGGTCCGCGTCTCAACCGATGACGAGACCGGCCGCACGCGGATCGAGAGCTCCGACTCGCACCTCATCCAGGCGATGGCGGTGGATCAGTCCCTGCGCCCGCTCGCCCTCACCGCGCACCTCGACGCCCTGACCACCCGCGTCGGTCGGGACACGGTGTACTGGGCGCTCACCGATGCGCGATATCCGGCGACGCTCGTCGGCCCGGACGGCGCACTGCTCGTCCGCGAGCGCCATCCGGCGCCCCCGTCGTCGGCATCGACCGGGAACTCGATCGACCTGATGCCGCTGATCGCCCGGTTGCGTTCGCATCAGGGACCGGATGCCGATGCCGCGTGGCTCGACCGCGAGCTCGAGGCGGCCGTGCGCGCGAAGTCCGTCCTCCAGGTCACCGTCGGGATGCCGGACGGATCCACCAGGGAACTCCTCCTGGAAGCGACAGGGATCGGCGGCGGCAGACTCCGCGGACGAGACCGGGCGGCCGACGTGGAGCGGACCCTCCCCGTGTCGAGCATCCTCGCAGCGACGATCGTCGCGCCGTAGAGCCCTGCACCTGTCTCGACCGCTAAACTGGTGAGCTATGTCTGATGGCCCACTGATCGTCCAGAGCGATCGCACCGTGCTGCTCGAAGTCGCCCATGCCGACGCCGAGAGCGCCCGCCACGAGCTGGCGATCTTCGCCGAGCTGGAACGCGCCCCCGAGCACATCCACACCTACCGGATCACGCGTCTGGGGCTGTGGAACGCCAGAGCCGCAGGGCACACCGCCGAAGACATGCTCGAGACGCTCGATCGCTGGTCGCGCTTCCCCGTGCCGCCCTCCGTGTCCGTCGACCTGCGCGAGACGGTGAACCGCTACGGGCGGCTGGTCATCGAACGCGACGACGAGGGAACCCTGATCCTGCGCTCCTCCGATCCCGCCGTGCTGGCGCAGGTCGCGAACAACAAGCGCATCCAGCCGCTGCTCATCGGCCACCCGACGCCTGAGACGTTCGTCGTCGATGCCTGGGCTCGCGGGCAGATCAAGCAGGAGCTGCTGAAGATCGGCTGGCCCGCCGAGGACCTCGCCGGGTACACCCCGGGAACACCGCACGAGATCGACCTGGCCGAGGACGGCTGGCACATCCGCCCCTACCAGCAGGATGCCGTGGATGCCTTCTCGAAGGACGGCTCCGGCGTCGTCGTGCTCCCCTGTGGCGCCGGCAAGACGATCGTGGGCGCCGGCGCGATGGCCGCGACCAAGACCACCACGTTGATCCTCGTCACCAACACCGTCTCGGCCCGCCAATGGCGCGACGAGCTGCTCAAGCGCACCAGCCTCACTCCCGAGGAGATCGGCGAGTATTCGGGCCAGGCCAAAGAGGTCAAGCCCGTCACGATCGCGACCTACCAGATCCTGACCGCGAAGCGTAAGGGCGAGTACGCGCACCTGGCCCTGCTCGATGCCCTCGACTGGGGACTCATCGTGTACGACGAGGTGCACCTGCTGCCGGCTCCAGTGTTCAAGCTCACCGCCGACCTGCAGGCGCGTCGACGCATCGGCCTCACCGCCACCCTCGTGCGCGAGGACGGACGCGAGGGCGACGTCTTCAGCCTGATCGGCCCCAAGCGCTTCGACGCTCCCTGGAAGCAGATCGAGGCGCAGGGCTTCATCTCCCCCGCCGCCTGCTACGAGGTGCGCGTCGATCTGCCGCCGAGCGACCGGCTCGAATACGCCGCGGCGACCGACGACGAACGCTATCGCCTGGCGGCCTCCGCCCCGGCCAAGGTCCAGGCGGTGCGTGAGCTCATCGCCAAGCACGAGGGCGAGCGCATCCTCGTGATCGGACAGTATCTCGATCAGCTCGAGTCTTTGTCCGAGGCGCTGAACGCGCCGCAGATCACCGGCGCGACCCCCATCGACGAGCGCGAAGAGCTCTACCGCGCCTTCCGCGAAGGCGACATCTCGCTCCTCGTGGTCTCCAAGGTGGCGAACTTCTCGATCGACCTCCCTGAGGCCTCGGTCGCGATCCAGGTGTCCGGCTCCTTCGGATCACGTCAGGAGGAGGCCCAGCGACTGGGTCGTCTGCTGCGCCCGAAGCAGTCAGGACACACCGCGAGCTTCTACACGCTCGTCGCCCGCGACACGATCGATCAGGACTACGCCCAGAACCGCCAGCGTTTCCTGGCCGAGCAGGGCTACAGCTACACGATCATGGACTCGGACGCGATCGCCGCCTGACCGCGGAAGATCACGCTCGGGCGGAACGTCCCTGCAGGGCGAGGCCGAGGTGATGGGTACCGGTCGCCCCCACGGTGGGAAATGCGGCCCGCGCCGTGCGTGCGATCCCGAGCCTCGCCGCCCAACGGTCGGCGAGCAGGGCGTAGACGACCATGGCCAGCGCCGACGCGAGAAGGTCGACAGCCGTGCCCGACGTCGCGTTGGCGTCGACCAAGGTGACGGATCCGAGCAGGAAGATGAGCACGTTGTTGACGATGTGCAGCGAGATCGCCGCCTCGAGTCCGCCCGTGCGCCAGGTCAGCCAGGCGGCGACGATCGCGAACATGCCCACGCTGGCCGCGCCCCAGATGTCGTAGCCGTGACCGAGCACGAACAGCGGCACGGGCAGGAGGATGGCGAAGGCGGGATGACGCAGCCATCCCCCGACCAGCTGCATCAGATACCCGCGGAACACGTACTCCTCGGCCGCGGCCTGGAAGGGGATCAGCAGCAGCACGAGCAGCACCATGATCCACAGTCCCGGGTGCGAGAAGTCGGCGGTCACCGCGTCGCCGCTGAGCGCCGACCACCCCAGCACGACGGCGAAGTAGACGACGAACACCGCGAGTGCCAACAGCAGAGTCCTGCCGAGCCATCCCATCCGCAGACGCCCGGTGACGGACGACAGCAGACCGACCCCCCGTCCCTCGACGATCCGCGAGGCCAGCAGCAGGGCGGGGATCATCAGGATCAGCGGCAGCACCAGCGCCACGAGCAGCCACGGGCGGTCGAGGTCGAAATATTGCGACGTCGTGAGGAGCACCTGCGCATCGATGCCCCACCCCGGGACGAGCATCGACACGATGGCCAGCGGCACGATCACGATCAGCAGGATCGCGATGTAGAGGGCGATGCCGACGAGCCCGGTCAGCAGCATGCGCCACCAGCGATACCGCGGCCGCAGGCGTGCCAGCCGGTGGTAGGCGAGCTGCTCGACACCGGGCAGTCCGGCCTGTGCGACGGTGTTTCCGGGGGCGGGGGTGGCGTCCTCGTTCAAGCTCATACCTCGATCCTCCCGTGCGCAGCTGTGCGCCGCATCCGACCGTGGGACGATCTCGGCTCCCGCCGTCCACCTGCCGTGCGCCCGGCTCGTTCGAAGGGGGCGACTCCACGCCGTTCCGCACAATAGTCAGCATCCACATGGCCGGAGTCACCATAATGGGGACATGACTGCTCCGCGCATCCTGGTCGTCGATGACGAACCCAACATCCGCGACCTGCTCTCCACGGGTCTCAGCTTCGCCGGATTCCAGGTGAAGACGGTCGCCAACGGCGCCGCCACGATCTCGGCCGTCCTCGAAGAGGAGCCAGACCTCATCATCCTGGATGTCATGCTGCCCGACATGAACGGGTTCAGCGTGACCAAGCGCCTCCGCGGCGCGGGTTTCACCGCCCCGATCCTGTTCCTGACGGCGAAGGACGGCACCGACGACAAGATCGAAGGCCTCAACGCGGGTGGCGACGACTACGTCACCAAACCGTTCAGCCTCGACGAGATCGTCGCCAGGGCCCAGGCGATCCTCCGCCGCACGATGCAGGCCGACGAGGAGTCGATCATCCGCGCCGGTGAGCTCTCCATGGATCAGGACACGCACGACGTCCACGTCGGCAAGGAGCCGATCGAATTGAGCCCGACGGAGTTCAAGCTGCTCCGCTACCTGATGCTCAACCCGAACCGCGTGCTGTCGAAGGCCCAGATCCTCGACCACGTCTGGGAGTACGACTTCAACGGCGACGCCGGCATCGTGGAGAGCTACATCTCCTACCTCCGCCGCAAGATCGATCCGCACACCGAAGAGTCGTTGATCCAGACCAAGCGCGGCTTCGGCTACATGCTCAAGGTCGGCAAGACGGTCTGACGACCACCGCACCACCATCGACGCCGCCCCGCGGCGGAGTCGCCGCATGAGGGAGGACCGCATGGCGCACAAGCCCGATGCGGTCACCAGCTGGTGGCGACGCATCAGCCTTCGGGCGAAGGTCACCGGCGTCACGGTCGCGGTGCTCGCCCTCGGCCTGCTCGTCGCGGGTATCGGCACGGTGCCGATCCTGCGCAACGCCCTGGTCGCGAACATCGACGCCCAGCTTCCCGCCCTGGTCTCCAGCGACCTGGTCGATCGCTACTTCGACACCGTGACGGTCGATGGCGTCAGCACCTACAGTCCCCGCGACGAGCAGCCTCGGGACTTCTCCTTCGCGATCTACGACGCGACGGGCGAGCTCCGTGCGGCGGCACGCGGCACCTCGGGCCAGGCGCCACTGTTCCCCGCGCGGTACTCGCTCGCGAAAGCGACGGCCAACACCGACCAGATCCCGCTCGAGATGGAGGGAGCCGACGGCGAGCGCTTCCATGCCGCCGTCGCTGTGGTCCCCTCGGAGGGCGGGGTGCTGCGCATTCAGCTGGTGGCCCTGCCGCTCTCGCCTGCCGATCGCATCATCAGCCAGTACTTCGGCATCTACATCACGATCGCCCTGATCACCATCCTGATCGCCGCACTCCTCACGCGTGGACTCGTGACACTGACGTTCCGCAGGCTCGGCCAGGTCGAGGCGACAGCCATGTCGATCGCCGCCGGCGACTTCCGGCAGCGGCTGACCGACCTGGAGCCGACCACAGAGGTCGGGCGGCTGAACACCGCCATCAACACGATGCTCGATCGCGTCGACCGCTCTCTCGCGCAGCGGGACCGCACGGTGCAGCACATGCGGCGGTTCATCGGCGATGCGAGCCACGAGCTGCGCACGCCGCTGGTGAGCGTCCGCGGCTACGCGGAGCTGTACCGGATGGGCGCGATCAAGGGCGAGGAGGATACGGCCAGGGCCATGGAGCGCATCGAGAAGGAAGCCATCAGGATGGGTGTCCTGGTGGAGGACCTTCTCGCTCTCGCCCGGTTGGACGAGGAACGCGAGCCGGAGATCGTGCCGCTCGATCTGCGGCCGATCGCGAGGGACGCCGCCCTCGATCTGCGTGCCGCGGCCCCCGGACGCACGGTCACCGTGATCGACCGCACCGCCGACAGCAAGACCGTGATCCCCGTTCACGAGATGCCACCGCTTCAGCCGCCGCAACCCCCGGCCCCGCGCGGCCTGTCGCGCGCCACGCTCTCGCGCCTTCGCCGTCGTCCCCGGCCGCAGGAGCAGGCTCCAGCCATCGACTTCACCGAGGTCACCGATCTCCCCGTGCGCACACCGCCGATCGTGCTCGGCGAGGAGAACAAGGTCCGTCAGGTGGTCACCAATCTGCTGGGCAATGCGCGCCGATTCTCTCCGGAAGACGGTCCGATCGAGATCGTCGTCGACTCGGACCGCGTCGCGGGAACCGGAAGCATCGCGATCGTCGATCACGGCGAGGGGATCCCTCCGCAGATCCGGGAGCAGATCTTCGAGCGGTTCTGGCGAGCCGACACCTCACGTGCCAGGGAGACGGGAGGCTCCGGCCTCGGGCTCGCCATCGTCGCATCGATCCTGAAGGCCCTGCACGGCGGCGTCGACGTCTCGGAGACCCCTGGTGGCGGCGCGACGTTCACCGTCACACTTCCTCTCGCACCGGCGCAGGCCACGCCCGCGCATCTCCTCGAGGACACGCAGCCTCTGGAACGGCTCGATCTGCCCTGAGCCCGGGCCCGGACCGCCTGCACTCCTGCACCGCCGCTGCCGCGCACCGATTGCGCACAGCACGCGGAGCTCGCTGTCTTCGTCGGCGCCCACGGCAGCGGCGTCCGCTTAGCCTCGGAACCCCTACGAGAAGGAGTTCCCATGTCTGTCTTCACCGTCGACACCGAAGCCGTCCATGCCGCCCACACAGCGACACGCGCCACCATCGAGCGCTTGCAGAGCGAGTCCGCGACCCTGATGGCTCAGCTCCGCCAGCTGCAGTCGACCTGGTCGGGGACGGCGTCCAACGCCTTCCA
The DNA here is from genome assembly GCF_000340625.1 of Microbacterium sp. UCD-TDU. Lineage (NCBI taxonomy): Bacteria > Bacillati > Actinomycetota > Actinomycetes > Micrococcales > Microbacteriaceae > Microbacterium > Microbacterium sp. UCD-TDU. Next base: position 367,767 of record NZ_KB454446.1, read on the forward strand.
GACGTGCGCGGAGCAGTGGCAGGGCGCTCAGGTCCACGTGGAGCAGGTGCTCGACTCGATCGGCACCTCTCTCGGCTCGGTCGCCACCCAGTACGCAGACGCCGATCAGTACTCAGCCAGTCTGTTCCGGTGACACCGCCTCGGCGTCAACGCAGAACGCCCCCGGCCAAAGCCGGGGGCGTTCTGTCAGGAGAGCGGGATCAGAAGTCCATGCCACCCGACGGGTCACCCATGGGAGCTGCAGCCTTCTCGGGCTTGTCAGCGACGACGACCTCGGTGGTGAGGAAGAGAGCCGCGATCGAGGCTGCGTTCTGCAGTGCCGAGCGGGTCACCTTCGCCGGGTCGATGATTCCCGCGGCGAACATGTCGACGTACTCACCCGTGGCCGCGTTGAGGCCCTGGCCCGAGGGGAGCTCGGAGACCTTGTTCGCGACGACACCCGGCTCGAGACCGGCGTTCAGCGCGATCTGCTTGAGCGGAGCCTCGATCGCGACGCGGACGATGTTCGCTCCGGTCGCCTCGTCGCCCGAGAGCGAGAGGGAGTCGAGGGCCTTGGTGCCCGACTGGATGAGCGCGACGCCACCACCGGGGACGATACCCTCCTCGACGGCTGCCTTCGCGTTGCGAACGGCGTCCTCGATGCGGTGCTTGCGCTCCTTGAGCTCGACCTCGGTCGCGGCTCCGGCCTTGATGACGGCAACGCCACCGGCGAGCTTCGCCAGACGCTCCTGGAGCTTCTCGCGGTCGTAGTCGCTGTCGGTGTTCTCGATCTCGCGACGGATCTGCGTGACGCGACCTTCGATCTGGTCTGCCTCGCCGGCACCCTCGACGATGGTGGTCTCGTCCTTGGTGACGATCACCTTGCGTGCACGACCGAGCAGGTCGAGCGTGGCGTTCTCGAGCTTGAGGCCGACCTCTTCGGTGATGACCTGACCACCGGTGAGGATCGCGATGTCCTGCAGCTGCGCCTTGCGGCGGTCGCCGAAGCCGGGAGCCTTGACGGCGACCGACTTGAAGATGCCCTTGAGCTTGTTCAGCACGAGCGTCGCGAGAGCCTCGCCCTCGACGTCCTCGGCGATGATGACGAGCTCCTTGCCGTCCTGGATCACCTTGTCGACGATGGGCAGGAGGTCCTTGATGTTGGAGACCTTCTGGTTCGCGATGAGGATGTACGGGTCCTCGAAGACCGCCTCCTGGCGCTCCGGGTCCGTGACGAAGTAGGGGTTCAGGTAACCCTTGTCGAAGCGCATGCCCTCGGTGAGCTCGAGCTCGGTGCCGAACGTCTGCGACTCCTCGACGGTGACGACGCCCTCCTTGCCGACCTTGTCGATCGCCTCGGCGATGAGCTCGCCGATCGCGGGGTCAGCAGCGGAGATCGAGGCCGTGGCGGCGATCTGCTCCTTGGAGTCGATCTCCTTGGCGCTGGCGAGCAGCTCCTCGGTGATCGCGGCGACGGCCTTCTCGATGCCGCGCTTGAGCGAGATGGGGTCGGCGCCGGCTGCGACGTTGCGCAGACCCTCGCGGACCAGAGCCTGGGCGAGGACCGTGGCGGTCGTGGTGCCGTCACCTGCGACGTCGTCGGTCTTCTTGGCGACCTCCTTGACGAGCTCCGCGCCGATCTTCTCGTACGGGTCGTCCAGCTCGATCTCCTTGGCGATGGAGACGCCGTCGTTCGTGATGGTGGGGGCGCCCCACTTCTTCTCGAGAACGACGTTGCGGCCGCGCGGGCCGAGGGTGACCTTGACCGCGTCGGCGAGGATGTTCAGGCCGCGCTCGAGGCCGCGGCGGGCCTCCTCATCGAAAGCAATGATCTTTGCCATGAGTTTTTTCGTCCCTCCTGGACGTAGACGTTGGGTTTAGCACTCAGAGTGAGAGAGTGCTAACGCCATTCTGGCACTCGACACCTTCGAGTGCAAGCCGCCGGAGGTGAGGTCCACCCCGAGGTCAGGGGGCCGGAGTCTCCCCGGGCGTCTCGGACGCCGAGCTCGATCGATCGAGGCCGATCACCACCGTGAACTGCTTCTGACCGTCCTCCGTCTGACCGGAGTAGTAGTCGCTCTGCTGCACGGCTGCGCCGCCGAGGAGGTTCGCCAACCCGATCGCGGCGAGCTCGTCTTCGTCGTTGAGGTAGAAGACCGTCGTGGCGGCGAAGTCCTGGCTGGAGCTGTCGCCCGCGAAGACGATGTCCGACGCCCACCCGTTGTTGATGAGCAGGTCCCTCATCTGCGTGTCCAGACCCTCGTCCGGCGTGCCGTTGAGGATCAGCACGGAGATCGAGGTGTCCACCACACCGGTCTCCTCCGGAGTGGGGACGGCGGTGGGCACGGCCTCGGGGAAGAGCGAGACGCGACCCATCACCACGAGGGACCCGAAGATCCCACCGATGATGAGCACGAGCGCGGCGACGAAGGACCACAGCAGTACGACCCAGCCGTTCATCCCCGGCGCTTCAGCGCGGTGCGCTCCTACGCGTCCGGAGGAACGGGGAACGTCATCGAAGCGATCGCGGGAGGGCTTGGACACCCCTCGATGCTAGCGGCACCTTCCTGGCAATCCGTTCCTCGGCGCGGATCATGCGACCCATGAGGCTGTCGGCGCGTGCGCTCAGCCCACGAAACCCGGCGTCCTGGCCGAGCGCTGCCTGGCGCGGGAATCCCGGATCCGACGCAGTCTCCGCACCAGCATCGGGTCGTACTCCAGAGCGGCTTCCGATTCGATCAGTCGCCCGAGGAGCTGGTAGTAGCGCGCGGCGCTCATCCCCAGCTGGGCGCGGATGACCTCTTCCTTGGCCGAGCCGTGGCGCGGCCACGCGACCTCCATCGCGAGGATCGCGCGGTCGCGCTCCGTGAGATCTCCGAGCATGGGTCCAGGTTAGGACGCATCCGCGGGGACGGCCGTTCGCCACTCCCACCGGGCGCCGAGAGGATCCGCGGCCGCACGCACGTTCCCGTCGATCGCGACGACGAAGCCCGGCCAACCTTCCGTGTCCACCGGAGGCTTCCAGACATCGAGCGCACCGGGCGGATCGATCGTGACCCAGTGCGCGTCCAGGGCGGAGATGCGCGCGATCAGCGCGCTCCTGCGCTCCCGCGGGATGTGCACCAGAACACCGGGTGTCGTGATGACGAGCGTCGCCTCCATCGGCGCGGCGGCCGCGAGCGCCTCGATGCCCTCCAGAGCATCCCCGGCGACGAGCAGAGGCGGATCGGATGCCGCGATATCCAGCGCGGCATCGATGCGCTCCTGCCTTCCCCTCTCCCCCGGCCACACGAGTCCGCGCAGCCAACTCCGATCCCGTTCGTCCGCCGCATCCAGCGGAGCCAGATCGATACCTGCCCGCCAGATGATCTCCGGAAGACGCATCCGGGGCAGAGATCCGGTCACCGTGCTCTCCAGCACGACCGTCGACGGCCCCTCTGCGGGGTCGAGCGCGGCTCGGAGCGCGCCGTCCTCCCCGATGAAGCGATACGAGTAGCGGTCCGGGTAGAGGCACAGTCCCGCAGAGGCTCCGACCTCGAGCAATGCGATCGGGCCGTCGATCTCGGACAGCACGGGAAGCAGCGCGGCGAGGCGGAGCGGCTCATTGGTCTGCAGGCTGCGACTCGCGCACTCCGCGACGACCTCGTCGGCGTTGCGGAGCACGAACTCCCGCCACTGCGGATACGCCTCGAGTCCGGCGCCGAGCATCCGGGTCACGGCGAACACGAGGGGCGGCTGCCTCCGCGTCTCCGGAATCCGCAGCAGGACGCCCCGCACCTCTTCGTCAGCGGCGACTCCGGCGGCCCACGCCGCGTAGAGGGCGCTGCGACCGGGCGCCTCGTCGCGGGCGAATCGTGCGTAGCGCTCCTGCACAGCATCCGTCATCCGTCCATTCTGACCCGGAGCGCCCGAGACCTCGCCGCGCGGGGGAGAATGGAGACGACTCAGGAGGACACATGTCGTACAGCGTGGACAAGACCGAAGACGAATGGCGCGAAGAGCTCGGCGAGGAGCAGTACGCCGTGCTGAGGCAGGCCGCGACCGAACGGGCCTGGACCGGTGAGCTGCTCGATGAGGAGCGCGCTGGACTCTATACGTGCGGCGCCTGCAACGCCGAGCTCTTCAAGAGCGGCACGAAGTTCGACTCCGGATGCGGATGGCCCAGCTTCTACGAGTCGATCCGCCCCGATGCGGTCGAGCTCATCGAAGACGACAGCCTCGGGATGGTGCGCACCGAGGTGCGCTGCGCCAACTGCGGGTCGCACCTCGGCCACGTGTTCCCCGACGGCTTCGGAACGCCGACGGGCGACCGCTACTGCATGAACTCGATCGCACTGAACTTCACCCCCGACGCGTCGTGAGCGCCCTCGACGCTGTCCGGGCACGGCAGTCCTGGTCGAAGGTCGAAGACACGGCGCCGACCCGCGAGGAGCTGCTGACGTTCGTCGCTGCGGCCGGCCGCGTCGCCGACCACTCGTCGCTGCGGCCCTGGCGGGTGATCGAGCTGCGCGGCGCGGATCGCGAGGTGCTGGGCGCGGCGATCGCGAAGGCCCAGGGAGATTCCTCGCCCTCGTCGAAGCCGCTTCGCGCTCCGCTGCTCATCGCCGTCGTCGCGAGCTACCGCAAGAGCGAGAAGGTACCCCGGTGGGAGCAGGAGGCGGTCGCGTCCGGTGTCGCGCACGTGTTGAGTCTTCTGCTCGACGAGGCCGGGTGGGGCGTCATCTGGCGCACGGGCCACTACACGCGTGCGAAGGCGGTGGCCAAGGCCCACGGCCTCGGCAAGAACGAGGAGCTCCTCGGCTGGCTCTACGTGGGTGGCAAACCCGAAGGCAAGAAGCCCGGCCGGCGCAAGAGCGTCGATGCCCGCAAGCTCCTCACGCGCCTGCCCGCGGCGAGCACCGAGAAGGCGAAGAAGAAGAAGAAGAAGAAGTAGCGCCTCAGCGTCGACGCCGCCACGGCACGGCCACGACCACCGACCCGACGGCGACCACGACCATCGCGAGCACCTGCCAGAGCGCGGGTCCCGCCGCCGGCGGCCACAGGAGGTCGATCACGACCGACGTGACCAACTGCCCGAGCACCGATCCCAGGCCCATCAGCAGCACACCCGTCTGGGCCACGATGAAGGTACCGAGCAGGATGTACGCGGCACCCAGGAAGCCTCCGAGGTAGAGCCAGGGCTCCCCCGGCAGCGCCGCAGGTGCGCCGCGGAACGCGACGCTCACGCCCGACGCGAGCGCGAGGACCACGGTACCGGCGATGAAGCTCATCAGCGTCGCGGCCAGCGGCGAGCGCGCGCGCTGCGCCAGCCGCCCGTTGGTCGCCGCCTGCCACGCGATGCCGACGCCCGCTGCGAACGGCAGCAGCAGCATCCACAGCGGTGCGGAGGCGAGCACATCGCCGGAGAGCGAGATGCCGACCGCCGCGAGCGCGAGCAGACCGCCGAGGACCCGACCGGGAGTGACCGCGACGACACCGGCCGGGCCGAAGCCGATCCGATCGAGCACGAGACCGTGCACCGTCTGCCCGGCCACCACGCCGACGGTGAACAGCGAGACGCCGAGCACCCCCGCCGTGAGTCCCTGGGTGGAGACGGTGAGCGCGCCGCAGGCGCCCCCGAGCAGCATCCAGAACGGGATCGTCTGCTGCCGGATGCCGTCGCGGAGTCTCCCCACTCCTCGTCGGGCCGAGGGGAGACAGATGATCACGACTGCGAGCACCAGGAGGCCCACGGAGAAGGAGACGAAGCCGGCGACGATCCCATCGTCGACACGCACTCCGAGCACTCCGTTGATCCGCGCCTGGATCGCCGTCATCACCCCGATCGCCACCGCACCGCCCAGTGCCACCGGGGCGGGAAGTCGACGGGGCTCTGGCACCTGTCGACCCTACCCGAGCCCGTGGGCGCTCTCGTCCCTGCGGATGTCGGAGCCCGGCGCTACGCTGGCGGCATGTGCGCGAGCTACGGTCTCGATCCCCGATTCACCGATGCGGAGCTCCTCGCCGCCGCCGACAACGCGGTGCTCGAGGGCCTGCGGGTGTGGGCCCGCGAGAATGCGGGTGAGACCGTCCGCCCCACGGGCAAGAACCTGCGCAATCTCAATCCCCTGGTCGTGCAGCCCGATGCCGCGCCGACCCTGGAGCCCGCGTGGTGGGGCTTCCTCGTGAACGGCGAGCCGGCGAAGTTCCCCTCGATCAACACCCGCTCCGAACGCCTTCAGGAGCGTCCAGGAGGGGCGAAGTCGAGAGCGATCGTGCCGGCGACGAGCTGGTACGAGATGCAGAAGCCCTCTCGCCAGTGGAACGAGTTCATCGTCGACGACGGCACGCTGTTCGGTATGGCCGCGGTCACCCAGCGCGGGCGCACCGCCGATGGCGAGTGGTTCACGTGCTACTCGATCGTGATGCGCCCCGCCCCGGCACACCTCGTCGATCTGCACGATCGGATGCCGCTGCTGCTCCCCGCCTCGCTGAGCCACGACTGGCTGACCGCGCCGGTGTCGAGGGAGATCATCGACGAGGCGGTCCTCGCCTCCGACGAGATGGCCGCGCGCGTGCAGGCACGTCCTCGCCCCTGAGGTGCGGATGTCCGCCGGTGGGCGGACCCGCTCTCCGGCAGATGTGTACCTGAGGAGGACGCGCGATACCGGGGTCGCTCCGTAACGTTGTCCTCATGATCACAGCAGAAGGCCTCACCAAGAGATTCGGAGACAAGACCGCCGTCGATGATGTGTCGTTCACGGTCAAGCCGGGCAGCGTCACCGGATTCCTGGGCCCGAACGGCGCCGGGAAGTCGACCACCATGCGGATGATCGTCGGCCTCGACCGGCCGACGTCCGGCCGCGCCGCCATCGCGGGCCGTGAGTACCGCAAGCTGCGCGCACCGCTCACCGAGGTCGGGGTGCTCCTCGACGCGAAGGCGGTGCACACCGGCCGCACCGCGCGCAACCACCTCCGTGCGATGGCTGCGACCCACGGCATCCCCTCCTCTCGCGTCGACGAAGTGATCGACCTCGCCGGCATCGGGTCGGTGGCCCGCAAGCGTGCAGGCGGGTTCTCGCTCGGCATGGGCCAGCGCCTCGGTATCGCCTCGGCGCTGCTCGGCGACCCGCACACGCTGATCCTCGACGAGCCGGTCAACGGCCTCGACCCCGAGGGCGTCCGCTGGGTCCGCCAGTTCGTCCGCCACGCCGCCTCCGAGGGGCGCACCGTGCTTCTCTCGAGCCACCTGATGAGCGAGATGGCGCAGACCGCCGATCACGTCATCGTGATGGGACGGGGCCGCGTGCTCGCGGATGCGCCGCTCCCCGAACTCGTGCGCTCGTGGACCCGCAACACGGTCAGGGTGCGCACTCCCCGCCCGGCCGATCTGGCCGCGGCCGTCAGCGGACCCGATGTCGAGATCGTGAGCTCGGCTCCCGACCTGCTCGACATCGTGGGGCTGCCTGCAGCGCGCATCGGCGACCTCGCTGCGGACCGCGGCATTGCGCTGCACGAACTCACCCCGACCACCGGTTCGCTCGAAGACGCCTACCTCGCCCTCACCGGCGACTCCGTCGAGTACCGCACCAAGGAGATCTCATGACCACGACACAGGCCCCCGCCGCCACACGGCCGCGCGTGGACACCGGTCGAAAGCTGACGTTCGTGCGCGCGCTGCGCGGTGAATGGATCAAGCTCGCCACCCTACGCTCGACCTGGTGGTCGATCGGGATCGCCGCTGCTCTGACCGTGGGGATCGCGGTTCTCATCGCCCAGGCCCTCGACATGCCGGACTTCGAGCCGATCCAGGCCGTCATCATGCCCATCCAGTTCACCATGCTGCTCGCCGGCATCATCGGTGCGATCTCGGTCACCGGCGAGTACTCGACCGGAATGATCCGCTCGACCCTGACGGCGAACCCTGTTCGCGGATCAGTGCTGGCGGCGAAGTCGACCGTGCTGGCCATCTTCATGTTCCTGTCGTCGCTGGTGATCTTCGCCATCGCAGCCCTCGCCGTCACCCTCATCGTGGCGCCGCGGGATCAGAGCATCGACTGGTCTGACCCGTCGGCCTCGATCCTGCCGATCGTCGTGGCCTCGCTGTCCATGGCCGTCTTCGCCCTCATCGGCGTCTCGTTCGGGTTCATCCTGCGTTCGGGGGCCGGAGCCATCGCCGCGACCGTCGGTGTGCTGTTCGTGCTGCCGATCGTCGCGAGCTTCTTCTCCTTCGCCGGGGAGGCATGGGCGTGGGTCATCGAGGCCTCGTCTTACCTCCCGGTGGCGGCTGCGCAAGCCGCGATCATGCCCAGTGAGACGGCGGCTCTCGATGCACCCACCGCGTTCCTGACGCTGGGCTGCTGGGTCGCCGGTGGCGCCCTGGTCGCGTGGGGCGTGCTGCGCACGCGCGACGCGTAAAGTCGGCCTGTGAGCAGAACGCGAAGCCGCAGCGACTCGATCCGTGAGGACGAGGAGCTGCGGCTTCCGCGTGCCCCTGGCCTGTTCCGACGCTTCTGGGCGCGCCACCCGCTGTTCGCCGACATCCTGCTCGCCCTGATCTGCCTGTTCCTGTCGCTCGCACCGGCCGCGCCCTACCCCGACACATCGGTCCCGGAGGGCACCTACATCGCCCTCAACATCGCGACGGTGGCGATGGTCGCGATCGGGTGCAGCACCCTTATCTGGCGCCGTCGAGCACCGCTGGGCCCCTTCCTCGCTGCGGTGATCCTGGGGACTGTCGGTCTGTTCACGGGCATGTCCGGCGGCATCGTCCTCCTGCTCGTCGCCTGCTACGGCGTCGCGGTGTATCGCTCGGCCCGCCTGGCCTGGATCTGCTACGGGATCGGCGCAGCATGGTTCCTCGGCTTCACCACAGTGCTCATGCTGACCGGAGCGACCGTGCTCCAGGTCGGCCTCGACACCGCACTCGGCTACGTCGCGCTCGGTCTCATCGGCACACTCGTCGGAGTCAACGTGGGTGAACGCAAGCGCTACCTCCTCGCCATCATCGACCGCTCACGCCAGCTCCTGATCGAACGCGACCAGCAGGCACAGATCGCAGCCGCATCCGAACGCGCCCGCATCGCCCGGGAGATGCATGACATCGTCTCCCACTCGCTCACCGTCATCGTCGCCCTCTCCGAAGGCGCGGCCGCGACACCGGACCGGGAGCAGGCACGCAAGGCCGCGGCATCCGCCGCCGACACCGCCAGAGGTGCGCTCACCGAGATGCGCTCGATGCTCGGTGTGCTGCGCGACGACGAGTCCCCGTTGCCGCTGGCCCCGATGCAGCCCGTACCCGCGCGGGACACCGTGGAGACCGCGCAACGAGCCGGCTACCCGGCGACGCTCACCGTCGTCGGGCAGGCGGAGGTCTCCCCCGCCGTCGCGCATGCGATCGGAAGGATCGTCCAGGAGGGGGTGACCAACGCGATGCGTCATGCCCCCACCGCGAAGACCATCGCGGTGCGACTGGAGTACACGACCGCGACGGTCACGATCGAGATCCTGAACGACGGCGTCACAGGCGAGGTCGGGTCGGACGGATTCGGAGTACGCGGACTGTCCGAGCGCGCTGCGCACGTTCACGGAACGGTGCGGTCGGCACCTGCGGGCGGGGGACGATGGGTTCTGCGGGCCGTGCTCCCCACCTCGGGAACCGCGCCCGCCGCGCGACGAGAGACGATGGAGGACGACGGATGACGGATGCGATCAGGGTGCTGCTGGTGGATGACCAGGAGCTCATCCGAGTCGGGTTCCGGATGGTGCTCGACGCCGAGGACGACATCGTGGTGGTCGGCGAGGCCGGCGACGGCAGGGCGGCCATCGCGCAGACCGCGCTGCTCGCCCCCGACCTGGTGCTCATGGACATCCGGATGCCGGAGCTGGACGGCATCGCCGCCACCGAGGCGATCGTCCGCGACCACCCGCAGACCAAGGTGCTCGTTCTGACCACGTTCGATCTCGACGAGTACGCGTTCGGTGCGATTCGCGCGGGCGCGAGTGGATTCCTGTTGAAGGACGCGCAGCGCCACGAGATGATCTCCGCCGTGCGCGCCGTGCACCGCGGGGATGCAGCGCTCTCCCCTCGGGTCACGAGAGCGCTGATGGAGCATGTGACACCCCGACTCGGCGCGACATCTTCCGCCGCTCCGGCCGCCGAGGAGAGCGCCGCACTCGAATCGCTCACCGATCGCGAGCGCGACGTGTTCCTGGCGATCGGCCGAGGCCTCACCAACGCGGAGATCGCCCAGACTCTCTATGTCGGCGAGTCCACGGTGAAGACGCACGTCGGTCGCGTGCTCGCGAAACTCCAAGCCCGCGACAGGATCCACGCCGTCATCTTGGCGCATAGGCACGGACTCGTCGGCGACGAGCGAGGCGAGCTCAGGTCCGGGCCGGAGTCCACTCCGAGACCTGGTTGAGCCTGTGCACCTCGTCGTCCGAGAGCTCGAGGCGGGCACCGGCGAGGAGATCGGGGACTTGGTCCACGTTGCGCGCACTCGCGATCGGTGCGACGACGGTCGGCTGCGCGCGGAGCCAGGCGAGTGAGGTCGCAGCGATAGAGGCGTCATGCACGTCGCCGATCTCCTGGAGCGCATCGATGACCCGCAGCCCCGCAGGCGTCGCGTAGTTCGCCGCTCCGTGGGCCCGCGGCGAGCTCTGCCCTTCGACATCCGTCGAGCGGTACTTGCCGGTGAGGAAGCCGCTCGCCAGCGAGTAGTACGGGACGAGACCGAGCCCGAACTCCTCGGCGACCGGGATGATCGTGTCCTCCACCTCGTTGCGGTGCACGAGGTTGTAATGCGGCTGCACAGCGACCGGCAGCGCGGCACCGGTGCGACGGGCGATCTCGATCCACTCGCGGATGCGATCGGCGGAGTAGTTCGATACGGCGATGTGCCGCACCAGACCGTCTTCGACGAGCTGACCGAACGCGGCGACGGTCTCCTCCAGCGGAACCGTCTCATCGTCGAAGTGCGCGTAGTAGAGGTCGATCTCGTCGACGCCCAGGCGCGCCAGCGAGGCTTCGGCGGCCTTTCGGACGTTCGACGCGGCAAGACCGCGGAACTTCGGGTGCTGGCTCACCTTGGTCGCGACGACCACCCCTGCGGGCCTGCGAGAAGCCAGCCATTCACCGACGATCGTCTCACTCTCCCCGCCCTCGTTCCCCGGCGCCCAGGAGCTGTACGAGTCAGCGGTGTCGATGAAGTCGCCACCGCCGTCCACGAACGCGTCGAGAACCGCGAAGGAGGTGTCACGGTCGGCCGTCCAGCCGAACACGTTGCCGCCGAGCGAGAGCGGGAGGACGTCGAGATCACTGGTGCCGATGCGAGTCATGAGGGGGACAACCTCCGAGTCCACCCCTCGCATTCCCGGATGCCCTCCTGTTGCGACCCGCAGGCATCACTGCGTCGGCCTCTCCCCCCTCGTGGTGGATCTGCGAGGGGCGCCCCACGAGCCGCGGATCAGGGGCGTGAGCGATCAACGGATCCTTGCCCGGGTAGTCGAACCGCGAGAGGACGCACCTCATCGCTTCCAGCCGCGCGCGCCTCTTGTCGTTGGACGCGATGACGATCCACGGGAGGGCGGGGGTGTCGGTCTGGACGAACATCGCCTCCTCCGCTGCGATGTACTCGTCCCAGCGGTCGACGCTCGCAAGGTCGGTCGGGCTGAGCTTCCACTGCGCGACGGCGTCTTCGCCCCGGCGCGCGAACCGGCGCCGCTGCTCCGCCTCATCTATCGAGAACCACAGCTTCACGAGGCGGATGCCCGAGCCGACGAGCATGCGCTCGAACTCCGGCACGGTCTGGATGAATTCCTCGTACTCGGCGGATGAGCAGTAGCCCATGACCCGCTCGACACCGGCGCGGTTGTACCAGGAGCGATCCATCATCACGATCTCGCCACCGGAGGGCAGATGCGCGACGTAGCGCTGGAAGTACCACTGCGTCCGCTCGGTATCGCTGGGTTTGTCGAGTGCCACGACACGGGCGCCCCGGGGGTTCAGATGCTCCATGAAGCGCGTGATCGCGCCTCCTTTGCCCGCCGCGTCTCTTCCCTCGAACAGGATGAGCACGCGTTCGGACGAGCGCGTGATGTGCGCTTGGAGTTTGAGGAGTTCGATCTGCAGCAGGCGCTTCTCGCGTACGTACGCCTCCCGCGTGAGCGCGGTCTCATACGGGTCGCCCCTCTGCTGTTCCGGCCTGGGCCGCTCCGACTCCGGTGAGCTGCTCATGACGTACCCCTCCCCTGGCGCTCCATGGACCACGCCCACCAAGGGGCAAGCGCAGGTGGCCGTGGCGGGGAGTCGACCACCTGCGCAGTCATCCACCCGGTGACACGACGTCGTACCCACCAGGAAACTCAACGTTTAGTAACATATCACCCTCTAGCGCGATACTCCGATATGCTCTTTCGCCATCACGGCCTGGCGCGGAAAGTGCGCGCGGTGGCGGCTATGGTGCAGAGATGGGAACGATCCAGTACGGCAACGGCGAGGAGATCCATATCGAGGACCGCGCGCTCGCGCATCTGAAGGTGGTCATCGCCACCAAGTTGCGACGCAACGAGAGCTTCACCCTGTCGTGGCGTCATCCCGACGGCGATCCGCTAGGACGCTCGACGATCTGGCTGCACCCCTCGATTCCGCTCCGCTTCACCTTCGACGAGCCAGAGGCACCCCCCTTGAACCCGTCGTGGATTCAGGACCTCATGCAGTCGGCGAGCTCGACGGGCGGAATCAGCCTCATCGACGAGGTCGTCGACACACCAGAACCGGTCTCAGCGAACTGACTCCGCCGAGAGCACGGATCAGAGACGCGTGAGTCTCAGCTCGTCCGCCATACGGAGAGCAGCTGCCACCCCTCGGGCACCTGCGACTCGAGGGCAGCCATGTCGTCGCCTTCGATCTCACGGATACCGTCACGACGCAGGAACTTGCCTTCGACCGAGCGCATCGATCCTGCTTTCTCCATCGTCGCCATCGCCGAGACGAGGTCCCATCCGGCGGGAGCCTGAGCGGTGAGCTGCGCGCGAACCTCGGCGAGATCTTCGCCCTTCAGCGTCACGCTGTGGGCCTCGACAGGGCGAATCAGTCCGTGGAGCATCACACCAGCCTAGGACGAGGGAGGGGCGGATGTTTCGTTCACTCCCCCGCACCCCTGCTCTCCGAAGCACCGGAGGAGTGCTACCGCCCCCACTCGCCTGCGCTGGAGGACGAGTCGCTGCTGGATCAGCGACGGGGTCGGCTCCGCATCAGGCTCGCTCATGCGCAGAGCCTACGACCTGCGCGGCGGGGGCATACCGGACAAAATCGCCGACGACGGACAAGCCCGGTCCGAGCTCTGCCTGCAGATCTGCCACGAGCTGCTCGCCCTCAGCGATCCATGTGCGTCCGATCTGTGGATCTGGCCATCGCATTTCAGTGACCGGATCCAGCACGGTCTCCCATACCTGATTCCACTCCCGGAGCCGCTGTCGCAGCTCAGCTGAGACCACAAACCTCTCCGGTATCCGGTCACCTCCGAACCACTCCGGGTACAGCAGAAACGTGTTCATACGCTCTTCAGGAGTCATCCCCCGAGGACCTGGGTTCGCCAGCATGCAGTCACAGGCTCGATCGATCCTCGAGGCCGCGAAGCACGGCCCGCTGCAGTCGCTCACCGATCGCGAGATGGACGTGCGCGAGCAGCCGATGACGATCTACCCACGCCCGAAGCGCGTCCGGGCATGGGTCCGGTTTGGGCCCGAGGCGGTGCGCGTCGATGCGAAGCTCGTGCGCTCCACCCCCCTCGCCGCCGGCATCGAGTTCCGCGCCGGCGAGCAGACGTTCCAATGTTGGGTGTGGAGGAACGCCGTCAGGCTCTACGGCGAGTGACGGGCAGCCTTCGCCGCTCATTCCGATATTCCGTGAGCGATGTCGCGATTGACGAGGTGCACGGTTATGGTGATCCGGCAGCCGGGGGGCTCGATGGAGGGCAGCGATGTCACAGGACTATGAGATCGACACAGACGTGTTGCGGGCGATGGCCACGAAGGCGCGACGAACCGTCGTAGACCTCCGCTCGTCGGAGATCACCGAACCTGGCGATGCGGGTCACGAGTGGGTCGTCACGGCGGCGGCGGAATTCAGCGCGGCATGGGCCAAGGGGCTGACCGCTCGAGTGACCGACACCGGTGATTTCGCGGAACGGTTGGACACGACTGCACGCGTGTTCGACGAGGGCACCGACGCGGCGAAGACCGAGGTCGACGCGATGATCTGGGACCAGTGATGGAGCTCGGTCAAACTCAGTCGCCGATCGATCTCATCCCAGGCTCAGCTGGTGAGGTGCGTGCAACGGCCGAAGCGTGGAAGGCCCGCGGCGTCGCGGCAACGCAAGTGCGGGACGGCCTCACGAAGTTGGACGACGGCGGCACCTCGAAAGGCGAGGCATACGACGCCTACCTCGAGCGCTTCGACCGACAGCTGCTGCACTGGAAGAACGCCGGCGACTGGCTTCAGGCTGGCGCGGGCGCCCTCTTCACCTGGGCGGACGCGTTGGAGTGGGCACAGGACGAAGCCGCCCGCGCGATTACGCTTTGGAATGAGGCCGAGCAACAGGCCGCTGCGGCCCTTGTCGCGCACCGTGCCCAGATGCGCGAGCTGAGAGTCGGACAGGGGCTGCGACAACCCGAAGTCGATGTGCCGTTCGTTGATCCTTCTGGGCCCGCGCACGAAGAAGCGCGCGAGGTGTTGTTCAACGCTCGGGCAACGCTCGAGGTATGCGCGCGGGACTGCGCGACCCGGCTGGACGAGGCGGCAGACGCAGCACGGATGCCGTTGACCGATGCGGAAGCGGCGATCGCGTCACAGAACGCCGTGACCGAGGTGCTTTTCAACATCGCCGTCGTGCAGCCGTTCCAGGCCACGATGAACATGCTCGCCGTATCCGCGCAAACACTGTGGGAACACCCCGACATCATCCTCGAACTCCTCGGCGGGGCCGCGACCTTCATCGGAGGAGCCGCACTCGCCGTCGGCGGCGGAGGCTTGACGGTGACCGGAGTTGGCGCCCTCGCCGGAGCTCCGGCCCTGGCCGCCGCTGGCGTCGGCGTCGCTGGAGTCGGTGCAGGACTCATCGGCGACGCAACGGGTCGATGGTTCCGAGAATCTGACGGCGTGACCGACCGTCGCCCCGGCGTAGATCTCGGCAACGGGCGCGACTACGAAGGCAAGTTTGCCAAGGGGCAGAGCGACAAGCCCTGGGTCGACAAAGAGAAGGTTGGACTCGACAAACACGCAGATGAGAACCATGTCGAGGTGATTCGATCCAAGGCCAAAGTCGACTACGAAGGCTCCCCCCAGAACGGCCGCTCCTACGATGGGTATGTCAAGAACAACGACGGCCCCAACACGTACACAGGTATCGAAGTGAAATCCGGAAACGCTATCGATCGATACGGTCCGAACAGCACGCAATGGCAGTTCGATGAAGCCGTGCGGAACGGCACCCCTGCACATGGAAAACTGAATGACGAAGACATCATCGTTACGAGAGTTGAGACCGAGGTAGTACCGTGACTTTTCAGCCCACCCACGGCCAGGCGTCACCGTCGGGGCTTTACGGCTTCATCACCGACGGTTACCGCCCGATACCCGACCACCTTCGTTTGATGCTGGGTCAGCTGGACGGCGACGAGAAGTGCACCTACATCATCTGGCGAGCGGCGCACCCGGAACGACGATATGTCACCCCAGGCGACGTGACTGACTCGTTCATGCAGGCCGCAGGCTCTTCCGAGGGCATTACCGTCGAGGTGCGTCTCCCCGGACCGGATGGGGAGAGCCACCTGTACACGGTCGGTCGGCCCGAACCTTCCGATGGGACGACGACGCTCATCCCAATCAGCCCGACCCGTGCAGTGCGCGTGTTCTCGAACGAGGTGTTCACCGCCGACGAAGCCGCGGTCATCTTCTACACGTACTACCTCACTGACACGGTTTCGCAGCCGTACGTGCTCCGCGAACTCGACCTCTCCCAGGAGCTCTCGGAAGAGCGATGAAGGTCGCCGTCAACCACGATGCAGTCACCGACACGGTCGCACGACTCGCGCTCACGGTGCGCGCCTTCGAGCACGAGCTCGACACCCTCGATGCTGAGGCGAAGAAGCTGCAGGCCGCGTGGAGTGGTGACGCGCAGGACGCCTACGAACGCGCCCACCGCGACTGGTCCGCTGCAATACACGGAATGAAGGCATTGCTCGCCGAAGCCAACCGCCGGCTCATCACCGCCAACGCGATCTCCATGGAAACGGCCTCCGCCGCCGCCCGTGTCTGGATCTGACGAATCGGCGTCGACGACATGACGTAGGGTCGCCGCCACGTGCGGACGATTCGCGACCGGTTGCCCGGAAACAGAGTGTGCAAGACCTGGGCAGCACTCCTCCCCTGGATACGACGAAGGCCCGCATCCCCAGTATTTCCAAGGGGATGCGGGCCATCGTGTGTGGAGCCGACTACGGGACTCGAACCCGTAACCCCCGTATTACAAGTACGGTGCGCTACCAATTGCGCCAAGTCGGCGGATGCCACCCACCAGCTTAGCGATGGCATCGACCCCGCTTCGACCTAGGGGGCGGGCGTGGTGGTCGGTGTGGGAGTCGGCGTCGGCGTGGCACGCGAGGCATCGCTCGCGACGCTGAGCACGAACTGCGAGAACTCGGCCGGATCGTCGAGCGCTCCGACGTACGCTTCGCCATTCGCGACGACCATCGGGGCCGACTGCAGGACCAGGTCCTTGGAGCCCGCGAGCGGTCCGTCCAGCGCGCGCGTGGTCGCATCCTTCGCCCAGCTGACGAAGTCGCCGTTCTCGATGCACGACCGCACGGCCTTGGTGTTATCGGTGCCGACGGCCGCAGCGAGGTTCGCGAGCTCTTCGTCGGACATGCCGTCGCTGCCGACCTCGGGCTGGTTGTCCAGCAGGTCGTGATTGAACGCGTAGAACTGTGCGGGCGAGTGCGTGGCGACGCAGGCGGCCGCGGCCGCCGAGCGCAGCGAATACTTGGTGCCGTTCGAGCTCGCGGTGAGCAGAGCGACCGGGTGGTAGCTGACGGTCACGGCGCCCTCGCTGATCCAGCCGGCGAACTGACGCGCGTTCGCCCGCTCGAACTTCCCCGCGTCCGGCGAGAGGTAGTCGACGTAGACGTGGATGTCGACCTTCTCAGAGGTGGTCGCCTTGGGAGTCGGCTCGGTCGACGCACCCGCATCGGTCGGTTCTGCGGACGGTGTCGCGGGGACCTCGTCGGATCCGGCGACCGCGGTGATGTCGGTGACGACCACGCCGTCCGACTCCATCCCCGTCGGGGTGAGCTTGGGCTTGGACACCTGGGCGGACACCGCAAGGGTCACCGCAGTGCCGATCGCCCCCACCGCGACGACCGCGACGGCGCCGATGATGATACGTCGCATGAGGCGCGCCCTCGACTGCTGGGCGTGCACTTGCTGAGCCTTCTCCCGCACGGCCTCGCGAGAATTGCGAGGTGTGGGGACGTTCGGCGTTTCGTCGCTCGACATCGTTCCTCTTGTGAGTCTGCGGGGGTCCGGGTTGGCCCCGACCGCCGCTCAGCGACGATCGCCGCTGCGCGCGGCCGAGTTCGATGCTAACCAGTGAGGCTGAGAAATACCCAGGTACAGCCGTTCATGTCATACTGATTTCGACCCAAAGACGGGTCACGGTGACTCATATCACCGCTTCATCACTACGGATCGTCCGGCACGTACCTGCCGGTGAAGGAGAAACGACAATGGCATCTGTGACTTTCGACGAAGCCACCCGCCTGTACCCCGGTGGAACCCGTCCGGCCGTCGACAAGCTGAACCTCGAGGTCGGTGACGGCGAGTTCCTCGTCCTCGTCGGTCCTTCCGGTTGCGGTAAGTCCACGTCCCTGCGCATGCTCGCCGGCCTCGAAGAGGTCAACGCCGGCCGCATCCTCATCGGCGACCGCGACGTGACCGACGTCCCGCCGAAGGACCGCGACATCGCGATGGTCTTCCAGAACTACGCGCTGTACCCGCACATGACCGTCGCCGAGAACATGGGCTTCGCCCTCAAGATCGCCGGTGTCGGCAAGGAAGAGCGTGCCTCCCGCGTGCTCGAGGCTGCGAAGCTCCTCGA
This sequence comes from Microbacterium sp. UCD-TDU, assembly GCF_000340625.1. Lineage (NCBI taxonomy): Bacteria > Bacillati > Actinomycetota > Actinomycetes > Micrococcales > Microbacteriaceae > Microbacterium > Microbacterium sp. UCD-TDU. The sequence goes on from NZ_KB454446.1 coordinate 385,883, forward strand.
CCTCGAGCCTTACCTGACCCGCAAGCCGAAGGCCCTCTCGGGTGGTCAGCGTCAGCGTGTCGCCATGGGCCGTGCGATCGTCCGCCAGCCGCAGGTGTTCCTCATGGACGAGCCGCTGTCGAACCTCGACGCCAAGCTCCGCGTCCAGACCCGTACGCAGATCGCGTCGCTGCAGCGTCGTCTCGGCGTCACCACGGTCTACGTCACCCACGACCAGACCGAGGCGCTGACCATGGGTGACCGCATCGCGGTTCTCAAGGACGGCCTGCTCCAGCAGGTCGGCTCCCCGCGCGACCTCTACGAGAAGCCGAACAACGTCTTCGTGGCCGGCTTCATCGGCTCGCCCGCGATGAACCTGTTCTCGGCGGACCTCGCCGAGGGCGGCATCCGCTTCGGCACCGAGGTGGTCCCGCTCGACCGCGACACCGTCGGCCGCGCGAACGGTTCGCAGGTCACGGTCGGCGTGCGCCCGGAGGACATCGTCGTCGGCCCCGCCGATGGCAAGGGCCTCTCGGTCACGGTCGACCTCGTCGAAGAGCTCGGCGCTGACGGCTACCTCTACGGGCACACCGAGATCAACGGCAAGCGCGCCGACCTCGTCGCTCGCGTCGATGGTCGCAACCACCCGAACGCGGGTGAGACGGTCACGCTCGCAGCTTCGGCCGGCCACGTGCACGCGTTCGACATCGAGTCGGGCGAGCGTCTGAACGACAAGCCGGTCGTCTCCGCCTGATCGGATCCACAGACGCGGCGCAGGCTGACTTCGGTCGCCTGCGCCGCGTCTCTTTTTCCTCTTCGCACGCAACCAGGGAGCACCATGCAGGATTCGCTGCGGATCACCGCCAGCAAGATCGATCCGGGGTTGCTCTCCCTCCCCTGGTCCACCACGTTGGCGAAGTGGCCGTCCGAGCACATCGTCTCGCTCCCGAAGGGGCTCTCCCGCCACCTCGTGCGCTTCGCCGACCTCTCCGGTCGCGTCGTCGCCGTCAAGGAGACCACCGCGGAGATGGCGCAGCGCGAGTACGACATGCTCGGCAACCTCGCCCGACTCGATGTGCCCTGCGTCGACCGGGTGGCCGTGATCGCCGGGCGCACCGACACGCATGGCGACCCGCTCCCCGCCGCGCTGGTCACCTCGCACCTGCGCTTCTCGATGCCGTACCGTGCTCTGTTCACACGGGTCCTGCGCCCGGACACCGCCAACCGTCTGGTGGACGCGCTCGCGCTGCTGCTCGTACGCCTGCACAACGTGGGCTTCTACTGGGGTGACGTCTCACTGTCGAATACCCTGTTCCGTCGGGACGCCGGCGCATTCGCCGCCTATCTCGTCGATGCGGAGACGGGAGAGCTGCACGAGGAGGGGCTCACCGACGGCCAGCGCGCCTACGACCTCGATCTCGCCCGCACCAACATCGCCGGCGAGATCATGGACCTCGCCGCGGGTGGACGACTCGAGCACGGCGTGGACGCGGTCGCGATCGCCGACGGCATCGTGTCGTCGTATCGGTCGCTGTGGGCAGAGCTGACCGCGCAGGAATCGTTCTCCGCCGCCGAGACCTGGCGCATCACCGAACGTGTCGAGCGTCTCAACGCCCTCGGCTTCGACATCGACGAGATGTCGATGTCGACGACGGCCGACGGCACCGTGGTGGAGATCCAGCCGAAGGTCGTGGATGCCGGACATCATCAGCGCCGTCTCATCCGCCTGACCGGCCTCGACGTCGAGGAGAACCAGGCACGGCGTCTGCTCAACGACCTCGACGAGTTCCGGGCCCGCTCGACGAAGCAGTGGGCGGACGAGGAGATGTACGCCCACGAGTGGCTGACCCGAGTGTTCGAGCCGGTCGTGCGTGCGATCCCCTACGAGCTGCGTGCCAAACTCGAGCCGGCCGAGGTGTTCCACCAGGTGCTGGAGCACCGCTGGTACCTGTCCCAGGCGGAAGGACGCTCCATCCCGCTCGCCGAGGTGCTCACCAGCTACATCAACGAGGTGCTGCGGCATCGGCGCGACGAAGCCACCATCATGGGTCCACCCACCGAGACGATGAGTCTTCCCGTCATCACCGGCATGACGCCGGTCGCCGATGATGACGAGGACGTGGACTGGCGGGATCTGGTCTGATCGACCGGCGGCTCAGTAGCCGACGGTGAACCGCTCCCTGTGGTGGTTGCCCTGCTCGATCTCGTCGACCACCGCGACGGCGAAGTCGGCACCCGAGATGTACGACTTGCCTTCGGCGTCGCGGACGATCACGTCGCCGCCGTCCCGGTAGTGACCGGTGCGCTCGCCCTCCGCCCACGGTCCGAAGACCTCGGCGGGGTGGATGAAGAACCAGTCCAGGCCCGCGTCGATCGCCTCGAGGAGCGCCAGCGAGTCGATGCCGACCTGCGCCTCGTGCTTGTACTCCTCCGGGAAGCCCTGATCGAACAGGCGCGGCCCGCCGGGGGCCACGAGGCTCCCGCCGGCACCGCCGACGACGCCGAGACGTGTGTCCGTACCGGCGAGCTGCTCGACGACGTTCGACAGCGCCTCGAGCGCACGGTCGGCCATGTCACCGCGCGGCGAGAGAGCCGAGACCACGGCGTCCGTGCCGACGAACGCGTCCGCGAGCGGCGCCAGGTCGAGAGCGGAGCCCTGCAGATATGCGGCCCCCGCCACCGGATCGGCCGGCGCGGAACGCGAGATCGAGATCACGGCATGGCCACGGCTCACCGCCTCCGTGACGATGTGACGACCGGCGTAACCGGTCCCTCCGAGCACGATGATGCGAGCCATGGTCTGCCTTCCCTCGAACGGTCTAGTTCTTCTTCGCGGCGCGGAGCGACGCGACCTGGTAGAGCGCGACGGAGGTCGCGATGCCGGCGTTCAGCGACTCGGTGGCCGCAGAGATCGGGATCGAGACGATCTGATCGCAGGTCTCGGAGACCAGGCGGGACAGCCCCTTGCCCTCCGAGCCGACGACGATCACGACGGGACGATCGGCGAGCTGAAGTTCGGGGAGCGACACATCGCCGTCGCCGTCGAGGCCGAGCACGAACACGCCCTGCTTCTTGAACTCCTTGAGCTGCGTGGTGAGGTTGGTAGCCAGCGCCACAGGGGTGCGAGCGACGGCTCCGGCACTGGTCTTCCAGGCGGCCGAGTTGACGCCGGCCGAGCGACGCTGGGGAAGGATGATCCCCTGGCCGCCGAACGCCGCGGTGGAGCGGATGATGGCGCCGAGGTTTCGGGGGTCGGTGATGCCGTCGAGCGCCACGAACAGCGGCACTTCGCCGCGGTCGATGACCTGCTCGAGCAGATCCTGCGGGTGCGCGTACTCGTACGGCGGCACCTTGATCGCGACGCCCTGGTGCACACCGTCGAACCCGGCCATGCGGTCGAGCTCCGGACGTGTGACCTCCATCACGGGGATGCCCCGATGCGTGGCGATCGAGAGCATCTCCTTCACGCGGTCGTCCATCTCCACGCGCTGCGCGATGTAGAACGCCGTCGCCGGGATCTTCGCCCGCAGTGCCTCGAGCACCGAGTTGCGACCCGTGACGTTCTCGGTGTCGTCTCCCGCCTTGGCCTTCGGCGCACGGTTGCCACCGCCGCCGGAGCCCGGCCGGCTGCCACCGGGGCGGCCCTTGCCGCCCGTCGCGGCGGCGTAGCGCTCGGCCGCTGCCTTGCGCTTGCCGGCGGGGTGCCACGCGCGGTCCTCCGCCTTCGGCGTCGGTCCCCGACCCTCGAGCGCCTTGCGCCCGAGTCCGCCGGTGCCCTTGGTCGGGCCCTTCTTGTTTCCCTTGCTCGCGCCGGGGCGCCCTGGCTTAGCCATCGATACTCCAATGAGTTCCGGCCGGAGTGTCCTCCAGCGTGATTCCTGCGGCGGCGATCGCATCTCGGATGCGATCCGCCGCCGCCCAGTCCTTGTCAGCGCGTGCCTGAGCGCGCTGGGTGATCATCGTCTGGACGAGGGCGTCCAGAGCGGATTGCGAGGCGTCGGCCTTCGCCCCGGATGTGTGTGTGAGGCCCAGGACCGACGTCATCGCCAGCACGGCGCGCAGCGCGTCGAGCGCGGCGTCGTCCTCCCCCGCGTCCAGCGCCGCGTTTCCCGCACGCACCGTCTCGTGCAGCACGGCGAGCGCCTGGGGCACGCCGAGATCATCGTCCATCGCGGCCGCGAACGCCGCGGGGAGGCTCTGCGACGGCAACGACCCGACGCCGCCTCCGGCGACACGTGCGGCGCGCTGCTGGAACGTGCTGATCCGGCTCAGAGCCGCTTCGGCCTCCGCCCACGACGAATCGCCGAGATCGAGGCTCGACCGGTAGTGAGCGGCGGCGAGCGCGTAGCGCACCACCAGCGGATCGTGCGCGGCCAGCACGTCTGCGGCCAACGTGAAGTTCCCGAGCGACTTCGACATCTTCTGCCCGTCGACGGTGACGAGACCGTTGTGCATCCAGTAGCGCGCGAAGCCGTCACCCGCCGCCGTCGACTGGGCGAGCTCGTTCTCGTGATGGGGGAATCGCAGGTCGAGCCCACCTCCGTGGATGTCGAACTCGGGCCCGAGATAGCGCTTCGACATCGCGGAGCACTCGATGTGCCATCCCGGACGTCCGGCACCCCACGGCGACGACCAGGTGGCGTCTGCCGGCTCTTCGGGCTTGCTGCCCTTCCACAGGGCGAAGTCCTGCGGATTGCGCTTGCCACGGGGGTCGGCGTCCTCCGCGGCTTCCATGGCATCGAGGGATTGATGGGTGAGCGATCCGTAGTCCGGCCAGGAGCGCACATCGAAGTACACGTCTCCCGAACCGTCGGGGGCGGGATATGCGTGACCGCGCTCGATCAGCAGCGCGATGAGCTCCTGCATCTGCGGCACTGATGCCGTGGCTCGCGGCTCGTACGTCGGGGGCAGGATGCCGACCCCCGCATACGCCGCGCTGAACTCCTGCTCCATGCGATACGCGAGCGCCCACCACGGCTCGGAGTCGGTGGCGTTCGCGAGCACCTTGTCGTCGATGTCGGTGACGTTGCGCACGAAGGTGACCCGACCGTGGCGGTATTGCAACCAGCGGCGCAGCAGATCGAAGCTCAAGGCAGCCCTCACGTGCCCGATGTGAGGGCCTGATTGCACCGTGGGTCCGCACACGTACATCGTGATGTTCTCGGGATCGAGAGGCACGAAGTCGCGCAGCTGCTGCGCGCGGGTGTCGTAGAGGCGGACTGTCACCGCTCAAGCCTACTCGCGGACGGCTGAGCGCCCGCCTTCAGATGACGATGACCATCGGGAACCACCGACGCGATGGCCGTCACCGCGATGCCCTCTCCCCGTCCGGGGAACCCGAGCCCGTCCGTGGTCGTCGCCGTCACCGACACCGGAGCGCCCAGGACGGCGGACAGAACCCCTTCGGCCTCGGCCCGACGCGGGCTGAAGCGCGGTCGATTGCCCTGGAGCTGCACCGAGACGTTGCCGATCTCGAACCCGGCTTCGGCCAGCAGCTCACGGGTGCGAGCGAGGAAGACGTCCGCATGCGCGCCGGCGTACTCGGGGTGGGAGGTGCCGAAGTGCTCTCCGATGTCGCCGAGCCCCGCGGCGCCCAGCAGCGCGTCGACGATCGCATGGGCGACGGCGTCTCCGTCCGAATGACCGGAGAGGGGCTGCTCCCCCGGCCACTCGAGGCCGGCGAGCCAGAGGTTCCCCTCGCCCCCGAAGGCGTGGACGTCCGTGCCGATGCCCACCCGGGGGGCGCCGGTCGCCGCGACGCTCGCACCCAGCAGGTGGCGGGCGCGCTGGAGGTCAGCGGGCGTGGTGATCTTGAAGGCGCGTTCCGAACCGGCGATGTACCGCACGGGGTGGCCGGCTGCCGAGAACAGTGCCGCATCATCGGTGTACTCGATCCCGCTGTCGCCGGCGGCAGCGTACGCCGCCTCGAGCGGCCCCCTCGGAAACCCCTGCGGCGTCTGGGCCGCAGCGAGCTCGGAGCGGTCGACAGCCCCGACGACGACCCCGTCCACGACCTTCTTGAGCGTGTCGACGACGGGCAGCGCCGGGATGATGCCCTCCTCTGCCGTCACCGCAGCGGCGACGGCGTCGATCTGCGACGGAGGGGTGAGCGCGCGCGCCGCATCGTGCACCAGCACGATCTCGACGTCGCCCCAGAGCGCGGCGAGACCTGCCGCCACCGACTGCTGCCTGGTCGCACCACCGGTGACCACACGACCGAGATCAGCCCGGTCGCCGGCCGCTGCGCGCAGTTCCGTCTCGGCGTCGCCTTGCCATCCATCGGGGGCGACCACGACGACCTGCGCAGGCGATGCGGCGAAGACGCCGTCGAGCGCGTGGCGGAGGACGGAACGGGCGTCGATGCCGACGAAGGCCTTCGGAGCTTCGGCACCCAGACGCGTGCCGGAGCCTGCAGCCACGACGATGATCGCTGAACGCGGGACAGGGAGGATGGTCACAGCATCACGTTACCGGCGAAGACGACGAAAGGCGGATGCCGAAGCACCCGCCTTTCGTCGTGGAAAGAGCTCAGGAAGCGAGGACCTCGTCGAGCAGTGCGCCCGCCTTGTCCTCGTCGGTCTTCTCGGCGAGCGCGAGCTCGGAGATGAGGATCTGACGAGCCTTCGCCAGCATGCGCTTCTCGCCCGCGGAGAGGCCGCGGTCCTGATCGCGACGCCACAGATCGCGCACGACCTCGCTCACCTTGATCACATCGCCGGAGGCGAGCTTCTCGAGGTTCGCCTTGTACCGGCGCGACCAGTTCGTGGGTTCTTCCGTGAAGGGTGCTCGCAGCACCTCGAAAACATGATCGAGGCCTTCCTTGCCGATGACGTCACGCACGCCGACCAGGTCGACATTCTCCGCGGGGACCTCAATGATGAGATCACCCTGGGTGACGTTGAGCTTCAGGTATTTCTTCGCCTCACCCTTGATGATGCGCTCCTTGACCTCGATGATGGTCGCAGCGCCATGGTGGGGATAGACGACGGTCTCGCCAACCTCAAAAAGCATAAAAACGTGTCCTTTCGGCAACCTCAAGGATACCACAGGGGACATGCGCTAAGGTTCGCGCCCCCGGTGCCGCAGGAGCCCTCACGACTTACGCATAGAATGGATGCGGATATCCCCGCCGGACCTCAGGAGGACCCGTGAAATCGCGCCTTGTTGCGTCTGCAGCCCTCAGCGCCCTCGTTCTGCTCGGCGCGACCGGGTGCACGTTCATCACCCCACAGTCCACCAAGACCGAGTACGCCGCGTCCGACGGCGTGAACGTCTCCGACGCCGACGGCCCGATCGACGTGCGCAACGCCCTCGTGGTGGCCACCGAAGACGGCTCTGTGGGAAATCTCATCGCGGCGTTCGTCAACCCCACCGATGAGAAGGCGACTCTCACGATCACGGTCGCAGGCGTCGACCCGCTCGTCGTCACCGTCCCCGCCGGCGACACGGTGAGCCTGGGCGCCGGTGCCGAACCGCTGCGCATCGTCGGACTCGACACCAAGCCGGGCGCGACGGTGGAGATGCACTTCCAGTCCGGCGACTCCACCGGCGTCAAGACGGAGGTTCCCGTGCTCGACGGAACGCTCCCCTACTACTCGGACCTCGCCCCCTCGGAGAAGACGGCCCCTTCGACGCCGACGCCGACGCCGAAGCCCACCGACACGGCGGCTCCGGCCCCCAGCAACTGACACCTCAGAGCACGAAGACGAAGAGGCCGGCGCCCAGGGGCGCCGGCCTCTTCGCTGTCTCGACGGGCTCTCCGTCCCGTCGGGAGATCAGCCTTCGAAGCGGTATCCCAGACCGCGCACGGTGACGAGCATGACCGGCTCGCTCGGGTTCTCCTCGATGCGCGAGCGGATCCGTTTGATGTGCACGTCGAGCGTCTTGGTGTCGCCGAAGTAGTCGCTCCCCCAGACCCGGTCGATGAGCTGGCCGCGGGTCAGGACGCGCCCGGAGTTGCGCATCAGCACCTCGAGCAGCTCGAACTCCTTCAGCGGCATGTTGATCTGGGCTCCGGCCACGGAGACGGTGTGCCGATCGATGTCGAGCGAGACCCGTCCGCCGTCGAGCACGCGCTCGTCGAGCTCGCTGTCCGCCTGCACGACCCGGCGCAGCACGGCACGCATGCGGGCGAGCAGCTCCCTGGACGAGTATGGCTTCGTGATGTAGTCGTCTGCTCCGAGTTCGAGGCCCACCACGATGTCGACCTCGGAGTCCTTGGCCGTGAGCATGATGATGGGAACGGCGGAGGTCGACCGGATCTGCCGGCACACCTCTGTTCCCGGCATTCCGGGAAGCATCAGGTCGAGCAGCACGATGTCGGCCCCGCGCTCCCGGAAGGCCGCGAGCGCTCCGGGGCCGTCCTCCGCGATCTCCACCTCGTAGCCCTCACGCCGGAGCAGGTACGCGAGCGGGTCGGCGAGGTCGGGCTCGTCTTCGACGAGAAGGATTCGGGTCATGCTCTCTCTCCGTTTCGAACGCGCGCGGATGCGGCGGACTTGGCCGCTTTGCGCGCGCGCTTCTTCTTGCTCTTCTTGCCCGCGTCGAGGTTGTCGGGGGCGTCGATCCGGGGAAGACGGATCGTGAACGTGGATCCGCGGCCCGGACGCGACCACAGCCGCACCTCGCCGCCGTGCCGCTGGGTGGCGTGCTTGACGATGGAGAGCCCGAGCCCGGTCCCGCCCGTGCGCCGGGAACGGGCCTCGTCGGCCCGGTAGAACCGCTCGAAGATGCGCTCGCGATCGGCTTCTGCGATGCCGATCCCCTGGTCGGACACCGCGATCTCGACCACGCCGTCCTCCGCCCGGACGCCGACTCCGACGCGGGAGCCGCGGGGCGAATAGACGATCGCATTGGCGATCAGGTTTCCGACCGCCTCGATCAGGATCTGGGCGTCGCCGCGCACGAAGACGCCGCGGTCCCCTCCCCTGGTGAGCTCGACCTCTGCGGAATCGGCCTGCACGACGTGAGCCTCGATCGAGGAGGCGATCACCTCGTCGATCGCGACCGGGCCGACCTTGGTCAGACCGTCCTCGGCTTGGAGCCGGGACAGGCTCATGATGCGTCCGGTGAGCTGTCCGAGCCGCCCCGCCTCTGCGGAGATGCGCGCGGCGAAGATGCGCACCTGCGCGGGATCGTCGGCCGCGGACTCGATGGCCTCGGCGAGGAGGCTCACCGCGCCGACGGGCGTCTTCAGCTCGTGGCTCGTATTCGCCACGAAGTCACGACGCATCTGATCGAGCCGCTCCTGCTCCGTCACGTCGCGGATGATCAGCAGCACCAGACGCGTGCCGATCACGCTGGCACGGGCCGAGACCAGGCGGGGGTCGAGGCTCAGACCCCCTCGGGTGAGGCGCATCGACTCGGTGGCGGTACCGCCGGCCTCCCTGACACCGCGCACGAGCTGGCGCAGTTCCGGGTTGTCGAGCGTCGAGCCGACATCGATCCCGAACCGGGTCGCCGCCTGCGAGGAGGCGAGTACCAGACCGGAGGTGTCGACGATCGCCGCGGCATCGTCCATGCTGTGCAGGACATCGGTGATGCCGGCGGGAATCGCCAGCGATGTCTCCTCCTGCACGCGGGCCCGCGCCCGGTACGCCCACACCACGAGCAGGGAGAGGCCGACGCCGATCACCAGCCCGATGGCGAGCGAAGACAGCGCGAGCTGCGGCAAGGTCATGACATAAGCGTAGAGTGCGTTCACCGTCCGTCCGGCGGGTTTCCGCGCCCTGGCGGGAACAGGAGAAGTACTATTCACGTGCTGGGCACCGTTCGTTAACCTTCGAAGCAGACAATCGCTTCGGGCTTGTGCGGGAGCACAGACCTGCTCTCGTGCGGACGACCCGCCGTCTCGCGCTGACACAGCCGAGATCCGAATGAAAGGTTGCGCCCCAACATGCGCGAAGTCTTCCACCAGTCCCTCGAGGACCTTCAGAACCGCCTCGTCGAGATCGCCGACCTCGTCACGGTCTCGATCGACAAGGCCACCAGGGCATTCGCCACGAGCGATGTGGCACTGGCCGAGGAGGTCATCGCCGACGACGCCAAGATCGACGAGCTGGCCGTCGCCCTCGATGAGCAGGCGATCGAGATCCTCGCCCGCCAGCAGCCCGTCGCGCGCGATCTGCGCATCGTCGTGACCGCTCTGCGCGTGAGCGCCTCGCTCGAGCGCATGGGGGACATGTCGGAGCACATCGCCCAGCTCGCCCGCCTCCGCTTCCCCGAGCGCGCCATCCCGAAGGGCCTCAAGGGCACCTTCGTGAAGATGGGCGAGCTCGACGTCGAGGTGGCCCGCACGCTCTCCGAGCTGCTGCGCACCCAGGATCTGCGCTTCGCCGACGCCATCCGCAACGCGGACGACGATGTCGACGAACTGCACGCCACCGTCTTCGAGAAGGTGCTCAGCGACAACTGGAAGGGGGAGGCGACGGCGACCGTCGACGCCACGCTCGCCAGCCGCTACCACGAGCGCTTCGCCGACCACGCGGTCGCCGTCGCGAAGAAGGTCGTCTATCTCGCCACCGGTGACTGGGCGGTCGACGAGGAGGACATCCCCCTCGCCGTCGAGCAGCAGGAGCTCGGCCAGCAGGAGTTCGGCCACGCCTGATCGCACCCACGGCAATGCAGAAGCCCCCGGATGCCTTCGCATCGGGGGCTTCTGCATGAGGAGCAGAGGGCTCCTACTTCTTGCCCTGGGCCGCGACCGCGGCGGCACCGGCGGCCGCAGCCTCCGGGTCGAGGTAGCGTCCTGGGCCGGTGGAAACGTTGTTCTCGTCCAGCTCGTAGACCAGCGGGATGCCGGTGGGGATGTTCAGCTCGGCGATGTCGTCGTCGCTGATGCCTTCGAGGTGCTTCACCAGGCCACGCAGCGAGTTGCCGTGCGCCGTGACGAGCACGGTCTTCCCGGCCTCGAGGTCGGGGACGATCGCGCTCTCCCAGTACGGCAGCAGACGGTCGATGACGAGCTTGAGCGACTCGGTGCGCGGCACCTCGCCGTCGATGCCCGCATAGCGGACGTCGTTCACCTGGCTGAACTCGCTCTCGTCGTCGAGCACGGGCGGCGGCACGTCGAACGAGCGGCGCCACAGCTGGAACTGCTCGGGGCCGAACTCCTCGAGCGTCTGCGCCTTGTCCTTGCCCTGGAGCGCACCGTAGTGACGCTCGTTGAGCCGCCACGAGCGGGTCACGGGAATCCACAGACGGTCGGCGGCATCGAGGGCGATGTTCGCCGTCTGGATCGCACGGCTGAGCAACGAGGTGTGCAGCACGTCGGGGAGGATGCCGGACTCGGCCAGCAGCTCGCCGCCGCGGCGCGCCTCCTTCTCGCCCTGCGCGTTGAGGCGGACGTCCACCCAACCGGTGAACAGGTTCAGTTCGTTCCACTCGCTCCGGCCGTGGCGGAGCAGGATGAGGGTGCGCGTCGCAGTCATGCGGCCAGTTTATCCGCCCGGAGCCGAAGCCCGAGTCGGATGCTGGGAGGATGGAGACATGGCGTCATCTCCCCTCGGTCGGCCGACCCGCGGCACCACGGGGACCAACCGGCTGCGACGCAACGATCGCTGGATCGCCGCGAGCGACGCCCTGCGCCGAGCATCCGATCCGCTGGTCGTCGATCTCGGCTACGGAGCCAGCGGCGTGACCGCGTTCGAGCTCGCGACGCGCCTCGTCCGGGTGCGCGATGACGTCGAGGTGCGCGGTCTGGAGATCGATCCGGGGCGCGTCGCGACGGCCGACGCCCAGCTCGCCGAGGTGCGCGCGGGGCGGACGACCTTCGCCCCGGACCTCCCGGTCTCGTTCGGGCGCGGCGGCTTCGAGGTTCCGCTTCCCGGCGGACGCCGGGCCGCGGTCATCCGTGCCATGAACGTTCTGCGGCAGTACGACGAGCAGGACGTTCCCGATGCGTGGTCCCGCATGGCCTCACGCCTGGCGCCGGACGGGCTGCTCTTCGAGGGCACCTGTGATGAGATCGGCCGTGTCTCGAGCTGGGTCGACGTCGATGCACATGGCTCACCGCTGCGTTTCACGATCTCCCTGCGGCTCGCCGACCTCGAGCGCCCGAGCATCGTCGCCGAGCGATTGCCGAAGGCGCTGATCCACCGCAACGTCGCCGGAGAACGCATCCACGGGCTGCTCGTCGACCTCGACCGCGAGTGGGACCGCGCGGCGCCCCTGTCGACCTTCGGAGCCACGCAGCGTTTCCTCGCCGCCGTATCCGCTCTCCGCGCGCAGGGCTGGCCGATCCTCGGCGGACGCACGCGTTGGCGTCTGGGCGAGCTCACGCTGCCGTGGGCCGCAGTCTCTCCGCTCGCGGACTGAGTCGTCCTGCCGCCGAGGGCGGGTCAGAGCTCGACGCCGGAACCGCGAGGGTCGGGAGCCGTGGGCCGTCGCGACAGCCGCGTGAGGCGCGGGATATCCGCCGTCGCACCCGCATCCGCCGGGACGATCACCTGCTGAGAGGCGGCGATGTCGATGCCATCGGCGCGAACCACGAGATCGCCGATAGGTGCGCGCCGAGAGAGGATCGCGAGTGCGATCGGACCGTCTTCGTGATGACGCGCCACCGAGGTCAGGTGCCCGACCTCGTCGTCGCCGGCGAACACCGGCGCGCCCGGCTCGGGCAGCACCGCATCGCTGCCATCGAGGTGGAGGGCGGCCAGACGACGGGGCGGGTGGCCGAGGTTGTGCACCTTCGCGACGGTCTCCTGCCCGCGGTAGCAGCCCTTGTTCAGGTGCACCGCGCTGCGGATCCAGTCGGACTCGTGCGGCAGCGAGCGCTCGTCGACCTCTGTCTTCCACCGCGGGCGCCAGGCGGCCACGCGCAGCGCCTCCGCGGCGAGGAGGCCCGCGAGCGACTCCCGATCGATGGATGCGGCGAGGGCGTCAGCCGCCTCCTCCTCGAGGATCGCGACGCGCCAGGCGAAGTCGGCGGCGGGGTGCTCGGCGACCTCGGAGTACTGGTGTCCTCCGACGCTGATCCGCTGCCACGGGTCGGCCCAGACGAGGGCGGTGCCGTTCGGAGCTGACGCGGCAGCGGTCACCGCCGACGCGACGGAGCCGCCCTCGACATAACCGACCAGCACGAGGTCGGGTCGGATGTCGACCGTGGCCTGGGTGCGGAACTTCATGCGCGTCAGCCAGGCGGCGAGCGCATCGGCGTCGTCGGCGTCGACGATGAGCCACGTGGATGCGCCGTCGTCGAGCACACCGGCCGCGTGCTCGACGCGGCCCTGCGGATCGAGCACGAGGAGCTCTGTGCTGTCGCCGGGGGCGAGACGCCCCACGGCCTGCGACGTGATCGAATCGAGCCAGGTCAACCGCTCAGGGCCCGCCACCTCGATCACGGTGCGGTCGCCGAGCGGTGCGAAGGCCGAACCACCGGCGAGAAGTCGCTGCTCGCGGAAGGCGTCCCCGAAGTGCACGATCACGTCGCCGTCGGACACGACGCCGTCGATCTGGCTGAAGCCGGACACGTCAGACCTTGGCCAGGCGCGCCGACGCGTGCGAGCGCAGCGGGGTTCCGAGCGCGGCGATGTCCCACGCCCACAGCAGATGTCCGTCGACGAGGCCGTACATGCGCGACGATGCGGTGTGCACCTTCGCACCGGCGCTGCGCACGACGGCGTCGGAGCCGATGTCGATGCGCGGACCGTTGATCTCGCCGAGGTAGAGCTCGAGAGCGCCGTCGGCGTGCGCGAGCGAGACCTCGATGGGGAACCCGCCGCTCGGTGCACGCAGCTCTTCCACGTCGTCGACCGTGCGCGTGTGCACGGGCGCGGTGGGGGGAAGCAGCGCGGGGCCGGGATCTGCGGCCGTCGCCGGGCGCGCGAGTCGCCAGAAGCCCGTCTCGGCGAGGAGCGCCGCGGCGGGAGTGCCGTCCTCCGTGAGGAAGGTGGCCGTGCTGGAGTAGTTCAGGAACGGTCCGCCATCGTGGCTGAAGCTGATCCGGTGGGTGAACTCGCCCTGCAGGCGCTCATCCCCGACCGGGTAGTCGATGACGCCGGTGCCCTCCCAGACGCCGATAAGCCATGCGAAGGGAACGATATCGGCCGGAAGGTCGACGGGCAGTTCGAGCATTATCGCGTCAGCGCTGGCCGCGGAAGAGGTTGCGCAGCACCACTGCCGAGACGAAGACGATAGCGAGGCTCGCAAGGCCCAGCAGGCCGATGAAGAAGATTTCGAGCGCCATGAGGTCCATGTGCTCCACCTTACCGCGCCGCGCCGGTGTCAGGAGGGGATCAGCGCCGCGAGGCCGAAACCGACCGAGATGATGCCCATCAGCAGCAGAGCCCCGATGACGCTTCCGGAGACGCGGAAGATGAAGCCCTGGGTGCGCCCGTACCAGAGCTGCACCGCGAAGGACAGCAGGACGACGCCTCCGAACCCGACGAGCAGCCAGGGCACACGCCATTCCTCCGGCACGAAGATGCCGATGGCGACGGTGGCGAGGAAGGCCGTGGCCCAGACGACGAGCACACCGACGAACGCATTGCGTGGTGCGAGTGCGGGATCCGTCATGTCTCCATTGTTGCGCATCGCTCCCGGTATCATGGCGGCACGACGTCGATCCGCGTCTGTGAGGAGTGCGCGTGGCCCAGGTGCTGGTTCTGACCAACGCTCCGCTCTCCGAGCAAGTGCTCCCCGCGCTCGAGCTGCTGAGCCACCGCACGCGCCAGATCCCCGCAGAGACGTCGCAGCTGGTCAACGCCCCGGACCACGACGTCGTGATCGTCGACGGCCGCCACGATCTCGTCGCCGCGAAGTCGCTGTGCCGCCTGCTGCGGACCGCAGGGCAGGATGCGCCACTGCTGCTCGTCGTCACGGAAGGCGGGATGAGCGCGCTCTCGGGAGACTGGGGAATCGACGACGTCCTGCTCGCCACAGCCGGTCCTGCCGAGATCGATGCCCGGCTGCGTCTCGCGCTGGCTCGACGCGACGAGGTCGCCGAGCCCGCACGCGTGCAGGCATCCGGCGTCACGATCGACGAGCAGTCCTACTCGGCGAAGTTGCGCGGCAGGCCTCTGGATCTCACCTACAAGGAGTTCCAGCTGCTGCATTTCCTGGCAACCCACCCCGCTCGCGTGTTCACCCGCGAACAGCTGCTGAGCGAGGTGTGGGGCTACGACTACTTCGGAGGCACCCGCACCGTCGACGTGCACGTGCGACGGCTCAGGGCGAAGCTCGGCGACCAGGAGCAGATCATCGGCACGGTGCGAAACGTCGGCTACCGCTTCAACGTCAACGAGGACGAGAGCCTCGCGAGCGTGGTCTGACGATCGACTCCGTTCACACGCGCGTCACCTCTCGGTGCTTAGATGTACCCCATGATCGATCCCGCACTCGCCGACGCCGGGCTGGGTGACGCCGAAGACGACGACTTCGACGCCATCGAGTCCTACGACTCCCAGCTCCCGGACCACCGCTACCTGGATCGCGAGCTCAGCTGGCTCGCCTTCAACCAGCGCGTGCTCGAGCTGGCAGAGGATCCGTCGCTCCCCGAACTCGAACGCGCCAACTTCCTGGCGATCTTCGCGAGCAATCTCGACGAGTTCTTCATGGTGCGCGTCGCCGGACTCAAGCGCCGCATCATGACCGGTCTGGCCGTGCCCACCAACATCGGCCGCTCCCCCGTCGACGCCCTCGCCGACATCTCTCGCGAGGCGCACGCCCTGCAGCTGCGTCATGCCGACGCCTGGACATCGCTGGTGCGACCCGCCCTCGCCGAATCCGGAGTGGAGATCACCGAGTGGTCCGAACTCACCGATGGCGAGCGCGCGGCACTGTCGGAGTACTTCGGGGCCCAGGTCTTCCCGGTGTTGATGCCGCTCGCGGTCGATCCCGCCCATCCGTTCCCCTACATCTCGGGTCTCTCGCTGAACCTGGCGATCCGCATCCGCAACGCCCGCACGGGGCGCCAGGAGTTCGCGCGCCTCAAGGTGCCGCCCATGCTTCCGCGCTTCGTCGAGGTGCCAGGAGGCGGCGAGATCAAGCGCTTCCTGCGTCTGGAAGAGCTCATCGCCAACCACCTGGGCGATCTGTTCCCCGGCATGGAGGTGCTCGACCACCACGCGTTCCGCCTCACCCGCAACGAGGATGTGGAGATCGAGGAGGACGAGAGCGAGAACCTCATCCAGGCGCTCGAGGCCGAGCTCCTGCGCAGGAGGTTCGGCCCGCCCATCCGTCTCGAGATCACCGACGATATGGATGACGTCACGATGGACCTGCTGGTCCGCGAGCTCGACATCACCGACCTCGAGGTCTACCGCCTCCCCGGGCCGCTCGACCTGCGCGGTCTGTTCGATCTCTCGCGCATCGACCGACCCGACCTGCGCTATCCGCCGCATCTGCCCACCACGGCGGTGGCGTTCCAGCCCGCGGGATCGAGCGCCCGCGCCGACATCTTCAAGGCGATCCGCAAGTCGGACGTGCTGGTGCACCACCCGTACGAGTCGTTCACCACGAGCGTGCAGGCGTTCCTCGAGCAGGCCGCCCGCGATCCGCACGTGCTCGCCATCAAGCAGACGCTCTACCGCACCTCCGGCGACAGCCCCGTCGTGCAGGCCCTCATCGACGCGGCAGAAGCGGGCAAGCAGGTGCTGGCCCTCGTCGAGGTGAAGGCCCGCTTCGACGAGGCGAACAACATCGTCTGGGCGCGCAAGCTCGAGAAGGCCGGCGTGCACGTGGTCTACGGGCTCGTCGGGCTCAAGACGCACTGCAAGCTCGCGCTCGTGATCCGCGAGGAAGATGGGATGCTGCGTCACTACTCTCACGTGGGCACCGGCAACTACAACCCGAAGACCAGCCGCATCTACGAGGACTTCGGACTGTTCACCGCGGATGCGCAGGTCGGCAAGGACCTGACGCGACTCTTCAACGAGCTCAGCGGCTACGCGATCGAGAAGAAGTTCAAGCGCCTCCTGGTGGCGCCGCTGCATCTGCGCAAGGGGCTGATCCGCCAGATCGACGCCGAGCGGAAGAACGCCGAGGCCGGGATTCCCGCGCACATCCGCATCAAGGTGAACTCGATGGTCGATGAAGAGATCATCGATGCGCTCTACCGCGCGAGCGCCGCGGGAGTGAAGGTCGACGTCTGGGTGCGCGGCATCTGCAGCCTCCGCACCGACCTCGACGGCATCAGCGACAACATCACGGTGCGCAGCATCCTGGGGCGCTACCTGGAGCACTCGCGCATCTTCGCGTTCGAGAACGCCGGCGACCCGCAGGTGTACATCGGCAGCGCCGACATGATGCACCGCAACCTCGACCGCCGCGTCGAGGCTCTGGTGCGCGTGACTGACCCCGCCCACCTCAAGGAGCTCGAGACGTTCTTCGACCTGGCGATGGACGCCGGAACGACCTCGTGGCACCTCGGCGCCGGCGGCGTCTGGGAACGCCACGCCGTCGATGCGGAGGGCAAGCCCCTCATCGACCTGCAGGATAAGACCATGGGGTTGATCCAGCGGCGCCGTCGCGCACGGGCGGTTCGATGACTGCGCGACAGCTGCAGCTCCCGGCCGACACGGCGACGAGCTCGAAGTGGACGGACAAGGCCGTGTACGCGGCGGGGGCCGTCGTGTGGCGCCTGGTCGACGGCAAACTTCGCATCCTGCTGATCCACCGCACCAAGTACCGCGACATCACCCTCCCGAAGGGCAAGGTCGATCCCGGTGAGATGCTCGCCGAGACGGCCGTGCGCGAGGTGCACGAGGAGACCGGCATCCGCGTCTCTCTCGGGGTGTCGGTCGGCGTGAGCCGGTACCACCTCGCCTCGCAGAAGCAGAAGGTCGTGCACTACTGGGCTGCGGAGGCGACGGACGCGGCGATCCGGGAATCGACGTTCGTCCCCAACCGCGAGATCGCCGCGCTGGAGTGGGTCAGTGTGAAGAAGGCGCGCGCACGCCTGAGCTACCCCGTCGACCTGGAGATCCTCGACTTCTTCTCCAACCTCGTCGACGACGGCGTGCTGCGCACCTTCCCGGTGATCGCGCTGCGTCATGCGAAGGCCACGCCTCGTTCGGAGTGGGACGGTTCGGATGCCTCGCGACCACTCACCGAGCGCGGGCGCACGCAGGCGAAGTCCATCGTCGGACCGTTGCGCGCGTTCGGCGTGCGTCGGATCGTGACCAGTGACGCGGTGCGCTGCGTCGAGACGATCACCCCGCTCTCTCGCGCGCTCGATCGCAAGCCGGCGAAGACCGAGAAGATCAGCCAGGACGCCTGGGAGGACGGCGAGTCCGACCTGCGCGCGGTCGTCGGCCGCCGCATCCGCGCCGGCAAGCCGGCCGTGCTGTGCAGCCACGGTCCGGTGCTTCCCGGCCTGCTCTCGGAGATCGCGTTGGCCACCGGCACCATCCAGGGGTCCTACCTCAGCAGCGCAGCAGACCTCGAGCCTGCCGCGTTCTCGGTCGTGCATCTCTCGGCCACGAACCCCGGATCCGGGATCATCGCGATCGAGACGCATATCCCTAAAGTCTGACGGCCCTTGATTTCTCGCGGGAGCACCCCAGAGAGTCGCCCGTCGTTCACCTGCCGTTCACCTGCTCGGGAGAGTCTCGTTAACCGTCGCCCATAGCGTCACTGTGTGCCCTGCACCGGGCCCCACCCATTCCAGATCGAAGGATCCACAGTGAAGATCTCCCGAATCGCACGAATCGGCGCCATCGGCGCCGTCGCCGCTCTCGCCCTCGCCGGCTGCGCCGCGAACGAAGGCGGCACCGGCTCCACCGACGAGCCCACCTCCAACACTTCCGCCGTCAGCGGCTCCCTGGTCGGCGCGGGCGCTTCCTCGCAGCAGGTCGCCATCCAGGCGTGGACCGCCGAGTTCCAGAAGACCAACCCCGACGCCCAGGTCGAGTACGACCCGCAGGGCTCGGGCGGTGGCCGCGAGTCCTTCCAGCAGGGTGCGGTCAACTTCGCCGGTTCCGACCGTGCGTTCAAGACGGACGAGATCTCGGCCGGCGGCTTCGGCGCGTGCGTCGACGGCTCGGACATCATCGAGATCCCGGCCTACATCTCCCCGATCGCTATCGTCTTCTCGCTCGACGGCGTGGACGAGCTGAACCTCGCCCCCGAGACGATCGCGTCGATCTTCGCCGGCAAGATCACCAACTGGAACGACCCGGCGATCGCCGAGGACAACCCCGACGCGAAGCTTCCCGACCTCGCCATCACGCCGGTGCACCGCTCCGACAAGTCGGGCACCACGGGCAACTTCACCGACTACCTCGCACAGACCGCGGGTGACGTGTGGACCGCAGGCAGCGTCGAGGAGTGGCCGGCCGACCTCGCCGGCGAGTCCGCCGAGAAGACCTCGGGTGTCGCCAACGCCGTCAAGGGCGGACAGGGCCTCATCGGCTACATCGACTCCTCGCAGGCCGCCGACTTCTCGGCTGTCAACGTGAAGGTCGGCGACAAGTTCGTGCCGCACTCGGCCGAGGGCGCCGCCGCGACGCTCGACGCATCGAAGATCGAGGAAGGCCGCACCGACGGCGACCTCGCCTTCGCGATCGACCGCACCACCACCGCTGACGGCGCGTACCCCGTGCTCCTCGTCAGCTACCTCATCGGCTGCGCCGAGTACGAGGACGAGAACGTCGCGGCACTGACCAAGGCGTTCTTCACCACCGCGATCAGCGCCGAGGGCCAGGACGCCGCCGCGACCAACGCGGGCAGCGCGCCGATCTCGGACGACCTGCGCACGCAGGCCCAGGCTGCGATCGACCTCATCAAGTGAGCCAGTGACGGTCTCCGGGATGCCTCACGGCATCCCGGGGACCGTCTGCTCGCGTCAGACACCCGATCTCCACTGAGCAGGAAGCAGCTCCCATGACAGCCACGACCTCGCCGGCGTCGACGCGCATCGTCGCGAAGAAGCGCGCCGGTGACCTCTGGTTCTCCGGAACGGCGGTCGCCGCCGGTTCCATGATCATGATCACGCTGGCCGCGGTCGCGATCTTCCTCATCGTTCAGTCGATCCCGGCCTTCACCGCGACCGCTGAGGACGCCTCGCTCCTCAAGACGAGTTTCTGGGACTACGTCGGCCCCCTCCTCTTCGGCACCGTCTGGGCGGCCTTCCTGGCCCTCCTGCTGGCCGTGCCGCTCTCCCTCGGCGTCGCCCTCTTCATCACGCACTACGCCCCGCGACGACTCGCTCAGGGCCTGGGCTACGTGGTCGACCTGCTCGCCGCCGTCCCCTCGGTCGTCTTCGGCCTCTGGGGCATCCTCGTCCTGGCCCCGGCCGTGCAGCCCATCTACGTCTGGCTGAACACGAACGCCTCCTGGATCCCGCTCTTCAGCGGCGTCGTCTCCCCCACCGGCCGCACGATCCTCACCGCTGCCATGGTGCTGGCGGTCATGGTCGTACCGATCATCACGGCCATCTGCCGCGAGATCTTCCTGCAGACGCCTCGACTGCATGAGGAAGCCGCTCTCGCCCTCGGCGCCACCCGATGGGAGATGGTGCGCATGGCCGTGCTGCCCTTCGGCCGCTCCGGCATCGTCTCCGCCTCCATGCTCGGCCTCGGCCGCGCGCTCGGTGAGACCATGGCCGTCGCGATGGTGCTCTCGGTGAGCAAGGCCGTCACGTTCGAGCTGCTCACCTCCACGAACCCCTCCACGATTGCAGCCAACATCGCGCTGACGTTCCCCGAGGCGTACCAGGTCAACATCAACATCCTCATCGCGACCGGTCTGATCCTGTTCGTCGTGACGTTCGCGGTGAACGCTCTCGCACGCTGGTTCGTGAACCGCCGCAAGGAATTCTCGGGAGCGAACTGACATGACCGTTACCGCCCCTGAATCGGCTCGCACGGCGAGCGCCGCTCCTTCCCAACTGTCGCTCAGCTCGGGCCACCTCCCCCGCTGGTCGCCCTGGGCCCTCCTCGCCCTCTCCTTCCTCATCGGCTTCACGCCCTTCGCACTCGAGGCAGTGGCCAGCGGATCCGACCTCAACATCGCCGGCTCCGTCGTGCTCGGGGCGGTCATCTACCTGGTGCTCATCTACGTGATGTCGCGCATCATCGAAGGCTCGAGGAAGGCGCTGGACCGCCTCATCACCGGCGTCGTCACCTCGGCGTTCGCGATCGCGATGGTGCCGCTGGTGTCGGTCGCGATCACCGTGGTCGCCAACGGAGTCGCCCGCTTCGACGGGCTCTTCTTCTCGTCATCGATGCGCGGAGTGCTCGGCGAGGGCGGCGGCGCCCTGCACGCCGTCATCGGCACGCTCCTGGTCACACTCGCCGCGGCGGTCATCTCGATCCCGATCGGTCTGATGACGGCCGTCTACCTCGTCGAGTACGGCAAGGGCGGGCGCATGGCGCGCACCATCACGTTCCTCGTCGACGTCATGACCGGCATCCCCTCGATCGTCGCGGGTCTGTTCGCCTACGCGGTCTTCGCGCTGATCTTCGGTCCCGGTGTGCGCATGGGCATCGCGGGCTCGGTCGCTCTGGCCGTGCTCATGATCCCGGTCGTCGTGCGCTCCACCGAGGAGATGCTGCGACTGGTACCGAACGAGCTGCGCGAGGCGTCGTACGCTCTCGGCGTCCCGAAGTGGCTCACCATCGTCAAGGTGGTCCTTCCGACCTCGATCGCCGGCATCACGACGGGTGTGATGCTCGCCATCTCCCGCGTGATCGGCGAGACCGCGCCGCTCTTGCTCACGGCCGGATTCACCGACGCCATGAACTACAACCTGTTCAGCGGACGCATGCAGACCCTCCCGGTGTTCACGTACTCGCAGTACGCATACCAGGGCATCCCCGCTGAGGCATACGTGGAACGGGCCTGGGCCGCCGCCCTGACGCTCATCATCATCGTCATGCTGCTCAACCTGATCGCGCGGCTCGTCGCGAAGATCTTCGCACCCAAGACCGGCCGCTGAGCCTCGACCCGACAAGCAAGGAACTGCAGTGTCCAAGAGCATTGAAGTCAACGACCTGAACGTCTACTACGGCGACTTCCTCGCCGTGGAGGGCGTGTCCCTCGACATCCAGCCGCGCAGCGTCACCGCGTTCATCGGCCCCTCCGGCTGCGGCAAGTCCACGTTCCTGCGCACCCTCAACCGCATGCACGAGGTCATCCCCGGCGCCCGCGTCGAGGGCGAGGTGCTGCTCGACGGCAAGGACCTCTACGGCCCCGGCATCGATCCGGTGCTCGTCCGCCGCCAGGTGGGCATGGTCTTCCAGCGTCCGAACCCCTTCCCCACGATGTCGATCAAGGAGAACGTCCTCGCCGGTGTGAAGCTCAACAACAGCCGCATGTCGAAGAGCGACCAGGACGCCCTCGTCGAGAAGTCGCTCACGGGCGCGAACCTGTGGAACGAGGTCAAGGACCGCCTCGACAAGCCCGGATCCGGCCTCTCGGGCGGTCAGCAGCAGCGTCTGTGCATCGCCCGTGCGATCGCCGTGTCGCCCCAGGTGCTGCTGATGGACGAGCCGTGCTCGGCTCTCGACCCCATCTCGACCTATGCGATCGAGGAGCTGATCGGGGAGCTCAAGAACGAGTTCACGATCGTGATCGTGACGCACAACATGCAGCAGGCGAGCCGAGTGTCCGACAAGACCGCGTTCTTCAACATCGCCGGCACCGGCAAGCCCGGCAAGCTGATCGAGTACGACGACACCACGTCGATCTTCACGACCCCCTCCGTGCAGGCCACAGAGGACTACGTTTCCGGACGCTTCGGGTGAGCTGAGGAACACGAGAAGAGGGCCCAGGAACTTCGGTTCCCGGGCCCTCTTCTCGTTCCGGCGCCTCTTCGCGTTCCGGCGCCTGAAGGATCAGTCGCGGGGCGAGAGCAGGTAGCGGTTCAGGTCGGCGGTCAGCGTGTGATCGACCGGAAGTGCGACATCGTCGACGGCCGTGATCGCGGCGGCGAGACGCACGCTCGACACCAGCCAGGCGGCGTCGGCTTGAGGGAGGTCGGTCGCCGGGATGCGGTCGTAGCCGACGTCGAACCCCTGCGCGGCGAGATACTCGTACACGCTGAGCTGAGTCGTGCCGTGCAGGATGCCGCCGTTCGGGGCCGGGGTCACGAACCGATCACCGAAGCGGAGGATCAGCGAGGCGGTCGGAGCCTCCAGCACGAACCCGTCGCTCGAGAGGAAGATCGCATCGTCCGCGCCGCGTCGGTGCGCCTCGCGAAGGGCGGCCATGTTCACGGCGTACGACAGCGTCTTCGCGCCCAGCAACAGCCACGGGGCACGTTCCGCCGCACCCAGGTCGTACCCGCGGTCGAGCGTGACGACGCGCACGCCTCTCTCGCGTACGGCCGAGAAGTCGGCGGCCGGGGCCGCGGTCACCCACGCGGTCGGCGTGGGCCCGTGCTCCACCCCGCGACTGAGGATGAGCTTGATGACCGACTCCCCCGCACCCAGCTGCGCGGCCGCGTGGTCGATGGCCTGGCGCCACTGCGCGAGGTTCGGCACGGGAAGGTCGCACAGCCGGGCCGAATGCGCGAGGCGTTCCAAGTGGGGCACGACCTCCTGCGCATGCCCGTCGACCACGCCGATCGACTCGAACACGCCGTCACCACGCTGTGTGCTCAGCTCCCCGACGCTGAGCGCGGGGGCCGCAGCGTCGACCTGCGTGAAGGTGTCGGCGAAGTCGCTGCGCTGCACGTCGGCGGCGACGGGATCGATCATGAGTGCAAAGCGCCCTGTCATGATCCGAGCCTAGATGGCGGGAATACCCACCGCCTCATCGCGTTACAATTGAATGGCCGGGCCGCATAACCCCGGGCTCCAATTTTTGCCGCTTTGAGCGGCCTTCCGCCGAGAGGCGTTCTTGCGGCCCGGTCTTTTCATGTCCGGGCAGCCTTTCCGTCACCTCAGGCGAGAGCATCCATCCGCCACAGCACAGCGGCCGCGGCCAGATCCTGACCGTAGCTGCTCAGCCGCAGCGCGCGCGTGGTCAGCTCGCTGGCCCGAGCCGGCTCGGTCGGCTCGTAATCGTCGGCGGCATGGGTCGCCCCCGAGGCCTGCACGCGGCAGAACGCCGCGGCCCGGTCGAGCGCGACGGCGAAGTCGCCGCGGAACGCGCCCCGCAGGATCGTGTCGATCAGTGCGACCAGCTCGTCCGGACTCGCCGGCACCGGCGCTCCCGCGATGACCGCATCCGCCGACGGCAGTTCGACGCGCCCCCGGTCGTAGAGGAGTGCGGCGGTCTGCGGGTCGCCGTGGATCGCGAGCTGCAGGACGTAGAGGCGCCAGAGTGCGCCGGGCAGCGTGCGCGACGGCGCCTTCGACCACAGTTCGGCGATCTCGTCGATCCCGTGCTCGGCGGTGAAGGCCACGAGACGTTCCGCACTCGCCCCGCTCTCGTCCGCGCGGACACGGGTCAGCAGAGCGGATGCCGTGGCATGCGCGACGCGCGTCTCCTCGGCGGGATCGTGCGCGCCGACGATGTTGTCGAAGGCACTCGTGGGGCGGCGCACAGGGCGGTGGTACTGCTCGGGCATCCCTCCAGCGTACGCGCGATCAGTGCGGCTCACGCCGTGGGGATCACGATCACCGGATCGGTGGTGGGCTGACCGGACGGTGAACCGCCGGCCTGCTCGACGGTCACGGCGATCGCGTCGCCTGCCTGCATGTCACCCGTGAGCAGGGCTGTGGCCTCCCCACCGTCGACGTCGAAGACGCCGGCGGCGACGGGGCCGTCACCGCGCACGAACCACAGTTCGTAGGTCTGTCCGTCACCCGGGCTCGGCAGTCCGTCGGCCACCAGCACCGCCTTGCCGGCGGACGCCGACCAGTGCGCTGTGGCACTGCCGCCGTCGTCGAGCTCGACGGTCGCCTGCTGGGCATCTGCGGCGGCTTCGATCTCCTGCAGAGCGACCACGCTCGCGGGCGGGTTCAGCTGCTGGTTGAGAGCGACCGCACCGATTCCGACGCCCACGAGCACGGCGAGGCATGCGGCCAGGGCGAACACGCTCCGCGTCCAGCGGCGCTGCTTCGGCTTCGGTGAGATCGCGGGCTCGGCACCGGCGCCGTACGAACCGAGTGTGCTCTCGGCGTTCGCCGAGGAGTGGTCCGGATCCGTTCTCGATCCGTCGTCCTGCGGCATGTCCGCGATCCGCGCGAGCAGAGCGGTACGGATGTGCGAGGGCGGGGTGACAGGCTCGACCGGGTCTGCGAGCGACGCAGCGGTGGCGGTGTCCGCATCCACAGTGTCCTCCCATTCCGGGTGCTCAGCGAGGGCAGCGCGATAGCGTCGCTCGTCTTCTGCGTCGAGCGAGTGCAGCGCGGCACCTGCCGCGAGTTCCGCGAAGTCCTTCTCGTTCATGCCGTCACCCCCATCGCCGTGCGCAGACGAGTGAGCCCGTCTCGCATCCGTGTCTTGATAGTCCCCAGCGGCGCTCCCACGAGTGCCGCGATCTCGTTCTGACTGTAACCGCCGTAATACGCGAGGACGAGCGCTTCACGTTGCGCTTCCGGAAGACCCGACAGCGCTTCGACGACCTTTCCTCCCTCGATCCCCAATTCGACCTGCTCCGCGACACTGTCGTGCGCGACGCCGATGTCCTTGAATCCCGCTCGTACGTCTCGGTCGGCGCTCGACTGCGAAGCTCGCACCCGATCGACGGCCCGGCGATGAGCGATCGTCATGATCCACGCTCGTCCCTGACCTCTGTTCGGAGCGAACCGGGAAGCGGATTGCCAGATCTCCAGAAAGACTTCCTGGAGCACCTCCTCGCTCTGCGCGCGGTTGATCAGCACACGGAGGATGAGGCCGAACACGCGGGAGGAGAGCATGTCATAGAGAGTCGCGAAGGCAGCCTGATCACCGGAGGCGACGCGGACGATGAGGTCGGCGACAGCATCCTGCGTCGCTCCGTCCTCGGGAACGTCGAACCCATCGATGACCATCTCCATAAGCATGCCGTATCTCCTCCCCGATCACGTGCAGACGTCGCCCGAATGTGAAGGAAAAGAGATCGCGGAAATGTCCGCTCCTGCGCTGCCGTGGAGGCAGTTTCAAAGATTTCTCAGATTCGTCCCATCCGATCGCGAGCGGGCTCCGAACAGCCCTCGACGCCACGGAGAGGCCGTGGCTCAGTTCTGAAGGAGCTCGACATGTTCAGCACCAAGAAGAAGGTCACCGCAGCGATCACCCTCGGCCTGGCGAGCGCGTTCCTGCTCTCCGCCTGTTCCATGGGCAGCGGCAGCACCACGGAATCGTCCGAGCCGACGGCACCGGAGACGTCGGAGTCGACGCCGATGGAGATGGACCCGGCGGCCAACCTGGTCGGCCCCGGCTGCGCGGCATACGCCGACGCCGTGCCGGACGGCGCAGGCTCGGTCGAGGGAATGTCGCAGGACCCGGTTGCGGTCGCGGCTTCGAACAACCCGCTGCTGACCACGCTGGTCGCTGCGGTGAGCGGACAGCTCAACCCCGACGTCGACCTCGTCGACACCTTGAACGGTGGCGAGTTCACGGTCTTCGCACCGGTGGATGACGCCTTCGCGAAGATCGACCCCGCCACGATCGAGGCTCTCAAGACCGACAGCGCCACGCTGAGCTCGATCCTGACGTACCACGTGGTCCCCGGCCAGATCGAGCCGGCTGACATCGACGGCATGCACACGACCGTGCAGGGCGCCGACCTCGAGGTGACCGGCAGCGGCGATGACCTGAAGGTCAACGGCGCCAGCGTCATCTGCGGTGGAGTGCAGACCGCGAACGCGACCGTGTACCTGATCGACACGGTTCTGATGCCCCCGGCTTCCTAAGCCAGGGACAGCCGGGTGGGAGGACGCCCGGCACACGCCCTTCTCGGGTTCTGGAGGAGAGACCCGGGAAGGAAAGGGGCCGTCGGTGGTGCTGTGTCGCCGACGGCCCCTCGTCGTGCGCACTAGACTTTGATGAGGGGCCTCTAGCTCAGTTGGCAGAGCATCGGACTTTTAATCCGCGGGTCGTGGGTTCGAGCCCCACGGGGCCCACCCAGTTGACGATGTTCTCGGGTGTCTGCACGAGCCGTCACCAATCCTCCGTCGCGGAGGACAGCACTTCCGCCAGCACCGCACGCAGGTCGCTCAGGGTGTCGGCTTTTCGGGTGCGACGGCCGTCGCCTCCGCGGCACGGTCTCGGCGAACGTTCTCCGCGATCAGCTGGCCGCCACTGGTCAGGAGGGCTCGACGCCAGGGTGCGACGCCCTCGATCTCGATCTGGATCGACATCGAGAGCACCGTCCGGATCAGCACGATGAGGCCGAGGATCACGGCGTCCTCGATCGACGGCTTCGACGTGATGGTGCGGATGAGGTCGGCAGCGACCAAGACTTCGAGGCCGAGCAGGATAGCGGCGCCGAGCGTGTTGCGCAGGAGCAGATAGGCGGCGTGACCGTCGCCCGACCGTCGCAGCGAACGGACGGCGAGCACCACGGCGATGATGAACCCGACGACCATCGCGAGTGCACCGAGCACCTCGAAGCCCACCGCGATCACGGTGAAGAACGATTCGATCCCCTCAACCACGTGGCCCCCTCATCCTTGTTCGGTCAGGTCACCCTTCCGACAGGATCACTCTACGGTGACGTCGAAGACGCGCGGATGCTCTCTCCGCCGCAGTTCGCCTCTCGGCAGCCGTCTCAGGACTCGCCGCCGGGCGCTCCGGTCAGCAGTTCTTCGCGGATGTCGGCCACGCCATCCGGGAGGGTCTCCCCCTCGAGGGCGAACACCGGCGCCTCCTGGGTGCCGCCGATGCCGCACACCGCGACGCTGTCCGCACCGTCGAGCGTCTTGGGGATGACCACGAACCAGAGCGATGACGATTCGAGCCGTTCGGTGGTCGCCATGTCGCCGAAGTACGTCGCGTTCGGGGCCAGGACACGAGTCCTCTCGGTGCAGAGCTGCACGAGCACCGAGGTCGTGAATTCCGTGCCCGTCACCGGCGGTTCCGCGGTCTCGGACGCCGAGGGAGACGGTGTGGGGGTCGGCGAAGACGACTTGGATGCGGAGGGCGAGGGGCTCGCCGCCGGCTCGGGAGCGCACCCCGCGAGCAGGACGAGCGCCGAGAGGAGGACGAGTGCAGGACGAACGCGCATGTCTGGATCGTACTGCCGAGGCTCCTCCATCCGAGCGGAGCGCTCCGAGGGCCGTCGCTTCTCCCGCTCACCTGTATCACCGGCTCGCCTGCGCGGCCACCCCCTTCCCTCCTCTTCCGCTGCGGGGGATCGTGGAGTCGTCCCCCGAACGGCGGACGACTCTCCAGGAAAGGACGAACGATGACTCTCAGCGGCAGCCGCGTGGCATTCCTCGCGACAGACGGATTCGAGGACAGCGAGCTCACGAGTCCCTGGGATGCGGTGACGGCGGAAGGCGCGAGCGCGACCATGATCGCCCCGGACGGTGCAGCCATCACCGGCAAGAACGGACATGAACAGGCGGTGGATCTGCACGCGTCTGCGACCACAGCGGATCAGTTCGACGCGCTGGTTCTGCCCGGCGGCGTCGTCAACGCGGACCATCTGCGCATGGACAAGGCCTCCGTCGATCTGGCAAGGGCCTTCTTCGAGCAGCACAAGCCGGTCGGTGTGATCTGCCACGGCGCCTGGATCCTCATCGAGGCCGGTGTCGTCGACGGGCGCACGCTCACCAGCTACCCGAGCCTGACCACCGACCTGCGCAATGCGGGCGCGACGTGGGTCGACGAAGAGGTCGTGGTCGATGAAGGCCTCGTCTCCAGCCGCACGCCCGACGATCTGCCGGCGTTCAACGCGAAGCTCGTCGAGGAGATCGGCGAGGGGAAGCACGCCGGGCAGACCGCCTGAGCGTGCCTCAGTCGGCGGGCTCGACCGAGGGAACGGTCCAGCCCGCCACCTCAGCCAGCCGTGGACGGTAGAGGCGGATCAACAGGTTCCATCCCTCGGGCGTCGGTATCCGGTTGGGGCGATCGTCGTCGAAGTCGCCGAGCCACACCGTCATCGACCCGTCGTCGTTCTTGACACCGGACACGTCGTTGACGTTCGTGATGCCGGAAGCGCTCGGCTCGAAGTATCCGTCGCCGTTGTACACGCTGACCGAGTAGAACGCATCCGCCGGCACGTCGCGGAGCGTGAGCCGGTAGCGCCCGGGCTCGAGCCCGGGGAAGAGTGCGACGTACTGCGCCTCATCGTCGGGGAGCCCGCCCCAGCCGGCAGCGGTTCCCAGCAGGTGATGCACGGGGTCCACCTGCTCGACGCTCCCGAAGCTCCGAGAGAATCCGGGAAGACCCTCCGCGAGCCCCAGGAGATGATCACGGGTGACCTTATGGGTCACCGGGTCGAACGCCGACGGTGCGAACGGGGTGGCAGAACCCGCATCCACACGCATGCCGTCCTGGATGCGGTGGACGGCATCGAGGTCGTCGGGATCAGTCGGATCGAACAGCACACGGGCGGCAGCCACCACGTAGTCGGAACCGAACTCGTCGACCGTGAGATCGTATGTTCCCGGCTCGTGCAGCACCCGGTTGATGTAGTGGTCCTGGTTGATGATCATGACCGAGACGTATCGGTCGCCGAACGGCGGAAGCGTGAACGTCGCTCCGTGAGAGATGTCGACGATCGCGACCGAGTAGAGCGTGTCGCGGTTCTGTCGGATCACGGGCTGCCTGTCGAGCGGTGCCAACTGCCGATCGTGGTAGATCGCGTTCACGGCCCCGGCCTGTTGCAGAATCCGATCGATCATCACGTCCGTCTCAGCACGGGCGAAGTTGTCGACATTCACGATCACATCAGACACGTCGTCTCCTCATCGTCTCTCGGCCATCGTGGCACGGAAGCCTCGCGCACGGTGTGGCCGAAAGTCTCGATTCGCCGTCTGTCAGGTCCGCGCGCGGTGTCTGCGCACCGCCGCACGGTTGGCGCAGCGCACGGAGCAGAAGCGCTGGCGGCCGTTGCGGGTCACGTCCGCGACGACTCTCGTGCAGGGCGCGGCCTGGCAACGGCTCAGCCGGCTCATCCCCCGGGTGACCAGATGCAACGAGGTACCGAGGCTGATGATCGCCCGGAGCACGTAGGGCAGTGACGGCACATCGTCGCGGTAGTGCAGGTGCCATCCTTCGTCGTCGTGGTTCGTCAGGCGCGGGTAGGCGGCTGCCGCGGCGAGTTGTGCGTTGAGGAGGGACGCTCGCGCGTCGGGGTCGGGTTCATCGACGATCGAGAGCCATTCGTCGATGACCGCCCTGACCCGCTCATGGTCATCCGCGGCGGGTGGGAAGGTCTGCGTCATCCCCAGTTCGAGTGTGCGCGCCTCGATCCCTGCTCGATCTGCCGGCCAGTCGTTGGCCAACGACGCGGCCAACAGCACGGCATACTCGCCGTAAGGGTTGAGATGCATAAGACCATTACATCACGCTGGATGCATGACCTCGCTGAACACGCTTCCGATCCCCCGCGTCCACCCCGCTGCGCCGGCGCACGAGCATGCCTGGCTCGTGGAGTCACGTCATCCGACGAGCGAGGGCATCGTGCTCTATGTGCGGTGCTCGGCCTGCGACACCCGCCGGGTCGACCTGCAAGCCCACCCGCACATCCCACCGGCAGCGATGAGCACAGATCTGGGCGGCATCACGCCGTCAGCTCGATGAGCGTCCGCGTCGTCCGCAGGTTGCGGGCCGTCCCCGCGACGCCGAGCGCCCGATCCAGCACCGCCTTCGTGAGTCGGGTGGAGTGCACGCCGCCCTCGCCGTAGTCGATCCACATGTCGTCACCGACCAGCGCGATCCGCTCGGCCGGAAGGAGACGCTGCTCCAACGCTTCGATCGCGCCCTCCGAGGGCGGGCCCTGGAGGAACATCGCATGCACGAACTTCACGTCGCCCTCGGGGAACGGCTGCGCGGACTCCGAGGATGCCAGCTGCGCGTGCGTGCGGTGGATGACGGGGGTGTCCACCCCGAACTCGACCCGGATGGCCGCGTGCACGGCGGCGCACGCGGCATCGGGATCCCGCGGGGTGCGGCAGAGGATGTTGCCGCTGGCGATGTACGTGGAGACCTCGGCCAGGTCGGTCTCGGCTGCGAGCACTTCGCGGAGACGCGCCATCGGAACGCTGTTATGGCCGCTGACGTTCACGGCCCGCAGGAGCAGGACGCTCCGGCTCACGCGTCGGGGCTCTCTGCCACTTCCGCTCCCGCGTGCACGAGCTCGGCGAGTGCGGCCTCGCTGGGCGCGGATGCGACTCCGGCGACGAGGTCGGTGAAGATGCGGACGCGAACACCGTGCGCGATGGCGTCGAGAGCTGTCGCCCGCACGCAGTGGTCGGTCGCGATGCCCACCACATCGGCAGTGAGCGCGCCCGCCGCGGTCAGGATCGCGCCCACCGTCTCCCCCGCCTCCGTCCGGCCCTCGAACATCGAGTACGCCGGCTTCCCCTGCCCCTTGCGGACATGGTGGGTGACGGCATCGGTCGCCAGAAGCGGGTCGTACTCGGCCCCCTCGGTTCCCGCGACGCAGTGCACGGGCCACGAGTCGACGTAGTCGGGAGCCAGCGCGAAGTGCCCTCCGTTGTCACCGTCGGCGTCGTGCCAGTCGCGCGAGGCGATGATCACGTCGTAGTCGTCCGCGTGGGCGGCGAGAAAGAGGGTCACGGCAGCGGCGACCGCATCGCCTCCCTCGACGGCGAGTGCCCCACCTTCGGTGAAGTCGTTCTGGACATCGACGATGAGAAGCGCTCTGCTCATGCTTCGAGAGTACGCCGTGAGGAACGGGAAAGGCCCCGTGATGTTCTTCGCATCACGGGGCCTTCGGAGCCGCTTGTCAGAATCGAACTGACGACCTTTTCATTACGAGTGAAACGGTCAAGTCCAGCGAACGCCCACAAACCCTTGATTTCTAGACAGCCTACCCCGACAGGCAGCCCCAGGTACACACAGAAGTGCACACATCACGATCAGGCTTGCGCTATACATCCTCACGTTGTATACTTGAATCACAACAACACAGAGAGGAGGTGACATGGAACACCCACTGGAAGCCCTCGGATCGTTCTTCGCAGGACTCGGAACCTTCGCCATCGGGATCGCCGCCATCATCACGGCAACCAAGACGAAGCGGAAGAAGAAACGAAGACGGAAGTGAGGGAAGGGGATCGGAACTAGATGAAGTAGCTCCGATCCCCGCTTTCCAGTATCCATGCACATCATGAACAACACACTGAAACTCACAGCCGCCACCCTCGCCGCGGCCTCCGCAACATGGTCATTCGCGGCGGGGAACTTCTGGCCAGGACTGCTCGCCGTCCTCGCGGCGGGCATCCTCGTCATCTCGTTCATCAACAGGGAGGATGCATGATCCGCTACTTGTCGCGCGCCGAGTTCGCCGAACGCATCGGCGTCAAGCCCGCAACGATGGGCCGGTACAAGCTCCCCGAGCCCGACGCCATGATCGGTGACATTCGCGGATGGACTGTCGAGACCGTAGACGCATGGAACGCGGCACGGCCAGGGCGTGGTGTGCGCTCGCTACAACCAGACGAAGAGGGTGGCGCCGGCATCTAGCCGAGCCGTACTGTGCACACATGGGCATCGATTACGGCGCGGCAACCACCGCCCAGCTGAAGGCTGAGATCTCCGGGGCGGGGCGCAGCATCCGGAACATCGCCGCAGAGCTCGGTGTTGACTACACGACCCTGTTCAAGCGGGTGAAGGGCACGAACCCCATCCGCTTGCAGACCGTGTTCGACATCCTTCGCGTGCTCAACATGACGCCTGCCGTCTTCTTCAAACGGGTTCAGGAGCGTGCAGAGGCGGACTATCGCGGATAGTCGGCAGTCAGCGGCGCCCGTTCGGCGGCCCGCTGTGCACGTCGTCCTGCTGCTTCTTGTGCGCAGCGTACAGCCGCTCACATGCGTGGGACAGGGTGTTCGACCACCCGATGAGCTCGCCACGCAAGGTGACCTTGTAGCGGACGACGCCTGACACGCGTCGGAGCTCGATACGCCCGAACGCCTCCACCTCATGAGGTGCCTTCATCACCCACAGGCCGGGTTGCGGCTCGTCGGTCCAGAAGATCGGGTGCCACGAAGTCATGGAACCCATGATGAGGTGAACCAACGACAATCTGCACACAAGAACACCCGCGCCATGTTGGCGCGGGTGTTCTCCGGCTAGACCGGTCTAGGCGAAAGCCTCGACCTGGCTCTTCACC
Source organism: Microbacterium sp. UCD-TDU (assembly GCF_000340625.1). Lineage (NCBI taxonomy): Bacteria > Bacillati > Actinomycetota > Actinomycetes > Micrococcales > Microbacteriaceae > Microbacterium > Microbacterium sp. UCD-TDU. The sequence continues at coordinate 418,983 of NZ_KB454446.1, forward strand.
ATGGTCGGGGGCGCGGTGGGCGAAACTCCAGAATCGGCGTCACCGAAAGCCTTCTGAAGAGCTTCCTCAGCGACATCTTCGACGAAGTTGTCGGACGAGGCGAGCCGGCAATCGATACCGAGATGGAACGAGATGGTCAACTCGTCCTCATTCACGAACATGTCAGCACTGACGACAGCCATGTTGCGCTGGACGGAAGTGTAGACCGCTTCGAGCCACTCGTCGGTGAATGGCTTGGGCGCCTGGAACTGCGCCGTGATGTGAATGCCATTGATCATCACTGTCCTCCTTCTGGTTGTGCGGCTGGTTGATGGAATTCGATGTGAGCCGCGATCTCCTCGCGGCGGGGGTCGTTGACCGGATATCGAAGGTCGATCGTGATCTGATACCCACGTCCTCCCTCCGGCCAAAAACGCACGGATGAATCTCCCCAACGGGAGCGGATGTACCAACCTGAACCGTGAAGCTCGTCGAACAATTCCGCGTGTCCGTCGGGGAGCGAGTCTTCGTCAACCATCTGACGCCAGTCGGTAGCCCCCACCTGTGCAGTATTGCACAACTGCAAACGGGTTTCCTCCGAGCGCGGCACCCGAAGGACTGCGCACAGCCCGAAACGACAGAAGACCCCCCGCCATGCTCCGGGGGCAGCATGGCGGGGGTCGGTTCAGGATCGGGGGTGTCACTCCCCCTTGAGGTCTCGGCGCAGGAGCACGCGCGAGACGGCCGCGTCGGTGTTCGCGAGCGCCTCAACAGGTTCGATCGTCGCCTGCTTCACGAGCGTCACGTCTGCATAGTCCTTCGGGATGCCGTTCGAGATGATCGAGAGCGCGGACGCGGCACCAGCGAGGACCGCGGTGGCGACGGCACCGGCGGCGGCGAGGCCGACGCCGAGCAGCGCGTCACCCGTGGTCGGGATCGTGATCGCTGCGATCGGGATCACCGATGCGAGCGACTGGGTGGCGGTACGGATGAATCCGCGCTTCGCGGCGAGCTTCGTCGCTGCGGGGACAATGGGATCAGTCATGGGGTTACTCCTTCAGGTGGTGCGGTGGGCAGGCAGACGGTTGCCTGTCTGCGCGAGAACGTGCCGAACTGTGAGTCGGCGATAGAGAGCCACACGGTCGTGGCAGTGGATCCGTCCGGGCATGTCGGGCCTGCAGGACCAGGAGCACCGGCTGGGCCGGGAACGGTGGAATCAGCACCGGGGGCACCATTCGTGCCGTTCGTCCCGTTGGTGCCGTTCTGCCCTGCAGGGCCGACGCATCGGCCATCGGCGCAGTACGCGGCCACCGCTGCGGCGAGCTGGTCAGCGGTGACGTCTTTCCCAGCGGTTCCGTCCTGGCCGTCTTTCCCAGGCCGACCGGCGGCGCCGACTGGCCCGGGCGCGCCCGGTTCGCCCTGTTCAGCGACAGGGGCGTCCTGTGCGACGTCGGAGGGGTCGGGAGCCTGTGGCTCCTCCCCCGTCGAGACGGTGAACTCGTCGTACAGGCTCACGTACTCGTCTTGCCAGTGCAGCGCCTGATCGCGCCACGAGTCCCCGCGTGAACGCTCGAGCAGCCATGCCGTCCCGAGCGTCCCTGCGACGACAAGCAACAGGACGGTGAACAGTGCGGACAGTCGCCGGCGCTCGCGCACGGACGCTTTCAGTAGTGCGTCGGTGTCAGTCATGCTTCTCCTCCGCAAGAATCCCTGTGCGTGCTGGCCACGGCGGGTACTCGCCCCGCTCGACACCACTCATTAGCTGCGACTCGCGCCGCTCCCACGCGACGTCGCGGCGCTGGTACCAGACCAGGGCTGGTTCGAGGGCGTCGAGGCGCGCTTCCAGAACAGTGATGCGCTCCTGCTGCTGGTCGATCATCTGGTGCTCGAGTGAGCCCTTCTTCGGGAACAGGGACACGATCGCGGCGATGACCGCAGTGAGAATCGCGACCACCCATCCGCCGATCGCTCCCAGCTCTGGCATCAGCTCTTCAGCAGGTTGTCGACTTCGGCCTGCGAGAGCGTGAAAGTGGGCGCATTCTTCCCGTGGAGCTCCGCAAGGGTCGAGGGATCGACGAGCGCCTCGAGCTTCCCCTGCGTCAGCAAGTAGACCGTGCCGTCGCCACCACGGACGTAGACGATCGTCGGGAGTGCCCCGTTCGGGGCGGTGCGGCCGAAGTTGTCGTTGATGCGCGCGTGAAGCGTGACAGGCACGTTGAGCACCTGCGCACCGCTGACAGCGGCCGCTTCATCGGGGTTGGCGAATCCGAACAGTCGGTCGCCGACGACGAGGCTCTTGCCTCCGGGTGAGCTGATGAGTGTTGCCATGTCGTCCTCCTGGACTGGTGTCGGTCGTGCAGTAGAGCCACCCGCTGCCGCGGGTGCGCCGATGGTGCCGAGTGATCCGCGGTTGGTCCAGTGCCACCACTCGGGTGAGCTGAAGCCCTTGCCGTCGCAGACGATGCCGAAGCTCGGCGCGAGCTGCTGCGCGCGCCGGTGCGCCGCGGTGTTCGCGTTGTACGGCCACGCGAGGTCGTTGGATCGGCGGCACTCATGGTCGCTGCTGCCGGGTGCCCCCACGAGGTCGGGGTGGATGCGATACCACTTCTGGCCGTTCCACCACATGGTCCCGTAGACCTTCCGGCCGCCGGGGTTCAACGTCATCCGCTCGTACCAGAGGCGCAGCTGCACTTCCGGGTCACGGTCGCCGGAGATCGACACCATGTCCGGGTGCCCCTCGCGCACGAGTTGTGCGGAGAGTCCGCCGAATGCATCGCGCGTGCCGGATGCGAGGTTGTACGCGCCGTCTACGTACCTCATGGTGCGATCCACCTCGCTCCCCAGTGCATCGGCTCGAGCGATGTCGCACCGCGCACGGCGTGAGCTCCACCTTCGCCGTACCCCCACAGGGTGAGCTTGTCGGCGGCGGCGAGACGCACCCGTGCGGATGCGTTGCCGAGGGCGATCGTGCGGAAAGTCACGTGGTCGATCGCGTGGAGCGCGTTACCACCGGGGGTGCCGGTCTGGTTCACGCCGATCCCGACGAGTCCTCCTGCGGAGGCGTTCAGCCACATGCTCCAGAACACCTCGTACTCACCAGGGACCGTGACCGGCAGGCCGTTGGAGTAGGTGCCGAACCCGCGGGTGCCGTCGTAGGTGGACGTCCATGCAGCGGTGGCGGAGATGTCCACGTAGGTGTTGTTCCCGAGGGTGAGCGCGGTGTTGGTGCGCCGCATGATCGCGACCGGGGTGCGCCCACCGACGAGGGACCAGTCCCCCGCGTGACGCAGGTAGATCAGGCCCGTGTCCGTCTCCCGGAACACGATGCCGTCCCGCAGCTGCCCCGGAGGGATCAGCCCACGCTCGGTGGATGTCCCAGCCCGGGTCACGTACGCGTCCCACAGGTCGTCGGCGAGCGACTGGGAGTCCTGTGGGAAGTTGTACACATCGTCGAAGACGCGCTTCCCTACGGGGTTCTTGCTGCTGCCCATCATGACCTCCAGGTGATGCTCAATGCGCCCGACCACGCGTTCTGCGCACGGGAAGAGAAGATGTTGTCGCCGCCCTGATTCAGACCGACGCCGAGGGAACTGCCGCCGGCCTTGAGCGCGGCGAACCACGCATCCGCCATCGGCGGGGTCTGCCAGCCGTCACCGGGTGACCACGCTGTGTACGCGCCGAACGTCGGCAGGCCAGCCTTGAACGCCTGATCGTGGAGAGCGAAGCGGGGATCGCCCCCACGGCGCTGCTGCCAGGAGGCGAAGAACTGCAGGGAGACGAGCGTCGCCCCGGCAGGGATCGTGTCTCGGATCTGCGTGCCGTAGAACCACGCCCCGAACGTCGAGTTCCCGGCGCGCGGTTGCCCCGTCCACCAGCGGGCCTGTGTGCGGTCCGTGGACCCGGTGTCGATCGGTTGAAAGGTCGCCGAGCGCAGTGAACCGCCACCCGGGTTTGGCACCGGGTCAGGTGTGGTGGGCTGCACTGATAGCGCCCCGATGACGAACGGTGTCTCAGACCACGAGATCCCGACGAGCGCTCCTGAGGTGGGAGCCGTGCCGATGAACGGCATGGAGAACGTGCCGGCGATGGTCTGAACAGTCACCAGGGTGGCGCTCGTCGTCATCACGGTCCCCGTGCCCGGGAGAGCCTTCGACGGGAGCAGGACGTGTCGGTCATTGACCGTGAGAACCTGCACCGTCTCCCCCACGGTGGGGACATATCCGGTACCCCAGTCACACGCGAACCGTGAGGTTCCCATGTCGACGAGAGCGACACCCGTCCCAACCCCGGAGAACACCCCACGGCGCAACACCACACGCGCGGCGTCCCCGAAACTCTCGAACATGGCGGCGGCTTCATCGATCACGACTTCACCTCCACCTCGACCACGGTCTCGGCGCCGTTGTGCTCAACACCGCGGACACGCACCAGGGATTCCTCACCCCCGCGGGTGGGATCAGCGAACACGTACACGTCCCCAAGCTCGCGCAGCGGGTTGAACGGCTCCACAAGACGCCGTGTCACCGAGCGGATCCGAGACACCTGCGGCAACAGCTCCTGCGCGTACGCCTTGCAGGCCTGCTGCGTGTCGAGCATGTTCGACTGGTACTCGTAGGTGTTCCCGCCGAACGGCGAGCGGGAGCCGTCACGGTTCCTCACCCGCAGGAAGCCGTCGGTGATCTCCTCGACAGCGCGAAGGACAGGCCCGGATGGGTCGGGGTTCTTCCCCTCGACCACCACACGGTTGTAGACGTTCTCAGAACGCATCTCCACTGGAGCCTCGAGCACCCGCTCAATGCGACCGAGAGGCTCTGGCCACTCCTTCGCCATCGCTGTCAGCGCGCCGCTAGGTGTGAGCGCCGGCCATGCGTTCGACGGCCCGAACACCTTCTCCAAGGCATCGAGTCGGTCCTCGTCGTAGGTGATCGCGGTCGGCAACGTCCGGTCAGGGATCGACCGGAACACGGGCAGGCCCGTCAGCCGCTGCGCTTCGTCCCACATCGACGTCGACTGAGGCGAGGCCGGAAACGCGAAAGAGTCTCGTGACACCCGCAGGAAGTAGTCTGCGAGGTCAAGTCGAACAGTCGACTCAACCACCACAGGGAGCCCGCCAAGTCGGTGCTGGATCGCGTACTCCACCGCGGACGGCACAGCGTCCAGAACGAACCGGCCCATCGAGATGCGCTCCTGGAACGCGCCCGCCGAAACGATGACATCGACCTGCAGCTCCGCACCGAACGGGGAGAACAGGTCACCGATCTCCCGCGGCACGATCGACTGCTCGAAGATGTCGTCCCAGAGGATCGTGCACGACCCCTTGCCCTGAATCTTCGCTCCCGCATCCCAGGAGAAACGCGGCTCCGAGATCAGGAGGTTCTGCGCACGAGGGGCGCCGTCGTAGATCAGGTCTGCGACCCACGAGACGTTGTAGATCCCATCCTCGAGAACGGCCAGCAGATCCTGGGATACGTCACGCATCCGCCGCTCCGATCAGTGAAGTGTCGCGCTTGATGTCCGAGTGCGTCGCGTAGCGGGCCTTCACCTGCGTGTGCGTGGCGAAGAACACCTTCATGTCGGAGTGTGTGAGCACTGCGGCCGTGATCCCCACCGCGGGGGGACGCACTTCGGTCGTGACCGCCTGGAAGTGGATCTCGGTCGAGTCCGTGAGCCGGTAGGTGTCCAGCTCCTTCAGCTCAACGGAGCAGAAGAACACGCGCGGGATGCGCATGTCAGGGGGTGTGCGGATGCACCAGACGGGAAGCTGCGGAGGGTCCAGAGTCGCCTGCAGCATGTCCGCGTCTTCGTGGTTCAGGGTGACCATGTTCCACTCGACGCCCTCAAGGCCACGGCGCGGCCCAAGACCGACCAGCCCGGGCAGCATCTCCCGTTGCGGGTATGTGAGCGAGAACGGGGTCGGGCGCGAGAGCACCTGCCCCGTCTCCCACATGCGTTCCACCTGCACCGAGAGGCGCGGGTCCAACGGCTGCTGGATCACCGTGCCGGCGAAGTTCAGCGTCACCGTACCGACAGGCCATGACCCGACGATCTTCCCCTCCGCGTCGTACCCGACGACCGTGTACGACGACTCGACCTGGAAGCCGGCCTCGGCGTCGACGACGATCAACGGCGAAAGTGCGGATCGGCGTACACCGCCACGCACTGCCATCGTCCGGCCCTCGCACGTCCGCGACAGAGACACAGTGACCGACCCCGCAGGGAACTCGACGACAGGAACGTCGACGAGTACCCGCGGGACCGGAGCCATATCAGGGAACGGGGTCAGGGTGCTCATGCGTCATCCCTTCGCCTGTGCTTCAGAGTCGATGCCACGTCACGGCCTCGCTCCTGCACGCGCACATCCACGTACTGGAGAAGGTCGATCCCGCCCTTGGGCGAGACGACGACTTCAATCTGTGTCGGTGCCGCTGACGTTTGCGGCTGAGATGCGAACCGTTCCCCCGAAACCCATGAGCCGGCCGTGCTGCTCCGGAGAGATGCCCGATACTGCTCAATACCCCGGTGCCCGCCTGCCGCGTCGACCTCGTGGGCCGGGATGACATGCTCGCCCGGAGCAAGCAAACGAAGCTCCGAATCGACGCCCTTCGCACCAGGTCCGACAACCGGCCCGCCCATCGCCTGCCCGGGAGGCTTGAGAACCGTCCCGACACCAACTGTCGACACAGGGATGTTGAAGTGCTTGCGGACCGCCTCGTTGAGCCTGGCGAGAATCCCGTCCAGGTTCGCGTGCGCGGAAGCAGTGTCAGCAGTGACCTTGATGTTCGGGTTCTTGGGGATGTTGTCGACCGCAGTCTTCACATCTCCGAGAGCGCCCGAGACCTCACTTGCCGATCCGAGGTTCGCGTCAGCCCATGTCGCTGCAGCTGCTGTGTCCATCCCCTTCGCGACGAGCATGTCAATGACCGCTTGTCGACCTGCAGCCCATGAAGCGTTCGCCTCATCGAGCGTGCCACCGTTCTGCAAGATCGCCTCTGCAGATGCACGATGAGCGTCCTCCACCTCGCGAATCGAATCGCGAAACCTGATCGAAGCGTCGTTCGTCCCGTCCAGGGCCGCGCCCTCTGCCTCCGCAGCATCGCGCATCGAGTTGATCGCAGAGAGAGCAGAGTCCTTCGCTTCTCCAAGATCCAGTGCACCACGCGCCACAGCCTCCAAGGCCGCAACCATGTCAGAAAGGGTCTTGTCCGCGTCGGACGCCGCCTGCTCAATCTCCGTGATCGCTTCAGCGCCAATCGCAGCAGCAGCAGGCGTCTCGCCCATCACGAAGTTGAGCAGCGACTGATCATCGGAAGCGATCCCGACAGCTTTCGCGGCCTTGATTACCTCATCGCGGAATCCAGGCATCTCCTTCATGAGCTGCATGATCTGGTCTTTGCTGAGTCCGGCGTCGTCCGCAAAGCGAAGGAACTGCTCGGAGGCGGCGGAGAAGTCGGTCCGGGCGAGCCCCTCAAGTTCCTCCCCCATGGCGAACACCGTCGAAAGAACTTCCTGGTTCGCGCCAGAGATGCCGTCGAACCAGTTGTCCGATTTGGCCTTTGCGTCATCGAGCGCATCGCCCACAAGCGCCAATGTTTCAGCGGCGCGCTCAATCATTCCGGGAGAAGCATCGCGCTTCTCCAACGCAGCCTGGAACAGCTCTACGCCGGACTTCGCCAATGCGACCTTGCTCGCCACTTCCTCAGCGGAAGGGCCGATAGCGTCGGCCAGAGCCTTGCCGAGCTCGTTCGCGGCGGTCGTCGCGAGAGCGAACACACCGACAACTCCTGCGACCCCAGCAGCGCGCCCGAGAACGCCCATGAGTCGTTCGGTCTTTGCCGCCGACAGCCCGAGGGTGATGAGCCCGTTCTTGAACTCTGCGATCTGCGGGATCGCGAGCAACGTCGCTCCGCCAACCAGACCTATTCCCGAGACAAGGACGCCGAGCCCAAGGGCGCCTTGCTGCGCCCAGTCCGGCAGTTGCGTGAAGCCGTCCACGAGCTCGGTGAGTCCCTGGATCAGGAAGCGCAGCGGCCCGTTCGCGCCTTCACCCATCGTGATGAACGCAGTGTCGAGTGCGCCAGTCAGCTTCTCCCAATCGCCCATCAGATTGTCGAGACGGGTGGCGGCGGTCTCAGCGGCGTAGCCCTGGTCATCCACGGCGGAGATCCAGTCACGGATCCCCTTCTCGCCTTCGGAGTAGATGACGTTCGCTGCGCGCACCGCGTCCGAGCCAAACATCACCGACAGCGCAGCATTCCGCTGCTCCGGGCTCAAGTCCTTGAGGGCGCCCTGAAGGTTGCCTGCGAACTCAGCCATACCGATGAAGTTCCCGGATGCGTCGTAGGCCGAGACGCCGAGCTCTTCCATCTTCTTCTTTGCCTCCGCCGACTGCGGAGTGAGGCGCTGGAGCATGGTCTTGAAGCTCGTGCCTGCGTCAGAGCCGAGGAGACCTTGCGACGCGAAAGCCGCGAGGGAGGCAGTGGTCTCCTCGATGGAGAGACCTGTGGCCGCTGCAACCTGTCCGCCCTGCGAAAGCGCGGCGGACAGATCGGTGACGTCACCCATCGCCTTTCCGGCGCCGGCTGCGAGAAGGTCCGCCACATGGGACATGTCTGAGCCCTCGAGATTGAACACCTTGAGTGCCGTAGCGGCGATGCCGGCGGCGTCTGCGACGTCCAGTCCGCCAGCTGCCGCAAGGTCGAGTGCACCGTTGAGGCCACCGCTCAGAATGTCCGCCGCCGAGAGTCCGGCCTTCGCCATTTCCTCAATGGCGTTGGCTGCCTCGGTCGCCGAGAAGACAGTGTCCGCGCCCGCGTCAAGCGCAGCCTGGCGCAGCTGATCGATGCTGCCGCGCGCATCGTCACCAGTCGCGGCGACGAAAGACATCGCCTGGTCGAACTCCGCGAACTTCGCGACAGCAACACCGATCCCAGCTGCGACCGCCGCGCCCATACCGACTGCGAAGGTGCCGACTGTCTGCATGGCCTGACGGGTCTGCGCGAGCCTCTCTGCCTCAGTGCCCACGGTTCGGGTGGCCTGAGCGGCCTCGAGCATGCCCTTCTTGTAGTCGTCAACGACAGCCAGCAGCCGGACCTTTACGACGCGATCAGCCATGCGCCACCCCCAGAGAAACGAAAAGCCCCTACGATGAGGGGCATGAAGTGGTCAGCAGTCGTCGCCGCAGGACTAGGCATCGCAGCGGTTGGCGCTATCGTTTTCGCGGTCGCGCTGATGGTTGGCGAACCCGTCTTCGGGGTCGTGATCCTTGCGCTCGGTTCCGCAGTCGCTCTTATGGGCGGAACCATGTACTTCGCCGAGAAGCGCTAGCTGACCTTCTCAACCCGCCACAGTAGCGAGCCCATCTCCGCACCTGGCCACGCTTTCCGGTAGCGCTCCTGCGCGCGATCCAGAGCCAGTTGAGCGAAGTCGGTCGTCGGGAGGTCAACTTCGAACGCATCCTTGTTCTCGGGATTCGTCGCATCCGCAAGCAGCAGACCGTGACGGCCCCGAGGTCGTCGCTCATCACGCCTATCAGCGAGGAGAACGGCCAGATCCCAAGCAGAGAACTCCGGTTCTCTCACGGTCACGGACTCGATGCAGCGGCCGAGACTGTCGTACTGATGCGTGGTGACCTCAGCGGGCTCCCACCCGAGTAGACGGCGCGGTGAAACCCCTAGTTCGCGGGCGAGGGCGACTTCTGGCCCGCGCGGGCTTTTCCCAGTTCGCGGAGCTCCCTGAGAGAGTCATTGACGTTCACGCCCCAGATTACGACGCCGATATTGTTGCGGTGCACCCCATCGAGTACGTCGAACATGTCAGCCCACGTCTCGGCGTCCACCACTTCCCCGTCGACAGTGATGTTGGGATACGCGCGCGATACTCCGGATGGGTTGTATCCGACCATCGAGTCAGACTCAACGCCCGCACGTGGAGGGTTGGAGGCCACGAGCTCTTCCCACTTGGCGGGGTGGGCCTTGGGGATGCCGACCTTCAACAGCTCGCCGTCGAGGACTACCTCAACCTCGGACTTCTTCACGTCAGCGAGGCGCGCCCGCTGTCGTTCGATGCGTTCTTTCAAATCCATGTTTCTCACCTCTCACCTTCCTCACCGAAGGGAACCGTGGGCGGGGTTGGTGAGGGAACCCCGCCCACGGTGGTTATCACGCGACGATCGCGGACTCGGTCAGGATTTCCCCGGTGATCTCGGGGACCATCTGCTTCATCAGCTCGGTATTCGCAGTCGGCGGGACGTCCGTAGATGTGCCGATGCGTGCCGGGATGATCGCGTTCACGATGTCGCCGGCCGCGAAGACGTGATCGTTCGGATACCCGAGGATGTGCGCGAACGCACCGGAAGTTCCCTTGGCGCCCAGCACGAGCTCAGCGTCGGTCGGCTCCTCGCGGTTGTAGACATAGCGCGTCGTCAGCGTGAAGTCCTTCGTGCCTTCGAGCTTCAGTGCCTGCGCGAGTGTGTAACGGGTCGACGTGATCGAGTTGATGGTGACGGCGAGATCGAAACCATCTCCGGCGAGACCGTACGTGAGGCGCTTGTTCGCCACGTTGTTCACGTCCGCCACCGCGAGAGGACCGCCCGTGTAACCAGGAATCCAGAGGACGATGCCGTTTCCGTCAGAGGCGGTTCCCGCCTGTACTGGCTCATTTGCCATGTTCTTCTCCTTGAGGGAATGCCCCTCGGAGGGGCTATGTACCCGGCACCGGATGGCGACAGGCATGCAAAAGGCCCGCACCACCAGGTATGGGCCTTCGCGGGATTTGGGTTACTCGGCGGTCTTCGCCACCGTCTTGGAAGCGGGCTTCTTGGCCTCCACCACCTCGTAGTCGTCCGGGTACTTCTCCACCAGACGCTTGTCCACCAGGAACTGCGTGCGCTTGCCCTTCGCGGAACGAACATTCACCAGATCAGCCATCAGGCCCTCCTTGATTGGAACTCGAAACTCAGGTCGAGGTAGTGGAGGTCGGTGACCGGATCGAACCGCCCCTTCCCCTCCTCCACCCCAGGAACAAGCGACACCGGATCGCACCGGCGCCCCGAAACCATCGGGATCTTCCCGATCACCGACATCACCGCGTCGGCGAGCTCCAGGAGCCCGTCAGCGGTCGTCGCGACGATCCGCACGTCGTACCGCCACGTCGAACGGGAATCGGCCCTCTGACGGGCCGTGAACCTGTTGTCCCCCAGCTCTGCCGGCGCGTCAGGGAACAGGACAATGTAGTTCGCGCGGACGGGCTTGCCATCGACGCGGCGAACGTTGTCGTAGACCTTCCCCACCAGGACGGCCACGGCGAGCAGCAGGGCGCGGAACGCAACGAAGTGGACGAGCATCACTCCTCCAGCTCTTCGGCCAGCGCCTCGAAGACCGCGTTCTCGAGTCCTTCGAAGAACTCGGGTTCGTTGGCTTCGAGCGCGTCGCGGCCGGCGTGGTGAACGGGACCGTCGATACCTGCCGTGCTCTTCGGATCGTCGAGGAATCCAGCAGAGGCACCGGGTGTGCTACCCAGGACCGGGCCGATCTCGCTCTCGATCCCCCCGAGCGGGAACTTGATGTCGAAGCTGATGGCCGCGGCGTAGGTGTCCGCGTAGCCATCAGAGATCTCAGCGCCTTGCCTCCAGTCCTCTTTCATGCGGAGGCTGGTGCGCTTGATCGACTTCTCGATGAGTCGGTTGGCCGTGGCCGGCACACGTCGGAGGTCGGCTTCTAGGCGTCCGATCTCGAAGGCGTCGTCAGCCATCAGCTCAGCTCCTCGAGTGGGTATCGGTATGCCGAGACTTGGCCTGCAGCGGCAGCGCCCGAGATCTTGAAACGCCGACCGACCAACAGAGGGTCAGGGGAAGCGCTGCACTCCACCTCATCGTCGGTGAAGAACCGTGCCGTCCCGAACGGGACGGACAAATACGGCTCCTGCATCGCGACTGGGGAGCCCGTCGCCTGGGAGTTGGACACCTCACGCGACCCCCAGCGGATGCGCGCCTTGCCCGCGTCCGGACTCGTGTCATCGGGAGCGGGGTAACGCTGCTCCACCAGCACTCGGGTGGCTTCCTTGGTGTCGGGGTCAGTGCCATCGCGGAACTTGCCGACGAGCACTGTCTCGGACATGCGAGAGTCGGCCATGTGCTGGCCTCGGATGAGCATCCGTGCACCTCGCATGATGCCTCCTAGTACCAGGGGAAGAAGACGTCGGGTGTGTCGGTGGGAACCCAACCGGAGACGGTCGGCGTCTCCCTGCGCGTCGTCGATACGACTGCGAGTCCGCCGGACCCGGCCTCGCGGAACGGGGCAAGCATGCGCTTCTCCGATGCTGTGAGGTACGCGCCGGCCTCGTCGACCTTCCACCCTTCGGTGTAGTCGTCGATTCCGCCGCGTGTCTGCGCGTTCCGGTTGTCGAACACCCGGGACGCGCAGTACAGGGTGACCATGACGACATCTTCAGGGAGCGGATCGACGATCTCCCCGGCGTCGGTGAGCCACGTCCGCCCTGATTCCTTGCGGACCAGGGCGGACGCGGCACGGAGGCACATGGCGGCCCGTCGCTCCTCTGCAGAGTTGTCGGGGATGCTTTCCCCGATCCAATCTGCGAGTTGTTCGACAGAGGCGAGAGTGACGGGCTCAGCCATGTGGTCCTCCTTACGGTGCGAGCTCGACCGAGACAGCCCGGTCGGCGTCGAGCGTGGTCGCACCGTAGAAGGTGTCGACGACGCTCTGGTCCTCGAGCTGGTTCGGGTTGTAGTGCTGGATCCAGCGCAGCGCGTAGCCGTCCTGTGCGACGGACGCGGAGAACGCGGCGCCGTCAGGCTGGCGGGAGGGGCGGGTGACGTGGGCGAACGCGTCCTTGTGGTAGCCGATGCCGAAGTCAGAAGCGAGCTTCGGGTCCGCCACGATGGTGAATCCGAAGAGGCGACCGATCGTGGCATCACGGAGGACGTCCGAGGTTCCGGACTCGTTGACCTTCTGCAGGAGCTCGTCCGACAGCGCGGCAGCTTCGAGGTCCGAGCCGACTGCGAAGGTGCGTCCGGCCGCGGGGATGCCGCGATCGTTGAGCACCTGGCGCGTCTTGATGAGCACCTGGCGGAAGTTCGATCCATCCGGGGCGACCTTCGGGATCGAGGCATCGGTCGCGATTGCCGACATCTCCGTGATGAGCGGCGCGGCGAGCTCGTCCACGACCGACTCGGCCTGCGGGCGCAGAACCTGGCGAGTCATGTCCTCGAGGCTGAACGTAGCGAAGTCGTCCGGAAGACGAATCGCGTTGTACACCTGGTCCTCGAGGGTCACGGGGAACCATTCCTGATCGATGTTGTTGAACTGGATCGCATCGCGCGCCGTGCGATTCGCCTTCGTGTAGACCTTCGCCTTCCCCGCGCTGATCGGGCCGAGAACGTTGACCGTCTGCCCAATACCGGCGACGAACTCTTTCGAGAAGTCCTGACGAACGGTGCGAGGGAGCAGGGAGAGGCGACGCAGCGACGAGAGAGTCGCCTTCGCCGCCTGCTCAGGGGTAAACAGAGTGATTGCCACAGTGGGCCTCCTTCATGGTGTGAACGCACCCACGGTGGTGGGGGCGGTTAGTTCTGGAAGACTCGATCGACCGTCTTCTCCACGTCGATCTCGGCGTTCCCGGACGGATCACCGGGGCTGCGCAGCTTCTCCTTCGGCTGCTGCGTCGGAGGCTTCTTGGATCCGAACAGCTCCATGAGCTCTTCGGCGTCCTGAAGGATCTCCTCCTCGGTGGTGCCGGTCAGCCGCTTCACGAGGGACTCGGGGAGCCCGTGCTTCACGGCGACGCGAAGTCGCATGTTGTCCGCCTCCAGGGCGGTCAGCTTCTTCGCGGTCTCGTCGGCGCCCTCAGCCTTCTTCTCGGCTTCGGCGGCGCGCTGTCGCAGGTTCTTGTTCTCGGAGTTGATCTTGCGGATCTTCTCCCGAGCCTTGTCGGGGTCGAATCCAGGATCCTCGGGCTCGTTGGCCGGGTCTTCCGGCTCGTTGGGCTGTTCGGGTTCCTGGGGGTCTCCCGGCTCCTGCGGATCTTCAGCGGGGTTCTGGTCGCTCATTTCGCCCTCCTGGGGCATGTCGGGCTGCCACCAGGGCAGCGGGTGTATCCCGAAAGGTTCGGGAGGTCTATGTGATGGGCGAGTCCCGGAAGCCGCCCTGTCGACGCATCGCAGCGAGAAGCTTCTTCGTGTCGATCGCCTTGCCATCGCCGGCGACGATTGCGCGAGCTTCGCCATACGCGTCCATGTACCGCTCCTCGTCGGCGGTCGGCTCCCACGCGTTCGAGTACGCCGGCTCAGCCGTGCACCCACAGTGCGAGTGGTATTGGATACCGTCAGCCGCTGCAGCATCCCGGTAGACCGGGCCGCGGGAAGCGAGCATCGCGCAGAACGCGCACGGGTTCCCATCGGTGACGCGGCGCCCCCCGACAGCTCGCCTGTCCCGGCCTGCCGTTGCGGCGATCGTCAGGCGACCGCCCATCATGGCCTGCCGACGTGCCATGCCGCCGAACTTCGTCAGCGCCGCAGTGAACGCGACGGCGGGCTCCATGCCGGACCCGATGAGACGCTTGACCCTCGTAGGGCCAGCAAGGCTCAGCGCACGCGCCGTCTCCGTGGGTGCCGCCAGAACGACAGCACCTGCAGCTCCGAGTTCAGCAAGCCGATACTCGGTCAGGTACTGGCTCGCGACCCTCTGCGATTCCGCCATGCGACGGTTCACCGCAATCGTCGTCGAGGCCAGCCAGTACGGCTTCGACCCGTCGAGATCGTCGATGTCAAGGCGATCCCATAGTGCGCGCGCTTCGATCTCTGCGCGCGCACCGATCTGGATCTGTGCGTCTCGATGAGCGGTCGTGAGTTCTCTACCCTCAGCCGTTGACGCCATTGGACTGCTCATTCAGAGCCGCCGCCAACTGCTCCTCAGCGGAGGGGTGCTTCTCCTTGTATTCGCGCCAGGCTTTCGCGATCTCGGGCGTCACGGTCGGGATGCGATCCCAGAGGAGTTCCACCGGGATCTTGAGCATCGTCGCCATCTTGCCCAGCGCATCCGCCGCCTGCGACATAGACCGTGACTGCAGGTCGGCCCAGTCGGTGCGGAGCGAGAAATCAGCAGCGTCCTCTGCGCGACCCTCGATGTGAGCGGCAAGCCGAAGCAGCTGCTCGTTCGAGTCACCGAAGCCGACCTTGCGTTCGTTGACCTTCAGGTCGGCCATCGCCCGAGACTCCGCGATCGCATCGGCTGACAGATTCACCAGATCGCCCGTCAGTGCGTGCACGGGAGTCTGAGTAACCACAGCGAGCAACTTCACATCCTCGTCCGTGGCCTTGATGAGGCTGTCAGACGACGTCTCATCAAGGGTTCCGAACTGGACGCCCTCTTCACCGGTCAGAATGTCTCCCTGACGGAGGAGCAACTTCACCCGCTCCCGGTCGGCGGGGTCGGTGGGCATGTCGAGCCCGGTCGCCGTGCGCACCTTCCACGAGTTGAAGTGCTGGTTCACCATCCGGTCGTACGTCGTCTTGTCGATGCGAGCAGCAACCTGCACGTACGGCTCGACCTCACCAGGCGTGCGCCCCTCGAGGTCGATCTGGTTCGAGTACCGCACGGCCGGCGCGACGCCGGCGTTGTGGCGACGGTCTTCGATGTAATCGACACGGCCGTTGTCGTCACCGAGAATGTAGACGGCTTCTTCGTCCACGACGTACTTGTGTCCGCCCTTCACGAGCAGGTAGTACATCGGGTACTCGTCCTCGACGACATCGCCGTACACCGCGTAGAGGTCACGGGGTGAACGTCCACGGATCACAGCGCCGCTGTCTCCCGGCATTGCCGTCGCGTAGGAATACCCATACGCAAGAGCGCCACGGTACACCGCACGCTGGCGCGAGTGCATCCGGTTCCGTAGCCACGGGGCGATGACCCTGTCCATCTCGACGCCACGCGCAGACCGGAACGTCTCAGCCACAAGCTGCTGCGCCACGGTCGTTACGACCAGGGACAGGAACGGGGTCTCGCTGATCTTCGCCAGGTTCCGGTGCTCGCTGGTCGCGTAGTTCGGGATCTTGTCCCGCAACGCGTCAGGCTCCCACCGGTGCCACTTGTCGATCACATCTAGAGTCCGTCGCTGCTGCTGCCATCCCGGGATCAGGACGTCATTGGCGAGCTCGATCACATCACTTCGCTTCATCACCACACGCGCCCCCCTTGCTTCTTGCCGCTGTTCAACACACGACGGCGGGCCATGCGCGCACCAACCATGCACACTGCGAGATCGATCTTGTTCTTGGAGTCCGCGCGATCCTTCGCGATCGACACGAAGCCCGCCACTGGGTAGCGGCGTGCGTTCAGGACGTGCCGGCGCAGACGCGGGTCACCGTCATGGGTGAACTGCCCATCCTGGATCTCCCGGAGAGTGAAGCTGACCGCCTCAGCGATCGCTTTCGAGTTCGTTCGGTCGGTCATGTCGAACTTCACCGCATGACCCTTGCCGCCCTTGGTGCCATACGCCCACACCTTCAGCTTGTTCCGGTATCGGCGATGCCATTCGTCGAACAAGAGATCCCAATACGAGTCCAACGTTTCGTCGTTGAGCGTGTGGGATGGGTCTCCGAAGAACGCGACAACGCGGTACTTCTCGAACGTGTGATCCACAACGCCGTCGACCTCTTCGCGCGGTGCCAACCATCCCTCGCCACGCTTCCCGGGCGGCTTCTGCCACATCCCGAGCGTGAACACGTGACCGTCAGACATGCGAACACCGACGAGTCCGGTCGCGTCATCGGACTTGGAGCAGTCGAGGAACATGGCGATCTCCTCGCCAGGTTCCACAACGATCTCTTCGTCCTTCAGCGGGTCGAACTCATTCGGTTCCGTCCACGCATCCTCAGCCGCGGTGACCTGGTTGTACCACTTGCGACGAGACTCGGACGGCGAGTTCAATGGGTTCAGGATCGACTTGCGGATACGACCGCCGGCATCGAGCCACACCGAGTCGCCACGCACGGCTTCCACGACCGAAGGGGCCGCGTCAGCCGTCAGAGGAGCCTCGGGCGGAGCCTCGAGCGAGTCGTACAACAGGCCGTAGTCCATGGCCTTCGCGTCATCACCCTGGGTGTCGTCCCACGCTTCACGCTGGCGCTGGCCGACCGAATCTTCACCCGGCCGGTACGCGTTGCAGATGTCCAGGATGCGCGCAGGAGCGCCAACCTCGGACTTCGCCGCGTTACCCTCCATCGCGCCAGCCATGTCGTGGCCGCCGTTGGACGAGTTCCAGTTCTGCGTTTCTGCCCGGATGACGAGCTTCGGGCGCCCACCCTCAATCGCAAGAGGCGAAGCGGTCACAGCCTCGATCTGCGCGGAGTCACCGCGAGCCCAGACGTTCTGCTTCCCGATCTGGACGCCGAAGTGACGACGAGTCTCCGCAGGGATCAACCCCGGGAAGATCTTCATCGTGTTCTTCGTCTGATCCAGCGACACCGCCGCGATCTGCACCCATGCGTCGGTGACCTGATGGCCGACCGGCTGCCCGTCCTTGCCCCAGTGATCGAACTCGAGCGGACCCACCAGGGTGTTCGTCGACTCGACGGCCGCGAACGGATCCTTGCCCCAGCCCTTCAGGCGCTGCAGCACCGCCGAGTGAGACACGTGCGTGCCGTCCTCGTTCAACGCATGGAACCACAGCACGAACCGTGCCTGCTCCATCGTGTACTTCCACGGCTTCCCGCGGTGAGTCAACCACTGGCCAGCGAACGCCAGCGCCTCCCACCCAAGCGAACGCTCAGGGAGAAGCCACCCGCCCTCGTACTGCCATGTCGGGCCGACCTTGACCGGCTCCCACTCCAACCCGATAGGGGGCAGAGTGTCCGCCAGCTCAGACCGATACCAACGCTTGATCTCCTCGGCCTCATCAGACCGGTTCTTGATGAACGCCGGGGTGGCGCTAAGCAGTTGCGCCATGAGCCGAAGCCCACCGCGACTGAGCAGCCTGACGCTGCTGCGACACCTGCTCGCCACCCTGCTCGTCAGGGAGCTTCAACTTCGCAAGGAGTGACGAGATCTGCGCCTCATGCGCCCGGATCTCTGCGATCAACGGGTGCACGACCAGCTGACCGGTCGAACCGAAGGACGTCACGGCGTTGCCGCGCTCCTCCTCCATCGCCACGACACGATCGGCTGCACGGCACGCAGCCTCGAGCGTCACGAGCTCATCCGCACGCAGCGTGTACTTCCCCGTCACCTTCACCCACAGCGCCTCGCCGGCATCGTTCAGCCCAGCGGGAACGCCCAACGTCTTCTTGCGAGTCATCATGCCCTCCTGGGGCGAATCAGCGCCCACCAGGGGCGATCAAACGTTCGGAACTCCCCCAACGGGGTGCCGAAAAAACGAGGTCGAGCCGCACGCAGAATCGGAGTCGCTATCACCAGCGACTCTTTCCAGGTCGGAGGGAGTACCCCCCACCCCGTGGGTTCGCCGTGATGTTCGAAGGTCAGTCGGTGGTGTCTTCGGCCTTCTTGGCGCGTCCCTTGACCTCTTCTGCGTATCCTGCGTCGATGAGGTGTTCGGCTGCCTTGGGTGTGGTGGTGATGGTGTCGCCTGCCTGGTTGCCGCCTGCGTTGCGGGTCAGCTTGATCTTGACGCTCATGTCAGTCTCCCTGGGTGTTGTTCGCTCGGCTTGTACCGTGCTGTCTTCCGCTCGCGGTTGCGGGCTGCGGTCTCTCGGTTGGTCTTGGCCCAGTGGCATGGACCGCTCAGCCATTGGAGGTTGTCCGGGCTGTGGTCGTCGCCGGGGATGATGTGGTCGGCGTCGCTGCCCCATCCTCGGCACTTGGGTGCGTGGGTGGTGGCTTGGCACTTGCCTTTGGCTCTGGCCTTGGCTGCGGCTCTGCGCTTGGGCCAGTCGTGCGGTAGTCGGTCCTTGCGGTCTGAGGTTGACCACGCCATCGCTCCACCTCGCTATGGTGTGACCATGTGGCCATTCAGACGTTCCGCGCCGGTTGTCCCTGCTGTTCCTGCCGGGGTGGATCTGCGGGGCGTGGAGGCGACTCGCATGCGGGTGAAGGGTACGGCCAACTACGTGCCGGATGCCCTACGGGAGCACGTGGGTGGGCAGGTCTATGTTCTTCGCCGTGAGCCAGACAACGCGCACGATGTGAATGCGATCGCTGTGCTTTGGGAGGGGAAGAAGGTCGGGTACGTGTCGGCCGTCAAGGCTCAGGCGATGGCGCCGCTGCTAGATCAACTTGGATCTCGGGACTTCGTCGTCTCAGGGATGGGCGCGTACACCTCGAGCACGAGGCTGTGGGTGGACGTGCCGAAGATCCCGGCGTTGCGGAAGTTCGTAGCCGATCAGGTCTAGTCGTCTTCCCACCGGTGGATGGGGCGCATGATGCGGGGGCTGACGTGGTTCTTGCGTGCGGCGATGTTCTCGGCGTGGCATTCCTCTTCGCAGGCCATCATGGCGGCGTAGGTGTGCCGGTCGATGCCGCAGAGCTCGCAGACGAAGGCGCTCATGGTTCGTCCGCGAATGCGTCGATGCGGGCCGAGAGGGCAGCGAGGTTGTCTTCGACATTCACGATGTAGTCGATGAGCTCAACGCGAGTCATGCGCGCGAGTTCGCGGCGACGTTGGAGGTCGCTAGATTCGGACACTCTTCCTCCTCAGTGCGACACCACATCGGGCTGGAGACCGGCAGCAATGTAGGCGAGGTCGAATATCTTGTGGCAGGGAACACAGCGCGCGTGATAGTGATCGGTGTTCGTGCTGTACGGTCCGTCAGGGCTTTGCTTCTCGTTCGGGTCGGCGTGATCGTATGACCAGTGGGCCGCCTGCCTGCCGCAGTCAACACACTCATGGTCCCTAGCGGGGCCTCTCAGTGCCTTCACGCGTCCATGGACCGCGCTGTTGCCAACGTCGTCGCCAGATCCCATTCTGACGAGAACCTTGTGCGGGTCGCCGTGCTGCTTGAACCGCTGGAAGTGCTTGGTGCACATGCCGTTCACATACGCCGTCCGCTCGCATCCACCAATCGAACAGAACCGGAGTGTCTTAGCGATCCGCGGGACGTTCTTGCACTGCACGTAGTGTCGGTTGCAGTACCCCAGCGCCAGATGTGGATCCTTGCATCCGCTCACTCTGCACTGCACGGTCGGCTGACGCAGCGGGCCGAGATCTCTGCCGCGAGACTTCTGCTGGTAGTGGGAGCGGCAGAGGCCAGAGGCTCTACTGCTCCGGTCGCATCCGGGGAAACAGCAGGTACGATCAGTCATGTCGAACTCCTCCAACGGGTTCGGTCAAGACCCCGGACGGTTCCAGCCGTTGCGGGGTCTCTTCGTGCTCAAGCAAGGCGTGAGAGCCAGCGCTCGTCTAGTCACCTCTCGATAGCGCCCATCCGAGGGCGGGCTTCCAGATGATGTGAGCAAGGATCGAGAGCGTGACTCCGGCTCCGATGCCGAGAAGGATCTTCATGCCCGCTCCCTGCATATCCGTGGGCTATAGCCGTATTGGCTATTCGTGTACGCCGATCAGCGTTCCCCGTTGGGGTGGGGTGGAGTCGAAGGAAAGGACTGTGGCTGGCGTGGCTGGGATCGAACCAGCGCGTTCTCGATTAACAGTCGAGGGCTCTGCCTGCTGAGCTACACGCCAATGTCCCGTATGCGGCTCCGGGAGAACGAGCGCTGATTCAGTTGTTGCGAACCGGCCGGGGTTCGCTGTGTGCCGTTGTTATCCGGCGTCTCGCCGCCGCTCGCCAGGTTGGAAGTCACTGAGCTGGGCGGGAGGAACAAGAAAGCCTCAGACGAGAGGCGTCTGAGGCTGGTTTTTCACACAGTGGTGGAAGGCATCTCCCATCGTACAGGATGAAACTACATGCGTGTAGTTCGATTCTGCCGTGTCTTGGCTCGGACGAGGCGTGGCCGAAAGACCTCTCGGTTTTGACAGGTTCGGCCCGTCGCCTCAATTGCGATTGCCCAGTTCTTCGATAGGCGCACGATGGGCACCTTCGCGTGGAGCTTCCACATCCCGTCGAACGACTCCGGCATGTAACCGAAGTCGATGCAGGTGTCGTAGTAGCTCGCATCTGTCTCCGGGTTCTCGAGCAGGATGCGGTGCTTCTGCTGCTGGGGCGTCTCGTTCACGCTGTCTCCTTGTCGTTGAGTTCGTCTCGGAGTTCTTCCATGGCGTCGCCGCCGATCCAGACGGCGTCGCAGGCGCGGCAGAGCACCTTGGAGTTCTTCCACATGTGGTCGCTGTCGGGTCGGTAGGTGAGGGCGAGGGGGTTGGTGATCCGCTCCCCCATGTCGTTGACGTACTCGCCTTCACCGCAGACGGGGCATGGTGCGGTGATCTCGATCACCTTGGGTGGGTTCACCATGGCCCGGATCTGTGCCGCCCATGCCCGGAGTTGCTGGAGGTAGAACTCTTCGGGTTCGTCGCGGGAGAGGAAGGCGGCGTGCCAGGCTCTGAGGTCTGTCACGGCGTCGCGGCTGATCTGGTCTCCGGTCATGCCGGCGATGCGACACCAGTCTCCGATCTGGGAGGTGATGATCGCGGCCTTCTGGAGTGCGTCGCCGTCGAGGACGTTGCGGGTGGATGGTGAACCGCCCGCCCCCGACCCAGAGTTCAGGGACGACGAGACGGCTTCGCGCAGCTGCACGAGGAGCGCATCCTCGGTTGCCCACGTGTACCCGTCGTCAGTCTGCACCTTCACCGGTTTCGGGAGGGTCAGGTCATCTACTGCGTCGAGTAGTTCGGTCATCGGGTTCTCCTTGGTAGCCATGCTGCGTACGGTCCATGGCCGATCATCAGTCGGCGGGTGACATGTGCGCCGATCGAGTAGCCGTCGCCGTAGCGCATGTCTTCTATGTGCCGCTTCTCAGCGGTACGGATTGCTCGGAGCCGGTTGGTGATCCTCACGTCTCCTCCTTCCCTTCGGCGTTGAACATCGCGGTCATGGCATCAGACACTTGCTGCACGAGCGGCGTGGCCACCGCAATCGCGGCGATCCTCGCTTCTAGCGAAACGCCAGGCTTCTCTTCGTCAGACATCGTCGGTTCCTTCCTGCTTCACCGGCACCCCAGCAGCCGCCAGGAGGTCGATCGCTCTCTGAACCGTGACGGCATCTCGATCGCTGTCTGCGACCATCCGCTCCCACGACCGCATGTGCCCGCGCTCGCTCTCGATGAACTCGATCGCCGAGCGCCCTTCTTCGAGAGCCGCTCGACATGCGTCGAGGATCACCTGCAGTCCTTCCGGTTCCTCGGTTACGACACCAGCACGCACCTCGGCATCATGAGCAGCCTCGATGTGTTCCAGGTGGGCACGATGCAGGTTGCCCTTCACCCACTCGAGGTCGTGCCCGTACTTCGGGTCGTTGATCACCTGTGTCACGTACTCGCTGAGCTTCATCGCTTCTCCCCTTCCTGTCCGACGACACCAGCAGCACGTAGAGCGGCGCGCAAGGCGTCGGCGAGTTCGAGGATGAGCGGATCATCGCGCTCTGTTCCGACACGCTCGGCGTGGATGACGAGGTTGAGAGCGTCGGATGGTTCGGCTTGTGGTTTCGGGCGCTCACACACTGCGGCATTGGAGCACTCCGCCGCCGGGTAGTACTCCTCGTCACCCCGCTTCCAGTTGCCGACGTAGAAAAGGGGACACGGCCAGACGTGTCCAAACGTTCCGCGATGCGTCGTCTCGGCGTTCGGCTCCGGTACCTCGGAACGGCGGAGAGCGGCGGCGATCTCAGCATCGGTGTACGTGCGTCCCCACGGAGACTCCTCGAAGTTGTGATCTCGAAGCAGGAAGGCGATCATGTCTTCCCGCTCGTCGTCGGTAGGGGTGAGAGCCGCGATGATGAGGTCACGCACCGCCTCGGCTTCGTCCCTTTCAGCCCGGCACGCGTCGTGCTCAGCCTTCGTGACGACGCGGTCGTTCTCGACGGTCATGGAGTCAGAGGTCGCGGTGTCGATCACAGCGCGCAGCCTCTCGATCAGCTTCTCGTTGTCGGTCATGACTGCTTCTCCCATTCGTCTGCGAACTCCGAATGCCACTTGAGTGCCTCGTGGATCTCGTCCCAGGTGACGTTGGCTCGCCCGACTTCGTTGCGGAGGTCGTCGAGTGCTTCACTGATGGCGTCTTCGACAACCCCGTCCACGTGGGACTGGATCCTGTCGACGCGTGTCGGGTTTGATGCGCGGGTGCGGTGCGAGGACTTGCCGGGACTCATCGTCGCGGCGCGATGGTCCTTGGCTGCCTGCTCGGTCGGGAGCGTGATCCCGCAGTCGTCACAGGCGCCGTAGTCCGCGCCGTCGATGGGGTCGAACCGGCTCATGACTCGTCCTCCTGGTCTTCTTCGTGGATGCCGAACCGGGTGACCTCGGCCAGCTCGGACGGGGTGAGGGACGGCGTTTCGACAGGCTCGTACGTTGCGGCGAAGATGTCGGGCTTGCAGGGGTAGAACTCGCCCTGCACGCCGCGGATGATCCAGTCGCCAAGTTCCGCGGTCATCTGCCCTTCGAGCGTTTCGATGATCGCGAAACCGACCTTTGTCCCGACCATCCCGCTCTTGATGAGCCGGATGGTCGGGCAGAAGTCCTGCACGCGCTTGTAGGGCTTCTCGAATCGCACGGCCTGGATCTCTACAGGCCTTTTCCGGTAGGTCATTGCGTTCATGTGAGTCTTTCCTTCGTGAGTTGATCGACCTGTTCGGGCCGGAATGGGTTGGATACGTCGGTTATTTCGACGCGGAAGTGGGCGAGCTCACCGGGCTGGTGTTCGATGACCAGTCGGGGTTTGTCCATGAACTCCTTCGTGTCGTCCTGGACGATGCGGGCAGACACTCCCCGGTCACTTCCGATCGCGTCGTAGACGACCTTGCACATCGGGTCGGGGCCGTCCTCGTCCCGCTTGTGACGCGTCGGGACCACCCACACCACCTGCACGGAGATGCGCTGCAGCTTCGGGATCTTCGCCGCCCGGCACAGCACCGCGACACGTTCACGGAGCTCCTTCGCCGAGCGTGCCCTCACCCGCCAGTGGCATCGGTCGTTCGCGTGGAGCCCCTTGGGTGGGCGTTCGTATGGGAGCTCGAGAGTCCAGGTCATCCCGACACCTGCTCGATGTGCTGGATGAGTTGCCTGCCGATGTACTGGGTGTAGGCCGGTGGGATTGCCTCGCGCAGTCCGTCTCGATTCGCCCATGGCATGCCCATGACTTTGCGCCCTCGGTCAACTCCCGAGAAGTTGCCGACGATGTGCATGTACTCGCCACCGACCGGAGCGCGACCCATCTTGGTTGTTCGCGCGACGTGTACGGGGTGCGCCTGCGAAGCGAGATCCCAGTTCGTTTCGAACAGTCGATGCCGGTACGTCTCGAGCCCGAACATCGCCCCGCAGAGCTCCACCGGATCGACGAGCGGCGACCCCGGAACGTTCTCGATGACGTAGGGGACAGGCTCTACCCCGTTGCGCATCCTGTACGCGTTCGCCTCCTCGAACATCCTCCGGGTCGGTGGGATCAGGTCAAGATGAAATCGGCCCTGGATCTTCTGCGCGTTGGTGTGCGCCTGGCAGGGTGGTGACGCGTGCCATGCCTGGAATTGGTGCGCATCGGCCGGCTCATGAAGAAGCCCCCGTGGTTGCGGGGGCTGGGCGGCGGTTGCTGTCGGGGTTGCGTGGGAGCTTGGCGGTGTTCCTCGCGCCGGCGACTTGCCGTCGTGTGAATCCGAGACGTTCACCGATCTGCCGGTCGGTGAGCCCTTCTCCGAGAAGTGCCGCGAGCTTGTCTCGTGGGATGAGTGCTTTCTGTGGGATGAGGTTCGCTGCTCGTTTCGCACGGCGGGCGGCGTTGTGGCGTTCCCTGGCCGCGTCTCGCGTCTCGGCGGATCGCTGGGACCCCTTGGCCTTCTTGGCTCGCAGATCGGTGTCTGCGGCTTCCTGCGCCTGCTTCCGTTCGGCGGCGACGATCTCGGCGGGGGTCATCCCTGCGTTGATCTGTCTCCTGAACGCGTAGTCGCCGTTGAAACGAGTGAAGACCGTCTTGCACGAGACTTCGGCGGGGCAGTGCCCAGTCGTGCAGCCCTTCTCGAAGCCATCGACGGTGCTGTGCGGGTAGGTGGTGTCGGTGATGATGTCAGCATTCACGCTGGTCTCCTCATGGATGCGTCGAAGCGTGCGGCCTCGAGCGCACGCTGGATGGACTGTTGGGCGTCGGTGTTGAACAGTTCTCGTTGCAGGCGACGCCGGTACTTCGAATCCGAAGCGAACCGTTCCTCGCATGCCTGCATGTAGGCATCGAGGCTCACGATTCCTCCCTGTCCGTGCAGTACAGGCAGGTGCCATCTGGCAGCCACCGGTGAGCTCCGTCCGCACAGGATGGTGGTGCTTCTTCGCTCATGGTCGACGGGAGTTCAGCGCGTCTCTTCGCGCGCACTCTCGCGGTGATATGCGCGGGGAGCAGATACTCGGTCGATTCTGCGAAGTGTCCGTTGACCGCTTCCACAGCATCCGGGTACGGGACGTGAGCGAGCAAGGGCGCCCACGCCTCGATCGTCAGCTGGTCAACCTGTCGGTTGTCGAGAACCTGGATGCGCGCGAGCAGCATCGTCAACTCTTCGGTGTTCATGAGGTGATCTCCTTCGGATCAAGCGAGGTGACCTGTCTGCCTGCGACCTGTCGGCCAGCAGCGGCGGTCTGTTGTGCGCGCTCGGTCGGGGTGAGCCGGTTGGGTCTCTTGCTGTCGGCGTCACGCCTCAGCCAGTTCCGCCACGTGGCGATCCAGTCGAGCTTCGTGGCCTTCGTCCCCGACTCGGCGCGCCAGTAGTCGACGAATCTGCGCGTGGAGGCGTCGGCGTCCACCGTGGGGACTTCAGCGGCAGCCCATTCGCGCATCTCGTGAGTGAGCATGAACGGTTCCGGGATGCGGGTGCCGCGCTTAGCGGCCCCCCTCTTCTTCGTAGAAGAAGAGGTATCTGTCTCTTCCTCTGTCTCTGCTTTCGTTTCGCTAACCGACTCGTAAACCGAACGGGTTTTCGGCGGTCGACCGCCCTTCTTGCCGTTTTCTGCGTTGACCTGGGATCTTTCTGCAACCTTCGCTCTGGACTCCTGCAGATCCAGGAATCCGTGCAGTTCGTACTCGCCTGACTCGACGCGCACGAGCGAGGGTGTCGCTTCGTCGTTGGTTAGCAACTCGGAAAGCGTCTCGGAACCGAATCGGTTTGCGTACCTCGCGGGGATTTTCCCGTCTGTGAGGTACTTCCGCGCGTAGAGGATCATGGACACGTGGGCGCGGAACGCAGCGTCTGAAAGCCGCTCGATCTTCGGGTGATCCGCGTAGTCAAGATCCAGCTTCGCGAACAGTTTGCCCGCCATAGCGTCTCCTCCCGGTCATGGTCAGTCCTTCAGGTAGATGAGTCCCCAGTGGTGCAGGAACAGTTCTTCGGCGGGGTCGTCCCACGAGTGGACGGCCCAGCCCTGTGGTGGTTCGGCGGAGTGAGCGATCGCATGGCACCAGAGGCACAGGTGCACGAGGTTCGCGGGCGTGTCCTTCCCGCCCCGTGAACGAAACTGCCGGTGGTGCATCTGTGTGGCTGCGCGTTCTCCGCAGCCTTCACAGCGCCCACCGGCACGCTCCGCAACAGCCTCATAGGCTCTCCGTGACGCCGCGTTCACGTCCTGAACCGGATGAGCTCGGCCAGGTGGTCGGCTTCACTGAGCCGCAACGGGCGTTCGCCCTTCTCGATCTGGGAGACGGTGGCCTGCGCCCATTTGAACCCGCGATCGGTCATCGCGGCCGCGAGCTCCTTCTGCGACAGTCCTGCACGTTCGCGTGCGGTGGCGACGTCGGCCCCGATCTGCTCCTCGGTCTGAGGTTCACGGATCTTGGCCGGCTTGGCGCCGTCGAGGATGCCAAGGTTCCGGAGAGCCCGTGACCTCGCGATGGTGTCGGCGGATTCGAGAGGTGACCCGGCGATGATCGCGTTGTCGTTCTTAGTGGAGCCTTGTGCCCATGCGGTCACATCCGGTCTGGACGCGACCCCGAGGCTGGGTCTGACGATGTAGGCGGCGGCGTTCATCACGTAGGTGACATGCCCGTCTGGGTGTTC
This sequence comes from Microbacterium sp. UCD-TDU, assembly GCF_000340625.1. Lineage (NCBI taxonomy): Bacteria > Bacillati > Actinomycetota > Actinomycetes > Micrococcales > Microbacteriaceae > Microbacterium > Microbacterium sp. UCD-TDU. The sequence continues at coordinate 446,062 of NZ_KB454446.1, forward strand.
GATCACCCGGTCGATCGTCGCTTCCACGTACCCGTCCGGGTGCTGCTCGCGGAATGCGGCGAACCGTTCCGCTGCGGTCACGAACTCTTCATCCATGACCTGTGCGTGAGGTTTCGGGAGACGGGATCTCCTTGTGTCTTCGGGGATGTCGATGTCGTCAGTCATCGTCGGCCACATTCTGGTCGAGCACTGACAGGAATCCCCTCAACGAGGATGCCGAACGCGCGACCGCGCCGACGACGCTGACACCGCGGGATCGGAGCTTCGCGCTGAGCTCGGAGAGTTCCTTTCGTTCTGCCCATGCCTCGAGCGTCCACACGCGACCGAAGCCGTCCGCCTCGGCCCCGGACTCGAGCAGGAACCGCATCGCACGGTATCCGGATCGCGCTTCCCCGTACTTGCGGCCGATCTTCACAACCTGCCCCTCTTCCGGCTTCCCGTAGGTGCGGGAGATCATCACCGTCTGTCCAACTGCGTACGTCACGCTGTTGCTCCTTCGAATTCGTCGATGTACTGGTTCACGTTCCAGACGGGTGCCTGGAGGATCCCGATAGGCCCACCGCTGCGGGTCTTGTACCCGGGCCACTCCCCCGTCTCGAGGGCGCGGGCGTACCGTTCCCGGGCCTCCCGTGCCCGTCTGCGGGCCATGAGGAGTTCGTCGGCTCCGAGGACGTGCACCGCTGTGAGGTAGGGCGGGTGCGCCTCGACCACGGCGAACAGGTACGGTCTCGTCTCACCCGTGATCAGGTTGTACGTGTGCTCGTAGTGGGCCTGTTGGATGTCGTACCCGAACCGGAACGCGTGGATCGCGAACTCCGACTCGGACGCATCCCCCGCCGTGGTCTTGAGGTCAACGAGGCGTGGGCCGTGCCAGTCCAGCCGCCCCCGCAGCGCTACTCCTGTGTCGGGGTCGGTGGCGAACATCGACACCTCCGGGTCACCCGATGCGAGCAACGCCTTCACGGTCGGATTCGACAGCACTGATTCGGCCATGATGTCCACCACCCGGGCTGTGACGCGCTTCACGGGGATCAGGCCACGGTCGCGGGCGTCCGCTTCGAACGCCTTCGCCACTTTGGTGGAGATGGCCCCGTTAGAGGCGAGCACGTTGTCGAGCTCCTTGCCGTCGTACTCGAACCGTTCGGGGCCGTTCCCATCCGGGTAGACCGCGATCTGTGCGCCCACACCGAGCACCTTCGAGTGGACGGCTGACCCGAGGTCGAACTCTGACTTCGTCTCCTGCGGCTGTTCCGCATAGTGCTTGTAGTGAGCGGGTGACTGGAGGATCTTCTTCGCGCCGGTGGAGCTCAGCCCCGGTTGGCGGTGGTAGACCTGCTCGTCGAGTCCGTAGACCAAGCCGTTGTAGTCCGTCACGACAGGCCCAACCTCTCGCCGGCTTCCTGGCGCAACTTCGCCGACCATTCAAGATCGGTGTACAGCCGCACACCGTCTTCGATTGCGTGGTCAAACTGCGCCATGGTCAACAGGTTGGCGATGCGCTGCTGTTCGACGAGCGCGAGAGTGGCGTGCACTTGAGCACCGAGAATGTTGAGCAAGTGCTGTGCGTCGGCGGTCTCGTACGGCAGATAGTTGGGCTTCGTGCCGAACTCACTATTGAACAGAGCCATCGCTTCAGCGGCGTGGTCGATTCGTTCAGTCATTTCGTGCTCCTGTGGTTCTTGGCTCGTCGCCCGAGGGTGATGGCGCCGATGATGATGGCGGCAGCCCCGAGGACGGTGAGGGTGGGGTCGTAGGTGGCCCCGGTGGTGGCGAGAGGTTCGTCGGTACGGTGGACGACAACCTCGGAGGCCGGGGTCTTGGGTGCCGGGTTGCAGGACACCACGTAGTTGTCGGTACAGGCGGCGCTCACGATGCGTCCTCCGGTCCCCAGACCTTGCGAGCGGAGACGACGTTCGAGGCATCGTCGATGTCGAAGTACGCACCGCCAGCAGAGACTCCATCCCTGCCGCCCATCGTGCGGTCAGCGTGGATGAACACCGTGTGCTCGCTGCCGTCGTCGATGGTCAGTTCCCAGACCTCGCCAGCCTTGGCCTCGGCAGCGGGCTTCCGCTCCGGGTGAGCCTCGAAGTAGGCCTTGGCCGTGTCGTGCCACCAGCCGCCCTGAGAACGCTCAGCCTGCGCCCGGGTGATTGTGTACGTCTCAGCATCGACTTCATCGAGGATGGTGATCTCGTCCGTCTCGTACCCCTCAGTGGGGTAGACCGTCAGCCGGGGGTTGTCGGGATCGCGCCACCGTCCGAGGGCTTCGTCACGCTCATGCTGGAAGAAATCGCGAAGGGCGGACACCTCTTCGCGCCCGAGCCACGGCGCACCTTCAAGCATGTTCTCGCCTCCCGCAGCGGCGTAGATGTCGATACGCTCGTGAGGCGTCTCCTCATAGTCGACGCGAATGCGCCCATTGCTCGCGGTGAATGTCTCGGTCATGTCTGGTCCTTCGAGTAGGTGTGGGGGCAGTCCATCCACACGGTCGGGTTATGGGTGATGACCACTTCTCCGTGGTCATGGCAGAGCGAGCACGGGGTCATGAGTCGCCGCCGATCGAAACTCGGTGATCGAACATCCAGACCGCGCCAGGAACTCCGAGGAGTGGCGGGACGTGTCGGCGCCACACGAATCGCAGCCAGCGCCACCCGCGGTCGTACGTCCACACAGGACGCCATGCGAACCACCGGAACCACTCGTTGCGGCTCATGAGCAGATCTCGAGACTGACGATGCTGAGGTTCTCGTAGACGGCCTGCTCGCGGGCGTAGTTGAACGCGCGAATCCGGTCGGTGAACACGGCGATCATCACCTCGCCCCGGTACACGCGCCACGACCCGTAGGAACCGCGGCGGACTCTCCAACGGTCAGCGATCATGGCTTCTCCTTCACCTCGAACGAGAGCGATCCGGCCGGTGCTTCACCGAAAGCACCGGCGTCGGTGATGAGCGCGACATCCTCGCCGCCCCGATAGAGAACAACCTCGGCGAATAGCGGACGATCGCCGACCTGTTCGCGGTTGAACTTCTCGACGACGGTGGCGAGGCCCGCGATGTCGACGAGCTCGCGGGGCCGGAATGTGTCAATGGTCATTTCTGGTTCCTTTCACCCAAAGCAGGCCGTGCAGGCGCAGTGGGGGACGAAGATGGGCCGACGCGTGCACGCCGGCGAAGGGTTGTGTGGTGGCTGTCCCGGAGTCGGGTCAGCAGTCGGTCATTTGCCGAGCCGCGCGTACTTCGTGGCGTCGTGGAACTCGAACCCGGCATGGACAAGGCAGGCGGTCGCGGTGACGACCAGCGCACCGGACCAGAACCCGTGCCCGAGGGTGAACAGCAGAACGGCGACCGCAATCGCGACCGCCGCACCGGTGAGGAACCCGAGACCTACGAGGCGTCTCCTCGCAGCCCACCTAGACCACATGCCAGTCATGGCTGTCTCCGAATCTCGACATCTGCCGACCACGACGCCGCGACCGGGAGCGAGACCATCGGTGCCCACGCGAGCACTTCGGCATCGTGCTTCTCGGCCCACTCGTCGCACTTGTCTCTGGTCGCGAACTTCACCGCGGCGATCCCGCCGCTCCGGAACTCGATCACTGCTGCGTGCATCATGGCTGTCTCCGAATCTCGACATTGGCCGGAGCGCACGAGCACGGATGCTCTGCGCACGTGCGACCTTCGCGGGCGTCCTCTTGCGACAAGTGCTCGCAGGGCTGAGGGCATCCACTCATTGCTGTCTCCGAATCTCGTGGATCGCGATCGCTCGACCGGCAGCTCGACGCCGTACGGTGCCAGCCTTGTCGCGGTACGTGCGCATCGTCGCCCGGTCCAAGCAGAACGGGCACCCTTCTTCCACGCCCTCGTCGATCACATCGTGGTCCTCGCAGAAGTCGTGGTTCTCCATACGCGACGCCAACGCCACCGCGATCGCCCGCCAAGATGCCTCAGCCATTGCTCTGTCTCCGAATCTCGACATCTGCCGAGCGATCGCTCACGTACCCGTCGAGGTACACGAGACCTTCCTCGGTCGGGTGGATGATCGACGTGAAGTTGTCCCCGTCGAAGCGAACGCGCAACCGGTGGTCGGCGCTCGTGATGTGTCCCTCGCGGCCGAGGTACGACACCCGTCGCCCTCGAATCGCCGGGACGCCGTAGTAGCGGCGGACGTAGGCCATGCTCATGCCTGTCTCCGAATCTCGTGTTTGGTGGCCTGTCTCCCACTCCCGCGGCAGTCCAGGCATTCGTCGTCGTTCTCGTAGTCGGTCCCTTTGCGGACCGTCGTGCTGCCCCACCCGAAGCAGGGACGGCAGTAGTCGTGGATGGCTGGGTTTGGTCTTCGGTTCATCGCTCCCCCTAGGTACAGGTGAGGCCCGGACGATTCCCCACGTCCGGGCCTCAACGGTCGGCACCCCACATGCCGGTTTGGTGGTGGACGGTCCCCCGTGTCCACCGTTCCCACACCCCCAGGAGTGGGAAGAGAAAGGGGCTGGTGTGTGATGCACCAGCCCCAAGGGGGTATCGGGAGTCTCAACAGGCACCCCGCCCGTCGCACGACTCAAGAAACCGATCCCCCAAGTGCCCGTGCGCCGATCTGTGAGCGCACGCACGAGCCTGATGATCAGCCAGTGAATCTGGCGTAGAACTCATTCGACAGTTGCTGATGGTCTCCCCCGCGCGCACTGATCACGCCTCGAGCCCTCTTACACGCCATGCACTCTCGTTTGCCTCGACGAATGCCAGATGCTGTCAGGTTCGGCGCCTGCAGAAGATGACCCCAAGGGCAGTGAGTTCTCAGTGTCAGATAGTGAGGGTTGAGCCGGTCCCGGTCCGCCATGTTGGCGAGATGGGTATCCCAGCGGAGGTTTGAAAGCCGATTGTTCGAGCGTTCTCCATCTCCATGACAGGCCTCCTGACCGTCCGCTCTGACCCCAACGAATGCCTCGAGTACAAGGTGATGGACGCGGCGCTTTGTGACCGCGCCTTTCTGGGAGAGGTTCAAGACCATGTATCCATCGCGGGTCGGTTGCTGCTTGAGTATTCGACGAGAGCCGCGTTTCGAACGGACCCTTCCCAGATCGGATACTTCGTACAGGTCGTACCCCAAGACGGGTCTCCACTGTTCCTGGTTCACGTCCGCTCCCTCCTGTCTTGTGCCCCGCTGAGTTCTTCGCTCAGAAAACCGATCTCAGGCTCGAGGCGGCCACTAACCCTGTGGCTCTGGTTCACGGCGACCAACCCGTGCCATCCGCTTGACCCTTCGCGGCTGGTTCCGCCCGTGTTGCATGGCGGCGAACTGTCGAATCTTGTACGCCTATTGGCGTTTCCTTTCCTTCGACCCCTAAGCCCTACGTCGCCCGCTCCAGCACGACGCCCAGCCAGCCGCACCAAAGGGTCGCTTGCAGGGGTTCACGCCGCCGTGGTTGACCCCACGATGGTGGGGTGCGGTATTCGGTGACGTCCCGCTCGCAGTTCTCGTAGCCGGGGCGCGTACCCAAGGCGACCTCCGATATCCCAAGGGATCACTGAGGGGTTACTCCTGCGAGTTCTGTTCAGTTGAGGCCGCGTCAGAGCGCGACAAGTAGCGCTAGGGACAGCGACGCCCCTAGAGCCGGATCAGATGACGGGGATCAGCCGGACAAAGCCGCCAAACGAGTCAGTACACGACGGGCATGATCTATCTGAGCGAGAGACCACGTGAAGTCTTCGCCGTATGCGCCGTATAGCCATGGGCGGTCGAGAACTTGAAGCCAGATGAGATTTGCCTGGTTGCCGCCGGATGCCCGGAACTTGAGCAGGATCGGGTTGCTCGGGTTGGTCTGCGGGTACAGGGTGGAAGCGAACTGAGCCATCAGCGCACCTCCACGCTCGTGCATGCGTACGGGCGACTGTCACGACGACGACCAGAACCAGTCACCACGACCGGATCGTTCGCTTCACGCTCAGCCCAGTACCGCTTCGATGCACGGAACTCCAGAACGAGGTACCGGTACGTTGCGAATACAGCGACACCGATCGCGAACCAGAGAGGCAGAGTGTCGTTCACGACGCACCCCTCTCAATGACGGCACGGTTCGCGGCGTGGAAGTTGTTGATCGTCATGACCGCTCCCCTCTCAACCGCTCAACAACCAAGTTCCACTTCCGCTCAGCCTCTCGAGCAAGGCGGATCGTCGACACGGATACCCCGATCGCACAGAGACTCAAGAGCACGGCCAGGGTCACGCACACCAGACCGAGCCAACTCACGACGCCACCGCCTGGTTTCGTTCAGGGAGCTTGTCGACGTAGCGATCCAGCTCAGACTTCTGAAACATGACCCGCTTGCCGTCACCGACCGGGATCAGCTCTCCCGTCTTGCGGAGGTCGTCGATCTCACGCAGCGACTTGGAAAGGTAGTACGCCGCGAGCTCGCGAGTGAACAGCGCAGGTGCGAACTCGATCCGCTGGACAACTCCGGCGCTCATTACTTCGGCTCCGGGGTCTTGGGCGCCACGTTCATCAGCGCCTTCGTCGTCATAGTCTTGCCCGCGCGCCACTGGTTCCACGCCCGGAAGAGGATGTTGAGCTGGAGTGGTGTGGTCATCCGCATGTTGCGGCGGCCGTAGCTCGACAGGGCGTCGTATAGGGCAACACGGGGGTCACCGACACCGTCCATGTTCCGCTCTGCAATGGAACTGATGAACTCGATCGCCGACTGCATGTCAACCGAGATGAACTTGAACGCAGCGAAGGCGAGTGCGGTGGGCGTTGTACCGATCTTCTTGGCGTACCGATGCGAGAAAGCCGCAGCTTCATGCACATTCGGATTCGCCTCAACCCACTCGACCGTCTCGGCATTGGTGATCTCGCGAGTCGTCGATGATGCCGCCGAACGCATCCCGCCGAGATCCCACCCGATTGCCACACGAGCAACGGCGGCGACGGTCGTGGCGTAGTCACCATGTCCGTTGAAGCGCAGAGCATCTGCCGTTGAGCGCTTGGAGCCCGAGTCGATAGCAGACTGCGCGTTCGGGTCCAGGTTCCGGATGATCATCATCTTGACCGTCACGCCGGACTCGATCACGGCGATGAGGCGGTGCTGCCCATCGATGATGCGTCCGTTCCAATCGATCTTGATCGACTCGGCAACGACCCACTTCCCAGCGATCATGTCGCGTGCATACTTGCGCCACACCTGCTCCCGGATGTTCCGGTTGCGGATGTTGTGTTCGAGGAGTTCCGCGGCGATCTCGGGTGTGACGTCGACGATCTCAAACTCGACGTGTGCGTGCATGGGGTGGTCAAGAGCGACCAGGTTGGTAGAATTGCGTGCAGACATGATCAGTCCTCCTGAGACTGGTTATCGAAGAGATCGTCGAAGATCTCGCGGGCAAGGCCGGCAACAGGACGTAGAGCATCCTGGATGTTGGCCTTGTTCTTGTTGAAGCGGTCGTCACGGATGATGGTCCGCAGCCGCTCCAGGTACTTGTACAGGTCACGCTCGACGGCGTATGCGTCATCGACAATCGACTTGCGACGGTCGGGCCGTGGCTCCTTGCGGGCGTAGGACTTGCCGTCCGGATCATTGGTCTTCGGAGCAACGCCGCCCGCACCGATGAGATCGGCAACCTGATCCTCGGAATCGATGAAGCCACCCGACATCAGCGCGCCAATCTCATCCGGGCGCAGCCCGGTACCCGTGTCTGCTATCACAACGGGGGCGGGACGGGGCTTCTCTGCTGGTTGCGTCCGACCGAGAGAGTCGATCCGCGTTTCCAATTTGGAAACGTCCCCCGACTCTTGGAGTTCCCGGCGCACCGTGCCTACAGTTGTCGGGCTTACCCCCAGCGCTTTCGCGTGCTGGTAGTCAGGCTTCCGCGGCTCAGCACGCAGACTGGCCGCGATGATCTCACGACGCTGCTCGCGGGTGAGCTGTCGACGGTCAATGTTGAGAGAAATGGAGAGCTGCGTCTTCTCGACATCGGTGAGAGTGTCGCGCGTCTCGGTTGGGAGATAGAGCCCGTGCTCCTGTGCGATCTTCTGACGGTGATGCCCGTCGATGACGGTCCCGTTCTCGTCGACCAGGATCGGAATCTGGATGCCGTGATCGAGGCATGACACCTCAAGCTGCCGGTACTCATCCGGGGAGAGTGGCGGCATCGTCTGGAACTGGACCGTGCTCATGCCGCTTCCGCCTCGACCGTCGCGAGGACATCCAGAGACCATCCGGTAAGAAGCGCGAGCTTCGAAAGCAACACGGTGCCGAGCGCACCAGTGTCATAGGCGCGGGTTACGGTCGAGACAGCGACCTGCAGATGTTCTGCCATCGCGGTTGCATTGAGCGTCCCCTTGAGGCGACCCCGTTCGTGCATCCAGCCGTTCTCTGATGCGATCCGTTCAAGGACCACGGGGCTGATGCGAAGCATCGGAACCTCCTTTGTCTTCCGTTCGATACAACCTGTTGCGTCCAACATACACACGTTGTCTGTTGCTCGCAACAGCCACGCGACTTGACTTTACGTTGCGTGCGCGCAACACTTGAGCCATGACCGAAACCGATCAGGCAAACAGCTGGGGAGCATGGCTCGCCACAAAGCTCGATGAGCGCGAGTGGCGTCAGGCCGACCTCGTTCGCGAATCAGGAGGCCTGATCAAGCGCGACCGCGCAAGTAAGTGGCTCAGCGGGAACGAGCGCCCGAGCCATCGGCTCGCCATCGTCGTTGCCAACACCCTCGACCTGCCGCATGAGGAAGCTCTCGAAGCCGCCGGCTTCACCGCGGAGTCTTCGAAACGCGAGAAGGATCTGGAGGAAGCACTCGCTCAGATCGATAAGCAGTTCGGGCCGGGGGGCACCATGACCCTTGCTCAAAAGCAGGAGCGGATGCCGTCACTCTCTCGGCTTGAGCTTTTCCGCGAGCTTGATCAGCACCCGGACCACCTGATCCTTCAGTACCTCACCGAGCGCGCGCTTCGCCGTCGCTTCCGCACCGATGCGGACCAACCCACCGCCGATGTCGGCGGCGTCGATGATGATGTCCCTGTGCTCTCCCGTGAGGAAGAGCGGGAGCTCAGGAAGAGTGACCATGACCTCGCCGCGTACCGCGGCCGTAACGAAGCGGATATCCCGCACGCCGAGTAGGAGCCAGATGTACGGAGATCTCATCCATCATGCGGCGACGCTCGGTGCAGAGGTGCACTTCGCCCACCTGGATGACGATCCCGGCTTGCTCGGGTACTTCCTCCCGAAGCACAGACGCATCGTGGTCCGCTTGGGGATGACGTTCGATCAGTCCCGTTGGGTGCTGGGACACGAGTGCGGGCACGCGTACTACAACCACAAGTGCAGTGGACCGCATGTTCGTGACGCTGCAGAGCGCCAGGCGAATGCGTACGCGGCGCGGTTGCTGATCGATCCCGTCGAGTACGCGCGTCTCGAAGCGATCAACTCGGACCAGCACTGGCTCGCTGAAGAGTTCTCGGTGTCCGTTGAAGGGATCTTCGCCTACGAGGAGCACTGCCTGACCAGACTCCGCGGCGTGACGTACAGCAGGGCGCGTCACGGAGTCGGGCAGTGGCGCCACCGGGCATTCGCGGGTTAACGCAGAAAGCCGCCCGACACCTGAGTGTCGGGCGGCTTCTTCGTCTACTGGTTGAACGCGGCCTGGAAGTGGGCGCCGATCGCCTCGAGCGCCTTGCGTGCCTCCGCAGAGGAGACGTGCTGGTATCCGCGAGTGGTTCGCACGTTGACGTGTCCGACGATCTCGCCGATGACCTTCGCGTCAACGCCGAGCTCCATCAGCACCGTGGCTGTGGTGTGCCGCGCGAAGTGCGTGGTGGGCGTTGGTGGGGTTCCGGCCGGTCGGTCTTTCGGCGGCAACGCCTGATCTGCGGTGACCACACCTGCATCGAGAAGGATCGACCTCCACTCGATCTGGTCCTGTTCTGCGGTGATGGGCGAGCCATCAGCGTTGTGCCAGATGAGTCCGTGTGGGTTCGGACCAGCGTCGGCAGCGAGGTACTTCGTCAGCTCCGCCTCAAGCGCAGGGATCAGCGGGAACGTCCTTGGCCTTCCCGACTTCGGGCGGACGATGCAGAGTCGCCCGTCGAGCTGTCGGTGCGCGAGGCCGGCGCCGACCATGAGCCGCCTGCTCGGGCACGAACCGGCTCGCTTCTTCCCGCAGCTTCCCTCGCACCCGTGCTTGAAGCGCACCTCCGACAGAGACCACTGGACGGTGAACTCATGCCGCACAAGGTCGATGCTGTCGAGCGTCGCTCCTAGCCTCTCTCCCTGCCGCATCCCAGTGAGGACAGCGAACCACCAGCGCACGCCGTCAGGGCGGCGCAGGGCAGCCTGCAGCACCCGCAGGGCGACGTCTGTGTCTAGGGCTCCGCGCGCTCCCTCCCCAGTTCCGGGAGGAGTGACGTCGGCGGCGACGTTCTTGGCGCACACTCCATCCAGGCGAGCGGCGTCGAGCATCGATGACATCACGGCGTGCACCTTCTGAGCAGACGAGATCGCGCGGCCGGCGTCCGTCACTGCGAGTGTGACCGCGCGGACGTCTGACGGCCTGAGCGCCGAGATCCTCTTCTTCCTCAGCGGGGGCACGATCCACTTGTTCACGGCGGACTCGTACCCGGCCAGAGCCGCGGGCTTCATCTTCGGCTCGCAGATCGTCCTGAGCCAGTGCTCAGCCCACTTCTCGACGGTCATCGTCCTGTCGAGGGGAGCGCCGTGTTCCTTCACCTCGGCGCGCAGGGCATCAAGCTTGTCCCGCGCTTCCTTCTTCGTGCGCCCCGTGACGTACTTCTGCTTGCGGCGACCGTCTGGATGGAAGCCCACGTCGATCACTCCACGCCAGTGCCCCCGCGACTTGATCTCGTACAGACCACCGTCCCCATTGCTGCGAACCTTTGGCATCATCTCTCCTCGGAACGGTGCACACATGGATGCACACATGCACCTGCAAAACTTATGTTTGCAGGTGCCACCGACAGAAACGCCAAAACCCCCGGAATCTCAATAGATTCCGGGGGTTTGATGGAGCCGCTTGTCAGAATCGAACTGACGACCTTTTCATTACGAGTGAAATGCTCTGCCGACTGAGCTAAAGCGGCGTGCGACGCGTGAGCGGCGCGATCACCGATATTACCCTGTCTCGCGCTCTCTCGCGAATCGAGGCCGCATCACTCGCAGCGGAGGCCGTCTTCGGGCACGACATCATCGAGCAGGAAAGCCTCGACCGCGTCGTCGACGCAGGCGTTGCCCTTGTTGTACCCGGTGTGCCCTTCGCCGACGCGCGTGATCAGAACGCCCTCTTCGAGCTGGTTCGCGAGCGACTCGGACCACTCGTACGGGGTAGCCGGGTCGTTCGTGGTGCCGATCACGACGATGGGGCCTGCACCTTCGGCCTTGATCTCGCCACGCGTGCCCGTGGGCGGGTACGGCCAGACCGAGCAGGAGTCGGGGCCGGTCCAGTACGGCGCGATCGTCGGTGCGCCCTGAGCGATCTTCGCGTTGATCGCTGCCTCTGCTGCGGGATCGTCTTCCACCGGGTAGTCCATGCAGTTGTAGGCACGGAAAGCTTCGGCGGAGTTGTCGGTGTAGGTGCCGTTCTCGCGTCCGTTGTAGAAGTCGGCGAGGAACAGCGCCGATGTCGGGTCGCCCTGCAGCGCCTCATCGAGCGCCTGCGTGAGGTAGCCCCAGCTGTCCTGGGAGTAGAGCGCCGCGATGATGGCGGTCATCAGGGAGTCCGCGCCCAGCATGCGGCCGTCTCCACTCTTGAGCGGTGTGCTGTCGACACTCGCGAGCAGCGCTCCCAGATCGGTCATCGCCTCATCGACGGTGCCGTTGAACGGGCACTCCCCCGAGTCGAGGCAGTCCTGCATGTAGGCGCGCAGCGCGGATTCGAACCCGAGCGCCTGTGTCGCTCCGACCTCGAGCCCCGGAACGGCGGGATCGATGGCGCCGTCGAGCACCAGGCGACCGGCCTTCTCGGGGTACAGCTTCGCGTAGGTCGCCCCCAGGAACGTGCCATACGAGTAGCCGAGGTAGTTCAGCTGCTTGTCGCCCAGCACCGCGCGGATCAGATCCATGTCGCGAGCGGCGTTGACCGTGGTGATGTAGGGCAGGATGCCGCCGCTGTTCGCGTCGCAGGCCTCGGCGAAGGCCTTGTGCGAGTCGAGCAGCTCAGCCTCCCACTCCGCCGTGCCACGGGCCGCAGCGGGGATGCCGTACAGGTACTCGTCCATCTGCGGGGCGTCGTAGCAGGTCACCGCGGTCGATGCCCCGACCCCGCGCGGGTCGAACCCGATGACGTCGAAGTTCTCGATGAGGTCGGAGCCGACGGCGTAGTCGAGGTTGTTGAGGATCAGGTCGACACCGCTCGCCCCGGGGCCACCCGGGTTCGTCAGCAGCGAGCCGACGGGGGTGCCCTCGGCGCGGTGCCGAACCACCGAAAGGGTGATCTCACCCTTGCCCGGGTCTTCCCAATCGAGAGGCGCCGTGACGTCGGTGCAGTCGAAGCCGACACCGCACTCCGTCCACGTCAGCTCCTGCGAGTAGAAGGGCAGCAGGTCTTCGGCGACGCCCTCGGTATCGGGGGCGCTGGTCGTCGACGGCCGCGAGGACTGCTCGGGGATCATCGCGTACAGACAGCCCGAGAGCGCGACGGACGCAGCGGCCAGCCCTGCGACGATCGCGGCGGCGCGACGCAAGCGGGAAGTCGATCGATTGTTCACGGTTTCCTCCCGCTCGTGATGGTCACGAGCAAGCTCTCCAGGGCGAGCAGAGGGGCGACGTTGCGCTCCAACGACTGCCGCGTGTCGGCAAGGTGGTCAAGTACGACAAGCGTACGGGTCTCGGACCAGGCGGATGCGAGCTCGGTCAGCTCGGTGCGAAGCTCACTGTTGATGAGATCGTCGCCACGGCCGAACTGCAGCATCACGACGTCGCGGAACAGCGACTGCAGATCGGTGAGCACGCGGTCGATCCCGTCGCGCAGACTGCGCGTCGCACGCTTCTTCTGATCGTCTTCGAGCGCGGAGAGCTGCGTGCGCAGGGCCGGCGGGACCGCCTGCCCCTCGGCGATGCCGATCGTGCGCAGCAGCGACGCCCGCTCCTGGGCGTCGCGCTCGGCGGTGAGCGCCTTCGCGTCCTCCGTGGCGGCCTGGATGATGCGACCGGCGACCTCGACCGCATCGCCCACTCCCCTGACACCGAGGACGGAGCGAAGAGTCTCGTCGCGGCGACGCCGGGCCGCATCGTCGGTGGCGAGCCGCTGGGCCATGCCGATGTGACGCTGCGCGTGCCGCGCCGCCTGTTCTGCCACGACCTCGTCGACGCCGGTGCGCAGGCTGATGAGCCGGGCGACATCGGCGACGTCGGGTTCCCGCAACCGCAGTGAGCGCACGCGGGATCGGATCGTGGGCAGCAGGTCGGCCTCGCTGGGCGCGCACAGGATCCACACCGTCTGCTCCGGCGGCTCTTCGAGCGCTTTCAGGAGCACGTTGGAGGTGCGCTCGACCATGCGATCGGCGTCTTCGACGACGATGACCCGATAGCGCCCCGCGGAGGGTGCGAAGTAGGAGCGTTCGACGAGACCGCGCGCCTCGGCGATGGTGATGATGACCTTGTCGGTACGCAACGCCGTGACGTCGGGGTGCGTGCCGGCGAGCACCTGGCGCATGACATTCTCGTCATCGGGCCGGTCGGCGATCAACGCTGCCGCGAAGGCGTACGCGAGGGTGGAGCGCCCGGAGCCCGGCGGGCCCGTGATCAACCAGGCGTGCGAGAGGGCAGAGGGATCGGATGCCGCGGCGCGGAGCGTGTCGACGGCGGCGTCCTGCCCCCACACATCCGCCCAGGGAAACGGGGCGGGAACGGTCTGGGGCATGGTCTCAGCCTAATCGCGACCACCGACGCTCACGGCACGGAGGATCGCTTCCTCGCCCGGTCGAGCCGGATCAGTCGAGCAGCGCTGCGACTCTGGTTCTGATCCGCTCGGCGATGACCTCCGGCGCCGCTGCCGCGTCGAGGACGAGGAACCTGTCCGGCTCGGCCGCCGCGAGATCGAGGAAGGCGTCGCGGACACGGCCATGGAACTCCGCCTGCTCGGCCTCGAGCCGGTCGAAGGGCTTGTCGGCGGAGTCCAGACGGGTGCGGGCCTCGGCGGGGTCGAGATCGAGCAGGATCGTCAAGTCCGGGAGAGCGCCCTCCGCCGCCCAGAGCGACAGATCTCGGATCTCGGTCGCGTCGAGAACCCGTCCGGCGCCCTGGTAGGCCACAGACGAATCGAGGTAGCGATCCTGCAGCACGATCTCGCCACGATGAAGCGCGGGTCGCACGACGGTCGCGACATGGTGCGCCCGATCCGCGGCGTACAGCAGCGCCTCCGCGCGCGGCGCGATGTCGCCGCGATGGTGCAGGACGATGTCGCGGATGAGCTGTCCGACCTCGGAACCGCCGGGTTCGCGGGTACGGACGACGGTGCGCCCGCTGTCTTCGAGCCACTGCGCGAGCAGGTTCGACTGCGTGGTCTTGCCCGAGCCGTCACCGCCCTCGAGCGTGATCCACACCCCGTGACCTGAGGTCACGAGTCCGCCTTCTCCGCCGCCTTCGCCGCAGCGTTGGCGGCGCGCGTGGCTGCCGCCTTCTTCGCCGCAGCCGACCGGGCAGCGGACGTGGCAGCAGTGGTCTTCTTCGCAGGCGCCTTCTTGGCGGCCGGCTTCTTCGCGGCCGGCTTCTTGGCGGCAGGAGCCTTCTTCGCGGCCGGCTTCTTCGCAGGAGCCTTCTTCGCTCCGCGCTTGGTAGCCGGACCCTTGGCACGCTTGTCGGCGAGCATCTGCACCGCGACCTCGAAGGTGATGTCCTCGACGGTCTGACCCCGCGGGATCGTCACGTTCGTCTCACCGTCGGTCACATACGCGCCGAAACGGCCGTCGCGGATGCGGATCGGCTTCCCGCTGACGGGATCGGCTTCGAACTCGGCGAGCGCACTGGATGCCCGGCGACCCGCGCCGTACTTCGGCTGCGCGTAGATCTCGAGCGCCTGGTCGAGCGTCACATCGAAGATCTGCGACTCCGACTCGAGCGACCGTGAATCCGCACCCTTCTTCAGGTAGGGCCCGAACCGGCCGTTCTGCGCCGTGATCTCATCGCCGGACTCCGGGTCGACGCCCACGACGCGCGGGAGGCTCAGCAGACGAAGCGCGGTGTCGAGATCGATCTCGTCGACCGACATCGAGCGGAAGAGCGAGGCCGTGCGCGGCTTGGGCGCTGCTTCCTTCTTCGCGCCGCGCTTGGGCTTGGGAGCGTCGACGACCTCGCCGGTGGTCTCGTCGACCGCGGCGTCTTCGGACACCGGGTCGTTCTCCTGCACGTACGGCCCGAACCGACCGTCCTTCACGACGACGATCTTGCCGTTGTCGGGGTTCTCCCCCAGCACGCGATCTCCGGCGACGGGAGCGTCGATGAGCTCCTGAGCCTTCTGGGCGGTCAGCTCGTCGGGTGCGAGGTCTTCCGGCACGTTGACGATGCGCGGCTTGGCCTCGGGGTTCGCGGGGTCGGCCACCTCGAGATAGGGGCCGTACTTGCCGAAGCGAAGCGTGGCCGTGTCGGTGATGCGCGTGGAGTTCAGCGCACGAGCGTCGATCTCGCCGAGGTTGTCGACCACCTGACGCAGACCCACGTGGTTGTCGGAGCCGAAGTAGAAGGACTTGAGCCACTCGACCCGGTTCTGCTCGCCGCGGGCGATGGTGTCGAGGTCGTCTTCGAGCGCGGCTGTGAAGTCGTAGTCGACGAGGTCGGCGAAGTGCTCTTCGAGCAGACGCACGACGCTGAACGCGAGCCACGTCGGCACGAGGGCCTGGCCGCGCTTGACGGCGTAGCCGCGATCGAGGATCGTCTCGGGGATCGAGGCGAACGTCGAAGGACGACCGATGCCCTTCTCCTCGAGAACCTTCACGAGCGAGGCCTCGGTGTAGCGAGGCTTCGGCGTGGTGCGGTGTCCCTTGGCCTCGGCGTCGGACACGGCGAGCTGATCGCCGACCGCGACAACGGGCAGCGACTGGTTCTCCGCAGCGTCCGCGTCACCGCGCTTCTCGTCGCGGCCCTCCTCGTACGCCTCCAGGAAGCCCTTGAACGTGTAGACGGTTCCGGAGGCCGTGAACTCGGCCTTCTTCCCGGCGGCGTCGACGGCGATCGTGACGGTGGTCGTCTCGTATTTGGCATCTGACATCTGGCTGGCGACGGTGCGCTTCCAGATGAGGTCGTAGAGGCGCTGCTCGTCGCGATCGAGCTCGGAGGACAGCGAAGCCGGCGTGCGGAAGTTGTCACCGGAGGGGCGGATGGCCTCGTGGGCCTCCTGCGCATTCTTGCTCTTGGACTTGTACACCCGCGGCTTCAGCGGCACCGCCGCGTCGCCGTAGAGTGCGACCGCCTGGCTCCGCGCCGCCTGCACCGCTTGGGTGCTCAGCGACGTGGAGTCGGTACGCATATAGGTGATGTAGCCCTTCTCGTACAGACGCTGGGCCACACCCATCGCCTGCTTGGCTCCCATCGACAGCTTGCGCCCGGCCTCCTGCTGCATCGTGGAGGTCGTGAACGGCGCGTAGGGACTGCGCGTTCCCGGCTTGGCCTCGACCTTCGTCACGCTTCCGGTGCCCACGGCGTCGACGGCCTGAGCGAGAGCGGTTGCGGCCGCCTCGTCGAGGATGACGACGGCCTTCTTGAGCTTGCCGTCGTCATCGAAGTCGGTGCCCCGCGCGAGCTGGCCACCATCGACGCGGACGAGACGGATCTTGAACGAGGTGCCCGTCGCCGCGGCTGCGGCATCGACGTCCCAGTACTCGGCGGAGGTGAACGCCATGCGCTCGCGCTCTCGATCGACGATCAGACGGGTGGCCGCGGACTGCACGCGTCCGGCCGAGATGCCGGTCTTGACCTTGTACCAGAGCACGGGCGAGACGTCCCAGCCGTACAGGCGGTCGAGGATGCGGCGGGTCTCCTGCGCGTCGACGAGATCGTGATCGAGTTCGCGGGTGTTGCCGACCGCAGCCTGGATCGCGTCCTTGGTGATCTCGTGGAAGACCATGCGCTTGACGGGAACCTTGGGCTTGAGGGTCTCGAGCAGGTGCCAGGCGATCGCCTCACCCTCGCGGTCCTCATCAGTGGCGAGCAGGAGCTCGTCGGCATTCTTCAGCGCACGCTTGAGCTCGGCGACCGTCTTGGTCTTCCGATCGGAGACGACGTAGTACGGGTCGAATCCGTTGTCGATGTCGATGGAGTACTTCCCATAGGCCTGCTTGTCAGCGGCCGGGATGTCCTTCTTGTCAGCGAGGTCGCGGATGTGGCCGACGGAGCTGAGCACCTCGTAGCCGTCGCCGAGGTATCCCTGAATAGACCGCATCTTCGTCGGGGACTCGACGATGACGAGCTTCTTGCCTTCAGCCAAGGGTGCGTCCTTTCTTCGAAGCACACCATACACACCACTGTGTGGGGTCGTTCACAGTGAGCGAGGTCGCGCTGCCGTCGCTATCCCTCGGGTGGCCCGGCACGGGCTCGGGAGACGGCTGCGAGTCCAGCGTACGCCGCCTGCACCTCCACGGTCGCCACGAAGCCCTCGAGAACGCACCCAGTGAGGGTGGCACCCGCCGCCTGCGCGACCCTCGCGGCGAGTTCGCACGGCTGCTCCCCCGTGGGCACGGCCCCGCTCGCGGCGTCTGCGGCGGCGAGCGCGGCGGCGTCTGCCGCACCCGCCGTGCGCTGCGCCGTCACCGCCGCGCCGCCGACGGCAGCGAGCCCGAGGGAGAGCGCAGCGGCGACGGCGAGAACTCCGGACGCGAGAGCGGAGCCCGCCATCAGAGGCCCCCGTCGAGTGCGCAGCTCGTAGCCCGAAGCGGCATGCGGATCAGCGACCCGATGGAGGCGTCGACCGAAGCGGTGACGCACACGAGGTCGCCGGAGCGCGAGGAGGACACCCCGGCTCCCGAGACCGCCGCGTGCACCACGCGCTCCGCCGCATCCTGCCCTTCCCCGCGTCCGAGAAGACGCGCCGCATCGGCCGAGGCATCTTGAAGCGCCACCTGGCGGGATGCCGCACCGAGTGCACCCGCGCCGAGCAGAAACGCGAGCACGACCGCGGGCAGGGCCAGCGCCAACTCCGCCGAGACGGACCCGCGGTCACCCGCGTGTCGCGGCCGTCGTGGCGCAGCCCCGGAGGCGTGAGGAGGGGGCATCCGTCGAGCTCTGCGCATCATGACACCGTCAGCGCCCGCCGCACGAGATCGGTGAGGATGCCGCGGACCTCGTCGGATCGCATGATGACGACGAGGAGTCCGGCGAACGCGACCGCCGCCATCGTCGTGATCGCATACTCGGCTGTGGCGGCGCCGGTGTCATCGCCGAACAGGGTCGCTGCACGCCGACGGTCCAGCGGGGGGATGCTCTTCATGGTGTTCCTTCTTTCTATGGATGCGTGGGCATCGGATGGTGGCGGTGGGTTGGATACGGTCACAGCGGCATCGGCGTGGAGGCGAGGACGCTGAGCAGGAGCGGCGCGACCCCGAGGAGGAGGAATGCGGGCAGCGTGCAGACGCCGAGGGGGAACAGCAGCCGCGTCGAGAGCTTCGCGGCACGGAGGCGCCCCTGCACCCTGGCGGCGTGCCGGTCCTGGGCCGCGGATGCCCGAAGAAGTTCCGCAGCCGGCACACCCGCAGCACGGGAGAGGTCGAGCACGGCGCGGACACGTTCCTCACCGTCACCCGATGTTCCGCTCTGCGACACCAGCTGCAACGCGCGATCGATGGAGGCGCCGCCCGAGAGCGCGATGGCGACCAGTTCCGCTCGCATGCCGGGAGTACCGGGAGCAGGCCGCGCCTGTCGAAGCAGACGTGCTGTCCACACGCGTGCCGCCACCACGAGGAGCAGGCCGAGGACCACACACGCGGCGCCGAGCACGTTCCCGAAGATCACCCCGATGGTGTCGAAGCCGAGCGCGAACCCGAGCAGCAATCCGGCGAACGGCATCCAGAGCAGCAGCCGCGCCGTTCCCGCCGGTTCTGCGAGTGCGATGCGCACATCGTCGGCTGCGGCAGCCGCATCCCTCAGGGTTTCCGCGATCGTCCGGAGAACCTCCGCGAGCGGTGCGCCCACGGTCGTCGCGATCTCCCAGGCCGCAGCGAGATCGACCCACGCCCCGCCCTCGGCCTCGATGGCGTCGAGCAGCGGGACTCCGCGATCGACCCGGTCGACCACTGCCCGGGCCTGCGGATCATCGGTGTCAGCCAGGTGCCGCCAGGCGACGACCGGCACCGCCCCCGCCTGCAGCAGCACGGCCAGCGTCTGCACCGCGGTCGCGGCATCCGTCGCACCCGTCTGCGCCTTTCGCGGCATGCGACGCGGCCGCATCACCACGGCTGCACCTCTTCGATGTCGAGTCGATCCCCGGCGATCACGAGCCGCCCTGCCTGGCGGATACGACGGGTACCTCCGGGTGCCCGATCGAGATGGAGGACGATGGTGAACGCGCTGACCGCCTGACGTGCGAGAGCGACCGCATCCATCCCGGCGAGGGCCCCGAGAGCTTCGAGCCGAGCGGGAACGTCGCGCAGCCCGCTCGCGTGCAGAGTGCCGGCACCGCCGTCGTGCCCGGTGTTGAGAGCGGTCAGCAGCTCGCGGACCTCTTCTCCGCGACACTCACCGACCACCAGCCGATCGGGACGCATGCGCAGCGATTCTCGAACCAGCCGCGCCAGGGTGATGGCGCCTGCTCCCTCCAGGTTCGATTGCCGGGCCTCGAGGGAGACGTGATGCGGGTGGCGCGGGCGCAGCTCGGCGACGTCTTCGATCGTGACGATGCGCTCCGTCGAAGGCACTTCCGACAGCAGCGCCGACAGCAGCGTGGTCTTGCCCGTGCCCGTTCCCCCGGTGATGAGGATGTTCGCCCGCTCGGCCACCAGCCCCAGAAGCCAGACCCGCTGGGACGCGTCGAAGGCTCCGAGAGCGGCGAGCGTGTCGAGGTCGGCGGCGCGCACACGCGGAATGCGTATCGACAACGCGGTTCCGGTGGTCGAAACCGGCGAGAGCACCGCATGCACGCGGATGCCGGAGTCGAGGCGGACGTCGACGCAGGGCGCCTGGTCATCGAGATGTCGGCCTCCGAGGCCGACCAGCGCGACCGCGAGATCTCGGACTTCTCTCTCCGATGCCCTCCAGCCCTCTGCGGGCTCGGCTCCGTTCCCGCGGTCGACGAACAGCCCGCCCGCCCCGTTCACGAACACATCGGTGACGGCATCGTCGAGATGGGCGAGGAGCGGTCCGAAAGCAGGATCCATACGAAGGCGCTCGGGCGAGGCTTCCGCCACCGATGCGGCAGACCGCTCTCCCCTGGGCTGGATGACGAAGGAATCGGGCATGACGGTGACGCTATGCCGCGCCGCGCCGAGGAGAGGGCGCCGATCGCCGGACGACTCGGCCCCTGTGAAGAAGCCGACTCATATGCCCGCGGTGCAGGACCGGGCGACGATCACACGCGAGCGGGAAGGGAGCGCTCCCAAAGGAATGGGCGGCATCTCACGGGGGGAATGAGATGCCGCCCACGGCGGTCCACGATTGGGGGAATCGGGCACGCCAAGGCCGGAATGAGATTTCGGCTGTCGTCGAGTGTACGCAAGGCGACCGTCCGGACAAAACCGGCAGCACTACCGACTTTCGGCAGTATGCGATGGGTGGTCGCACGGATAGATTCGCCGTGACCTGGTCGCCCACCCCCCACGACCATGCTCGAAAGACCCGTATGCCGCAAAGGAGCGCCTGCCGATGAGCAGCCAGATCGACCACCTTCTCGACGAGACCCGGAAGTTCCCGCCGTCAGAAGAGTTCGTCGCCCACACCATCACGTCGCCCGAACTGTACGAGCGCGCCGCCGCCGACCGCGAGGCCTTCTGGGGCGAGCAGTCCCGCGAACTCGTGCACTGGCACAAACCCTTCACCCAGGTGCTCGACTGGAGCAACCCGCCGTTCGCGAAGTGGTTCGACGACGGCGAGCTGAACGTCGCCTACAACTGCCTCGACCGTCACGTCGAGGCGGGCAACGGCGACCGCGTCGCCCTGCACTGGGAGGGCGAACCGGGTGACACCCGCCGCATCACGTACGCCGAGCTCACCGACGAGGTCAAGCGCGTCGCCAACGTGCTCGAGGGACTGGGCATCGGCCAGGGCGACCGCGTCGCGATCTACCTGCCCATGATCCCCGAGGCGATCGCGTCGATGCTCGCGGTCGCGCGTGTCGGCGCCATCCACTCCGTCGTGTTCGGCGGCTTCAGCGCCGACAGCCTGCGCTCACGCATCGACGATGCCGGCGCCAAGCTGGTCATCACGGCCGACGGCGGCTATCGCAAGGGCCGCGTCTCGGCACTCAAGCCCGCCGTCGATCAGGCTCTCGCCGACCGCGGCGACGGCGAGCAGCAGACCGTCGAGCACGTCCTGGTCGTCAAGCGCGGCGAGAACGAGGTCGACTGGATCGACGGCCGCGACATCTGGTGGCACGACGCCGTTCCCGCCGCATCCGCCGAGCACACGGCGCAGGCCTTCCCTGCGGAGAACCCGCTGTTCATCCTCTACACCTCGGGAACGACGGGGAAACCCAAGGGCATCCTGCACACCTCCGGCGGGTATCTCACCCAGGTCGCGTACTCGCACAAGTACGTCTTCGACCTGCACCCGGAGACCGACGTGTTCTGGTGCACGGCCGACATCGGCTGGATCACGGGGCACAGCTACGTCGCCTACGGGCCCCTCGCCAACGGCGCGACCCAGGTGCTCTACGAGGGAACCCCCGATGCACCGCACCCCGGCCGGTGGTGGGAGATCATCGAGAAGTACAAGGTGTCGATCTTCTACACCGCCCCGACCGCGATCCGCTCGTTCATGAAGATCGGTCGCAGCGTCCCGGCGAAGTTCGACCTGTCGTCGCTGCGACTGCTCGGTTCGGTGGGAGAGCCCATCAACCCCGAGGCGTGGATGTGGTACCGCGAGGTCATCGGGGCGAACAAGACGCCGATCGTCGACACCTGGTGGCAGACCGAGACCGGCGCGATCATGGTGTCCGCTCTTCCGGGAGTCACCGAGACCAAGCCCGGGTCCGCCCAGGTCCCGCTCCCCGGGATCTCGATCGACGTCGTCGACGAGAGCGGCATCGAGGTCGGCAACGGCAGCGGCGGCCTGCTCGTGATCACCGAGCCCTGGCCGAGCATGCTGCGCGGCATCTGGGGCGACCCCGAGCGCTATCGCGAGACCTACTGGGAGAAATTCGAGGACCAGGGCTACTACTTCGCCGGCGACGGAGCGCGCCTCGACGAAGACGGCGACCTCTGGCTGCTGGGCCGCGTCGACGATGTCATGAACGTCTCGGGACACCGCCTGTCGACGGCGGAGATCGAGTCGTCCCTGGTCGCGCACGAGGCGACCGCCGAGGCTGCGGTGGTCGGCGCCTCCGACGAGACGACCGGACAGGCGGTCGTCGCCTTCGTCATCATCAAGGAGAGCTACCTCGCCGCGCACGAGCCTGCGGGCCTCGCCCAGCAGCTGCGGCTGTGGGTGGGCGAGCAGATCGGCGCCATCGCCCGCCCGCGCGACGTGTACATCGTCGGCGAGCTGCCGAAGACCCGCTCCGGCAAGATCATGCGTCGCCTACTCCGCGACGTCGCCGAGGGCCGCGAGGTCGGCGACACCACCACGCTCGCCGACACCGCGGTGATGAGCATCATCTCGGCCCAGGTGAAGTAGGTCGGCCCACGCCTCCGAGGCGTGACAGACGAGAGAACGCGCCTCCCCTTCCCCGGGGAGGCGCGTTCTCTCATTCGGATGCGACGATCCACGCCGCGTACGTCGTGCTCAGGCGAGAAGGAAGGCGACCTCGACCTCGACCGGGCTGCCGAGCGGGAGCTCTGCGACGCCGACGGCCGCGCGGGCATGACGACCGGCATCACCGAAGATCTCTCCGAGCACGTCGCTGGAGCCGTTGATCACGCCGGGCTGACCGGTGAATCCCTCAGCGGAGGCGACGAAGCCCCCGACCCGCAGCACACCCGCGATGCGATCGACGCCGCCGGCGGCATCCGCTGCTGCGGCGAGGGCGTTCAGCGCACACGTGCGGGCGTAGGTCTTCGCGTCTTCTGCGGAGACCTCGGCGCCCACCTTACCCACGGCGGGAAGCGCGCCGTCGACGAAGGGCAGCTGTCCCGAGGTGTAGACGAGACCGCCGTGCACGACGGCCGGCACGTAGGCGGCGACCGGAGCGGCGACAGCGGGCAGTTCGATGCCGAGCTCGGCGAGACGGTCCGAGACGCTCATGCCTGATCTCCCTCGAACTGGCGTGCGGCCTGCTCGGCGGCGGCGAGGCCGGCGTTGGCCGACGCGTCGGAGGTCACGGGGCGCTTCAGATAGGCGACGAGTCCGCCCTCCGGTCCCTGCACGACCTGCACGAGCTCCCAGCCCTGCTTGCCCCAGTTGTTGAGGATGGCTGCCGTGTTGTGGATCAGCAGCGGCGTGGTGAGGTACTCCCACGTGGTCATGGCACTCCTGTCGATCGGGGCGCGACACCGGAATTCCGGGGCGTGCTCGTCAAAGGCGGTATTCAGGGAACTCCCCTACGATCAAGCGTATGCCCCAAAAGAATCGCACGGTGAGAGGCGTGCTCGGCGGTCTCGTCGGGCTCGTCGGTCTGAGCGCCGTCGCCGGTCTCCTCGTCACGGCCAGCGTCACCCCGGTGCTCGCGATGACCGGCCTCGCAGGCACCCAGGCTCTCACCCTCTTCGATCAGCTCCCCGAGAGTCTCGACCCGAGCACGCCGATGGAGCAGTCGACGATCTACGCGACCGCCCCGGACGGTTCGACGGTCGAGCTCGCCTCGTTCTACGAGCAGAACCGCGTCCCCGTCACCTACGAGCAGATCTCCCCGAACCTGTACGACGCGATCCTCTCGAGTGAGGACAAGAACTTCTACAGCCATGGCGGCGTGAACATCGGCGCCACGGTGAAGGCTCTCGTCGACAACGTGCGCGGCACGTCCAGCCGCGGCGCTTCGACGATCAGCCAGCAGTACGTCAAGAACGTGCTCATCCAGAAGTGCGAGCAGGAGGTCGACACGACCTCCGACACCTACTCCGAGGACCTCCAGCAGTGCTGGCTCGACGCGACCAACGCGACAGGGAGCAAGGGCATCGAGCGCAAGCTGCAGGAGATGCGGTACGCGATCCAGATCGAGAAGGACTTCTCGAAGAACGACATCCTGCTCGGGTACCTGAACATCGCCAACTTCGGTGGCACCGTGTACGGCATCGAGGCCGCAGCGAACTACTACTTCTCCACGACCGCGGCGAACCTCACGGTCGCGCAGTCGGCGACGCTCGCCGGCATCGTGCAGAACCCCAACACCTACCGCATCGACAAGGCGGAACAGGGCACGATCACGAACGCCGAGGGCGTCGCGCTGAACAACGCCGCTGACGGCTACGCGCTCACGAAGGACCGCCGCCACTACGTGCTCGGTCGCATGCTCGCCGACGGCAAGATCACGCAGGCGCAGTACGACGAGGCCGACGCCTCGGACATCGCGCCGGCCCTGAATCCTCCGACCCAGGGCTGCGCGTCCGCCGGGGCCAGCGCATACTTCTGCCAGTACGTGAAGTCGATCGTGCTGAACGACGAGGCCTTCGGCAAGACCCAGCAGGAGCGGACGGATCTGCTCCGCCGCGGCGGTCTGAAGATCTACACCACGCTCGACTACCGCATCCAGACCCCGGCCGCCGAGAAGATGGCCGAGGTCGTTCCCGCCAACGCCGACAACGCCTACTTCGGCGCCGCCGGTGTCTCGGTCGAGGTCGGCACCGGTCGCATCCTCTCGATGACGCAGAACACGCTGTTCACCGAGACTCCCACCGATGACCAGGCGTACTCGTCACTGGTGTTCGCCGGCGACAGGGAGCACGGCAACTCCGGCGGCTTCCAGGTCGGCTCGACCTACAAGCTCTTCACCCTGATCGACTGGCTCGAGAAGGGGCACTCCGTCAACGAGGTGCTGAACGGAAGCGTGCAGACGAACCTGAAGATCCCCGTGTGTGGCGCAAAGCAGAACGCCAACACGAAGGAGATCGGCAACTTCGGCGGCGGTGGCGGTGGAACCGGATCCGTGCTGAGCTTCACGAAGAACTCGCTCAACAGCGGTTACTTCGCGATGGCGTCGAAGCTCGACATCTGCGACATCAACAAGGTCGCCGACCGTATGGGCGTCACGCTGGCGAACGGCGGCAAGGTCACCGACGAGAACGTGCCCTTCGACGTGCTCGGCCCGAAGAACATCTCGCCCCTCGCGATGGCGAACGCCTACGCGACCGTCGCCAGCGGCGGCACGTACTGCACGCCGCGCGCGATCGATCGCGTCGTCGGCCCCGACGGCCAGGACCGTGAGCTGCCCGCCTCCTCGTGCACCGAGGGCGTGATCTCGCCTGAGGTCGCAGCGACCGCTGCCTTCGCACTGCAGAGCGTGATGGGTGGCGGCGGCACCGGTGCCCGCGCCAACACCAACGACGGCACGCCGCTGATCGGCAAGACCGGAACGCACGACACCTGGTCGACCATGATGATCGAGTCCAGCACCAAGGTCGCCACGGCGGTCTGGGCCGGTCGCTGGCAGGGTCAGGAGAACATCTACCGCAAGAGGGCCAACGGCTGGAACCTCAACGACATGCGTTATCCGGTGGCACAGGCCGCGCAGGCCGCAGCCAACGCCGCGTACGGCGGGGACGCCTTCCCGAAGCCCGATGGCAAACTCACCCGCCAGCAGCTGGCGACGGTTCCGAGCGTGGTGGGCAAGTCGGTGGAGGAGGCGACCGCGATCCTGACGGACGCGGGCTTCCAGGTCTCCGTCGGAGGGGCGGTGGACAGCGATCTCGCCGCCGGTCTCGTCGCAGCGCAAGATCCCAACGGGGAAGCGGCGACCGGCGCGACCGTCACCCTCACGACGAGCAACGGGCAGGGCACGACCGTTCCCGCGAATCTCGTCGGGATGTCGAGAGCCCAGGCCTCCGCCGCGCTCGGTGCGGCAGGATTCACGAACATCGAGTTCGACAACTCCTGCAATCCACCGACTTCTGTCGTGGGGAACTCCGACCCGGCTCCCGGCACCGCGGCCAGCAAGTCCACGTCCGTCCGTGTGACGTGCCAGTAGTCGCACGCCGCGCCGCACACCCGGCCCTCGTCGCGCTCGGCGCGGTGGGGGCCGTGGGTGCGGCAGCCGCGATCTGGGGCATCGGCATCGAGAGGTACCTCTTCACGGTGCGGGAGGCCACGGCGAAGGCCCTGCCCTCCGGCTCTGCCCCGTTGCGTATCCTGCACATCTCCGATGCGCACATGGCGCCGTGGCAGCACCGCAAACAGGACTGGCTCGCCTCCCTCGCGGAGTTGAAGCCCGACCTCATCGTGAACACCGGAGACAACCTCGGCCATGAGAACGGACTCGAGGGCATCCGACGCGCTTTCGCGCCGCTCGCGGGCATCCCCGGCGTCTTCGTGCACGGATCGAACGACGTCGCCGCGCCGTCGCCGCGCAACCCGTTCCGCTACTTCCTCGGACCGTCCAAGAAGCACCACAAGCCCGAGCTCCTGGACACCGACGCGATGGACCGGTACTTCACGGACGAGCTCGGCTGGACCGACCTGAACAACGCGGCAGCGCGGCTGCGCATCGCCGGCGCCGAGGTCGACCTCTTCGGCGTCAACGACGCCCACCGCGACTGGGACCGCCTGGATGAGCTTCCCGACGCCATCGCCGCCCTCGGGGCCCGCGCGGCGACGACTCCTGTACTCGGTGTCACGCACGCGCCCTACCAGCGCGTGCTCAACGGCTTCACCGATCTGGGAGCCGACGCGATCCTCGGTGGCCACACGCACGGCGGCCAGGTCTGCCTCCCGGGATTCGGCGCCCTCGTGGCGAACTGCGACATCCCCCTCAAGCAGGCCAAGGGCCTGAGCACGTGGTCGCACGGCGACCGCACCGTGCCGCTCAACGTGAGCGCGGGCTGCGGACACTCCATCTACGCCCCCGTGCGCTTCGCGTGTCGGCCCGAGGCGACGCTGCTCACGCTGACCGCGCGGGACTGATCCTGCCTCGATTCGGCGCAGAGAACATTTCCCTGTAGACTCGGAGGGTTGCAAACGGGGTGTGGCGCAGCTTGGTAGCGCGCTTCGTTCGGGACGAAGAGGTCGCAGGTTCAAATCCTGTCACCCCGACCAGTGACACCGGAAGGCCGCCCTCAGGGGCGGCCTTCTCTGTATCGGGATCGCGCACGAAGGGAACGCATGAGCTCTCTGCTCCCGCCGCCGCGCCGCTTCACACGGGTCTGGGCCCTCGTCCTCGGAATCCCTTTCCTGATCGGCCTCGCCGCTCTCACCCTCACGCCCTCCCGGGTCGAGGAGACCATGCCGAACCTGCTCGATGTCGTGCTCACCACAGCTCATCGTCTCGGCTGGGAATCGCTCGATTTCACCCGCCTCGAGATCATCGCGAACGTGCTCGTGTTCGTGCCGGTCGGCATCCTCGCCTTCCTGCTCCTCCCCCGTCGGGTGTGGTTCCTCGCGCTCCTGGTCGGTCCCCTGCTTTCCGCGGCGATCGAGACGGCGCAGCGCGTGGCGCTCCCCCACCGCGCGGCGACGGTGAACGACGTCGTGGCCAACTCCACGGGCGCGATCCTCGGGGTCGCCCTCGCCGTCGTGGTCACTCTGCTCGTCGCCCCGCGATCCTCCCAGCGTCCACCTTCTAGGCTGGAGACATCATGACCGCGCCCACACTCGTCGCCTTCGACCTCGATGACACGCTCGCTCCCTCGAAGGGTCTGATCGACCCGCGAATCGCCGCCCTGCTGCGCGCCCTCCTGCGCACGGTCGACGTCGCCATCATCTCGGGTGGCAACGAGGCCCAGTTCCGCTCGCAGGTGGTGTCGCGCCTCGGCGACGCCGACCCCGCGGATCTCGCGCGTCTGCACCTGCTGCCCACGTGCGGCACCCGCTACCTCCGCCACGACGGCACCGACTTCATGCCGGTCTACGCCCACGACCTCAGCGACGCCGAGAAGCAGGCCGCGCTGACGGCTCTGCGCGAAGAAGCCGAACGGCTCGGACTCTGGGAGGCCGAGCCGTGGGGCGAGATCCTCGAAGACCGTGGTTCCCAGATCACGTTCTCGGCGCTGGGTCAGAGCGCCCCGCGCGAGGCGAAGCACGACTGGGACCCGACGGGGGCCAAGCGCGGTGCGCTGCGCGATGCGGTCGCTGCACGTCTCCCCGGTCTCGAGGTGCGCTCGGGCGGCTCGACCTCGATCGACATCACCCAGGCCGGCATCGACAAGGCCTTCGGGATGCGGCAGCTCGCCGCCCGCACGGGCATAGCACTGACCGACATGCTGTTCTACGGCGACCGGCTCGACGAGGGCGGCAACGACTACCCCGTGCTCGCGATCGGTGTGCCCTCGGTGGCGGTGGAGGGCTGGGAAGACACCGCCGACAAGCTCGACGCCCTTCTGCTCACGCTCTGACCTGAACAGTGTCGTGCAGCGTGACACGGCAGCAGGGTCCTAGCATGGCGTCATGGATGCCCTGCTGATCGTCATCATCGTCGCCGCGGTCACCAGTGCCGCCTGCTGGGTGCTCTCCCTGATCACCCGCGACACGTCCTGGGTCGACCGCGCATGGTCGATCGTGCCGGTGGCCTACGTCTGGATCTTCGTCGCCGGGGCCTTCGTGAACGGCGAAGGATCCGCCCGTGTGGTCCTGATGGGAGTACTCGCGACCGCGTGGGGCGCACGCCTGACTTTCAACTTCGCCCGCAAGGGCGGCTACACCGGGATGGAGGACTACCGGTGGGCCATCCTGCGGGGACGGATGCGCCCCTGGCAGTTCCAGATCTTCAACGTGCTGTTCATCATCTGCTACCAGATGGCGCTGCTCGTGCTCATCACACTCCCCGCCGCCGTCGCCGCGCAGAACCCCTCCGCCCTCACCGGCTGGGATGCGCTGTTCATCGCCGCCTTCGTCGCCTTCCTGGCCGGGGAGACCGTGGCTGACCAGCAGCAGTGGCGGTTCCATCAGCGCAAGAAGGAGGCGGGCGGCACTCTCGCACCCGGCTTCGCCACGACGGGCCTGTTCCGCTACAGCCGGCACCCGAACTTCTTCTTCGAACAGGCGCAGTGGTGGGCCTTCTACGCGATCGGCGCGACCGCAGCGGTCACCGGCGGCGGCGGTGTCATCGGAGGGGTGCTGAACCCGACCATCGTCGGCCCCGCCCTGCTCACGGTGCTGTTCATCGGGTCGACGATCTTCACCGAGTCGATCACCGCGTCGAAGTACCCGGCCTACGCCGACTACCGCCGCACGACGTCGATGCTCGTGCCGTGGCCCCCGCGCGCACGGGCGGTGGCCACGCAGTCCTGAGACCGCAGAGCCACCGCGCGCACGGGATCGAACGAGCGCGGTCTCAGTGCACGCGAGCCTCGGCGGCAGAGCGGGCGACCGGGACCAGACGGGTCAGCTGCGTCACGTGCGCGGGCTCGAGCTCGGCGAGGGAGGCGACCCCCAGCAGGCGCATCGTGCGCTCGATCTCGCTACGCAGGATCGCGATCGTCCGGTCGACGCCCTGACGCCCGCCCGCCATCAGGCCGTAGAGGTACGCCCGTCCGATCAGAGTGAAGTCCGCCCCGAGGGCCACGGCCGCGACGATGTCTGCGCCGTTCATGATGCCGGTGTCGATCATGACGGTGAAGTCGTCGCCGACGGCCTTGCGCACCTCGGGGAGCAGGTGGAACGGGATCGGCGCACGGTCGAGCTGACGCCCTCCGTGATTGGAGAGCACGATGCCGTCGACACCCGCGTCACGCAGGCGCACAGAGTCCTCGACGTTCTGCACGCCCTTGATCACGATCTTGCCGGGCCAGATGTCGCGGATGACCGCGAGGTCGTCGTAGCTGATCGTCGGGTCCATCGCCGCGTCCAGCAGCTCACCGACCGTGCCGCCCGTGGTGCTGAGAGACGCGAACTCGAGCTTCGGAGTGGTGAGGAAGTCATACCACCACCAGGGCCGCGGGATCGCGTTGATGATCGTGCCGAGAGTGAGCTGCGGCGGGATGCTGAACCCGTTGCGCTTGTCGCGCAGGCGGGCACCGGCGACGGGGGTGTCCACCGTGAACTGCAGGGTGTCGAACCCCGAGGCGGCCGCACGGCGGGTGAGCTCGTACGAGATCTCGCGATCACGCATGACGTAGAGCTGGAACCAGTTGCGCCCGTGCGGGTTGGCGGCCTTCACCCCCTCGATCGAGGTGGTGCCGAGCGTCGAGAGCGTGAACGGGATGCCGGCTGCCGCCGCGGCTCCCGCACCCGCGGTCTCCCCCTCCGTCTGCATCAGACGCGTGAATCCGGTGGGCGCGATTCCGAACGGCAGGGCGGAAGGTCCGCCGAGGATCTCGACGCTCGTGTCGACCGTGGGCGCCGGACGCAGGATGCCGGGGTGGAACTCCACGTCCTGGAAGGCCTGACGTGCGCGGGTCAGGGAAAGTTCGCCTTCGGCGGCTCCGTCGGTGTAGTCGAAGGCGGCCTTGGGTGTGCGTCGCTTGGCGATGAGGCGCAGATCGTCGATCGTGAGGGCACCCTCCAGACGCCGCTTGCGCCCGTCGAGTTCGGGCTTCTTGAACTTCATCAGCTCGAGGAGCTCGACGGGGTTCGGGAACTGGCGCTGCACCATGATGTGCCTCTCAGATCTGGGGGTGGGTGTCACGGGTGAGCCCCGCGGACGTGTAATAGCCGGTGATGTGGGTGTGGACCAACGAGCGCGCGGCATCGACATCGGCGGCATCGATGGCCGCGACGAGGGCGCGGTGCTCGGAGCGGAGACGAGTCGCCATCGCCTCCCAGTCCGGGATCGCGGAGACTCCCGCCTGCACGTAGGACTCGATCGAGGAGCGAAGACCCGCCATCATCGCGGCGATGACCGTGTTGCCGCTGGCTTCGGCGAGGGAGAGATGCAGCTGAGCGTCGAGGGCGAGGAACTCCGCCGGGGCGAGGCCTCGCGCATCCATCGCCTCGAGCAGTTCGTGGGCGCGGCTCGTGTCGCGGTCGGACGCCGCAGCCAGCACCTGGACGACCGCGTCTTCGAGCACTAGACGTGTGCGTACGACATCGTCAAGAGGGAAGCCCTGAGCCGCGACCTGCAGCCGCAACAGCGCCGACATGCCCCCGGTGGGCGTGGCGATGACGATGGCGCCCGACTGCGGGCCTGAGCCGGTCGCGGTGCGGATGAGTCCCATCACCTCGAGGACGCGGAACGCCTCCCGAACACTGGATCGGCCGACGCCGAGCTCGGTGGCCAGATCACGCTCGGAGGGCAGCCGGTCGCCCGGGCCGAGGCGGGCATCGAGGAGGTCGCGTTCGATGTGCTCGAGCACGAGTCGCCATGCGCGCGCCGGCTGTTCCGCCATCGATCCTCCTGTGGTCTGACCACAGAGTATCGCGTGTGGTCAGACCACGCAAACAGGCGCGGAAAGACGCCGCCCCTCGCGGGAGGCACGCGGGAGTCTCCTTCATCGCGCGCGACGAAAGGCGCTCTTCCTGGAGCGTGGAGAGGGAGCCGGGCGGCGCCTCAGCCCAGGCGCCCGCCGGACTCTTCGAGGTAGCAGGTGCCGCACAGCGACTCATAGGTGGTCAGCTCGGGCGAGGCCGAGCCGGTGGCGCCCTCGTCGATCGCGACCTGGTCGCCGTCGAACACGAAGCGCCCGCCGACCACGCGACCGTTGAACACGGCCTTGCGTCCGCAGCGGCAGATGGTCTTGAGCTCCTCGAGCGAGTGCGCGATCGCGAGCAGGCGCGCGGACCCGGGGAACGCGTGCGTGAGGAAGTCGTTGCGGATGCCGTACGCGATGACCGGGATCCCATCGACCACCGCGATGCGGAAGAGGTCGTCGACCTGCGACGGCGTGAGGAACTGCGCCTCATCGATCAGCAGGCAGGCCACGTCGATCGGACCTTCGGGGAGCAGTTCGTCATCCGACGCGTGCTGCATGCGTCCTCGATGAGTGGCGAAGATCACGCGGGCATCGTCGTCGGGGGCGATGAGGAAGTCGACCTGGCGCGTCACGCCCAGTCGACTCTCGATCTCCGACGCCCCTTTGGTGTCGATCGCCGGCTTCGCCAGCAGCACCCGCTGCCCACGCTCTTCATAGTTGTAGGCGGCCTGCAGCAATGCCGTCGACTTGCCCGAGTTCATCGCGCCGTAGCGGAAGTAGAGCTTCGCCACGGTGCCGGCTCAGACGTTGATGCCGAGTGCGGCTGCGGTCGCTTCGGTCGACTTCTCCGCGAGTGCCGCGTCGTCGTTCAGCTTCTGGCCGAAGGTGGGGATCAGCGCGCGCAGCTCGGGCTCCCAGCCCGGGTACTCCGCGGGGAAGCACTTCTTGAGCAGGTCGAGCATGATCGGGACGGCGGTCGAGGCACCGGGAGAGGCGCCAAGCAGACCGGCGATCGACCCGTCGGACGCGGCGACGACCTCGGTGCCGAACTGCAGGATGCCACCCTTCTTCGGGTCTTTCTTCATGACCTGAGCCCGCTGACCGGCGTCGATGAGGGTCCAGTCCTCATCCTTCGCCGTCGGCATGAAGGTGCGCAGGCTGTCGACCTTCTTGGCGTGGTTCTTCAGCAGCTCGCTGACGAGGTAGGTGATGAGGTCGGGGTTCTTCACCGCCACCTGCAGCATCGGCAGCAGGTTGTGCGGGCGCACCTGGGTGACGATGTCGAGCATCGACCCGTTCTTCAGGAACTTGGGGCTGAAGGTCGCGAACGGCCCGAACATCAGCGAGGCCTCGCCGTCGACGACGCGGGTGTCGAGGTGCGGGACCGACATGGGCGGAGCACCGACGGACGCCTGCGAGTACACCTTCGCCTTGTGCTGAGCGACGACGGTCGGGTTCGTGGTCTTGAGGAACTGTCCGCCGATGGGGAAGACGCCGTAACCCTTGATCTCGGGGATGCCGGAGTTCTGCAGCAGCTTGAGCGCCCAGCCGCCGGCTCCGACGAACACGAAGCGCGCCTTGACCTCGTTCGGGGTGTGCCCGATGCGGTTGCGGTACTTGACCAGCCAGGTGCCGTCCTTCTGCTTCTTCAGGCTGCGCACCTCGTGGTTCGTGCGCAGCGTGACGCCGGAGTCGGTCAGGTGGTCGAAGAGCTGGTTGGTGAGGGCGCCGAAGTCGACGTCCGTGCCGGCGGGGACGCGGGTCGCGGCGAACGGCTCACCCTTGACGCGCTGCTGCATGAGCAGCGGCGCCCACTTGTTGATGACGCGGGAGTCTTCGCTGTACTCGATACCGGCGAACAGCGGCTGCTTCTTGAGCACCTCGTAGCGGTTCCTGAGGTACGCGACATCCTTCTCACCGCGCACGAACGTCATGTGCGGCGTCGCGTTGATGAAGGTCGACGGCGCGTCGAGCACGCCCTTCTCCACGAGCGACGACCAGAACTGACGGCTCTGCTGGAACTGCTCGTTGATCGAGACCGCCTTGGCCGGGTCGAGCGGAGCGTCTCCCTGCTGCGGCATGTAGTTCAACTCGCACAGCGCAGCGTGCCCCGTGCCGGCGTTGTTCCACGGATTCGAGCTCTCCTGAGCCACCTCGGAGAGTCGCTCGAAGGCGACGATCTTCCACTCCGGCTGCAGCTCGTGCAGGAGAGTACCCAGGGTGGCGCTCATGATGCCACCGCCGATCAGGACGACATCGACGTTTTCAGTCACCGAACCAGTCTAGTTCGCGGGCGCGTCGTCGCAGACCATGCGGAGCTGCTGCGCCAGACCGCTTCCGCATCGCGGGCATACCGTCAGGCTATGACCGCCAGGCGCTCCGCCAGGATCTCGGCGATCTGCACGGCGTTCAGCGCGGCACCCTTGCGCAGGTTGTCGTTGCTCAGGAAGAGCACGAGTCCCTTTCCCTCGGGTGCGGACTGGTCGGCGCGGATGCGACCGACGAAGCTCGGGTCCTTGCCTGCAGCCTGCAGCGGCGTGGGAACCTCGTCGAGGACGACACCGGGTGCCGTGCTCAGCACCTCACGGGCACGCTCGGGAGTGATGTCACGCGCGAACTCGACGTTGATCGAGAGCGAGTGGCCGGTGAAGACCGGGACCCGCACGCAGGTGCCGGCCACGCGGAGGCCGGGGAGTTCGAGGATCTTGCGGCTTTCATTGCGGAGCTTCTTCTCCTCGTCGGTCTCGTTGTCGCCGTCGTCGACCAGGTTGCCGGCGAAGGGGATCACGTCGAACGCGATCGGGGCGATGTACTTCTCGGGTTCGGGGAAGTCGACCGCGGATCCGTCGTGCACGAGACGGAGGGTGTCGCCCTGGGCGAGCACACCCTCGACCTGGCCGAGCAGCTCCTGAGCGCCGGCGAGTCCCGAGCCGGAGACAGCCTGGTAGGTCGACACGATCAGACGCTCGAGGCCGGCCTCGGCGTGCAGCGCCTTCAGCACCGGCATCGCGGCCATCGTGGTGCAGTTCGGGTTCGCGATGATGCCCTTGGGGCGCTCGTCGATCGCATGCGGGTTGACCTCGCTGACCACGAGCGGAACCTCGGGGTCCATGCGCCAGGCGCTGGAGTTGTCGACGACCACGGCACCGGCAGCGGCGAAGCGCGGCGCATAGGCGCGGCTCGCCGTGGCTCCCGCCGAGAACAGGGCGATGTCGATGCCCGTGGCATCCGCCGTCTCGACGTCTTCGACGATCACGGTCGCGCCGCCGAACTCGATGGCCGTGCCGGCGGAGCGCGCGGAGGAGAACAGTCGCAGGTCGCGGATCGGGAACGACCGCTCGGCGAGAATCTCGCGCATGACGGTGCCCACCTGGCCGGTGGCGCCGACGATGGCGACGGAGAGTCCTGATTCGGAGATGCGGGTCATGATGTTCCTTGGCGTCGTGCGGTACTGCGTACGAGGCTTCGGGCGCGGCGTCGGGGTGCTGAGGCTGCGCCTGGCGCCGGTGTCAGGGTTTCGGTGAGTCTACCGTGCCGCCGACAGGCCGCCGGCCCTACGCTGCCGGCTCTCGCACGGTCGGCAGGAAAACGGCGGCGAGCGGCAGAGATCAGCGGCCGGTGCCGGCGTGGACCGTGGCCTCGGCGTCGCCGTCGAGCCCGTAGGCGGTGTGCACGGTGCGTGCGGCCTCGGTCAGGTCGGTGTCGCGCAGCACCACGGAGATGCGGATCTCGGAGGTCGAGATCATCTCGATGTTGATGCCGCCGGCCGACAGCGCCTCGAAGAGGGTGGCGGAGACGCCCGAATGCGTGCGCATCCCCGCACCGACGACGGAGAGCTTGCCGATCTGATCGTCGTGGATCAGGTTCTGGAATCCGACCTCGGTCTGCTCACCGGCGAGGGCCTTGAGAGCTCCCGCCGCATCGGCCTTGGGCACCGTGAAGGAGATGTCGGTGCGTCCGGTGGCAGAGACGTTCTGCACGATCATGTCGACGTTCGCGCCCGACTTGGCGACGATCTTGAAGATCTCGGCAGCCTTGCCCGGCACGTCAGGCACACCCGCGACCGTGATCTTGGCCTGGCTGAAGTCGGTGGCGACACCGGCGACGATCGGTTCTTCCATGACTGCTCCCTCGGCTTCGCGGGGGTTCTTCATACCCTCGCCCAGAACGTATGTGCCCTCGGCCGACGAGAAGGTCGACCGAGCGTGAATGAGGACGCCGTGACGGCGCGCGTACTCGACGGCGCGGATGTACAGCACCTTGGCGCCGTTGGCGGCGAGCTCGAGCATCTCCTCGCTGGAGACATGATCGAGCTTCTGCGCCTTGGGGATCACGCGCGGATCGGCGGTGAAGATGCCGTCGACATCGCTGTAGATCTCGCACACGTCGGCGTCGAGCGCAGCGGCGAGGGCGACGGCCGTGGTGTCGGAGCCACCGCGACCGAGCGTGGTGATGTCGCGGGTGTCGCGGTTGAAGCCCTGGAACCCGGCGACGATCACGATCGCCCCCTCGTCGAGGGCTTCACGCAACCGCACGGGAGTGACGTCGACGATGCGAGCGGCCCCGTGCTGGGAGTCGGTGATCATGCCCGCCTGGCTGCCCGTGAACGAGCGCGCCTCGAACCCCATCGAGTGGATCGCCATGGCCAGCAGCGCCATCGAGATGCGCTCTCCGCTGGAGAGGAGCATGTCGAGCTCGCGCGGGGCGGGGATCGGTGCGACCTCGTTCGCGAGATCGAGCAGCTCGTCGGTGGTGTCGCCCATCGCGCTGACGGCGACGACCACGTCGTGGCCTGCACGACGCGTGTCGACGATGCGCTTGGCGACGCGTTTGATGCTCTCTGCGTCGGCGACGGACGAGCCGCCGTACTTCTGCACGATGAGGGCCACGATCACTCCCTGGGATGACGGGCGGATCCGCCCACGCTCATTCTATGATCGGCGCGTATGCTCCGTTGCGCATGTGTCACCCGTCCGGTCGTCTGGCCTCGTCCGCGTGACCGGATGCGCGAGCGCGGCTAGAGGGCGGGCGGGAGCGCCTGGGGCGAGACCGGACGCAGCCGTCCCCCCGTGGCGGCGAACCAGCAGCCGATGATGATCAACGGGAAGCCGAGCAGCAGGCCGGGGGTCAGCGGCTCGGCGAGGACGATCGCGCCGAGGATGATCGCGACCACCGGGTTCACGTAGGTGAACAGCGGTGCGCGCACCGGCCCCACCTCCCGGATGAGCGCGAAGAACGCCAGGAACGCCACCGCCGTGCAGATCACGGCGAGCGCGAGGAGCGCGGCGATCGACGGAAGGGTGGGCACCTCGTGCTGGGTGAGCAGACCGATGGGGAGGTAGAAGACGCCGATCATCAGAAGCGACAGGGTGATGGTGCCGAGCGAGGGGACGTCGTTGAGCTTGCGCGCGACGATGAAGGGCGCGATCGCGTACAGCACGGCGACCAGGAGCACCTCCCCTGC
Organism: Microbacterium sp. UCD-TDU; assembly: GCF_000340625.1. Lineage (NCBI taxonomy): Bacteria > Bacillati > Actinomycetota > Actinomycetes > Micrococcales > Microbacteriaceae > Microbacterium > Microbacterium sp. UCD-TDU. Next base: position 483,044 of record NZ_KB454446.1, read on the forward strand.
AGCGAGGAGGCTGACCTCGCCGCCGAAGAGTCCGGGACCGGCGACGACGATCGCGACGCCGATGAAGCCGACGAGCAGTCCCATTCCGCGGGCAGGTCGGAGCACCCCGCGATCGCCCCCACCGAGAGCGATCAGTGCGGCGAACAGCGGAACGGTCGCCACGAGAAGGCCCGTCATCCCGGAAGGCAGCGTCATCTCGGCGTGGCCGAGCAGCAGGAAGGGCCCGGCCATCTCGACCGCGCCGAAGGCGAGTACCCACGGCCAGTGCTTCAGCGCGGCGCGCAGCGCGCCGTTGCGGATCGCGAACGGCAACAGCAGCAGAGCGGCGATGAGCGTGCGCCCTGCCACGATCGCCGGGGGCGAGAACGACTCGACCGCGACACTGATGAACAGATACGGCACTCCCCACAGCAGCGCCATGGCTCCGAAGAGGAGCCAGCCGCGGCGCGAGAAACCCGCGTTCGGGCTCACAGGATCCGTCGGCCCTCGAAGGCACGCCCGAGGGTGACCTCATCGGCGTATTCGAGGTCGCCGCCCACGGGCAGCCCGGAGGCGAGACGGGAGACCGTGATCTGCATCGTCGTCAGCAGACGGCTGAGGTAGCTCGCGGTCGCCTCCCCCTCGAGGTTCGGGTTGGTGGCGAGGATGACCTCCTGCACCGTACCGTCGGCGAGACGGGTCATGAGCTGGGCGATGCGCAGATCGTCCGGGCCGATGCCGGCGATGGGGCTGATGGCTCCGCCGAGCACGTGATAGAGGCCGCGGAACTCCCTGGTGCGCTCGATGGCCGCGACGTCTTTCGCGTCTTCGACCACGCAGATCAGTGCCTGGCTGCGACGCGGGTCACGGCAGATGGCGCAGCGCTCCTGCTCGGCGACGTTGCCGCAGATCTCGCAGAACCGCACGCGGATGCGGATCTCGCTGAGCAGCTCGGCAAGACGTGCGACGTCGAACGTCGGCGTCTGCAGGATATGGAAGGCGATCCGCTGGGCGGACTTCGGGCCGATGCCGGGGAGCCGACCGAACTCGTCGATCAGCTCCTGAACGATGCCGTCATACATCAGGAGAACCTCGTCGGGGGCTCGTAGGGCTCTTCGCGCAGGAACGTCGCGCCGAGCACCTGGCGGATCACGGCCTCACCGTAGCGCTGCACTCCCCCGACGGAGGGCGAGCGCTCGATGACGACCGGCGGAGCGGCCACGGCCGTGCGCTGCGTCTGCGGCGCGGACCGTTCGGGAGGAGAGTGGCGTGACACGGACGGCTCGGCCGGCGGCTCGTACGACGGGTCGTACGGAGGCTCGTCGTCATAGGCCGGAGCGTCGTCGTCGCCGGGCAGCGGGGGCTCGTCGCGGTCGACGACACCGTCTGACGGGGGAACCGGAGCCGATGCCGCAGCCTCGACCTCTTCGGGCTCGTCGTCGACGGGAAGGGGTGCCGACGGCGCCGGCGCGTCGCGCACCTGCTCCTCCTGCGCGGTCGGAATCGGCGCGACGGCCCACTCCGTCACCGACGACGCGGATGCGCCACGGACCTGCGGACGAGGGGAACCCGCTGACGCAGGCTCCGATGCGGGAGCGGAATCGGCCGGCGCCGAGGAGCCGGACGATGCGGGCTGGCGCGGAGCGCCCCCGGCGGGCATCGGGGCGGGAAGGTACTTCACCCGCACGCCGAGCTCGTTCTCGATCGCCGAGCGCAGGTGATCGGAAGGCCCGGACCCCGGAGTGGTCCCCTTGAACTTCGCGACGTCGTGCTGGCTGGTGAACCCGAGCGTCAGCACCTCGGTCTCGGTGACGTACGCCAGCGGCTGCACGGCCGTCGCCAGCAGCCAGGACGTGCGGCTGATGCTCTCGAGCCGCGTGAGTACCGCCGGCCAGGCCGCGCGGACACGTTCAAACGTGACCGGGCCCTGGGGGACTGCCGGCTCCGCGGGAGCGGTGGGAGCGGCCTCGGATGCGGCGCTGACGGTCTCGCCCGCACCCTGCGCGCCGGCCGGAGCCGGGGCGACGGGCGCGGAGACCGATTCTGCGGTCGCGGGCTCCGACGTCGGCACTGCGGCGGCCGGTGCCGGAGCGGACGGAGCAGCCGGTGACGGAACGGACGGTGACGGAGCAGCCGTCGCCGCAGCCGCTGGCGCCGAAGCCATCGGGGCCGACACCGGACGGGCAGGAGCCGCAGCGCGCTCGCCTGCGGGGGCAGGCGTCACGACTGCAGGCTCGGTCGCACCGGCGAGGACGCGCGCGACCATGAGCTCGAGGTGCAGGCGCGGCGATGTGGCACCCGACATGTCGTCGAGGGCCGCACTCACCACGTCGGCCGTGCGCGAGAGCCGCGCGGAGCCGAACACGTCGGCCTGGGTGCGCATGCGCTCCAGGTCGTCTTCCGCGATACCGCGCAGCACGGCCGAGGCACCGGCGCCGACCGCGGCGATCACGATGAGGTCGCGCAGGCGCTCGAGCAGGTCGTCGACGAAACGGCGAGGGTCTTGCCCGGTCTGCACCACGCGGTCGATCGCGGGGAACGCGGCTGCCGCATCTCCTGCGGCGAGCGCGTCGACGATCTCGTCGAGGAGGGCGCCGTGCGTGTAGCCGAGCAGGGAGACGGCGCGCGCGTAGCCGACGGTGACGGTCTCGGATCCGGCAGGTGCGTCGGAGCCGGCGATCAGCTGGTCGAGCAGCGAGAGCGTGTCACGGGGCGAGCCGCCACCGGCGCGGACCACGAGCGGGAGGACACCCTGTTCGACGATCACGCCCTCTTCGGCGCACAGCTTGGCGACGTACTCGAGCATCGCGGCCGGCGGCACGAGCCGGAACGGATAGTGGTGTGTGCGGGAGCGGATGGTGCCGAGCACCTTCTCGGGCTCGGTGGTCGCGAAGATGAACTTGACGTGCTCCGGCGGCTCTTCGACGAGCTTCAGCAGCGCGTTGAAGCCCTGCGGCGTCACCATGTGCGCCTCGTCGAGGATGAAGATCTTGTACCGGTCGCGGCTGGGGGCGAACGTCGCCCGCTCGCGCAGGTCGCGTGCGTCGTCGACGCCGTTGTGGCTCGCTGCGTCGATCTCGACGACATCGAGCGATCCGCCGCCGGCGCGCGAGAGCTCGACACAGCTGGGGCAGACGCCGCAGGGCACGTCTGTCGGCCCCTCAGCGCAGTTCAGGCAGCGCGCCAGGATGCGCGCCGACGTGGTCTTCCCGCACCCGCGAGGCCCGGAGAACAGGTAGGCATGTCCGACCCGGTCACCGCGCAGCGCGGTCATGAGCGGATCGGTCACCTGGGACTGCCCGATCATCTCGCCGAACGTCTCGGGTCGGTAGCGGCGGTAGAGGGCTGTGGTCACCTCAACAGCCTACGGCGTGCCACCGACCTTCGGCGGGCCGAGCGTCAGTCGATCGGCTCGATCACCGGGATCGTCGTCGTGATCACGGGAACGGACGCCGACATGCGCGTGCCGTCCTCGCGTCGGGCGTCGGCGAACTGCCGGAGCGTCGGACGACCGGGGATCAGCGGACCCTGATCGGCGAGCGGCACGACGACCTCGTCCTCGACCGTCGCGATGTACGAGGCCTCCCGCACGCTGAACGGCACCGGGGGGCCGCTGCGCACCTGCACGCGCAGCTCGTCCTTCGTCACCGTCACGTGCAGAGTCGATCCCTGCCACTGGAGCGGGAACGACAGCGACGGCCAGCTCGCCGGAAGCCGCGGGTCGAAGCTCAGGTCGCCTGCGTAGTCGCGCATGCCGCCGAAGCCGCATACCAGGGCCGTCCACACCCCGCCGGCGGAGGCGACGTGCACGCCGTCCGCCGCGTTGTGGTGCAGATCATGCAGGTCGACGAACAGCGACTGCTCGAAGTACTTCTGCGCGAGGTCCTGGTAGCCGACCTCGGCCGCGAGGATCGACTGCACGACCGCCGACAGGGTCGAGTCGCCCGTGGTCAGCGGGTCGTAGTAGTCGAAGTCGGCCTTCTTCTCCTCGGGCGTGAAGTGGTTGCCCTGCAGGAACAGCGCGAGCACGACATCGGCCTGCTTGAGCACCTGGAACCGGTAGATCACCAGCGGGTGGAAGTGCAGCAGGAGCGGACGCTGCTCGGCGGGCGTGTTGGCCAGATCCCACACCTCGCGCTCGAGGAACAGGGAGTCCTGCGGATGGATGCCGAGTCCTTCGCTGTACGGGATGTACATGGCCTCTGCGGCGCGGTCCCAGGCTTCGGCCTCGCCCGGACCGAGCCCGGTGCGGTCGACCAGCTTCACGTAGTCCTCGGGGTGGCTCTCCTTGATCTCGCGCACGATCTTGGCCGCGTAGCGCAGGTTGTAGCGCGCCATCACGTTCGTGTAGAGGTTGTCGTTCACGACCGTCGTGTACTCATCCGGCCCGGTGACGCCGTGGATGTGGAAGGTCTCGATCCCGTCTCCCGGCGCTCCTTCGACCAGACGCGAGGCCCGCCAGAAGCCGAGGGTCGCCCACAGCCGCGCCGTCTCGATCGCGATGTCGGCGCCCTCGCGCCGCAGGAACTCCTCGTCGCCCGTCGCGCGCACGTACTTGCCCAGCGCGAAGCTGATGTCGGCGTTGATGTGGTACTGCGCGGTGCCGGCGGCGTAGTAGGCCGAGGCCTCCTCGCCGTTGATGGAGCGCCAGGGGAACAGCGCCCCCGCCTCGTTGAGCTGCGATGCCCGTCGACGCGCCGCCGGGAGCATGCGCACCCGTGCACGTAGCGCGTTGTACGCCCATCGCGGTGACGTGTATGTCAGGAACGGGAGCACGTAGATCTCGGTGTCCCAGAAGTAGTGCCCGCTGTACCCCGAACCGGAGACGCCCTTGGCGGGAACGCCGGCCCCGTCGGCGCGCGCCGACGCCTGGGCGAGCTGGAACAGGCACCAACGCGTGGCCTGCTGCAGATCGTCTCGTCCACCGATCTGCACGTCGCTGCGCTCCCAGAACGCGTCGAGCCACTCCCGCTGACGGCGGAACACGGTCTCGACGCCCTCGTCCGCCGCGCGGTCGAGGGAGCGGCGGCAGCGATCGACCAGCTCACGCGGAGGCACGCCTCGTGACGTGTGGTAGCTCACGAGCTTGGTGACGGTGATCGGCACCCCGGCCTTCGCCTGCACGCGGAACACGTTCTTGGCGATGTCGGCCTCGATGAGCGTGCGGGCGTTGTACTCGTTCTCGGTCTCGACGACGTGATCCGCGACCACGGCGACGGTCATCCCCGAGTCGGCGACACGGTACGACAGGGCCGAGCGCAGCCCGTCCTGCCAGTGCTCAGCGGGCTCCAGCACGCGGTCGGCGATCTTCTCGGCCTTGCGCGGGTCGAATGCCGCGGCCTTCGTGCCGATCGGCGTGCCCGCATAGACACCGGCACCGTCCTGCCGGTTGAGCAGCTGGCAGCTGATCGTGACCGGGGCGTCGGAGTTCTCCACCACGACCTCGAGCCGCAGCACCGCGAGGTGGCGCTCCTCGAAGCTCACGATGCGCTCGTCGCGCATGCGCACGCGCTTTCCCGACGGAGTCTCCCAGACCACGAGGCGCTCCAGCACACCGGTGCGCAGATCGAGCGTGCGCCGGTACTCGCGCACGTCGGCGTCGTCGAGCGAGACGGGCTCGTCGTCGACGTACACGCGCATGACCTTCGCGTCGGGGGCGTTGACGATCGTCTGCCCGACCTCCGCGAAGCCGTAGGCCTGCTCGGCGTGACGGATCGGCCAGGTCTCGTGCAGGCCGTTGATGAACGTCCCGTGCTCCTGGGCGCCGCGGCCCTCGATGTGGTTGCCGCGCAGGCCGAGGTAGCCGTTGCCGACGGAGAACAGCGTCTCGCCGACGCCCTCCTCCGAGTAGTGCGTGTCGATCAGACGCCACGGGTCGACGGGGAAGCGGTCGCGGTCGATCATGCGGTCTCCGGGATGTCGTTGCGGGAAGCGGGAAGGAACACGTCGAGGTCGTCGACCACGACGGTGGCGCCGGCGGCGCGCAGGGCGTCGGCGCCCGCACCGCGGTCGACGCCGACCACGGTCGCGAAGCCGGCTGCGGCTGCGGATGCGGCGCCGGAGGTGGCGTCCTCGACGGCGACGGCGCGTGCAGGGTCGACCCCGAGGGCTGCGGCACCGGCGGCGAACATGTCGGCCGCGGGCTTGGAGGCGAGTCCGTCGCGTTCGGCGACGACGCCGTCGACCACGATCCGGAAGAAGGAGCGCAGGCCCGCGGCCCCCAGCACCTCTTCGGCGTTCTTGGAGCTGGACACCACGCCGAGCGGGATGCCCACGGCGTGCAGGCTCTCGACGAGCGCGAGCGAGCCGGGGTACGGCGCGATCCCCTGAGCGCGCAGCGACGCGGCGAACGCGGCGTTCTTGCGGTTGCCGATGCCGCAGACGGTCTCGGCCGTCGGGTCGTCGTCGACATCACCCCAGGGCAGCTCGACGTTGCGACTGCGCATCAGGCTCGCGACACCGTCGTAGCGCTTCTTGCCGTCGACGTAGTCGTAGTAGTCAGCATCGGTGTAGGGCGACGTGATGCCCCATCGCGCGAACACATCGTCGAAGACGGCCTTCCACGCACGCATGTGCACCTCGGCCGTCGGGGTGAGCACGCCGTCGAGGTCGAAGAGCACGCCGTCGGCGTGGAACAGGTCGGGCAGTGCTTCAGGCACAGAGCCTCCAGGAGAAGGGCGATCGTCGGGCCGGCACCTCTCCGTGCCACTGTGCAAGCGTAATGCGGCGGCGCGCCGCGGGGTAACCCCCGCGGACGGATCAGATCAGCTCGGCCGTCTGCCGGGCGATCTGCAGTTCCTCGTCGGTCGGCACGACGAGTACGGTGACCGGGGACGCATCCGCGGAGATCCGACGGATGCCGCGCTCGCGTGCGGCGTTCCTGACGGGGTCGATCTCCACGCCGGCGAAGCCGAGCGTGGCCATCGCGGCAGCGCGCACCGGCGCGGCGTTCTCGCCCACTCCGGCGGTGAAGGAGATGACGTCCACTCCCCCGAGCTGTGCGATGTAGGCCCCCGCGTAGGCGCGCAGCCGGTGCACGTACACGTCGAAGGCCAGAACCGCCGCGTCCTCCCCCGCCTCGACCCCGGCGAGGATGTCGCGCATGTCGCTGCGGCCGGCGAGACCTGCGAGCCCGCTGCGCGTGTTGAGCAGGGAGTCGAGGTCGTCGATCGAGAGACCGGCACGGCGGGACAGGTGCACGAGTGCCGCGGGATCGATGTCGCCCGAGCGCGTCCCCATCACGAGCCCTTCGAGCGGGGTGAGGCCCATCGACGTCTCCACCGATCGTCCGCCGTCGATCGCGGTCACCGACGCCCCGTTGCCGAGGTGGAACACCAGCTGGCGGAGATCGGCGAGGTCGCGGCCGAGGAAATCCGCCGCCGCCGCGCTCACGTACTGGTGGCTCGTGCCGTGGAAGCCGTATCGGCGCACCCGGTGCTCCGCGGCGAGCGCGGCATCGATCGCGTAGGTGTAGGCGGCGGGCGGGAGCGTCTGGTGGAACGCGGTATCGAACACCGCCACGTGCGGCACTTCGTCGAACACCGCGCGCGCGGCGACGATGCCGGCGAGGTTCGCGGGGTTGTGCAGCGGCGCGAGCACCGCGAGCTCGTCGATCTGCCGCTCCACGTCGGCGTCGATGAGCGTCGGGGCGTAGAAGCGGGCGCCGCCGTGGACCACGCGGTGCCCGACCGCGACGGGTCGATGCTCCTGGAGCGAGGGGCCGTGCGCGGCGAACTGCTCGCGCATCATCTCGAAGGCGGCGGCGTGATCGGCGATCGGCCTCTCGCTGCGATAGGTCGCATCGAGCATGGCCGGCACGGCGTCGCCGTCGACCGCGGGGCGTACCGTGTGCGCGACCGGGCTGATCTCCTGCCCGATGCGCTCGATCAGTCCGCTGGCGAGAAGGTTCTCCTGCCCGATGTCGATCAGGCTGTACTTCAGCGAGGAGGACCCGCTGTTGATCACCAGGATCGCACTCATGCAGCGCCTCCCGTCTGCGCAGACCCCTGGGCCTGGATGGCCGTGATGGCGACCGTGTTGACGATGTCGTCGACGAGCGCGCCACGGGAGAGGTCGTTGATGGGTTTGTTGAGCCCCTGCAGCACCGGGCCGATCGCGACCGCGCCGGCCGAACGCTGCACCGCCTTGTAGGTGTTGTTGCCGGTGTTCAGATCGGGGAACACGAACACCGTCGCGCGCCCCGCCACCGCGGAGCCGGGGAGCTTCGCCTTGGCGACCGCCGCATCCGCGGCCGCGTCGTACTGGATCGGCCCCTCCACTGGCAGCTCGGGTGCACGCTCGCGCACCAGGGCGGTCGCCGCGCGGACCTTGTCGACGTCCGCTCCCGATCCGGACTCCCCCGTCGAGTACGACAGCATGGCCACGCGGGGTTCGATGCCGAACTGGCGGGCGGTCGTCGCCGACGAGATCGCGATGTCGGCGAGCTGCTCGCTCGTCGGGTCGGGGATCACGGCGCAGTCGCCGTAGACGAGCACCCGGTCGGCGAGAGCCATCAGGAACACGCTGGAGACCACGTTCACGCCCGGTTTGGTCTTGATGATCTCGAACGACGGACGGATCGTGTGCGCCGTCGTGTGCGCCGCGCCGGACACCATGCCGTCGGCGAGACCGAGGTGCACCATCATCGTGCCGAAGTACGACACGTCCGTCACGGTGTCTGCGGCCTGGGCGAGGGTGATGCCCTTGTGCGCCCGCAGCCGCGCGTACTCCGCGGCGAACCGCTCGACGAGGTCGGGGTCGGTCGGGCTCAGCACCTGGGCGGCGGCGATGTCGATGCCGAGCTCGACGGCCCGCGCACGGATGGACGACTCGTCGCCGAGGATCGTCAGATCGGCGACCTCCCTCGCGAGGAGCGTGGCCGCGGCGCGCAGGATGCGATCGTCGTCACCCTCCGGCAGCACGATGCGACGACGGTCGGCGCGAGCGCGTTCGATGAGTCCGTACTGGAACATCAGGGGCGTCACGACGTGCGCCTCGGCGAGCCCGAGCTGCTCGGTGAGCTCCGTGATGTCGACGTGGGATTGGAAGAGACCGAGCGCACGGTCATACCGTGCGCGCGAATCCGCCGAGATGCGGCCGCGGGTGCTCATCACACGCACCGCCGTGTCGTAGGTGCCGAGGTCCGTCGTGATGATCGGCACCGACGAGGCGAAGCCGTCGAGCAGCCGCACGATCGGCTCCGGCAGCGGGAACGGGCCGTTCAGGATGATGCCGGCGATGCGGGGGAACGTACCGGAGGAGTCGGCCAGCAGCGCGGCCAGCAGCACCTCTGTGCGGTCGGCGGGGATCACCACGACCGCTTCCTCGGTCAGTCGCGGCAGCACGTTCACCATCGACATGCCCGCGACGACGATCGTCAGCGCCTCCCTGGTCAGACGGTCGTCATCGCCTTGGAGCAGGGTGCCGTCGACGGCGGCGAGGATGCCGCGGATCGACGGTGCCACCAGCGCGCGGTCCTCGGGGATCGCCCACACCGGGGTGTTCTCGGCGGGGAGTGCGGCGTGCACGGCCTCGATGATGGCCTCGAGGGCCTCGGGATCGGCGCGGTTGACGGCGACGGCGAACAGCTCGGCCCGCTCCTCGGCCAGCTCGGACAGCGCGAGGGCGGCGATCTGCGCGATCGCTCCGGCAGGACGCGCCGTGGTGGTCCCCAGCTGCTCGGCCTGGCGCTGCTGATCGCGGCCGCTGAGCACGAGGAGCACGGGTGCGCCGAGGTTGGCGGCGATCCTGGCGTTGAACCCGAGTTCGGCGGGGCTCGCGACGTCGGTGTAGTCGCTGCCGATGACGACGACCGCGTCGCACTGCGCCTCGACCGCCTTGAACCGCGCCACGATGGTCGACAGGGCGGCCTCGGGGTCGGCGCGCACGTCGTCGTACGTGACGCCGATGCAGTCCTCGTAGTCGAGGTTGACCCCGTCGTGCGCGAGCATCAGCTCGAGGATCTCGTCTCGCGCCGTGACCGAGCGGGCGAGGGGGCGGAACACGCCCACCCGCGGCGAGACGCGCATGAGGGCGTCGAGCGCCCCGAGGGCGATCGTCGACTTTCCGGTATGGCCTTCGGCCGAGGTGATGTAGATGCTCTGCGCCACGGCTTCAGCTTAGGCGCGGCGCCCGTGAACCCACCGAGCGTCTCACCGGAGCAAATGGTGCGGCATCACTCGCACGGGCCGGACATCGCGTCCACGACCGCCGTGGCATCCGTCTGGAACCGCGAGTAGTAGTCGCGGTCGGTGTTGATCTGCACCCGGTGGATCGCATGCGAGGGCTCCATCGTCTGCCACTCGGGCAGCCGCCCGAGTCGATCGAAGAACAGCGTCGTCGCGGTGGCCGGGTCCATCCGCTGCTCGACGCTCCCCCACCACTCCTGCTGCTGGAAGAGGCCGATGCTGGTCGTACGCGTCCCGTCGGGATTGGTGAATCCGCGCGTCTCCCAGTCGCCGTAGTCGATGTTGCGCAGACTGCTCTCGCCCATCGCCGTCATCACCCCGAGGATCTGCCCCTCCCTCGGGAAACCGAGGGCGCCGGCCGTGCGGATGATCGTCGCGGCGTTCTCGAGCTGCTCTCCGCTCCAGCCCTCGATCCCCGCTTCGGGGAACGTCTGCGGATCATCGATGCAGATCGGGGCGGGATCGCGCGCGAGGCCCAACGGGATGAGCACCAGCAGTCCGACGGCGACGGCCAGCGCACCGGCCGACAGCAGCGTCCGCCGCAGGATCCTACGACGTCGCCGACGGTTCGCCGCCTTCCCTCTCGTGCCGGTCGTGCGACGTCTCGGTGTCCTGGTGCGTCTCGCCGCAGGCCTCTTCGTCGCCGGCCGGCGCTTCGCCCTCGATGCCGGTGCGGCGCTCATGACGTCAGGGCTCCGCCGGGGGTGCGACGACGACGCCCGACGAGAGCGGCGAGGCCGCCGCCGATCGCACCGAACAGGTGTCCCTGCCAGGAGATGCCCTCGGCGACGCCGAAGACCCCGGCGAGCATGGATCCGCCGTAGAGCGCGATCACGATGACGGCGATCACGGCGTAGAGGATGCGGTGCGCGACGCGACCGGGGGCGAACACCCTCATCACGACATAGCCGAAGTAGCCGAAGACCAGACCAGAGGCGCCGACCGTCAGAGTTCCGGGGGCGTTGAACACCCAGGTGCCGATACCGCCCACGACCGCGACCATGGCGGTGACGGCCCAGAACCGACGCGTGCCCTCGACCGCCACGAGACAGCCCAGCACGAGCAGAGGCACGGAGTTCGCGATGAGGTGCTGCCAGTTCGCGTGCAGGAGCGGACCGAGCACGATGCCGCCGAGCCCCGAGACGTCCCAGGACCGCAGCCCGAATCCGGTGAACGAGCCGGGAAGGATCGCATCGGCGAACTGCACGACCCACATCACGACGAGCAGGAGCACCGGCGAAGCGAATCGGCCGAGCGGATGCTGCGCCTTCTGCGGCGGGGTGACGGTCACCGGACGATTGTCGCAGGTGCAGCCACGAAGGGGCTGAGCGTGCGGTCGGGAGGGCCCGCGGGCAAAGAAAATGACTCTCCGCGCACCCAGCAGAGCCCGGTTACCCTTGCTGCGTTTCCGCCCTGGGGGAATTGGCCTGGATGCCGCCACGCGGAGAGCCGTCAACCATCCTAACCCGACCGGCGCGATGGTCCGAATCGCGCCTCTGTTCGCCGCGCATCCTCAGGGGAACCTGCCAGAGCGGCGCACCCTGTGCAGGGTTACGATCGAATAACGCGCACCGCTGCGCCGACGTGAGAGGGAACGCATGCCAGAGAACGCCCCCCTGATCCCGGTATCGATGGATGCCGAGAGGTTCGCCGCGCAGACCTCTGCGATCCTCGGTTCGATCGGTCAGGTCATCGACGGCAAGCCGGATGCGGTGCGCAGCGCTCTCGTCTGCCTGCTGGCCGAGGGGCACCTGTTGATCGAAGACGTGCCGGGGGTCGGCAAGACCATGCTCGCCAGGGCTCTCGCCGCGAGTGTGGACGCGACCGTGCGTCGCATCCAGTTCACCCCCGACCTGCTCCCCGGTGACGTCACGGGTGTGTCGGTCTACAACCCGGTCGATCGCGAGTTCGAGTTCAAGCGCGGCGCCGTGTTCGCCCACATCGTGATCGCCGACGAGATCAACCGTTCCTCCCCCAAGACGCAGTCCGCCCTGCTGGAGGCGATGGAGGAGGGCCAGGTCACGGTCGACGGCGCCACGCACATGCTGCCCCAGCCGTTCCTGGTCGTCGCGACGCAGAATCCTCTGGAGATGGAGGGAACCTACGCCCTCCCGGAAGCGCAGCGCGACCGATTCATGATGCGCATCTCGATGGGGTATCCGGATGCCGCCGCCGAGGCGCTCATGCTGCGTCAGCGCGACGTCGTCAGCCCGCTCGCCGCCGTCACACCCGTCGCGGACGCGGCATCCATCGCCCAGCTCATCGCATGGGCGCGGGCGGTGCACGTGGCCCCGGCCCTCGAGGAGTACACGGTCGCCCTCGCCCAGGCCACCCGCTCCGACCCGAACCTCCACCTCGGCGCGAGTCCCAGGGCCACCCTCCAGCTGGTCAGGGCCGCGAAGGTGTGGGCGGCCCTCGACGGACGCGAGTACGTGATCCCCGACGACATCACCGCCCTGCTCATCCCGGTCCTCGCGCACCGTCTGCTCCCGGCGCGCGGCGCACACCGCGCAGGCGCACAGCCGATCGAGGCCGCCCTGACCCAGATCGTCGAGCGGGTGCGCGTGCCCGTCGCGACGCGTTCCTGACAGCTCTCATCATGCGACGACGTCGATCCCTCACCGGCCGCGGTGCCGGAGCCCTCGTCGCCGCGCTGTGCTGCCTGATCGCTGCGAACCTCCTGGGTGCGCGCGTGCTGCTCTACCTCGGCGTGCTGCTCGCTGCCCTCACCCTCTTCTCGCTCCTCGCGGTCCGCCTGCCGCGACGATCCGGCACCGTGACCCGCCAGATCTCGACCGACCTGCTGACCGTGTCCGAGACCTCACGAGTGAGCGTGCGGTTCTCCCTGCGCTCCATCCGCGTGCCGCGCGGACTCTGGCACGATGTGCTCCCCGACGCCGTCTCCGCGGACTCCGGCGGCGAGTATCCTCCGGAGAACGGCCGGCTCAGCTACCTGATCACCGGTGTGCGGCGCGGCGTCTGGCCCGTCGGCCCGCTGATGCTGCGCACGGTGGACCCTTTCGGTCTGGCACAGCGCGAGCAGGCGTTCGGGGAGACCCGGAGCGTGACCGTCGTCCCCGAGGTGTTCGCCCTCGCACCTCTCGCGGTGCGCGTCGGTGCCGCCGGGGGAACCGCGCACACCTCGTCGACCCGACTCGGACAGGGCAGCGACAACCTCTCGCCGCGGGGATACATCCCGGGCGACTCGATGCGTCGCATCCATTGGAGGGCGACGGCGCATCGGGGTCAACTGATGGTGCGGCAGGAAGAGGAGGAGTCCAGCCCCGACGCGGTGGTCGTGCTCGACCGGAGCGGTCGCCGCTGGGATGCTCCCGGGGCCGAGGCCGATCCGGCCTTCGAAGCCGCCGTCTCACTGTGCGCCTCCGCGGCCGTGCACCTGGCCTCCGAGGGCTACAGCGTCGACGTTCTCGACAGCGCGGGCACCCTCCTCGGCGCTCTCCGCGGCCACGAAGACGACCGCGACGGCCTGCTCACGGCTCTCGCGATGGTCACGCCCCGCGGCGAGAGCCGCGACCTGGTGGCGCTCATCGGCGGCACACCGCCCGGCCCACTCGTCTACATCACCGGCCGCCTCGACGAGGACGATGCGGCGGTGCTGCGTGCCGCCGGTGCCGCCGCACCGATGCTGTTCAGCACCGAACCGCTCCCCGGTGCCACCGAGGCCGCCACCCGTCACGGGTGGACCGTGGCACGGCTCGGCGGCGACATCTCCGCCGCCTGGGAGGATGCCGTCTCGGCACGGATCGGAGTCGGCGATGTTCCGCGCTGAACATGCTCCGCCCGCCGCGCCCGCCGCGGTGCGCCGACCGGCGTTCTGGCACCGCGATCACGAGGAGCCGGCCGGGGTGGTCGGCACCGGGGCGCTCGCGGCGACGGCGGCGCTCGTGGCCATGTGGCCGTTCACCTCGGTCATCGCTCCCGGAGCCTGGTCGTTCACCGTCATCGCCGTGATCGTCGCCGTCGCCGGCACCGGCATGCTGATGCGACACCTGCTGCGCCGACGAGCCGAGTGGGTGCAGGACCTCGCCACGCTCGCCACGCAGGTCGTGGTCGCCGTCGCCGTCGTGACGCTGCTCATCGCCGGTGACACCGCCCTCTTCGGGATCATCCCGACCTCTGCGACGCTGACGCTGTTCGGGGTGCTCGGCGCCTCCGCTGTCGAGGCGGTCGTGTTCGGCTCGGCACCGCTGGACCCCTCCCCCGGGCTCGCGGCCGCCATGGGCGTCTGCTTCGCGGTCGTCGCGATACTCCTGGATCACCTCGTCACCCACCGGTCCGCCGTACTGGCGGTGCTGCTGACCGGGGCCGTCGGCGCTGTGCCGATGATCGTCACCCTCGGCGACACGAACGTCGTCTGGTTCGTGCTCTTCGGTGCGGTCGCCCTCCTCGTCTTCCGCCACACGGCGCGCAGACATCCCGAATCCCCACGCCGCTCCTCTGCGTCGGTCGCCGTCGCGATCGGGGCTGCCGCGATGGCGACGACCATCGCCGTCGCCCCGATGCTTCCCGTCAGCACCAGCCTCGCCGGCACCGGCGTCGGGGTCACGGTCGATGCATCGCTGCGTCTGGGTGATGATCTGCGCCAACCCAATCCGGTCGAGGTCCTGACCGTGGCGGCGAAGGGCGAGACCGCGCCGTATCTGCGCCTGACGACGCTCTCGCGCTTCGACGGCCGCGTGTGGCGACCCGACGACGGGGATCTGCAGGCGCAGGACGACGGATTCGGCCCCCCGGAATGGGGCGAGGACATCACGACGGAAGAGCAGACCACCTCCATCCGCGTGTTGCGGATGTCGAGTTCCTGGCTCCCCGTGCCCTATCCCGCCACCGCCGTGCAGGGACTCAGCAACGCGTGGCGGATCGCCCCCGAGAACCGCACGCTGTACTCCCGCGGCGCCGATGCCGTCGGAAACGACTACACGGTCACGTCGTCGCGGCTCCTGCCCACGCTCGAGCAGATCCGGGCCATCGACGCCGCCGCTCCCGTCATCGATCCCGACGCCGAGCCGGTCGAGCTGCCCGCCATCATCGGTGAGCTGGCCACCGAGGTGACCGCAGCTGCGAGCACCGACTACGACCGGCTCATCGCCTTGCAGAACTGGTTCCGTTCGCAGTTCGCCTACTCGCTGGAGACCCCGGTGGAGGAAGGCTTCGACGGCACGGGTGCAGAAGCCGTCGCGGAGTTCCTCGACGCGCGATCCGGATATTGCGTGCACTTCGCGGGGGCGTTCGCGCTGATGGCGGAGACCCTCGGCATGCAGGTGCGCATCGTCGTGGGATACCTTCCCGGCTCACTCACCGACGAGAAGCGCGGCAGCGAGTCGGTGTTCTCGGTGACCAGCGATCGTCTGCACTCCTGGCCCGAGGTGCTGTTCCCCGGTGTCGGGTGGGTCCCGTTCGAGCCCACCGCGTCGCTGGGTGTACCCACGGCCTTCCGCCCGGGGGCGACGCAGGGCAGCGGATCAGGGAACCCGTCCGCACCGGCACCCACCACGGCACCGCAGGCCGAGCAGACCTCGGGTCCCGAGGTCGACCGCAACGACGCCGGCGGAGACCCGGCCAGCAGCGGCGAGCTGCGCCGCCTCGACCCGACACCGGTCGCCCTCACCACCCTCGGCGTCGTCGTGCTGCTCCTGCTTCCCGCGCTCATCCGGCTCGCGGAACGTCGGGCGCGCCTGAGCAGGGCGCGCCGTGGCGACCCTGCCGCCGCCTGGGCGGAGGTGCGCGACACCCTCATCGACCTGCAGATTCCCGTCACCGACGCCGACACTCCCCGCGTGCGCGCGGCCGGTCTGGTGCGGCAGAACGGCGTGGATGCACACGCGATGCGTCGGCTGACGGATGCGGTCGAACGGTCGAACTATGCCCGCTCCGGCGAGGCATCGGACGATCTCGCCGAACCTCTGGGTGAGGTGCTCGCGAGTCTGCGCCAGAGCGCCGATCGAGCGACGAGGGTGCGGGCGGTGCTGGTGCCGCGTTCCCTGTACGCGCCGCGAGCCGCCGAGCCCGGCATGACGGTCTGAACGGGCCGACGTCCGTAGGCGTCAGGCGGCGTGCGCGTCAGGCGGCGTGGGCGGTGCAGGGGACCGCGACGCAGCCCTCGCACACGACGAACTGCGAGCGGCACGACGGGTCGGGACAGTTCGCGGTGCGCTTGGTCGCAGCCCCGCATCCGACGCATTCTCCGATGACCGCGGCGTGGTCGGAGAAATCGACGGAGCCGCGGCCGTCGAAGACGTACAGGGACCCGTCCCAGAGGCCGTCGTCGCCGTACTTCTCGCCGTACCGGACGATGCCGCCCTCGAGCTGGTAGACCTCGCCGAAGCCGCGGGCCGTCATCAGGCTCGACAGCACCTCGCAGCGGATGCCACCGGTGCAGTAGGTCACGACCGGCTTGTCTTTCAGGTCGTCGTAGACGCCCGAGTCGAGGAGCTCGACGAAGTCTCTGGTGGTCTCGGTGTCGGGCACGACCGCACCGCGGAAGCGCCCGATCTGCGCTTCGAGCGCGTTCCTCCCGTCGAAGAACACCACATCCTCGCCGCGCTCATCGATCAGGCCGTGCAGCTCTTCGGGCGTCAGACGAGTGCCGCCGCCGACCACGCCGTTCTCATCGACGCGCAGCTCCCCCGGCGCACCGAACGACACGATCTCGTCGCGCACCTTGACGCTGAGCTTCGGGAAGTCGACGCTGCGTCCTTGGGCATCCACCCCGGTGCCTTCGCTCCATTTGATGTCGGCGTCGGCGAAGGGCTGGTACGAGCGGAACGACCGCAGCCACTTCTTGAGCGCACCGATGTCGCCCCCGAGAGTGCCGTTGATCCCGTCCTTCGAGATGATCAGACGCCCGCGCAGGCCCAGCGCCTCGCCGATGTCTCGCTGCCAGACGCGGATGGCGTCGGGGTCGGCGAGCGGGGTGAACGCGTAGAAGAGGACGATCTTGGGTGTTGCCACCTAGGGATCCTATGTCGTGGGCCACGGCCGATCCGAACCTGCGCTGACACGCTGTCGAGGCGGCTACGTCACATCGCGCCTCAGGAACGCGAGCGTCCCCGCCAGAAGAGCCGCCACCATCCATCCGGCCGTCACCCCCGCGGCCAGGGAACCGTCGAGCCGATCGGTCGCTGCGACTCCGAGCGCGTCGATGTCGAGGCGGAAGGCCTCGAGCATCACGAGGGGTGGAAGGTAGACGGCGCCCGCTCCCCAGAGCATCGCGAGAAGCACCGGCCCGCTCATCGACAGGGAGACGATGAAGAGAGCCACGAGATGGACCTGCACGACGACCCCCAGTCCCATCCCCCACAGCCCCGCGACCGCGCCGAGGGCGAGTGTGGATCCGACGGTGGACCACTCCACGGGAATTCCGCCCGCAGTGACGGTCAGCGCGATGTGACCGCCGACCAGTCCTGCGAGGGACACGACCGCCCCACCGACGACGGCACCGGGTACGCGGACGAGCAGGCTCACCCACCGGGACTGCAGCATCAGGCGCTGAGCGATCACACCGTCACGCCGGTCGACCGTGTAGCGGAACGAACCGTACACCGCGGCGAGAACCGCGCCGTACATCGCGATCACGGCGGTGAGCGACCCGGCGAGCGCTTCTCTGGCCTCGAGCGGAGCACCCGCGAGGTCAGGCGGGATGCTCATCGCCAGGGAGAGGGACATCAGCAGCGCCGCCACGGTCACTCCGAGGAGAACCATGTCGCCCGCGAAGCTGCGTGCCTGTGCTCGCAGAGCGCGGCGGATCACCCCACCCTCCGGCGTCCTGTGAACCAGGCGACCGCCACGAGCCCTGCGGTCCATGCGAGTCCGACTCCGAGGGCGGGGGCGAACTCGAGCAGCCGGTCCTGGAATCCGGGAACCCCCACGGCGGCGATGGCCAATCCTGGCGAGAACTTCGCCACCTCGGGTGCCGTGCGCAGCAACGCGAACTCGACGACCATCGGCAGAACGAGGACGATGATCGCCGTCGCATAGTAGTTGCGGGTGATCCAGCCGACGGCTCCTCCGATGAGCGCGCCGAGCACGGCACCGCCCAGCGCGCCGGCGTACAGCTGCCAGGACTGCAACGACAGAGCGAGTGTCAGCCCGTTCTCGGCCAGGACGAGGAAGATCCCCAGCGTCCAGGTGACAAAGATGCACACGGACAGCGCGATCGCGATGAGCGCCCCGGCGATGAGCTTTCCCGAGAAGGCACGGCGGAACCCGACACCGGTGAGGGTCCGCTCCATCGAGGAGTAGTAGTACTCGCGCGTGACCGCGTACGCCCCGACGAACGCTGCCGAGATCACCGACCACGCGAGCGGCTCCAGAAGGCGGGAGGTCGCCGCGTGGGAGTCGACCCCGGCGAGGTCGAAGCGCGAGCCGTCGGAGAACAGCACGAACAGCGGCATGAGCAGGGCCACGAGATAGACCGGCAGGACGGAGGGTCCGCTCACCGCGCGCAGCAGCTCACTGCGAATCGCGTTCCTCATGCGGACGCACCGCCGACCAGGTCGAAGTACTTGCCCTCGAGCGAATCGGCGTCGCTGGTGACCAGGTCGCCGAGCCGCCCGGCGAACAGCGCCCGCTGCTTGATGACGACGACCTCATCCACGACCTGCTCCAATTCGGCGAGCTGATGACTGGAGAGCAGGACGGTGCCCCCGCGTTCGGCGAAGGCACGCAGGAACCGGCGAAGCCAGCGGATGCCGTCGGGATCCAGACCGTTGGCCGGCTCGTCCAGGACGAGTGTGCGCGGGGAACCCACCAGAGCCGTCGCCAGCCCGAGGCGCTGGGCCATGCCCGTCGAGAACGTCTTCACCCGGCGACGGGCATCCGCGGCCAGCCCCACCTCCTCCAGCACCTCGTCGACCCTGCTGCGCGGTGCCCCTGCCGCGAGTCGGCAGATCTCCAGGTGTCTTCTGGCGGAGATGCCCGCTTCGAATCCGAACCCGTCCATGTGGACGCCGACGTGCGATGCGGGGTTGTCGAGGGCTGAGAACGGCACACCGTCGATCAGGCTGTCTCCGCTCGAGGGCCGGAGCAGGCCGACGATCGCTCGCAGAGTCGTCGATTTCCCCGCCCCGTTCGGGCCCAGCAGCCCGACGATCGATCCGCGCGGGACGACGAAGGACAGCTCCTCGACCGCGGTCCGCTGGCCGTACCTCTTCGTGAGTCCGCGCACCTCAATGGCGTAGTCGTTCATTCTCATCCTCTTCCGCTCTCTCGCTCTGCAGGGTCGCCAGTGGCAGCGTCACGCCCGTCGCCCAGAGCGACTGCCACACGTTTCGGACGCCGAGTTCGACGCGTGCCTGCCCCGTCGCAGGCAGTTTCGGGTTCCCGTCGGCGAGGTCCACGCCCGCGACGATCACCGCAGGCAGGGACACTCCTTCCGCCGTCACGGGGAACAGCGCGTCGAGCGGCACCTCCGTCGGTATCGCTCGCGGCCGGGTGACCGTTCCCTCGCCGACCCGCTCGTCGGCGAGGAGGCCGCTGCGCATCAGCACGACGGGCGCACCTTCCGGCACTTCCGTCTCTGCGGCGCCGCCGGCGTGCAGGAGGACCGCCCGGCCGCCCTGCGCCGAAAAACCGAGCGTGACGGTCACCGGTACGGGGATCAGGACTCCTGCGACAGCGACGGTCGAGACCAGTGCGGCGAGGACGGCGACGAACCGCAGTCGCGAGACACCCGACCGGAAGGCGCGGTGCAGTGCCCTCGAGACGAGGACGACGCCGACCACGACCACGACGGCTTCCAGGGCGACCACGAGCAGACCGAGGACCGGTCCGCCGCCGGCGACCGCTCGAGCAGCCCGTCCGACGGCGAACAGCACCAGGACCACCGGAGCGAGCAGGCTGGCCAGGCCGAACGGCACGCTCCACCACCTGTTCAGACTCTTGGGCGTCTTCTGCCCGCCGAACAGGAAGCGGGTGAGGGAATTCGCGCCGTCACGAATCGTCCGTGCTCTCAGGTTGGGCTCATCCAGCGCGCTCATGAGCGCGATGTACCCGTCGAACCGCACGAACGGGATCAGGTTGACGAGGACGATGGCAGCGCAGGCGAGCGCGAGAAGCACCAGCGTCCGGCGCACCTCGGTGTCGGGCAGCGCGAGCGCGACGAGAAGGGCCACGGCGGCGACGGCGGCATGCACGGCGGGCCCGGCCAGGGCGATCGCGACGCGTTGCCGGCGGTCGGGGAGGCGCCAGCCATCGGTCACGTCGACGAAGAAGGCGGGGGTGAGATAGAAGATCATGAAGCCGGCCCTGCGGGGCCTTCCCCCGAACCTCGTGAGCGTGAGGCCGTGCGCGCTCTCGTGGAGCAGGGTCAGGAGCGAGAGCACGGCGACGAGGGTCACGAGACCGGACAGCGGGATCGGCGAGGTGAGCGCGCTGCGCAGCTCCCCTGCCTGCAGGATCGCCGCCACGAACCCGAGGCCGAGCAGCACGGCGACGGTGGCACCGACCGCCCTGCCCGAGAGCGGAACGACCAGATGGTCCACGCGGCCGAACAGGGCAGGCGCTCGAAGCGTCGCGATCTGCAGGGTGAACGGGGGCCGATAGTCCCAGCGGCCAGGTGGCAGCTTCGTGTCTCCGTCGAGGAGTCCGCTCGCACGGAAGCGAAGCACCAGCCCGAGAAAGCTCTCCCACGACTCGGCGGCGGCGAAGCGCATGTGCAGAGCGTGAAGCGGGGTCTCGCCGTCCAGCGCCATCAGCATGTCGACGACCGCGCCCGAGACCCGCGACGAAGGCACGCCGTGCAGCATCACGATCCATGCCGCTTCGTCGGCCCCCTTCTCGAAGGCGACCCCGGCAGCCAGGAGCGGGCGCGCGTCGGGGGTCAGCGCCGCTGCGGCCTGCGGCGCTCTTCGACGCACGAAACTAGTCGGACGCATCGCCGGGCGCCTCTCTCCTGAGTTCTGCGAGCGAAGTCATGAGGAGGAGGATCTCCACTCCGTGGCTCGTGCGCACGGGCGAGACGGCGGGTGGCGCGAACCCGGCCTCCACGACCTCTCGAGAGAGCATCTCCTGGCTGAGCACCTGCAGGCGGCTCGTGAGGACGGTCACCTCCGCACCGGCCACGAGGTCGGAGGCGCGAACCCAATTGACCACACGCGCCGCGCCGTCGTGGTCCAGCTGCTGTGAGAAGAGGTAGGTCTCTTGTCCCTCGGCTCCGGGCACACCGATCTCGTGATCTCTGGAGACCGTGAGGCTGTCGGCAGCGTCGCCGCCGGCGACGGTGAAGGCGAAGACACCTCCATCGGAGAGATGCCGTCGCACGCTCGCATAGAGGCCGGACCTGCCCGCACGATCGAGCAGTGTGATGGAGGTCGCCCCGATGACGATCAAGTCGTAGAGACGCCCCAGGGAGAAGTCGCGCATGTCCGCGACGACGCAGTCGAGCGCGGCGTGGTCCGGCAGCGCCCGTCGAAGGTGGGAGAGCATGTCGTCGGAGAGATCCATCGCGGTCACCCTCTTTCCCGATCTCACCAGCGGGATCGTCAGCCTCCCGCTCCCCGCCGCGACATCGAGGATCGGCCCCGCGGAGTCTCTCGCGAGCGCGAGCACTTCGCGGATCTCGGCACGGTCGGCGCCGACGAGCCGCTCGTAGAAGTCGGTGCCGACTCCGGCGTACAGGTCTTGTGCCATGGGCACCGCGCCGACCGCCTCGAGTCGCGCCGACAGCGCTTCGGTGATCAGATCTGACATTCGCACATCGCCTCTCCAGGGGAACAGGGGGTGCGGGCGTGCGAGATACGCCCGCACCCCGCGGTCAGGTTGCGATCGCTGCCGCTCCGCCGATGATGGCGATGATGTAGCTGGCGTGCTCCCACCATTCGAGCGGTGCGTCGATGTGTTCGAGTTCTGTGAATTCCAGCGATTCCGTCTGCAAGGCGAACCTCCTTTGTCGAGCTTTCGAATGCTGGGTCTAGGTCAAGGCGAGAATTCCGATGATCACGCCCACGGCGAATCCGCGAATGTAGTCATCGGTGTCGTTCAGGGCCTCCATGGCTTCGAGTTCCGTGAACTCAAGCGTCGGCATTGCGGTGTGCATCCTTACCTCCCTTCCCCTTCTCGTCTTCCGCCACCAGCGGTCACGTCGCGGCGGCTGCGCCGATCCCGATGAGAACCAGCGCACCTATCGCGCCCTGATAGAAGCTCTCCCAACTGGGGGCCTCCATCGTTTCCAGTTCCTGGAACCGGATACTCGTCTCCTCATTTCTGCCCATCTAATTCACCTCCTTCGAAAGCACGGTCGATGGTCGGCGATCTGCGCCGACCGGCTCAGGGCTCCAGCACGATTCGCGGAGCAGATCACGGAAGTCGCCCGCGATGAGACCGGGAAGCATCGGCTGGCGATTTCCCCATGCCGCTTCGGTAGCGGCGGAGATGCGGTCCACGTCATGAGCGCTCGGCTCGGGCGGACGCGGAATCCCCCAGCGGTCGAGGAGCGCAGCGATCCCGGCGGGCGGATCGACGGGAAAAGCCGTTCCGATCGACACTCGTGCCCAGAAGCCCTCCAGGCTCTCCCGATCGCCCCAGCGC
Organism: Microbacterium sp. UCD-TDU; assembly: GCF_000340625.1. NCBI lineage: Bacteria > Bacillati > Actinomycetota > Actinomycetes > Micrococcales > Microbacteriaceae > Microbacterium > Microbacterium sp. UCD-TDU. The sequence goes on from NZ_KB454446.1 coordinate 505,756, forward strand.
GCGTCTCCCGCGCAGATTCGTCGCCAGACCGCGGCGATGACGGCCGCCGTGGCGACGACCTTTCGGACCTGCAGCAGAAAGGCCACTTCGTTCGCCAGATACCAATGGCGAGCGCTGTAGGGGTCCCGCCCTCTGAGCGCCTCGCTGCGCTGGGTCGCGGCACTCAATCGCGCGATGCGGAGCCTTCCCGCCGCCGAGTCGGGATCGCGGGTGGTCGCGTCGATGAGCGCTCGGCCGAGGGCGACGGCGTCGCGGTTCGCCCTGACGCTTCTCCGCGCGCTCGTCGAGGCGCCCGCCAGACGGAGGAACGCCTCCAGCGCTCCCTCCCTCACGGCTTCGGATGTGAGGGAGCTAAGGTTGCAGGGATCGATGATCGCGTGCCGTGGTCTCAGGGCGTGCCCCACGATGAGTCGGTGACCGCAGTCGGTCGTGAGGGTGCCGACGCTGTTCGTCTCGGACGACGTGCCCAGCGTCGTCGGCACGGCGACGATGTCCGCAGCCGGCAGAGCGTGAGGCAGGAAGGTGAGCGCCGACCACGATGCATGCCCGATCGCGTAGTCGAACACGCGCCCGCGGGCGAGCGCCAGTGCGGCGATCTTGCTGGCGTCGAGCACGGTTCCTCCGCCGACGGCCACGATGACGCTCGGCGACCGCTGGACGATCTCCTGCGCCATCGTGACGACGGCCGCCACATTCACCGCAGGAGCGTCGATCGTCATCGTTCTCGCCGAGAGGCCGTCCAGGAAGGGGGCCGCGACAGCCGCGTCCGCCACCACGAGAGTCTCGCGGCCCGCGGTGAGGCGCTTCATCATCTGCCCGGCGATCCCTTCTCCGTGCCACAGGGTGGGAACTCGACCAGCGAAGTCCGAGCTCATGCGGATGCCTCCTGCGCCTGAGCCAGCCCTGTGCGGATGGCTGCGCCCACCTCATGCAGCTCGTCCGGGGTGAACCCGTAGGCGGGAATCAGCTCGATCGAGCTGGGACCGGGCTGCACCAGGACGCCGTTGCGCGCGATGGCGGCGACGACGCGGAGCACCTCCACCCCGGAGAGCGGGGCCTGATCCTCGGTGCGAAGCCCGAGCCCGATGAAGCATCCCCTTCCGGTGATCTCCGCGACCACGCCGTCCGACAGCAACGACGTCGCCAACTCCCCCAGCCCGGCTCCCAGCGCTCGGGTGGTCGATTCCACATCGATGCGGCGCAGTTCCTCGATCACCGCGATGATGGCCGCCGCGCAGGCCGGGGTCCCCGCCTGCGTCTCGCCGTGGACGAACGTCCAGCCCCCGCGGACGAAGTCGGAAGCGACCCGATCGCCCACCAGGAGCGCCGCAGCGCCCATCGCGCCGTTCGTCAGTGCTTTGGAGAGGATCAGGACATCCGGTGCCGCCGCCCAGGTATCGGTGGCGAGCATCGTCCCGGTGCGGCCGAACCCCGTGGCGACCTCATCGGCGACGATCAGGAAGCCGTACTCCTCCCTGAGGGCGAGGAGGCGATCGATGAACGCTCCGGACAACGCATACGCGCCGCTGCCGAGGACGGGTTCCACGACGACCGACGCCACCCTGGATCCTTCCCGTTTGAGCAGCGTCTCCAGCTCTTCGCCGTCGTCGCTGTGAGAGACGTGCCTCACCGCTCTGCGGTCGACGGAGTAGGCGGACTGGAGGAGGTCGTCTCCGCTCAGGGCATGGCTTCCGTACATCGTGCCGTGATAGCCGCCTCTGAGGCCGACCACGATCGAACGGGAGCCGCCCGACTTCTGCGACCAGTACTGGCGTGCGAGCTTCATCGCGGCGTCATTGGCCGCCCCGCCCGACGTGGAGAAGATCACGCGGCGGTAGCGGCTCGGGTCCGCCAGTTCGATGAGGGCTTCCGCCGCGTCTCGCGCATACCGATGGGGCGCTCTGAACAGCGACAGGTAGGAGGCGTCGCGCATGGCTTTGTCCACCGCGTCGGCGACCGCCGCGTTCCCGAAGCCGAGCGGAACATTCCACAGACCGCTCGTCGCGCACAGCCGCGTGGATCCGTCAGCGAACTCGATACGGTTCCCTGCCGCGCCGACGGCCACACGGTCGTACGTGAAGATCTCGTCCGCGGGGAGCATCGACGTCCACAGCGCATGCGGCAGGCTCACGCGTCGACCTCCTCGGTTCGGCAGCGCGCATCGGCGGGCGTGCCTACGTGGACGCTGAGCGCCGTGCGGGCTTCGCGGCACAGGGCGCGGGCGTCGGATGTCGCTATGTCGAGCCGCCGAGCCACGCGGTCGGCCGCGACCTCGGTCGAACGGGAGGTCTGCGTGGCGGCGACGACGACGGCCGTCGACTCCGACAGCAGTTGGCGGCGCAGGGATCCGATGTCCGCGAGCAGGAAGCCGTCCTCGGTGTCGAGGAGGAACGGATCCGTGGCCAGCGGTTCGGCGTCGGCGCGCCCGTCATCGATGAGCGACCAGCCGAAGCCGGAGATCCTGGCGGTCGCAGTCTCCAGCCGGAGCATCTTGATGAGGTCGGTTGCTCCGAGGTATCGCGCCATCCACTCACGACTCGCCAGGTCGGCTGCGAGCACATCACGGGGCAGGACTCCTCCCAGTGCCGCAGCACCGGGCAGCGGAACCGTGAGCAGCGCCTCGAGATCGGCGGTGCTGCCGATGATCTCGCCCTGCAGGCCCAGGCTGACCGCGCCGTCAGAGCTCAGTCTGAGAGCGCTCGGGGCCTCCAGCCCACCCGGCCTCACCAGCGCAGCACGATCGGCGAGAAGCACCCGCGGATCGGTCAACGCCGAGGGGAAGACTCCGGTGCGTCGCGCGAGTTCCGCATCGTCGAGGAAGGCGCGCCAGCTGGTCTCATCGAAGAAGCGGACGGCGGTGGGACCGATGATCTGCACGAACGCCGCAGCGACGTAGTCCTGGAGCTCGACGCCGCGTTCACCGAAGAAGAGCTCGTCGCCGACCTCGCGCAGCGCGCCGCTGTACCGGGCACTGCCGGCCGGCCCGTCGTACGGCGCGCTCTCCGTCGGCAGCAGGACCACGTCGTCGTGACCGGCCACGTCTGCGAGGTCGCTGACGTCTGCTCCGCTCTCGAGGAGGAAGATCCGGGAGTGCTCCCTGTGCTCGCCGGTGATCCATTCGCGCAGCGCCCTGGCGCCGAAGAGCTCCGGCTGAGCAGCGCGGTCGTCGTCTCGCATCAGAGGCCTTCGTCCCGGCTCGCGGCCACGTCGAGACCCGCCGCTGCCAGGTCGCCGCGGACCTCCCGCACCACGGGAGCGACGCTGCTCGCGCGCCTGTCGAGCTCGGCAGCGAGCAGGGACACCGCCGCCGACTCGTCTCCCGTCGCGATCAGACATTCGGCCGCACGCGCGGCGTCGATGCCGAGGCGGAACCGACGACGAGTCACGGGATCCACCAGCAGATACTCGTCATCGCCGCCGGTCAGCAGGAACGGCGCCTCGGCGGATACGACACCCAGGAGCGCGGGGAGTTCGTCGAGCGCGCGCACGATATGCCCACCGAACCCCGAGATCGCCGGACGCGCCGGGATCCCGTCCCACTGACGCAGTATCCCGAGCGCCGCCACGTACCGCGCGAGCCACCGCCTGTCATCGAGGTCGGCCTCGAACATGCCGCGGTCGACGATGCGCGCGAAGGCCCGTCCTCGGCCCGCGCCGTCGACGGCGCGGGCCTCGACGTCCGCACGCTCGTCTCCGACCTCACCGATCACCAGCCCGTCGGGGCCGTCCCGATACCCGCCGTCTGCGCTCACATGGACACGCACGAGGGCGTCCGGCTCGTGATCGGTCCCGACGAAGGAGACGAGAGAGTCGAGGAGAACGGCGCTGCTCAGCAGCTGCTCGACGAAGACGCCGGATTCCCTCGCCGTATCGGCGTCGCTGAAGAAGGCGGCCACGCCCTCCGCGCTGCACTGCCGGATGACGGTGGGCCCGACGATCGCCACGAAGGGCGCCGCGACGTACTCCTGCAGTTCGAGCGTCTGCCTGCCGTCGAAGGTCAGCTGGTCACCGGGCCTGCAGAAGCGCCCGTCGTATTCGACGACGCGCGGATCGCTCCGCACGGCTGTGCCCGCCGGGGTGAAGACGACGTCCCCCGGCCTGCTCCCGCTCAGCACCGCCTCGAGGTGCGTGCCGGATTCCAGGAAGAACACCGCTCCCTCGACGAACCCGCGCCGTGCGCTCACATACTGCTCGAAAGCCGTCGCGGTGCGGTGGCCGCTTCGTGTCGCCGTCGAACTCGCCTGCATGCTTCCCCCAGAGAAACGTCGTATCACGACAGAAGGCGATACGTCCTCACATGAGGCTATACAGACGGCAGGTGACGCGCAATATTTCACATCCGGGGGTGCCGGAGGCCCGGTTGTCGGCGGTCTGTCCTGTCGCACGCCCGGCATCGGATAGGATGGACAGGTTGTTCCTTGGTGACGTGTCCGAGCGGCCGAAGGAGCACGCTTGGAAAGCGTGTGTTGTGCAAGCAACCGCGGGTTCGAATCCCGCCGTCACCGCCAAATGCAGTTCGTTCGAACCCCGCGCAAGCGAAAGCTTGGGCGGGGTTCTTTCGTGTTCCGTGCCGAAGCTGAGAAGCACGGCAGAAGGGCTCCAGCGCCGTTCTGGGCGTGCTCCCCGCTCCACCGTGTTCAGAGGGAACCCATAGGTTCCTGTCGCCGCCAGCAGCGTCTCTCTTGCTGCATCGGCACGGGCAGCACGGTGATGTTCCGGTCGCTCAGCTCCCCTGTCTCGTTTCGCAGCAGCGGTCCCGCGAAGATGACTTGGGGTTCCGCGTCTTCGACTTCGCCATCACGTCCTATGAGGAGCCTTTTGAAGAAGCCTTGAATGACGAGACGGCGCTCGGCGGGCACTGCGTTGGACGTAGGCGCGTGTGCCCTCTTCTGCGACCCTCAACGCGGCACTCAGCTGTGCTTCAAGGTCTTGGAGTGAGGCTGCTGCATCTTTCATGGGGCGTGAGGAACGAATAGGTGGCAACTGATCGTTAGCGCTGGGAGGCGCTGGCGGCGAGGATTCATCATGACTGGTCCCTATCCCAGCGAGTTCCGCGAGGATGTTGTCGCGGTCGCTCGTAGCCGTGAGAGCGGCGTCACTATCAGACAGATCGCCACCGACTTCGGTATCAGCGAAGCGACGTTGCGGAACTGGCTCCGCCAGGCTGATGTCGAGGAGGGCAACCGTCCGGGTCAGACTGCGGCGGATGCGGCTGAAGCTCGTGAGTTGGAGAAGCGGATCCGCCTACCCGAGAGGGAGAACGAGGTCGTCCGGCGTGCTGCGGCGTACCTGTCGCAAGCGAACCTGAAACGCTGAACCGGCACCGATGGACGACCCGCCAGGAGCTGCGCCTGGCAATCGTGGTCTGGATCGAGCGGAAACATCACCGTCAGCGCGCCCAGGACACACTCGGCGGATTGACGCCCATCGAGTTCGAGGCCAAACGGACCGAGCCGCTCACACTCGCGGCCTAACTGAACCTGTCACCAGTTCGTTCCTCACGCCCGAACGTTTCATGCTTAGCCTCGGTTGGCCCGGGAGTTGACGCCGACTATTTCTTGCCCGCCCACGCTTCGCGCAGCTCTGAGAGCATCGCGGTCTCCACCCGGCAGGAACACGGACAGAGTGTGACCGATCCCCACGATCGAAAACGCGATGAGTTCGGCAACACCCATGACGGGCCAGAGAACAAGCATGAGAACCAGCGGGCTGAACGGCCCAGCCAAGGTCACGAGGACGTCACGCCTCGGAGGCAGTGGTTGCCGCACCAGGCCAGCGTTCATCCCTGACCACCACACTCTCACCGGTGCCCCCGCGGGAGCGAGAGCTCGGAAGGCTACCAGATGGCCCAGCTCGTGAACGGGAATCGACAGAAGAACCCCGAAGAGGATGAAGAAGGCGTGGGCGAGGAACTCGAGACCGAGCACCTGCATGACACCAGCCACGACAAGGGGTGCCAACAGAAGGATCCCGATCGAGTCGGCGACCACTCGAGTGAAGATGAGAAGGTCCCTGCCCCATCTGCCCGGGAGTACATCAACTCTGTACGTTTCGAGAACTCGGGGTCGCTTACGCACCCGTTGCACGGATGCGACACCGCGGTGAACGGCATCCCGCACACGATCGAGCTCCGCATCCGTCGACTGCAGCGACAGGAACGACGGAGGGGACGGCGCTGTCGCTCCCGTTGCCTCACAGCTCCAGGCATTGTGATCGAAGTCGATCCGGGGCGCGGGGATGACCACGATGCACGGTCGGTCGTCTTCCCTAGTGACCGATCGCACCTTCGTTCACCTCCCTGCTCCAGAAGAGTCCTCCGACAGCGGCGAACGCAGCGACAGCGAGGCTCGCGATGGCGGTGCTCGTTATGCCCAACTCATTGGCGAGCCATCCGATCAGCAGTGTGGCAACGGCATACACACCGAGCGCGGCAACGCTCGTCACCGTGGCCGAGAGAGGCTGCTGAGCGGTGAATGGAACGAGGGAGCCCATGAAGGTGGTCGTGATGGAGAGCGCCAGACCAGCGGCCAGCCCTTCGGCGATCTGTGGAAACCCGATTTGACCCGTGAGTGCTCCGGTGAGGATCACGACGAGCGCCATGGGGAGGCCCGCCAGAAGTGTCGCGATATAGGTCGCCAGAGCGTTCCCTCCGCACCTAGCCGGTGTGAGCCGTGTCCTTGAATGAAACCATCTCAAGCTCCCAAACGCATACATGCCTATTGCCCACGGTACGGCGATGAAAGTGGGTACTAGAGCGGCCGCATAGAGCTGCAAGCCGGGGAGATCCGAGCGCATCGCCCCCCAGGTGGAGAGAATACCGAGGAGTGCTAGCAGCGACAGGACTATGTACTGGGGAAGTCGCACGACGACTAGCAGCGAACCAACGATGTAGGCAGCGAACTGGCCACGGGGAAGCCCGACTCCCACGAGCAGTCGAGTCGCCGGCTGTCCATCGCCAATCTCGCGCAGACGGAGGCCGAGGACAAAAAGCGCGCAGGCAGCCACCGCCCAGACCCCGAGAAGCGCCCAGCTGATGAATCCGCCGGCCGCCGGATCGAAGAGGAGCTCCGAGAGCAACGAGCCCGGGACGTAGACGCCGACACCGCTCGGTGGGATCAGGCCCAGACCGGGGACAGCGAGCAGCACACCGACGATGAGCGTAAGCAGCGACGCGATCGCTGTTCCGTACATCCTTGGCAGTCGCAGGACCGCGGTCATGAGCCAGCAGAGAACGCGGATGCTCCCGATCACGCCTAGTCCGGAAATAACCAGCAGCCCGACCCCCATGCCTACTGCCGCTGTGGACAACCCCGTCGAAGCGACCACGTACCCGACCATCGTGATCGACGGTGCCGCGAGACATATGGCGATGAAGTTGCCCACCGCAAGGACGGGTTGCATCAGACCCAACGATATGGACGACGTGGATACGGGGAGTCGCCGGAGGACGCCCCTCAACACATCTGTTGACGGACTGATTGCGGCATTGAGCGAGTTGACTATCACTGCCGCCAGCAGCACCCCGGACAAGCCCAGACGCACGTAGGGCCGTAGATCGGTGCCTGCTTGCGGTCGTAGATCCCCGAATACGTAGAGCACCAACCAGCAGAGCCCAATACTGGCAAGTGCTGCCACCGCGCCGCTCACCCAGATGGCCAGTCGGACTGACCATGTCGACCAATGCAGCGAACGCGCAAGGTCACCGCGCCAAGTGTTCCACGCGGTCGATGCGATGACTGCCGTGGCTGTGCTGGCGGCCGACACTAGTGAGCCTTCACGTCCTCCGTCGACGGGCTACCCGGCGCGTCAGCGACTGATGCCCGACTACGTGGCTTTGCGAGATAGACGAAGAGCAGTGTGATGACCGCGGTCCACACCAGGAGAACGACACCCATCCCCGCGAAATTTGGGAGGAAGCGGAGCTGGGGTGTGCCATCGGGCGCAGCACCCGACCAGGATTCAAAGATCCCGGGAATCACTACGTCTGCTCCGTTGGCGAATGTGAGAGCAAGGGACACAACCATGACGAGTGCCAAAGCGATGATCCCTGTGAAGATGCCGGTGATCACACCGAGGACGATGGAACGTCGCATCACTACCTCCTTGTTGTCGTTGCTGTGAGATCGAGAATGAGTTCGTTGTCGATCTCAGCTGATTTCTTGTCCGTGGTCAGTGCATCGAAGGCCGCTTCCAGCGAGAGGGCATTCTGCGCTTGCGAGCGGACCTCCTCGGCTGTTCCTTGGGATCGGATCAGACCGTTGTGAAGCAGGAATACCTCGTCTGCGTCACGCTCTGCGCGAAGCATGTCGTGCGTTGCGACGAGAACGGTCTTCCCTCCATCGACGTACCTCTGCAGGAAGGTCCGAAGGACCAACGATGACCTCGGGTCGAGTCCGCGAAAGGGCTCGTCGAGTGCAAGCAGGGCCGGCTCGTGCGAGACCGCTGCAACGAACTGGAGCTTCCGACGCATGCCGTGCGAGAACTCGAAGATCTGCTGATCGAGCGCGTGCTTGATTTGGAAGAGCTCGGACAGCTTGAGGCATCGCTCGGAGTCGTCGCGTTGGCGGAGTCGATTGTGGAGCTCGAGGAATTCCCAGCCGGTCAGACTTTCGGGGAAAGGCACATCATCCGGGCTGAAGCCGAGGTCTCGGCGCGTCTCCAGATTGTCGATCGACGTGCCGCGCACGGTAACCATGCCGGACGAGCAATTCGTCAGGCCCATCAGAATGTGCAGGAGAGTTGTCTTTCCGGCGCCGTTCGGGCCGAGAAGCGCGTAGTACCGCCCCTTATCCAGCTTCGCCGACACAGGGCCGAGCACTTGGCGCTTTCCGTACTTCTTCGTGACGGATTGGATGTCCAGCATGGCTACCATGATCACTCCTAGCGCGGGACCATGCACCCGAAGTAGTAGAACCCGTTCTTCTGAGTGGGCACTCCCACCGCCGGCCACGAACCGGGCCAGTTGGCCGTGCAGTACATCAGCCACGCCGCAGCGAGACCCATAACGGCGATCGCGACAACGGCCGCGGCCACAGCGATGACCGCGAACAACACGAGAGGAGCGGGGTTGTTCGTAACCGCTCGCGGAGACATGCGAGCCGCGACGCCATCCAGCGCCATTCGTCCGTAGCCCGAGATATTTACCACGGCCGATGACAGTACATCAGCCGACCGTGCCACGGCTGTTCGCGGCAATGCGACAAGTGACATGTAGTGACTCCTTTTGTTGGTGGTGAGCGAGCATTCAGCGTGCATCCGATTGGCAGCTGAACACTCGCATCCTGCTCGCCGTCAGTCCGCCTATACAAGGAACGAGAGCGCTTCATAGCCCTGGGGCTAGGAATAACCCGCGCTGGTCGAATCAAAGGCTGATGATGCCGAGTTCGGTAGCGCGCAGCACGATCTGCAGTCGGTTATCGACGCCCCACAGCTGATTGATGTGGCGGATGTCTGCCTTCACGGTGCCTTCGGCGTAGTGGAGATCCTCGGCGATCTCAGCGTTCGTGAGGCCCTTCGCGATCAGTTCGATGATCTGCCGTTCGCGATCGCTGAGCGCAGGCACGTCGGAGAGCTGACCATCGCCGGCCTCGACGGCTGCGCGAACGAACCTCTCCTGCACTTCCGGTGAAACCACCCGGTCGCCCGCGTGGGCGGCGATTATGGCGTCGATGATCTGCGCAGGAGTGGAGTTCTTGATGAGGTAACCGCAGGCACCGGCGCGCAGTACCTCGAGTGCACGCCACTCGGTCGTGAAGGTCGTCAGCGCGAGGACGCGGCAGTTCGGGTTCCACTCCAAAATGCGGCGGGTCGCTTCTACTCCACCCACCGACGTCATCTTGATGTCCATCAGAATGACGTCGGGCTTCGTGACTTTGGCGGTGTCGATGACCTCGGTGCCGTCGGCGGCTTCCCCGACCAGAGTGACGCGGTCGTCGCCAGAGAGAAATGCGCGCAGCGCGTGCCGAACCAGGGCTTCGTCGTCGACGACGAGAACACGTACGACTTCACTCACGTCTTCACGGTATCGCGGGTATCGGCGCTGATCCCTAGCCCTGGGGTCACGATTTCTCGACCCGGACGCCATCGCTCCTAGGGTGGACGGAGCTACCGTAGAGCCTGTCGATGCCGATCTGAGGGTCGACGTGGACGGTCGACCGAATGAAGGAAACTAGCATGGGATTGATCAGCGGATATGTCGTGAACGCTCTGGGACGTGTGATCACTGATCAGTACGATCTCGGCGACTGGCTCTGCAAGGTGATGGGCATCTGTGCCTGACGGCCTCGTGCCGTCCGGCAGTCACCGGGACCCCCTTCTCGCTGGGCGCGGATCAGCCGGGAGGATGTTACGGTCTCCCCGGTTCTGGGAGACTCGGATGCTCCATCCGGTTGCACGCCTGCTCTTGATCGTCGTCATTGGCGTCCTTCTGGCCGTAGCCATCGGGTTCGCCGTCGAGGGCGGTGAGTTCAGCCGGTACGACCTTCTCGCCATCGTCTTCTACCTGGGGCTCGCCGCGTTCGCGTGGCATCCGATGACGGCGGCGTTCATCGTCATGCTGATCAGCAGCGCCGGCGTAGTCTTCACCGGGAGCGGCGGCGATCTCCTCGAGCTGGCGGTCTCACTCGGACTGGTCGCCGCGACGTGTGCACCGTGGGTGATTATCACCCACGTCGTGGTGGTGGCAGCGCTTACCGCGTATGTCGCGGTAGAAAGCACCACGCTCGCGGCGGGCGGCATCTACGGCATCGCCGGCGTCGCGACGATCGCGTTCCTCGTCGGCGTCGCCTTCCGCCTCGTGGCCGCGAGAGAAACGGTCCTCGTAGCTGAACGTGCTCGTGTCGAGCGAGTTCTTGCAGCCATTGCCCGAGAGGACCAGGAGCGCATCGCGGATGAGCTCCATGATGGGATCGCGCACGACCTCACGCTCATTCTGTTTCATGCGCGGGCCTTGCCCCGACAGCCGGACGATGCTGCTCGACAGGTGTCACTCACCACGATCGACGAATCGGCCGAGCAGGCACTGCAGAGCATCCAGTCCCTGCTCTCGCTCATGCGCGACCCGACGACAGAGCCTCCGCCCTCCCGCGAGACTCGCTACAACGGCAGCGTCGTGGATGCGGTCACCTCGCTCAGCGAGCTTCTGGAGGATGCGGGGATCGCCACCCAGGTCTCTGTCCCGAACTCGTCTCTCGGCGCGACGTCAGCGGCAGAGCGCGCGCTCATCGAGACGACGATCGAGGCTGTCATGAACATCATCAAGCACGCACCGAAGTCCAAGTCCGCGAGCATCAGTGTTCATACGGACCCAAGCGGTATAGAACTTGTCGTCACGAACACGGGGCCGTTGCCCCCGGCCCGTTCGAGTGCCTCGAGCGGTGGCCGCGGACTGCGGCGGGCAGGACAACGCCTGCGGCAGATTGGCGGGAAGCTGGAGTCTGGTCCGACGGAACAGGGATGGGAACTCCGGGCACGAGTGCCGACAACCGTCATGTAGGAGGGCAGCTCCGCATGCAGCCGAGCAACCTCCGGCACGAGCAAGTCATCGCGCAACTGCCGCGCCGACGGCGCCCGGTTCACGGCGGCGCGGACACCGCGTGAGGTCAGGAACCCTCTCAACCGGTCGGAGGACCTGGCGGATGCTCCATCCTTACAAAGAGAACGGAACAAAAGTCAGGCCGATTCAAAGAGAGCGCCCGCTGGTGCGGGGGCTCTCTTCTTGTCGATGGGGCGTTGGGGACTCCGAAGGGGCGGGCACCGGGCCCGCCCTCGCCGCCGGAATCGCGAGGGCTCAGCCGTCGAAGCGCACGCCGTAGATCTGACCACCCGGCTCCGCCGGCAGGCGCGTCATCCCGAGCCGCTCGTAGAAGGCGGCGGCACCGGCGTTGTTCGGGTCGATCCCCAGGTGCAGCCCGCGCACCCCGCGCCGGCTCAGCTCGGCGAACAGCGTCTCGATGAGCTGGCGACCGAGACCCTGCCCTTGGGCCTCGGGAAGCAGGTCGATGTGCAGGTGGGCCGGGTGATCCGCGACGTTGGGCTCGATGCCGGCGGCGCGGCTGTATCCGTAGTCGATCATCCGATCCTCCCGCGTGACCACCTCCACCGGCCGGGGGTGGCGTCCCTCGAGCGTCGGCCACCACTGCTCACGGAACCAGGCGTAGAAGGCGTCGGTGTCGTCCGTCGCCACGATGTAGCCGATCGTGCGCTCGTCGTCGCTCTCGACCACCCACGCGAGATCGGGATGACGCTCGGCGTAGGGCACCGCGAACAGGTCGCCCCACAGCGAATCGTCCGACAGCACGCCGGTCGCATCCGTCCCGGCATCCGCGGTCTTCACGCAGATCTCGTACAGCGCGGCACGATCGGTGGGGCGGTACGGACGAATGCGGGACACGGCGACTCCTCGGGAGGGAACGGGTCCTGTCAGCCTATCGGCGCCTCGACTGCGACCCTGTTGCGCTGCACCCACGGGAGCAGCCAGGCGGCGAGCACCAGCACGACACCGGCGCCGACCAGCGCACCGCCGAGGGTGTCGGTCGCCCAGTGCACCGAGAGGAAGGTGCGCGAGAGCGCCATCGCGAGCACCCATGCCGCACCGACGATCGCGACCCAGACCCGCGGGAAGAGCACCCAGAGCACGAGCGCGATCGTCGCGGCGTTCGCGGTGTGACCGGAAGGGAACGAGCCGTAGTCGCTCACCACCAGCATGTCGTCGGGCCGTGCACGCCCGAAGAGCTGCTTGAGCAGCTGCACGCCGGCGGCACTCGCGGCGAAGCAGAGCGCGGCGAACAGCGCACCACGCCACCGCCGTGCGATCACGAGCACCAGGATCGCCAGCAGCGGCACTCCGAGGATCGCGACCCAGCCGCCACCGACCCAGTTCAGCGCGAGGGCGAAGTCGACCATCCAGTCCGCACGGGCCCCGGCGATGGTGTCGTTCCACCACCGATCGAACCCGGGGGTCGCCGGGTAGGCGAACACGACCACGGCACCCAGCACCGTCGCGAGCGCGAGGAGGCCCACTCCCCACCACAGCAGCATCCGCCTGTTCATCGTCCCATTCTGTCGGACGATGCCTGAACACTCAGGGAGCGAGCATCCCGACCGTGCGCGGACGCACGACGAACCAGAGCGACAGGATGCCGATCGCGGCGCATCCGACCATGACGGAGGCCATGGTCGTCGCGGTGATCACGGCGTCGTGCGAGAGCCATCCGACGACGGGCGAGATGAGGCCGGCGACGCCGAAGTTCGTCGCGCCGATGATGGACGCCGCGGTTCCTGCGGCTTTTCCGTGACGGTCGAGCGCCAGCACCTGCACGTTCGGGAACGTGAATCCGCACGCGGTCATGAACACGAACAGCGGGATCACCGTGCCCCACAACCCGAGACCGAGCTGATCGGTGACGATGATCGCGACTCCGGCGAGCAGCAGCACCGCGGTCGAGTAGGCCATGACCCACTGCGGTCCGAAGCGCGCGGCGAGTCGGGACGCGGTCTGCACGCCGAAGACGACACCGAGCGAGTTCACGGCGAACAGCAGACCGTACTGCTGCGCGTCGAGCCCGTGCGTCACCTGGAACAGGAACGGCGATGCCGACAGGTAGGAGAACAGGCCGGAGAAGGTCATCCCGCCGATCACGAGCACGCCGAGGAACACCCGGTCCGAGAGCACGGAGCGGTATCGCTGCAGCATGGTCGCCCCTCCGCGGTCCTGGCGACGCGCGACGGGCAGGGTCTCCGGGATGAACAGGATCGTCGACAGCAGCATCACCACGCCGTAGGCGGCGAGCACACCGAAGATCCCACGCCAGGGCATGAGCGTGAGCAGCCACGAGCCGATCAGGGGCGCGATGACCGGAGCCACACCCGAGACCAGGGCGAGGCGCGAGAGCATGACGACCAGTCGCCGCCCGCCGAACAGGTCGCGCACGATCGCCATGGCCACGACGCCACCGGCCGCCGCTCCCACGCCCATGAGCACACGGGCGACGCTGAGCAGTCCGAGGTCCGGCGCGAAGGCCGCCCCGACGCTGGCGAGCACGTGCAGCGCGGTGACCGCGATGAGCGGCACCCGACGCCCGACCTTGTCGCTGAGCGGTCCGACCACAAGCTGACCGAGCGCGAACCCGATCATCGTCCCGGTCAGGGTCAGCTGGATCGCCGCGGCGGTGGTCTGGAAGTCCTCTTCCAGCACCGGGAATGCCGGGAGGTACAGGTCGATCGTGAAAGGGCCGAGGGCCGTGAGCGCGCCGAGCAGGATGATGTACAGCGTCCGGCGGCCGAGGGAGATGGCATCTCCGGGGTGCAGCATGACCGGTGCGGTCGCGGGGTTCGCGCCGAGCGTGCGGATCGCACCGGTCGCACTCGGGATGCGGATGCTTCCCGTCGCGGTGCGCTCCGGCTGCGGGGCCTGCTGCGCGTCGGCGGCGGAATCGTCCGCCTTCAGGGCGGGGAGGGAATCAGTGCGGGGAGCGTCGGACACGACGTCCTTCCAGAGTTCGGGGGAAGACCTGGGTCGAATCGATTCGACCTGGGGAAGCCCCTATGTTACCGCCGCTCTGCCTTCATCCGACCGCCACAGATCCGAGACGCACCCCGGCAGCTGCGCGGGGTGAGTCTCGGATACCGTGTCTGGCGCGGTCAGCGCGAGACGCGCTCGAGCGCCTGCTCGAGGTCGGCGATCAGATCGCTCGCGTCTTCGATGCCGACCGAGAGTCGCACGATGTTCTCCGGGACCGCGAGCTCGGTGCCGCGCACGGAGGCATGCGTCATGTCCGGCGGGTATCCGATGAGCGACTCGACGCCGCCGAGCGATTCGGCGAGCTGGAACAGCGAGGTGCTCTCGACGAACGCCCGTGCCGTGGCGGCTCCCGCGGCGAGCCCGAACGACAGCATCCCGCCGAATCCGCTCATCTGCTTCGCAGCGATCTCGTGGCCGGGGTGCGAGGGCAGCCCGGGGAAGTACACCTGCGCGAACTCCGGACGCTCCTGCGCCCACTCGGCGATGGCCTGCGCGTTCTCGGAGTGCTGCCGCATCCGCAGCGCCAGGGTCTTGATGCCGCGAGTGGTCAGCCAGGCATCCAGCGGCGCAGAGACGGCGCCGACCGCGAACTGCTGGAACTTGACCTGATCGAAGAAGCGGTCGTCGGCGAACACGACCGTGCCGCCGAGCACATCCGAGTGCCCGCCCAGGTACTTGGTCGTGGAGTGCACGACCACATCGGCCCCGAGCGCGAGCGGCTGCTGCAGCGCCGGCGAGGCGAAGGTGTTGTCCACGACGACGATCAGACCGGCCGCGTGCGCGATCTCGGCGATCAGGGCGATGTCGACGATCTTCAGGAGCGGATTGCTCGGCGTCTCCAGCCACACGACCCTCGTCTCGGGACGGATCGCCGCACGGAGGGCATCGACGTCGGAGAGCTCGACCGTCGTGGTCTCGATGCCCCAGGGAGCGAGCACGCGGGTGAGCAGCCGGTACGTGCCACCGTACACGTCGTTGCCCAGGAGGATGTGGTCGCCCGGCTTCAGGATCCCGCGCAGCAGTGCATCCTCCGCGGCGAGTCCGGATGCGAACGACAGCGCGCTCGCACCCCCTTCCAGGGCCGCGAGCTGCGTCTCCAGCGAGGAACGCGTCGGGTTGCCCGCCCGGTTGTACTCGTATCCGCCACGCAGACCGCCGACGCTGTCCTGCACGTGCGTGGAGGACTGATAGATCGGCGGGATGATCGCGCCCGTGACGGGGTCTGGCGCTTGTCCTGCGTGGATGGCTCGGGTGGCGAAGGCGTGATCGGACATGCCTCTCAGCCTACGTCGGCCCTCGCGCAGACGGCCTCCCGGTTACGCCCCGGGTCGGGGCATCGGCTCAGCGCGACAGATAGGCCAGCAGGTCCTGACGCGTCAGGACCGTGTGAGGCTTGCCGTCCTCTGTCACCAGCAACGCGTCGGCGTCGGCGAGCGCGGCCTTGGCCTGCGCGACCGAGGTGTGGATGCCGACGAGCGGAAGCCGCTCCCCCACGTGCGCGCCCACGGCATCGGTCGCATTCGCCTCGCCCCGGAACAGCAGATCGAGCAGCCCCTTCTCGTCGACCGCGCCGACCACCTCGCCCATCATGACCGGCGGTTCGGCGCTGAGCACGATCAGCTGCGAGACGTCGTACTCGGTCATGATGCCGATCGCCTCGAGCACGGTGTCGGTCGGGTGAGCGTGCACGAGGTCGGGGATTCCGGCGCCCTGCCTGGCCGGACGAGCAGCGAGCACGTCGGCGACGGTCTCCCCGTCCTCCACCTCACTGAACCCGTAGGAGCGCATCCATCCGTCGTTGAAGATCTTCCCCAGGTAGCCGCGCCCTCCGTCGGGAAGCAGCACCACCATCACAGCATCCGCCGGCAGCTCCCGCGCCACACGCAGCGCACCGACGACGGCCATGCCGCTCGACCCGCCGACGAGGATTCCCTCCTCGCGTGCGAGTCGCCGCGTCATCGCGAAGGACTCGGCGTCGTCGACCGCGACGATCTCGTGCGGCACCGTCGGATCATACGCACCGGGCCAGATGTCCTCGCCCACGCCCTCCACGAGGTACGGCCTCCCGGTGCCGCCGCTGTAGACGCTGCCTTCCGGGTCGACGCCGACGATCCGCACGCGTCCTTCCGAGACCTCACGCAGGTATCGGCCCGTCCCCGTGATCGTGCCGCCCGTACCGACGCCCGCCACGAAGTGCGTGACCTCACCGTCGGTGTCGCGCCAGATCTCCGGTCCCGTGGTCTCGTAGTGGCTGCGCGGACCGTTCGGGTTCTCGTACTGGTTCGGCTTGAACGCCCCGGGGATCTCCCTGGCCAGTCGGTCGCTCACGCTGTAGTACGACTCCGGGCTGTCGGGAGAGACCGACGTCGGAGTCACCACGACCTCCGCGCCGTAGGCCCGCAGCACGTCGATCTTGTCCTCACCGACCTTGTCCGGCAGCACGAACACGCACTTATAGCCACGCTGCTGCGCGACCAGCGCCAGGCCCACGCCGGTGTTGCCACTGGTGGGTTCGACGATCGTGCCCCCGGGCTTCAGCTCGCCCGATGCCTCGGCGGCGTCGATGATGCGCGCGGCGATGCGGTCTTTCGAGGAGCCGCCGGGGTTCATGTACTCGAGCTTGACGAGCACCGTGCACGCGACGCCCTCGGTGACGTGCTGGAGCTTCACGAGGGGCGTGTCGCCGACGAGGTCGACGATGGAGTCTGCGTACTTCATGACTTCAGGGTAGACGCGCGGATGCCGCGACCGGCGCTGTGTTGCACCCGACCGCGGCATCCGTTCTCGAAAGGCCCCCGACGTCTCTCGAAGATCAGCCCTTCGTCGATCCGGCCAGCAGGCCGCGGACGAAGTAGCGCTGCAGAGCGAAGAACACGATCAGCGGCACGATGATCGACACGAAGGCGCCCGCCGTGAGCAGATACCAGTCGTTTCCTCGCGTACCCGTGATCTCGGCGAGCAGTTTCGTGATCGGCGCCGCGGCGCCGTCGGCGAACACCAGTCCGACGAGCAGGTCGTTCCACACCCACAGGAACTGGAAGATCGCGACGGACGCGATCGCCGGCATCGTCAGGGGCAGCACCACGCGGAAGAAGATCTGTCCGCGGGAGGCGCCGTCGACGCGCGCCGCCTCGATGATCTCCCCCGGGATCTCCGACATGAAGTTGTGCAGGAGGTAGATCGCCAGCGGCAGCGCGAACATGGTGTGCGCGATCCACACCTGCGCGTAGCCCGAGGAGGCGCCCAGCGGGGTCGTGACCTGCAGCCCGAAGAGGTTGATGCCTCGCGAGAACGAGCTCAGCAGGGGCACCAGCGCCATCTGGATCGGCACGATCTGCAGAGCGAACACGAAGATGAACAGCGCGTTGCGACCCTTGAAGTCGATCCATGCGAAGGCGTACGCCGCCATCGAGGCGATCATCAACGGCACCAGCGTCGCCGGGATGGTGATCGCGATCGAGTTGATGAACGATTCGAGGATGGTCAGCTGGGTCGTGCCGGACTGCAGCACGTCGACATAGTTCTGGAACGTCACCTGCGGGTCGGAGAAGAACGTCCACCATCCGGACGACTGGATCTGATCGCGAGGACGGAATGAGGAGATGAACAGCCCCAGCGTCGGGAGGGTCCACAGCACCGCGATCAGGATGGAGGCGACGGATGCCCAGGGACGCGACAGCTTCTTGCGAGTGCGCCCTGCAGCGCCGTCGAGGCCGCCCCCGGTCGTGATCGCTCGTGTGCTGACAGCGGATTCGGACTTCACGGTGTCGGTCATCGGATCTCCCGCTGCTTCTTGATCTGGCGTGCGTTGTAGATGACGATCGGCAGCACCAGGATGAACAGGATGACGGAGAGGGCGGCACTGCGGCCGGCCTCGAACTTCGAGAACTGCGTGTACATCTCGTTCGCGAGCACCGAGGTTCCGTAGTTGCCGGCGGTCATCGTCCGCACGATGTCGAACACCTTGAGAGAGGCGATGGAGATCGTGGTCAGCACCACGATGAGGGCGGGCCGGATGGAGGGGACGGTCACCGAGACGAACCGCTCCCAGGCGTTCGCACCGTCGAGTTCCGCCGCCTCGAGAAGCTCCTGCGGCACACCCTTGATCGATGCCGACAGCAGCACCATCGCGAAACCGGTCTGCACCCAGATGAGCACGACGATGAGGAACATGGTGTTCCACGGCTCGTTCAGCAGCCACTGCTGCGGCTCGCCTCCGAACCACACCATGATCTGGTTGAGGAGTCCGATCTGCTCGAACTCGGGCCCGCGGTACTCGTACATGAAGCGCCAGATGATGCCGGCGCCGACGAACGAGATGGCCATCGGCATGAAGACGAGGACCTTGTAGATCTTCTCGCCGCGGGTGCGATCGATGAACACCGCGTAGGCGAGACCGACGATCGTCGACACGGTCGGGACCACGAGCACCCAGATGATCGTGTTGACCACCGCGGTGATGCCGTCGGACTGCGTGAAGATCCACAGATAGTTGGCGAACCCGACGAAGTCCTTGCCCGACGAGCTCAGGAACGACGAGTACATCGTCTGGATCGACGGCAGGATCAGGCCGACCAGCAGCAGCAGGATCGCCGGTGCCATGAAGGCGACGAGCTGGATCAGGTATCCCGCGCCATCGCGTGATCGATAGTCCAGCCAGAAGAACAGCGCACCCACGGCGACGGCCACACCCATCGCCCAGTAATAGGAGTTGAAGAACCACATCACGGCGAGCGGGATGAGCAGGCACATTGCCAGCCGGATACCGGTGTACAAAAACCCCTTCGAAAA
>NZ_KB454446.1:525151-1544717 GCF_000340625.1 Microbacterium sp. UCD-TDU
AGTACGGGATGAAAATGTGTTCGAAAAGGCGGGAGCGAGCCGATCCACTGGAAGAAAATTGTCGCGTTCACGGATTCCCCTTCATCACGCGGAGCGGATCGACGACCGCACATCGACGTGCGGCGTCATGAGAGAAGAAGGGCCGCCCCCCAGAGGGCGGCCCTCCTCATCTCTCAGCTGGCGGGCCAGCCCGTCTGGATCTGCGTGAGGACGTCGTCCGTGGGGGTGCCGTTGACCCACGCCACCATGCCCTTCCAGAACGTGCCGGCGCCGACGGCACCCGGCATCAGGTCGGACGCGTCGAAGCGGAACGTCGTGTTCGGGTCCTGGAGGATCTTGATGGTCTCCTGCAGGATCGGGTCCTTCGCGTTCGCGGGGTCGAGCCCGTTGTTCGCGGAGGTGACACCGCCCAGGCTGACGCGGCTGTTCGCCCACTCGGGGCTCGACAGGTACGCGAGCACCTTCTGGGTGGCCTCGGAGTCGCTGAACGCTCCGACGATCTCGCCGGCACCGGTGACGGCGGAGTCATCCGCCGACTCACCCGGGAGCATGAACGCCCAGACGTCGCCGTCCTCGGCGACCTTCGTGCCGTCGGGGAAGAAGCCCGAGAGGAACGACGCCTGGTGGGTCAGCGCGCACTCGCCGCCGGCGAGCTTCGGAGCGACATCACCGAACGCGGTGGAGTTGATCGAGCGCACGTCACCGAAGCCGGCGTTGACGTTGGCCGGGTTCAGCAGGACCTCGCCGACCGAGTCGAACGCCTGCTTGATCTGCGGGTCGGTGAACTTGACCTCGTTGGTGACCCACTGGTCGTAGACGTCCGGACCGGACTGACGCAGCACGTAGTCCTCGACCCAGTCCGTTCCCGGCCATCCGGTCGCGGTGCCCGACTCGAAACCGGCGCACCAGGCGGGAGTGCCGGTCGTCGCCTGGATCTTCTCGGTGAGGGCGCCCATCTCGTCGAGCGTCGTGGGAACCTCGACGCCCCATTCGGCGAACTTGGCCGGCGAGTACCAGATCCAGCCCTTGACGTTGGCCATCAGCGGCGCACCGTAGAACGTGCCGTCGACCGTGCCGTAGTTGACCCAGTCCTTGGTCCAGTACTCGTTGGCGTTCTTCTCGACCTCTTCGGGCGCGGGCTTCAGGTAGTCGCGGTTGGCGAAGTCGGCGAACAGACCCGGCTGCGGGAAGATCGCGATGTCCGGCGGGTTGCCGCCCTGCGCACGCGTGCCGAGCTGGGTCTCGAAGTCCTGGCTGCCCTCGTACTTGATCGTGATGCCGTTCTCGTCGGCCCAGTCCTTCCAGGACTCCTGGAGGAGCTTCGCCTCATCATCCACGATCGTGCCGTAGATCGTGACGGTGGCGTCGCCTCCGTCACCCCCGTCGGTGCCGGGTGCCCCACCCGGAGCCCCACAACCGGCGAGCGCGATGCCCGCGACCCCCAGCAGGGCGATCGGCGCGTATCGCCGGGAACGCTGTGACAGAGCCATGTGAATTCTCCTCTTCGAGTACAGGTTCCCGGCTGCGCGATGCCACCCCGGGGCATCGTTAGGGAACCGATTCCAGGCCAACCTACTGGCCATCCGCATCCCTGCACAACACGCTAGGGTCACAAGCTCGCAACCATTCGATGCACCGACTCCCGACGATATGGGAGCGCTCCCTCGCCGCACGCCTGGAACCGGTTCCCTTTTTCGGCGCTGACGACTACGCTGTGACGCGGCGCGCACCCCGCGTCGGGCCACGCAGGCCGCGTGATCAGGTCGAGGAGGACCGATGAGCACGATCGCGGATGTCGCGTCACGTGCAGGCGTATCGAAGGCCACCGCCAGTCGTGCCCTGAGCGGCCGTGGATACGTGTCGGAGGCGACCCGGCAGCGCGTCGAGAGCGCAGCTCGCGATCTCTCCTATGTCGCGCACTCCTCCGCCACGAGCCTGGCGACAGGACGCACCCAGACCGTGGGCATCGTCATGCCGCCCGTGGACCGGTGGTTCTTCGCCGAGCTGCTCGCCGGAGTGCAGGAGTCGCTGTTCGCTCTCGACTACGACCTTTCGCTGTACGGCGTCCCCGAGGGGTCGAAGACCCGGGAGCGGCTGTTCGAGAGCGTGCTTCCCGGGAGGCGCTTCGACGGGATCATCGCCGTCGGCATCCAGCCGAGCGCTCACGAGCTCGAGCGGCTGCAGCGAACCGGAAGACCGCTCGTCAGCGTCGGTCCGTACAGCGACGGCTCGAGTGCCGTATCGATCGATGACACGGCTGCCGCGCGCATCGCCACCGAGCACCTCATCGAACTCGGACACACCGATATCGCCTTCGTCGGCGGCTCGACGGACACCGCGGAGCTGAGCTTCGGCGACGCCCAGCGTCTCGAGGGGTACCGCGGCGCACTGCAGGCCGCGGGACTCGCGGCGCATGCGCGCGTGGCCGGCGCCGCGCCCACCATGCCGGGCGGCTACACGGCTGCGGCGGGGCTCCTCGGCGACCGGCGACGGCGTCCGACGGCCATCGTCGGGGTGTGCGACGAAGCCGCGATCGGCGCGATCATCGCCGCCCGGCGACTGGGAATCGCTGTGCCGACCGAGCTGAGCGTCGTCGGCATCGATGACCACGAGCACGCGGACATGTTCGCCCTGACCACGATCGGGCAGTCGCCACGCGACCAGGGGCACGAGGCGGTGCGCCTGCTGACGCGGCGGATGGAGCACCCCGATGCTCCGCTCGAACTCGTCGACGCGGCCTCCGCCCTCGTGGTGCGCAGCTCCACGGCTCCCCCGCGCTGACCTCGCGGCATGCCGGCATGCGGGGCGGCCGCGAGACCGGCGGGAAACGCACGAAGGCCCCGGGGCGAACCCGGGGCCTTCGTTGAGAAACGCGTGAGCGTCGCGATTACTTGAGGGTAACCGTTGCGCCTGCCTCTTCGAGAGCAGCCTTGGCCTTCTCGGCGGTCTCCTTGTTGGCGCCCTCAAGGACAGCCTTCGGGGCACCGTCGACGACAGCCTTGGCCTCGCCGAGACCCAGCGAGGTGAGCTCGCGGACGGTCTTGATGACCTGGATCTTCTTGTCGCCAGCAGCCTCGAGGATGACGTCGAAGGAGTCCTTCTCTTCCTCAGCCTCAGCAGCGCCTGCGCCACCCGCAGCACCGGCGACGGCGACGGGAGCAGCAGCGGTGACCTCGAACTTCTCCTCGAACGCCTTCACGAACTCGTTGAGCTCGATGAGGGTCAGGCCGGCGAACTGCTCGAGCAGTTCCTCGGTGGAAAGCTTCGCCATGATGTATCTCCTAGATAGATGGGGTTTGTAGACGAGATCGCAGGTCGCTTACGCGGCCTCTGCGGTCTCCAGCTTTTCGCGAAGAGCATCGATGGTGGCGGCAGCCTTGCCCATCGTCGCCTTCATCATGCCCGCAGCCTTCGCCAGCAGAACCTCACGGCTCTCGAGCGCGGCGTACTTGTTGACCTCGTCCGCGGTGAGGGCGTTGCCCTCGAAGATGCCGGACTTGATCACGAGAAGCGGGTTGGCCTTGGCGAAGTCACGCAGAGCCTTGGCGGTGGCGACGAAGTCACCGTGCACGAACGCGACAGCCGACGGACCCTTGAGGTCGTCGTCCAGCGCGGAGATGCCAGCCTTGTTGGCGGCGATCTTGGTCAGCGTGTTCTTCACCACGGCGTACTCAGCGTCCTGACGGATGCTGTTGCGCAGCTCCTTGAGCTGGGCAACCGTCAGACCGCGGTACTCGGTCAGCAGAACGGCAGTCGAGTTCTCGAATGACTTCGTGAGCTCGGCGACCGATGCATCCTTCTGCGCCATGGTCACTCCTTGGTGTGTACGAGGCGCCGCACGGTGGTGAGGCGCCGACCTGGACCACCTGCAAAGAGAAAAGCTCCGGCGCAAGCGCACGGAGCTTTGGAAAGTTCGTGTCCTGCGCGGGCCCCTGCTGTGCAGAGCTTCGATCGCTGCATGCTTTCGCACACGACGATGACCAGCGGTCTTCGGTTCGTGATAACTGTACCCCACCCGTCCCGCTCCCCCCAAATCCAATCGCCCCCGTCCCTCTCCCTCTCCCCCTCCCCTGACGAGACCCACGCGCCCTGATGAGACCCACGTTCCCCGCCGAGGCCCACACTTGGATACGCATCCGAGCGTGGGCCTCGACGGCACACATGGGTCTCGGGGACGTGGCGCACAGGAGCGCGCGGCGCGGGCCAGCGCACGAGAGGTCTCGAAGCCCGGGATCAGGGGCGGAGGCCGAACGCACCGAGCCGCGCGCCGAGAGCATCTGACGTGACGAGGTGCTCGGATCCCCAGCGGACGATCCGCCACCCGGTGACACCGCGAATCGCATCCTCCCGATGCTTCTCCGCGAGCACCACGGCCTCCGCCGACATCCCTGTACGCAACGTCGGATCGAGGTACTTTCCTCGCCCGTCGAACTCGCCGAACGTCTGCGCTCCCCGAAAGGCGAAGTCGAGCCGATAGTCCTCGCCATGCGGTCCGGTGACGCGCGACTGCAGATCGACCTCGGTGAACCCGAGTCGGTGAAGGTGCAGACGACTCACGCTCTCTCCAGGAAGCTGGGCGCGGCCATCCGAGAACGCGATCACTTCTCGGGCCTGACGGATGCCCCGGTTCGAGAGGGCTTGCGCCCGCCTCCCGAGTTCGTCCCTCCACTCTGCGGCGGCGATATGGTCCTGCTCGTGTCTGCGCACGGCGATGCGCCGCAGCGCCGCGTCGGCGACGGCGATCGCCGCTTCAGGCGTGAGCCGGGACGCCAGATCGAGCACGGTCCTCTCGAGCGAGGTGCATCCGATGCCCTCGACTTCCACGAGGTCGCTCTCACGAAGTGTGAGGTCGTGCCTCGCGACGCCCCACTTCACCCTGCTTCGACTCGTCGGGCCGAGAACCGCGTGAACGTACGTCGTCGAAGTCCGGTAGAGCGGGAGTCCGTGGATCACGGCCGCCGAGGCGAAGCAGAATGCGGCACCACCGCCGGCGGATTCCCGATGCACGGCGAGCACCTTCATCAGATGGCGACCTTCGGTCCAGAGCTGCTCCCACTCCGCAGAATCCACATACCAGCCGCGACGCACTCGCACGATCGAGCCGTTGTCGACCATGGCGCGGAGTTCGCGCTCAGATACCCCTCGAGCGAGCACATCGCTTCTGGCGAGAAGGAGCCGGCGCGCTTCTTCGATGGTGACGGACTTGCGCATGAACTCGATCCTCACTCGTCGCGCGCGCCACCCGCATCGCGAAGACTCGAACTTCCGAGAGGTGCGGACAAGTCGCTTCACATCGCCGCCGTGCAGAACGACAGGCAGAGGAGCTCCTGACCGCCTGGCGGCACCCGGACCCATGCTTATCGCCGAGACCCATGCCCCCACGCGACTGCGGGCGTGGGTTTCGGCGACCACCGTGGGTTTCGGCGACCACCTTGGGATGCGGGAGGGGTACGCGGATGCGGCGGGGACGGTCGCGCGAGGGCGGCGTGTACGGGAGGGAGGGTCGGCGGGCGGGGTTAGGGTCGAAGGGTGACACCGGAACTCTCTGCACGCATCGTCGCGGACTCCCGCGACCGCGTGGCATGGTTGAGGGCGCGCTCGCGGGGCATCACGGCCACCGATGTGGCAGGACTGACCTCGGAGAAGTCGATCGCCAGGGCGGCCGACTCCAAACTGGGCGGAGGGCCCCGCTTCGGCGGCAACGCCTACACCGATCACGGTCGTCGGCGCGAGCCGGAGATCGCCGCATGGGTCGCGGCGACCCACGGCATCCTCCCCTCCTCGGCGCTGTTCCGCGCCGAGGTCGAGCACCGCCACCTCGCCACCCCCGATGGCATCGCGGTCGACGCCGACGGGCGCGTGAAGCTCGCCGAGATCAAGACCACGAACAAGGCTTTCCGCGGCATCCCCCGCACCTACCTGCGCCAGGTCTGGTGGCAGCAGCACGTGCTCGGAGCCGAACGGACCCTGTTCGTGTGGGAGGAGCACGTCGATTTCGCTCCCATCCACGATGAGCCGCGCTGCGTCTGGATCGACCGCGACGACCGCGAGATCGCGAAGCTCGTCGGCCTCGCCACCGACCTCATCGATGAGCTCTACCGACGCACCACCGGCCAGCAGGTGCCGAGCCGGATGACGGATGCCGCCGCCAGCCGTCGCGAACAGCTCCGCGAACGCGACGCCTTCCGCGCGCTGGCACTCGCCGACTGACGAGGCATCCGGCCGGAGCGGCGCACCGCTCAGGTGCAGGTGTTGTTGCCGCCGAACCCCAGGAGACCGCCGACCGAGAGCGAACGCGTCGCCGGCGTCGAGGCCCACGACGTTCCGGTGTAGGTCGCCTCGACCTTGACCGCATTGGTCGATCCGAGCAGACTCCCCAGCAACGTGTTCAGCAGGCCCGAGCTGATCGTGGACGAGAACGTGTAGGGCCCTGATCCGGTTTGCGTGACGTTGGCGTTGTTGTCCACGACGACGTTGTTGATGGAGAAGCGCTGCTGCGCCTTCGGATAGGGCGACGTCCACGTGATCGTGAAGCCCGTGAAGGTGCCCAAGAAGCTCGTCACCGTGCACGAAGTCACCACGGGCGTCGCCAGCGTCGCGGCCGTGAACGACCCGGTGGCATACTCGCTGTCGGTGAAGGCGGCGTCGGTCATCTGCACGGCGGGTGATGACCCGACCCCGACCAGCAGGGCGAGGCCGACGACGCCGGCGAGGATGCGCGCACGCGCGTTGCGCCTCATATCCTCCTCCCCACCTCGGGCGCCGCGCCTCTGCGACGGCGAACCGCGAGCACCGTCCCCGACACCGCGAGTGCCGCTCCGACCACGACGGCACTCGCGGCTCCGGGTGGCAGTCCCGTCGTCGCGAGCCCGCCACCGGACCCCGCGACCACGGTCTCGCCTGCCCCCTGCGCGTGCACGCGGACAGCGGTGCTGCCGGCACCGGAGCCCCCTGCGGGATCGAGGAGGATCGAGAGACGGAGGTGAGCCGTCTCGGTGTCGGCGATCTGCGTGAGCGGAATCTCGACCCCGTCGCGCGGGATGCTCCAGCCCGCGCGCAGTGCGGTCGCACCACCGGGGCATCCTGTCTCGGTCCAGGCCTCGGGGCACGTCCAGACGTCGAGGAGCAGCCGCGCCTCACCCGTCGCACTGACGGCGATCCGCACGACTCCCGGATCCGGGGCATCGGCGCTCACGGCGATGTCCCATTCCACCGGCTGTCCCGGCAGCAGTCTGCCGGCCGCCGCCCAGTCGGCAACCGAGACCAGGCGGAGGATCGAGCCCTGGATGACCTGCGTCGTCGGCGCCGCCCATGCGGCGGTCGGCATCGCGATCGCGAGGGCCGCGAGCAGCACGACGGCGACCGCGCGCCTCATGGTCCGCTCCCGTGCGGATCGTGAGCGGACCGACGCTGCCCACGCGGCCAGAACGCCCACACCACCAGGGAGGTCGCGGCGACCGTCAGCGCGCCCAACACGATCGGGTCGCCCATCCCCGCGACCACCAGCGCGATCCCGGGAACGGAGAACAGCACCTTCCGCACCGACGACACCGTGTAGGGGAACGGATCATCTGCGGCATTCGCGTCGCCGCGCATCGTGATCACCCGCTCCTGAGCGCTCGGTCCCGGCGTGATCGTGGTGATGCGATGCGTCACCGGCAGCTCGCCAGGACGATCGACCGTCACCACGTCCCCGACTCCGATCTCGGCCGCGGGGATGCGCTGCACCACGGCCACGGACCCTGCCGGGATGGTCGGCGACATCGAACCGGTGCGGAACATGATGAGCGTGATCTGTGCGGTGAATGCGAGCACGACGAGCAGGATGCACACCGTACCGGCCGCTGCGGCGATCCAGAGCAGCGCATCGCCGATCAGCCGCCCGGGGCGGAGCCGAGTGCGGCCGTGTTCGACCGTCTGGTGCGCATCCGCCGGGGCGGGGAACGGGGCCGCCTCCCGCAGGCTCCGCCGTGTCGTCGGGGTCGTCATCTCGTCCTCCTCTCCGTGCGCCTGCTCTCGCTGCTGCTCCTAAGACGACGTCCCGAGGAACTGCCAGGTCTGCGTCATCGTCAGCCCCTGCGCCGCGTTGGGAGCGGCGAGCGGAAGCGTCACCGCGAAGCAGTAGTTGACCGGGGTGGCCCCGTTCGCCGTCACGGCCTGGGCCGTAGCGCCTCCTGCGGTGAGGGCCGAACCATCCGCCACGACCGCGGTCCCGGCCGCATACGTGGTCGAGTTGCAGGTGGTTCCGGCGATCGTGCGCACGCCGTAGGTGAGATGCGCCGCGAGCCCTGTACCTGTCGGGGTTCCCGCGATCAGTTGCACGGTTCCCGCCACCGACGGATTCGCCGTCTTCACGCTGAACAGCGCATAGGTGGAGTTCCCCGGTGCCATCGCGGTCGGAGCGAGCTGGAAGTTCAGCGTCGCGGCCGTTCCCGCGGTCGCGTGGTTCGAGAATGTGGTTCCGTCGACCGCGCCGACGATGTCGAACTTCCCGGCCGTGAAGCTGGCCGAGCCGTATTCGGAGTCGTTCCAGGCAGCGAGCGTGGCGGCGACGCCGATGCCGAGCACGAGCCCTCCCGCCAGGACCGCTCGCAGTCGACGGGAGCGCAGTCGCCGCCTCTCCCGCACTTCTCTGCGGGTGATCATCACATGCTCAGTTCGTCGACGTGGCCGTGAACTTCCAGGTGGCATTGGTCACCAGGCTCGGTTCGAGCACGGCGTCCGCCGTCACTTTGAAGCACAGCTGCACGGCCGTCCCCGGATCCGTGGAGGTCGCCCCCGCGGTGAGCGGCACGGTGGTGACGCCGGTCTGGAGGTCGAGTGTCGTCCCGGTCGCCACCGGTGTGCCTGTCGCGGATGCCGCATCACAGGTCGCGCCCGGCGCCAGCTGATAGATCGAGTACGACAGGTGGTCGGAGTTCGACGTGGCCGCGGCATCGGCCGTGGTGCCATCGGCGACGAGATTGGCGCCGCTGGTGGTGCCGGCTGCGAGGCGCACCCAGAACCCGGCATAGACCGAGCTGGTCGGCGACATGTTGCCCACGAGTCCGGCCGGCAGGGTGAACACGAGCGTGGCCGCGCTACCGGCCGAGTTGTGGTCGGCATACGCGGTGCCGTCGGTCGAGCCCTGCAGATTGAACGCGCCGGCGGTGAACGTGCCGTTCGCGAACTCGGAATCGTTCCAGGCTGCGAGCGTCACGGCGGTGCCGACGCCGAGAACGAGCCCGCCCGCCAGTACCGCCAGCACCTTGCGCTGGGTTGCCTTGGTTGCCATGTCGCTTCCCCCTCAGGAATTCGTGAGCCGCGCGAATGCCTGTGTTCCGGTCGCCCCTCAACGACCCCGCATCTGCGCGTTTGCGCCATCCTCTCGTTGCCTCATCCGCAGAACAAGGCGATTTCGCGCACGAGATTCGCTCATCCCGCGCAGAATCGACTCCTTGCCCGCCGTGCCCTATCGCGATCGGCGGGCCGGAACGCCGCCGAGAACCCGTCGCGCCTCGGCGGCGATCTCCGCGGCGATGGTGTCGAGCAGGTCCGAGCGCAGGTTCCACTGCTGCCAGAACAGTTGCACGCGAAGGGTCGGTCCGCCCAGAGGAACGAGCCCGCTCGATTCCTGCAGCAGAGGGACCATCCCCCAGCCGAGGCCGAGCGTGACGGCGAGGGCGTAGTCGTGGGATGCGGGGACGTAGTGCCGGGGCACCCCCTCCTGTGCGACCGACATCTCCCTGAGCCATTCGTGTTGCAGGGTGTCCCTGCGATCGAAGTCGACGAACGGCGCCGCGGACAGGGCGCTCTCGGTCGCTCCCTCGGGGAACCAGCGCGCGGCGAATGCCGGCTCGGCCATCGCCCGGTACTCGAGCACGCCGAGAGGCGACACCGAGCACCCGGAGACGGCGCTCTCCTCACTCGTGACGGCCGCCATCACGGTGCCCGATTCCAGCAGGCGGGCTGTGAAGTTCTGATCGTCGCGATGCAGGTCGAAGTCGATGTCGTGTCGGGCGGAGAGTCGTGCCAGCGGGGCGAGGAACCACGTGGCCATCGAGTCGGCGTTCACCGCGAGAGGTATCGTGATCCGCCGATTGCCACCGGCTTCGTCGATACCGACGCCGACGAGCGCGTCGTGCTCCAGGAGCGCGACCTGTCGGGCGAGACGCACGATGGCCTCCCCCGCCTCGGTGAGCCGTGCGGGTTTGGTGCGCACCACCAGGATGCGACCGAGCTGCTGCTCGAGAGACTTCAACCGCTGGCTCACTGCCGAAGGGGTGATCTGCAGCCGCTTCGACGCGGCATCCAGCGTCCCCTCGTCGACGATCGCGGCGAGGGTGGTCGCGAGTTCCGGATCGATGCGCACATTAGAGATGCTAATGGGGCGATAGGAATCTTCGCTTCACTTCATGTACTCCGATTCCTAGGCTGAACCCATGCTCACCGCTCTCGCCGGCCTCGGACTCGGCCTCTCCCTCATCGTCGCGATCGGCGCGCAGAACGTCTTCGTGCTTCGTCAGGGGATCCGGCGCGAGCACGTCCTCGCCGTCGTGATCATCTGCGCCCTCTCCGATGCGGCACTGATCGCCGCGGGAGTCGCCGGACTCGGCTTCGTCCTCTCGGCCGCGCCCTGGCTGGTCGTGGTCGCGCGTTGGGCGGGAGCCCTGTTCCTGCTGACATACGGAGTGCTGGCCGCCCGTCGCGCCTGGCGAGGGGGCGAGGAACTCGACGTCGACGCGACGGATGCCGTGTCCGCCGGTTCCCGCGCGACCGGCGGCGCGACCGCGACCCTCACCCGCAGCCGGCTGGCCCCCGTGATCCTGACCACCCTCGCCCTCACCTGGCTCAACCCGCACGTGTACCTCGACACCGTGCTGATGCTCGGGTCCATCGCGGCCACGCACGGCGACGAGCGCTGGCTGTTCGCGGCCGGAGCGATGGCCGCCAGCCTCCTGTGGTTCACCGCGCTGGGATTCGGGGCACGCTACCTCGGGCGCTGGCTGCGCACGCCGCGGTCGTGGCGCATCCTCGACGCCGTGATCGCAGTGGTCATGATCACGATCGCGATCAGCCTCGTGCTGCCCGTCCTGGGGGGCTGAGCCGCATCAGGCGCGGTCGATCTGGGCGAGCCTGGCACGGACGAGGCTTTCGAGGACCTCGCTCGGAATCGGGTGCTCGGGCTGGAACCGGATGGTCCCCTTGTTGACGCTGACCCCCGGAAACCCGTCGAGAGCGTCTGCGACAGCGGCGACGGCATCAGGGCTGAACGGGTAGATCCCGATGTGCTTCTTGGCGCGCATCACCGAGAGCAGCGGCTTGCCGTCGTGCACGAGCGCGGGCATGCCGTACCCCTTGCCCTGCTCCGCATCCGGCGCCTCCCGACGCGCGACGGCATAGACCCGATCGATCGCGTCACGATCGGCGGCGGCGAGGTCTGCGAGGTAGTCGTCGATGGTTCCCACGAGGGCATCCTGCCACCGATCCGACCGCGGGGCGAGGGTCAGCGGGGTTCACGCACCATCGAGCGGACGCATGATGCGGGTGAGGAACCGCTGCGTGCGCTCATGCTGCGGGGCGCTGAAGAGCGCGGCCGGCGGCCCCTGCTCGACCACCACGCCGCCGTCCATGAACAGCACGTGGTCGGCGGCTTCTCGGGCGAAGCTCAGCTCGTGGGTGACGACGGCCATGGTCCAGTTCTCGTCGGCGAGCTCCTTGATGACGAGCAGCACCTCCCCCACCAGCTCGGGGTCGAGGGCACTGGTCGGCTCGTCGAACAGCAGCAGATCGGGCTTGAGGGCGAGCGCGCGCACGATGCCGACACGCTGCTGCTGCCCGCCGGAGAGCTGGTGCGGGCGAGCATCCGCCTTGTCGGCCAGCCCGACGCGATCGAGCAGCGTGAGTGCCTCGGCCACGACCTCGGCCTTCGGTCGACCCTGAACCCGCCACGGGCCTTCGATGACGTTCTCGAGGACGGTGAGGTGCGGGAAGAGGTTGTGGTGCTGGAACACCATCGCCGAGCGGTCGCGCAGCGCGAGCCGCTTCTGCTTCTGCACGCGGGGCGAGGGCTTCGCCTCCGGGGAGAAGTCGATCTCGGGACCGCCGTCGACGACGATGGTGCCGGCATCCGGTGTCTCGAGGCCGTTGAGAGCACGCAGCACCGTGGTCTTGCCCGAACCGCTGGGCCCGATGAGCACGACGACCTCGCCGCGGTGCAGCGTCAGGTCGATGCCGCGGAGCACCTCGTTGTCGCCGAAGCTCTTGCGCAGGCCACGGGCGGTGAGCAGAGCCTCTGGAGTGTTGTCAGTGCGCGACACGGCTGTCGAGCCTCCTCTCGAGGGCGCTCTGGCCGAACGACAGCACCAGGCAGAACACCCAGTAGACCAGCGCGGCGGCGAGGTAGAGCACCATGAACTCGTAGGTGGTCGAGGCGATCTGCTGCGCCACCTTGAACAGCTCGGTCACGAGGATCAGCGACGTGAGCGAGGTGTCCTTCACCAGCGAGATGAACGTGTTCGACAACGGGGGAACCGATACGCGCGCCGCCTGCGGCAGGATGATGCGGGTGAGCGTGCGAGTGCGGTTCATGCCCACCGTGTACGCGGCTTCCCACTGCCCCTGCGGGACCGAGAGGATGGCGGCGCGGACGACCTCGGCACCGTAACCGCCGACGTTGAGCGACAGCGCGATGATGGCACTCGGCCACGGGTCGATCGTGATCCCGATCGACGGCATGCCGTAGAAGATCACGAACAGCTGCACCAGCAGCGGCGTCCCGCGGATCACGGAGATGTAGAACCGAGCGACGCCCGAGAGGATCGAGTTCACCGAGATCCGCATCAGAGCGATGCCGATGGCGATGAGCAGCCCCAGGGCGAACGACGCCAGCGCGAGCGGCACCGTCGCCGTCAGACCTGCCCAGGCGATCGGCCCGAGCGCGTCCAGGAACAGCTGCCAGGGATTCTCCATCGGCTACTGGGAGACGTCTTCGCCGAAGTACTTCTTGCTGATCTCGGCCAGCGTGCCATCCGCACGCAACTCGTCGAGCGCGGCGTCGACGGCCGTGACGAGGGCTTCCTTGTCCTTCGCGAAGGCGAATGCCTGCTCGCCCGCCTCATCGGTCTCCGCCGCGATCTTGAGACCGGTCGGACTGTTGGTCGTCTCGTAGTCGAGGAACGTGAGCTTGTCGTTGATGGTGGCATCGACCCGTCCCTGGCGCAGGAGCTCGACGGCCTGCGCCCAGCCCTCGACACCCTCGACCGTGGCGCCCGACTCGGCGGCGAGGTCGTTCCAGTTGCTCGTGAGCGACTGCGCGGTGGTCTTGCCGTCGAGGTCGGCGAACGACGAGATCGTGTCGTCATCCTCGGCCACGACGATCACGCCGGGAGAGACGGTGTACGGCGTGCTGAAGAGGTACTTCGCCTCGCGCTCGTCGTTGATCGTGACCTGATTGGCGATCACGTCGAACCGACCGGCGTCGAGGCCCGCGAAGATCGCGTCCCACTGGGTCTCTTCGAACTTCACCTCGAGGCCGAGCTTGTCGGCGACGGCTTCGATGATCTCCACGTCGTATCCGGTCAGCTCGCCGGCGCCGTTGTCGTCGTGGAAGCTGAAGGGACGGTAGGTGCCCTCGGTCCCGACCGTGAGGGTGCCGTCCTTCGCGAGCCCGAACTCCGAGCTCGCGGAGCTCTCGCCGCTGCCCGCAGTGCTCTCAGGTGTGCTCGACCCGCTGCAGGCGGTCAGGGCCGCGGCGGCGACGACGAGTGCGGTGACGGCGATGAGACGACGGGACATGAACCCTCCTGGGGTGTGAAGCGCGGTGCGAGTTTACGCGACCGTCGCGGGAACTCCCCCACAGTACGTGGCACGGGGCGGTTCGCCGCATCCGATGACGTTTCGTTTCGCCGGAGCTCGGAAGACGCAGAAACGCCCCCGGGAGAACCCGGGGGCGTTTCTGCGAGTCAGACTCAGATGGAGTTGACGTCCAGCGGGATGCCGGGGCCGAACGTGGTCGACACCGCACCCTTCTGGATGTAACGGCCCTTCGAGCTCGACGGCTTGAGGCGGACGATCTCCTCGAGCGCTGCGCCGATGTTCTCGTTCAGCTGCTCGGCGGTGAAGGAGGCCTTGCCGACGACGAAGTGCACGTTGGCGTGCTTGTCGACGCGGAACTCGATCTTTCCGCCCTTGATCTCCTCGACGGCCTTGGCCGGGTTCGGGGTCACGGTGCCGGTCTTCGGGTTCGGCATCAGACCACGCGGTCCGAGCACCTTTCCGAGACGACCGACCTGGCCCATGAGCTCCGGGGTGGAGACGGCGGCGTCGAAGTTGGTCCAGCCATCGGCGACCTTCTGGATGAGCTCGGCGCCGCCGACCTCATCTGCACCTGCGGCGATCGCGGCCTCGGCCGCGGGGCCGGTGGCGAAGACGATGACGCGGGCGGTCTTACCGGTGCCGTGGGGCAGGATGACGGTGCCGCGCACCATCTGGTCTGCCTTGCGGGGGTCGACGGCGAGCTTCAGCGCGACCTCGACGGTCGAGTCGAACTTCGACGATCCGGTCTCCTTCGCGAGGGCGACGGCCTCGGTCGGGGTGTAGAAACGGTCTGCCTCGATCTTCTCGGCGGCAGCCTTGTAAGCCTTGGACTTGGTAGCCATGATTATTCTCCTCAGCCCTCGACCGTGATGCCCATGGAACGGGCGGTGCCGGCGATGATCGAGATCGCAGCCTCGATGTCGTTGGCGTTCAGGTCAGCCTGCTTGGTCTCGGCGATCTGGCGGACCTGGTCCTTGGTGATCTTCGCGACCTTGACGGTGTGCGGGGTCGCGGAGCCCTTGGGGACGCCGGCGGCCTTCTTGATGAGCTCCGCGGCAGGCGGGGTCTTCAGGACGAACGTGAAGCTGCGGTCCTCGTAGACGGTGATCTCCACGGGGATGACGTTGCCGCGCTGCGACTCGGTCGCGGCGTTGTACGCCTTGCAGAACTCCATGATGTTGACGCCATGCTGACCGAGCGCGGGGCCGATCGGCGGCGCCGGGTTGGCTGCACCGGCGTTGATCTGAAGCTTGATCAGGCCGGTCACCTTCTTCTTCGGTGCCATTCTCTTTCCTTTCATCGAATCGGATGCCGGAGCACCCGCTTCTCCCACAGATCCGGCGTTTCCGGACCGTGGTCGTCTGTGCGCACGCCGAAGCGCCGCACAAACCACACAAGTCTACCCGATCAGGAGACCTCTCGTCACCGGAGGCCCCGACCATGGAGCGATGATGCCGGTGGGGATGCGAGAACGGCCGCCCCGAAAGGGACGGCCGTCCTCGTGAAGAGGGGTGTCAGATCATCTTGGTGACCTGGTCGAACGACAGCTCGACCGGGGTCTCGCGCTCGAAGAGGGAGACGAGCACCGTGAGCTTGCCGCTCTCGGGCTTGATCTCGCTGATCGAACCGGGAAGACCCGCGAACGAGCCCTCCTTGATCGTGATGGTCTCGCCGACCTCGAAGTCGACCTCGGCCGGAAGCGGACGAGCGACGGCGACGCCGCCCTTCGACGCGATGTTCTTGGCGGTGGGGACGTCCTTGACCTCGACGAGCGACTTCAGCATGTTGAAGGCCTCTTCGAAGCGCAGCGGCGTCGGGTTGTGGGCGTTGCCCACGAAGCCGGTGACGCCCGGGGTGTGGCGGACGACCGACCAGGTGTCTTCCGTGAGCTCCATGCGCACCAGCACGTAGCCGGGGATGCGCACGCGGGTGACCATCTTGCGCTGGCCGTTCTTGATCTCGACCACGTCTTCCATCGGGACCTCGATCTGGTAGATCTCGTCCTCGACCTCGAGCGTCGACTTGCGCTGCTCGATGTTGGCCTTCACCTTGCGCTCGAAACCGGCGTAGGAGTGGATGACGTACCACTTGCCCGGGAGCATGCGGAGGTCCATGCGGAAGGCCTCGTAGGGGTCTTCCTCGGCGTCCTCGTCGTCTTCGTCCGTCGAGGAGTCCTCGTCGCCCTGCACGTCATCGGCACCGAGCTCGGGGCCGTCGTACGGGGTGACCTCATCGGCCGCCGCAGCATCCAGCTCGGCGACTTCTTCGGCCACAGATTCGTTGAGGACCTCAGCGGCTGCCTCAGACTCAGCCGCTTCGTCCAGGTTGAGAGCGTCGTTCACGATCGCGTCCGCCTCCGGGTCGTCGATGTCGATGTCGGTGTCAACCGTGTCATCCTCTTCGCCGTCCTCGTCTTCGACGTGGACCGCGACGTGCTCAGCCGGGGTGACCGAGAGCTCTTCCTCAGCGAGCACGTTGCCCTCCTGGGCTTCGTCTTCCTCGCTGGACTGCTCTGCGGCGGTCGCCCAGTCGGCGTCGTCGGAATATCGTTCAGACACGTTGTTTCTTCTCCATAGCTGCGGGGTGAGCCGCGGGGGTCATCAGCCAGGGATTCCGAACACCCAGTGCGTCACGAACGCGAACAGCGTGTCCAAGCCGTAGACGATGCCCATGACGATCAGAACGAAGACGAGCACCACCCCGGTGAACTTGAACAGCTCCTTGCGAGTCGGGGTGACGACCTTGCGGAGCTCGGCGATGACCTGGCGGATGAACAGGGCGATGCTCCCGAAGAACCGGGAGAAGGGGTTGCCCGTCTTCTCGCGGGTGGCGCCGGCCGCGACGACCTCGCCGCGCGGTTCGTCCTGATCCATCCTGAATGTACCTTTCGTGTGTCAGCGTTGCGCTGACGCGCAGGGCGGACAGGAATCGAACCTGCAACCTGCGGTTTTGGAGACCGCTGCTCTGCCAATTGAGCTACCGCCCTAGAGACCGGGAGGTCTCGGGGTGTTCCCTCCACTCTGCCACCGTGACCGTGATCGGAAGACCCCAGGCATGGCGAAAGAATGCAGACAACAACTGCCCCACAAGCATACGGCATCGATCCGGTGGTGCCGAACCGGGATCGCGTTGGCGTGTTCTTGTTAGGCTCAGCGAGCGTATGCAGGAGGAGGGAGCGCCGGTGAGCGCTGAAGTGCAGCAGTTCCAGGTGGATCTGCGCGGAGTCGTCGATCTGCTCAGCCGGCACATCTACTCCAGCCCTCGGGTGTACCTGCGGGAGCTGCTGCAGAACGCCCGCGATGCGATCACCGCCCGCCGCGAGGTCGACGGCGGCGGGGGACGCATCCGCATCACCCCGTTGACCGCGGAGAGCGGCGAGTTCGTGCTGCGCGACGACGGCGTGGGGTTGACCCTCACGGAGGTCGCCGATCTGCTGGCGACCGTCGGCCGCAGCTCCAAGCGCGATATCTTCGATCTCCCGCGCAGCGACTACCTCGGCCAGTTCGGCATCGGCCTGCTGAGCTGCTTCATGGTCGCCGACACGATCGTCATCCGCTCCCGCAGTGCCCGCGGCGGCGCCTCGGTGGAGTGGACGGGCAGCGCGGACGGCACGTTCCAGGTGGCCGAGATCGACGAGGAGCTGCCGATCGGCACCAGCGTGCACCTCGTCCCGCGTTTCGACGCCGACGAGCTGCTGCGCCCCGCGGCGGTGCACGAGCTGGCGACGACGTTCGGGGAGTTCCTCCCGGTGCGCGTGACGATCGACACCGCAGCCGGAGACATCGACATCACCAGGGATGCGCCGTTCCTCGAGGCGGCAGAGGATCCCGAAGCGGCCGTGGGCTACGGGCGGGACCTCCTCGGTGCGAGTCCGCTCGACGTGATCGAGCTGAGCGAGCCGGCCACGGGCACCCGCGGCCTGGCGTACGTGCTGCCCTTCGCGCCGCCTCCCGGCGCGCGCCAGGCCACGCGCATGTACCTGGGGCGGATGCTGCTCTCCGAGCGCGTGGACGATGTGCTCCCCGACTGGGCGTTCTTCGTGCGCGCCGTGATCGACTCCACCGGCCTCGCCCCGACCGCGAGCCGGGAATCGCTCGTCGAGGACGCGGCGCTCGAACGCGTGCGGGAGCAGCTGGGCGCCGGCATCCGCCGCTGGGTGCTCGAGCTGGGACTGCGCGAACCGCACCGCCTCGCACAGTTCGTCGCCGTGCACGAGGTGGGGCTCAAGTCGTTGGTGCGCCACGACGAGGAGCTCGCCCGCTTCATCTCCCGCTGGCTGACCGTCGAGACCACGCACGGCACCCTGCGCATCGGCGACCTCGTCGAGCGGTACCCGCACATCCGGTACGCGCAGACGGTGGACGAGTTCCGTCAGGTGGCCGGCATCTCCCCCTCCGACGAGGTGCTCGTCAACGGCGGCTACCTCTACGACGCCGACCTGATCCGGATGCTGCCCGACCTGTACCCGCAGGTCACGGTCGAGCAGGTCGACGTCACGGGCGAACTCGACCGGCTCGACCCGCCTCCCCTCGATGACCGCGACGCCGCCGTCGCCCTCGAGGCGCGTGCCGGTGCCGTGCTCGCCGCATCCGACTGCTCCGTCGTCGTGCGCTCCATCGACCGCCCCGACCTGGCCGGGCTCTACGTGGCCGACCCCGAGGTGCTGCGGGCGATCGATCGCGGACGCACCAAGGGCATCACCGGCGCCCTGTGGGGCGGTGTGCTGGATCGCATCGACCAGACCCTGTCCTCCGCGCGCGAGGACGACCTGCGGGCACGGCTGTGCCTGAACTGGTCGAACCGCGTCGTGCGCGCCCTGGTGCGCGTGCAGGACGACGCGGTGTTCGCCCGCACGGTGCAGCTGCTCTACATCCAGGCGCTGCTCGCCGGACACCACCCGCTCGCCGATGCCGACAGGGCGCTGATGACCAGCGCCCTCGCCGACCTCGTCTCCCTCTCGGCCGGCCTGGAGGGGGACACCATCCCCTTCGGCGACGCCCGCTGAATCCTCCCCGAAAGGTTCCGTCCATGGCACGTCCGAAGAAGCGCTTCCAGCAGCTGATCGAGGAGATCGACCGCACCCCCTGGGGGCCCGCTGAGCAGGCCCTGGTCGCCGAAGCCGTCGCCCTCGCCGTGGAGATCGGCGACGAGCGTCTCGAGTACGAGGCACGGATGCGTCAGACGGCGTCGGCGAACATGAACGGCGCGACCGACGTCATGCTCAATTCGTTCGCATGGTGCCTCGCCCACCACGACGCCGACCCGCAGCGCTTCCCCGCCGACCTCGACAACGGCGGCGCCGACCTGATGTGGCAGTTCAAGTGGATGGCATCGTCGCTGCGGTCCTCCCCCGCGTTCTCGCAGGAGCAGATCGCCGCCGTGCTCGACGACATGGAGTCGCACTACCGTGCGGCGGGCCTCGGCGTCAGCGGCGTGCTCACCGCCCGCTTCGAAGATGCCTGGGATGCGGGCCGGATGGAGGAGGCCGAGGCGCTGCGGGTGCAGCTGGAGGCCACGCCGCGCGACGAGCACAGCCACTGCGACGCGTGCGGGCGCAGCCAGATCGCCGGCTTCTTCGCCGACACCGATCGCGACGCGGAGGCGATCGTGCTCGTCGAGGAGATGATCGAGGGCGGCTTCTCCTGCGGTGAGGAGCCGGAGCACGCCCTCTCGCGCGTGCTGCTGCCCTACCTTCGCGCCGGGCGCTTGGATGAGGCGAAGACCGCGCACCTGCGCAGTTACCGGCTGGCCAAGGACAACCCCGACAACCTGCGCATCGTCGCCAACAACATCGTGTTCGCAGCCGTCACCGGCAACGAGGCCCGCGCTCTGGCTCTGGTCGAGAAGCACATCGCGTGGCTCGCGCACGACGGGCTGAACGTCGACGCGCACTTCGCCGCCCTCGCCGCCCTCGCCGTGGCGCTGGACCGGGTCACCGCCGTCGGGCACGGCGACACCCCGGTGCGCGGTGCGGAGTCAGCCGCCCTCGTCCCCTTCTTCGGAGAACGCGATGGCGCCTGGAGCGCCGCCGACCTCGCGGCCGCGGCGTGGGCCGCCGCCGAGAGGATCGGAGCGGGCTTCGACGGACGGGACGGGACGGACGGCCACGCGCGCAGCCTCGAGCGGATGCGCGCGCTCGCGAACGAGCAGTACGACGTGCCGATCCGTTCGGATGCCTTCGTGGCCCCGGCCCCCACCACCACCCCGGTCGACGCGGACGGCTGGTTCGAGCGGGCGATGCAGCTCGCGCAGTTCGGTGCGGAGCACGAGACCCTCGAGGCCCTGCCCCACGCCCTCGCGGTCGAAGACCCCGCCAAGCGCGCGCAGCTGCTCTCGATGCGCCTGGGGATCCTGATCGCCCTCGATCGCGCAGAAGAGGCCCTGCAGCTGCTGCCGGAGCGTATCGCCGCGCTGCGGGCGGCCGGCCGTGACGCGCAGGCCGATCTGGAGGAGCGCATCGGCCTTGCCACCTTCGGCCTGAACACCCCCGAGACGACCGCCGCGTTGGAGGAGGAGATCGGCGCATCAGACGACCTCCCCGCCTGGACGCGTGGCGACCTCGCCATCAGCCGTGCCGCCCTGCACCTGCAGTCCGGCGAACCCGACGCCGCGCTGGATCACGCCGAGGTGGCCGCACGGTCCTTCGCCGAGGCCGAAGACACCCGGCTGACGAACACCACGACGCTGCTGGCGATCTCCGCCGTGCTGAGCAAGGGCGACCTCGAAGCGGGAAGCGCACTGCTGGACCGTCTCCTCGCGCAGGACGACCTCAGCACCGGCCATCGGGCCCAGGCGCTGCAGACCCGCGCACGTGTGCGCGGCGGCGGCAGCGCCTACGTCGAGGGCGCGGTCGACGCCGATGAGGCCTGTCGGCTGCTCGCCGAGCTGGGGGCGACCCGCGCTCTCGGCGACGCGCACCTGCTCGCCGGCGCTCTCTGGGAGGACGCGGACGAGCCGGAGAAGGCCGTCTCGCGCTACCGCCTCGCCGCCCGCCTCGGAGGCGAATCGGGAGGCGACACGACCGGCCTCGACTTCCGTCTGGCGCGCGCCATGCTGCGTGTCGGCGATGCCGAGGAGGCCGCTGAGCTCTTCGGAGACGTGCTGCAGCGCGAGGAAGAGGCAGAGGTGCCAGCGGGCTCCCGCGCCATGACCGCATCGATGCTCGCACGGGCTCTGAGCGCTGCCGGTGAATTCGGACAGTCCGTCGGCGCGCACGGCTACGCCTCCGAGCTGTTCGGACAGGCCGAGGAGCACGCGGATCAGGCGATGTCGATGACGGAGCAGGCCAAGATCCTCGCGCGCTTCGACGAGCACGACGACGCGATCGCCCTGCTCGAGTCCGCGACCGAGATCGTGCGGCGCGCGCCCGATGCCGTCGGTGCCCTCACCGAGGTCTTGCACAGCCTCGGTCAGGCCTACGGCGGGCGCGGCGACGAGCGGGCGTTCGGCCTCTTCGACGAGGTCGCCGCCCTCGCGCAGCAGCACGAGGCCGGGTGGCTGCTCGCCGATGTGACCGATTCGCGGGCGCGTGCCCTGGCCGAGCTCGGCCGTGTCGACGAGGCGGTCTCGGCCGCCCTCACCGCGGCCGACGGCTTCGCGGCACTCGGCGACGTCGGATCCGCCGGAGGGTCAGAGCTGTTCGCGGCTCGTGTGCTCGCCGGCAACGACCGCGCAGCCGATGCCGTGCCGGTCTACCGCAGCACCATCGAGCATGCGGCCGACCACCCGCCGCTGATGCAGGTGGCCGCCCTCGAGCTCGGCAACGTGTTCGAGGCGCTCGGTCGGCACGGCGAGGCCGCCGAGATCCGCGCGCAGCTGGAGAGCTGAGCGCCGGCTCAGAACAGCTGGCG
Organism: Microbacterium sp. UCD-TDU; assembly: GCF_000340625.1. Classification (NCBI taxonomy): domain Bacteria; kingdom Bacillati; phylum Actinomycetota; class Actinomycetes; order Micrococcales; family Microbacteriaceae; genus Microbacterium; species Microbacterium sp. UCD-TDU. The sequence continues at coordinate 546,799 of NZ_KB454446.1, forward strand.
CCAGTTCGCCTTCGCGAGGTCGAGGAGCTCGTCGCCGCGCCCGGACATGACCGTGCGGATCGCGTAGAGCGCGAAGCCCTTGACCTGGGCGGCCTCGATCGCGGGCGGCATGGAGAGCTCCTGGCGCTCGGTCACCACATCCAGCAGCGCGGGGCCGTCGTGGGCGAGCACCTCCCGCACGGCGTCGGGGAGGTCCTCGCTGCGCTCGACGCGGCGCGCGAAGATCCCCATCGCCTCGGCGATCGCGGCGAAGCTGGGGTTCTCCAGCCCCGTCCCGTAGGTGACGAATCCGGCCGCCTTCATCTCGAGTTCGACGAAGTTCAGCGACGAGTTGTTGACCACGATCGTCTTCACGGGCAGCCGGTTCTGCGTCAGGGTGAGCAGTTCACCCAGCATCATCGAGAGACCTCCGTCTCCGGCCAGTGCGACCACCTGACGGTCGGGATGCGCGGCCTGCGCCCCGATGCCGTGCATGAGCGCGTTGGCCATGGAGCCGTGGGTGAAGGAGCCGATCAGGCGACGGTTCTCGGTCATCGACAGGTAGCGGGCGGCCCACACGGTGGGCGAGCCCACGTCAGCGGTGAAGATCGCGTCATCGGCCGCGTGCTCGTCCAGCAGACGCGCGAGGTACTGCGGGTGGATGGGGCGATCGCCCTTGGTGGGCACCGCCAGTTCGTCGAGCTTCTTGCGGGTCTTGCGGTAGTGGGCCGTGGCGTCGTCGAGGTGCGTGCGGTCTTCCTTCCGCGCCACCCTCGGCAGCAGCGCCTCGGAGGTGGCGCGCACGTCGCCGACCAGCCCCAGATCGAGCGGATGCCGCTTGCCGAGCTGAGCGCCGCGGATGTCGACCTGGATGGTCGTGGCGTTGTCCGGGTAGAACTGCTCGTACGGGAAGTCGCTGCCCAGCACCAGGAGCGCATCGGCCGCTTCCATCGCCCGGAAACCCGAGGCGAAACCGAGCAACCCCGTCATCCCGACGTCGAAGGGGTTGTCGTACTCGATGAACTCCTTGCCGCGCAGCGCGTGCACGATCGGCGCGCCCAGCTTGTCGGCGAGCGCGATCACCTCGTCATGCGCGCCTTCGACGCCCGCCCCGGCGAGGATCGTGACGTTCTTCGCGGCATTCAGCAGCGTCGCCGCCTTCTCGAGCTCGGGCGCGCTCGGCACGACCACCGGGCGAGCGCGCTCGATCACGACGGCCCGGTCGTCGGCGATGTCGGCGAGGGCGACATCACCGGGGATCACCAGCACGGCGACGCCGCGCTCCTCGATCGCGGCGCGCATCGCGATCTCCATCAGTCGCGGCATCTGCTTCGGGTCGGCGACGTACTCGACGTAGACGCTGCACTCGCGGAAGAGCTCCTGCGGATGCGTCTCCTGGAAATACCCGGTGCCGATCTCGGTGGTGGGGATGTGCGCGGCGATCGCGAGCACGGGAACGCGCGAGCGGTTGGCGTCGTACAGGCCGTTGATCAGGTGCAGGTTGCCGGGTCCGCAGGATCCGGCGACGACGGCGAGCTCCCCGGTCGTGGCGGCATCGGCTGCGGCGGCGAAGGCCGCGGACTCCTCATGCCGCACATGCACCCATCGGATCGTGCCGTCCTTGCGCAACGCGTCCGTGAAGCCGTTCAGCGAATCCCCCGGGATGCCGTAGACACGGTCGATCCCGTTGGCGTGCAGAGTCTTGACGATGTTCTCAGCGACGTTTGCCATGCTTCGACCCTACGCCCGGGTCCGGGGGGCGAGGCTCGTCCGGACCCGCCGTGGAGGGTCGGTCAGTATTCCTGGGGACCGTCGAGCTCCGGCTCGGCGCTGCGACGGAATGCCCGTCCCGAGACCGACGTGGGAGCGATGCGCACATACACCCGCTTGACGGTGGGGATCCAGGGTCGAAGACCCGCGGCCTCCGCCCGCTGCACGTCGGCATCCGCCTCCAGCGCCGTGGCGTACCCGCGGATGATCACGCTCCAGGCATCGGTGTCGGTGTGGTCGTCGACCTCGAACAGCACATCGGTGTTGACGGTCAGCTCGAACAGCTTGCTGCCGGGCGCTGTGCGGAACAGGATGCCTTCGCCGTCGACCACGTAGTTCACGGGGAAGATGTCGATCGTCTCGCCCACATGCGTGACGAGTCTTCCCAATTCCTGCGTGCCGAGCAGCTCCCAGCTCCGGTCGGAGGTCAGCATCTCGATGGGGTCGGTGTGCGCGCTCATGTCGCCATTGTCTCCCACTCGGTGTCCTCACCGACAGGGCATCCGTCACGCGAAACGAGGCGGGCACGCGAACGGCCCCTCGCGCTCGGCGAGGGGCCGTTCGTCGTACGCTCAGCCGATGCGGATGAGCTTCTTGTTCACGAACTCGTCGGCGGCCAGGTGGCCCAGCTCACGGGCGGTTCCACTGCGCTTCACGCCGCCGAACGGCAGCTCCGGGCTGTCGGCCAGCACGAGGTTGACGTAGACCATGCCCGCCTCGATCTTGTCGGCGACGCGCGCGGCCTGCTCGGCATCCGTGGTGAAGACGTAGGAGCCGAGACCGAAGGTGGTGTCGTTCGCGAGTTCGACCGCCGCATCCTCGTCCGCCACACGGTAGACGACAGCCGCGGGGCCGAACAGCTCCTCGCTGTACACGTTCATCTCGGGCGTCACATCGGCCAGCACGGTCGGCGCGAAGAACGCGCCGTCGCGGGTGCCGCCGGTGAGCAGCGTGGCTCCCTGCTCGACAGCCTGATCGATCTGCTTCTGCAGGTTGACCGCGGCCGTCTCGGAAGCGACCGGCCCGAGGACAGTGTCATCGAGCATGGGGTCGGTCGCCGTGACCGCCGCCATCGCGGCCGTGAACTTCTCGACGAAGGCGTCGTAGAGCTCGTCGACGACGATGAAGCGCTTGGCCCCGTTGCACGCCTGCCCGTTGTTGTCGAGACGGGCGTCGACGCCGGCCTGCACGGTCGCGTCGAGGTCGTCGGTGGACAGCACGATGAACGGATCGGACCCGCCCAGCTCCAGCGCGACCTTCTTGAGATTGCGGCCGGCGATCTCGGCGACCGCCGCCCCGGCGCGCTCGGAACCGGTCAGCGAGACGCCCTGCACGCGCGGGTCCGCGATCATCGTCGCGATCTGCTCGTTCGTGGCGAGCACGTTCTGGTACGCGCCCTTCGGGAAGCCGGCGTCGTGATAGATCTTCTCGATCGCGCTCGACGACTCCGGGCACTGCGGCGCGGGCTTGAGCAGGATCGTGTTGCCCACGATCAGGTTGGGCGCGGCGAAGCGCACGATCTGGTACGCGGGGAAGTTCCAGGGCATGATGCCCACGAGCGGTCCGAGCGAGGAGCGGCGGATGATGGCCGACCCCTCCCCCAGGATCGCGATCGGCTGGTCGGCCATGATCGACTCCGCCTGGTCGGCGTAGTACTCGGCGATGTCGGCCGCGAAGTCGACCTCGCCGAGGGCGGCCTCGCGGGGCTTGCCCATCTCGCGCACGAAGATGTCGGCGAGCTCCTCACGGCGCTCGCGGTGCAGTTCTGCGGCACGACGGACGAGAGCCGCGCGTTCGGCGACCGTCGACGAGCGCGACCATTCGCGGTGGGCCTCGTCGGCCGCAGCGAGCGCCTCATCGATCTGGGCGTCCGTGAAGGTGTCGAAGGACGCCAGCGTCTCTCCGGTGGCGGGGTTGATGACGGCGTAGTCGGTCATGACTTGTCCTCTCTTTGGTGGTGCGGGGCCCGACGACGCGGGCCCCGCATCGGAATTCAGGAGACCGGGATCAGCGTGTACTTGGTGGACAGGTACTCGTGGATGCCCTCGAAGCCGCCCTCGCGGCCGACGCCGGACTGCTTGACGCCACCGAAGGGTGCGGCCGCGTTGGAGACCACGCCCACGTTCAGACCCATCATGCCCGTCTCGAGCCCGTCGATCATCCGCTGACCGCGCTGCAGGTTCTCGGTGAAGACGTAGGACACCAGTCCGTACTCGGTGTCGTTCGCGAGACGCACGGCTTCTTCCTCGGTCTCGAAGGTCGCGATCGCGAGCACCGGTCCGAAGATCTCCTCGCGGAGGATCGCGCTTCCGGCCACGACGTCGGTGAGCACGGTGGGCTCGTAGAACGTGCCCGTGCCCTCGAGGGCCTTGCCACCGGCGAGCAGCGTCGCACCGCGACCGACCGCATCGTCGACGAGCTCGCCGGCCTTGGCGACGGCGTCCGCATCGATGAGCGGTCCGATCGCCACGCCGTCCTCGGTGCCACGGCCGATCTTCATGCCGTTGACGCGCTCGGTCACGCGCTTGGCGAACTCACCCGCGACGTCCTTGTGCACGATGAAGCGGTTGGCCGCCGTGCAGGCCTGGCCGATGTTGCGGAACTTCGCGGCGAGCGCGCCCTCCACGGCCTTGTCGAGGTCGGCGTCGTCGAACACCACGAACGGGGCGTTGCCGCCGAGCTCCATCGACACGCGCAGCACGCCCTGCGCCGCCTGGGCGATGAGCTTGCGGCCGACCTCGGTCGAGCCCGTGAAGGAGAGCTTGCGCAGACGCGGGTCGGCGATGATCGGCGCCGAAAGGGCGCTCGACTTCGAGGTCTGCACGACGTTGACGACGCCGGCGGGGAGGCCGGCCTCTTCGAGCAGCTTCGTGAAGTACATCGTGGTCAACGGCGTGAGTGCCGGGGGCTTGATCACGACGGTGCATCCTGCCGCGAGCGCGGGGGCGATCTTGCGCGTCGCCATCGCGAACGGGAAGTTCCACGGCGTCACGAAGAACGACGGTCCCACCGGGCGCTGCGAGACGACCATGTGGCCGGTGCCTTCCGGGTTGATCCCGTAGCGCCCGCTGATGCGCACGGCCTCCTCGCTGAACCAGCGCAGGAACTCGCCGCCGTAGCCGACCTCGCCACGCGCCTCGGCGAGCGGCTTGCCCATCTCGAGCGTCATGAGCAGTGCCAGGTCTTCCTTGTGCTCCTGCACGAGGTCGAACGCACGACGGAGGATCTCGCTGCGCACGCGCGGAGCCGTGGCCGCCCAGCCGTCCTGAGCGGCGACCGCGGCGTCGAGGGCACGGATGCCGTCGGCGGGCGTCGCATCGGCGATGGTGCGGATGACGGCACCGGTCGCGGGATCCTGGACGTCGAAGGTGCCGCCGGTCTCGCCGTCGATCCACTGACCGCCGATGAAGAGGCCGGTGGGGATGCTGTCCAGGAGCGCCTGTTCGGTCTGAGTGCTCATGATTCTCTTTCTATGGGGAGGGCTAGGAGCGCTTGCGTCGGCTGGGCGGTGCGTCGATGCCCAGTGTCTGTCCGCGGAAGAACGCGGGCCGTCTGACCGCGTTCCAGATCATGACGACGATGCCGACGACGATGATCAGCATGCCGAGGATGAAGACGATGCCGACCCCGCCGATCTGCGAGCCCGAGCCGTAGGCCGGGTCCATCGAGTCGATCAGCGTGGTGAAGAACAGCACCGCGAGGATAGAGCCGCCGATGAGCGGGAACAGGAACGTGAAGAAGACGTTCCGCGCCGAGTCGAACCACTGCTTGCGGAAGTACCAGACGCACGCGAAGGCGGTGATCCCGTAGTAGAAGCAGATCATCATGCCGAGCGTGAGGATGGTGTCCCACAGCGTGTCCTCGCTCACGATGCGCATCACGGCGTAGAACGCCGAGGCCACCACGGCCGAGACGATGGTCGCGTACCCCGGGGTGAAGAAGCGGGGGCTGACCTTCGCGAACGACTTGGGCAGTGCACCGTAGTGCCCCATCGCCAGCAGGGTGCGCGCCGGTCCCACGAAGGTGGACTGCAGCGACGACGCCGAGCTGGTGAGCACCGCGAGCGACACGAGGAACGCGAGCGGGCCGAGGATCGGGCCGGAGAGGTGGAAGAACACGTTCTCCTGGATGTCCTCGTTGCCGAGCCCCAGCGCGCCGGTGCCGACGCCGGCGAACATGATCATCGCGACGGCGAGCAGCAGGTAGAGCGAGACGATCATCAGCACCGTGACGGTGGCCGCGCGACCCGGGGTCTTCTCCGGATCCTTGGTCTCCTCGTTCATGGTGAGGGTGACATCCCAGCCCCAGAAGATGAAGATCGACAGCGACAGACCCGCAGCGACCGCGCTGAAGGAGGAGATCGCGAACGGGTTGAACCAGTTCAGATCGAACGGCTGGTAGTCGAAGCCGTTGCCGCTCACGGCCTGCACGATCGCTGCGCCTGCGAAGAAGAGCAGCACGAGGATCTGGAAGCTGACGAGCCAGTACTGCAGCTTCTGGGTCGTCTGCATGTCGCGGTACGAGATCCACGTCGCGCCGAGCATGAACAGCAGGCACACCCCGATGTTGATCCAGGTGACGCTCGCGAGGCCGGCGATGTCCGGATTGCCGGTGATCTGGGAGATCAGCAGGAACAGGAAGTCGACCGCGATGCCGGCAAGGTTGGACAGGACCAGGATCGTGGCGACCACCAGGCCCCAGCCGGCCATCCAGCCGACCCACGGACCGAAGGCACGTGCTGCCCAGGTGAACGAGGTGCCGGAGTCGGGCATCCGGTTGTTGAGCTCACGGTATCCGAAGGCGACCAGGAGCATGGGGATGAAGCCCACCAGGATGATCGCGGGAATCTGCGACCCGACCGTGGAGGCCACGGGCCCCACGGCGGCGGTGAACGTGTAGGCGGGCGCGATGCACGAGATGCCGATCACGACCGCGCCGATGAGGCCGACCGTTCCGGCGCTCAGGCCCTTGGTGGAGATCCCGGTCGTGACACCGGATTCGGGCTCCGTCGCCCGGTTGGTGCTGCTCATCAGCGTTCTCCTGCTTCGTTGCGGGTGCGCGGGACGACGATCATGGGGACGGGCAGCTCGTGCAGCATCTTCGCCGCCGTGGAGCCCAGGAACAGACGACGAGGCTGTGCCAGCCGGCTGGAGCCGACCAGGACGACCTCACCGGGAAGCCACGAGAGGTTCGCGACCGCGTCTTCGACGCTGTCCCCCGGAGCCTTCTCGACGGCGGCGGTGCGTCCATCCGGAAGCTTCTCGGTCGCCATCGCGAGGACTTCCTGCCCGTGCGTGTCACCGACCGTGCGGATCGCGCCGGTGTCGAGACCGGGCGGCACATCGAACGGCACGAGCGAGACGAGTCGGAGATCGACTCCGCTGTCACCTGCGAGGGCGACCGCCTCGTCGAGCAGCGCGTCGGCTCCCGGCCGGGAGCCGACGGCGACCGTGACGCGCGGGAGGACGTGATCGTCCTGCAGAGCGGTGCCGGCGGGAGCCAGCGCCACCGGGATGGTGGACGAGTGCAGCAGCTCCGACGCGACGCTTCCGAGTCGGTGCCGACCGAAGATGCCGCCGCCCGCGGCGCCGATCACGATCACGCGGGCTCCGAACTCCTCACCGGCGGCGATGAGGCCCTCGGCGAACGATTCGGAGAAGCGGACGTGACCGCTGCGCGTCAGCTCCTGCGGCAGCCGGACGACGGCGTCGGCGAGCCACTTCTTCGCCTGCGACCTGATGTGCTCCTCGTAGGCGCGCTCCGGTGGGACCGCGGCGTTGCGCGTGCCCTCGTTCGGCAGCACGATCACCAGGTGCACGGTGGCCCCGAGGCTTCGGGCGATACGCGCGCCCAGCGCTGCGGCATCCGCTCCCGCATCCGTCGCCGTGTAGCCCACGACGACCGAGCCGGTCATCAGCTGCCGCTCTCGACAGCGCCGGCGTCGCGACTGGCGTCGACGATGTTGGAGGCGACGAGGTGTCCCATGCGGATCGCGCCGTCGACGTGCTGGTATCCGGCACCGGCCATGTCGCTGCAGGCGAAGTGGATCGGACCGACCGCTGTGCGAAGGTCGGCGCCGTAGCGGTGCAGGCCACCCATGTCGAAGCTCGCGGCGTAGGCGCCGCGCGTCCACTCCTCGCTGCCCCAGTCGCTCTCGTAGTAGACGACGGGGTTCTTGGCCTCGGGGCCGTAGTAGTGCGACAGCGACTCGAGGATGCGCTCCTTGCGCTCCTCGGCCGACAGCTCGAACACGCCGTCGGCGTTGGCGTCGGAGACGAAGCCCACCAGGGTGCCGCGCTCGTCGCCGTGGTTGGTGTTGTCGTAGGCCTCGTGCGAGAGCTCGTACGGGCTGAACGCCGTGCCGCTGAGGCCCTGCTCGCGCCAGAACGGACGGTCGTAGACGGCGTGCACCTTGATGACGAAACCCATCGAGAGGTGCTGGTGCAGCTGATGCTGGCGACGCGGCAGCGGCGGGTCGAACGAGATACGGCTGTACAGCACGGGAGCGTGCGCGAGGATCGCGTGACGAGCGCGCACGGTGAGCTCGTCGGTGGTGGCCACGACGCCCGCGTCCGACCACTCGAGGCTGCGCACCGGCTGGTTCAGCAGCACGTCCTGTCCCAGGCGCTCGGCCAGGCGCAGCGGAACCTGCTGCAGACCCCCGACCACGCGCTTGTCGAGGATGAAGTCGGCGTCGACGAGGTTCGAGTAGGAGCCGGCGGATGCGGCCATCAGCAGCGACTGCAGCAGCGAGAACGAGTGCGTGGGCTTGGTGAGCATCGCGGAGCCCGTGGCGAAGGCCAGGTTTCGCACGGCCTCGTCGTCGTCGGTCTGCGAGCGCAGCCAGGCATCCCAGGTGATGGAGTCCCACTCCGCGGCGTTCGGGTGCTCCCACGGCCGGTCGGGGTCGATCTCGGCGACCAGCGCGTCGAGGATCCCGGTGATCCGTGCGATCACGGCCTCGGTCTCGGCGGAGACAGGGAACATCTCGCCGGTGAAGCGGTGCGTCTTCCCGTCGGGGCCGACGTAGACGCTGTCGCCCTCGCGGTAGCGGCTGTAGGTCTCGAGCCCGAGCTCTTCGATCGTCTCCTTGAGAGCGTCCTGATCGGGCGAGACCCACTGGCCGCCGATCTCGAGCATGGCGCCGTCGATGACGTCGGTCCACAGACGCCCGCCGACGCGGTCGCGGGCCTCCAGCACGGCGACCGACAGGCCGGCCTTGCGCAGGTCGTTCGCCGCCGTGAGCCCTGCGGCTCCGGCACCGATGATGAGTACGTCGCGGGTGATCTCAGACATCTGCAACTCCTTCGTTGGGTGAAGTAGTGCCGGTCGCGACCCGAAATCCCCCGATTGGGGTCGCGACCGGACAGGGGGTCAGGCCGCGCGGGAGCGCGGCCTGCATGCTATTCGGCGGCGGCCAGGGCGGCGGCCACGATGTCGAGTCCCTCGTTCAGCAGGTCGTCGCCGATCGAGAGCGGAGGAAGGAAGCGGATGACGTTGCCGTACGTTCCGCAGGTGAGGACGATGACGCCCTGTGCGATGCACGCCTTCGCGACGGCAGCGGTGAGAGCGGCGTTCGGCGCCTTGGTCTCGGGGTCGACGAACTCGGCCGCGATCATCGCACCGTGCCCGCGGACATCGCCGACGCGGGGGTCGTTCTTCTGCATCGTGGTGAGACGGTCGATGAGGATCGTGCCGATCTCGCGGGCCCGCTCGATTACACCGTCGTTCTCGAACACGTCGATCGCGGCGAGAGCTGCCGCGCAGGCGATCGGGTTGCCGCCGTACGTGCCACCGAGGCCTCCGGAGTGCGAGGCGTCCATGATCTCGGCGCGGCCGGTCACCGCGGCCAGCGGAAGACCGCCGGCGATGCCCTTGGCGGTGGTGATCAGGTCGGGCTCGATGCCGAAGATCTCGCTCGCGAACATGTGACCGGTGCGGGCGAAGCCCGTCTGCACCTCGTCGGCGATGAAGACGACGCCGTTCGCGCGGCACCAGTCGACGATCGCGGGAAGGAAGCCGTCGGCCGGGACGATGAAGCCGCCCTCGCCCTGGATGGGCTCGATGATGACCGCGGCCAGGTTGTCGGCGCCGATCTGCTTCTCGAGCTGCAGGATGACACGGGCGGCTGCCTCGCGTCCGTCGAGGCCGTCGCGGAACGGGTACGACATCGGGGCGCGGTACACCTCGGGAGCGAACGGACCGAAGCCGCTCTTGTACGGCATCGACTTGGCGGTCAGAGCCATGGTCAGGTTCGTGCGGCCGTGGTAGCCGTGGTCGAAGGCGACGACCGCCTGGCGACCGGTGTGCTTGCGCGCGATCTTGATCGCGTTTTCGACCGCTTCGGCGCCCGAGTTGAACAGTGCGCTCTTCTTGGCGAAGTCACCGGGGGTGACCCGGTTGAGCGCCTCGGCCACCTCGATGTACGACTCGTACGGCGAGATCATGAAGCAGGTGTGCGTGAACTGCGCGGCCTGTGCGGCGACGGCGGCGGCGACCTTAGGGTGCGCGTTGCCCACCGTGGTCACGGCGATGCCCGATCCGAGGTCGATGAGCGAGTTCCCGTCCGCGTCGACGACGACTCCGCCACCGGCGGCGACGGTCGCGACGGGCACGGTGTGGCCGACACCGGCGGCGACGGCATCCGCCTTGCGTGCCAGGATCTCGGCCGAGCGGGGCCCGGGGAGTTCGGTGACCAGACGACGCTCCTGAGGGAGCTCGGGTCCGCCGAGGGGAACTGCAACAGCTGCGGTGTCGAGGAGTGCCATGCTCGCGAGCGTACGGCTGCGAGAGAGGCGGCTGCACTCACCGCTCTGTACAATCTGGAATAGGTATTCGCCGAGGTGTACAAGAGACGAGGGTGCCGTGGCCGTCATCACCCAACCCACGCTGCGCGCGCTGTTGCAGCGCCGCGATCTCGGTCTCTCCCTGATCCCCCGCGAAGCCGACGTCCCCGAAGGCGCGCTCGACCGCCCCCTGCGCTGGGTGCACAGCTCGGACCTCGCTGATCCGACCCCGTTCCTCTCCGAGGATCTGGCGCTGCTGACCACGGGAACCCAGTTCGACGACGCCGTGAGCATCGACACCTATGTCGGACGGCTCGCCGACCGCGGGGTGATCGGCCTCGGATTCGGCACGGAAGTGCATCGCTCCGGCATCCCCGAAGAGCTGGTCGACGCGTGCGCCACCCACGGCATGCCGCTGTTCGCGGTCCCCTACCGCACACCGTTCATCGCCGTCGCCCGCGCGCACTCCGAAGCCATCGCGGCCCAGGCCTACGCCCGACGCTCCTGGGCTCTGGACACCCAGCGCGCCCTCGCCCTCGCGGCCCTGCGCCCGCACGGCCTCGACGCGACCATCGCCGAGCTCGGACGCCGGCTCGGCGTATGGGCCGGGATGTTCGACGCCGCAGGCGCCCTGACCTTCTCGCACCCGCGCGAGGGCATGGATGCCGGCGTGCTCGACGAGCTCGGAGACCGCGTGGTGGAGATCCTGACCCGCGGACTCGAGGCGGGGCAGTCGCTCAGCATCGAGGAGCACTCGTTCATGCTGTTCACCGTCGGCCGCGGCGGGCATCTGCGCGGTGTGATCGCCCTGGCCATCGACAGCCTCGACTCCGAAGCACGGTCGGTAGTGACCTCGGTGATCGCCATGGCAGGGCTCGCGCTGGAGCAGAGCGAGCAGCTCGCCCGCAGCCGCAGACGCCTGCATGCCCAGCTGCTCGGATCGCTCCTCACCGACGACCCCGCCCTCGCCAGGAGGGTTCTGGGCAGTCTCCCTCCGGCTCCCGTGCTGGTGGCCGTCGCCGCCGATGCACCGGCGGGCCCGCTCGCGGACTGGTGGGAGCGCCACCGCGCCGAGCACGGCACCTCGATCTTCCTCGCCGAGTCCGAGGACGGCGTCACGATGTGCGTGTCTGCCGGCGATGAGGGCCTGCTCGACGAGGTCGCCGCACGCTTCGGCATCCGCATCGGCGTCTCCGATTCCGAGGCCTACGACTCCTTCGCCCGCGCCCACGCGCAGGCGCTCACGGCCCTTCGTCAGCAGGGCACGCACGGAGTCGCCCGCTACGCCGACACTGTGGGATCGAGCATCCTCACCGCACTCGCGACCGACGAGGCCCGGCTGGTCGCCGAGTCCCGCCTCGCTCCGGTGCGCGAGCATGATGCCCGCACGGGAGCCGATCTCGAGCGGTCATTGCGCACCTGGCTGGAGCACGATGCGAAGGCGGAGTCCGCCGCGGTCGCTCTCGGGGTGCACCGGCACACGCTGCGCTCACGCATCGCCCACGCCGGCGCGCTGCTCGACATCGACCTGTCGACCTTCCCCGCCCGTGCCGAGCTCTGGACGATCCTGCAGACGGCCCGCGACTGAGGCGGGCACGAGTGGCCCGGACACGGCGTTCCGGTCGCACTTCCTGTCGCCTCGGCACCGTGGGAGCGACGCGAAGTGCGACCGGAACACGGGTGTCGGCGGCGGCGCAGGGTCAGGGTGAGGTCGGCGAGAAGGCAAGGAAGGCGCGGCAACGGGCGATGTCGTCCGCGGTCTGCGCGATCAACGCATCGACGCCGTCGAAGCGCAGGGTCGGGCGGAGTCGCACGACGAGGGTCACGAACAGGCGGTGGCCGTACAGATCGAGATCCGCATCATGCAGGTGCACCTCGACACGTCGCTCGCGGTCGCCGGCGAACGTCGGGTTCGTCCCGACGCTGACACTCGCCGCCCACGGCTGCGGATCATCGTCGATCCGCGTCCAGGCCGCGTAGATGCCGTCGCCGGGCGCCTCCGCGCCGTCGAGCGCCAGATTCGCCGTGGGGAAACCGAGGCCTCGGCCGCGACCGTCGCCCGGGACGACCACTCCGGCGATCGTCCCGAGAGGCGCAGTGCTCACGCGCTCTCGGCGGCGGCGATGGCGCGATAGCGGCTCTGATGGAAGACCAGCGGCTCGACGTCGTCGAACAGGGTGATGTCGGCGATCTCGTACAGGGCGATCTCGTGATCGCCGCCGTCGAAGGTGCTGTGCAGACGACAGGTGAGCCAGAGCGCCGCCTCGGAGATCAGCACCGCACCGCCGTCGGTGCGCTTCCACTCGTGACCACCGAAGCGGTCGCCCTCTCGCGCTGAGAGCGAGCGGCTGAGCGGCTCATGGTGCGCGGCGAGCACGCTCATGCCGAGTTCCGGAACCGTGCGCAGCACCGGCCAGGTCTTCGACGTGCGCGCCGCGCTGATCGCCACGAGCGCGGGTTCGAGCGAGATCGAGGTGAAGGAGTTGACCGCCATCCCGACGGCGCGGTCATCGACGTGCGCGGCGAGGGCCACGACGCCGGTCGGGTACACCGAGAAGGCCCGGCGGAGGGCGAGGTCGCGCGGCAGGGCGTCGGTCACGGCAGTCGTCATTTCGGCTTCCTTTCGTTAGTCAACTTTGACTAGTTTTGATAATAGGCAATTTTGATCATGCAAACAACAGGAATCTGTGATGCCAGCCGTTAGCATGAGGGGCATGTCGACCACCCGCCTCGTCGTCCTCGGCGCCGTGAAGCAGTTCCAGCCCGTGCACGGGTACTTCCTCCGCCGAGAGCTCATGACCTGGCACGTCGACGAATGGGCGCACATCCAGCCCGGATCGATCTACAACGCGCTGCGCGCCCTCGAGGTCGACGGCTACATCGCCGAGAGCGGCACCGAGGCCGAAGGGAAGCGCCCCGCTCGTACGACCTACCGCATCACGCCAGCCGGCGAGGTGGAACTGCAGAGGATGCTGCGCGAGAACCTCTGGAACGTGGCGGCGTTCGACACCCAGGCCATCATGACCGTGGCCTCGTTCATGTTCGTCCTCAGCAGGCAGGAGGTGATCGCCGGCCTCGAGCATCGTCTCATCAAGAGCGACGCGATCATCACGCAGAACGGCTTCGACGTGCAGGACACTCTGCGCTCCGAGACGACGCCCAAGTACGTGCGGGAGATCTTCGACCTCTCCACCGCGCGCCTCACGGCCGAGAAGCAGTGGCTGCTCGATCTGCTGGAGCGCCTGCGCGGCGGTGAGTACACCTTCGCTGGTGAGACGGTCGAGGGCGCAGAGCCGGCCGAAGCCGCACCCTCGAGCTGACCTCAGCGCGACAGGACGAGCGCTGCGATCGACGCGGGCGAAAGCTCCGACGTCGTCGCCCCGCGATGCTGAGCCACGACGGCTCCGGCGGCGCAGGCTCGGACCAGCGCCTGCTCGATCCTCTCCCCCTGGGAGAGCGCTGCGGCCAGCGCACCGCAGAAGGCATCGCCGGCACCTGTCGTGTCCACCGGATCGATCTGGAACGCATCGATGTGCAAGGGCCGTTCGTCCGTGCGGTGCAGGGTCACTCCCCCGGCGCCCTGCGTGAGCACGATGATCCGCGCGCCGGCTGCATGCAACCGGTCGATGCCGCCGAGTTCAGCGCATTCCGTCTCGTTCACGACCAGCACATCGACGTCGCCGAGCATCTCGATCGTCGCGGCGTGTGCGGGAGCAGCATTGAGGATCGTCAGCGCGCCCGCCGCTCGCCCCGCGCGCAGTGCGGCGGCCACGCTCGCGACGGGTACCTCCAGCTGAGCGAGCACGACCGCGGCTCCTCCGATCCCGGCGACGGCGTCGTCTGCGTCGAGCTCGGCGTTCGCGCCGGCCGCGACGATGATGCTGTTGTCGCCATCCTCGAACGCGAGCACGTGGGCGACGCCGGTCGGGGCGACGGCACTGCGGCGCACGACCGTCACCACTCCGGCGTCGGCCAAGGTCTGCTGCAGCACATCGGCGGCCTCATCGGCTCCGACGACGGCGCAGAACCGGGTCGGCGCCCCGCTGCGTGCGCAGGCGACGGCCTGATTCAGGCCCTTGCCTCCGGAGAAGCGACCACCGGCCCGGCCCAACAGGGTCTCGCCGACGAGCGGGGGGCGCGAGACCTCGACCACGAGATCGAGGTTCGCGCTCCCCACCACGGCGACACCGGTGAGGGTGTCAGACACGCGACATCGTCCGCCGGTACTGCGAGCCCGTGTGCGAGTCGGCGAGCGCCGGCGTCGGCGTGCCGATCAGGCGCTCGCGCAGCGACTGCGGCTCCGATGAGGGCTCCACGATCGCCCCGCGCTCCTTGAGGATCGGCAGCACGTGCTCGATGAAGTCGACGGTCGATGCCGGCGGGATGACGGGGGCGAACAGGAAGCCGTCGAGGTCGGCGCCGTCGGCGAGCTCGATCATCCGGTCCGCCACCTGCTCCGGGGTCCCCACGATCGGACGGGCGCCGACACCGTGCGCATGCCAGTCGCCGAGCACGTCGCCGACGGTCTTGTCGGCGAAGCGGGCGACCTGCGTCTGCGAGAGCTCGGTGCTGAGCTCCGACATCGGGGTGTGGGGCGCGTACGCCGAGAGGTCGAGCCCGGTGAACCAGGCGTAGGAGGCCACCGTGACGTCGGGGTTCTGCGCGTCGGCGACCTCGGCGTACTTGCGCCGCGCCTCCTCCTCCGTGCTGCCGACGATCGCGGCGAAGGCCGACATGATCTTCACCTCGTCGGCCGCGCGGCCGTTCTTGACCGCCTCCTCGCGGATCGCGGAGGAGTGCGCGCGCAGCTGCTCGACCGAGCCGCTGCCGACGAAGATCGCCTCGCCGTGCTTGCCGCCGAACTCGCGGCCTGCGGGCGACGCGCCGGCCTGGAACAGCACCGGCGTGCCCTGCGGCGAGCGCGAGGTGTTCCCGTAGCCGTGCGAGCGGAAGTACGGGCCGTCGTGTGCGATGCGGTGCACTTTGGAGGGGTCGGCGAAGCGGCCGGACTTGTCCCGCTCCAGGGCTCCTTCCTCCCACGCCTGCTCCCACAGCTTGTAGACGACCTGCATGAAGTCGTCGGCCATGAGGTAGCGCTCGTCGTGTCCGACCATGGGCACGCCGAAGCCCTGCACGGCGGTGTCGGCGGTTCCGGTGGTGACCACGTTCCAGCCGATGCGACCGCCGGAGAGGATGTCCAGCGTCGCCATGCGACGGGCGAAGGAGTAGGGCGGCTCGAGCAGCGTCGATCCGGTGGCGACGAGTCCCAGCCGCGTGGTCTCGGGGATGAGGGCCGCGAGGATGATCGCCGGGTCGAGCCGCGGCAGGTCGAGCCCCTCGACCGAGCAGATGTCGGGACGTTCGCCTGCGACGTCGGCCCAGCCCCAGGCATCCGCGAGGAACAGGAAGTCGAACCCGGCGTCCTCGACCATGCGCGCGGTGTCGCGCCAGTACTCGAGCTTGTCGAACAGGTAGCGCCCGTTGTCGGGGTGCCGCCAGGTCGCGGTGCCGGAGTCGTTCGCCTGCGCGTTCTCGAAGAGGCCGAGACGCAGCGGCTTGACGGAGTTCTGATCGGTCATGTGCGGGTGCCTTCCTTGTGGGTGGTTCTGGGTGTTCTGGGTGGTTCCGGGCACGCCGGAGGAACCCCGGGACGGGTGGGGGCGCCCGTCCCGGGATGAGGGTGCCGCGTCAGCCCTTGGCCGTGACCTCGCCGTCGCTCCACCAGAGCACGCGCTTGCGCACCAGGGCGAGGACGATGATCAGGAGCACGCCGAGCAGGCAGAGCAGGGCGATGCTGGCCCAGGTGACGGCGAGGTTCGCCTGCGCCGCGGAGGTGGTGACGAGCGAGCCGAGCCCGGCCTGCTGTCCCGCCGCGACGAACTCGGCGACCGCCGCGCCGACCACCGCGAGCGGCAGGGCGATGCGGAGCCCTGCGAACACGTAGGGCATGCTGCCGGGGAAGCGCAGCTCGCGGAAGATCTCCCACCGCGAGGCGTGCAGCGTCTTGAAGACGTCGAGCGCCTTCTGGTCGACATCGCGCAGACCCGCGAGCGAGTTCACGAGCATCGGGAAGAAGACCACGAGCCCGGTCACGATGAACTTCGGCACCATGCCGAAGCCGAAGGCGACCACCAGCGCCGGGGCGATAGCCACGATCGGGGTCACCATCACGATGATCACGAGCGGCATCACGGCCCGCTCGATGATCTGGAACTCGGCCATGACCACGGCCAGCAGGAAGCCGGCCAGGATGCCGGCGGAAGCACCGACCACGACCTCGAGCAGGGTGACGAGGAAGTTCGACCAGTACATGCCGGCATCGTCGACGAGGCTCGTGCCGATCGCCTCCAGCGTCGGGAGCACGTAGGGGTTGGTCCAGGCCACGACCTGCCACAGCAGCGCGGCGATCACGAAGGTGATGAGGGTGGGTCCCCAGGATCCCCAGCGCAGCCACGGCGGGATGCCACGGCGCGGCTGGGCCTTCAGGCGGGCGGTCGCGAGGGTCGCGGTGGTGTCTCTCATCGTCAGCTCAGACATGGGCCTTCTCCGTCTGCGCGCGCAGCGCACCGCGCACGACTGCTTCCAGTTCACGGAACTCGTCCGTCGCGTAGGCCTCCTCGGTGCGCGGCCGCGGCAGGTTCACGTCGATCACCTGAGCGATGCGCCCAGGGTGGGCTGCCATCACCACGATGCGGTCGGAGAGCATGATCGCCTCCGGCACCGAGTGCGTGACGAACATGACGGCCTTGCGATTGGACTGCCAGAACTCCAGCAGGGCGATGCGCTGCAGGTCGCGGTTCATCTCGTCGAGGGCCGAGAACGGCTCGTCCATCAGCATGATGGCCGGGTCGAACACGAATGCCCTGGCGATCGCGGCACGCTGCTGCATGCCGCCGGAGAGCTGGCCGGGGTACTTCTTCATCGCCTGTCCGAGTCCGAAGGTCGCCAAGAGCTCGGCGGGATCGCGCAGTGCGCGTCCGGAGTTCGCCTTGGCGTTGATGCGCACCGGCAGCTCGACGTTCTCGCGCACGGTCTTCCACGGCAGCAGCGCGGGCGACTGCGGCACGAGGCCGATCTTCTTGTCGCGCGAGGCGGCGGTGACGCTCTCGCCGTCGATCGTGACGGTGCCGGAGTCGGCGTCGAGAAGACCGGCGACCACCTTGAGCAGCGTGGACTTGCCGCAGCCGCTGGGGCCGATCACCGACACGAACTCGCCCATGCCGATCGTGAGGCTCACATCGTCGAGCACCGTGACCTTGGCGCCGTCCGCCCCGAAGGACTTCGAGACGTTCCTGACCTCGACGCCTGCTCCCTGTGCGACTGACATCACTTCGCCGGCCATGTGAGGGTGTCACCGTCGTAGAGGTCGGCGACCAGGTCGGCGTCCATCATGTCCGCGATCGCCGGCAGGTTCTTGACGTCGCCGTACTTCTTCACGAGGGCGTACTCCGGCTCCCACATGGATTCGTTCTGCACGCCGGGGTTGCCGCCGGCGCTCTCACGCACCCACGCGGACTCGACCTCCCACGTGCGGGCCAGCTGGTCGCGCGGGAAAGCGGCGCCCTGGTTGTTGTCCTCGGCCAGCTTCGCGAGCTTGTCGATGCAGGCATCCGACTCGTCCAGGCAGTACTGCAGCGCCTTGAGGCTCGCGCGCATGAAATCGGCGGCGACCTCACGGTGCTCGTCGAGGAAGCGGGAGTTGACCTCCATCACGTTGTAGGTGCCCTCGACGCCGAGGTCGGAGGGGAGGAATTCGCTGAACGGCAGTCCCTGCGCCTTGAGCGACTGCGGCTGGTTGGAGGCGTAGCCGACGATCGCATCGACCTGCTCGCGGACCACGACGGTCGGGTCGTAGTTGGTCATCTTGACCATCTCGACCTTCGAGACGTCGACACCGGCCTCATCGAGCATGGCCGAGGCGATCGGGGTCAGGTTGATGAAGTAGCCGAGCGATCCGCCCTCGAGGTCCTTGAGGCTCTCGAGCCTCTCGTTGCCGAAGATCGAGAACGGCGGCGTGGTGCCGTAGGTGGCGACCGCCGTGAGGTTCTTGCTGTTCGCCGCGGCCAGCATCACATCGGATGCGGAGCCGAGGGCGGTGAACTGCGCCTGACCGGAGGCGACGAGCTGCTGCCCGTTCGCCCCGGAGGCGTTGATCTCCACATCCAGGCAGAGATCGTCGAAGTAGCCCAGCTCCTCGGCGAGGAACACGTCGAGCTGACCGGCGCTGGCGGAGTAGCCGTAGCCGGAGATGTAGGTGATGGTGCCGGCATCCTGATTCCGCTTGCAGGCGTCGGTGTCGCTCGCACTCGTGGGGGCGGTATCGCCGCCTGGCGTCTGCGCGGAGCATGCTCCGAGCGTCAGCGTGGCGGCGAGAACGCACGTCAGGGTGGCAGTGATGCGGAATCGGGTTTCCGCAGAGGAAGTAGCCATGAGGGTCCCTTCTCGGCCGTTCGTCATTGATGGCTCGATGAAAGTAACATAGTCAAGATTGACTAAGCAAGATCGAACTAACTTTTGACGAACGGTGGGAGTGGGTCCCGCACTCAACGAGGGGCGTGCGCCTCCAGGAACTCGTACACGTCGGTCGTGTCGACGCCGGGGAAGGCCCCGGTCGGCAGTGTCGCCAGCAGCGTGCGCGGCGTCTTCACATTGGGCCAGGAGTTCTCGCGCCAGCGGTCCTCCAGGTCGGCGGGAGCCCGCCGGCAGCACACCTCGACCGAGTGCTTGGAGACGCCGCGGTGCGGGGTGTCGCGCCCCACGAACCACTTCGTGTCGTCGAAGCGCACCCCGACGCTCACCGAGTGCAGCCCCTCGCTCGAGGACTCGACCCGCGCCGTGCACCAGTACGTGCCGTTACCGGTGTCGGTGTACTGGTAGTACGGGTTGAAGCGGTCATCCTCGTCGAACACCACGCGCGAGGTCCACCGGCGGCAGCACATCTGGCCCTCGATGGCCCCGAGGCGGTCGGTCGGGAAGTTCACGTCGTCGTTCTCGTAGGCCTTGGTGATCGTGCCCGACTCGTGCACCTTGAGGAAGTGCACCGGGATGTCGAGGTGTCGTGTGGCGAGGTTCGTGAAGCGGTGCGCCGCCGTCTCGTACGACACCGAGTACGCATCACGTAGGTCCTCGATCGAGATCGCCTTGCGCTGCTTGGCGTCCATCAGGGCGGGGACGACATGCGCCTCCGGGATGAGGAGGGCACCGGTGAGGTAGTTGGTCTCCACGCGCTGGCGCAGGAACTCGGCATAGCTGCGCGGTTCGGAGTGCCCGAGGATGCGGCTCGAGAGCGCCTGCAGCACCGCGGTGCGGGCATCGCCCTTCGCGGGCACGCTGCTCGACAGGTAGAGCCGGCCGTTCGCGAGGTCCGCGACACTGCGCGTTGTCTGCGGCAGGTCGGGGGCGTAGTGCAGCGTGAAGCCCAGATGCGCCGCGATCTCAGACGCCGTGCGCTGCGTCAGAGGACCGCCCGGATGGCCGACCGCGGCCAGGATCTCGGCGGCCTTCGCCTCGAGATCGGCGAAATGGTTGTCCTGTCGCCGCATGAGGTGCCGCAGCTCGACGTTGGCCCGCCTGGCCTCCTCCGGCGTCGCAGCCCGCTCATCCTTGAGCCGATCGATCTCGCCGTGCAGCGCGAGCAGGGCCTTCAGCGCATCCGTCGGCAGGCTCTTCGCGATACGGAACGGCTCGATGCCCAGCGCCTGGAACGTCTGGCCCTTCATCGCCCGCTCGAGGGCGATCTCGACCGCGCTGCGCTCATCGAGCGGCTCACCCTCCAGCAGCGCATCGATCGTGACCCCGAGCACGCGGGCGATCGCCTGCAGCTGCGTGAGCTTGGGCTCGCGCTTGCCGGTCTCGATCATCGACATCTGGCTCGGCGCCCGATCGACGGCGGAGGCCAGGTCGTCGAGGGTCATGCCCTTCGCCGTACGGAGCTGGCGGATGCGCCGGCCGATCGTGAGGGCGTCGGTCTCTTCTGCAGCATCGATGGTGCTCATGCGGCCGATTCTGTCACAGAAACAGAATTTTGCCCGATCTTCTCTCCCAGATCGGTCGTTGGGGCTTCCGAACTTCACGCACAGTGGAACCACGCCACACCGGCACAGCCGCCGGATCCACCGAGGAGACACCATGACGAACACCGCCCACACCCCGACGCCCCGCCCCGCCGGTCTGCGAGCCGGCGACCAGGTTCAGACGGCCGCCGAGCTCCAGGAGATCTGGGACACCGACCCGCGCTGGGACGGCGTCGAGCGCACCTACTCGGCAGAAGACGTCATCCGCATCCGCGGCTCGGTCCGCGAAGAGGCCACGCTCGCCCACCGCGGCGCCGACAACCTCTGGAACCTCCTGCACACCGAGGACTACGTCCGGGCGCTCGGTGCGTACACCGGGGGCCAGGCCGTGCAGCAGGTGCGGGCGGGGCTGAAGGCCATCTACCTCTCCGGATGGCAGGTCGCCGCCGACGGCAACCTGGCCGGTCAGACGTACCCTGACCAGTCGCTGTACCCCGCCAACTCCGTGCCGGCGGTCGTGCGCCGCATCAACAACGCCCTCATCCGCCAGGACCAGCTGGAGCACGCCGAAGGCGAGACCACACAGGACTGGCTCGCCCCGATCGTCGCCGACGCGGAGGCCGGGTTCGGCGGCCCGCTGAACGCCTACGAGCTCGCACAGTCGCTCATCCAGTCCGGTGCCGCGGGCATCCACTGGGAAGACCAGCTGGCCAGCGAGAAGAAGTGCGGCCACCTCGGCGGCAAGGTGCTCGTGCCCACCCAGCAGCACATCCGCACCCTGAACGCCGCTCGCCTGGCGGCCGACGTGGCGGGAGTGCCGACCGTCATCATCGCCCGCACGGATGCCCTCGCCGCCGACCTGCTCACCAGCGACGTCGACGAGCGGGACCAGCAGTTCACCACCGGCGAGCGCACCACGGAAGGGTTCTACCGGATCCGCCCCGGCATCGAGTCGGTCATCAGCCGCGGACTCGCCTTCGCCCCGTACGCCGACCTGCTGTGGGTGGAGACGGGTGAGCCGGACATCGAGCTCGCCCGCAACTTCGCCGCGGCGATCCACGCCGAGTTCCCCGGCAAGCTCCTGGCCTACAACTGCTCGCCGAGCTTCAACTGGAAGAAGCACCTGTCGGACGCCGAGATCGCGACGTTCCAGCAGGAGCTGGCCGACCTGGGCTACAAGTTCCAGTTCATCACGCTGGCCGGCTTCCACGCCCTGAACTACTCGATGTTCGACCTCGCCCGCGGCTACGCCGATCGCGCCATGAGCGCCTATGTCGAGCTGCAGGAAGCCGAGTTCGCCGCGGAAGCAGACGGGTACACCGCCACCAAGCACCAGCGCGAGGCGGGCACCGGCTACTTCGACGTCATCTCCACCGCGCTCAACCCCGACAGCGCGACACTCGCCCTCGCCGGCTCCACCGAAGCCGCGCAGTTCCACTGATCCCCACGCCCCTTTCGCGCGTGACCCCCTCTTGTCGCATCATTCGACACCGATCGAAGGACTCACGATCATGACCATTCCCACCGCTCCCCCGACCACTGCTCCGATCCAGACGACCCAGCAGGGTCCCGCGATCGAGGTCACCGGCCCCCTCCGCGACCGCTACGAGGAGATCCTGACCCCGTCGGCGATCGCCTTCCTCACCGAGCTGCACCACCGATTCGCCGCGCGGCGCCACGACCGTCTGGCCGACCGGATGCGTCGCCGCTTCGAGATCGGCAACGGGCACGACCCCCAGTTCCGCGACGACACGGCACACATCCGTGAGGATCGGGACTGGCGGGTGGCCGGTGCCGGCCCCGGACTCGAGGACCGTCGCGTCGAGATCACCGGGCCGACCGACCCGAAGATGACGATCAACGCGCTGAACTCCGGCGCGCGGGTGTGGCTCGCCGACCAGGAGGATGCCACGAGCCCCACCTGGAAGAACGTGATCGAGGGGCAGCTGTCCCTCCGTGACGCCATCCGCGGCGAGCTGTCGTTCACCTCGCCGGAAGGCAAGGAGTACCGGGTCACGGCGGAGCGCACCCCCACGATCGTGATGCGTCCTCGCGGATGGCACCTGCCCGAGAAGCACATCGCCTTCATCGACCGCGCCGGTCGTCGCACGTCGGCATCGGGATCGCTGGTCGACTTCGGCCTCTACTTCCTGCACAACGCACAGGCGCTGATCGACAGCGGGCGCGGGCCGTACTTCTACATCGCCAAGATCGAGTCGAGCGAGGAGGCGAAGCTGTGGGACGACGTCTTCTCGTTCAGCGAGGAGTACATCGGCATCCCGCACGGCACGATCCGCGCGACCGTGCTGATCGAGACCCTGCCGGCCGCCTTCGAGATGGACGAGATCCTCTACGAGCTGCGCGACCACTGCGCGGGACTGAACGCCGGCCGCTGGGACTACATCTTCTCGATCATCAAGAACTACCGCGGCCGCGGGGCGCGCTTCGTGCTCCCCGACCGCAGCGAGGTCACGATGACGGTGCCGTTCATGCGGGCGTACACCGACCTGCTCGTGCAGACCTGCCACAAGCGGGGCGCCTTCGCGATCGGCGGCATGAGCGCGTTCATCCCGAACCGCCGCGACCCCGAGGCGACGGCGCGCGCGATCGAGAAGGTCACCGCCGACAAGAAGCGCGAGGCCGGCGACGGCTTCGACGGCACCTGGGTCGCGCACCCCGACCTGATCCCCACCGCCCAGGCGGAGTTCGACGCCGTGTTGGGCGACCGTCCCAACCAGGTCGACCGACAGCGCGACGATGTCCACGTCGAGGCCCGCGACCTGCTGGACCTGCACATCGGTCGGCCGATCACCGCGCAGGGCGTGCGGGACAACGTGTCCGTCGCCATCCGCTACCTGGAGGCCTGGCTGCGCGGGCTCGGCGCCGTGGCGATCGACAACCTGATGGAGGACGCCGCGACGGCCGAGATCAGCCGCTCGCAGGTGTGGCAGTGGATCCACCAGGACCGCACCACGCAGGACGGCACCCCCATCACGGCCGAGTATGTCGAGGATCTGATCGCCCAGGTGCTCGCACAGGCGACGCGCAGCCACGGCGACCGCTACGACGACGCCGCGGAGATCTTCCGTGAGGTCGCCCTGCGGGAGGAGTTCCCCACGTTCCTCACGCTGGGCGCCTACAGCCGGTTCCTGGTCGACGAGGACTGAGCGCGCGAAGGAGCCCTCGGGCCGCGGCCGATGCCGCGACCGAGGGCTCCTTCGTGTGCGGAGCCGGTGCCACCGCACGGGCGTAGCCTGGGGGTATGACCGACGTCTGGGCGGACATCGCCTCCGAGTTCCTGCACTTCTACCCGCGCGGCCGGCGCCTGCTCGCGGTGGCCGGGGCAGACGCCGAGCGCTCGCGGCAGGCGGCAGAGGATCTCCTGTCCGCGCTGACGGCATCGGGGCAGCAGGTCATCCGCGAGCACTCGCCGGACGGTGACGAGGCCGAGCTCCGCGCCGCGGTCACCGCTTTCCGCGAGGGTCCGAAGAGCGACGACGTCCTGCTCGTCTCGGGGCCGTCCGCTCTGCTCGGCGAGCGCACCAGAGGCATGTGGAACTACGCGGTGTGGCAGCTGGCGGGCGACGAGCCACCGCACACCGTCGCGGGTTCGATCGTCGATGTGACCGACCCCGCGCATCCGGCCCGTCGGTTCGCCGACTACTGCGCACTGCCCTCCTCCTACGGCGCCTGACGCGTGAGACCGTTCAGTACCAGGTAACCAACGAGCCGACGACCTCCGCAACTTACGTCAACGAGCACTGATGGCTTAGCAGATACTCTGATTGACGTGGCTTTCGCGGGAGGTGCCGCCGACAAAGTCGGCAACGAGTATGAAACCTGGTGGACGTTGCGCCGGGTTACTCAGTTGTTGCGCGGCGAAATTGACGCGATTGCGCTCGAACCCTTGCACGGCGACGGTGCGGAACTCTGGGTCGAGACACGTGGGCGGCGCACATTCGACCAAGTGAAGTACCGATCCTCGGGGCAGTGGACGCCGGCACGATTGCGGTCGGATGGGGTGCTTTCTAAGCTCGGTCGGCATTACGCGGCCGGTCACGAGGTGCTGCTTGTCCTCTCCCAGCCTTCGGAGGACCTCGAGAAGCTGATAGATCTGGCGCTTGCCACGACGTCAGGCTCCGAGTTGTGGGAGGAAGCGACGGAAACCAATAATCTAAACCTTCTGTCCGATGCCTGGGGCGTCGGACGAGATGAGACACGCTCGTATCTGACTCAGACGACCGTTCGACACGATGGGCTGCCACACCTCAAAGAATTTGTCTCCCTCACCCTCGAGACCCTCGTACTCGGCAACCCTGCGCTCGCCTCCGGAACCCTTCGCGCCTTTTTGGACGCTCGAATCGCTCGGGCGTTCACTGCGTCAGATGTTTGGGAGGCGCTTACTTCTGACGGATTCTCTCCCCGCCCGCGCGCCGAACCGGGGCCGACCATCGCGAGACTTCGAGATGCCCTTGATCGACACTCGAGGGCAGTCCGACGCTCGGCACCCAATGCCGGCATCATCTTGCGCCGCGAAGTTGATGACATCGTCGAGGCCGTCACCGATTCAAGATCACCGGTCGTTATAGTCGCTGGGAAGGCCGGCGCAGGAAAGTCGGTTGTCGTAGCGGAGGCTGCCGAACGGCTTGTGCAGTCGGGACGACACGTCGCGGCCCTGCGCCTCGACCGGCTTGATCCGAGTACATCTACTGCCGCGCAACTCGGGAGGGGCCTGGATCTCGATCAGTCGCCGGTAGTTGCCCTATCCGAGGTGTCGCCTGAGGGAATCGATGGCGTCCTAGTTATCGATCAACTCGACGCCGTGAGCAACTACAGCGGTCGCATGCCGGCCGTCTACGATGCCGTCGACGAAGCCCTGAACCAGGCGCGATTACTAGGGAATGTGCGAGTCATCCTGGCCGTCAGGTCAGTCGACCTCGCTGAAGACCCGAGGCTTCGAAGGCTCGCCGGCGAGAGCGCACCTACCATTCAGGTTGGCGACCTCGAACTCGAGAGTATTCGGTCGTACTTGTTGGACCTGGGCACCGATGTCGAGAACGTAAGCGCTACGACTCTTCAACTACTTCGGTTGCCGATACACCTCTACATCTTCAGCGAACTCGAACCCGCGATGCGCGCGGCTTCGTATGGGACTCTCACATCCCTGTACAGCGCCTTCACGCGCGCGTTTCGCGTCCGGTTGGAACGATCAGGGCATCCAGACGAGTGGCCTGCCGTATCGCGGTTGCTCGTCGAACGTATGAACAGCCATGAGACTCTCTCGCTTCCCACCAGCTACTTGGACGAGATTCGCCCCCTCTACGTGGAAGCCTTGTTGTCTGCGAACGTGCTCGTGGAACAGGACGGACGAATCGCGCTGTTCCACGAAACCTATTTCGATTACCTCTTCGCGAAGTCGTTCGATCTACGGGGCAAAGCGCTCGTGAGATGGTTCGCGCGAACGGGTCAAGGCCTTTTCCGCCGTTCCCAACTACGTCAGCTGCTTGCGTTCATTTCTACGGCCGAACCCGAAATTTTCGTTGAACAGGTTCTGGCTGTAGCAACCAGCTCACTGCGACCCCACCTTGTTTCGATCGCTTACAGCGCTCTCGCCGACATGGATCCTCGGAGCGAGGATTGGATCTCGGTTCGCCATTTGGCCGTAGCGGAGAATCCGTTCGGAGCACGCATTGTCTCCCTTATCGGCGCACCAAAGTGGTTCGATGCCGCGGACGCGACTGGCGATCTGGAGATCCTTCTCGACGACCCCGAGTGGTCTGAGACCGTCGCTGGCATGGTCGCGCGACTTGCTTCCGAGCGTCCAAGTCGGGTACTCGAGTTGCTCAGTACGCGCCAGCACACCGGGGAGATGTGGATCCGTGCGATCCGCATTGCCATTGACGTGGCTGATTCTCCTATCTGGACAGACTTCGCCCTCACTCAACTCCTCAACGGCGGATCGGACCTCGCCAATGAGCCGTTTAGTGTGATTCATAGCCGGATGTTTCATCGCACGCTCAGCAGCAGACCGGACGAAGCCCTGAGGCTCTTCGTAGCCGTCATATCCCGCGATCTTGACCACGCCATCGCCGGCCACTCACCCGAGAACGACGGCATTCTACGCGGGAGAGACAGATCCTCAATTCTCGAGAAAGACCTGAACGATCTCGCGATGGCTCTTGGCGCAAGATACGTGGAGACGTTGTGGCCGCTGATATCAAGGATCGCTACCTTCTACCCACCCTCGGGCGCACAATTCTGGCGATACCGCGTGCGAGACACGCATCGCGAACTCGGCGATTCACTGTTTTATACATTCGGTGACGCCCTTACGCGATTGACTCGCGAGAGTCCTGCGGTTGCGATCCCAATCCTGGAATCCCTCACGCATATCCACTCTGGCGCACTGGATTTCCTCGTTTGCCGGGCCCTTCACGAAGCCTCTCCGAACTCGGCAATCGACTGGATACTCGATTCCGAAGAGCACCTTTCGGTCGGATGGCTATCTGGTCCACGGTGGGAAACACGCCGTCTAATCGAGCATGCAAGCGCCGCATGCTCTGACGACCACTTCGCGGCCTTGGAAGCAGCCATACTGTTCTGGGCGCCTGACTACAACCGAGCGGAAGCGAAGCTGCGATGGCGCGGACTCGCAGAACTCGAATTGTTGAGTGCTCTCGCCCCTCACCGGCTCAGCCCTCGAGCAGCTGGGCGCCTCGCAGAATTGCGCCGAAAGTTCCCGACGTGGAAACCCACAGAACCCGAAGGTATGTCTGGCGGCATGGTTCAACCGCCTATTGCACGCAGCGCGGCAGAGAAAATGACCGATGCTCAGTGGCGCCAAGCGATAACGAATTACGCGAATCGAGACCGTCTGTCTTTTCGAGACGGAGGTGCCTACGGAGGTAGTGAAGAACTAGCAAGCCTGATGGGAACGCTCGCCCGAGAAGATTCCGAAAGGTTCCTGAAATTCGGTCTAGAACTCCCTCCGGAGACGCCGTCAACCTATGCAGATCATCTCGTCCGCAGCTTAGCCGGAGAAGTCCCGCAGGACCGGCTGCTCCCGCTGATACGCAAGTTCCGGCGCGACCACCCATTGGATTCAGGGCGTGCGGCGGCGGCAGTCCTTGATGAATACTCGCAAGACCTCTCAGAAGAGTGCTTCCAAGAGTTGCTTTCTCTAGCCGGTGATGTCGACCCATCTCGCGAGTATGCACGTGAGAGAACAAACTCAGGGTTCTACTTCGGGGGAGACTTCGTTTCTGCGGGAGTCAACAGCACTCGCGGGCGCGTCGCGAGCACACTGGCCAAAGTCATCTTCGCTGACGAGTCTCGGTTGGCAGCGGCTCTGCCAGCGCTTCACGCGCTCGCTAACGACCCCATAGTCGCCGTCCGCGTGCTCGCCGCCGAGGCGATCCTCGCGTATGCCGCTTCTGCCCGTGACGAAGGTCTCGATCTTCTCGAGCGCTTACTCGATGACGACCACGTACTGTCTGCATCTACGGGGCTCCGAGCGCTCAGGTGGGCGATGCTTTGGGACGCCGATCGATTCAGCCCATTGCTTATCCGGGCGCTATCGGGTCAAGACGCGAAACTCGCAGGTGCTCATTGGGCGAACTGTCTGATCAATGATGCTCTGGGCTCGGCTCCCACAGATGTAACACTCCTTTCTGAGAGCGCACGCGTTGGTGCTGCAGACGCAGTCTCAACGAACCCGGGGTTGGCCGCGACCCTGGTCGCGCAATTATTTAATGACCCCAGCCCTGAAGTTCGGCGAACCGTCGCGCGAAGTGTCAGCTCCATCTCCGACATGAGTGATGCCGCTCGCAATGACCTGGTCGAGCATTTCTTAAAGAGCCGCTCTTTTGAGAATGAATACGGCCAGCTTCTCGACGCTCTCGAGGATCTTCCGGGGGAGCTTCCCGCCACGACGTGGGAGGCGTGCCGCCGCATCCTGAGTTCTTTGGCCAGTTCGCCGCGACGCAGATTCGTACCCCATGGGGATGACCTCGTCACGATCCTCATACGCCTTTATCGTTCATCCGACGCCGCAGGTCGTGAAGCCGCTCTCGATCTCATCGACCAAACGGTTTTGTTGGAGCTTTGGCTTATCGATGAGGCCCTGGACGCCGCCCGGTAGCTCTGACGACGGCGCGTCACCTGCGACCCGCACTCAGCGGAACGAAGCGGCCACCGAGTTGCGGTGGTAGTCGAACACGATGCTCGTGCGGGTGGAGGCGACGCTGCTCTGCGCCGAGAGGTGCTCGAGCACGAACTCGCGCATCTCGGATGAGTCGGCGACCGCGATGTGCAGCAGGAAGTCGTCGTCGCCGCCGAGGAAGAAGAGCTGGATCACCGGAGGCAGCACGCGCACGCGATCCGCGAACTCGACGATGCTCTCCCGCCGTCCGCTCGGACGCAGCGTGACGCCGATGATCGCCTGGAGCCCTGCGCCCAGCATCCGCTCGTCCACACTCGCGTGGAAACCCGTGATCACGCCGCGGTCCACGAGGGCGCGCAGCCGGGTGTGCGCCGTCGAGGGCGCGACGCCGAGACGTGCGGCGAGCTCGGCATTCGTCATGCGCCCGTCGGCCGTGAGCAGCTGCACGATCCTGGCATCGATCGCATCCAGGGCCGGTGCCCGAACGGTGTTCGGCTCCGGGGCCTGTGAGGTCGTCTCCATGCGAAGCATTATTCAGGATTTCTGCTTCATGCGAATCATCTTCACCGATTCTGTTGTTCTGTCGATGTTTCTGCGATCCTGGGTGCCGCACCGCATCACACCTGGAGGATCAATGAAGATCGGCGTCCCCACCGAGGTCAAGAACAACGAGAACCGCGTCTCCCTCACCCCCGCCGGCGCCGACCGCCTGGTGCGCGAGGGCCACCGCGTGCTCGTGCAGTCCGGCGCCGGACTCGGCTCGCGCATCACGGACGACGACTACCGCGCGGCCGGCGCCGAGATCGTGGCGACCGCCGCCGAAGCGTGGGGCGAGGCCGACCTGGTCATCAAGGTCAAGGAGCCGATCGCCCAGGAGTACGGCTTCCTGCGCGACGACCTCACCCTCTTCACCTACCTGCACCTCGCCGCCGACCGTGCGCTCACCACCGCGCTCGTCGAGGCGGGAACCACCGCCGTCGCCTACGAGACGGTGCAGCTGCCCGACCGCAGCCTGCCGCTGCTCGTGCCGATGAGCGAGATCGCCGGGCGCCTCTCGGTCACCATGGGCTCGTACTCGCTGCTGCGCTCGCAGGGCGGTCGCGGCATGCTGCTCGGCGGCATCGCCGGCACGCCGCGCGCCAAGACCGTCGTGATCGGCGGCGGTGTCGCAGGAGAGCACGCCGCGGCGAACGCGCTCGGGCTCGGCTCGAAGGTGACGGTGATCGACGTCGCCCTGCCGCGCCTGCGCGAGCTCGAGCACCGCTACGGCGGCGCCCTCGAGACCCGCGCGTCGAGCCGCTACGACATCGCCGAGGAGCTCAAGACCGCCGACCTCGTGATCGGCTCCGTGCTGATCCCGGGAGCTGCGGCCCCCAAGCTCGTGACCGACGACATGGTCGCGGCGATGAAGCCCGGCTCCGTGCTCGTCGACATCGCCATCGACCAGGGCGGATGCTTCGAGGGCTCGCGCCCCACGACCCACGACGACCCCACGTTCGCGGTGCACGACTCCATCTACTACTGCGTCGCGAACATGCCGGGCGCGGTTCCCGAGACGGCGACCCGTGCGCTGACCAACGCGACCCTCCCCTATGTCTCGGCGATCGCCGGGAAGGGCTGGGAGCGCGCGGCGTCCGAAGACGCGGCACTGGCTGCGGGTCTGAACGTGCAGGGCGGGCGCATCACGCTCGCGGCCGTCGCGCAGGCTCACGGTCTCGACGCGGGCTGACCTTCCGAACCCGAAAGAACCTCGGATCTTGGCGGCATCCCACACCTCACCTGCCGCATCGACCCGAGTACGCTCGTAATCGTGACCGAACGCGCTCCTCTCTCCCGCAAGCTGTCCGCCATCGCCGAGTCCGCGACCCTCAAGGTCGACGCCAAGGCCAAGGCCCTCAAGGCCGAAGGCAAGGACGTCATCTCGTATGCCGCCGGCGAGCCCGACTTCGCGACGCCGCAGTTCATCGTGGATGCGGCGGCCGAGGCTCTGGCCGATCCCGCCAGCTACCGGTACACGCCGGCCCCGGGTCTTCCGGCGCTGCGTGAGGCGATCGCCGCGAAGACGCTGCGCGACTCCGGCCTCGAGGTCTCCCCCAGCCAGGTCATCGTCACCAACGGCGGCAAGCAGTCCGTCTACCAGGCCTTCCAGGCGGTGGTGAACCCCGGCGACGAGGTGCTGCTGCCCGCGCCGTACTGGACCACCTACCCCGAGGCCATCCGACTCGCCGACGGCACCCCCGTCGAGGTCTTCGCCGGCGCCGACCAGGAGTACAAGGTCACGGTCGAGCAGCTCGAGGCCGCCCGCACCGCCCGCACCACCGCCCTCGTGTTCGTCTCGCCGTCGAACCCCACCGGCTCCGTCTACACCGCCGAGGAGACCGCCGCGATCGGCGAGTGGGCGCTGGAGCACGGCATCTGGATCATCAGCGACGAGATCTACCAGAACCTCACGTACGAGGGCGTCAAGGCCACCTCGATCGTCGAGGCCGTCCCCGAGGTCGCCGGTCAGACGATCCTGGTCAACGGCGTCGCGAAGACCTACGCCATGACCGGGTGGCGCGTGGGCTGGATGGTCGGCCCCGCCGACGCCATCAAGATCGCCGGCAACCTGCAGTCGCACCTCACCAGCAACGTGAACAACGTCGCCCAGAAGGCGGCGATCGCCGCCCTCACCGGCCCGCAGGACGAGGCCGAGAAGATGCGCCAGGCATTCGACCGCCGCCGCCAGCTCATCGTCTCAGAGCTGTCGAAGATCGACGGTCTCGTGGTCCCGAACCCGCTCGGCGCGTTCTACGTGTACCCCGACGTGCAGGGTCTGCTCGGCCGCACCTGGGGCGGCGTGACGCCGACCACCTCGCTCGAGCTCGCCGACCTCATCCTCGACCAGGCCGAGGTCGCGGTCGTCCCCGGTGAGGCCTTCGGCCCGTCCGGCTACATCCGCATGTCGTACGCGCTCGGCGACGAGCAGCTGCTCGAGGGCGTCCAGCGCCTGCAGCGCCTGTTCGCCTGACCCTCGGAACCGACGAAGGCCCCTCCCGTCCGCAGCTGGGAGGGGCCTTCGTCACGACGTCTCCTCCCCTCAGGCGAGGGTCAGCGATACTGGAAGCATGACGAACGGCGAGCAGGAGTATGAGCGGATGCCGGTGACTCTGCGGGTGGCATTCCCCGTCCTGATCACGGTGACCGCGCTGGTCTTCTTCCTCGCCCTCGCGGTCGCTCCCTTCCTCTGGTACTGGGGAGGAGAGTCGCGTCAGTGGCTCAGTGTGCTCCCCTTCGTACCGGTGGTCGTCTACGCGACCATCACGGTGCTGGTGATACGACGGAAGTCGTGGGCCCGATATGCGACTCTGCTGTTCCCGCTCCCGCTCGCGCTCTACGTTCCGGCGGCAGCGGCCCCGATCTGGGAGTTCTGGGTCGGCCTCGCGGCCCTCGCCCTCACCACCGCGGCGGTCGTGTTGATCTTCCTGCCGTCGTCTCGTCCCTACTTCGGCAGCGGGACACCTCAGTCCTCGGGGTGGAAGCCGATCAGCCAGCGGATGCCGTAGCGGTCGATGAGCGTGCCGTCGTAGTCACCCCACGGACGCTTCTGCAGTGCGTCGATCACGCGGCCGCCGGCGGCGAGCTCGTCGTACCAGTCGGTCAGAGTGAGGGCGTCGGCCGTGCCGAGCAGCGAGAGGAACATGCCGCCCATCTGCACGGCATCGTCATCGGCTCCGGCATCCGCTCCGGCGATCTCGACCAGTCCGCTCAGCTGCCCGTGCGCGATCGCATCGCCGGGGCCGTCATGCCGCCCCGCGGTGGCGTAGTCGAGCAGCTGGAGCTCGCCGCCGAACACCGATTGATAATGACGCAACGCCTCCGCGGCGTTGCCGGGGAACAGCAGGTACGGGATCAGTCCGCTCATGCCGCGAGTGTAGCCGCGACCACGGACCTGACCCGCAGATCGACGACCTACAGATCGACGCCGACGAGCACCGGCTCCGGCTGCAGCACGAGACCGAACTCGGCGTGCACCCTGCTCTGGATGAACCGTGCCAGCTCGGCGACCTCGCCGGCGGTCGCGCCACCGCGGTTGGTCAGTGCGAGCGCGTGCTTGGTCGACACGGATGCGCGGGAGCGCGGGAGCTTGANGGCTCCGGCTGCAGCACGAGACCGAACTCGGCGTGCACCCTGCTCTGGATGAACCGTGCCAGCTCGGCGACCTCGCCGGCGGTCGCGCCACCGCGGTTGGTCAGTGCGAGCGCGTGCTTGGTCGACACGGATGCGCGGGAGCGCGGGAGCTTGAACCCCTTACGGATGCCCGCCTGCTCGATGAGCCAGGCCGCGCTCACCTTGACATCGGAGACCGCTGCGGGCTTCGAGGTCGGAACCATTCCGTCGTACGAGGCGAGCGGGATCACGGTCACCGCATCGAGGTCGGGGGCGACCGGCCAGCGCGGGCATTCCGTGGGCAGCGCCCTGGCGACCGCCGCCGTCACGATCGCGTTCTGGAAGAAGGAGCCGACGCCGTGGGTGTCGGGGTCATCCGCGTCGAGCAGCATGCCCTTCGACGCGCGGGTCGCGAGGATGCGCTCACGCACCCACCCCAGCGGAACGGGTGTCTCATCGGTGAGCCCCAGCGCCCGACGCAGCTGCTCGCCGCGCACCACACGCTCGCCCGCGATCAGCAGGTCGACGGTCACGGAGAGGATCACGGCACGGCGCAGCGGCACACTCCCGTGGTGGTGCTTGAGCACCGACGTGCGGAACCCCAGCCCGAGCTCGGCAGCGGCAACCGTCGAGATCTCGCCGGTCGACTCGTCGATCAGCTCGACCTCGACCAGCGTCTCCTGGATCTCCTGCCCGTACGCCCCGATGTTCTGCACGGGAGCGGCGCCGACCGTGCCGGGGATCCCGCTCATGGCCTCGAGGCCCGCATACCCGTGGGCGACGGCATAGGCGACGAGGTCGTCCCACCCGTGTCCGGCCTGCGCCCGCAGACGGATGCGTCCCTGATGCGGTGACGGCAGCTCGTCGATGCCCTCGGTGCGCACGCGGATGACCGTGCCTTCGAACGGCTCGTCGCCCACGAAGAGGTTGGAACCGCCGCCGAGGACGAACCACTCGTCGCCGCGCGCCCAGGTCTCACGCAGAGCATCGACGAGACCCGCCGTCGTCGTCGCCTCGAACATCCGCTCCGGTGCTGCTCCTGTGCGCAGCGTGGTCAGCTCCGCCAGACGGACCGGCTCGATCTCCCGCATCAGCTCGCCCTCATCAGACGGCGACGCGCAGCTGCGCCTTGACGAGCACGGTGGTCTCGCCGAACGTGACCTTGAGGTCGATGCGCGCGGACTCGTCGTCGACGGCGCCGACCGTGGCGACGACGGTGACGTCAGCGCCCTCGTCGGGGTCGACCACGACCGGCTTGGTGAAGCGCACGCCGTAGTCGAGGATGCGCGTGGCCGGGTCGAGAGCCGCGACGACCACCGACGAGGCGATGCCCATCGTGAGCATGCCGTGCGCGAGCACGCCGGGAAGCCCGACGGACGCTGCCACGTCATCGCGGTAGTGGATCGGGTTGAAGTCTCCGGATGCCCCTGCGTAACGAACGAGCGATTCGCGGGTGAGGTGAACCGTGCGCTCGGCGAGCACGTCTCCGACGGTG
Organism: Microbacterium sp. UCD-TDU; assembly: GCF_000340625.1. Classification (NCBI taxonomy): domain Bacteria; kingdom Bacillati; phylum Actinomycetota; class Actinomycetes; order Micrococcales; family Microbacteriaceae; genus Microbacterium; species Microbacterium sp. UCD-TDU. The sequence goes on from NZ_KB454446.1 coordinate 581,152, forward strand.
TAGCCCATCAGGCGGCCTCTCCTTCATCCGCACTCGGCTCGGCACCGACCAGCAGCACGCTGGTGGCGGTGACGACGTGGGCGCCCGCGGGGTCGGTGATCTCGGCCTCGCTGGTGATCATCGCGTTGCCGCCCATCATCCGGATGCCGGTGACGCGCAGCTGCGCGGTGAGCTCGTCGCCCGCGACGATGGGGCGCGTGTAGGTGAAGCGCTGCTCGGCGTGGATGGTGCGCGCCAGCACGATGCCGGAGTCCTCCTGCCCCAGCAACTGCTGGAGCGTGAGGTCCTGGATGACCATCGCGAAGGTCGGCGGCGCGACGACGTCGGAGAAGCCCGCCGCGCGGGCCGCCTTCAGGTCGGTGTGCTGCGGGGCGTCGGCGAAGACGGCACGAGCGAACTCGCGCACCTTCTCGCGGCCGACGAGGTACGGGGCCGTCGGCGGGAACTCCCGGCCGACCAGATCTTGGTTCACTGCCACCCCTCGATCCTACCGAGGCAGGCGGAGCTCAGGCCCGCTTGCGCCCTCTGACAGCCTTGATCGCCATCTGCACCGCGATCACGACAAGATATGCCGCGAACAGCATGTTGCCCAGCGTGGGGTCGACGATCGTGGCCAACCATGCTCCGAGCGCCGTCGTCGTGCAGGCCGAGACGCCGATGAGCAGCGCCGCGAGCAGATCGACGTTGCGGTTGCGGAGGTTGCCCACGGTGCCCGAGATCGCGGTCGGGATCATCATGAGCAGCGACGTGCCCTTGGCGACCAGGTCGCTCGTGCCGAAGGCCAGCATCAGCACGGGCACGACGATCACGCCACCGCCGACGCCGATCAGCCCCGCGAGGATGCCGGTGCCGATGCCCACGCCGACGAGGGCGATACCGGTCAGCCAGGAGAGTTCGAACGCGGCATCACGCGAGGGGATGACCAGGAAGAGGCTGACGATCACGACCAGCAGGAAGCCGACGAAGCCCCAACGCAGGGCGGTCTGCGAGATGCGCGGCAGCAGCCGCGTGCCGATCTGCGCGCCCACCACGGCGCCGGCGGCGAGGATGATCGCGGGGATCCAGGCGACAGACCCGGTCGTGGCGTAGGAGATGACGCCGACGCTCGCCGTCGGCACGATCGCCGCGAGGGATGTCCCGGCCGCGAGGCGCTGATCGAAGTGCAGCAGGAGCACCAGCAGCGGAACGATGACCGTGCCACCGCCCACGCCGAAGAGTCCGGAGAGGAGGCCGGCGAGAAGGCCGATGCCGATGAACGCCGCGTAGGCGCGAGGCCCTCGTGCGGGGGCCTGTACGTCACTCACCGGATCAGCCTACTCGCGGCCGCCTCCCCTCTCGAACCGCGTGCCGGTCAGACCTCGGAGTCCGCCGTGATCGGCACCGCGATCGACGCGGTCAGCGCCTGCTCGTACCGACGCTGGCGACGCCGCAGCCACAGTCCGCCGACGATCAGCAGGGCGAGCACGCCGTAGGCGATCGCGGCAAACGGCTGCGTGACGAGCGTGCTCAGATCCCCCTGGCTCAGCTGCAGCGCCTTGCGCAGCTGCTCCTCGGCCATCGGTCCCAGGATCATGCCGACCACGAGCGGCGCGACCGGATACCCGTACCGGCGCATGAAGTATCCGAGGATGCCGACGATCAGCAGAATCACGATGTCCGTCGGCGAGCTGTGCAGCGCATACGCCCCGAACACCGCGAACAGCAGGATGCCCGCGTACAGGTACGGCCGCGGGATCTGCAGCAGCTTCACCCACATCCCCACGAGCGGCAGGTTGAGCACGATCAGGATCACGTTGCCGATGTAGAGGCTCGCGATGAGCGCCCACACCAGGTTCGACTGGCTCTCGAACAGCAGCGGCCCCGGCTGGATGCCGTACGACTGGAACGCCGTGAGGATGATCGCCGCGGTCGCCGTCGTCGGCAGGCCGAGCGTGAGCAGAGGCACCAGCACGCCGGCGGCGGCGGCGTTGTTGGCCGACTCCGGACCGGCGACCCCTTCGATCGCGCCACGTCCGAACTCGTCGCGGTGCTTCGACAGCTTGCGCTCGGTCGCATAGGACAGGAATGTGGCCACGTCGGCGCCGCCCGCCGGGATCGTGCCGATCGGGAAGCCGATCGCCGTGCCCCGCAGCCAGGGCTTCCATGACCTCCGCCAATCGGCCTTGGTCATCCAGGAGCGCCACCCGCGTGTCACAGGGATCACGTCGACGCCGCCGTGCCGCAACCGGGCGGCGATGTAGAACGTCTCCCCCACCGCGAACAGCCCGACGGCCACCAGGACGATGTCGACGCCGTCGGACAACGCGGGAAGCCCCAGCGTGTAGCGCTGCTGCCCGGAGAGCCAGTCGGTGCCGACGAGACCGAAGAACAACCCGACGCCGAGCGAGAGCATCCCGCGCGAGATCGAGCTGCCGATCAGCGCGCCAACCGTGATGAACGCGATCACGATGAGGGCGACGTAGTCCGCCGGTCCCAGGTTCACCGCGAACTGCGCGAGCAGCGGAGCCAGCAGCGTCAGCCCCAACGTCGCCAGGGTGCCGGCGATGAAGGACCCGATGGCCGCGGTGGCGAGCGCGGCGGCACCGCGCCCCATCCTGGCCATCTTGTTGCCCTCGATCGCCGTGACTATCGAGGCCGACTCTCCCGGTGTGTTCAGGAGGATGCTCGTCGTCGAGCCGCCGTACATGCCCCCGTAGTAGATGCCCGCGAAGGTGATCAGCGCGGCGGCGGGATCGAGCGTGTAAGTGAGGGGCAGCAGCAGCGCCACCGTCATGGCGGGGCCGATGCCCGGGAGCACTCCCACCGCGGTGCCGACGAAGACGCCGAGGAAGGCGAACGCGAGGTACTGCGGCTGCAGCGCGGTCGCGAAGCCCTCCAGGAGCAGGGTCCAACTGTCCATCAGAACATCCTTCCGAGCCAGCCGAGAGCGGGCCCCCAGGGCAGCGACAGGCCGAGCAGACCGCCGAAGACGACCTGGATCACGAGCGCGACCGCGATCCCGATGAGCAAGGCCATCCACCAGCGCTTGGCGGCAAGCGACCACGCGACCCCGCCGAACAGCAGGGCGGCCGCGGGCGCCCACCCCAGCGGCTCGATCAGGAGCAGGTGGGCGACGACGAGACCCGCCAGCTTGGCGAGGGTGACCCAGTCGGTCGGCAGGCTCTCATCGATGTCCTCCGCCTCCTCCGCACCGCCGCGTTCGCCGCGCAGCACCCCGATCAGGACCGCGACAGCGGAGGCGAGCAGGATGACGGAGACGAAGATCGGGAAGACCGTCGGGCCGGCCTTCATGCCGACGGGGACGTGGATCAGGAAGATGCCGCCGACGGCGAAGACGCCGAGCGCGACCATGATTCCGGCGAACACGAGTTCGCCGAAGGGGACGGAGGAAGTGCGGCGTGCGGGTCGACCGCCGTGGTCGACCCGCATGCCCTGCTCCCCGGTCCCCGATGATGCGGGGACCGTCATGTCACTGCACCAGGCCGATGTTCTTCAGCGTCGCGGTGACCTCTTCGATGTTCCCGGTGAGGAACTCGTCGAAGTCCGCACCGACCAGGAACGCGTCGGTCCATCCCTTGGTCTCCAGCTGCTCGGTCCATGCCTCCGACTCGTGGAGCTCGGTGATCACACGGACCAGCTCGTCCTTCTCTCCGTCCGAGATCCCACCGGGGGCGATCACCCCGCGCCAGTTCGTCAGGACGACGTCGTAGCCTTCCTCCGTGATGGTCGGGACGTCGGGGAGCTGCGACACCGGCTCCTCGCTCGACACCGCCAGTGCCTTCAGCGCGCCGCTCTCGATGTGCTGGGCGAACTCGCCCACACCCGAGATGCCCGCGGAGACCTTCCCACCGATGAGCAGCGGAACCGCCTCACCGCCGCCGGAGTTCGGGGTGTAGTTCAGTTTCTCGGCGATCTCCGCACCGTCGAGCCCCGCCTCTTCGAGCATGAGCCCGGCGAGGATGTGGTCGGCGCCTCCCGCGGACCCGCCCGTGACGGTGACCGACTGACCGTTGTCGACGATGTCCTCCACGAGGTCTTCGAGGGTGTCGTACTTCGAGTCCGCCGGTACGACGACGACGAGCGGCTCGTCCGTCAGGCGGGCGATCGGGGTGGTGTCCTCGATCCGCACCGCCGAGGCGTTGGTCTCGACCGCTCCGACCATGACCAGACCCATCACCATGAGGGTGTTCGGGTCCTTCTCGTTGGCGAGCTGAGCGAGGCCGACCGTGCCACCGGCGCCACCCACGTTGGTCACCGGGGCGGAGGCGACGAGGTCGTCCTGGGTGAGCACCTGCGACAACGCTCGTCCGGTCTGGTCCCATCCCCCGCCGGGGTCGGCCGGGACGACGATCGAGACGTCGGTGATCGTGGCCGCTTCGGATTCCCCTCCACCGTCGTCGGTCGCGGCGCTGCCGCCGGCGCACGAGGTGAGGGCGAGGGCGGCGACCGCGGCCATTGCGGCCCACGTTCCGATGCGGGCGGGGGGTGCGATGCGTGCGTTCTTCATGTGCGCTCCTCCTTGAGCGTTGTGATGCTGTCGCTCCACCCTGGGGCGTGCGACACCCGCGGTGCGGCTTCGGAAACCATTGGTCGGAGTTTCGGAACTATTGGTCTCGAGCAGCGCTCTCCCCCGCTCGCACCGCGCGCGGCGAGGGGCGACAATGAGCAGGTGGCCTCGAAGATGACGCTCCGCGTGCAGCTGCTCGTGCTGCAGGCGCTGATCGTGTTCCTGGTGACCCTTGCGACCGGCATCGTGGCCGGCGCCTTCCAGGAGCACGCCCTCCGTGAGGCCTACAAGGACCGGATGCAGGCCGTGGCCCAGTCGATCGCAGCGCTTCCCACCGTGCATGCGGCCTTCGACGACGCCGAGCCCTCCGTCGCGATCCAGCCCATCGCCGAGGTCATCCGCGAGGCGTCCGACCTCGCCTATGTGGTCGTGGCCAACGACGACGGCATCCGCTACTCGCACCCGAATCCGGCGCGCATCGGCGAGAAGGTCTCCACCGACCCGTCGATCCCGCTCTCGGGCGAGGTCTACGTCGGCACGCAGACCGGCACACTCGGCACCTCCTGGCGGGTCAAGGTGCCCATCCGCGACGACGAGGGTGCCGTGATCGGCACCGCATCCGTCGGCATCCTGGAGTCCGAGCTCAACGAGGAGTTCTCGGCGAACCTGGTGTGGCTGATCTCGGCGATGCTGGCCGCGGCCGTGCTCGGGGTGTTCGGATCCGCGTGGGTGACCTCGATCATCCGACGGCGCATCTACCGACTCGAGCCGCATCAGATCGCCGCCCTCGTGAAGAACCAGGAGACCACGCTGCACGGCCTCAGCGAAGGCGTGATCACGGTGGACGACACCGGACGGATCACGCTCGTGAACGATGCCGCCGCCCGCTTCCTGGACAGGGACGCCGCCGACCTCGACGGCGAGCTCGCCGCCGAAGCACTGGGCACGGAGCTTTCGACCGTGCTGCGGGAGGGCGAGTCCGCCGGTCGACCGGTGATCGTGGGATCGCACGTACTCGTGGCCCGCAGCACCGGGAGCGAGGCCGACCGCGGAGGAATCGGGGCCACACTCCTGCTGCGCGATCACACCGAGCTGCATGATGTGGTGCGACGAGTCGAGGCCGCTGACGCGATCATCGCCTTCCGGCAGCGCCTCGGACTCCCCAAGGGCCTCAGCGCCGAGACGCTCGACCGCGTCTCTGCGGCGCTCGTCGCACGCCCCGACGCCTCAGCCACCGAGATCGGTGAGGACCTGGACATCTCCCGGGTCAGTGCCAGGCGCTACCTCGAGCACCTCGCCGCATCGGGAAGGGCGACGCGCGCGCTCGACTACGCGACCAAGGGTCGCCCGAGCACCCGATACCGCGCCAGCGACGCCGTCTGACCTGCACACAGCCCTGGGACGCAGTGCCATTCTGTGCGACACTGGATCGCATTCGACATCGACGTCAGCCTGCCCGGATCGAAGGAGATCGCATGGTTCGCAGTACCTATCCCGATGTGGAGATCCCCGAGGTCTCCATCCACGACTTCCTGTTCGGCGACCTCTCCGACGCCGAGCTCGACACCGTAGCCCTCGTCGACGGGATGAGCGGGGCGACCACCACCTACCGGCAGCTCGTCGGGCAGATCGATCTGTTCGCCGGTGCCCTCGCGGCGCGCGGTGTCGGAGTGGGCACCACGGTCGGTGTGCTCTGCCCGAACGTCCCCGCGTTCGCCACCGTGTTCCACGGCATCCTTCGCGCGGGTGCCACGGCCACCACCATCAACTCGCTCTACACCGCAGACGAGATCGCGAACCAGCTCACCGATGCGGGCGCGACCTGGCTCGTGACCGTGTCGCCCTTGCTTCCCGGTGCGCAGGCCGCCGCCGAGAGGCTCGGATTCGACGCCGACCACGTCATCGTGCTCGACGGCGCCGAAGGCCACCCCTCCCTCCCGGCGCTTCTCGGAGAGGGGCGCCAGGCACCGGACGTGTCGTTCGACCCGTCGACGCATCTGGCCGTCCTCCCCTATTCCTCGGGAACGACCGGGCGCCCCAAGGGCGTGATGCTCACCCACCGGAACCTGGTCGCCAACGTGTCCCAGTGCCAGCCGGTGCTCGGCGTCGATGCGAGCGACCGCGTGCTGGCCGTGCTGCCCTTCTTCCACATCTACGGCATGACGGTGCTGCTGAACTTCGCGCTGCGTCAGCGGGCCGGGCTCGTGACGATGCCGAGGTTCGACCTCCCCGAGTTCCTGCGCATCATCGCCGAGCACCGCACGAGCTGGGTCTTCGTCGCTCCTCCCATCGCCGTCGCCCTCGCGAAGCACCCGATCGTCGACCAGTACGACCTCTCGGCGGTGAAGGTCATCTTCTCCGGTGCGGCCCCTCTCGACGGCACGCTGGCATCTGCCGTCGCGAACCGCCTGGGCTGCATCGTCACCCAGGGCTACGGCATGACCGAGACCAGCCCCGCCGTGAACCTGATCTCCGAGGCGCGTACCGAGATCGACCGCTCGAGCATCGGCCCGCTCGTACCGAACACCGAGGCGCGGCTCGTCGACCCCGACTCGGGTGAGGACGTGGCGGTGCCGGCAGAGGGTGCGAGTGAGCCCGGTGAGTTGTGGGTGCGAGGACCGCAGGTGATGGTCGGCTACCTCAACCGCCCGGACGCCACGTCCGAGATGCTCGACGCCGACGGCTGGCTGCACACCGGCGATGTCGCCACGGTCACCCACGACGGCATCTACCGGATCGTCGACCGGCTCAAGGAACTCATCAAGTACAAGGGCTATCAGGTCGCGCCGGCCGTGCTGGAGGCGGTGCTGCTCGAGCACCCCGCCATCGCGGACGCCGCGGTGATCGGCGCCTTCGATGACGACGGGCAGGAGGTGCCCAAGGCCTTCGTCGTGCGTCAGCCGGATGCCGACCTCGACGCCGACGCGGTCATGGCCCACGTCGCCTCGCACGTCGCGCCGCACGAGAAGGTGCGGCAGGTGGAGTTCATCGATGTGATCCCGAAGTCGAGCTCGGGGAAGATTCTGCGCAAAGATCTTCGCGCTCGCTGAGAACACCGCCGGGTACACGAAGAAGCCCGCCATCCCTTGCGGGGTGGCGGGCTTCATCGTGAGTGAAGTGCTTACTCGGACTTCTTCTCGACAGCGTCCTCGGCGGCAGCCTCGGCTGCTTCGCCCTCAGCCTGCGACTCGGCGCCGGCGTCGACGGTCTCCTCGGCGGGAGCCTCCTCGACCGGAGCCTCCTCGACGACCTCAGCCGGCTTCTCAGCCTTCTCGGCCTTGGGAGCGGCAGCAGCCTTCTTGGTCGACTTCGCCTTCGGGGTGACGGGCTCGAGAACGAGCTCGATCACGGCCATCGGAGCGTTGTCGCCCTTGCGGTTGCCGACCTTCGTGATGCGGGTGTAGCCACCCTCACGGTCAGCGACGAGCGGCGCGATCTCGGAGAACAGGACGTGCACGACTTCCTTGTCACCGATGACCGACAGCACGCGACGACGCGCGTGCAGGTCGCCACGCTTGGCGAAGGTGATCAGACGCTCGGCGAGCGGGCGAAGGCGCTTGGCCTTGGTCTCGGTCGTCTTGATCGACTTGTGGGTGTAGAGCGCCGCCGCGAGGTTGGCAAGCATCAGGCGCTCGTGTGCGGGGCCGCCTCCGAGGCGGGGACCCTTAGTGGGCTTGGGCATAATCGTCTAGCTCCTGGTCAGAAAGGTCGGGTATCAGAAGGACTCGTCTTCGCTGCCGCCGTAGAAGTGGGCGCCGTCGAAACCGGGCACCGAATCCTTGAGCGACAGACCGAGCGAGATGAGCTTGTCGCGCACCTCGTCGACCGACTTCTGGCCGAAATTGCGGATGTTCATGAGCTGCGTCTCCGACAGGGCGACGAGCTCAGAAACGGTGTTGATGCCCTCACGCTTCAGGCAGTTGTACGAGCGGACCGACAGGTCGAGGTCCTCGATCGGCATCGACAGCTCGCTGGAGTTCACTGCCTCCACCGGCGCCGGGCCGATCTCGATGCCCTCGGCCTCGACGTTCAGCTCGCGGGCGAGGCCGAACAGCTCGGTGAGCGTCTTGGCAGCCGAAGCGACGGCGTCGCGGGGGCTGATCGCCGACTTGGTCTCGACGTCGAGGACGAGCTTGTCGAAGTCGGTGCGCTCCCCGGCACGGGTCGCGTCGACGCGGTAGCTGACCTTGAGGACCGGCGAGTAGATCGAGTCGATCGGAATCTGACCGGCCTCGGCGTACTCGTTGCGGTTCTGCGTTGCCGAGACGTAGCCACGGCCACGCTCGATCGTGAGCTCGAGCTCGAACTTCGCGGTCTCGTTGAGGGTCGCGATGACGAGCTCGGGGTTCTGGATCTCGACACCGGCCGGAGCCGAGATGTCAGCGGCGGTGACTTCGCCCGAACCGGTCTTGCGCAGGTACGCGGTGATGGGCTCATCGCGCTCCGACGAGACGACGAGCTGCTTGATGTTGAGGATGATCTCGGTGACATCCTCCTTCACGCCGGGGATGGTGCTGAACTCGTGCAGCACGCCGTCGATGCGAACGCTGGTGACAGCAGCACCGGGGATCGACGACAGCAGGCTGCGGCGCAGCGCGTTGCCGATCGTGTAACCGAAGCCGGGCTCCAGAGGCTCGATGATGAACCGGCTACGGTTCTCGACGATCTTTTCCTCGGTCAGTGTGGGACGCTGTGCAATAAGCACTCTGTGTTCCTTTCGATCACATGCCCGCTATATGACATGTGGTGGGGTGAGGTCTTGAGTTGTGGAAGTCGATGCCCGCACGCGGGCGTCGAGCCGCTCGGACCACGAAGGGACCGAGCGGCTCGACACGCGAATCAGACGCGGCGACGCTTCGGCGGACGGCAGCCGTTGTGCGCCTGCGGGGTGACGTCCTGGATCGAACCCACCTCGAGGCCGGCGGCCTGCAGCGAGCGGATCGCGGTCTCGCGGCCGGAGCCCGGACCCTTCACGAGGACGTCGACCTTCTTGACGCCGTGCTCCGCAGCCTGGCGGGCTGCCGACTCGGCAGCCATGCCGGCGGCGTACGGGGTCGACTTGCGGGAGCCCTTGAAGCCCACGCCACCCGACGATGCCCAGGCGATGACGGCGCCGGACGGGTCGGTGATCGAGACGATGGTGTTGTTGAACGTCGACTTGATGTGGGCCTGGCCCAGCGCGATGTTCTTCTTTTCCTTGCGGCGCGGCTTGCGCGCGGCGGCCTTGGGTGCAGCCATGAAAGTGTTCTCCTAGTCCCTGAGGCCGCGCTTAGCGGGCCTTCTTCTTGCCTGCGACGGTGCGCTTCGGGCCCTTGCGGGTACGGGCGTTGGTCTTGGTGCGCTGACCACGGACCGGGAGACCACGACGGTGGCGGATGCCCTCGTAGGAGCCGATCTCGACCTTGCGGCGGATGTCTGCTGCAACCTCGCGGCGCAGGTCACCCTCCACCTTGTAGTTGCCTTCGATGTGGTCGCGGAGGGCGATCAGCTGGTCGTCGCTGAGGTCCTTCACGCGGATGCTCTCGTCGATCTCCGTCGCCTTGAGGATCTCGACCGAGCGGGTACGGCCGACGCCGTAGATGTAGGTAAGGGCGATCACCACGCGCTTGTCGCGCGGGATGTCAACGCCGGCAAGACGTGCCATGCGGTTCTCCTGGGTGTTGTGGAGGTATGGAACAGGATCGGTGCCCGGGCCTCCGCCCGAGGTGTCCCCCGCTTGCGCGGGTTCTGATCCTGCCGTTGTGTGTTTTCAGTTGTGAGATGTGCGTGAGCGATGCCGCGCAGCTCGGGCCCGTCGAACGGATCGGCGGGCCCGCCGGGGACTCAGCCCTGGCGCTGCTTGTGACGCGGGTTGCTCTTGCAGATCACCATGACGCGGCCGTGACGGCGGATCACCTTGCAGTGATCGCAGATGGGCTTGACGCTGGGGTTGACCTTCATGATGTTTCCTGTTCGCTGTCTTCGTACCGCCCCGGACAGGGGCAGGCCGTTACTTCTCGACCGATCAGCGGTAGCGGTAGACGATACGGCCGCGGGTCAGGTCGTAGGGGCTGAGCTCCACGACCACACGGTCCTCGGGGATGATACGGATGTAGTTCTGCCGCATCTTGCCGGAGATCGTTGCAAGGACCTTGTGCCCGTTGCTGAGCTCAACGCGGAACATCGCGTTGGGCAGAGCCTCGGAGATCACGCCCTCGATCTCGATGACACCGTCTTTCTTAGCCATAGCCTCGCTGACGCTTCTGCAGATCGGTCGATCTGCGGTGGGTGGTTGGTTTGTGGTGCTGCACCGCCGGACACGCCGAATCAAGGCACAAAGCACCAAAGATCTATGTTAGACGCTCCGGAGCCATCCGGCAACTTGACCGCCACGGGCGGGAAGCCGCCGGCTCAGCTGATCAGGTCGGTGAACTTCTTCAGGTCGGCCTGGTCCTGCAGGTTGAGGCGCGTGCCGTTGATGTCCACCGTCGGCGTACCGGCGATCTCGTGGGACTTCGCCTGCGCGGCACCGAACTTGCGGTACGTCTCGTCGGTGATGCAGGAGACCGCGTCATCCGCTCCGACCTGGGTCGCGAAGCCGGCGAGCTGGTCGTTCGTCAGACCGGAGGAGTTCTCCGCGGGCTGGTTCTCGAACAGCGTCTTGGCGAAGTCGAGGTACAGCTCGGGGTTCGACTCGGCCACGCAGAACGCGGCACCGGCCGAGCGCGAGGAGAACTCCGTTCCCTGCGAGAAGCGGTCGAGGATCGCGATCGGGTGGTACTCGAGGGTGATGCGACCATCGGCGGCCGCTGCCTCCAGCTGGGGGCCGAACTGGTCCTCGAAGGTCTTGCACACGGGGCACTGGAAGTCGACGAACACGGCGATGGTGTCTTCCCCGTCGCCGAACGAGATCGCGCCGGTCTCCGGGTCGAAGGTGTCGTTCGCGGTGGGCGCCACGCCGGGCGACGTGGCCTGGTTGTTGAGGAACACCACGAGTCCACCGATCGCCACCAGCACCACGACGACGGCGATCGAGACGCCGATCGCGAACCAGTTGGTGTTGCTCTTCGCCGCTGCCATTACTTTCCGATCTCTCGAGGCTCGACCCCGAACGGGGCGAGTCCGGCTCTTCCACCATCGGGCGCAGTCAGCACCCAGATACCCCCATCATGCAGGGCGACGCTATGTTCCCAATGGGAGCCGTCCGTGCCGTCCACCGTCGTGACGGTCCAGTCGTCCTCTTCGATGAAGGTCGCATCCCCGCCGGCGGTGACCATCGGCTCGATGGCGAGCACGAGTCCGGGCTTCACCTCTTCGCCGCGGTCGGGTGTGCGGTAGTTGAAGACGCTGGGAGCCTCGTGCATCTTGCGACCGATGCCGTGGCCGACGTACTCGCGCAGGATGCCGTAGGGCTCGCCGGAGACCGCAGACGGTCCCTGTGCCTCGATGTAGTCCTGGATGGCCGCACCGATCTCGTCGATCGACGATACCGACGCCATAGCCGCGATTCCCGCCCACAGGGAGCCTTCGGTGACGCGGGAGAGCTCTTCACGGCGTGCGACCAGCTCGGGCCGCTCCGGGTCGGGCACGACCACGGTGATCGCGCTGTCGCCGTTCCAGCCGCGGAACTGCGCACCGCAGTCGACCGAGACGATGTCTCCCGCCTGCAGCACCCGCTCCCCCGGGATGCCGTGGACGACCTGCTCGTTCACCGAGATGCAGGTGGTGTGGCGATAGCCGCGCACCAGCTGGAAGTTCGACTCCGCGCCACGGGCGAGGATCGTACGGTTCGCCACCGTGTCGAGCTCGAGCGTGGTGACGCCGGCCTTGATCAGCGGGCGGACGGCATCCAGTGCCGCCGCCGTGATGAGCCCGGGCTCGACCATGGCTCGCAGCTGAGCCGGGGTCTTGTAGATCGACCGGCGGAACATCTCAGGAGGCGGAGGCCGCGAGACGCAGGCCGCGCGCCGTCAGCGCCTCGCCGATGCGCTCGGTGATCTCGTCGAGCGAACCCACACCGTCGATGCGGTCGACGATGCCCTTGGCGCCGTAGACCTCGAGGATCGGGGCGGTCTCGCGCTCGTAGATGTCGAGACGGTGGCCGATGGCCTCCGGAGTGTCATCGGAGCGGCCCTGCTGTGTCGCACGGAGAGTCAGACGCTGCAGGCTCTCCTCACGCGGCACGTCGAGGAGGATGACGGCGTCGAGCGCCTGCCCCCGCTCGGCGAGGAACGACTCGAGGTGGGCGACCTGCGCGGTGTTGCGCGGGTAGCCGTCGAGCAGGAACCCGTGAGCGGCGTCGTCCTGCGACAGGCGGTCGCGCACGATCTCGCTGGTCAGCTCATCCGGGACGAGGTCACCCTTGTCGAGGATCGCCGTGACCTGCTGGCCGAGGGGCGTCCCCTCCTTGATGTTCGCGCGGAAGATGTCGCCGGTCGAGACGACCGGGATGCCGTAGGACTCGGCGATGCGCACGCCCTGCGTGCCCTTGCCGGAGCCCTGCGGGCCGACGATGAGAAGACGTGCGGATGCTGTCATCGGAGGAGCCCTTCGTAGTGTCGCTGCTGCAGCTGCGCGTCGATCTGCTTGACCGTCTCGAGACCCACACCGACGATGATGAGGATCGACGCACCACCGAACGGGAAGTTCTGGTTGGCGCCGACGGTGGCCAGAGCGATGAGCGGGATGAGCGCGATCAGACCGAGGTACAGGGAGCCCGGAAGCGTGATGCGGGTGAGCACGTAGTCGAGGTACTCGGCCGTCGGGCGGCCCGCACGGATGCCGGGGATGAACCCGCCGTACTTCTTCATGTTGTCCGCGACCTCGACCGGGTTGAACGTGATCGCCACGTAGAAGTACGTGAACCCGATGATCAGCAGGAAGTACGCGGCCATGTAGACCGGGCTGTTGCCCGTGGTGAAGTTCGTCGTGATCCAGGTCACCCAGGCAGCCGGGGTCGATCCGTCCTGCGGGGTGTTGAACTGCGCGATGAGTGCCGGGATGTACAGCAGCGAGGAGGCGAAGATCACGGGGATCACACCCGCCATGTTCACCTTGATCGGGATGTAGGTGTTCGTGCCGCCGTAGGTGCGTCGACCGACCATGCGCTTGGCGTACTGCACCGGGATGCGGCGCTGGGACTGCTCGACGAAAACGACGAGCCCCATCACGATGATTCCGACCAGCAGAACGAGCAGGAAGACCTCGAAGCCCTTGCTCTCCCAGATCGTCCACATCGCGCCGGGGAACGTCGCGGCGATCGAGGTGAAGATGAGCAGCGACATGCCGTTGCCGATGCCGCGCTCGGTGACGAGCTCGGCGAACCACATGATCAGACCCGTACCGGCCGTCATCGCCATGATGATGAGCAGCTGCGCCCACCACACGTCGTTCGTCAGGAGCTGCTGGCAGGCCGCGAGATCGGTCGTGCCGAAGAGCTGACCGCTGCGCGCGACCGTGACGAGAGTCGTCGACTGGAGCAGCGCGAGGGCGATGGTGAGGTAACGCGTGTACTGGGTCAGACGGGCCTGGCCGGCCTGTCCTTCCTTGTGCAGCGCCTCGAAGTGCGGGATGACCACGCGCAGGAGCTGCGTGATGATCGTCGCGGTGATGTACGGCATGACGCCGAGCGCGAAGATCGACAGCTGCAGCAGCGCGCCGCCGGAGAAGAGATTGACCAGTCCGAGCAGGCCATCGGTGCCCGCGTTGGCGGCGAGACACTCTTCGACGTTCGGGAAGTTCACGAACGGCGCCGGCACGTTGGAACCGAGCCGGTAGATCGCAACGATGGCGAGAGTGAAACCGATCTTCCGACGCAGGTCGGGGGTGCGGAAGATCCGCGCGATGGCGCTAAACAAGGACGTTCCTCCTGAAAAGGTTGCCGATTCCCGAAGGACGGCTGAAAGACCAGGGTAACGCAAACCGGGCTTCCCGGAATTCGCCACCGATACCAGGCCCGCCGGATGCGGCCCCAGAGCGAGGTCTCGGAGTGTGAAACCACAAGAGGGGCCGGAGATTCTCCGGCCCCTCTTGCTGTGCGGTTACTTGACGGATCCGCCAGCCGCGACGATCTTCTGCTCGGCAGAACCCGAGACCTTGTCGACCGAAACGGTGAGCTTCACGGCGATGTCGCCGTTTCCGAGAACCTTGACCTTCTCGTTCTTGCGAACGGCACCCTTGGCGACCAGGTCGCCGATGGTGACATCGCCACCCTTCGGGTACAGCTCCGCGAGCTTCTCCAGGTTCACGACCTGGTACTCCACGCGGAACGGGTTCTTGAACCCGCGCAGCTTCGGGGTGCGCATGTGCAGAGGCATCTGCCCACCCTCGAAGCCGACCCGAACGGTGTTGCGCGCCTTGGTGCCCTTGGTTCCACGACCAGCGGTCTTACCCTTGGAACCCTCACCACGGCCGACGCGAGTCTTGGCGGTGTTGGATCCGGGGACGGGACGCAGGTGGTGCACCTTCAGCACGCCGGGCCGGGATGCCGGAGCATCCTTCGCAGGCGTCGCCTTCTTGGCAGCCGGCTTCTTGGCAGCGCCATCAGCCTTGGCAGCAGCGGCAGCGGTCTTGGCCGGAGCCTTCTTCGCAGCCGGCTTCTTCTCGGCGGCAGCCTTGGGAGCTGCAGCCTTCTTCGTGGCCTTCTCAGCCTCGACGGCCTCGTTCTTCTCAGCCATTAGTCGATCTCCTCAACCTTGACGAGGTGTGCGACGGTCTTGACGTAACCGCGCGTCTGCGCGTCGTCGGGGCGAACGGTGGTGTCACCGATCCGCTTCAGACCGAGGCTGCGCAGCGTGTCACGCTGGTTCTGCTTCTCGCTCACCTTGGACTTGATCTGCGTGACCTTCAGTCGCGCGGCCATCAGGCACCTACCTTCTGTGCGGCGATGGCTTCGGCCTCGGCGCGCACGAGACGCGCAGGGGCGACCTGGTCGAACTCGAGGCCACGACGTGCGGCGACCGCACGAGGCTCCTCGAGCTGCTTCAGGGCGGTGACCGTCGCGTGCACGATGTTGATCGTGTTCGACGAGCCGAGCGACTTCGACAGCACGTCGTGGATTCCGGCGCACTCGAGCACGGCGCGGACCGGACCACCGGCGATAACACCGGTACCGGCAGCGGCCGGACGGAGCAGGACCACACCAGCGGCGGCCTCACCCTGCACGGGGTGCGGGATGGTGCTGCCGACGCGCGGTACGCGGAAGAAGTTGCGCTTGGCCTCTTCGACACCCTTCGAGATCGCCAGAGGGACCTCGCGGGCCTTGCCGTAACCGACACCGACCAGACCGTTGCCGTCACCGACGACCACGAGGGCGGTGAAGCTGAAGCGACGACCACCCTTCACGACCTTCGAGACGCGGTTGATGGTGACGACGCGCTCCAGGAACTGGTTGTCGCCACGGTCACGCGAGTTGCGGTCACGACCGCCACCCTGGTTGCGGTCACGACCGCCGCGGCGGCCATCACGCGAATCGCGAGCCGGCTCAGCCTGCGTGGTGCCGGCAGCCGTCTCGGAAGTGGCAGCAGCCGCTTCGGTCACTTCGTTCTCCTTGTTGTCACTCACAGTGCCAGACCCCCCTCGCGGGCGCCGTCGGCGATGGCGGCGACACGACCGGCGTAGCGGTTGCCGCCACGGTCGAACACTGCCTCGGAAACGCCGGCAGCCTTCGCACGCTCGGCGAGGAGCTCGCCGACCTTGCGGGCCTTGGCGGTCTTGTCACCCTCGAGCGAACGCAGGTCGGTCTCGAGCGTCGATGCCGACGCCACGGTGTGACCCTTGCTGTCGTCGACCAGCTGCACGAAGACGTGGCGGGCCGAGCGGTTGACGACGAGACGCGGACGCGCCTCGGTGCCGACGACCTTCTTGCGAAGGCGGGCGTGACGACGCGCGCGGGCGTCAGACTTTGACTTGAGAGCCATGGTTACTTACCACTCTTTCCGGCCTTGCGACGCACGTTCTCGCCGGCGTAGCGCACACCCTTGCCCTTGTACGGCTCGGGCTTGCGGATCTTGCGGATGTTCGCAGCTGCCTCACCGACAGCCTGCTTGTCGATCCCGCTGACGGTGAGCTTGGTGGTGCCCTCGACCGTGAGCGTGATGCCGGCGGGCGGGTCGATCAGGACCGGGTGCGAGAAGCCGAGAGCGAACTCGACCGAGCTGCCCTTCTGCTGCACGCGGTAACCGGTGCCGACGACCTCGAGACCCTTGGTGTAGCCCTGGGTCACGCCGATGATGTTGTTGTTGATGAGCGTGCGGGTCAGGCCGTGAAGCGACCGCGACTCGCGCTCGTCGTCGGGACGGGAGACCAGAACCTGGTTCTCCTCGACCGCGACCTCGATGGGGCTGGCCACCGTGAGGGTGAGTTCACCCTTGGGGCCCTTCACCGCGACCTCACGGCCGTCGACCGAAACGGTCACGCCCGCAGGAACGTCGATGGGAAGTCGTCCGATACGCGACATTTCGAATTACCACACGTAGGCGAGAACTTCTCCGCCCACGCCCTTCTGCTCAGCCTGACGGTCGGTGAGAAGACCGGAGGAAGTGGACAGGATCGCCACGCCAAGGCCGCCGAGGACCGTGGGAAGCTCGGTGGACTTCGCGTAGACGCGGAGGCCGGGCTTCGAGACGCGCTTGATCCCAGCGATCGAGCGCTCGCGGTTCGGGCCGTACTTCAGCGTCAGCGTGAGGTTCTTCCCGACGCGAGCGTCAGAGGTCTCCCAACCGGCGATGTAGCCCTCCTGCTGGAGGATCTGAGCGATGTGCGTCTTGAGCTTGCTCGACGGCAGGGTCACAGAATCGTGGTGCGCCGAGTTCGCGTTGCGCAGACGGGTCAGCAGATCTGCGACCGGGTCTGTCATTGTCATTGTTGATTTCCTTTGTTCATGAGGTTCCGGCTGCCGTTACACGACAGACGGCCTGCGATGACACGCAATTTTCAATTGTACGTGCACATCGACGGGCTCAGTGACACGAGACCACTGAGCCCGTCAAGGTTGTTACGCCTGTGCGTCTTCCGAGCGGAACGGGAAGCCGAGGTGGCGGAGCAGTGCCCGACCCTCGTCATCCGTCTTCGCGGTGGTGACGACGGTGATGTCGAAACCGCGAACCCGGTCGATCTTGTCCTGATCGATCTCGTGGAACACGCTCTGCTCCTGGAGACCGAAGGTGTAGTTGCCGTTGCCGTCGAACTGCTTGGCCGAGAGACCGCGGAAGTCGCGGATACGGGGCAGTGCGAGCGAGACGAGGCGATCCACGAACTCCCACGCGCGGTCACCACGGAGGGTGACGTGCGCGCCGATGGCCTGACCCTCACGCAGCTTGAACTGCGCGATGGACTTGCGAGCCTTCGTGACGATCGGCTTCTGGCCGGTGATCTTGGTGAGATCCTCGACCGCGCCATCGATCACCTTGCTGTCGCGAGCTGCCTCGCCGACACCGGTGTTCACGACGACCTTGACCAGTCCGGGGATCTGCATGACGTTCGCGTAACCGAACTCTTCCTGCATCGCCTTCTTGATCTCGGCGTTGTACTTCGCCTTCAGGCGGGGCTGGATCTTGCCAGCCACCGCGGCGTCGGTGCTTGCCATCAGAGGTCCTTACCGCTCTTCTTCGCGTAGCGCACGCGGACGGTGCGCTTCACGCCGTCCTTCGTCTGCTCCTCGACCCGGTGGCCGACCTTGGTCGGCTTCTTGGTCGAGGGGTCGACGAGTGCGACGTTCGAGATGTGGATGGAGGCTTCGACGGTCTCGATGCCTCCGGTCTTGGTGCCACGCTGCGTCTGTCCGACGCGGGTGTGCTTGGTGACGTAGTTCACGCCTTCGACGATGACGCGGTTCTTCTCGGCAAGGACGTCGAGGACCTTGCCCTGCTTGCCGCGGTCGCCGCCACGCTCCTGCGTGGCACCGGTGATGACCTGAACCAGGTCACCCTTCTTGATCTTCGCCATGATTAGATGACCTCCGGCGCCAGCGAGACGATCTTCATGAACTTCTTGTCACGAAGCTCACGACCGACCGGCCCGAAGATACGGGTGCCGCGGGGCTCCCCGTCGTTCTTCAGGATCACTGCGGCGTTCTCGTCGAACTTGATGTAGGAGCCGTCCGGACGACGGACCTCCTTCTTGGTGCGGACGATGACCGCCTTGACGACGTCGCCCTTCTTCACGTTGCCACCGGGGATCGCGTCCTTGACGGTCGCGACGATGGTGTCGCCGAGGCCCGCGTAACGACGCTTCGAGCCACCGAGAACGCGGATGGTGAGCAGCTCCTTGGCGCCGGTGTTGTCGGCGACCTTGAGTCGGGATTCCTGCTGAATCACTTGGCCTTCTCCAGAATCTCCACCAGGCGCCAGCGCTTCGTGGCGCTCAGCGGGCGGGTCTCGTTGATCAGGACCAGGTCGCCGATGCCGGCGGAGTTCGCCTCATCGTGCGCCTTGACCTTCGAGGTGCGGCGGATGACCTTGCCGTAAAGCGGGTGCTTCACGCGGTCCTCGACCTCGACCACGATGGTCTTGTCCATCTTGTCGCTGACGACGTAGCCGCGACGTGCCTTGCGGTAACCGCGGGCAGCGGCGTCGCGGACGTCGTGCTCGGACGACTCGTGTCCTGCGGCCTGCGTCTCCACAGTCGCTTCCTTCTTGGTGGCCATCACTCAGCCTCTTCCTTCACGGCGTCGTCGGCGGAGTCCGCCTTCTTCGCCTTCGACTTGGTCGCCTTCTTGGCCGGAGCCTCGACCGGAGCAGGCGTCGCACGGATGCCCAGCTCGCGTTCGCGGATCACGGTGTAGAGGCGCGCGATGTCGCGCTTGACGGCGCGGATGCGGCCGTGGCTCTCCAGCTGGCCGGTGGCCGACTGGAAACGGAGGTTGAACAGCTCCTCCTTGGCCTTGCGCAGCTCCTCAACGAGGCGCTGGTCTTCGAATGTATCGAGCTCTGCCGGGGCGAGCTCCTTGGTGCCGATCGCCATTACGCGTCGCCCTCCTCGCGCTTGATGATGCGTGCCTTGAGCGGCAGCTTGTGAATTGCACGGGTCAGAGCTTCGCGTGCGAGCTCCTCGTCGACACCCGCGACCTCGAAGAGGACACGGCCCGGCTTGACGTTGGCGACCCACCACTCGGGGGAACCCTTACCGGAACCCATGCGGGTTTCGGCAGGCTTCTTCGTGAGCGGACGGTCGGGGTAGATGTTGATCCACACCTTTCCACCACGCTTGATGTGACGGGTCATCGCGATACGAGCGGACTCGATCTGACGGTTCGTCACGTAAGCGGGCGTGAGGGCCTGGATACCGTACTCGCCGAAGGAGACCTTCGTGCCGCCGGTGGCCTGACCCGAGCGACCCGGGTGGTGCTGCTTGCGGAACTTGACCTTACGGGGGATGAGCATTATGCCGACGCTCCTTCTGCGACAGGTGCCTCGTTGCGCGGGGCACGGCGGCGGTCGCCACCACGGTCGTCACGACGAGCCTTGGGTGCGTTGGCCTGCTCGCGAGCGAGCTCCTTCGCGGTCAGGTCGCCCTTGTAGATCCAGACCTTCACGCCGATGCGGCCGAAGGTGGTCTTCGCCTCGTAGAAGCCGTAGTCGATGTTCGCACGAAGCGTGTGCAGCGGCACACGACCTTCGCGGTAGAACTCCGAACGGCTCATCTCGGCGCCGCCGAGACGGCCGGAGACCTGGATGCGGATGCCCTTGGCGCCAGCGCGCTGAGCGCCCTGGAGACCCTTGCGCATCGCACGACGGAACGCCACACGAGCAGAGAGCTGCTCGGCGATGCCCTGTGCGACCAGCTGAGCGTCGGCCTCGGGGTTCTTGACCTCGAGGATGTTCAGCTGGATCTGCTTGCCCGAGAGCTTCTCGAGGTCGCCGCGAATGCGCTCGGCCTCGGCTCCACGACGACCGATCACGATGCCCGGACGGGCGGTGTGGATGTCGACGCGTACGCGGTCACGGGTGCGCTCGATCTCGATGTTCGAGACACCGGCGCGGTCGAGCTGCGTCTTGAGCAGGTTACGGATCTTGATGTCTTCGGCGACGTAGTCGGCGTAGCGCTGACCCGGCTTCGTCGAGTCAGAGAACCAACGCGAGACGTGGTCCGTCGTGATGCCGAGACGGAAGCCGTACGGGTTTACCTTCTGTCCCATTACTTGCTCGCCTTCTTGTTGCTGTCGCCCGCGGCGGCCGGAGCTGCCTCAGGCGTCGAGAGCACGACCGTGATGTGGCTCGTGCGCTTCTTGATCTGGAAAGCGCGACCCTGTGCACGGGGCTGGAAACGCTTGAGCGTGGTGCCCTCGTCGACGTACGCGTTGGCCACGTACAGGTCCTTCTCGTCGAGGAACTCGCCGTCGCGATCCGCCTTCACCTGCGCGTTGGCCATAGCCGACGCGACAAGCTTGTAGATCGGCTCGCTGGCGCTCTGCTGCGCGAACTTCAGGATCGCGAGAGCTTCCTGTGCCTGCTTGCCCTTGATGAGCGCGACGACACGACGAGCCTTCTGAGGGGTCACGCGGATGTGTCGCACGCGTGCGATCGATTCGACCATTAGCGGCGCCGCCCCTTCTTGTCGTCCTTCTCGTGGCCGCGGAAGGTGCGGGTGGGCGCGAACTCGCCCAGCTTGTGACCGACCATGGTCTCGGACACGAACACAGGGATGTGCTTGCGTCCGTCGTGGACCGCGATCGTGTGACCCAGCATGGCCGGGATGATCATGGACCGACGGGACCAGGTCTTGATGACGTTCTTGGTGCCGGCTTCGTTCTGCACGACCACCTTGCGAAGCAGGTGATCGTCGACGAAGGGGCCCTTCTTAAGACTGCGAGGCATCTTCTCTTACTCCTACTTACGCTTCTTGCCGGCGTTACGACGACGCACGATGTACTTGTCGCTTTCCTTGTTGGCGTGACGGGTACGACCCTCAGCCTGGCCCCACGGGGAGACGGGGTGACGACCACCGGAGGTCTTACCCTCACCACCACCGTGCGGGTGGTCGACCGGGTTCATCGCGACACCACGCACGGTCGGGCGGACGCCCTTCCAGCGCATGCGGCCGGCCTTACCCCAGTTGATGTTCGACTGCTCGGCGTTGCCGACCTCGCCGATGGTCGCGCGGCAGCGCGCATCGACGTTGCGGATCTCGCCCGAGGGCAGACGCAGCTGGGCGTAGGGGCCGTCCTTGGCGACGAGACGGACGGATGCACCGGCCGAACGTGCCATCTTCGCGCCGCCGCCGGGGCGGAGCTCGATCGCGTGGATGACCGTACCCGTGGGGATGTTCTTCAGCGGGAGGTTGTTGCCCGGCTTGATGTCAGCCCCGGCACCCGACTCGACGATGTCGCCCTGCTTCAGCTTCGCCGGAGCGAGGATGTAGCGCTTCTCACCGTCGAAGTAGTGCAGCAGCGCGATGCGCGCGGTGCGGTTGGGGTCGTACTCGATGTGAGCGACCTTGGCGTTGACGCCGTCCTTGTCGTTACGACGGAAGTCGATGACGCGGTACTGGCGCTTGTGGCCACCACCGATGTGACGGGTCGTGATGCGGCCCTGGTTGTTGCGACCACCGGTCTTCGAGAGCGGGCGCAGCAGCGACTTCTCCGGCGTCGATCGAGTGATCTCGGCGAAGTCAGCCACCGACGAGCCGCGACGGCCCGGGGTCGTGGGCTTGTACTTGCGAATAGCCATTATTGTCCTTATCCCCCGGATCAGCCGATTGCCGTGAAGATGTCGATGGTGCCCGACTTCAGGGTCACGATGGCGCGCTTGGTGTCCTTGCGCTTGCCGGTGCCGAAGCGGGTGCGGCGAGCCTTGCCGACGCGGTTGAGGGTGTTGACCCCTGCGACCTTGACGCCGAAGATCTTCTCGATGGCGAGCTTGATCTCGGTCTTCGAAGCGCGCGGGTCGACGAGGAAGGTGTACTTACCCTCATCGATGAGCCCGTAGCTCTTCTCGGACACGACCGGCTTCAGGATGATGTCGCGCGGGTCCTTGTTCAGGGCCGTCTGGAGAACAGATGCCTGCTCGCTCATGCGGAGACCTCCTGGTTGGCGCCGGACTTGGAGGCGATGAAGCCCTCGAGCGCGGCCTGGGTGAAGACGATGTCGTCGGAGACGAGCACGTCGTATGCGTTGAGCTGGTCGAACGTCAGCACGTGCAGGTTCGACAGGTTGCGGATGCTCTTCAGCGTCACGTCGTCGCCCCGCTCGATCACGACGAGCACGTTCTTCGACGAGACGACGTTGGTGAGGAAGTTCACCGCAGTCTTGGTCGAAGGCGTGCCGTCGATCCCGAAGGACTCGATGGCGTGGATGCGGTCACCGCGGAAGCGGTCGCTGAGCGCGCCCAGCAGGGCAGCAGCGATCATCTTCTTGGGGGTGCGCTGCGAGTAGTCGCGCGGCTTGGGGCCGTGCACGATGCCACCACCGGTCATGTGCGGCGCGCGGATGGAACCCTGACGGGCGTTACCCGTGCCCTTCTGCTTGAAGGGCTTGCGGCCGGCACCGGAGACCTCGCCACGACGCTTGGTCGAGTGCGTGCCCTGGCGAGCCGCCGCGAGCTGCGCGACGACGACCTGGTGGATGAGCGGGATGTTCGTCTTGGCGTCGAACAGCGCGGCGGGAAGCTCGATCGAGCCTGCCTTCTTGCCGTCTGCCTTGAGGACGTCGAGCGCGAGAGTGGAGTCAGCCATGATCAGGCACCCTTCACTGCGTTGCGGACATAGACGATGCGGCCACGAGCACCGGGGACGGCGCCCTTGACGAGCATGAGTCCCTTCTCGATGTCGATGGCGTGCACCGTGAGGTTGAGGACGGTCACGCGCTCGCCACCCATACGGCCGGCCATGCGCATGCCCTTGAAGACGCGGCTCGGGGTCGACGATGCGCCGATGGAACCGGGCTTGCGGTGGTTGCGGTGCGAACCGTGCGAAGCCGAGACGCCCTTGAAGTTGTGACGCTTCATGACACCGGCGAAGCCCTTGCCCTTGCTCGTGCCGACGACGTCGACGAGCTGGCCTGCTTCGAAGGTGCCGTCGACCGTGAGCTCCTGGCCCAGGGTGTAGTCGCCGGCGTCCGCGGTGCGGATCTCGGTGATGTGACGACGCGGCGTGACGCCAGCTGCCTCGAAGTGGGCGGTGAGCGGCTTGTTCACCTTGCGGGGGTCGATCTGGCCGTACGCGATCTGCACGGCGTTGTAGCCGTCCTTCTCGGGGGTGCGGACCTGGGTGACCACGTTGGGTGCCAGCTCGATGACGGTGACGGGAACGAGCTTGCCGCTCTCGTTCCACACCTGGGTCATACCGAGCTTCGTGCCCAGCATGCCCTTGGAAACCTTGGAGTTGATGTCAGCCATGTCGAACCTCAGAGCTTGATCTCGATGTTGACATCGGCAGGCAGGTCGAGGCGCATCAGCGAGTCGACAGCCTTGGGCGTCGGGTCGACGATGTCGATCAGACGCTTGTGGGTGCGCATCTCGAAGTGCTCGCGGCTGTCCTTGTACTTGTGCGGCGACCGGATGACGCACACGACGTTCTTCTCGGTCGGAAGGGGCACGGGTCCGACGACGGTCGCGCCCGCACGGGTCACGGTGTCGACGATCTTGCGTGCGGACGTGTCGATGACCTCGTGGTCATACGACTTCAGGCGAATGCGGATCTTCTGTCCCGCCATTGTCTGCTCTCTCTCTTTAGGCGTCTTACCGTCCGGGACCGGGTGGCCCTGGGGCATTGGACGCACGTCGGCGCTGTTCGCGCCTCGGCACGAGAACGGCTCTCACGAGTCGATCTGCTGCACCACTGTTCTTCTGTCAGCCGGACGCTGCGAAGCGACCGGATGCCGACCTTCCGCCGCGCACGGCAGAACCCTTCATGAAGAGGGGTGTCGGGGTGTGTTCTGCTACCCGCGGCCTAGAACCCTGCACCATCCCGGAAGAGGCGCCGTCTATGCACTGCCCTGGCAGTGATCCATCGCACGCACAGCGGCGACGGAATATCGAACCTGTCTATTCTGCCACGGCTGATTTCACTTCTGCAAACCCGGGCGTGTCGCGCCCTCTCGGCCGACCTCGGAACGGGTCGGGAACCGCGTCAGTTCGCCGGGGAGAGCGGGGCGAGGCATCCCCATGCCTCGCCCCGCTTGGGGAGGGCGTTCAGTGCGAGGGGGCACACCGAACGCGAGTAGTCCGGCGTGAAGGGACGCCGAACTCCTCGACCGAGGGCGCGGCGGAAGACCCGCCGCGCAGGCAGGGAGACGCTCAGGCGCAATGGTTGCGCGCGTCGCACGATGATCCCCAAGATCGCTTATCCCCAGTTTGTACGCGGAAGACCGCGTGCTTCGGGAAACCGAACCCCTTCGGCTTCCCCGACCGCAAGATCCCCAGGCGGTCGAGTCGATCCTACTGGATGCAACCGTGAATACGCCACATCCGACGGCATGCCGAGCCTGGCGCCCGGTGCGCGCGCACGCAAGAGCGGCGATCCACCGGTGGTGGATCGCCGCTCAGGAGACGCGGGGTTCTACTCGTTGCCGATGGCCTTGTCGGCGCCGTCGCGGATCTCGTCGATCTTGTCGGCCGCGCCGGGAGCGATCTTCTTCGCGAAGTCTGCGACGCCGTCGAGCACCTTGTCGCTGATGTCCTCGGCCTGCTCGCTCTTCACGGCCTCGGCGATCTTGTCCTTGTTCTGCTCGTACAGGTCCTTGCCCTTGTTCACGGCGTCTTCGATACCCATGTGATTCCCCTTCGGAAGGTGTGCCGCCGACCGATCGGGCCGACCACACTCATTGTGCATGTCCGCAATCGTAAACGGAACCCTCGAGACGCCGTGTTAACGACAGAGGGGCCGGACCCGAAGGTCCGACCCCTCTGCGAGGAAGCAGATGCTTACTTGATGATCTTCGTGACCGTACCGGCGCCGACGGTGCGTCCACCCTCACGGATGGCGAAGCCGAGGCCCTCCTCCATGGCGATCGGCTGGATCAGCTCGACCGTCATGTCGGTGGTGTCGCCGGGCATGACCATCTCGGTGCCCTCGGGCAGCGAGATGACGCCGGTGACGTCGGTGGTGCGGAAGTAGAACTGCGGGCGGTAGTTCGTGTAGAACGGGTTGTGACGGCCACCCTCGTCCTTGGACAGGATGTACGCGGTGCCCTCGAAGTCGGTGTGCGGCGTGACCGAACCCGGCTTGACGATGACCTGGCCGCGCTCGACGTCCTCACGCTTGGTGCCGCGGAGCAGCAGACCACAGTTCTCGCCGGCCCAGGCCTCGTCGAGCTGCTTGTGGAACATCTCGATACCCGTGACCGTGGTCTTGACGGTCGGACGGAGTCCGACGATCTCGACCTCGGAGTTGATGGCCAGCGTGCCACGCTCGGCGCGACCCGTGACGACGGTTCCACGACCGGTGATCGTGAAGACGTCCTCGACGGGCATCAGGAACGGCTTGTCACGGTCACGCTCCGGGTCCGGAACGCTGTCGTCGACAGCCTGCATCAGGTCCAGGATCGCCTGGGTCCACTTCTCGTCGCCCTCGAGGGCCTTGAGAGCGGAGACGCGGACGACAGGAGCGTCCTCGTCGAAGCCCTGGCCGGCGAGCAGCTCGCGGACCTCGAGCTCGACGAGCTCCAGGATCTCCTCGTCGTCGACCATGTCGGACTTGTTCAGCGCGACCAGCAGGTACGGCACGCCGACCTGCTTGGCGAGCAGCACGTGCTCGCGCGTCTGAGCCATCGGGCCGTCGGTGGCGGCGACCACGAGGATCGCGCCGTCCATCTGAGCCGCACCGGTGATCATGTTCTTGACGTAGTCGGCGTGGCCGGGAGCGTCAACGTGCGCGTAGTGGCGCTTCGGGGTCTCGTACTCGATGTGCGAGATGTTGATGGTGATACCACGCTGGCGCTCTTCCGGCGCCGAGTCGATGGAAGCGAAGTCGCGCTGCACGTTGGTGTCGGACGGGTACTTGTCAGCAAGCACCTTCGAGATCGCTGCGGAGAGCGTGGTCTTGCCGTGGTCGACGTGACCGATCGTTCCGATGTTGACGTGCGGCTTGGTCCGCTCGAACTTGGCCTTAGCCACTGGGTCCTCCTCAGGACGTCGTTGTAGAGGTGACCGGGCACTGGTTTGCGACCGGTTCTCTACGGGTTAGGTTCTCAGTTTAGTAGAGAGGGAATGTGAAGTTGTAGGTGACCTGGGAACCCCGCGGCGCTTCGCGGTGCTCGGCGCCGCGGGGAACCCAGAAGGGTGATTACTCGCCCTTGGTCTTCTGGACGATCTCGTCGGCCACAGCGCGGGGAACCTCAGCGTAGCTGTGGAACTCCATGGAGTAGACGGCACGACCCGAGGTCTTCGAGCGCAGGTCACCGATGTAGCCGAACATCTCGGACAGCGGAACCTGTGCACGGACGACCTTGACGCCTGCGGCGTCCTCCATCGACTGGATCTGGCCACGACGCGAGTTCAGGTCACCGATGACGTCGCCCATGTACTCCTCAGGAGTACGGACCTCGACGGCCATCAGCGGCTCGAGCAGCACGGGGTTGGCACGGCGCGCGGCCTCCTTGAAGCCCATGGAGCCCGCGATCTTGAACGCCATCTCCGAGGAGTCGACGTCGTGAGCCGCACCATCGACGATGGTCGCCTTGACGCCGACCATCGGGTAGCCCGCGAGCACACCGACGTTCATCGCGTCCTGGAAACCGGCATCGATCGAACCGATGTACTCACGAGGGATGCGACCACCGGTGACGGCGTTCACGAACTCGTAGGTCTTCTCGGAGTCGAGGTCGAGCGGCTCGATGGTGAACTGGATCTTTGCGAACTGTCCAGAACCACCGGTCTGCTTCTTGTGCGTGTAGTCGTGCTTCTCGACGGTCTTGCGGATCGTCTCGCGGTACGCCACCTGCGGCTTGCCGACGTTGGCCTCGACGTTGAACTCGCGCTTCATGCGGTCCACGAGGATGTCGAGGTGCAGCTCGCCCATGCCCTTGATGGTCGTCTGACCGGTCTCGGGGTTCAGCTCCGTGCGGAAGGTCGGGTCCTCTTCAGCGAGCTTCTGGATGGCGACACCCAGCTTCTCCTGGTCGGCCTTGGTCTTCGGCTCGATCGCGACCTCGATGACGGGCTCGGGGAACGTCATCGACTCGAGGACGACCGGAGCTGCCGGGTCGGTCAGGGTGTCACCGGTGGTGGTGTCCTTCAGACCGATGACCGCGTAGATGTTTCCCGCGGTGACCGAGGGGACCGGGATCTCCTTGTTGGCGTGCATCTGGAAGATCTTCCCGATGCGCTCCTTCTTGTTCTTGGTCGAGTTGACGACCGCAGAACCGGACTCCAGGTGACCCGAGTAGACGCGCACGTAGGTGAGGCGACCGAAGAACGGGTGCACGGCGACCTTGAACGCGAGGGCGGCGAACGGGTCATTGGCGTCGGGGTGACGCTCGATGATCGTGTCGTAGTCCTTCGGGTCGTGCGCCTCGATCGAGCCCACGTCGAGCGGGTTCGGGAGGTAGTCGACGACCGCGTCGAGCATCGGCTGGACGCCGCGGTTCTTGAACGCGGAACCGCAGAGCACCGGGTAGATCTCGCTCGCGACTGTCAGCTTGCGGATCGCACCCTTGATCTCGGCGACCGTGAGCTCCTCGCCACCGAAGAACTTCTCGAGCAGCGCGTCATCGGTCTCGGCGACGGTCTCGAGGAGCTGCTGACGGTACTCCGCAGCCTTCTCCTTGAGGTCTTCCGGGATCTCCTGGATCTCGTAGGAGGCACCCATGGTGACGTCACCCTTGGAGTCTCCGGCCCAGACCAGTGCGCGCATCTCGACCAGGTCGACGACGCCGATGAAGTCGCTCTCCGCGCCGATCGGCAGCTGGATCACGAGGGGCTTGGCGCCCAGGCGGTTGATGATCGTGTCGACGGTGAAGTAGAAGTCGGCGCCGAGCTTGTCCATCTTGTTGACGAAGCAGATGCGCGGGACGTTGTACTTGTCGGCCTGACGCCAGACGGTCTCGGACTGGGGCTCGACGCCCTCCTTGCCGTCGAACACCGCGACAGCACCATCGAGGACGCGGAGCGAGCGCTCCACCTCGACCGTGAAGTCCACGTGGCCGGGGGTGTCGATGATGTTGATCTGGTTCTTGTTCCAGTAGCAGGTCACGGCGGCAGACGTGATCGTGATGCCGCGCTCCTTCTCCTGCTCCATCCAGTCGGTGGTCGAGGCGCCATCGTGCGTCTCGCCGAGCTTGTGGTTGACGCCCGTGTAGAACAGGATGCGCTCGGTCGTCGTGGTCTTGCCGGCATCGATGTGCGCCATGATGCCGATGTTGCGGACCTTGCTCAGGTCCGTGAGCACGTCTTGTGCCACAGGAGTGTCCTTATCTTTTGGAGCAGTCGTACTGCGAAGAGGGGGTGCCCGCCCCTCGGCGAGTGGCCGAGGGGCGGGCGAAGCTGTTTACCAGCGGTAGTGAGCGAACGCGCGGTTCGACTCGGCCATCTTGTGTGTGTCCTCGCGGCGCTTGACCGCGGCGCCCAGGCCGTTGGAGGCGTCGAGGATCTCGTTCTGCAGACGCTCGGTCATCGTCTTCTCACGACGGCCCTTCGCGTAGCTCACGAGCCAGCGCAGAGCGAGCGTGTTGGCGCGGTGAGGCTTGACCTCGACCGGCACCTGGTAGGTCGAGCCACCGACGCGGCGGCTGCGGACCTCGAGCGTCGGGCGCACGTTGTCGAGCGCCTTCTTCAGCGTGGCGACGGCGTCCTGACCGTTCTTCGCCTCGACGCCGCGGAGGGCGCCGTAGACGATCGACTCGGCCAGCGACTTCTTGCCGTCGACGAGGATCTTGTTCACCAGCGAGGTGACGATCGGTGCGCCGTATACCGGGTCGTTGACGACGGGGCGCTTCGGGGCCGGTCCCTTACGAGGCATCTAACTCAACCCTTCTTCGCGCCGTAGCGGGAACGAGCCTGCTTACGGTTCTTGACTGCCTGGGTGTCCAGGGCGCCACGGACGATCTTGTAACGCACACCGGGGAGGTCCTTGACACGACCGCCACGCACGAGCACGAGCGAGTGCTCCTGCAGGTTGTGACCCTCACCGGGGATGTACGCGGTGACCTCGGTGCCGTTGCGGAGCTTCACACGAGCGACCTTGCGCATCGCCGAGTTCGGCTTCTTCGGGGTGGTGGTGTAGACGCGGGTGCAGACCCCGGCCTGCTGCGGGTTCGACTTGAGCGCCGGCGCCTTGGTCTTGGTGACCTTGGGCGAGCGACCCTTGCGAACCAACTGCTGAATGGTTGGCACGTTCTCTCCTCATAGTGCTGCACGGTGACAGCGTGATGGGTTTCACATCATGACCCACCGGCGCGTCGGAACCGACGAGCTTTTGGTGTGATGGGTATGCCGTGGGGGCGGACCGGCAGGTGCCGGCGCCCAGCGCACACGCAGAGGCGTGCACACACCTGATCAAGTGTAATGCCGCGTAACCTGACGGTCAAATGAGCGCCCCTCCGACCGTGTGCGTCAACCGCACCCGTCAGGGCAGGTCGGGGTCGAACGGCGAGTCCAGCGACTCGGTGAGCTCGGCCAGCAGTGCCTCGATCTGCGGTTCCACGTGCTGCGAGATCGCGGCCTGGATCGAGATGCGGTGCCGCAGCAGGATGCCGCAGATCTCGCGTCCGACCATGTTGGCGTACTCGTCGGCGAGGGCGACTTCCTGCCGGAGGGCGATCTTGGCTTCCTCCGTCAGCGGAGGAAGAGCGGGCAGCTCGGCGGCGGAGTCGTCGGCGAGCCCGGCGATGGTGAACAGGAACGGAGCCCCTGGCACGGGGTCGGGGTCGAGGGGCAGACCGTCGAACTCGGGATCGAGATCCTCCGCCGGACGGTAGCTGCGAGCGCGGTTGCGCGCGGCCTGCTGATCGAGCTCGCGCTGCAGCATCGGCAGATTCCGTGCGGTGTACTCCGCAACGGCGTGATCGACGATGGTCTTGATCCGCGTGGACAACCCGTGCTGCACACCGTGCGGCACGTTCGCCCCGATTCCGGCTGCCGAGAGGATGGGCGATCCGAGGCATCGGCGACACGGCGCGACGCGACCACGGTGGGTGGCCGGCTCCCAGCGCGGCACCCAGCGCAACCATGCCTCGACGGCCTGGTCCACCTGCGTCTCCAACGAACGCTCCACCCCACCAGCGTACGGCGCGTCGCCCGTCGCCGTCGCGATTTCCCACTCCCGGCGGGGCGGGAGGGGAACGATCACTCGTAGGTCACTCGTCGTCGTCGCGCTCCCACGGCCACCGCGGATGCTCGGCACGGGTGCGACGCAACGCGATCCCGCCCCACGCGGCGATCAGCGCCGCCAGCACGAGCACCGCACTCGCTCCCCCGCGCACGAGATGGCCGGCGACCGCGGTTGCGAGCACGAAGCTCCCTGCGGCGATGAGCACACCGGACCATACGGCCGCCAGATGGACGAGGCCTGCGACCAGGGCGATCGCGATGGTCGCGACATACGACGGCTGTGGTCGGCGCAGCGTCGACCACAGCATGAGCGCGAACGAGACAACGGCCGCGAGCATCCCGATCACCCCAGGCGTCTGCCCGAGGTCCGGTACCGCGATGATGTCCGTGTCGGTGGCGATGCTCAGCGCTCCGAGCCCGAAGACTGCCAGCGCGAAGAAGCTGACGGTGGCGAGCACGACCGCCAGTACGGCCGAAACCCCCGCGGACTCGGGTCCGCGGGGGTTCGGCGTGGTGGAGTTCGTGATTACCTCGACAGTGTCGGGCCGGCTTCGAGGGTGCGCTCGTACTCGCGCTGCGCCTCGGCGTTCAGCTCGGTCTTGCGGGCACCGCTTCGGGCGACCCAGGCTCCGAACCAGATGGTCAGCTCACGAGCGAACACGAAGGCCGCGATCGCGAGCGGGGCGAGCAGCTGCTCTCCGACGAGGTCGAGCCCCTGACTCGCGCTGAGCTTCCAGAACGGTGCCTCGAACAGCTGGCCGAGGAGGTGTCCTCCATAGGCGATGACGCCGACGATGATCCCGAAGACGACCCAGAGCCCCCAGCGACCGCGATTGATGATCGCACCGAGCAGCCAGAAGCCGAGGAAGAAGACCACGACGGGTGTCCAGAATCCCCAGGTCGTCAACGGAGCGATCGCGGTCTGCCCGATGTTCTCCCCCGTCACCTCACCGGAGATCGCACCGAGCCCCAGCGCCGCACCGAGGTACAGCACCGCGAAGACGAGCGTCGCGAGGAGTCCGATGGCTCCCGCGGTGCCACGGTTTCCGCGGTCGCGGGGCGGCTCGGGAGCCTGCACGAAGATGGGCTGCGGCTGCGCCGCGGCTGCCGCGACCAGCGGTTCGGACGGCACGACGCGCGTGTCGGCCTCGTCGCCGTACTGGGCGTAGGCGGCGCCCGCCATGCCCGACTGCTCATGACCGAACGCGACGGGCTCGCCGACGATCGGTTCAGGGTAGAAGGAGGAGGACTCGGCGTCGGCGCGCGTCCTGACCTCGTCGGCGTAGTCGTTCGTCGCGACGGACGCAGCGGGGGTCACTGCCGGGGGCGGCGACGCGAAAGTCCCGGGGTGATCGCGCTCGGCCTCTTCGAACGCAGCGAGGTCGGGATCGACCGGCGCAGCGGCGGGCTTCTCCTCCACGCCGTCGTTCGAACCGGGAACGTCTGCACCTGCGGCAGCGGCGGCATCCAGACCCGCGTTCGCACTGCCGACGACGTCGTCAACGTCAGCCGGCTTCTCGGGCTGGGGAACGTTGGGGTCACTCATGGGGTGCGCCTCTCATCGGATACGTGCATTGTGAGGGTACCTCCGTGCGAACGGCCGCTCGCGGAGGCGTGCCGACGTGTCGTCATACGCGAGGACACCGCACCGTCTCTTGGGTTTTCAGGGGAGCGCGTTGCGCAGAGCATCACCGGCGAACTGCGCGAGCACGGGAACCATCGGCAGCGACAGCCACACCAGGGCTCCGATGATGGCGACGCACACGATGCCGGCGAACCAGCTCATCCCGAGGTTGCGACCACCCACGCGTGCCATACCTCCACGCTACGACCGAACGGTTCGAGAGCCCGGGCGCAACGCCGACAGCGGCGCTTGCTCCGCGGCGGTCAGCGCGCGGCCCGACCGCGCAGGCGCCAGAGCAGCCAGAGACCCGAGAGCGGGATGAGGAGGATGCCGATTCCCGTGAGACCGCCCCAGATCATGTCGTACCACGCAGGAAGCAACGGATTGTCGGCGGGCGGCGGGGTTCCCGTTCCCGAGGAGCTGCCGCTCGACTCCCACGCGGAGATGGTGACCATCGTCGAGACGACGAGGATCGACAGACCGCCTGCGACGAACGGCACGACGATCGCCACGACCTTCTCCCCCGTCTTCCAGAGCGCGCTCAGACTCACGAGCACGGCACCGACGAACCACCCGACGATCGGCACGACGATGCCGCCGAAGCTCAGCGTCAGGGCCGCGGCGATGGCGAACCCGCGCGTGGACGTCGGCGCAGGGCCCGGCGCCGAGGGCGAGGGCGCGGGCGCGGGCGTCGGCACCGCGAGCGGCGAAACCGCCGGCAGCTCGGCCTGCGCTTCGCGGACGATCGCGTCGGGATCGCCGAGCTGAGCGATGCGCACGGCCGTGGCTTCGGCATCGAGTCCCTGGAGCTCTTCGACGATGCCCCCGCGGATGTCCGTCGCGATCCCGTGCGGCAATCCGCGCATCGCCTCATCGAGTCGCGTGAGGAAGTCTTCTCGCAGGGCGACAGCGGTGGTTTCGGTCATGGTCGTCCCTCTCCGACGATGCCCGTGACGACACGGGCGAACGGTGCCCACTGAGCGCGGAATCGCTCGAGCTGATCGACGCCGACCTCGGTGAGCCGGTAGTACCTGCGCACCGGGCCCGACTCGGACGGCTGATCGAACGTGCTGACCCAGCCGTTGTCACGCAACCGCCCCAGCAGCGGATAGAGCGTGCCGATGCTGGCGATCAGGCCGGCGCCGGTGAGAGCGTCAGCCAGCTGCCATCCGTACATCGGCTCCCGCGCGAGCAGGCCGAGTACGCAGTACTCGACCACTCCTTTGCGCATCTGGGCGCCGACATCAGCTGTCATGCATGACAAGGTAGCATGCGAGACAAGAGAGCGGGAGGCGCCCGTCCGCGCGACTGCGGGCGTCGCCGAGGCGACACCCGCAGGAAGCGCTCAGCCCTTGGTCGCTCCGGCGGTCAGTCCACCGACGATGTACTTCTGCAGGAAGAGGAAGAGGATCATCACCGGGATCGCCGCCATCACCGCGCCGGCCGAGAAGGCCGACCAGTCCGCGTAGCGCGGGTTCGCCACGAGCTTGGTGAGTCCGACGACGAGGGTCTGCTGATCCACGTCGACGAGCATGACGCTCGCGATCACGTACTCGTTGACCGTGCCGATGAACGACAGGAGCCCGACCACCGCGAGGATCGGAGCGACCAGACGCAGGATGATCGTGAAGAAGATGCGCGCGTGGCCGGCGCCGTCGATGCGCGCCGCCTCGTCGATCTCCTTCGGGATCGTGTTGAAGAAGCCGTACATCAGGTAGGTGTTCACCCCGAGCGCTCCTCCGAGGTACACCAGGATCAGACCGGTGTGGGTGTTCAGACCGATCGCGGGGAACCAGTCCCCCAGGGTCGACATGAGCAGGAAGATCGCGACGACGGCGAGCAGCTGCGGGAACATCTGCACGACCACGATCGTCACGAGCCCCACACGGCGCCCGGCGAACCGCATGCGCGAGAAGGCATATGCCGCGCAGGCGCCGATGAAGACGGTGACCGCTCCGGTGACCACTGCGATCAGCAGCGTGTTGAGGAACCACGTGCCGTAGGGGTTCTGCGGGTCGCTCAGGATGCGCACGTAGCTGTCGATCCCGATCGCGGAGAACAGCTGGTTCGATCCCGTCAGCGTCCCCTTCGGGTTCAGCGAGGCGGAGATCACATACAGCAGGGGGAACAGGGCGAACGCACTCACGACGATCGCCACGAGGTGGCGCCATCCGGTATCGGCGAACCAGGCGCCGAAGCTGCGACGGCGGGGGGCGAGGCTCTGCACGCCGTCGGTGGAGCGAGTGGCAGCGGATCGCTCGGTGGTGGGGCTGGTGGTGCTCATGTCAGTTCAGCTCCTCGAGGGCCTTGGTCTTGCGGAAGCTGATGATCGAGATCGTGGCGACCACGATGAAGATCAGGATCGTGAAGGCAGAGGCCAGACCGTAGTCACGCGTCTGCCCCGTGAAGGCCACCTTGTAGACCATCGAGATGAGGATGTCGGTGTGCCCGACGGGGATGGACACGTCGCTGAAGCGCGGGCCACCCTTGGTGAGCATGTAGATCAGGTTGAAGTTGTTGAAGTTGAACGCGAAGGACGAGATCAACAGCGGGGCGACGGTGACCAGCAGCAGCGGCAGCTTGATCCGGCGGAAGACCTGCCACGGGTTCGCGCCGTCCATCACCGCGGCTTCGTTCACATCCTCGGGGATGCCCTGCAGGGCGCCCATGCAGACGAGGAACATGTACGGGAAGCCGAGCCACAGGTTCACCAGCAGCACCGACACCTTCGCGAGTGCGGGGTCGGTGAGCCACGGGATCTCGGCACCGCCGAAGATCACCTGGTTGATGAAGCCGAAGCTCTCGTTCATCATTCCGGCCCAGACGAGCGCTGACAGGAACGCGGGGAACGCGTACGGGAGGATCAGGATGATCCGGTAGCCGTTGCGGAACCGCATGCGGGTGTTGTTGAACACCAGGGCCAGGAGAAGTCCGAGGAAGAACGTCGTCGCGACCGAGATCAGAGCGAACGCGAACGTCCAGAGCGTGACCGAGATGAGCGGTCCGCGGATGGAGGAGTCTGTGACGGCGCGGATGAAGTTGTCGAAGCCCACGGTCGTCTGCCAACCGGGGAGCAGCTGCTCGCCGCCCTCGGCAGTGAAGGCCCCATCACCCGTATCGGAGTAGACGGTCCCCGTCGTGGTGTCGGTGATGGTGTCTGCGGCCTCGTCGTACTCCAGGGTCGAGACGTACAGGTAGCCCTTCTGCCCGTCCGGGGCGCGCAGGCTGCCGTCGTTCGGGTCGTCGCTGAACGGCACCGACAGCTTCTCCAGCTCTTCGGAGAGCGTGAAGACGGTCGCGAGCGGGAGTGTGGTCCACCCGTCGACGGCGACGGCCGTGCCGTCTTCGAACCGGGCGTCGACCTCTTCCAGCGGCTGTTGCGCTGTACCGAGGAGCGCGTCGCCGGATTCCGGGTCCGTCACGAGCAGACCGTAGGTGCCGAACTGCTCGACGACCGTCACGGGGTAGGTCGGCGAGTCCTCGACCCGCTCCTGCGCCGAGGCGAGGAGGGAGGAGATCGCCTGGTCCTTGGTGCCGTTGTGGCCGGTGCCGTAGTTCGTGAACCCGATGTACCCGGTGTAGAGCAGTGTGAACACCTGGAAGATGACCAGGAAGATGATGCCGGGGGTGAGGTACTTCGCCGCGATGCGCTTGCGGGAGAAGTAGATGTAGTTGACGAGGACGGCGACCGCCACGACGATGCAGAGGATCAACCATTCCCGCTGAGCGAAGAGCACGAAAGCGGCGTAGAGCGCGATCGCGTCGACGACGGCCAGCAGGAGGATCTTCAGCAGCATCCAGCCGATCGGTCCGGATGCGGCCTCCGCGATCTTCGCGGCCTGGCGCTGACGTCTGGTCGGAGGAGCTGTGCGCTCGTCGGTGTCTGTCATGTCATCCTCG
This sequence comes from Microbacterium sp. UCD-TDU, assembly GCF_000340625.1. Taxonomy (NCBI): domain Bacteria; kingdom Bacillati; phylum Actinomycetota; class Actinomycetes; order Micrococcales; family Microbacteriaceae; genus Microbacterium; species Microbacterium sp. UCD-TDU. The sequence continues at coordinate 617,363 of NZ_KB454446.1, forward strand.
TCATGATCCTGCCGGGGCGGGCGAAGGCCCACCCCGGCAGAGTCCGTGTTCTGGCTGTTACTTGATCGCGGCGGTCACGTCGTCGACGAGCTTCTGCCACGTCGCCGCCGGGTCTTCGCCGTTGATGATCGCGGCCTCGGCCACGCCCCAGAACTCCCAGACCGCACCCATGGCCGGGATCGCGGGCATCGGGACGGCGTCGGCGCCGACGGCCTGGAAGCCGGCGATGATCGGGTCGGCCGCTGCGGTGTCGGCGGCTGCGGTCAGGGCGGGGAGGATGTTGCCGGCCTTGAACAGGTCGAGCTGCACATCCTCGGTGCCGATGTAGTTGACGAGGAAGTCGTTCGCGGCGACCTTGTTCTTCGACTCCGAGCTCACGAAGAAGCCCTTCACGCCGGCGAACGGCGAAGCGGTCTCACCGGTCGGGCTCGGGATCGGGTCGATCGCGACGTTGATGCCCGCATCGGTTGCCGCGCCCACGTTCCACGGACCGGTGAGCCAGAAGGCCGCGGTGCCGTCGAGGAACTGCTGCTTGGCGATCTCGCCATCGATGTCGGTGTTCAGAACGCCCGCAGCGCCCTGTGCGCCCAGCCAGTCGGCGAACGCGAAGCCGCCCTCGCCGCCGAGCTGGAGGTCGGTGGAGTCGTAGCTGCCGGTGTCGTCGGTGCCGAACACCGGGGCGCCGAACGCCGTCTGGAACGGGTAGAGGTGGTACGGGTTGCCCTCGGTGCCCTGCTCGACGACGAAGGTGCCCTTCGAGAGCATGTCGTCGAAGCTGGTCGCGGCGGCCGGAACCAGGTCGGCGTTGCGCAGCACCGCGATGTTCTCGACGGCGTACGGAAGCATGTAGACGGTGCCGTCGTACGTGGCGGCCTGCAGCGCGACCGGGAGGTAGTCCTCGGAGCTGTCGCCGAGCTCGATGGGTGCGACGACGCCGTTCGTGGAGAGCTCACCCAGCCAGTCGTGCGCGCCCATGACGATGTCGGGGCCCTTGCCGGTCGGAACCTGCTGGATGAAGTCGTCCTTCATGTCGTCGACCGACTTGCCCGTGAGCTCGACCTTGACGCCGGTCTTCTCCTGGTAGGCGTCTGCAGCGCCCTGCAGTGCGTCGACGCGCTCGGCGTCGACCCACACGACCAGCTTCCCGCTGTCGTCGGAGCCGGAGGTGTCGTCGCTGCTGGTCCCCGTGGAGCAGCCGGCAAGCGTCAGAGTCGAAACGATGGCGATCGCGCCCGCGGCGACGATGCCCCTCTTGTTCACCTTCATTGGTGTGTGCCTCTCTCAGTGCTGATCACCTGCAAGGACTGCAAGCGCTTACAGTATGCATCGAAATCAGCGGCGTTTGCAATGAGAGAAGGCGTTGATATCAACCCGTGATAGTGAACAGAGCGCTGCTGAGATGTGAAAACGCTTCCATGACGCGAGGAAACGAGACCCGTAGACTTCCGGAATGACTCACGGTTCGCACCGCATCGCCCGGATGACGACAGCTCTCGTGCTGGCGCTGTCGGCGGCCGCGCTGAGCGGGTGCACCGCGTTCACCACGGGCTACGCGGTGCTGGAGCGCGATGTCGAACCCGCGGACGCGTTGCCGGACGCGTTCATCGAGCAGGACTCCGGCGACGTCGCCGAGCTCTCGTCTGCGCGGTTCGTCGGCGAGCATTCCGGCAGCTCGCTGTGGGTGCTGCGCGGGGTCGACCAGGGAACGATCTGCGTGCTCGCCTATCGGGACGAGACCGCCGGAGTCATGGCGTGTGGCGGCGAACGCGGCCCTGTGGAGATGAGCGGCCCCGCCGGTCACTTCATGCTCGTCCCCGACGACTACCCCACGCCGGACGGAGCCACCCGGATCTCCGACAACGTGTACGCCCTGAGCCCCTGAGTAGGATGAATCCATGGCTGACAGCTCATTTGACATCGTCTCGAAGGTCGACCACCAGGAGGCGGAGAACGCCCTGAACCAGGCCCGCAAGGAGATCGAGCAGCGCTACGACTTCAAGGGCACGGGTGCGTCGATCGCCTGGAGCGGCGAGAGCATCCTGATCATCGCGAACACCGAGGAGCGTGCCAAGGCCGTGCTCGACGTGTTCCAGTCCAAGCTCATCAAGCGCGGCATCTCGCTGAAGAGCCTCGAGTCGGGCGACCCGTTCGCCAGCGGCAAGGAGTTCCGCATCGTCTCGACGCTCAAGGACGGCATCTCCTCGGAGAACGCGAAGAAGATCAACAAGATCATCCGCGACGAGGGCCCCAAGGGCGTTAAGAGCCAGATCCAGGGCGACGAGCTGCGCGTGCAGTCCAAGAGCCGCGACGACCTGCAGTCGGTCATCGCGCTGCTCAAGGGCGCCGACCTCGACCTGGACCTGCAGTTCATCAACTACCGGTAACCCACCGGGACACATCGAAAGAGGGGGTCGAGTGCCGCGCACTCGGCCCCCTCTCTCGTCATTGTTGGATTGCATACTGATATATGGGTTTAGGTACCCAAGACTGGAAGCGGTCGACTCGATGCGACCGATGACGCGAACGCCGCGTGACGCACTGCCGTCGTAGGGCTACGCGATTTCGGGATTGCGAGCTTGCCCTCGTGGGGACGAGGCCGCGGCAGTTCCATGCGCTCGCGTCTTCGGTGGCCGGCGGATGCCCAGCATCCGCCGGCCACGGAACCCACGAGTACGAAGAACACGGGCACGACGAGCCCACCTGAGCCACGATGCGCGCCCCCACGCGGACTGCCGACTCAGGTGGGGGATATTGGCATCCGACGCGACTTCATGATGTAGTTGCCCTCCCGGGCGAATCATGGGGCGCTCGGGATCAGAAGGGCAACTGGGGGCGGATCCATGGGGAATATCGGATCGACGAACGTCGGCGAGAGCAAGCAGCTCTTGGCCGAGGAGGTCTTCCACCACATCGGCAGGCAGATCATCGACGGCACGCTGGCCGCGGGTGAGCGCATCCGCGATGTCGATGTCGCGGAAGAACTGCACGTGTCACGGACACCGGTGCGCGAGGCGCTCCAGCGGTTGGAACGGCTGGGAATGGTCACGATGTACCCGAGCCGGTACACGGAGGTCACGGCGGTGACGCCGGAGACCATCGCCCAATCGCTCGTGTTCGCCGGCTACCAGGCGGGAATCGCCGCGCGACTGGCGGTGCCGCAGATCACAGCCGCGCAGCGCGAGCATGTGCTCGCACTGGTCAACGCCATGCGCGCAGCTCTGGAAGACGGTGCCGGCACCTCGAACGCCCGATGGGCGGTATTCTCCTACCTCGGCGAGCACAGCGGCAATGCGCAGCATCGCACGCTGATCGACGACGCGAGCATGGTCCTGTTCCGCAACCTCCGCGACTGGGTGGTCCCGCCCTCCGATCGCGCGCGGATGGCGCAGATCTACGTCGACTTCGGCGACGCCGTGCGCAGCGGCGACGGCGACGGCGCCGAGCGCCTCGTCAGGGAGATGTACTACCTGTGAGAGCTCACTGCGCTGCGCGCCACCCGGTCACCCATCGGTCCAACCGCCGGTAGGCGTCTTCGCGCGCCTCGTGCCGGGAGAGGAAGACGTCGTGCAACGCGCCGTCGATGCGCTCCACGGTGACGCTGGGTCCGAGCCGGAGCGCTGCGCGGGCGATGTCGTCGACCACCAGCACCGAGTCGGCCGACGTGAGCTCGTCCGACCACCGGGTCGGCGGCACGAATCGTGCTGACAGCAGCACGCACACGGGCGCCGTGATCGACAGCCCCGACGCCACCGCCTTGTGGCCGGAGAGGATGGCGTGCAGCCAGCCCGCGTACACCGCCATGGTCTGTGCGGGCCGCCACAGCGGGTTCACATCCATCGGATCGTCCGGGTCGGCGACCTCCTGCTGCGCGCGGGTGTAGAAGCCGAGGTCGACCTGCGGCGCGGCCTCCATCGGTCGCAGCCTCGCCTGCAACTCGACCATCGGCGCGATCGCCGCGCGGGCCGGCGCGAACTGAAACTCCAGCCACGGGCTGTTCAGGATCACCGCGTCGGCGGAGCCCGGATGGCGGGAGGCCCACAGGCTCAGCGTCAGACCCCCGGTGGAGTGCCCGAGCAGGAGGAGTCGACGGGCGGACTCGGCGCCCCCCTCCCCGCGGCCCATCGCCTCCAGCGCAGCTCCGATGTCCTCGTCATAGGTGGCGAGGTCGGCGACGTAGCCGGGAGTCTGTCCGTCGCGCAAGCTGCGACCGTACTTGCGCAGGTCGAGCGCGAAGAAGCGGGCGCCACGCGAAGTCCAGAACCGCGCCAGCCGCTTCTGGAAGAAGTAGTCGGACCACCCGTGCACGTAGAGCACATCGACCCCGTCGAGAAGCGGTCGGCGGCCGCTCGCCCGCGCCCACAGACTCGGCCTCCTCGGCAACGCGCGCACGAGGGTCGCAACGACAGGCCCCTGGTCATCCGTGCCGAGATCGAGCGTCAGCTGCTCGAACTCGTCACCGAGAACATCCGGGATCCACTCGGTCATGCGTTCCTCCCCCGTCGTCGCCAGGCTAGCCGAGCGCGCGACCGGGTGCGGGAGGCCCGACCGTGACGGCTCTACTCGCCGCGTGAGACCCGGACCATCTCGTCACGCGGGACGACCTTGACCCTGGCGCGCTCCGCCGGAGCACCGAGGGCGATCTCGTGCTCGTCGAGCCGGTGCCACCCGTCCAGGTCGGTCCAGCGCACGCCGCGCGCCTGCAGGAGCTCGACGATGGACTCCTCCGAGGGGTCCTCCGGGTGCCACCACGCGCTCTGGTCGTTGATGATGTGCCGCACGGTCTCCATCGCGTCGGACTTGGTGTGCCCGATCAGCCCCACGGGGCCGCGCTTGATCCATCCGGTCGCGTAGATGCCGGGCACGCGTTCGTTCGAGTCCTTGGCGAGCACCTGACCCTCACGGTTCGGGATGACGCCGTGCTTCTTGTCGAACGGAACCCCGGGAAGGGGCGAGCCGAAGTAGCCGATGGCGCGGTACAGCGCCTGGAGGGGCACCTCGCGCAGCTCTCCGGTGCCGACCGCGCCACCCTGGCCGTCGGGCCGGGTGCGCTCGTACACGAGAGCCGCGACGCGACCGTCGTCGTCCTTGCGGACCTCGACCGGCTTCGCCCAGAAGTGCAGGTGCAGGCGTCGCGACGCCGTGCCTCCGGCGTTGTTGACCGAATCGCGCTTGCGCCAGGACTGCAGGATGCGGTCGATGACCATCACCTGCTTGTTGCTGGCGACGGCGTCCTTCGCGGCGTCGTCGTAGTCGAAGTCCTCGTCGTAGACGACCATGTCGACATCGCGCAGTTCGCCGAGCTCGCGCAGCTCGAGCGGCGTGAACTTCACCTGCGCCGGTCCGCGACGCCCGAAGACGTGCACGTCGGTGACCTGGCTGGCTTTGAGGCCCTCGTAGACGTTGGCCGGCACCTCGGTGACGAGCAGGTCCTCCGCGTGCTTGGCCAGCATGCGGGCGACATCGAGGGCCACGTTGCCGTTGCCGAGCACGCCGACCGAGGCGGCATCCAGCGGCCATTCACGCGGAACATCGGGGTGGCCGTCGAACCAGCTGACGTAGTCGGCAGCGCCGTACGAGGCGACCGCGTCGATGCCGGGGATGTCCAGCGAGGTGTCGCGGATCGCCCCGGTCGCGAAGATCACCGCGTTGTAGTGCTTCTTGAGGTCGTCGAGAGTGATGTCCTCGCCGAAGCGGACGTTGCCGAACAGGCGGATGTCACCACGGTCGAGCACGTCGCGGAGGGCGTTGACGATGCCCTTGATGCGCGGGTGGTCGGGCGCGACGCCGTAGCGCACCAGCCCGTAGGGTGCGGGGAGCTGCTCGAAGAGGTCGATCGAGACGTCGAATTTGCGCTCCGCCTTCAGCAGGATGTCCGCCGCATAGATGCCGGCGGGGCCCGCACCGACGATGGCCAGTCTGAGCTTGGTCATGGGAGGTCCTTTCGTATGCCGTCGCAGAGCCGGCGCGCAACCCTGACGGGCCGCCCGCACAGAGTCAGCTGGAGCGTTCGGCGAGGGTCTCAGCGAATCGGGTCAGCGCCTCGCGCACAGTGCCACGAGGGAGCAGCTGGAGAGCGTCGACGGCATCCCGGGTCCACGCGTGCGCGAGCTCGAGGGTCTTCTGCGTCACCGGGTGGTCGCGCAGGGCGTCCAGCGGCCCGTCGAGGATGGCGGGGTCGGCTCCGTCGGCGATGAGGGCCACACCCTCATCGATGCGGGCTGCGAGGTCGATGGCGTCCGCGTCTCCCTCGGCCTTGAGCAGCAGGTAGGGCATGGTCGGAACGCCCGCACGCAGGTCGGTCCCCGGCACCTTGCCCGTCTCCTCCGGCTTCGCCGAGAGGTCGATCACGTCGTCGAGAAGCTGGAACGCGACGCCGATCTTCTCGCCGTACACGCGTACCGGCTCTTCGTACTCCGAGGGGGCGTTGGAGAAGATCACGCCGCCCTGCGTGGCCGCGGCGATCAGGGAACCCGTCTTGTCGGCGAGCACCTGGATGTAGAACTCGATGGGGTCGTCGCCCTCTTGCGGGCCCAGGGTCTCGTGCATCTGACCGAGCACGAGTCGCTCGAACGTGTCGGCCTGGAGCCGGATGGCGCGTTCGCCCAGCCGGGACATCAGCTGGCTGGCGCGGGAGAACAGGATGTCGCCCGTGAGGATCGCGATGTTGTTGCCCCACACGGCGTGGGCGGCGGGTACTCCGCGGCGGCGGTCTGCTCCGTCCATGACGTCGTCGTGGTACAGCGAGCCGAGGTGCGTGATCTCGAGCGCCTTGGCCACGTCGATGACCTCGGGGGTGTTGCCGTCGCCGAGCTGCGCGGCGAGGAGCGTGAGCACCGGACGGATGCGCTTGCCGCCGGCCTCGTACAGGTAGCGGCTGGCGGCGTCGGCCAGCGGATCGGCGACGCGGACGTCGTCTGCCAGTCCGGTCTCGACGAGCTCCAGCCCGTCTTCGATGGCGCGCGCGACACGTCGGGCGGCAGGACCGATGAAGACGCGATCGCTGAAGCCGAGACGGCTCGCCAGTCGCGAACCCGGGGCGATGGGGCTCGAAGTCACGTTCCCAGCCTACCTTCGTCGGATGTCACGGTTTCGCCCGGAAGGTTCACTCCGGCTTGCGCGCTCTGTGCAGGGCGACGATGCCGAAGGTGAGGTTGCGATAGGCGACCTCGGCCCAGCCCGCCTCGCGGATCCAGGCGGAGAGTCGCTTCTGGTCAGGCCATTGAATGATCGACTCGTTCAGATAGTCGTAGGCGTCGCCGTTGGTGCCGGCGACGCGAGCCACCCGCGGCAGCACCTGGGCGTTGTAGAAGCGGTACGCCCCGCGGAAGAGCTTGCCCGGCGGGGTCGAGAACTCGTTGATGACGAGCCTGCCCCCCGGCTTGGTCACGCGGTACAGCTCGCGCAGAGCCTTCTTCGGGTCGTTGACGTTGCGCAGCGCGTACGACATGGTGACCGCGTCGAACGTCGCGTCGGGGAAAGGCAGATCGGTGGCATCGGCCTGCACGAACGACAGGTTGCGCATCGCGCCGTGTCGACGCTCGCCCTCCGCGAGCATGCCCGGGGAGAAGTCGGCCGCGACCACCTCGGCGCCGCTGCGTGCGAGGGAGGCCGACGATGACGCCGTGCCCGCGCCGAGGTCGAGGATCCGCTCCCCCGGCTTCGGGGCGACCGCTCGGGTGGTCGCCGCGCGCCACAGGACGTCATTGCCGAACGTCATCGCCGTGTTGGTGCGGTCGTACCCTGCGGCGACCTGGTCGAACATGCCGCTGACGCGGGCGGGGTCCTTGCCGAGATCGGCGCGGTTCTTCTCGTTCGAGGTCACGAGTTCAGTCTAGGCGCGAGGCCCAGGGCTTCGAGGCGGTCGAGCCAGGGATCGGCGGTGGCGTCGTCGAACGGAGCGATCTGCGCGCGCACCCGCTCCTCGAGGTCGAGCGCGAGGCCCTCGAGGTGCGCCATGACGTCAGCCGGGTAGCCGTAGCGCGCGCTGTGCTCTGCCCACTCGTCGCGGTCGTCGACCCAGGTCCCTCGTGCCCCCTCGACGCGCACGACATCGAGGTCCATGTCGATCCCGGTCGCCAGCAGCGGATCATCGGACCAATGGATGTCCCACCCCAGGTCGATGTAGATGCGCATCCCCCGGCGATGGCGGCGGTTGACGGTCAGCGCGTGGTCACCGCTCGGGGGAACCAGGGTGACGTTCGGACCCCCGGCGTGGAACTCGGCGCCGGGGCGCACGCTGTGCCATCCGACGGGCTGCCCTATCCAGTCGCCCCACTCGTCGGCGCCGAGGTAGACGCACTCGTGCCGCCAGTGCGGTGATCCGTCCCACTTGCGCCATTGGAAGACCATCTCCGTGCCGGGTGCGGGGCGTGCATCGCTCATCCGCTCACCCTACGACCACGAGAATCCACGCTCCCTGAGCGGCATAGGCTGGACGCGTGCACACCACCCACCTGGTCGTGGAGACCACAGAGATCGAGCCGGTCGAAGACCTCCTGGCCTATGCGGACCCTTCCCGCCCGCTCGCGTGGCTGCGCCGCGGAGACGGGATCGTCGCCGTCGGCGAGACCCTGGCAGAACTGCGGCCTCCCGCGGGCGGCGATCAGTCGCGCACCGAGAAGCTCGCGACCCTGTGGCGGGAGATGGCAGCGCACGCCGAGATCTCCGACCCGGTGGAACTCCCCGGCACCGGGCTCGTGGCCTTCGGCGCCTTCACGTTCGACGAGGACTCGGCAGCGGACAGCGTGCTCATGCTGCCGACGCAGGTTCTGGGACGACACGGGGACCGGTTCTGGCGCACGACGATCCGCATCTCCGATGCCCCGGATGACGCTGATGAACTCGCGACGCAGCCCTACGGCCCGCACTGGGCCGGCACCGTCGGCCCCGGAGCGCAGAGCCCGCAGGGCTACCAGGACTCGGTGCGCCGCGCCCTGGCCCGCATCGCCGACGGAGAGCTCAGCAAGGTCGTGCTCGCGCGCGACCTGACCGGCAGCATCCCGGCGGGGTCCGACCTGCGCCGACTGGTGCGTGCCCTCTCCAGCGGCTACCCCGATACCTGGGCGTTCGCGGTGGACGGACTGATCGGCGCGAGCCCGGAGACCCTCGTCACCGTGCACGAGGGAACCGTGACCGCTCGGGTGCTGGCCGGCACGATCGGCCGCGGCGCCGACGCAGATGCCGACACCGCGGCATCCGCACACCTCGCCTCCAGCACCAAAGACCTCGACGAGCATCAGTACGCCGTGCAGAGCGTACTCGCCTCGCTGCGGGCCCACACGCGGGCGCTGGCCGCGAGCGAACAGCCCTTCCTGTTGAAGCTGCCGAACCTGTTCCACCTGGCGACCGACGTCGAGGGCGAACTGGGCGACGGCGAGTCGGCGCTCGACCTGGTGCGGGTGCTCCATCCCACCGCCGCCGTCGCCGGCACACCGACCCCCTCGGCCATCGCCGCGATCCGCGAGCTGGAGCCGTTCGACCGGGGGCGCTACGCGGGCCCTGTGGGCTGGGTGGATGCCGCGGGCAACGGCGAGTGGGCGATCGCCCTGCGCTGCGCCCAGTTCACCGTGCGCCAGGACGAGATCGGGGTCACGGCCTACGCGGGCGCCGGGATCGTCGCCGGATCCGATCCGGAGAGCGAACTGCTCGAGACGCGCGTGAAGTTCCGCCCCCTGGTCGACGCCCTGGCCTGACCACAGAGGCCGAGGCTCAGCTGGCGGCCAAGCGTTTCTTCTCGGACTCGACGTCGAAGTCGGCGCGCGGCCACTGCGGGTCGATGTCCTCCAGCGCCGCGAGCAGCAGCTCCTGCACGGCCAGTCGCGCGTACCACTTGGCGTTCGCCGGGATCACGTGCCACGGAGCCGCCGCGGTCGAGGTGCGATCGAACACGGTCTGGTAGGCCTGCATGTACTGCGGCCACACCAACCGCTCGTCCACATCGCCCGGGTTGTACTTCCAGTGCTTGTCCGGACGGTCGAGGCGTTCCATCAGCCGCGTCTTCTGCTCTTCGGGCGAGATGTGCAGCATGACCTTGACGATGCGTGTACCGGATGCCGCGACGCGGGCCTCGAACTCGTTGATCGCGTCGTAGCGGCGCTCGATCTCCGCGGGCGGGGCGAGCTCGCGAACCCGTCCGATCAGCACGTCCTCGTAGTGGGAGCGGTCGAAGACGCCGATGAAACCGGGATCGGGCAGACGCTTCTCGATGCGCCAGAGGAAGTCGTGCTCGCGCTCCTCGGCCGTCGGCGCCTTGAACGCGGCGAGCGCGACCCCCTGCGGGTCGACACCCCCGACAACGTGCCGCACGATCCCGCCCTTGCCGGCGGAGTCCATGGCCTGAAGCACCAGGAGCACGGCATCCTTGGCCACTCCGGCACGGCTCTCGGCGAACAGCCGCTCCTGCAGCACGTTCAGGTCTGCCAGGCGGGCGGCGAGGTCGGCGACCCCGCGAGCCTTGCCGTGGTCGTATCCGGGCTTGGCGTCCGGGTCGAGATCGGCGAGGCGAAATCCCTCGTCGACTCGCAGCGTCTGCGTCCAGGTGTGCGCGTCCATACGCACATCCTGCCAGTCAACGCTCCAGCGGCACCTCGATGATCTGACGTCCGCCGCGGGGCGAGGTCAACGCCTGATCGAGTGCGGTGCGGGTGGTGACCCGCTGATACTCCCAGCCGTAGGCGAGGGCGAGGTGCTCGAAGCGGACGGTGTGCGGCGTGTAGAAGGCGCGGTCGAGGTCGCCGGGGCGTGCGGAGGACGCCACCTCGAGGGAGTCGAAGATCGTCCCCCCGCCGTCGTTGCCGACGATGACCTGCAGTCGGGGCTCCGTCTCGTCGGGCGGCAGCAGCAGGGCGCCGACGTCGTGGAGGAACGCGAGATCGCCCAGCAGCACCCGGGTGACTCCGGGCGCACCGGCGGCCTGGCTGGCGATGGCGATGCCGGTCGCGGTGGCGATCGTGCCGTCGATGCCGGCGAGGCCGCGGTTGGCGTGGACCGGGACCTTCTTGCCTCCCAGCACCTGATCGGCGACCCGGACGAGCCGGGAGGAGCCGAACACCAGACGGTCGTGCGGCCAGGTGGCGCGCCACACCGCGTCGGCGAGCAGCTCGCGGTCGAGCGGACGGCGGACCGCGTCGAGCTCGGCCTTCACCGCCTCCCTGCGTGCCGCGAAGTCGGTGGAGGCCAGCGCCTCGGGATCGGGGGCGTGCTCGCTCAGATCGACGACCTCCGCAGCGGACGCCCGCATCCACTCGCCGAGCCAGGCGCGGTCGACAGTGCCGGGGGCGACGATGACGGCGTCGACCCCACGCGTGCGGTGGTTGAGATTCAGCTCCTCGCCGCCGCGGTGCACGGCCACGACATCCACATCGCGACGGGAGAGGAGCGACGCGACCTCGCGGCTGAGCGTCGGGTGCCCGAGCACGACGACCCGTTCGATGCGTCCGCCGAGATCCTCCCGGGCCAGCAGGCGACGGTAGCCGTGCACGACCTGCCGCCCGAACCGCGCACCGCTCACGATCTCGGCGATCAGAGGCCAGCCCCCGGAGTGCGCGAGCTCTTCGGCATCGGGACCGGCGTCGGCACCCGCGATCACGACGGTGCGCGGCCCGCGGTCGAGCACGAAGGGTTCGTCGCGCAGCGCCTCGGGCGCCTCGCCCCTGAGGACGACGATGGCGGGCAGATCGCCCGAGAGGGGTTCTCTGGACGGAAGATTCAGATGCACGGGTCCGGCGATGCCGCGAAGGCCGCTGTCGACCTCGCGAGCGCCCATCGCGGCGGCCACGGCCTGTTCGGCGAGCCCGGTCCACGCGCCGTCACCCGGCACCGGAGCATCGAGCTCATCGCGCACCCAGGGGTGGAACAGACCGTTCTGGATCGTCGCCTGGTTGGCGCCGACCCCGCGCAGCTCGGGCGGACGGTCGGCGGTGAGCAGCAGCATCGGCACCCCGGAGTGGAACGCCTCCATCACCGCGGGAAGGAGGTTGGCGACGGCCGTCCCCGAGGTGCACACCACTGCGGCCGGCACGCGGGTCTCGCGAGCGATGCCGAGCGCGGTGAAACCGGCGACACGCTCATCGATGCGCACGTGCACGCGCACGTGTCCGTCGTCGGCGGCGCGCACCGCGGCGAGCGCGAGGGCCTGCGAACGCGAGCCCGGAGACACCACGATGTCGCGCACACCCTGGGCGACGAGGTCGGCGATCAGGGACGCCGCAGCATCCATCGCCGGCGACGAGGTCACGGGCGCTGGTCCGTGGCGGGAGGCTCGTCGGTCTCCTCGTCCAGACGGGCGAGCTCCTCTTCGAGACGGCGGATGCGCGCATCCTGCTCGGTCTTGCTGATGCTGCGGAGGAACGCGGGGTCGTCATCCGGTGCGATCACCGGACGGACACCAGGATCGTTCGCGCGACGGCGGCCGATCACGAACCAGAGGATGCCGCCGATCACGGGGAGGATCACCACGATCGCGAGCCAGACGGGCTTGGACACACCACGGTGCCGCGTCGCCGGCTGCACTGCGCAGTCGACGATGCTGAACACCCAGAACACGGCGGCGAGGAAGCCGCCGACGATCAGTAGTCTCGCCACCCTTCCAGTGTAGGCGTGTCGAGAGTGCCCCGGCCCCGGAGACGGCAGAGGCTCCGTTGCTAGACTGCGCGGGAAATGCTGCCCCCATCGCCGGATCTGATGCCGCGAGCGCGGGCCGAGCGGATGCTGGTCGCCCGGGTGATCATCGCCGTCGGCCTCGCGCTCCTGCTCGTCGTGGGCGCGTGGTCGACCTCCCGTGGCTCGGCGGATGTGCACGCGACGCTGTGCCTCGCCCCCGGCGTCTCGGAATCGACGGGGGTCGCACCCGTCGCAGACGGCCAGGAGGCGACGACGACGATCGATGTGCTCTCGTCGAGTGTGGGGATCTGCGTGCTCGCCGTCCTCGGCGGGGTCGCGCTGGTCCTGGCGTTCCGGCAGCTCATCGCCCGCAGAACCCGACCGCTCGGCACCCGGGACCTCGGCAGGTCGTCGCCCCGCCGCGCCGGTCCGATCGTCATCGTCCCGGCTCTCACCCTCACTCAGCTGTCGATCTCCCGCACCTGACACACCGACGCGCGCATCGAGCCGCCCGCGGCGGCATCCTTCCCTCGTCGTACCCCTGTGTCTGGAGACCCCATGAAGAACTCTGTCAAGGCGACCCTGATCGCCATCGCCGTCGCCGTCGTCCTGCTGATCGCCGGTGTCGTGTTCGCGATCAGCCAGCAACAACCCACCGCACCGGCGGAAGGCGGGGAGCCGAAGCCGACCGTCCGCACCGATTCCCATGTGCTCGACGACGGGGGCGAGGGCGCCGTCACGGTCGTCGAGTTCCTCGACTTCGAGTGCGAGGCATGCGCGGCGTTCTACCCCGTCGTCGAAGATCTCCGAGAGAAGTACGACGGCGAGATCACCTACGTCGTGCGCTACTTCCCGCTGCCCGGTCACATCAACTCCACGCAGGCCGCCCTGGCCGCGGAGGCCGCCGGTCAGCAGGATCGCTTCGAGGACATGTACCACCGCCTGTTCGAGACCCAGGCGCAGTGGGGCGAGCAGTCCGAGGAGACGCCCGAGGTGTTCCGCGGGTTCGCCGAGGAGCTCGGCCTCGACATGGCCGCGTACGACGCGGCGATCGCGGATGCGGCCACGGCGGAGCGCGTGCAGTCCGACAAGGCCGATGGTGAGAAGCTCGGGGTGAACAGCACGCCGAGCTTCTTCGTTGGTGGCGTAAAGGTCGAGCTGCAGGAGTGGGACGACCTCGAGGAGGCCATCGAGAAGGCTGTGAACGGCTGACCCGGCGGACGGGATCGCGCCGCTTCCGTGTCGGAGCCGCGCGGTCCCCTCTCACCGATATTCTGGCCGCATACCCAGGAGAGGGCCAGAATGACCATCGACATCTCGACCGCTTTGCAGACGACCCACAACGCTCGTGAACTCGCCGGGTTCCCGACCTCCGGGGGCGGTGCGCTCGCATCGGGCCTCCTCTTCCGCTCGGATGCCCTCGCCTCGCTCACCGACGAGGGTCTGCAGGCGCTCGCCGACCTCCGTATCGGCACCGTGATCGATCTGCGCACCGATGGCGAACGCGCCCGTGCCGCAGATCGTCTGCCGGATGACGGCAGCGTGACGCTGCTGGCTCTGCCCATGCAGGGCGGCGCGATGGACGAGATGGTCAAGAAGCTGCTCCCCGCGGCCGGCAGCGCCGGACTCTCGGTGACCCAGGTCGCCGAGGTGCTGAAGCAGGTGCCCACCCTGGAGGAGCTGTACATCTCGATACTGGAGGCGAGCGCTGCGCAGTTCGCGACCATCGCGCGCACGGTGCTGGAGTCGTCCCGCACCACTCGGCCGGGCGTGCTGTTCCACTGCACCGCAGGCAAGGACCGCACCGGTCTCGCCGCCGCCATCCTGCTGCTCGTGGCCGAGGTGCCTCGAGAGGCCATCGTGGCGGATTACACGCTGACCGAGAAGAACCTCGCGCGCGGGTTCGCCGAAGCGCTCACGGGGCTGATCACCTCGCTCGGGGTTCCGCTCACCCCGGCGCTGACGACCCTGGCGACCAAGTCTCCGGCGTCGGCCATCGAGGCGGCGATGGACTGGATCATCGCGAACCACGGCGATGTCGCAGGGTATCTGCGAAGCGGCGGGATGACCGATGAGGAGATCGGCGATCTCCGGCGGGTTCTCCGCGGCGAGTAGGAGCGGCCTCCGCGGAGACGGATCCTCCCTCGCTACGCTGAGCGCATGACTGAGGAGCACTCCCCCTCTCCGCGTCCGTGGATCGCCGTCGTCCGGCGGATCCCGGCGACCCTCACGATGGTGCTGCTCATCCTCGTGGTGGGGATCATCTGGGGTGGACTCTGGTCGCCCTTCGAAGACACGGCGCTGTTCAAGACCGTCGCCTACGGACTGCCGAACCTCGTCGACGGCAAGTGGTGGACGCCCGTCACCGGCACGTTCTTCGTGAATCAGCCCTGGGTGTACGTGTTCACGATCGCCGGCTTCTGGGGAATGGCCTACCTGGAGTACCGTCGCGGATCGCGCGTGGCGGTGGCCTACTACGCGATCGGTCAGCTGTTCGCGATCTTCGCCACGGCACTGCTGCTGTACCTGCTCTCGCAGTTCCCCTGGGCCTGGGCGACCGAGCAGGCGCAGGCGCTCGACGTGGGGGCGTCCGGGGGCACCATGGCGTGCATCGCCGCGGCGGTCGGCCTCTTCCGCCCGCCGTGGAGGGTACGCGGCTGGCTCATCCTGCTCGGCTTCGTGTTCATCGCGATGCTCTTCTGGGGCAAGGTCGCCGACCTCGAGCACCTGCTCGCCGTGCTGCTGATCCTCGTGGTGGACCGCACGCTGCGGGTGCGGCACACCACCGTGCGCGAGCAGCGGCTGATCGCGGTCGTGGCGATGCTGGTGCTCGGCGCGGTCGAGATCATCACGACGCTCCTGCCGACGGACGGCCCGTTCGGCCCGACGGAACCCGTCTCCGGCGGATTCATCAGCCTCGCGATCGACCTGGTCGTGATCCTCGTGCTCGTCAACGGCCTGCGCCGGGGACGACGCTTCGCGTGGGTGCTCGCGCTCCTGCTCGGGATCTTCAACGTCATGATCGCCGCCCTCGTGCTCACCTTGATCACCGTCTTCAGTCAGGCTCAGCTCGACGTGCGCTGGGATGGAGAGACCGAGCTCGAGCTGGCCAACGGCTTCCTCTGGCTGATCATGCTCGTGTACCTGGTCTGGGTGCGCCGTGCCTTCCGGGCCAAGCGCCGTGCGAAGCTCGGCATCCAGCCCGCGCCTACCGTGGACGACGTGAAGCACGAGCTGCGTACGCACGGCGGGGGAACGCTCTCGTGGATGACGACGTGGGACGGCAACAGCTACGCCAGGGTGAACGGTGGAATCGTGGCCTATCAGCGCCGCAACGGTGTGGCACTGGCATTGGCGGATCCGATCGGCCCCTCGGAGGCGCGCGCCGAGGCCGTCACGGACTTCATCCACGCGGCCGAGCTGGCCGGTCTCGTCCCCTGCTTCTTCAGCGCGGACGAAGCCACCCGCGCCGCTGTGCCCCCGAGCTGGCGGAGCATCGTCGTGGCCGACGACACGATCGTCGACCTGCCGGGACTGGAATTCACGGGCAAGCGCTGGAACTCGGTGCGCACATCGCTGAACAAGGCAGGCCGGGAGGACATGACCTTCCGGATGACGCACCTCAAGGCGGAGCCCTGGGGTGTGCAGCAGCAGCTGCGTGCGATCTCGGAGGCCTGGGTCGGCGACAAGGATCTGCCGGAGATGCGCTTCACCCTTGGCACGCTCGACGAGGCCGAGGACCCGGAGGTGCGGCTCGCCCTGGCCCTCGCGCCCAACGGCGACGTCGACGGGTTCCTCTCCTGGCTGCCCGTGTACGGCGACGAGGGTGCCGTGCGCGGCTGGACCCTCGACCTCATGCGTCGCAGGGAGGGCGGTTTCGGACCGGTGATGGAGTACCTGATCGGATCGTCGGCACGGCAGTTCGCCGACGAGGGTGCGCAGATCATGTCGCTCTCAGGAGCCCCCCTCGCCCACGACTATCCGCCGGACGCCGGGATGATCGCCGCCCTGAGCGACCGGTTGGCCGATGCCCTGGAACCGGTGTACGGCTTCGGGTCGCTGCATCGGTTCAAGCAGAAGTTCCACCCCCGGTACGAGACCATGTACCTCCTCTTCCGCGACGAGAGCGACCTCACGCGCATCGGTGGAGCCCTTACGCGGGCGTTCCTGCCGGATGCGACGCTGCGCCAGTTCGCGGGTGCCGGGCTCGAACTCGTGCGAGGCGGGAAGGACTGAGCGACGCCCCTTGTCAACAGGTGGTTGACAAGCACCGGTGTCAACAATAGATTGACACCATGACGACGACACCTCAGCCCGCCTCGCGATCGGAACGAATCGCCTCCGCGATCGGCATCGCACTCCTCGCCACGGGAGCGGCGACGCTTCTGCTGTCCATCGGCTTCGACCTCCGCGGGTTCGGCGGAGGGTTCGTGCAGGGCGCCGGCATCGGCGCGATGCTCGTCGGGACCTACCTCTGGGGGTTCGGGAACGGCATCCGTCGCGCCCGACGCCGGCAGTGGCTCCCGAGCCGCGGAACCGTGGAGTGAGCGCGCTCAGCGACGCGATCGGTCACGCTGTCCTCGCCGCAGCCGGGGTGGCCGACAAGACGTCCCTCACGACGGAGGACCACATCGCTTTGATCGCGGCGAGCGCCCGAACCGAAGACGAGGTGCGCGTCATTCTGCGGCGCGCCGTGCTCTCCGCACGAGCCGCAGGGGCGAGCTGGGCGACGATCGGCGCCGAGCTCGGCATGTCCCGCCAAGCGGCGCAGCAGCGATTCGGCCACCTCGCCGAGGCGCAGGACGACGACGAGAACGAGCGCTGGCTCGGTCCGGTGAGCGTCTTCGACGAGATGGGTGAGCTGGAACTCGCCGGGCGCGAAGGCTGGCACACCGTCGGAGCAGGAGCATCCGCACACCGTATGGTCCGCAGCGACACCCGGTGGGAGCATCGTCGAAGCGTCTGGCGCCCTCTTCGAGCGGCGGAGCGCGCGGAGGGGTGGGAGCTCGGATGCTCGGCGTTCCCCTGGGTGTACTTCGTGCGCGACACCGGCATCCCGGTCTCCGAGACCCCGGGGCCCACAGCGGACTGATCCCCCACGGACAGGGACCCCTGCTCGACGGCAGCGCCTCGTCCCCGCACGCCGGAGGGGGCCGCTGCTTCCTGCGGCCCCCGTTCCGATCCTCAGACGACGGTCTCGGCGACCTCGGTCGAAATGCCATGCACGACAGGGCCCTCCGGGCGCTTCGCAGAGTTCGCGATGTGCGCACGACTGACCACGATCACGGCCACGATCATGAGCGCGACCCCGAGCCAGTACGGGGCGGCATGGCTGACCAGCGCATAGAGCGCGCCGGCGATGAGCGGGGCGGCCGTACCCATCGCCGCGTTCAGCGACTGGGTCGCGCCTCCGAGCCAACCCTGCTCGTCATCGCCGACGGCGTTCGACATCGCACCGTCCATCGCGGCCTGCGACGCGCCCTGGCCGGCAGCCAGCATGAGAGCGCCGACGATGAAGACCCACGGCTGGGCGAAGATCGAGGCGACGATGGCGAGGGCCGCGAGTCCGAACATCTGCGCCACGATGCCGCTCACGATCACACCTCGCTCGCCGATGCGCAGAAGCAGGATGCCCAGCAGCACGCCCTGTATGAGGATGTCCACGACGCCCACGGCCGCGGTCAGGAGTCCGATCTGCGTCGGCCCCCACTGGATCGAGTCGAGCGCCAGGACGCTGAAGTTGTTCACGAAGAACCCGAACGGCAGGGCGATCAGACCGAAGCCGATCATCAGTCCGCGCAGCTCCTTGCGGCCGAACGCCTCCTTGAAGACGGCGAAGGGCTGCACGTCGCGCAGCTTGATCGTGGCGATGCGGTTCCCTGGCTTCAGGCTCTCCGGGAGCAGGAAGATGCTGAGGATCGCGATCGTGAGGGCGACGGCGGCAGTGAGGAAGACCGGGAGCTGGATGCTCACGGCGGCGAGCAGTCCGCCGATGGCCGGCCCGATCATCGTGCCGATGCCGGAGAGCGCACCGAGGAGGCCGAAGCGCTTCGCGCGCTGCTCCGGCGGGGTGATGTCGGCCAGGTAGGCGAAGAGGGCAGGGAGATCGCCCGCAGTCAGGCCCTGGATGACACGGGCGAGGACGAGGACCCAGATCGCGCCGCCGAACCCGAACAGCGCCATCGAGAATGCGGCGCCGAACGCGGCGACGATGATGACCGGTCGCCGCCCGAAGCGGTCGGACAGCCTGCCGAGGAAGGGAGCGGCCAGGAAGGCGCAGAGTCCGTTGACCGCTTCGAGCACACCCACCCAGATGGCGAGGTCGCTCTCGTGCGAGACGTATTGCAGGACGACGAAAGGGAGAACGGGGAGGACGACCGTCATGCCGATGACGGTCAGCATCGTGAGCACGATGAGCATGATCCACGCGCGGTTCTGGTCCCGCCGCGTAAGGGAGATAGGTGAAGTCATACCGAAAGTGTATCGATACCACTTTTGGTGTCAAGCCAGTTTCGGAGTCGATCGGTAGGCTGGCTCCATGACGAACCCAGAGCCCCTCGGACGTCGCGAGCGCAAGAAGGCCGCGACCCGCAAGGCGATCTCCGACGTCGCGACGATGATGTTCCTCGAGCGCGGCTTCGACAACGTCAGCATCCGCGAGGTCGCCGATGCCGCCGATGTCTCCCCCACGACGGTGTTCGCGCATTTCCCGCAGAAGGAGGCCCTCGTCTTCGACGAGGATGACGAGCAGCGCGACCGTCTGGTCTCGGCCGTGCGCGACCGGCCCGACGGACGCACGATCAACCGCGCGATCCACGACTTCTTCGCCGCCGAGATCAGGGCGAACGTCGACGAGCACGGCGATGACGTCACCCGTGTCTTCATGCGCTTCCTCAACGAGACACCTGCCCTGCGCGACTACGCCGCGAAGATGTGGCTGCGACACGAGGATGCCCTGGCCGCCGCCATCGCCGAAGAGCTGGGCCTCACGGAGCCCATCGCCGAGATCCGCGTCTACGCCCGTTTCGTGTTGCAGATGCAGCTGCTCATCAACGACAGCACGGACCCGCTCGAAACCGTGGACGCGGGGTTCCGAGTTCTCGAGAGCGGTTGGGCCCCCGTCGAGGAACGCCTCGCCGGGTGATTCGCCGGCGCCGGGTCAGTCGTCGCGAGGGCGTCGTCGCAGACTCTTGACATCGGTGCGTCGCTGCTTGGCCTTCAGTCGACGCTCCTTCGACCCCCGACTCGGCTTCGTCGGCCGTCGCGGTGGTGCCGGCGGGCGCAGCGCTTCAGCGACGAGGGTGACGAGCCGCTCCCGCGCCGCATCCCTGTTGCGCAGCTGCGCGCGGTGCTCGGATGCGGCGATCGTCAGCACTCCATCGACCAGGCGACCGCTCAGTCGGTCGAGCAGCCTCTCGCGCTGATGCGGCGAGAGCACCGCGGAGTTCGCCGCATCCCAGACGAGTTCCGCGCGGGAATCCGCGGTGTTCACGCCCTGCCCTCCGGGCCCGGAAGACCGCGAGAAGCGCCACGACAGCTCGGCCTCGGGGATCGTGAGACCCGACGAGACCCGCAGACCGGGGCGATGAGCGGAAGGCATGTGTCCATCATCGGCCCTCGCGGAGCAGTCTCGCCTCACCCGGTTAGCATGGCGGGGGCGGCAGAACCGATCTTCCCGAGTGGTCGGGGCGGCCGCGACGCGGAGCACGAATGAACTCATACCGGCAGGACGACTGGGCGGCGAGCCCGTCGTATCCGTCGACCGTGAACGAGCCGTACCTGATGGGCACCGGCGTGGTCACCGCCGACGACACCGGCCCCCGTCCGCTCTCTCCGCCGCACAGCCATGCCGATCCGATGCTGGCCTGGTGCTATCGCGGCACGGTGTGGGTGCACCTGCAGGACGCACGGTGGCGCCTCGCTCCCGGTCAGGGTGTGTGGATCCCCGCGCACACCCCCCACACGGCCCATCACGAACCCGACTCCACCGGCTGCTACACCTACATTCCCGACTCCTCGCTGATCGCCCCGATCGACGACATCACGCGGGTGCTGGTACCGCGCGCCGTGCAGGAGATGCTCCTGCATCTCGGCATCAACGACATGCCCACCGACCTGCGTGTGCGCATCCAGGCGGTGCTCATCGAGATGCTGCAGCAGCCGCTGCCGGAGGCTGCGAGCGAGTGGGGCGAGGTGCCGATACCGGCGGATGAGCGGGTCGTCCCGTTGGTGCAGGCCGTGCTCGCCGACCCCGGTGATCCCCGCAGCGCGATCGAGCTGTTCCTCGCCCACGGCCTCCACGAGCGCACAGTGCTGCGCATCTTCCAGCACGACGTGGGCATGAGCTTCGGGAGATGGCGCACCGGTGTGCGCATGACCCTCGGCGCGCGACTGATCGTGGACGGCACCCCGATCGGTGCGGCCGCGCACCGCTGCGGGTACGCCACGACGAGCGCCTTCTCCGCGGCGTTCAAGGAGCGCTTCGGCCTCACTCCCCGGCAGCACGTGGCGCGCGTGCAGGCCGACGCGGCGCACCAGCTGTACTGGCGATGACCCCGCGGCGGCCCTGATCGCGACCGCGCATGGGCGACTGCGAGCCCTCTTTGTCGGTTCCGCGACATAAGTCGTCGCTCCCGCGACACTGGGCGTCGCATACGCGTCCTAGCATCGATGTGTTAGGGCATGCTTACCTAACTTCTCGCCGCGTCGACGCGGCAACACCCCTCCCCCCTTCCCGAAGGAGAACCATGTCGCACGCTTCTGCGCGCCCGAAGATCCGCCGAGGCTCGGCCCTCGTCGCTGCGGCCGTCGCCGCCGCCCTCACCCTCGCCGGATGCTCGTCCACCCCGGAGGATTCCCGCACCGACTCCACGGCAACGGACGGCGTCGTCATCGAGCACGGCCACGGGAAGACTGTGATCCCCGAGAAGCCGCAGCGCATCGTCACCCTCGGATGGATGTCGGCGGACATCGTCGCCGCACTCGGCACCAACCCCGTCGGCATGGAAGAGGTCTGGGGCGCGGGCGAGAGCGGCTACCAGCCCTGGTTCGAGGACTATGTCACCGAGGAGTACGGCGAGACGCCCGAGATCATCCCCTACCTCGAAGACGGCCCCAACTACGAGGCGATCAAGGAGCTCAAGCCCGACCTGATCCTGAGCCTCTACTCGGGAGTCTCCGACATCGAGTACGAGCGCCTCACCGAGATCGCCCCGACCGTCCCCTACATCGAAGGCCCCTGGAACCCGGGCACGTGGGAGGACATGACCCGCACGGTGGGCACGGCGCTGTCGGAGGAGGACAAGGCCGACGAGCTGATCGCCGAGACCGAGGAGCAGATCACCACCCTCGCCGCCGCGCACCCCGAGTTCGAGGACAAGACGTTCGTGTGGGGTCTGACCCTGAACGAGGGCGGCACCGACCTGGGTGTCTACCTCAAGTACGACCCGCGCGTGCGCATCACCGAAGCACTCGGCTTCACCTCGACCTCGGCGATGGACAGCTTCCTCAAGACCGCCGAGGGCGACAACTGGTACACCGGCGTGAGCCTCGAGAACCTCTACGACGTGGAGGCCGACCTGTTCGCCGCCTGGGGCGGCAGCGCCGACGAAGGAACCTACACGGTCGAGAACAAGGTGATGTCGCGCTGGAACCCGATCGCCAACGGCTCCTACGTGATCTACGGCGACGCCGCCGAGGCCTCGGCCATCAGCGCGCCCACCGTACTCTCGCTGAAGTACATCCTGCCGAAGTACGTCGACGACCTCGCCGCCGCGCTGCAGGGCGAACCGACCATCACCGGCAAGTGACCCCCGAGATGTCCCTGGCGACGCACGACGGCACGGACGTCTCGAACACAGGTGCGGGGAGTCGCACGGACGACTCCCCGCACCGCAACGGGACGCTCGTGACGGGACTGGTCATCTCCGTGGCGGTGCTGGTCATCGCCGCCATCGCCTCGCTCGCGGTCGGCAGCCGTGCGATCGACCCTGCCACCGTGCTGCAGTCCCTCTTCTCGTACGACGACGAGAACCCGCTTCACCTGATGATCATGGAGCTGCGCGTGCCCCGCACCCTGCTCGGCATCGTCGTGGGTGCTGCTCTCGCCGTGTGCGGTGGCCTGATCCAGGCGTTCACGCGCAACCCGCTGGCCGACCCCGGCATCCTCGGGGTCAACGCCGGTGCATCGTTCGCCGTCACGTTCGCGGTAGGCGTGCTCGGGTTCACCACCCCCGGCGCCTACGTGCCCTTCGCCCTCGGCGGAGCCTTCGTCCTCACCATGCTCGTCTACATCCTCGGCTCGTTCGGAGCCTCGGGCGCGACCCCCATGAAGCTCACCCTCGCCGGCGTCGCCCTCGGCGCGGCCTTCACCGGATTCACCACCGCGATCGTGCTCCGCGACCACAGCACCCTGCAGGTCATGCGCTTCTGGGGTGTCGGCTCGATCGGCGGACGCACCCTCGACCAGCTCACCTGGGCCGTGCCCCTGATCGTCGCTGGCCTGCTGATCGGACTGCTGTGCGCGCGCTCCCTGAATGCCCTGGCCCTCGGCGACGATCTGGCGCAGGCCCTCGGCGCCCGTGTGCGGGTGACCCGCATCCTCGTCATCATCGCCGTCACCCTGCTCGCCGGAACCAGCGTCGCCGCCGCCGGCCCCATCGCCTTCGTCGGGCTCATGATCCCGCACATCGTGCGCTGGTTCACCGGTCCCGATCAGCGCTGGGTGCTCGCCTACTCCATGATCATCGGCCCCGCCTTCCTGCTGTTCGCCGACATCCTCGGGCGCATCGTGCTCCCCAACGGCGAGATGCGCGTCGGCATCGTCACCGCCCTTCTCGGAGCCCCGATCCTGATCGTGCTCGTGCGCCGCAAGCGGGTGAGCGGGCTGTGAGCATCGACCAGAAGCCGGTCACCGCGCCGAGCTCGCCGGCCCCGGCAGCCGCGTTCCCTCCCGTGGATCACGGGCGACGTCTGTTCCGGATCGAGACCTCGCGCATCGCCACACTCATCCCCGTGCGCGCGGTCGTCGTCAGCGTCGTGCTCGTCGTCGTGATCATCGGCGCAGGTCTCGCCTCCATGACCCTCGGCGCCTACGAGGTCGACTTCGCTGCCGTCATCCGGGCGATCGTCGACCCGGCATCCGATCCCGACATCCGCCAGGTGGTGTTCGAGTGGCGCCTGCCGCGTGTGCTGTTCGCCGTGCTGTGCGGGGCGGCCCTCGCCCTCGCCGGCGGGATCTTCCAATCGCTCACACGCAACCCGCTCGGCTCCCCCGACATCATCGGCTTCGGCATCGGCGCGCAGTTCGGCGTGACGCTCGTGATGATCGTCTTCGAGCTGAACACCTACATGTTCAAGGCGGCGGGTGCGCTGATCGGCGGCCTGTTCACCGCGCTGCTGGTCTACGTGCTCGCCAACAAGAACACGATGTCGTCGTTCCGGCTCATCATCGTCGGCATCGGCGTCTCGGCCGGACTCGGATCGCTCACCTCGTGGATCCTGATCTCGGTCAGCGTCGAGAAGGCGATGATGGCGGCGACCTGGGGTGCGGGTTCGATCGCCTCGCTCGGATTCGATCAGCTCATCCCGGCGGCGATCGTGTTCGCGATCGTGACCCTGCTCTCCCTCCCCCTCGCCCGCACTCTTCCCGTGCTGGAGATGGGCGACGACGCGGCCACGGCCCTCGGTATCAGTCCCGGTCGCACCCGCCTCGCGGCGATGGTGTTCGGGGTGGCCCTGGTGGCGCTCGTGACCGCCGCGGCCGGCCCCATCTCGTTCATCGCCCTCGCGGCCCCGCAGATCTCGCAGCGCCTCACCCGCTCGAACACCCCGATGGGCACGGTGCCGGTGATGCTGACCGGCGCCGCTCTCGTGGTGGTGTCGGATGCGGTCGCCCAGCTCGTCGCCGTGCCCGTGGGCGTGGTGACGGTCTCGGTGGGCGGCCTCTACCTCGCCTGGCTGCTCGCTGCCCAGTACGCGCGCCGCACCTGAAAGGAACACCCATGACCGCTTCGCTGCTGGCCCGCGACATCACGCTGGGCTACGGGGAGACCCCGATCATCTCGGGCCTCACGCTCGAGGTGCCCGACAATTCGTTCACGATCATCATCGGACCGAACGCGTGCGGCAAGTCGACCCTGCTGCGCGGATTCGCCCGACTGCTGCGCCCGACCACCGGTGCGGTGCTGCTCGACGGCGACGAGCTGCGCGCGCTCAAGCCGAAGGAGGCCGCCCGCAAGCTGGGGCTGCTCCCCCAGTCGTCGATCGCCCCCGACGGCATCACGGTCGCCGACCTCGTCGGTCGCGGACGCTTCCCGCACCAGAGCGCCCTGCGCACGTGGAGCAGCACCGACGAGCGCGCCGTCTCCGAGGCCATGGCCGCGACCGGGGTCACCGACCTGTCGCGGCGACTGGTCGACGAACTCTCGGGCGGGCAACGGCAGCGCGTATGGGTGGCGATGGCCCTGGCGCAGCAGACCAAGCACCTGCTGCTCGACGAGCCGACGACCTTCCTCGACATCGCGCACCAGATCGACCTGATGGAGCTGTTCGCCGACCTGCACCGCGACGGCACGACACTCGTCGCCGTGCTGCACGACCTGAACCACGCCGCCCGCTATGCCACACACCTGGTGGCGATGCGCGATGGAGCCATCGTGGCGCAGGGCGACCCGCGCGAGATCATCACCGCCGAACTCGTGGAGGCCGTGTACGACCTGCCCTGCAGGGTGATCACCGACCCCGTCTCGGGAACCCCACTGGTGCTGCCGCTCGGACGGCGGACGCCGTGACGCCCACCCCGCGAAGGCTGTTCGGGATCGCACTGAAGTCCGAGGGACGCGGGATCGCGCTCGCCGGGGCCACCGCTCTGCTCATCGTGCATGCACTGGCCGAGGCGACGATCCCCGTCATCATCGGCACAACGATCGACCGCGCCGTGCTCCCCGCCGACCCCGCCGCGCTCGCGCTCTGGCTCGGCGTGCTGGTGGCCACGTTCCTCGTGCTGACCGCGAGCTACCAGTCGGCTTCCCGCCTCATGGTCTTGATCTACGGCTACGGCGAGCAGGCGCTGCGACACCTCACCCTCTCCCGCATGCTGCGCCCCCGCCTCTCCCGCCGCACGTTGACCCCCGGAGAGGCGCTCACCTTCGTCACCTCCGACACCTACCGCGTCGCCGGTGTCGCCTGGTCGGTGGCGCAGCAGTGCTCCACGATCGCCGCGATCATCGGGGCCGGACTCGCGATGCTGGTGATCTCACCCGTCGCCACCATCGTCGTGTTCGGCTCGACCGTCGCGATGATGTTCGCGATGCAGGTCGTCTCACGTCCCCTCGAACGCCGAGGGTTCGCCGAGCAGCAGGCGGCGACGGAGGCCGGGGCGGTCGCCGCCGACTTCATGAGCGGATTCCGGGTGCTCGTGGGCATCGGCGCCCGCGAAGAGGCTGTGCGCAGGTACGTCGCAGCCAGTGATGCCTCTCGTCGGGCGGCCACGGCGGCCGGTCGTTCACTCGCCTCGTATGAAGCCGTCAGCGGCACGCTGGCTGCGGTCGCCACCACAGCGCTCGCGGGGATGTCGGCGTGGTTCGCCGCTGAGGGGCGCATCAGCATCGGCGAGCTGGTCACGGTGCTCGGGCTCGCACAGTTCATCAGCGGCTACCTGGCGTACGCCGGCTCGTTCCCCTCGAACTGGATCCACAAGCTCGCCTCCGCCAAGAGGCTCGCCGAGGTGATCGACGCCGAAGACCTGCTCGACCCGCCTGCCGCCTCTTCGACTCCGGCGGATCCGGCCGGCGATGTCGTGCTGACCTTCCGCGCGGGCTCCACCGCGGATCCGGTCGAGGTGCGGGGACGGGAGCTGCTCGGCATCCGCCCCGCCGACAGCGACTCGGCACGTTCCCTCTCGCGTCTGCTGGGCCTGCGCACCCGGGTCGATCGCGGGCGCGTCGCGCTCGCGGTCGAGGGAGAGCTCCGCGATCTGACCGACCTCGACCCGGTGGAGTACCGGCGCCGGGTCATCGCCCCTCCCCACGCACAGACGATCGTGAGTGGGTCCCTGCGCGAGGCGGTGCGCGGTCACGGCGTGGAAGAGCCCGCGCACCCGCCCTTCATCGAGATGGCGGCACTGCACGACACCGTGGTGCAGGTCGGCGGGTGGGAATCACAGGTCGGTGAAGCCGGACGCCGCCTCTCGGGCGGGCAGCGGCAGCGCATCGGCATCGCCCGCGCCCTGCATGCGGCTGCCGATGTGCTGGTGCTCGACGAGCCGACCTCGGCCGTCGATGCCATCACCGAGGCGCACATCGCCCGCGCCCTCGCGGAGCACACCGAGACGGTGGTCGTGATCACCACCTCGCCGGTGCTCCTCGCCGCCTGCGATCGGGTCATCGATCTCCCCTCCGAACGATCGGATGCGCACCATGCATGAGTCGAACCCGACCACGGCCCTGCTGCCGATCGCCTCCAGCGCGCGGGTGCGCGACGTCGTCGGCGCACTGCTGCGGCAGCATCCCGGTCGCACGGCGGCTGTCGCCGCGCTCTTCCTCGCCGCATCCGCCCTGGGCATCGTGATGCCGACGTGCCTGGGACGCATCGTCGATGCCGTCTCCTCCGATGCCGGTTTCGCGATCATCGCCGCCTGGGTCGCCGGTGCGGGCCTCGGCGCGATCGGCGCCGCCGTGGTGATGCTGTGGGCGGTGCGGGTGCTGACCGGGCTCGTACAGGACATGCTCGCGACGCTCCGCGAAGACGTGTTCGCCTCCGCGATGCGGCTGCCGGTGAGCGAGGTCGACGACGGCGAGAGCGCCGACCTGCTCTCCCGGGTCACCGGCGATGTCGATGCGGTGGCCGAAGCCGGCGGGAACGTCGCCCCCACCCTGCTCTCGGCGGCGTTCGCGATCGGGGTCTCGGTGGTCGCGCTGACCGCCCTCGACCCGTGGCTCGCGCTCGCAGGGCTCGTCTCCGCTCCGTTCTACGTGCTCGGCACCCGGGCGTTCCTGCGCAGGTCGCGCGTGGTGTTCCGTGAGGTGCGGGTGCGCGAGGCCGCGCGCAGCCAGGCCGTGCTCGACGCGGTCGAGGGCATCGAGACGCTCACCGCCTTCAACGAGCAGGAGCACGCGCTCGAGCGCGTGCGGGAGAGGGCAGAGGCGTCGATCCGGATGCAGATCGAGGGCGTACGGGTGACGAACCGGCTGTTCCGCTGGATCAACGGCGGCGAGCTCGTGGGCCTGGCCGCGATCCTCGGCACCGGCTTCCTCCTGCAGTCCGCAGGAGCGATCACGGTGGGCGCTGTCACCACGGCGGCCCTGCTGTTCCACCGACTGTTCGGACCGGTCGGGCAGCTGATCTTCGGGCTCGACGACATCCAGCGGGCAGCCATTGGGCTCGCGCGACTCGTCGGGGTCATCGACCTCGCGCCCCCGGCTGTGACGTCGCATCGGGAAGCGGATACCGCGCCACAGTCCTGTGCGGGCATCGAGGTGCGCGGCGTCACGTTCCACTACCCGACCACCGGCCGCGGCATCAGCGACGTGAGCCTGCGGGTCGATCCGGGCACCACGGCGGCACTCGTCGGCACCTCGGGGTCGGGCAAGAGCACGCTCGCTCGCGTGATCGCCGGACATCACCCGCCCAGCTCGGGCAGCGTGCACCTCGCATCCGACAAGGAGGCGCCCTACTACCTGTCGCAGGAGCTGCACCATTTCCGGGGCACGATCGCCGACAACCTGCGGCTCGTCGCTCCCGAGGCGGACGACGACGACCTGGTCGCGGCGCTGCGGGCGGTCGGCGCACAGTGGGCGATCGAGGCGCTGACGTCCGAGAACGAGGGCGCGGCGTCGGAGGCCGTCGTGCCGTTGGACGAAGGACGCATCCAGCAGCTCGCGGTCGCCCGGGCCTTCCTCGCCGACCCGGATGTGGTGATCCTCGACGAGGCCACCGCCGATGTCGGACTCCACCAGCGGGAGGCCGTGGAAGACGCGATCGCCGCGCTGCGCGAAGGACGCACGGCGCTGCTCATCGCGCATCGGCTGCAACAGGCCGTCTCCGCCGAGCAGATCATCGTGTTCGCCGACGGTCGGACGACGCAGCGCGGCACGCACGAGGAGCTGCTCGCCGCCGACGGGCTGTACCGAGACTCCTGGCTCGCCCAGACCCGCACCACTTGCCCCGCCCCCACGGGCCAGAACCCCGACCCAGAGACGGAGACACCGTGAGCATCCACCGCGGCATCGTCAGCAGCACGACCCCCCTCACCCCGACCCTCGTCCGGGTCACGCTCGGCGGCGAGGGGGTCGCCGACTTCCTCAGCACGGGCATCGGCGACGAGTACGTGCGGGTGTTCTTCCCGCACGGCGACGACCCGGAGGACGTGTCGCTGCCCGTGCCGGCGGGGGATTGGTGGGAGACGCCGGAGGGGGCCCCCGAGGCGCCGATGCGCACCTACACGATCAGCGGTGTGCGCCCGGATGCCGGCGAGCTCGACATCGACTTCGTGATCCATGAGGCAGGTGTCGCGGGTCCTTGGGCCGCGCGTGCAGAACCGGGACACGTGCTCGGGCTGAACTCCCCGACCGGCCTGTATTCACCGCCGGAGGGCATCACGTGGCAGGTGCTCGTCGCCGATCTGACCGGGCTTCCGGCCGTGGCGCGCATCATCGCCGAGGCTCCGGAGGGTGTGCGCACCCGGGTCGTGCTCGAGGTGCCGAGCGAGGCGGATCGTGTCGCCCTCAGTACGGGCCCGGATGTCGAGGTCACCTGGGTGGTCGGCGGCAACGGCCATGGCCCCAGCGCGCTCGGTCCGCTCGTGCGCGGCATCGTCGACGACCGCCTCCCGCTCGACGAGGGTTATGTGTGGGTGGCCGGTGAGACCGTGGCACTGCGCGACGTGCGCAAGTACCTGCGCAAGGAACTCGGTCTGCCCGCGACGCGCTTCAAGGTCGTCGGCTACTGGACGCCGGTCGCCGCCTGGGACGAGAAGTTCGCTGCGCTCCCCGACTCCGTGCAGAAGGAGCTGGACGCGATCTGGGCCGATGCCGACGGCGACGAGCCCGAAGACGTGCAGGTGCGCTTCGAGGAGCGGCTGGACCAGTTGGGGCTGTGAACCGGCGTCCGCCAGCGGAGGATGCCAGCGTTATATACCGCTGACGCTGTGGGCGTGTCCGCGCCTCCACCTGCGAGGCAAAAATACGGTGATCCCATGCCTGCGTTCAGCGACTATGTGATCTACGTCGACGAGAGCGGTGACCACAGCCTGACGAACATCAATCCGCAGTTCCCGCTGTTCGTCCTGTCGTTCTGCATCTTCCCCGTAGACGACTACATCTCGACGGTGGTTCCGCAGGTTCAGGCGATGAAGTTCGAGTTCTTCGGGCACGACATGGTGATCCTCCATGAACGCGAGATTCGCAAGTCGACGCCATCGTTCGACGTCCTCTTGAACGAAGGCGTCCGCGAACGATTCATGGAGCGGATGAACGACATCATCTCAGCGTCTCGATTCGGAATCGTGGCATGCGTCATCGACAAGGAGCAGTTCCGCACGCGACGAGGGAACGAGGTGAATCCGTACCACGTCGCACTCGAGTTCGGTCTCGAACGGATCTTTCTCCAGCTTCAGCAGCGCGGACAAGCACGACGAACTGCTCGAGTCGTGTTCGAGAGTCGTGGCGCGAAAGAGGATCAGGAGCTGGAGCTCGAGTTCCGGAGGATCATGGACACGACCCGGATGCGTGGCATGCCCGAGACGCTGGCCTTCCACTGTGCTCCGAAGAGCGCCAACAGTTCCGGTCTGCAGATCGCGGACATGACGGCGCGGCCGATCGGGCTTCACGTGATGCGCCCCGAGCAACCGAATCGCGCATGGGATCTGATCAGCACCAAGCTGGTCCGCTCCAGCAAGGGGCATATAGAGGGATACGGGCTCAAGGTGTACCCGTAAAAAGCGAAAGGCCCCCGAGATTCCCGGAGGCCGAACGCCGATCGAGCATTCCCGATCCATTTGTTCCAACCCTATTCGACTCTCGGCTGTTCCGCCAGGTTGGCCCCACTGCCATCAGAGGATCGCCTGTCCCTCTAGTTCGTCTGTTCCCTCGATTCCGGTCCGGCTTCACGCACGGTCAGCTCCGTCCCCTGGCGCACGTCGACGATGACTCATGTAGGCACCTTGCAGGCCGCCAATCTGTTGTCACCGGAGGGCGCCGTAGCGACGAGGAAGCCCAGCAACCCTTGACTTCTCAGGGCCCGACACTGTCGAAGTGGACGCGACGGCGGGAGTCGAACCCGCAACGCCTTCAGGTATGAGCTGAGGCCCGGGACCGCCCGGATCGCCGCGATGGGATCGACGTTACCCGGCCGTGATCTTTCCCGCCAGGATCATTGCCTGGGATAACACCATGAGTCCGTGGATGACGGACACCGGACATCCGCGGAGCGCAGGATGCGCGCACCTCGGAGGCTGAGCCCGCCGTCGCCCCGAAGGTTCAGCGCCGGAGGGAGTCGTCGAACGGGTTCGGCTCGAGCGTGTAGTCGGTCGAGGAGTCGGCCCAGGTGCCGCCGCCCGACGACGGCCTGCGCCGACGCAGCGCGGTGAGTGCCCTGGTCGCCGGAGAGCCCACGGCGAGCGCCAGAGCCCCCTTCACCGTGCGGTCTTCCGCACCGAGCACACTCGCCCGATGCCAGGCCTCGTGCAGTGAGCCGCCGCGGGCCGCAGGCACACGACGGGCCGGGAGAGCCCCGGAGCGCCGCAGCGCCACGAGCCGTTCGACCCGCTCCCACCACGTCGACTCGCCCTCGGGGTGGAAGTAGTTGTCTCGAAGCCAGTCGGGATGCGGATGCCGGAAGCGCCCGGCCACGACCTCGCTGCGGCCGCCGAGCAGCCCACTGCCCACGAACACCGTGTTCAGCAGGCTCTTGCTCACGCCGAAGGAGTCGAGCGCGATCACGGGCACGCCGAGCGCCGTGGCCTCGATCGCGGCCGTGGAACTCACCGTGACCAGACCCGCCGCCGTCTCCAGCGCGGTGCTCATCGAGTCGTAGGAGTAGACGAGGTTCTTCGGAACACGCGACGGCAGCAGCCCGGCGTACGGCTCACGTTCCCGGTGCGTCTCCGACTCCCCCGGCCGCGACCGCAGCTTCACCACCACACGGCGTCCTGGCTCCGCTTCGGCGGCCCGCACGAGCATGGCCGCGATCTCGGCGCGCTCCTGCCTCGCGACGGGTACGAGCGCCTGCGCGGCGAAGACGATATCGGTCGCCGGCGGCTTGACCGGAGCGGTCTGCGGAGGGCGTTCGGCGACCGCCACACCACCGCGCCGCGCGGCCGCCGCGTCGATCCTCATGCGTTCGGGCCGCAGCATCCGCTCCCTCCGCCGGGCGAACGGGAGGGTTGCGAGCGCCACCGGCGTCTGCACACCGATCCTGCGGCCGAGGTCCTCGAAGGCCCGCACCTCCCGGTGGGAGTGCACCACCAGCAGGTCGGTGTGGCGGCGATAGTCGAGTGCCCCGCGCTGAGCGGGGATCGCCATCCCGGGCAGCCCGGAGACCGTGACCGGCCGATGCTCCAATGTGTCGATCACGCGGCCCATCAGCCGCACGAACGGACCGCGCCCCGCGAGCAGCACCACGTCAGGGCGCTGCGCGGCCAGCCAGGTCGCTGTCTCCGCGAACCCGATGCGGGTGACGTCCCGCGGCCCGAGCGTCGTCCCCGCGAGCGCAGTGCGCTGCTGCTCGACGCTGGCCGTGAGCGGGGTGCGCACGAGCAGCAGGTGCGGACGCAGCCCCGGCACGGAGCCGAGCAGGGCGGCGGCCCACTTCACGAAGGAGTCGGCGTCCGCGATCGCGACGACACGGATGCCGGTGGCACCGCTCATACCGAGATGCGGCGCAGCTTCGCCATCGGCGCGCGCTCGCTGTCGAACACGCGCTTGACCCCGTCTCCGGTCGCACGCTCGATCACGCGGATGTCACGCACGAGGTGCTCGAGGCCGGTCGGCTCGAGCGAGGCCGCGTGATCGGAGCCCCACATGGTGCGATCGAGCGTGATGTGGCGTTCGACCGCGACGGCGCCGATGGCCACGGCGGCGAGGGAGATCTGGAGTCCGCGCTCGTGCCCCGAGTAGCCGACGGGCACACCCGGGTATCGGTCGCGCAGCGTGGCGATCACCCGCAGGTTCGCCTCCTCCGGCTCCAGCGGGTAGGTCGAGGTGGCGTGCATGAGGACCACGCGATCGGTGCCGAGGGTGTCCAGCGCCCGGTCGATCTGCTCGATGGTCGACATGCCCGTGGAGAGGATGACGGGTTTGCCCGTCTCGCGCAGAGCGACCAGCAGCTCGGTGTCGGTGAGGCTGGCCGAGGCGACCTTGTGCGCCACGACGCCCAGGTCTTCGAGGAAGGCGACGCTGGGCACGTCCCACGGCGAGGCGAACCAGTCCAGGCCGAGCATCGTGGCGTGGTCGCCGATCTCGACGTACTCGTCGCGGCCGAACTCGACGCGGCGGCGGTAGTCGAGGTAGCTCATCACGCCCCACGGCGTCTCGCGAGGGACATCGCGCATGTGCTCAGGAGTGGAGATCTCCGGCGTGCGCTTCTGAAACTTCACGGCGTCGGCACCCGCGCGAGCCGCCACGTCGATGAGCTTCTTGGCGATGTCCACGTCACCGTTGTGGTTCAGGCCGATCTCCGCGATGACGTAGGCAGGACGCCCGCCGCCGATCACTCGTGAGCCGATGCTGACAGTCATGATTCCTCCGGTGTTCGAGCGTTGGTGCAACCCCTCCCTCCTGAGTACGGGCCGAGGATGAACACCGGGCGACCACCGGGTTACCGGGATCGGTCAGCTCGACAACACCCGTTCGATCAGCTCCCGCACGGCGCCTTCCCCACCCCGACGGCTCAGCACGACACGGGCCTCCTCGAGCACCAGCGGATGCGCGTTCGCGACCGCGACCGGCCATCCCACGATCCGCATCGCCGGCAGGTCGTTGACGTCGTTGCCGAGGTAGGCGATGTCGGCGAGTGGCATCTCGTTGTCCCGCGCCCAGTTGCGCAGCGCCTTCTCCTTGTCGTCGATGCCGTGCAGCACCGGCACCCGGAGCTTGTCGGCACGGGCGCGGACCACCGGGTTGACCTCGGTCGACAGGATGAGGAGGGGCACACCCGCTCGACGGAGCAGCGCCACCCCCATGCCGTCTTCACGGCTCACCCGCACCCGCTCACCACCGTCGGCGTCGATGATCGCGGTGTCGTCGGTGTGCACGCCGTCGAAGTCGGTCACGACGGCGCGGACCGGGATGGGGCCGGGAACCTCATGCAGCGACGCGAGTGCACGGGCGACGCGGAGCTGATCCGCATCATCGATCTCGATCGCTGTCCATTCCGGCACCGCCGCGATGCGGGTCCTGCCGAAGAAGCGATGCCTGCTCTCGCGGAAGCCCGCGGCACGGAACACGTAGAACGCGCCGGTCTCGAGGTGGTGCGGCTCGCGGTCCTGTCGGCGCGGCCGGTGCGCGGCCTCGTGATTGATCGCCACCGCGTCACCGCGGTCATCCTCCCGCCACAGGAATCCGTACGTCTCGTGGGCCGCGAACACGCTGTCGGCCCGGTCTGCACGGACCTCCTCCACCGCCGCGGCGAGCGCGTCGCTCGGGATGAACGGTGATGTCGCCTGCAGGAACGCCACGATCCCGACGCTCTCTCCGCGTGCCTCGAGCTCGTCCAGCGCGTGCAGGATCGCGCTCTCCGAGGTCGCGGTGTCTCCGGAGAGCTCGGCAGGGCGGCGGATGACACGGGCGCCCGCAGCCGTCGCCACCGCTGCGATTTCGTCATCGTCGGTGGAGACCACGACCAGGTCGATGCCGGATGCTGCGGCCGCGGCGCGAACCGCACGCTCGACCAGCGGCACCCCGCCGACGCGCTGCAGGTTCTTGCGTGGCACCTGCTTCGACCCTCCGCGCGCCGGGATGATCGCCACCGTGCGGGGCTTGTGCTCGTCCATCGTCCACATCCTCGTCATCGTCATCGTCGTCGTCATCGTCCGCGTATCGCCCGCCAGGCGCGCCCTGCGCGTCGCCGCGCGCCGAGGGCGTGGAGCCGCCACTCCTCGATCCTGCCCACTCCCCCGGCGGGACGCAGTGCACGACGCACGGCGTTCTCGATCGGCGCGCCGGGCAGTCGCAACTCGGCGAGCCGTCGGGGCGTGAAGTACCGATCGCGCTCATCCGGGTCGAGTCCGCGCAGCAGTTCCTCGGCGCGACCGTGCAGATGCCCGGCGATCTCCGGCTGCATGGCGTAGCCGACGGCGTCGATCAGCAGTTGCAGCCGCGCGGGATCGGCATACGGAGAGCCCTCGCGCGTGAGGGCGTCGACCAGGGTCGCGGGAATCCGGTTGCTGTTCTCGAACGGCGTCAGTGCGGCGAGGACGGTGTCGTTTCCCGCCGAGCCGATCGCCCGTCCGAAGAGGGTCTGCACGGTCGGCAGCGCCGTGGAGAACCCCGCGACGACGGCCACCGCGTCCAGCCGCTCGGCGAGCAGTTCGGCGGCGAGAGGCCCCCTGTACTCGACGAAGTCGATCCCGTGCGCGGCCGCGCGCCCTCTGACGGCTGCGGTCACCAGGGGCGGCGCGGCCGGATGCGGCTTGAACACGATGCGCTGCGGTGCCCACTGCGCGGCACGGTCGATCAGGCGCTTTTGCAGATCGATCTCCTCGGCCGCCGTCATCAGCCCGAGGGCCGACAGATACTGGCCGAGCACGAGCACCGTGGAGGCACCGTCGTCGACGGGATCGCCCGCGGTGGCATCCGTCTCCCGCAGCGCCGCGGCGAACGACGCCGGAGGCACCGGCACGACCTCTGCACGGGGCGCCCCGACGAGGGGTCGCACTCCCGGCACGACGTCGGCGTGCACGACCCGCTTGATGCGCGCGGCGACGGGGTACGGCAACCGCACGCGCATCGGCGAGTAGGTCATGAGGCCGTCGCCGACGATCGTGATCCGCGCGTGGGGGAACAGCGCCATCAGGGTGCGGGCCGGCGCCACCTGAGGACTCTGCACGAACAGCTCGAGGTCACGGGGGTCGATGTTCCAGGCGCGCGCGAACAGCCGCTCCAGCAGGGGGAGGTCGGCATCGACCGGTTCCCAGGAGCTCGGATGCAGCGGACCGAGCAGGTCCGCCAGTGGCTCGATGCGGTCGAAGCGCGCCCGCAGCGAGCGCAACCCCGGGTCCTCCGCGATCCCGACGACGGTCTCGGGCACACGGGAGGAGGTGAAGGGAACCAGGAGGCGCTCGCCCGCGGACACGGAGGACGGGGCATCGAGGAGTCCGGAATCGATCGCGGCGGCGGCGGTCGCGAGGCCGTAGCCGCTGTGCAGGGCGAAGATCTGCGTCATGCCGCCCTGCCCGTCTGCCGGAGGATGCGCGCGAGCACGCGGCGGCGCGGCCCGTCGAAGCGTCCCAGCACCTCGGTCACCTCGTCAGCGGGCAGTCGACCGAGCATGTCGCGGATCGCGGCCCGCATCTCTCTGCGCAGGGGCGGGCTCATCCGGCGGGCCCGCACGAGATGGTGGGAGCTGAGGGCGAGCGCCGACCAGACGACCTTCGGCAGGAAGCGCTCGGCCTGGGCATCCTGCTCGACCACCGAGATGACCTCGTTCATCGCCCTGGCGAAGTCGAGCTGCCGGCGGTCACGCACCTGTGTGAGCGATGTGGCGACACCACGGCGGTAGAGGAGGGCCGGCGCATCGACCACGGCGAACGATGCGGCCTTCAGGTGCAGTCGCCAGATCCAGGGCCGGTCCTCCGCCGTGAACAGGCCCTCGGGGAATGCCGCCAACCCGCTGTCGATGACCCTGCGGTGGAAGAGCCCGGCCCAGGCGTAGGGATAGTCGACCATGGTCGACTCGTTCTCGGGCAGGATCGCGTCACGCGGCGAGGTCACCCGGTCGCGCCACGGGTGCGGTGCGCGGATGAGCGCCCGCTCGCCTCCGGTGACCGTGACGTGATCGGTGCGCACGAAGTCGCACTCGAGCTCGCGCAGCCTCGCCACCAGCACCTCGAGCCGTCGCGGCTGCATCCAGTCGTCGCCGTCGAGGAAGCAGAAGGCATCGCCCTCGACGTGCACGAGCCCCTGGTTGCGGGCCGTCGCCAGCCCGCGTGCCGTCGGATTCCGCAGCACGGTGGCGTGCGGGAACCGCTGCGCGTACTGCTGCATGAGAGCACCCGTGTCGTCGCGGGACCCGTCGTCGATCGCGACGAGCTTGACGGCTGCGGCATCGTCGAACTGCCGGGTGAGCGTCTCGAGCGTCGTCCCGATGTACTCCCCGGCGTCTTTCGCGGGCAGGATGACGGTGACGAGGGGTGTGCGCACAGGACTCCCGGAGACGGACGGTGTCCGGGAATGGTGCCAGGCGGTCGTTGCCGGATGGGGACGCGCAGGTGAACGACGAGTGTCCGCGAGACATGCGCGGGGCCGGCACTGCGGTGTGGTCCCGTACCCGAACGGGACCACACCTTCCAGTGCATCGCACTGCCGAACGTGACACGTTCGGGATACGGGATCGCGCAGATGCGATCCCGCCTGTCACGCGGCCGCCTGACCCCCATCAGGCGACCCCGAGACCGTTGTGGTCGCCGCGTCGACTCCGAGAAGACGAACGCGGCGCCACGGTAAAATAATACCCGCTGGAATGATGTGGACGGTTCGGTTCGCACGCGCTCGCCGCATCGGCGACGATGGGGAGCATGCTCTGGCCCTTCGGATCGACCTGGCGCCCCGTGCGTCAGCGGCGTCGCGACACCGTCGATCTGCGATGGCTCAGCGCGAGGACCTGGACCAGACGCTGGTACCCGCAGGGGATCGACGTCGGCGAATGGCGCGGGCGGCGCACTCTGGCCGTCAGCTGGTTCCGACAGGAGCTCTCGGGGGAGCATCTCGCCTCCCGTGTGACCCTCATCGACCTGGCGCGCTCCCGTCATCTCGACATCCTGCTCGCGGTCATCGACGACGATGGCGAACTCCAGCCGGCGCGGATCCACGCCGGCGGGCTCGCCTGGTTCGGGGACCGGCTGTTCGCGGCGGCGACCGGCCGCGGCATCTGGGAGTTCGACCTCTCCGACATCCGCGAAGTGCAGGGCGCACGGGCCCACCGGCTCGCCGGGGCCCGTCGTCGCGGCGGTCGCGGCACCGCGCTCATCGCGGTGCGCACCCGGGTGCATCCGATCCCGCTGCGCTGCTCGTACATCGGCCGCGTGTTCGACGACCGCGGCACCCCCCTCCCCCGCGTGCTCATCGGCGAGCACCGCACGGATGAGAGCGGACGGATCGGTGAGTTCTCGATCGCCGAGCACGTCGACGACGGATTCACCGAGGTGAACCGCTTCACCCCCGGCATCAAACGGATGCAGGGCGCGGTCCGCCGGGGGGACCACCACTTCGTCTCGCAGTCCGACCGCCTGCACCCCGGCACGCTGTGGAGCGGTCGGCGCGACGCGCTGACTCCGGATCCCGTCCGGCTCCCGGTGGGATGCGAGGACCTGGCCCTCGACCTCGAGGCCGGGCTGTTGTGGTCGCTCGGAGAGCACCCGTGGCGGCGCGTGGTGCGCGGCATCCCGCTCAGCCGTCTCGGCATCGCCTCCGGCACCGGCGACGGAGCCCCTTCGCGGCGAACGTAGACTGGAGGGGTGAAGAAGCCCGCGCCTTTCCTCGTCTACACCGTGCTGCGGCTGCTGGCGTTTCTCGTCCCGCTCGCCATCCTCTGGATCTTCCCGATCTTCCGAGAGTTCTGGTGGCTGGCCGCGATCTTCGCCGCACTGATCGGCATGAGCATCTCGATGCTGTTCCTGCGCACGCCGCTGACGGATGCCTCCGCCCGGCTGCAGGAGCGCCGCGAGAGCCGTTCCTCCGGCGGCCAGGCCGACGCGGACGCCGAGGACGAGGCGATCGAAGGCGCGACCGACCCCGTCGACGGCGACGCCAAGGGCTGAGGCCGGCTCAGCCCACGAACGCCCAGAACAGAGCGCCCGCGTACAGCAGCGACGTCAGAGACGTCAGTGCGAGTGCGGTGACCAGCTCCTTCGGCTGACGGTAGGACCAGACGATCGCGATCGCCGGGAGCCCCGCCAGCAGAGCCAGCAGTGAGATCCACGCGATCGGGAACAGCAGGGCCAGGAAAGCCGCGATGCCGAACGGCGCGAGCACGAAGAGCGTGAACAGCACCTGGGTCGCCCTGCGCCCGATCAGCACCGTCAGGGTGCGCTTGCCGACCTCGCGGTCCTGGTCGATGTCGCGCAGGTTGTTCGCGAGCAGCACCGCACAGGCGAACAGCCCCGCGGCGATCGCACCGAGCCAGGCCTGCTGCGGCAGGGAGAAGATCTGCACCCAGGTCGTGCCGAGCGTGGCGACGAGCCCGAAGAAGACGAAAACGAAGACCTCGCCGAGTCCGGCGTAGCCGTAGGGGCGCTTGCCGCCGGTGTAGAACCATGCGGCGACGATGCAGGCCGCGCCCACCGCGAGCATCCACCACTGACCGGTGCGCACCACGATCGCCAGACCCACGAGGCCGGCAAGCGCGAAGAACACCAGTCCGATGATCAGGACCGTGCGAGGCTTCACCCGCCCGGAGGCGGTGAGACGCGCGGGACCGACCCGGTGGGCGTCGGTGCCGCGGACGCCGTCGCTGTAGTCGTTCGTGAAGTTCACGCCGATCTGCAGCAGCACCGCGACGGCGAGGCAGGCGAGCGCGATGACCCAGTGGAACTCGGGTCCGGTGCTGCGCGCGGCTCCCGTGCCGATCACGACCGGTGCGATCGCGAGAGGGAGGGTGCGCAGACGAGCCGCCCCGATCCAGTCGGCAGCCGTCACCGGGCCTGCTTCGACGGCCGGACGCCTCGCCGGGTTGCCGCTCGTGCGGACCGGCGTGCGCTTCGCGGTCGGGGTTTTCTTCTTGCGCTGGGAGGATGCTGCCACGCAGGGAATCCTACTGGCCGGGCCCATGCCCGACCTCAGCGGGACGACGGATCAGGCGTTCGGGTTGCTGTCCTTGCCGTCGAGCCACAGGGTGTCGGAGGCATCGCCATGAGCGCCACCCTTGCCCACGTGCTTGTCGCTGATCTGCGGCCCCTTGGTGATCACGTGCACGAGTGCCATCGCGTGCCCCTGACCCAGCTGGTAGTCCTCCTTCAGCCAGGCGACGATCGGTGTCGCCTTGGTCGTCTGGTCGAACCCCTTCTCGGTGGCGAGTTCGATGAACTGCCGCGGGGTGAGACCGGTCTTGGTCTCGATGTTGTCGAGGTATGCCTGGAAGGACATGCGTGCTCCTGATGGTCAGTCCTCGTCGAGGAACGTCTGGATGATGGTGGCGGAGGCGTGGACGCCGATGATCGTGAGAACCCCGTCCCCCACGTTGGTGAAGCGGTGCGGGATGAAAGCGGGGCCGGTGGCGGTGTCTCCCGCTCCGGCCACGAAAGTCTCCTCGCCCACTGTGATGGAGGCAACACCCTCGATCACGACCCAGGTCTCAGGATAGGGATGCCAGTGCAGCCCCGGCCCCTCCCCCGGCTGGTTCTCGACGAAGAAGTACGACACCTCGGCACCGTGCTCGGCCCCGACGAACCTGCGGCTGCGCCCCGAGCCGATGCGGATGTCACTCCCGGCGACGATCCCCGAATGAGGTGATGTGCTGTTCATGATTCCAGTCTCGACAGCCTCGCGAGCAGCCCCTACAGTTTCGATGTGGATCGAAACTCCGGCCCGATCGAGGGCGTCGAGCACCCTGACCATCGCGTCGAGTTCCATCTGAGCCCGGGCGACGTCGAGGCGGTGCGGTTCGGCATCTCGCCCGGGCACGAGCTGGCCCACGCCGTTCGGGTGTTGCGGCGCCCCGCCGCGCATCCGCTGCAGTGGGGCTGGCTGCGAGCCGTGCGCGACCGCCTGCCCCGCGAGGACTTCGCGCTGCTCACGACCGTGATCGGCGACGACGGCTATCTGCCCGACTTTCTGACGACCGCACCCCGTTGGGACCTGACGCCCGAGATAGAGCTCGACGAGCTGCGAACCGCCCCTCTCGACCCCATGCGCGTCGATTTCCGGAAGATGGTGGTGCGATCGAGCGGAACCAGGCAACAGGCTCTGCGCGAGATGCAGGATCACCCCGAGCGGGCTCGCGGGATGATCGCCGATGCCTGGGCCGCCGTGTGGGAAGCGGTGCTCTCTCCGGTGTGGCCGCAGCTCGAACGACTGTTGCGTGCTGACATCGCCGTCCGCACGCGCACGATCGCGAGCACGGGCATCGCGGGCATGGCCGGTGATCTGCACCGACAGGTGACCTGGGGGTCGGGTGCGGTCCGCGTCTCGCTGCGACGCCACAGCGAACAGGTCGACTGCCGGGGAGGTGGCCTGGTGCTCGTCCCCTCGGTCATGTCGGCGTGGGGCTGCATGGTGCTCACCGAGCCACCAGCGCAGCCCACCCTGTTCTATCCGGCCCGTGGCGTCACCGCCGGCTGGGCCCGCGACGCCGCCGACATCACCGCCGCTCTCAGCGCCCTGCTGGGTCCGGCACGAGCGGGCATGCTGCTGCGCGCCGGCACCGCCCGCACGA
The DNA here is from genome assembly GCF_000340625.1 of Microbacterium sp. UCD-TDU. Lineage (NCBI taxonomy): Bacteria > Bacillati > Actinomycetota > Actinomycetes > Micrococcales > Microbacteriaceae > Microbacterium > Microbacterium sp. UCD-TDU. The sequence goes on from NZ_KB454446.1 coordinate 658,547, forward strand.
CGTCGCAGGTCGCCCGTGATGCCGGCCTCGCGATATCGACCGCCTCGCATCACCTGGCCGTGCTGCGCGGTGCAGGACTGATCACCAGCGAACGCGACGGCACCAGGATGCTCCATCTGCGCACCCCGCTGGGTGAGGCGATGGTGGGCGCGGTGCTCTGACTCCCGGCGCCTACTCGGTCGAGCCCACCGGGATGATCGGTCGGTGCTCGTAATAGGTCTGCAGCACCACGGTCGTGCGGGTGCTGACATTCGCCGCGAGTCTCACATCGCGCACCAGCTCTTCGAGCGCACGAGGGGACGGCACCCGCACGAACAGCATGTAGCTGGCGTCGCCGGCGATGGAGTGGCAGGCCTCGATCGCGTCGAGGTGCTCGAGCAGCTCGGGGGCGTTGTCCGGCTGGGCGGGGTCGAGCGGCGTGATCTCGATGAACGCCGAGAGCGGGGTGCCCACCTGCTCGGGGTCGAGGATCGCCTGATATCCGGAGATGACCCCCCTCGTCTCCAGTCGGCGCAGGCGCGACTGCACCGCAGAGACCGACAGGCCGACGGCGTCGGAGAGCTGGGAGAGCGTGGCGCGGCCGTCGCGGGAGATGGCGGTCAGGATCGCGCGGTCGACAGAGTCATCCATAGCTGTAAGATTATCGTCAGGATTCCGTTTGCACAGGAATCTTTCCGTCAAAAACTCCGATCGGAGGTCCCGATGTCCCTTCTTTCCGCCAACAGTTCCGCTGTCCAGGCCATCGTCGGCGAACCCGAGGTCGTCGAGGACGCATCGATCGCCGAGCAGTCCGCCGCCTGGGCGCAGCTCAAGGACGCCGCGATCGCGATCCGCGAGATGCAGATCAAGGACGGCTCGATCCCGGACGCCGCGCACCACGCCGCGGCCCGCGAGCTCGTCGGTGCGCTCACCGCCGCGATCCGCGCTCTGGCCCCCGCCTTCCCGCACGACGCCGAGTACCTCGCCGCTTCCGTGGTCGACTTCGACCGTTGGGCCGCCTCGGACTTCGGGGTGCCCGACTTCCTCGACTCGCTGATGGCTTTCCAGCCGCAGCAGCACCGTGTCGACGGCATCCGCCACCTCGTGGTCTTCCCGATGTACACGCAGAACGGATCGAGCGATCGCCTGGTCGAGGCGCTGATCGTCGAGACGATCTGGCCGAAGTTCATCGCGGCGCTCGAGGCCGGCGACTACGGCAACAAGCTGTTCGTCTCGCTGCGCCTGGTCGATTTCACGCCCGGCTACGACACGAACTCGGCGGTGCTGTTCCCCGAGACCGTCGCGATGCGCGAGGTCCCGACCTTCACGTGGGGCGCGATCTTCCAGGACCGCGAGGCCGCCCGGTACCGCCGCGTCACCCGCGCCGCTGCCGAGATCACCAACCTCGACCTGCCGGAGCGCGCAGCCGCGATGCTCGACGACCAGCAGGTGGCCGAGAAGACCTTCGTGATGTGGGACATCATCCACGACCGCACCCACATGCGCGGCGACCTGCCGTTCGACCCGTTCATGATCAAGCAGCGGATGCCCTTCTTCCTGTACTCACTGGAGGAGATGCGCTGCGACATGACGGCGTTCCGGGAATCGGTGAAGATCGAGCGTGCTCTCGCCGCCCGCATCGCCGCCGGTGAAGAGCTCACCGAGACCGAGCAGGAGATGCACGACTACGCGCACCTCGTGCAGTACGCAGTGATCTTCGACCGGATCTTCCGCTTCTCGATCACGGGCACCCGCACGCGCAACTACGACGCGGTCGGCGGACAGCTGCTGTTCGCGTGGCTGCACCAGCGCGGTGTGCTGCACTGGACCGACACCGCACTCGCGTTCGACTGGGACAACGTGCCCGACGCCGTGGTGGCACTGGGCGATGCGATCGACGATCTGTACTGGCACTCGATCGACCGTCCCAAGGTCGCGCACTGGCTCGCCGCGTACGAGCTCGTCCGGGGTACGCTCACCCCGCACCCCGCATCGCAGTGGGCCCGCGGCCTGTCGGACGAGATCCTGGCCGGCGCACCGAAGGGCTACACGGATGCCGTGATGGACGACGAGTTCCCGCTGTCGATGTTCTTCGAGACCCTCGACAAGAAGATGAAGCCGATCATCGAGTCGACCGTGGGCATCCGCGGCACCGACGACTGACGATCACGCGCGCACCGCGCGCGTTCCGAGTGTGGCGCTGGGGCGCACCGCACTGCGGCCGGAACCTGTCCTGCGGATACCTCCGCGGGTTCCGGCCGCAGAAGCCCCTCCGACCCGGAAGAGTGGAAGACATGGCTGAACACACCGACTCGACGGCTTCCACGCGCACCCTGGTCCTCGCCGGAGCCACCAGCGCGGCCGGTCTCGCCACCGCGCGCGCGCTGATCGCTGCGAACGCCCGCGTCATCGCCACCGGTCGCTCGGTCGAGCGCCTGCAGGAGCTCGCCGACGCCGGAGCTCAGATCGAGATCGCGGATGCGACCTCCGTCGAGGACATGACCGCCCTGGCTTCCCGGATCGGGCCCGTGGACGCGGTGGTGCCGCTGGTCGGAGGCTGGCGCGGAGGCGGGGGCCTGGCCGGGCAATCCGATGAGGACTTCGCCGCCCTGCTGCCGGCCCTGCACGCCGTTCGCGCCACGAGCCGGGCTTTCGACGATGCGCTGCGCGCCTCCGATGCCGGACGCTTCGCTATCGTGTCGTCGACGTCTGTCGCACGTCCCCTGGCCGGTGGGGCGAACTATGCCGCCGTCAAGGCCGCGAGTGAGGCGTGGACCAGAGCCGTCGCTCAGGGCTATGCCAAGGCCGCACGCGAGTCCGGAGAACGGCTGCGCGCAGCAGCCGTCGTGTTCCGGGCGAAGGCACTCGATCCCGAGGCCCTGGCCGCACGGATCGTCGCACTGTGGGCCGAGGACGCCGCCGAGCTCAACGACCGGGTGTTCGATCTGGGCTGAGCCGTCGGTGTGATCCCGGCCTCGTGCGCCTGCTCCGTCATCGGGTTTCGGGCGGCATCCCCGGGACGACGGGCGGAGCATCGGCGTGCCTGGCCACGGCATGGCCCTTCTCGCGGTCGAGCGCGACCGTGGTCTCGCCCGCGCTCTCGTTCCCTGACTCCTCGATCACCTGCTCCGGAGCCTCGGCATAGAGTTCGGTGAGCCTGCGGTACGACCGGGTGAAGAACGCCAGCGTGGCGGCGACGACCATGATCAGCCCGGCGAACAGGCAGATGAGGGCGATGCCCCGAGCCTCGCCCTCACCGAGCAGCCACCCCCACTGCTGCTGCCCCTCGGCGGTGTTCATGTAGGGAATGATCAGGAACTCGGCGATCGGGGCGATCATGAACGCCGTGATCGGCGCGGCAGCGGCCTCCATCGCGGCAGCCACACCGAAGACGCGGCCCTGCCGCTCGAAGGGCACGACCTTCTGGATCACAGTCTGCTCGGCGGCCTCGACGGGCGGCACCAGAGCCATGTAGACCCACATGCCGACCACGTACAGCGGCCACCACTCCCGCAGCATGAACACCGACCCGAGCAGCCCCATCGCGATGACCACGAGCAGCATCGTACGCATGGGCCTGGGGCCCAGACCGAACTTGGCGACCAGCCCGCCGCCGACCAGGAACCCCGTCGAGGCGAACGCCAACGCGAAGCCCCACGTCTGCGCGTCGAAGAGCGTCAGTCCGTAGGGATCCATCAACGCCATGTAGACGCCGCCGATGAGGTTGTTGAACGTGGAGAAGATGATCAGCGCGAAGAGCCCGGGAGCCAGACGGATGGCGCGCACGCTTCCGCGGAAGTCGAGTGCGCTGGAGGCATTCGGGTCGGGTTCGGGAGTTCCCTCGGGGATGCGCACGAACAGCAGATGCACGAACGTGATCGCCATGGCCGCGATGGCGATCGCGAGCGTCCACCCCATGCCGAGGAAGCCGATCGAGAGCCCCGAGAAGACGCTCGTCACCAGGAAGGCGATGCCCTGCACCGTGCCGACCAGGCCGTTGGCGTTGGCGCGCTTGTCTTCGGGAATGAGCAGCGTGACCGTCGTCGACAGCGCGATGTTGCGCAGCTGCTCGATCACACCGCCGAACAGGATGACACCCGAGAACAGCCAGAACCAGGGCCCTCCCAGGTCGAGGAGAGCGGCCTCGGGCTGCCACAGGTAGAGCACTCCGGCCACGAGGAACGCGCCGGCGGAGATCACGCTCGAGATCACCATGACGGTGTGCTTGCGGTTGCGGTCGACGATCGTGCCGAACGCCATCGCGAAGAACGCGACGAAGAGCATGTAGGCGCCGCCGATGATGCCCGTGGCCAGCACCGACCGCGTCTCGATGTAGACCCAGAACGTGAGCGCGAACCACAGGAAGCTCGTCGTCACGTTCGCGATGAGCGTGTTGACGAGGACGTTGGCGAAAGCCCTCTTCGCTGAGGTGCGCTCCATGGTTTCGAGGGTAGAACCGCCCACCGACATTCGGAAGTCCCCACCGAGTCGGAGGCGCGGTCACCGGTCCGCGGACAGCCCCCGGACAATTAGGCTGGGGAGGTGAGCATCCAGCATGACCCCGCGATCCGGGGCTTCGCCAGTGACAACTACTCCGGCATCCACCCCGAGGTCCTCGCGGCGATCGCCGCGGCGAACGGCGGCCACCAGAGCGCCTACGGCGAGGACGCGTACACCGCGCGCCTGCAGGAGGTGTTCCAGGAGCACTTCGGTGACGGCGTGGAGGCGTTCCCGGTGTTCAACGGCACCGGCGCCAACGTGACCGGCCTGCAGTCGATGCTGCCGCGCTGGGGCGCGGTGATCGCCGCCTCCACTGCTCACATCAACGTCGACGAGGCTGCGGCCCCCGAGAAGATCGGCGGCTTCAAGCTGCTCACGGTCCCCACCGACGACGGCAAGCTCACCCCGGAGCTGATCGACCTCGAGGCGTGGGGCTGGGGTGACGAGCACCGCGCACAGCCGCTGGTCGTCTCGATCACCCAGACCACGGAGCTCGGCACGCTGTACACGGCGGAGGAGATCCGCACGATCGCCGACCACGTGCACGAGCGCGGCATGAAGCTGCACCTCGACGGCGCCCGTCTCTCGAACGCCGCCGCCGCCCTCGATCTGCCGCTGCGGGCATTCACCCGCGACGCCGGCGTCGACGTGCTCACCTTCGGCGGAACCAAGAACGGCGCCATGCTCGGCGAGGCGATCGTCGTGCTGAACCCCGAAGCCGCCGACGGGCTCACCTACTCGCGCAAGTTCAACATGCAGCTCTCCTCGAAGATGCGGTTCGTCTCCGCCCAGCTGATCGCGCTGCTGGAGGGCGACCTCTGGCTGCGCAACGCCCGGCACGCCAATGCCATGGCGGCGCGCCTGCGCTCGGAGATCGAGGCCGGGATCGCCGACGGATCCATCCGCGGTGTGGAATTCACCCAGCCGACCCAGTCCAACGGCGTGTTCGCCACGCTCCCCGACGGCGTCGCCGACCGGCTCCGCGACTCGTTCCGCTTCTACGACTGGGACGCGGCGCGCAAGGAAGTGCGCTGGATGTGCGGCTTCGACACCGAGGAAGCCGACGTCGACGCGTTCGTCGCCGAGCTCGCCCGCCTCACCACGGCCTGAGCTTCCGGGGAAGTCACGACTCGACGACGCGGGTGAACTCTTCGCGCGTGGTGCGCAGGTGCGCACGCATCGCGGCGTCTGCGGCGTCGGCATCTCCGCGGCGCACCGCCTCGAGGATCTGCTCATGCGCGTGCCAGCTCGACTCCTTCACGAAGTCGAAACTCATCAGGTCGACCGGCTCGAACATGCGCACTCTGGCCTCCTCCACCGCATCGCGGATGAAGGAGTTGCCCGAGGCTTCGGCGAGCGCGATGTGGAAGTCGGTATCCGCGATCCGCGATTCGGCCTTGGTGACGGCGGCGGCGAGGTCCTGCTGCGCCTGGCTCATGGCCTCCAGGTCAGCATCGCTGCGCCGGACCGCGGCCAGAGCGGCCCCACCCGATTCGACGATCGAGCGGAACTCGGTGAGCTCGCCGATCTCCGCCGAGCGCGTGCGCACTTCCTCCCTGATGAGTCGCGGATCGAGTGCGGAGTCCTGCACGAACGCCCCACCGGAGGCGCCACGGGAGATCACGATCTGGCCGCTGCCCTCCAGGATGCGCAGCGCCTGGCGCAGCGTCTCACGCGACACCCCCAGCTGCTCGGCGAGCCGGCGCTCCGGGGGAAGCCGATCGCCGGGGCGGATGCGGCCGAGCGCCATCTCCCGCCGGAGGAACCCGGCGACGGCCTGGTAGCCCGAGACCGGTTGCAGCGCGGCACGGGAGAAGTCGTGCGGCGCGTCGTCACGCTCGCTCATCCGTGCTCCTCCGGTCAGAGGGGAAGACCAGGGCGGTCGGTTCCCACGATCTGCTTCCCCACGAAGAAGTCAAGCACATCGTCGTCACCGTGCCCGCCCAGACCGCTCGCGCCGAAGAAGCTCTGCGCGGAATCCGGCGACATGTCCAGCACGCTCGTCCCGTTGACCTTGACCTCGCCCGCGACGAGACGGGTGCCGACCGCGGCCGCGGCCTCCTCGTCAGCGCCGAACACATAGCCGGCGAGTCCGACCTGGCCGGTGTTGGCGAGCCTCACGGCCTCGTCCTCGTCGTCATACCCGCCCACGAGGATCATGGGACCGAACACCTCCTCCGCGAGACCGGGGCCGTCGAGCACCGCGACCGTGGGCTCGAAGAACCACCCGTGTGCGGGAACCCGCGAGACACGCAGCACCTCGGCGCCGGCCCGGGCCAGCCGATCCCGCTGCGCGGAGAGCTCGTCTCGACGCGCAGCGAAGGCGACGGGTCCCACCTCGGTCGCCTGGTCGAGACTGGATCCGATCGTCCGGCGTTCGAACTCCGCGCTCAGCATCCTGGCGAACTCATCCCGGCGGGCCCTGTCGATGAGCACACGGCGAGGCGCCTCGCACCACTGTCCCGACAGTTTGAGCACACCGTCGGCGACGGCGCGCGCGGTCGACTCCAGGTCGGCGTCCGCCCGCACGATGGCGGCGTTGTTCGAACCCAGCTCCAACTGCAGCCGGGCGAAGCGCGAGGAGGCCGTGGCGGCGATCGCGCGGCCGGTCGGCGTCGAACCGGTCATCGAGATCGCGCGGACACGGTCGTCGGCCACGAGGGCGCGCCCGATCCCGCCGCTGCCCTGCACGAGCCCCACCACCCCGTCGGGGATACCGGCCGCGCGCACCCCCTCGAGCAGGAGCTGAGCGCTCCAGGGGGAGAACGACGAGGGCTTGAGGATCACGGTCGCGCCCGCGGCGAGCGCGAACGCCGTCTTCTTCACCGCCATCGCCGAGGGCGCATTCCACGGCAGGATCAGCGCGGTCGGGCCCCACGGCACGCGATGCAGGCGCACACCGCCCTGCTCCGCGGGAAGATCACGCACGTCACCGACGGCGGCAGCTCGACGCCCCGCGTCGCGCAGAGTGGCACCGTTCGCACCCGCGAAGAGCTGCGTGACCGCGATCGGCACACCGCTGTTGAGCGCGTCGAGACGGGCGATGTCCTCGACACGCTCGTCGAGCCAATCGGCGAGCACACCGAGCCTCTCGGCTCGACTCTCGGGTGAGAGGCCGCGCCACCGCCGGTCATCGTGTGCCTCCTGCGCCGCGGCCACAGCCCGACCGACTTGGGAGAGCGAACTCGACGCGGAAGGCACCAGGGCCTCCCCCGTGTTCGGGTCGTGCAGCCAGGTGCCGTCGCTGTCGGGGCTCTCCTCGGCGATACCGCCGATCCACGTGCGCAGGGCGGGATAGGTCATGTCAGATCCGATCGAAGTAGCGGTGCAGGTCCCAGTCGGTCACGCGGGCCATGAAGGTCGCCCACTCGTGATCGAGCAGAATCTGCTGGTGCGAGATGGAGTCGGCGGCGAGCATCCGCCGCACGAGGGCGCTCTCGCCGAAGAGGACGCTCGCCTGTCGAGGATCGGCCGGCATCGCACCGTCCCCGGGGAGGTCGTAGGCGCTTCCCGTCACGGGCTCCCCGAGCGCGGACTGCTTCTCCATGCCGTCGCGCGCGGAGGCGAGCACCCCGGTCAGGGTGAAGTACGGGTTGGTGTCGGCGCCGGGCAGCCGGAACTCGAACCGGAGTGCCTTCGGCGAATGCCCGACCACGCGCACCGTGGTGGTGCGGTTGTCGAAGCCCCACGTGCGTCCGCTCCCCGCCACATCCGACGAATTGCTGCGACGGTAGGAGTTGACGGTCGGCGCGTACCAGGCCATCAGCGCGGGAGCATGCTCCAGTGCCCCCGCGATCGCCGACCGCATCCGCGCACTCAGGTGGTCGGATGTCGACTCGTCCCAGAACACGGCTGCGCCCTGCTCGTCGACGAACGACACGTGCACGTGGCACGACGACCCCGGCTGGTCGTTGAGCGGCCTCGCCATGAACGTCGCCGACATGCCGGCCCGAGCGGCCGTGTCGCGCACCGCCAGCTTGTAGAGCGCGTGCCGGTCGGCCATCTCCAGCGGATCACCGTACTCGAACGTCATCTCCCACTGTCCGAGTCCCCACTCGCTCTGCGCGGCCTCGACGAGGATGCCGCTGGCGCGCAGGTCCGAGCGCAGCTTCTGGAAGAACGGCTCGTAGAGGTTCCCCTCGTGGATCATGAAGTCCGACGGGGTGAGGGTGGTCGGATCGAGATCGCGGAAACCCGAGCGGCGCAACTCTCTCGGGTTGTTGCGGAACAGGTAGAACTCCAGCTCGGTGCCGGCGAGCGGGGTCAGGCCCTGCTCGCGGATGCGCGCGAGCTCCTGCTTGAGGAGCACCCGCGGCGAGAGCGGCATCGGCTCGTGAGTGAGCACGTCGACCGGGTCGGCGAGACAGATCGCCACGCCCTCGAGCCAGGCCGCCGGGCGCAGGGTCGCCAGATCCGGGATCAGGGTCACATCCGGCACACCGTTGTGCATGCCGCACAGTGCGAATCTGTTGGCGTCGATCAGCTCGAGCCCCTGATCGATATCCCACGCCCACGCGCAGGTGCAGATGTCGACACCGTTCTCGACGACGCGGCCGAAGCCCTCGACCGGGATGCGCCGGCCCACGAGCCGGCCCTGCATGTCGGGAGTCGCCACGATCACGGTGCGGATGCCGGCGGCCACGAGCTCCTCGGGAGCAAGGCGCACGTCGTCGATCATCGCGTCAGCCACCCTCCATCGACGGGGAGCTGGATGCCGTCGATCCACGACGCCTCATCGCTGAGCAGCCAGGAGACCGCGGAGGCGATGTCTGCCGGTGCGCCCACCCGAGGAACGAGCAGTCGCTGCTTCATGAACTCCAGCGCCTCGGGACTCGTCACGCTCTCGTAGTCGAAGAAGTCCGTCGCGATGGGACCGGGGGCCACGCAGTTGACCCGGATGTTCTTCGCCGCGAGCTCGACCGCGAGGGCCTTGGTGAGCATCGGCACTCCCCCCTTGCTGGCGTTGTAGTGCGGTTGAGCGGTGCCGGTGCTCGTCACGACCACGAGGGCTTCGACCGTCGACAGGTTCACGATCGCCCCGCCGCCGGACTCGGCGATCAGCGGTGCCACCTCCCGCGCGACGAGGAACTGCCCCTTGAGGTTGATGTCGAAGACGAAGTCCCATGCCTCCTCGGTGAGGGTCTCGAAGGAGTGCTCCGTCACGACCCCGGCGTTGTTGACGAGCAGGTGCAGCGCGCCCCATGCTTCGCGGGCCGTGTCGACGGCGGCACGGATCTGATCCCGCGAGCGCACGTCGACCACCGCGGCCCGCGCGATGCCGCCGGCCGCTTCGATGAGGCGGACGGTCTCGGCCGCACCGGCTGCGGAGACGTCGGTCACCAGCACCCGTGCTCCTTCGCGGGCGAGCCGGAGTGCCGTCTCGCGGCCGATCCCGGATCCTGCCCCCGTGATGAAGGCGTTCTTGTCTGCGTGTCGCATTTCTTCTCCTTGTTCGGTGACGCCTAGGCGACGTTCTGCGTTGCGGGTACGGCGTCGAGCGTCGCGCGGACGGCGGCCTGCTCGACCAGCCAGTCGAAGACGGGATCGGCGTCGAAGGTCTCGGGATGCCACTGCACCCCGACCACGGGGAGACCGTCGATCTCGATTGCCTCGACCACACCGTCCGGCGCCCATCCGGTGACGATGACTCCCTCTCCCGGCGCATCGACGGCCTGGTGATGGAACGAGTTGACGCGGGTGGTCTCGCCGTAGAGCGCGTGAGTCACACTCCCGGGGGCGAAGCGCACCTCGTGCACGCGATGAGCACGAGGGTAGGCGTACGAGCCGTGGGACTCGCCTTCGCCGTGCGCGAGGTGCCCGTGCAGCGTGCCACCGCGGACGACGTTGAGCAGTTGCGCACCGCGGCACACGCCCAGAAGCGGCACACCGTCCTCGATCGCGGCTTCGATGAGCCCGGCCTCGAAATCATCCCGCTGCGGATCGATCAGGGCCGTGAACGGTCCGGGCGCCTGCCCGTAACGACGCGGGTCGACGTCGTCTCCGCCCACGATCACGACACCGTCCAGTCGCGCGACGAGTTGCCAGGGGTCGGCGTCCATCGGCAGATGCACCGGCAGACCGCCGGCACGGAGCACCGACGTCGAGTACTCGCTGAGGTAGGCCTCGAGCGGAGCATCGGCGAAACCATGGGGTGCACCGATCGCGGCGCCGCGCAGGCGTCGCCCGGAGATGCCGATCAGGGGCCGGGGCAGGGAGGGTGTGCTGATGATGTCCATCCTTCTGTGCGGTGGGCGAATGCCGGGGTTCAGGCGTTCTCGTCGAAGCGGCGCACGATCTGGGCGTAGGCCTCCGGGGCCTTGGCGCGCATCACCGCCGCCTGCACGAGGCCGATCACGGGAGCGATGACGACCACGGAGACCAGGACGATGCTGACCGGCCCCCAGGCGGGGTTCCCCTCGGCGTCGACGTCGCTCACGAGCAGCGGGAAGTTCGCCGCGATGAGGACGGCGGAGACGGCCAGCCCGACGAAGCCGAGCGTCGGGGCGATGACCGTGTGCCACGGGCTTCGCAGCACGCGTGTCCGCGCGAAGTACACCACGACGGAGAGGCAGGTGACCGCCATCAGGATCACGATCGCGAGCGTGCCGATGCCGGCGAACCACGAGAAGATGTTCTCCGGTGTGAAGCCGATGAGCATGAGCACGATGATCGCGATCGCTGAGGTCGTCACCTGCACGATCGAGGCGACGTGCGGCGACCCGTGGTGCGTATGCACGGCGCCCACGCGGTGCGGCAGCACCCGCGCGTTGGCCATCGCGTGGTGGTAGCGCGTCAGAACGTTGTGAAGCGACAGCACCGCGGCGAACATGCTCCCGAGGAACAGCACGGCGACGGCGATCGAGCCGATCGGACCGAGGTACTGCTCGGTGACGCGGGTGATCAGCGTGGTCGGATCAGCGGCCGCGGCGTCGATGACGTTCCCCTCACCGACGCCGACCACGACGGCCCACGCGGCGAAGGCGTAGAAGACGCCGATGACGATCGCAGAGGCGTAGGTGGCGCGCGGGATCGTGCGCTCGGGCATGCGCACCTCGTCGCGGTACACGACGGTCGACTCGAAGCCGATGAAGCTCGCGATCGCGAACATGAGGCCGAGAGCCGGCGCGCCGGAGAGCACGTTCTGCAGCAGGAAGGAGCCGAAGGTCACCCCGTCGGCACCCCCGGTGGCGAGGATCACGACCCCCAGCAGCACGACGATGCCGATCTCGGCGAGCAGCACGACGACGAGCACCCGCGAGCTGAGCTCGATCCGCCGGTATCCCAGCGCCCCGACGAGCGCGACGGAGGCCAGGGTGAGCAGCCACCACGGGATCTCGGGCCCACCGAGCAGGACGATGCTGGAGCTGATCGTGGCCCCCAGGTACGAGAACACCGCGATCTGCACCGTGGTGTAGCAGACGAGGGCGAGGTAGGCGGTGGCGAGGCCAGGTGTACGGCCGAGTCCGTGGGTGGCGAACACGAAGAAGGAGCCGGCCTTGGGCAGATAACGGCTCATCGCGGTGAGTCCCACCGAGAAGAGCAGCAGGATCACGGTCGCCACCAGGAACATGACCGGGAATCCGATGCCGTTGCCGACCAGATACCCGATCGGCACGAGGCCGCCGACCACGGTGAGCGGGGCTGCGGCCGCGATCACCATGAAGGTGACGGAGACCGCACCGAGGTTCCCGCGGAGATTGCGCTCCTGGGATGTTGCCGTGTTGCGCGACGTCGTTGTCGAAGCATCCATGTCGAAGCATCCTTTTGCCGATTGGACTAATGGTCTAATGTTTAGCCCATTGGTCGGATCGACGCAAGAGTCCACCTCGGATCCACGGTCGTCGAAGGTCCCCGACCGGTCGTCGCGGGGAACGAGGCTCGCCAAGGAGCGCGACGCTGCGCTGGTGGTGCGTGTCCTTCGCTCGGCGTCAGCGCAGGAGGCCGAGGCTCGCGAGAGCCTGGCGGATGAGCGTGCCGCGACCGTTCTCCATCTCGGCGGCGACCGCATCGGATGCGGCGGCCTCCGGCGAGAACCAGGTGACCTCCAGGGCATCCTGGCGCGGCTCGCACGTACCGGTCACCGGCACGACGAAGGCCAGGGACACGGCGTGCTGCCGGTCGTCATGGAAGGCGCTCACGCCGGGCATCGGGAAGTACTCCGCGACGGTGAAGGGCAGCGGCTGCGGCGGCATCAACGGGAAGGCCATCGGACCGAGGTCGTTCTCGACATGCCGGAACAGGGCGTCGCGCACCGTCTCCCCGAAGCGGACGCGCCCCGACACGATCGTGCGCGTCATCTCCCCCATCGGCGTGGAGCGCAGGAGGATGCCGATCTCGGTCACCTGGCCGGAGCCGTCGGTGCGCACCGGAATCGCCTCGACGTAGAGCATCGGCAGACGGCGTCGCGCCTCTGCGAGCTCGAATTCGCTCAGCCAACCGGGGTTCGCATCCGGGGAGGGCGGGTTCGACTCCCGGAAAGCGCCGAGACCTTCGTCGTCGGGCTCCGGCTCGGGATCAGGTGTGCGGACCGCCATGTGTCCTTTCTACCAGCCGCCTTCCCGAACCGACACCGTGTGCACGTCGGTCGCCCCTGGCAGGATGACGATGTGAGCGAGAACCTGACGATCGACGACACTGCGACCAGATGGTCATCCCCCGACCGCGGCGGGATGCCGCTGCTGGTCCTGCTCCACGGGTACGGTGCCGACGAGCACGACCTGTTCGGACTCGTCGCCTACCTCCCCGAGGGCATCGCCGTCGCATCCGTCGCTGCGCCCCTCGCACCCCCGTGGCCGATGCCAGGGCGCTCGTGGTATCCGATCGAGGGACTCGACGGGCGCAGCTCCGCGGACGTCACCCTCGCGGCGGAATCCTTCCTGCGCTGGCTCGACACGGCGGCGACCGAGGCCCCCTCGATCGCGCTGCTCGGCTTCTCGCAGGGCGCGGCGGTGTCGCTGCAGGCCCTGCGGCTGGCACCCGAGCGGTTCGGCGCGGTGGTGGCGCTGAGCGGCTATGCGTCCCCAGGAGAGCTTCCGAACGACGAGGCCCTGGCAGAGCTGCGCCCGCACGTGTTCTGGGGCCGAGGAACGCACGACGACGTCATCCCACCCGCGCTGATCGACCACACCGCGCAGTGGCTGCCCACGCACTCAGAGCTGTCGGGCCGGGTGTACACCGGACTCACCCACAGCATCTCCGAGGAGGAGCTCACCGACGTGCACCGGTTCCTCACGAAGTGGCTCGACGGGATCGCCGCGAGCTAGCCCCATCGTCGTCGTCGACGACCGAGCCACGAACCGACACGCCCGGGGTTGCGGGAATGCGACACGCCCGGGTATCGTCGGGGAGTCCTGTCCGCCGTGTCTGGAAGTCCTTTGATCTGATCCGTCGCCTCCGCGCTGTTCTTCCCGCGCGCTGACCCGACGATCGCCGACTCCACGGCAGACCCTCCCCTTCGCATCCTGTGACGCGTGTCACGACCCGGTAGGGGCTCGGTGTCAGTGCACCCTCGCACTCGACAGGAGACATTCATGTCAACCCCCACCGCTCTTCACCCGTCGGTCGTGCTCGACCGGCTCACTTTCACCTGGCCCGACGGCTCGATCGCGCTCCACGGCGTCTCGGGCGCATTCGGCTCGGGACGCACCGGCCTCGTGGGTCGCAACGGCGCGGGCAAGTCCACGCTGCTGCGGCTGATGGCAGGCGAGCTCGAAGCCACGTCGGGCGTCATCACGGCGTCCGGCGAGGTCGCGTATCTTCCGCAGCAGTTGACCCTCGATGTCGACCGCCGCGTCGCCGAGCTCCTCGGCGTGTCCGCGGCACTCGACGCCGTGCGGGCGATCAGCGCGGGCGACGTCGACCCCGCCCACTTCGATGCGGTCGGCGACGACTGGGACATCGAGGCGCGCGCCGAGGCGTCGCTGGCGGAGGCCGGGCTCGCTCCGGAGTTCCTCGACCGCAGGGTCGGCGAGCTGTCCGGCGGCGAGGCGGTACTCGTCGCGATCGCCGGCATCCGCCTGCGCCGTGCACCGATCACGCTCCTCGACGAGCCGACCAACAACCTCGACCGCGACGCCAGGACCACGCTCGCGGCGATGGTGCAGGCCTGGAAGGGCACGCTCATCGTCGTCAGTCACGATCTGTCGTTGCTCGAGCTGATGGATGACACCGCCGAGCTGTACGCCCAGACGCTGAGCGTGTTCGGTGGCCCCTATTCGCAGTGGCGCGCCTGGCTGGACGCCGAGCAGGATGCTGCGAGACAGGCCGAGGTCACCGCCGCCCAGGCGTTCCGCAAGAAGAAGCGCCAGCGGATCGAGGCCGAGGTGAAGCTCGCCCACCGCACCCGCACAGCGAAGAAGGCGGAGATCGAGAAGCGCGTCCCGAAGATCGTCGCGCACGGTCGCAAGATGGCCGCCGAGGTCTCAGCGGGCAAGCTCCGCACCGAGGTCGGGGCGAAGGAGGATGCCGCGCGATCGGTGCTCGACGAGGCCGGGCGACGTGTGCGCTCGGACGCCTCGATGAAGATCGAGCTGCCCGACCCGCACGTATCGCGCAGCCGCCGTATCGCGACGATCGGCGATCACGAACGGGCCTGGGTGATCCAG
Source organism: Microbacterium sp. UCD-TDU (assembly GCF_000340625.1). Classification (NCBI taxonomy): domain Bacteria; kingdom Bacillati; phylum Actinomycetota; class Actinomycetes; order Micrococcales; family Microbacteriaceae; genus Microbacterium; species Microbacterium sp. UCD-TDU. Next base: position 673,630 of record NZ_KB454446.1, read on the forward strand.
GGGCCGGAGCGTGTCGCATTGATCGGCCGGAACGGTGCCGGCAAGACCACGCTGCTGGAGCGGTTGGTCGCCGCCGGTGTTCACGACTCAGGAGAAACGACCCCCGTCAGGCCGCAGGAGCGGGAAGGAAGCGGATCCGAGGCGGAAGTCCTGAGTTCCGTACGGCCAGCCCTGCACGCCGAAGCCCACACCGATCTGATCGGCTACCTGCCGCAACGGGTGGACGGCCTCGACGAGCGGCGGTCGGTGTTCGAGAACATCACCGACGCGGCGCCGCACGTGCCGGAGAAGGAGCTGCGCAACCGGCTCGCCCGGTTCCTCATCCGCGGGGCCACCGCGGAGCGTCCGGTCGCCGCCCTCTCCGGCGGCGAGCGCTTCCGCGTCGCGCTGGCGAAGCTGCTGCTCGCCGAGCCCGCACCGCACCTCGTGGTGCTCGACGAGCCGACCAACAACCTCGACCTCGACACGGTCGACCAGCTCGTCGAGGCCCTCCGCGCGTACCGGGGCGCGGTGCTCATCGTGAGTCATGACGATGCGTTCCTGCGGCGGCTGGACCTCGACCTGACACTCGAGATCGATGCCGAGGGCGCTCTTCAGGAGGTCTCACTGGAAGCCTGATACGCGGGAGATCGGAGAGGCGGGTGTCGGGGAGAGGGCTTTCCCCCACCCGCCTTCGCCGGGCCCACGGCCCCGATGTCCCCGGCCTGCACGAAGATGGAGGGATGAGCGACGTGCTCGACCGCTTCACCCCCGCGACGCAGGACTGGTTCCGGGGTGCCTTTCCCGCGCCCACTCCCGCTCAGGCGGGCGCGTGGGACGCGATCTCCGCAGGCAAGCACGCCCTCGTGGTGGCCCCGACCGGCTCGGGCAAGACGCTCTCGGCCTTCCTGTGGGCGATCGACAGCGTGTTCCGCGAGCGCATGGCGGAGACCTCCGCGCCCGCGAAGGGCGAGCCGCGCACGCGCATCCTCTACATCTCCCCGCTGAAGGCGCTCGGCGTCGACGTCGAACGCAACCTCCGCTCCCCGCTCATCGGCATCGGGCAGTCGGCGAGACGACTCGGAGTGCCCTCGCCTGCGGTGACGGTCGGCGTGCGATCGGGCGACACGACCTCGAGCGACCGGCGCAAGCTCGTGTCAGATCCGCCCGACATCCTCATCACGACCCCCGAGTCGCTCTACCTCATGCTCACGAGCCGGGCGGGCGAGACCCTGCGCGGGGTGCACACCGTGATCATCGACGAGGTGCACGCCGTCGCCGCCACCAAGCGTGGCGCACACCTCGCCGTGAGTCTCGAGCGTCTCGACGCCCTGCGCCGCGCGAACGGCATCGAGAAGCCGGCGCAGCGCATCGGGCTTTCGGCCACCGTGCGTCCGATCGACGAGGTCGCGCGGTTCCTCGGCGGCTCGGCTCCGGTCGAGATCGTCGCACCTCCCGCATCCAAGACCTTCGAGCTCGGCGTGGTCGTGCCGATGGACGACATGACCAACCCGCCGCCCCCTCCCGGTGTGCCGGGGGATGCGGCCGATGCCGAATACTCCGAGGTCACCGGATCCGTCTGGCCGCATGTCGAGGAGGCGATCGTCGACCGCATCCTGCAGAACAACTCGACGATCGTGTTCGCCAACTCCCGCCGGCTCGCCGAGCGCCTGACGGGCCGACTGAACGAGATCTACTCCGAGCGCATCGGCATCGAGCTGCCGGAGGCGACCGTGCCCGCCGCCATGATGGCGCAGGCCGGAGCCACCGCCGGCGCCGACCCCGTGCTCGCGAAGGCGCACCACGGGTCGGTCTCGAAGGAGCAGAGGGCTCAGGTCGAAGAGGAGCTGAAGTCGGGGGTGCTGCGCTGCGTCGTGGCGACGAGCAGTCTCGAACTCGGCATCGACATGGGTGCGGTCGACCTCGTGATCCAGGTCGAGGCGCCCCCGTCCGCGGCCTCGGGCCTGCAGCGCGTCGGCCGCGCCGGGCACCAGGTGGGCGAGATCAGTCGCGCCGCGCTCTTCCCGAAGCATCGCGGCGACGTGCTGCACACCGCGATCGTGACCGAGCGGATGCTGGCCGGCAAGATCGAGGCCATCCAGGTGCCGCGCAACCCGCTCGACATCCTGGCCCAGCAGACGGTCGCGGCGAGCGCACTCGGGGCCATCGGCGTGGAGGAGTGGTTCGAGACGGTCCGCCGGTCGGCGCCCTTCCAGGCCCTCCCGCGTTCGGCCTACGAGGCGACTCTCGACCTGCTCGCCGGCCGCTTTCCCTCCGACGAGTTCGCGGAGCTGCGGCCGCGACTGGTGTGGGATCGCGACGCCGGCACCTTGACCGGACGCCCCGGTGCGCAGCGCATCGCGGTGACCAGTGGCGGCACGATCCCCGACCGCGGCCTGTTCGGGGTCTTCGTCGCCGGCGAGACGACCGGAGCACGCGTGGGCGAGCTCGACGAGGAGATGGTCTACGAGTCTCGGGTGGGAGATGTGTTCACGCTCGGCACGACGAGCTGGCGGATCGCCGAGATCACCCACGACCGCGTCAACGTGATCCCCGCCTACGGCCAGCCGGGCAAGGTGCCGTTCTGGCACGGCGACGGCATCGGCCGGCCGTTCGAGCTCGGCGAGGCGCTGGGCGCGTTCTCCCGCGAGGTGTCGGCGGCCACACCCGAGAAGGCGGCGCAGCGACTCATCGATGCCGGGCTCGACGAGCAGGCGCGGGCGAACCTCATGGCCCATCTGACCGAGCAGCGCGAGGCGACGGGCACGCTCCCCACCGACCGCACCCTGACGGTCGAGCGCGGACGCGACGAGGTCGGCGACTGGCGCGTCATCCTGCTTTCTCCGTACGGGATGAAGGTGCATGCCCCCTGGGCGCTGGCGATCAACGCCCGGGTGCGCGAGCGTCTCGGCGTCGAGGGGTCGGCGGTCGCGAGCGACGACGGCATCATCGTGCGCATCCCCGACGCCGAGGCCGAGCCGCCCGGCGCCGAGCTGTTCGTGTTCGACCCCGACGAGCTGGAACACCTGGTCACCGAGGAGGTGGGCGGTTCCGCCCTGTTCGCCTCCCGGTTCCGCGAGTGCGCGGCACGCGCGCTGCTCATGCCGCGTATGAACCCGAACAAGCGCACGCCGCTGTGGCAGCAGCGGCAGCGGTCGGCGCAACTGCTCGAGGTGGCCAGACGTCATCCGACGTTCCCGGTGATCCTCGAGACGCTGCGCGAGGTGCTGCAGGACGTCTACGACCTCCCCTCGCTGCGCACACTCGCGACGTCGATCGCGGATCGCCGCATCCGCCTGGTCGAGACCGAGCCCGGGCAGCCGTCGCCCTATGCCCGCGACCTGCTGTTCGGCTACGTGGGCGCGTTCATGTATGAGGGCGACTCCCCTCTCGCCGAGCGCCGAGCGGCCGCGCTCTCGGTCGACCCCGCGCTGCTGGGCGAGCTGCTGGGCACGGTCGAGCTGCGCGAACTGCTCGACCCCGATGTGATCGCCCAGTTCGAGCGCGAGGCCCAGCGCCTCGACCCCGATCGCCGGGCACGCGGGCTCGAGGGCGTCGCCGACCTGCTGCGGATGCTCGGGCCGCTCGACGCCGACGAAGTGACCGCGCGCCTCGACCCCGAGTCGATCGCCGACACCTCGGCCGGAGCGCTGCTCGACGAGCTGATCACCGCGCGCCGGGCGATCCCCGTCACGATCGCCGGCACGAGCCGCGTCGCCGCGATCGAGGATGCGGGGCGTCTGCGCGATGCGCTGGGAGCGGCGCTGCCCACCGGCATCCCGGTGGCGTTCCTCGAACCCGTCGCCGATCCCCTCGGCGACCTCGTCGCCCGCCATGCCCGCACGCACGGCCCGTTCACCACGGATGCCGTCGCCACGCGGTTCGGACTCGGCGCCGCCGTCGCGCGGCACACGCTGCAACGCCTCGAGACCGCAGGCCGGATCACGAGCGGGTACTTCCTGCCCGAGGCAGCCGGCAGCGCAGACGCCATCGAATGGTGCGACACCGAGGTGCTGCGCCGCCTCCGGATGCGCTCGCTCGCCGCGATCCGCGGATCGGTCGAGCCCGTCTCCCCCGAGGCGTATGCCCGATTCCTGCCGGACTGGCAGCACATCGGACGACCGCTCGAAGGCGTCGACGGCGTGCTCACCGTGATCGAGCAGTTCGCGGGCGTGCCGATCCCCGCGAGCGCGTGGGAGTCGCTCGTGCTCCCCTCCCGGGTGCGCGACTACTCGCCCGCGATGCTCGACGAGCTGACGGCCGCCGGAGAGGTCATCTGGTCAGGCCACGGAACCCTGCCGGGGCGCGACGGCTGGGTGTCGCTGCATCCGGCAGATCTCGCCCCCTTCACCCTGCCGGAGCGCGACGCCGAGATCGCGTCCGATTCCCTGGAGTCGCGCATCCTCATCGCCCTCGACGTGGGCGGTGCCTACTTCGCCGGGCAGCTGAAGGAGATGGCGGCGGCGGAGAACGAGCAGTCCGTGCTCGAGGCGCTGTGGTCGCTGACGTGGTCGGGCCACGTCACCAACGACACGTTCGCCCCGATCCGCTCCCTTCTCGCGGGCGGCTCGCAGGCGCACAAGGTCAAACGCCGCGCTCCCCGTGCCCGCACCTACCGTGGCGTGTCCTTCACGGGTGCCGCCGCTCCCCGGCCGCCCTCGATCGGCGGGCGCTGGTCGCTGCTGCCTGCACTCGAGACCGATCCCGCCCGCCGGGCGACCGTCACCGCCGGGCTCCTGCTCGACCGCTACGGCGTCGTCACCCGCGGCGCCGTGCAGGCCGAGGGTGTTCCCGGTGGCTTCGCCCAGGCCTACCGGGTGCTCGCCGGTTTCGAAGAAGCCGGCCACTGCCGCCGCGGCTACGTGATCGAGAAGCTGGGAGCCGCGCAGTTCGCCGCCTCCGGAACGGTCGATCGTCTGCGCACCTACGCCGGCCTCGCCGATCCGCCTCCCCGCAAGGCCGTGACCCTCGCGGCGACCGATCCCGCGAACCCGTACGGTGCCGCGCTCGGCTGGCCCAAGCTCGACGGGGTGTCGCACCGCCCGGGGCGCAAGGCGGGCGCTCTGGTCGTGCTCGTCGACGGCACCCTCGTGCTCTCCCTCGAACGCGGCGGCCGCACGGTGCTGTCGTTCAGCGACGATCCCGAGGTGCTGCGCGCCGCAGCAGCCGACCTCGCGACCACCGCGCGCAGTCGCCGCCTCGACACCCTGACCGTCGAGAAGGTCAACGGCGAGGGCGTCTACGGCACCGGACTCGCCCTCGCCCTGCAGGAGGCCGGCTTCGTGGCGACTCCGCGCGGGTACACGCTCCGCAAGGCCGTCTGAGCGATGCACCTACGCTGGAAGCCATGATCCGAGAGTTCGCGACCGGTATCCGCACCCTGCTGCGCGGGTTCGGGCTGTGGCGCACCAGGCCCGGTCTCATGATGCTCGGGCTGATCCCCGCGATCATCGCCGTGGTCGTGCTCGCAGCCGCCCTCATCCCGCTGGTGCTCAGCATGCCGTCGCTGTCTGCCTGGCTGACCCCGTTCGCCGAGGGATGGTTCGAGCCGTGGAAGGGTCTGCTGCGCGCCGCCGTGGGCCTCGTGGTCGTGGCGGCCGCACTCGCGCTCGCCAGCGTCGTCTTCAGCGCCCTGACCCTGACCATCGGCGATCCCTTCTACCAGCGCATCTGGCACGCGGTCGAGGTCGACCTGGGCGAGGCGCCTCCGGCGGACGGCGGCAGCTTCTGGACCACGCTCGGCGAGGGGCTCCGGCTGATCCTGCTCGGCATCCTGATCGCGGTCCTCGTGCTCCTGATCGGCCTCATCCCGGCTGTCGGCGGGTTCCTCGGCGCCGTCTCCGGTGTGGTGCTCACCGGTCGGCTCCTCGTCCGCGAGCTCACGGGGCGCGCCTTCGGCGCGCGCGAGCTCAGCGCGGCCGATCGCGCCGCCCTGTTCTCGGGAAGCCGCGCGCGGGTTCTCGGTTTCGGCGTCGCGACCCAGCTCTGCTTCCTGATCCCCGGCGGCGCGGTCGCGATCATGCCCGCCGCCGTCGCCGGCAGCACCATGCTCGCGCGGGACATGCTCGCCCGCACGAGCGCCACCGCACCGAGCCTGCCGACAACTCCGTCACCACCCGCAGCACCGCAGGCACCGCACCCGCCCCGCGCGCCCCTCGGAGCGCCCTGATGCCCGAGGGCGATACCGTCTTCCGCACCGCACGGCGCCTCGACGAGGCCCTGGCGGGGGCGGAGGTCACCCGCTTCGACCTCCGGGTCCCCCGATTCGCGACCCTCGATCTGACCGGGCAGCCGGTGCACGGTGCACTCGCGCGCGGCAAGCACCTGCTGCTGCGCGTAGGCGAGAGCACACTGCATTCGCATCTGCGCATGGACGGCGCATGGTTCGTGTACCGACCCGGCGAGAAGTGGCGTCACCCGGCCTTCAAGGTGCGGGCGATCGTCGGCACGGCGCACCGCGAAGCCGTCGGCGTGGACATCGCCGAGATCGAGGTCGTCCCCACCCGAGACGAAGACCAGCTCGTCGGTCATCTCGGTCCGGATCCCCTCGCCGCCGACTGGGATGCGGCAGAGGCGATCCGGCGCCTCGGGGCCGACACCCGCAGCATCCATGTGGCCCTGCTCGATCAGCGCAACGTCGCGGGATTCGGAAACGAGTACGCCGCAGAACTCCTGTTCCTGCGGGGAATCCTGCCGACGACGCCGACGCCGGAGGTCGATGTCGCCGCCCTCGTCGACCTTGGCGTGCGCACGATCCGCGCCAACCGCGACCGCGCCGACCGCACGTTCACCGGCGTCAATCGCGGCGGCCAGACCACCTGGGTGTACGGCCGCGCCGGACGCCCGTGCCGACGCTGCGGCACCCTCATCAGACGCGGTGAGCAGGGCGCAGATCCGACCCGAGAGCGCATCACCTTCTGGTGCCCGTCCTGTCAACGCTGACAACATCCATCCGCGGGAATGAATCCGACCGCGTCGTGGTTGTTGGTATATCCGGAGAACTCCGGAGCACGGGAGGAATCGTGGGCAAGAACTACGTCGACATCGAGAACGACCAGGGCGCGACGCTGCGGTACCGCAAGCACGCGAACGGCCGGGGTCTCGTCGCGCATGGCGCGAAGGTGCACCCGAAGGCGCATATCGAGGCGGGTGCCTATATCGAACCGGGAGCGCGCGTCGGCGCCGGCGCGACGATCGCGCGCGGTGCCTGGATCGACGAGGACGCAGTGATCGGCGAGGGCGCGTTCGTGGACGCGCATGCGCACGTCGGCCACGGCGCGGCGATCGGCGATCACGCCTACGTGGGCGTGCGCACCGACATCGGCGCCGGGGCGCGCATCGTGCGCGGCGCGAGGATCGGCGACGACGAGACGGTCGCCGCCGGACTCACCATCGCGACGGATCAGAAGGGTCTGTGGCTCGCCGCCTGAGGCAGCCGAGCGCAGAGCCGGGTCAGAGAAGGCGCCGCTCCGAGGCCCAGGCCGTGAGTTCGTGACGCGACGACAGCTGCAGCTTCCGCAGCACCGATGACACGTGCGTCTCGACGGTCTTGATCGAGATGAACAGCTCGGATGCGACCTCTTTGTACGCGTAGCCGCGGGCGATGAGGCGCATGACCTCCTGCTCGCGCGCCGAGAGCCGGTCGAGTTCATCGGTCGCCGTCGCGGTCTCGCCGGCCACCGCACCGAACGCGTCCAGCACGAAGCCGGCGAGCCGCGGAGAGAACACCGCATCCCCGTCGGCCACTGCGCGCACCCCGCTGCTGACCTCCACACCCGACGACCCCTTGGTGATGTAGCCCCTGGCACCGGCGCGGATCACGCGCACGACATCGGCCGCCGCGTCCGACACGCTCAGCGCGAGGAACCGGGCGGCGGTGGGAGACGAGCCGCGGATCACGGCCTCACCTCCGGCCGCATCGTCTCCGCCGCCCCCTGGCAGGTGCACGTCGAGGAGTACGACATCGGGCTGCGTCTCGCCGATCACCGCGATCGCGGACGGCACGTCGGCGGCCTCTCCGACCACGTCGACGCTCGCGTCGAGGTCGGCGCGCAGCCCGGAGCGGAAGATCGAGTGGTCGTCGACGATCACGACCCGGATGCTGTCAGCCATGGTTCTCCTCCCGGGAGGCGGTCTGGCGCGGCGCCGGTCGATCCTGGAGCGCGCTCGTGGTGATGCGAAGGCGCACCTCGGTGCCGTTCCCATCGCTGCGGACCTCTCCGGTGCCGCCCGCACGGCGCATCCGGCCGATGATCGACTCCCGCACTCCCAGGCGATCGCTGGGCACGTCGTCGAGTCGGAATCCCGCCCCCCGATCGCGGATGAACACGTCCACCCCCGAGGCGCTTCCCTCGATGTACACGGAGATCTCCCCACCTGCGTGCCGGGCCGCGTTCAGGATCGCCTCCCGCGCCGCCGCGGCGAGCTCCCCGCTCGCCCGCTCGGTCGACAGCCCGGCCGAGACGACGTCGATGCGCACGGGGTAGTCGAGTTCGAGCGCCCCCGCATAGTCGCGCAGATCGGTCGGAAGATCACTGTCGGCGGGGGCATCGCCGTCGTACAACCAGGCACGCAGCTCGCGCTCCTGCGCCCTGGCGAGCCGTGCGGCTTCGCTGGAGGCTCCCGCCCTGTTCTGGATCAGCGCCAGTGTCTGCAGCACCGAGTCGTGCAGGTGGGCGGCCATCTGACTGCGCTGCTCCTCCCGGATGCGGCGCACCCGCTCACCCGACAGCTCCCGCCACCGCGGGATCAGCGTCGACGACACCACGGCGGCGAGCCCGACCAGCGGGAGGAGCACCAGCACCACACCCGAGCGCGCCACCGGCCAGGACAGCAGAACCGTGACCAGCAGGGCGAGCAGCAGGATCGCGAGGATCCGGATGCTCAGGGTGTGCCGGGGCCCGCGCGCGGTGTCGGTGCGATCTATGAGCGTGGCCCAGAGACCGGCACCCGTCGCGAAGGCCACGGTGCCACCGACGACGACGGCCGCGGTGCCGGGCGGGATCGATCCGCTCAACCAGTCGCTGCCTCCGCGCCAGACGAGGACGACGAGCATCCCGACCGCGGCAGGGGCGAGCAGCAGCCAGGCCACCGGCATCCGTCTGGTCGGCGCGCTCTCGCCCTCCGCCCAGGGCGTGAACATCCAGCACCATGCATAGAGGAGGATGCCGGCGCCGCCGCACAGCGTGAGGGCGATGAACAGCGCCCGCACCAACGACACCCGCACACCGAGATGGCGGGCGAGCCCCGTGCTGACGCCGGCCACCAGGCACTCACGATCCCGGGCCAGGGCTGGGCGCGGTGGAGCGGCCACGCGCGGAGGTCGCGCAGGAGCGTGCGCCGAAGAGGACATGGGGCAATCCAATCACCCGCGCACCCGCTCGGGGTGCTCCCCTGCCCAGAATCAGGGGCCGCTCAGGGGTTCCCCCCATGGCAGGCATCCCCCTGCGGCCGCCAGGATCGAAGCATGACGATTCCGACTGCGCCCCCGCCCCCTGCCGACCCCGCCGCTCCGGCCGGTGGCGCTCGGGGCACCGATATCCCGCGCGGCGCCGATCGCTTCCTACTCTGGGTCGCCGGTCTCGGCGTCGCCCGCTCCGAGGGCTGGCTGGGCGGGGTCGCCGCTGGCATCGCCGCGCGCCTGCGCATCGACCCGCTGATCGTGCGGGGGGTGCTCGTGGTCGCCGCGCTGTTCGGACTCCCGGTGATCTTCCTCTACGCCGCCGCCTGGGCGCTGCTGCCCGACGTCGACGGACGGGTGCACGTGCGCGACCTGCTGCGCCGCGACTACCAGCCCGTGCAGTGGGGCATCCTGGCGATGGCCGTCATCGGCCTGTTCCCCACGGCTCCACTCGCGGGCCGCCTGTTCGGACTCGGATACGACGGCTGGTCGGCTCTCTCCCTCATCAGCTGGATCCTCGGGCTCGTGCTCGTCGCCGTCCTGCTCTTCCTGATCGTGCGTGCTGCCAGCCGCACCCCGGGTGCTTCCGCGCCGGATCTGCCGATGGCTTCCGCAGATCAGGCGGCCCCGGCCGCATCCGCCCCCCTCGCCGGTTCGGGTACCGCCGAGGGGGCGGATGCCACTCTCCCGACCGAGGCAGCCGCCGCGGCCGACACCGTGACGGAGCCTGCGGCCGCGGATGCCTCGCTCGCCCTCACCCCGCCCGCCCCGCCGGTTCCGCTGCCGCCCGGTTCTCAGGACCCTGCGGCCCTCGAGGCCTGGCGCGCTCAGCACGCCGCCTGGAAGGAGCAGGACCAGGCATGGCGGCGCCAGCAGCAGGATGTCGAACGGGCTGCCCGTGACCAGCTGCGCCGCGAGCGCCAGGCCGAGGCCGCGGTGTTCGCCGCAGAGGCAGCCGAGCGCCGCCGCATCCGCCGGGCATCGAACCCGCGGGCGGGCTTCGCTTTCGCCGCGACCATGATCGGTCTCGCCATCATCACGGGTGCCGCCGTCGGTCTCGTCACCGGCGGTGAGGCCCTCGGCGGAGCGCTGGGACTTCTCGCCGCCGCGCTCATCCTCGCGCTCGGCATGATCGTCGCCGGAGCGTTCCGTCGCCGCAGCGGCTTCCTGGCTTTCGTCACCGTGATCACCCTGGTGGGCGGGCTGGTGGCCGGCGCATTCTCGACCCTTCAGGGCTTCACGCTCGGCTGGGCGTCGATCTCCAACAACCGGGCGGAGCACATCCGTCAGCCGTTCGGAGACCTCTATCTCTCGCTGAACCAGCATGACGGCGCGCCCCGGCCGATCGTGATCGAGAAGGGTTCCGGCACCACCGAGATCTACGTCGATGCGGGAGTAGAGCTCGAGCTTCGCGCGACGCTCGACACCGGGACGGCGCACTGGACGCGGGTGGAGGGCGAGACCGCGACCATCATCGACAGCGGTATCTGGTCCTTCGAGGACCGCGGCGGCGAGTCCGTCATCGTCCAGGACGTCTCTTCGGACCGTGTCGCTGCGACCACCATCCAGCCCGTCACCATCGATCAGACCAGTGGTGTCATCAACGTCACCATCTACGAGCCCGTGAAGGAAGACCAGTGATGAGCACGCCCACGATCATCGAACCGACCACCCCGCCCCGCACCCGCTGGGCGGCCATCATCTGGGGTCTTCTGTTCGCCTCCGTCGCAGCGAGCGCCCTCTGGATGCTCGCCGACGCCGATCGGCGCGAGACCCTTACAGACGGGCTGCTGGCCCTGACCCCGACCACCGCCAACATGATCCTCGTGTTGACGATCGGTGTGCTGCTGCTCGTCGGCGGAGCCGTCGGGCTGATCCGCCGCGCCCAGCGCACGCTCGCTGCCACGGCACCGGCGCCGCTGCACGAGGTGCCGGAACCGCTCGCCGAGTAACCTTGACCCCATGGCGAATCAGGGAAGACGGCCCGCGAAGGGCGCAAGCAGGGGCACGCCTGTGCGCCGGAACAAGGCCGCCCCCGCCGAGCGGTTCCCCCCACAGAAGCCGAAGAAGCCGACGGCCAAGGTCGTCTTCGACGCTCCTCAGCCGGAGCCCGAGGCACCGCGCACCTTCCGTCTGGGCGCGGTGCCGGGGGCGACACCCGGCAAGTGGATCGATGCGTGGAAGCAGCGGATGCCACGAGTGCCGCTCGAACTCGTGCCCATCGAGGCCGCCACGCAGCGTAGCGCCCTCGACGACGTCGACGCGGCGCTGGTGCGTCTGCCTCTCACGGACGAGTCGCTGCACATCATCCCGCTGTACGACGAGCTCCCCGTCGTCGTCGCGGCAGCAGACTCGCACCTGATGGCGGCCGAGGAGCTCACGGCGGCAGACCTCGAGGGCGAAGTTCTGATCGGGCTGACCGACGACGTGCTCGGCGCGCTCGATCTCCCCGGGACCCTCCCGGCGAACTTCGCCGCACTGGCGACCGGCGAAGCGGTCGCGACGGCGGCATCCGGAGTCGGCATCGTGGTCGTCCCGATGTCCCTCGCACGCCTTCACCACCGCAAGGATGCCGATCACCGCATCCTCACGGACGGACCGACCTCGACGGTCGCCCTGGTCTGGCCGCGCGAGCGCACCACGCCCGACGTCGAGACCTTCGTCGGCATCGTCCGCGGTCGCACGACCAACTCCTCGCGGTGACCGCGTCGGCCCGGCCTCGCGCGATCGTTAGAATCTCCTGATGGCCTCGCTTCTCTACGTCTGCGTGCGGCCCGAGATCGGGGCGGCGGATGCCGAGCATGCCTCTTTCCGCCGGGCCCTCGGTGTCGACGTGGTCGATCGGCTCGATCTGCTGCAGACGCCGCTGCACATCGAGCGTCTGCGGGGGTACCGCGGAATCGTGGTCGGGGGCTCGCCGTTCAACGTCTCCGACACGGTGAAGACCGCGGAGCAGCTGCGGGTCGAAGCCGACCTCCGCACGCTGGCGGACGCGGCGATGGCGGCCGAGGTCGCGGTGTTCTTCACCTGCTTCAGCATCGGCGTGGTGACCCGCATGCTCGGGGGCGAGGTCGTGACCGACACCCCGGAACCCGCGAGCGCCACCGTGATCGACACGACCGCAGCCGGTGCGGCCGACCCCGTGTTCGGGCCCAGCGGCTCGGCTCTCACGGTCTTCACCGCGCACAAGGAGAGCGCGGCGAGCACCCCTCCCGGCGCCGTGCTGCTGGCGACGAACGAGGCCTGTCCGGTGCAGGCCTACCGCGTGGGCACGCACCTGTACGCGGCGCAGTTCCACCCCGAGCCCACTCCGCGCGACTTCGCCGACCGCATGACGTTCTACCGCACCACGGGCTACTTCGACCCGGACGAGTTCGACGCGGTGCAGCAGCAGGTGCTCGCGGCATCGGTGACCGAGGGCGCAGCGCTCCTGCGCCGCTTCGCCGAGACCTTCGCCTGAGTCGGGGAACCCGCGTCAGCTCGCGGCCGCGTCCCGCAGCAGCGCCACACGCTCGCGCAGATATGCCTCCAGTGGCATGAAACCGCCCGCGGTGCTCCAGCGCACGGACGGCACCCCGTCGATCAGGGCGAGCGGCCCGGAGGAGCCTCCGGCATCCACCCCGTCGACGTCGATGACGCTCCACCCCACGTGCACGACCTCACCCTCGCCGAAGCCACCGCGCAGTGCCTCGGCTCGGCGCTCGGCACGCTCCCTGGCCGACTCCGCGGTGTAGCCGCGACGCCCGGGGTCGGCCGCGCGCAGCACCTCCGCCGTCGCCAGCGCGTGCGTCTGTGTCAGCAGCAGCACGCCCAGGTGCCAGGCGTCACCGACCCGCACGATGCGACGCCCGCGCCAGCGGGAATCGCGCTGCTCGCCGAGTCCCTCCTTCGGGGCGTCCTGCAGATCCTTCACGGCCTGGGTCAAGAGTGCGGATGCGGTGGTCACAGTTCTCCCTGCGTGGACTCGGCGGCCCGCTCCGGACCGACGACCTCCGCGCGGTCGCCGCGGAGAGTCATGCCGATGAGCGGATACAGCAGCACCGACAGCATGCCGGCGCCGACGAGGGCCGCGGCCGTGCCGGTGTCGATCATGTCCTGGTCGACACCGATCGCCGTCACGGCGACGATGATCGGCAGACCGGTCGCGGCGAGGAGCCCGAGGGCCGCGCGATCGCGAGCACTCGCTCCGTGCGGGGCCGACAGCTGCGCCGCCGATCCGCGGATCACGAGCAGGGCGATCAGGAAGATCGGCACCAGAGCCAGCGCCGACGGCGATGTGAGCAGCGCCTGCAGGTCGAACGTGACACCCGTGTAGAGGAAGAAGATCGGCACGAGGAATCCGAAGGCGATCGCCTCGATCTTGCTCTCGACCTCTTCCGCATCCTTCTTCGGCGCGCGCGCCATGATGATGCGCCAGATCGCGCCGGCCACGAACGCTCCCAGCAGCATGTCGAGGTCGAGCATGACGCTGAGTCCCACGAGGGCGGCGATGAGGAGGATTACGAAGCGCACGCCGAACTGATCGGAGGTGTGCAGGGTGGCGCGGACGATGCGGTGCAGCCGTCCGTGAGACACGCGCGTGGCCAACAGCACGGCGAGGCCTGCGAGCACGACGAAGGTCAGGAGCACCGCGGTGGCGATCGGAGTGGTCCGCGTGCTCAGGAAGATCGAGATCGCGATGAGCGGCAGGAACTCGCCGACCGCACCGATCGCGCTGATCGCACGGCCGAAGGGCGAGTCGAGCTCTCGGGCGTCGCGCAGGATCGGCATCAGCGTTCCCAGCGCCGTCGAGCTGAGGGCGATCCCGATCACCACCATCCCCTCACCCGGCGCGAAGAAGAAACCCAGGCCAATGCCCAGCAGCACGCTGAGCAGCCACCCGAGCGATGCCCGGGCGAGCGGCTTGCCCGCGACCTTCGTGAAGTCGATCTCGGTGCCCGCGACGAAGAACAGCAGCGCCAGCCCGAAGTCGCTGAGCTTCTCCAGCAGCGGTCCCGTCTCGACCCAGCCGAGAACCGCGGGACCGATGAGGATGCCGAGCACGAGCTCGAACACCACGATCGGCACCCGCACCACCGGCCGCACGCCTCGAGCGAGCAGGGGTGCGGCGACCGCCAGCAGGGGCACCAGCACCAGGCCGAGGTCGCTCGCTTCCATGCTCTCAGGGTAGGTGAGGCGGCCGTCGCGCGGGTGCAGGGCATCGCGCGGTGCTCTCGCGATTCGCCCGCTCGGCGCATCCACGGCAGAATCGATGCACACCCTCGAGGAGTCCCCATGTCTCAGCCCGATACCGCCCGCCTGCTCATCGCCTGCGACGATCAGCCCGGCATCGTCGCCGCCGTCGCCGGCGTGCTCGCTCAGCACGGGGCGAACATCATCTCCCTCGACCAGCACTCGACGGATTCCGAGGGCGGACGCTTCTTCCAGCGCACCGTCATCCACCTCGACGGGCTCTCGGCCGCGCGCCCCGCGCTCGAAGCCGACATCGCCGGCGTCGCCGAGCGCTTCGGCATGGAGTGGTCGCTGCACGACGTGGCCCGGCGCAAGCGCGTCGCGATCTTCGTCTCGAAGTACGACCACTGCCTGATGGAGCTGCTGTGGCGCACTCAGCGCGGGCAGCTCGACATCGACATCACGATGGTCGTCTCCAATCACCCCGACCTGGCCGAGGCCGTCCGGTCGTTCGGCGTGCCGTTCGTGCACATCCCCTCCGGCGACAAGGCCGCCATGGAGGAGCGCCAGCTGGAGCTGCTGCGCGGCAACGTCGATCTCGTCGTGCTCGCGCGCTACATGCAGATCCTCACCGACGACTTCATCACCCGGCTCGAGGCCCCGGTGATCAACATCCACCACTCGTTCCTGCCCGCGTTCATCGGTGCGAACCCGTATGCGCGGGCCAAGGATCGCGGCGTCAAGCTGATCGGTGCGACCGCGCACTACGCGACGGCCGACCTCGACGAGGGGCCGATCATCGAGCAGGACGTCACGCGCGTGACCCACTCCGAATCGGCCGCCGAGCTGCAGAGCCGCGGCGCCGACGTCGAGCGTCTGGTGCTCGCGCGCGCCGTGCAGTGGCATGCCGAGGATCGCGTGATCGTGCACGGCAAGTCCACGGTCATCCTCTAGAGGAGCGAGCGTCCCGCCTCGCGAACACAGAGAATCCTCAGCGGGGCCGCGTCAGGATCGGGCACCGATCACGTCGACCGCGAGCCCGTGGGAAGCAGCTGAAAGGCGTCTGTCGTTCGTCCACAGTTCGGTGCAGCCCGCGATCTGAGCCGCGGCGAGGTGCACGGCATCTGGCGTCTTCAGTCCGAAATCCGCCCGGAGCTCCGCGGAACGGATGAAGACCGCCGCGTCCAGCGTCACTTCTTCGAGGTGTTCGAACATCGCGAGGTAGCGGTCGCGCAGCTCGGGATTGCGCCCCCGCAGCGGGCCGACCACGCACTCCTGAAGCGCCAGAGGACTCGAGGCCACCGCGACGTCCACCTCTCGGAGAGCGTTTCGGACGGCCATACCCCGAGGCCCGTCGTCTTCGATGGCGTAGATCAGGATGCAGGAATCGAGGTAGATCATTCCCAGGCGTCTCTGCTTTCCGCGATCTGCGCGTCGAGCTCGGCAGCCGAACGGGCCAGCCGCCCGGGCAACGGGTCGCGCTCGAGCCACTCGACGAGGAGCCGCCCGCTGCGGACGAGATCGACCGGCCCGATCGGAACGAGCTTCGCTACCGGCTTCCCCCGCTTGGTGATGACGACGTCTTCGCCCGCCTGAGAGTCCGCGATCAGCCTCGAGAGACTGTTGCGCGCGTCGAGAACATTGTGACTGCTCATATGGCCATGTTAGCCAGAAACCTGGCTATGTCGACACTCGACGATGCTTCGCCACGGGCAGGCTCTTCCCGGTCTCTTTCGCCGATGAGCGTCAGAGAGCGGCCGGAACCCCCGCGACCAGCTCGGCGAACACGTCCGCGGCGGTCTCGTGGCGCACGAGCGGCGCGCCCTGCCCCATCCACAGCGACTGCAGCGCGCCCAGGTTCTGCTCCCCCGCGGCAGCCCGGAAGCGACCGGTGAGCCAGTTCTGCATCGGGAACGGCGCGATCGTACCGCTGGCCTCGATGGCGCGAACGACGCGGTTGCGCGCGCCACGGGCCAGACGCCCGCTCATCGCCCGCGTGAGCACGGTCTCGTCGGCAGCGGTCGAGCGGATCGCGTCGCGGTGCGCCTGGTTGGCCGCCGACTCCGAGGCGGAGAGGAAGGCCGTCCCGACCTGCACACCCGCGGCCCCGAGAGCGAACGCCGCGGCCACACCGCGTCGGTCGGCGATGCCTCCGGCCGCGATCACGGGCACGTCCACCGCATCGACGACCTGCGGGATCAGGGCGAAGGTCCCGACGAGCGACTCCTCGGCAGGGCGCAGGAACGACACCCGATGCCCGCCGGCCTCCGCGCCGGTCGCGACCACGGCATCCACTCCCGCTGCGGCGAGCGCGACCGCCTCGGCCACAGTGGTCGCCGTGCCGACGGTTCGGATGCCGCGCTGGTGCGCCTCCCCGATCACATCGGCGGACGGCACCCCGAACACCACACTCAGCACCGCGGGCTCGATCTCCCAGATCGCGTCGAGCTGCTCCTCCAGGGCGGGGGTGTAGCGCTCCGGCCTGCTCGGCACGTCGAGACCCACGGCCTCGTAGAAGGGCTGCAGGGCTTGGGCGAACACCGTGTGCTGCGGGTTCGGTTCGACCTCGTCGCCCGTGGGAAGCCAGATGTTCACCGCGAACGGCCGATCGGTCGCCGCACGCAGCTCGGCCCCGGTCGTGCGGATGCGGTCGCCGTCGTAGCCGTACAGGCCGAACGAGCCCAGTCCCCCGGCGTTGCTCACCGCCGCGGTGAGCGCGGTCGAGGAGAGCCCGCCGAACGGGCCGAGGATGATCGGATGCTCGATCCCGAGCAGGGCGCGAAGGTCACTCATGCCTTCGACGTTACGCCCGTGCCGCACCCCCGGGGTCGGCTGTGACGGGTCCGACCCGCAGACCCCGGTGGTACCCTCGCTGCAGGAGGGAGAGCGCACATGAGCGAGTGGTTCGGGCAGATGCTGAGCTTCGTCGCGACCGCGCTCGGACTCGTCTCGATGCCCGATGCGGCAGCTCTCGGCCTGGCGATCGCGGTGCTCGCGGTCACGGCCCTCACGCTCGCGATCGTGCTGAGCGTGCGCCCCGAAGCCACCGCAGACGCCCCGCATCCGCTGCGGGCGATCGACGTCGGCACCCTCCTCACGCAGAGCGATCCTGATGCCGCAGGCCACCCACGGCCTCGGGCGCCGGGAGTCGCGAGCGCCGCGTAGTCCATTCACACGACGGGACCACGCGGCCTTCGCCGACCCTTCCCGACGCCACGAACGGACCTTTGCATGGACATCTTCGCCTTTCCCCCTCTCGCCGCCCTCCTCGACGCCGCCTACGGCGCCCTGACCGGGCTCTCCGACCTGCTCACCCCCCTCGCCGGAGCCTCGGCCGCCGCCCTCGCCGTCGCGGTCGTCACCCTGCTGGTGCGGGCGCTGCTCATCCCCGTCGGCATCTCCCAGGCCAAGGCCGAGCAGACCAGGGCGCGTCTCGCGCCGAAGCTGCGCGAGCTCCAGCGCCGCCACAAGAAGAACCCCGAACGTCTGCAGAAGGAGACGATGGCGCTGTACCGCGCCGAGAACACCTCGCCGTTCGCGGGGATGCTCCCGGTGCTGGCGCAGGCCCCCGTCGTCGGCATCCTGTACACGCTGTTCCTGCGCCCGGAGATCGCGGGCCACGCCAACGAGCTGCTCGCGCACGACCTGTTCGGTGCACCTCTGGGCACGAGCCTGATCGCGGCGCTCTTCGGCGGCACGGCGACGGCGGCCACGTTCCTCGTCTTCGGGGTGCTCCTGGCGGTGATGATCGCAGCGGCGGAGGTCACCCGCCGCGTGTTCCGCCCGACACCGGTCGACGCCGGCGACTCGCCGCTGAACTCCCCCACCATGCTGCGCGTCGTCTCGGCGATGCACTACGTGACCGCGATCTTCGCCCTGTTCGTGCCGCTCGCCGCCGCGCTGTACCTCACCGTCACGGTGGTCTGGACGCTCGTACAGCGCATCATCCTGCGTCGGCGGTTCCCGCTGCCGACTCCGGCGGTCAGTCGGGCAGCGGTATCGGCGCGGTGAAGGGACCGGAGGGACCTCCGTCGCGGCGGTCCCTCCGCACACCGAGCGTGGTCCCCACGCTCGCGGCGATCACGAGGGCGATGGCCAGCAGCCGCAGCGGGGTCGCATCCTGCCCGAGGATGAGCCATCCGGCGAGGGTGGCGAAGGCGGGCTCGAGGCTCAGCAGCACGCCGAACACGCGTTGGGGCAGACGGCGCAGCGCCGCGAGCTCGAAGCTGTAGGGGATCACCGACGACAGCACCGCGGTGATCGCCGCGAGCAGCAGGAGCTGCGGATCCATCGCCACCGTCGATGCGGCCGGGATGCCGACCGGGATGAGCAGCACCGCGGCGACCACGAGCCCCATGGCCAGGCCGCTGCTGCCGGGGATGAGCGCGCCGACACGGGCGCTCATCCGGATATACATGGCCCAGAAGCCGGCGGCGATGAGGATGAACACCACCCCGAGCGGGTCGAGCGGTTCGGCGCCGATCAGGCCGTCGATGCCCAGCACGACCATGCCGAGCAGGGCCACGCCGACCCAGGTGAAGTCGGCGAGCTTCCGGGTGAGCACGGCGGCGAGCACCAGTGGTCCGAGGAACTCGATCGCGACGGCCGGCCCCAGGGGGATGCGATCGATCGCGGCGTAGAAGAAGCCGTTCATCGCGGCGAGGGAGACGCCGAAGAGCACGGCGGCCAGCCACTGCTGACGGGTCCACTTCCGCGGCCTCGGCCGCACGATGGCCACCAGCAGGAGCGCGGCGATCGCGACGCGCAGCGAGGTCACACCCCAGGGCCCCAGAACCGGGAACAGCTGAGCGGCGACCGCGGCCCCGAAGGGAAGAGAGAGGCAGGAGCCGATGACGAGCGCGACCCCCACGAGGGGGCTGGACGCGGCGGGCTTCTGCACCAGACAAGCTTAGGCGGCGGCCCCTCTCCGGGCCGCCGCCTCGGCGCGGATCAGAGGGACTTGCCGCCCGTGACCGCGATGACCGATCCCGAGGTGTACGACGATTCCGCCGACGCCAGGTACACGTAGGTGCCGGCGAGCTCCGCGGGCTGGCCTGCGCGCCCCAGCGGGGTGTCGGCGCCGAAGGTCGCCAGTCGTTCGGCATCCCATCCGGTCGCCGGGATCAGCGGCGTCCAGATGGGGCCGGGTGCGACGGCGTTGACGCGGATGCCCCTCGGGCCCGCCTCTTCCGCGAGGGCCTTCACGAACGCCACCTGCGCGGCCTTCGTCATGGCGTAGTCGATGAGTCCCGGCGAAGGGTTGTAGGCCTGGACGGATGCCGTCACGATGATGCTCGCCCCCGGCGGGAGGTCGGGATAGGCCGCCCGTGCCGAGAACAGCATGCCGGCCAGGTTCGTGTCGAACACCCGGCGCATCCGCTCCGTCTCCAGGGTCTCGAAGCCGTCGATGTCGTGCTGGTAGCCGGCGTTCAGCACGAGCACGTCCAGTCCGCCGAGTTCGCGCCGCGTCCGGGTGACGATGTCGGTCGCGAACGTCTCGTCGCGCAGGTCACCCGCGAAGCCCACTCCTGCGCGCCCCGTCTCGCGCACCAGGGCGAGCGTGTCCTCCGCGTCGTCCTGCTCTTCGGGCATGTGTGCGATCGCGACGTCGGCGCCCTCCCGGGCGAAGGCGATCGCGACGGCTCGTCCGATGCCCGAGTCTCCGCCGGTGATGAGGGCGCGGCGTCCCTCCAGACGACCGTGGCCGACATAGGTGCGTTCGCCGTGGTCCGGTTCCGGGCGGGTCTGTTCTGTCAGGCCCGGCTGATCCTGGTGCTGTGCGGGAAATCCCTCTTCGCGGTGCGCGTGGCGGGGGTCGGTGGTGTCGTCGGTCATGGGTCCCACCCTCTCCGATCATCCCGTCCTCCGTCAGGGGGTTGACAGGTCGAGACCGTCGGCAGGTAGGGACCGACACCCACGCTCGACGACGAAACCCACCGGTGGACGCGCGTCCACGAGTGGGTCTCGACGATGCAGGTGGGTCTCGAGGCGAGCCCGAAGATCAGAGAGGAGGAGTGACCGGGACCTCACCGGCACCGGGCTCCTCGCCAGCCTCGGCGGGCTCGGGAACGAGGTAGAGACCGCTGGGCGCGTTCGCGGTGAACGCGAGCGCCTCGATCCAGGCCCGGTTGATGGAGGGCTGACGGCTGCCGAAGTACTTGAACACGAGGGAGCTGCCGGGCTGGATCCACACGGTGGTGCGCCCGCCGCCCACGCTCGCGTCTTCGCGCCAGCTGAAGGGGAAGGGCTCCCCGCGCCGCAGCTTCGCGGTGATCACGAGTTGCAGGTGGGTGAGGGCGCGGTCCTCGATCTCGGTCTTCACGCCGCCTTCGTAGACGAACTTTCCCATTGGTGGTGCTCCTTGGTCGTTGCCTGGCCGGGACGACGGCTTCGTTCCATTCTCGCGCACTCCGCCGCCGGATGCCTCCTGTCCCCGCGGTCGCGCCCGATGCCCACTCCACGCCCCGAAGTCAACCCCCTCGGCGAGACGTCGCCCGGAGCCTAGCCTCAGGACACTCGACTCGAAGGGCAGTGCCATGACCGACCGACACATCGACGACCGTCCCGACGAGGGCTACACGCCCACGACCACGCACGCCGCCTGGGGCGCGGGCAACCCCCGACTGCGCATCACCAGGGACGATGAGCGCACCGAGTTCGCGCTGAGCGACGACGTGGTGCGGATCGGCTCCGCCGAGGACAACGAACTGCGCCTGGCCGACACCGATCCCGTGCATGCCACGATCACACACGACGACCGCGACGAGTACGTGCTGACGCTGCACGGCGAGGGCGAGACGAACGCGAGCCTGGGCGTGGACGCGACCCACGCCGACGAGAACTCGGAGACGCTGCGCACCGGAGCGCACTTCACGGCGGGTCCGTGGACCCTGGTCTTCGCACGCGAGGAGTTCGCCGATCACGGACGGCCGTACGGAGGCCGTGCAGGTGGGGAGTACTCCGACCAGCCGTTGCAGCCGCCTCGTCCGGACTACGACGAGGGCGAAGAGCGATGACCACCGCGCGCGACCTCATGACTCCGAGGCCGCGCTGCATCGGGGTGAACGATTCCCTGCGCATCGCCGCCTCGGTCATGGCGGATCTGGACGTCGGAGCCCTGCCGATCTGCGGCGAGGACGGCAAGCTGAAGGGCATGCTCACCGACCGCGACATCGTGGTGGGTGCGATCGCCCTGGGCATGGACCCGGAGACCACCCCGGCGTCAGCGCTCGCGAAGGGCAAGCCGGTCACGGTGGATGCGGACGACGACATCCGCGTGGCCCTCGACCGGATGCAGGAGAACCAGGTGCGACGGCTGCCCGTGATGACCGACCGTCGTCTGGTCGGCATCGTGAATCAGGCCGACGTCGCACGCTCGCTGTCCGCATCGACGACCGGCGAGACCGTGGAGAGCATCTCGCGGTGACCCTGCCCGACGACACCCACGATGCTGCGCGGGCGCCCGGCGCCGAGGCGATGAGCGGCCCCGATACGCGCGGCCACATCGCGCGGTTGAGCGAACTCGCCGCCGCGCGGGGGCTGCGCATCGCCGTGGCGGAGTCGCTCACCTCGGGCATGCTCGCGCACACGATCGGCGCTGGCGACGGCGCCTCCGAGTGGTTCGCCGGCGGCATCGTCGCCTACATGACCGCCGTGAAGGAGCGCGTTCTCGGGCTGACGCCCGGAACGGATCCGTGCTCGGCGGCGTGCGCCGAGCAGCTCGCCGTGGGGGCCCGTCGCCTGTTCGACACCGACCTCACCGTGTCGACCACGGGTGTCGGCGGCCCCGACGCGCAGGGCGGTCATCCCGCAGGGACCGTCTTCCTGGGCTGGGCCACAGCCGAGGACCAGGGTCACCGCCGTCTCGCCCTGGTCGGCGACCCCGACGAGACCCTGACCGCGACCGTCGATGCGGCCGTCCGCCTGCTCGCCTTCCACGCCGAAGGGCTGCGCCCGCTCGGCCCCCGACGAGGGCAGGACGACGGCGTCTAGGGCCTGTGTTCCGGGCGCTTCACTGCCCCGGAACGAGTCCGATCCGAAGAGGAGCCCCCGGGGAGGCCGCCTCCACGAGCGCCGCGTCGATCTCGAAGAGTCCGCGCACCGCGCCGACCGCGTCCGCGAACGGGTACGCCCGCCCTCGTCCGGCGAGGAAGGCCACGGCTTCGGCGAGTTCAGCCCCCGTGTAGTTGTGGATGCCGGCGACGGTGACCAGGCGCCGCACGATGCTCTCGGCGTCGAACGGCACCGGATCGGCCGGGAACACACTGCCGACGAGCACGACGGTTCCCCCGACCGCGACGCCCGAGAGAGCCTCTCCCACCGCGTGCCCTGAGGCTTCGATCACGACGTCGGGCTCGCCGTCGAGGCCGGTCGCACCGAAGCGTGCGGCGAGGGCACGTCGCTCGGGGTTGGGATCGAGCACCTCCACGGTCGCACCCTGCTCGGCGGCGATGGCCGCGGCGGAGAGTCCGACCAGTCCCGCGCCGTGGATCCGCACACGTGCTCCGTCGAGATCGCAGTCCTTCGCGGCCCTGGCCACCGCAGCCCAGGCGGTCGCCGTGGCGCATGACGCGGGCGCGAGCACGGAGGCGGGGAGCGCCTCGGGAACCCGCACGATGGCCGTCCCCTCTCGCACCTGCACGTGACTCGCGAAGGCTCCGGTGAGGTCGCCGTGCGCCCCGACCCTGTCGTGCCCGTACTTCCCCAGGTCGCGGCACTTCTGCGGCATCCCCTGCAGGCACCGGTCGCAGCTCGCGCACGACACCGTCACCGACCAGACCACCCGGTCGCCGATGCGCAGCGGAGTGCCGTCGACCGTATGCGCCCCGCCGTCACCGGTCGCGATGACCCGTCCGACGCTCTCGTGTCCGAGCACCAGAGGCGTCGGGGCCGAGCGGCGCCCCTGCACGGTGTGCACATCCGAGCCGCAGATCGTCGACATCTCCACGGCCACGAGCACGTCGCCGTCGCCGAGCGCGACGCCCGGTACGGCGATCGTCTCGTGCGGATGGCCGTCGCCGACCCACACCATCGCGGTCGCGGCAGGGCGCAGCGCGACGTCCCGGCGATGGCCGGGAGGACGGATCAGCAGCGTTCCCATGTCGAGTCCTCTCAGGAGGTCGCGACGAGCGGGAGCAGGTCGCGCTGGGCGAGCACACCGCGCAACGCGGTGACATCGCTCAGCACGGCATCCGCCCCCGCGGCGCTCAGAGCCGGGCGCTCGTGCGCGCCGGTCAGCACACCCGCGACGAAGCCGGCGCCGGCCCGACGTCCCGACTCGACGTCGCTGACGGTGTCGCCGGCGACCGCGACCGCGTGCACCGACGAGGTCTGCGTGCGCAGGAGCGCCGTCAGCACGAGGTCGGGTGCGGGACGCCCGCGTCCGGCATCGATCGGCGACAGGGCGATGTCGATCAGCTCGCGCCAGCCGAGGCCGTCGAGCAGGGCATCGCGGGTCACCGGAGCGAAGCCCGTGGTGAGCACGACCTTCAGCCCGGAGTCCTTCAGCCCCTGGATCGCGTCGGCGGCGCCGGGGATCTCGGAGACGCCCTGCTCGGACACGATCTCGGCATAGGCGCCCTCGAAAGCGGCCGTCGCCCGTGCTGCCGCCTCGGCATCGCCGCCGGAGAGGTGCGTGAAGACGTCGATCTTCGACTGCCCCATGGTCACGCGCACGTAGTCCAGAGCCTCGTCCCACGGCATCCGGTCCGCGACGCCGGTGCGCTCGGCGGCACGCTGGAACGCCTGCTCGACGACGCCGTCGTCGAGCACTGTGGTTCCCGCCATGTCGAGGACGACGAGTTCGAGAGGAGTGGTCATGATGTTCCTTCCATTGCTGCCGCCCACCCGAAGGCGGCGGCGAGGTTCTCTTCGGCAAGTCCCAGGCCCGTGGTCATCCCGATGCCGGTGGTCGCGGCGAGCACCAGCACGCCGTCGTCGCCACGATCGATCAGGAACTCCTGCGGCCCCTTCGCGTACACGCCCTGCCAGCGCTCGATCACGCGCGGCGCCGGAGCGTCGAACAGCGCTTCGGCCTCCGCGAGGAAGGCGGTGAACGCGGCCTCGGGCTGGAACGGCGCCGGGGCTGTGGCGGTGGAGTGCGAGTCGCCGATGATGAGCGTCCCGTCGGGAAGCTGCGTGTACATCTGGTTGAGGTCGATCGCGGCGAGGTCGGGGCGCTCGGCGTGCAGGCGCTCGCGCAGGGCGCCGGCTTCCGGCCCGTCGGCGAAGCGGCCGTACCGGACGAGGGACCAGCCGGTGAGCAGGGGAGCTGCGAGCGGATGCCGGAACGACACGGCAGCCCGCATCATGTCGAGGGCGCAGCGCACGACCCCGTGCCGCTCCGCGACGTCGGGGAGCAGCTGATCGATGTCGTGGTTCACGGCGACGACGACGCTGCCGCAGGTGATCGGACCGCGCGTCGTCTCCACGTGCCCCTCCCCTACTGCGGTCACCGCGGTGCGGAACCGGAAGTCGACGCCGAGTCCCGCCAGGTGGCGCACGATCGCGTCGGCGGCCGTGCGGGGGTCGGTCTGCAGATCGCTCTCGATGTGCGCTCCACCGACGAGGCCCTCAGCGCGCAGCGGAGCGAGGCGCCGCAGCTCGTCCGCCTCCAGCAGTCGGATCCCGCCCTCGCGGGATGCGGCGTCGAGCACGGCGAGCTCGTCATCGTGCCGGGCGGCGACCAGCGTGCCCGACTCGCACAGCCAGAAGCCCGCGTCCCGGGAGAGACGCAGCCACAGCTCGCGGGAGACGTCGGCGTAGTGCCGCGCCTGCCCGCCCTGCGCGCCGATGCAGAGGTGTCCGAAGTTGCGGATCGTCGCCCCGACGGGGGCATCGGTGCGATCGACGACGATCACGCGCTGGCCGCGCCGGACCGCCGCGTATGCCGCTCCGAGCCCGACGATGCCGGAGCCGACGACGACCACATCCGCCGTGTCGAGAGGGCGGTTCATCGGAACACCTTCCGCATCCACATCGCGAGTCCTTCGACCACGAGCACGGTGGCGAGGATCATCAGCACGATCGCCGTCACGGTCTCGTAGCGGGAGCCCTGGCTGGCGTTGAGGAGGTAGTAGCCGACCCCGCCGCCGCCGACGATGCCGAGGATCGTCGCCGCGCGGATGTTCGTGTCGAGCATGTAGAAGCTGTGACCGATGAGCGCCTGCATCCCCTGCGGCACGGTGGCCGAGGTGTAGGTCTGCAGACGTGTCGCCCCCACCGCGCGCAGCGCCCGCTCCGGTCCGCGATCGACCTCTTCGAACGAGTCGGCGATGAGCTTGCCCAGCAGTCCGATACCGCCGATCGCGAGGGCGATGACACCCGCCTGGGCCCCGAGACCGGTGATGACCACGAGCACGATCGCGAGGATCAGCTCCGGGATGCCACGGATGCCGACGAGCAGGAGTCGCGCCGTCCCTCGGGCGCCAGAGCTCGGGGCGACGTTGCGTGCCGCGAGCGAGCCGAGCAGGAGCGAGGGGAGCAGGGTGAGCACGGTGGCGGCGAGAGCGATCGCGACGGTCTCCCGCATCGCCTGGAACATGGCGCTGGCGTCGTAGTTGCCGAACGACGGGGGCCAGAACTTCCCCGCGACCTCGGGCAGCTTGGCCCAGAAGGTGATGAGGTCCATCCAGTTGATCTGGCTGACGACCACGCTGCCGATCACCACGAGCACGGCGACGACACCGGCGATGGTGTGGCGCACGCGCTGTGCGGTCCAGGGCCGGCGCACCGCCGTCTGCGGGCTCGCGGCCCAGGCGGGGCGGCCGACGGCTGCGGACGCGGACCGGCTGCCGAGGCGCGGATGCAGGATCCTGTCGATCCACGACCGGGTGTGCGCCTGCTCCCCGAGCATCGCCCCGCGGACCATGCTGGAGACGATCTCCATCGCGACGCACAGGATGAAGATCACCAGGGCGATGCCGAGGCCCTTGCCGTAGTTCAGCGACTTGAACGCGTACGACATCTCGAGGCCGAGCCCGGCGACGCCGACGTAGCCGAGCACGACACTGCCGCGCAGGTTGATGTCGTTGCGGTGCAGCACGGTGGCCACCCAGCTGGGCAGCACCTGCGGCAGGATGCCGGAGGTGAACTCCTGCATCTTCGAACCGCCGGCGGCGCGGATCGCGAGGCGCGGTCCTTCGTCGATCTGCTCGATCGCGTCGGCGAACATCTTCGAGATCATGCCGATCGAGTGGATGCCGATGGCCAGGATGCCGGGGAGGGTGCCGAGGGAGAACATCAGCACGAACGCCATCGCGAGGACCACGTCGGGCAGTGCCCGTGTGAGCACGCCGATGAACCTCGCGGCGGCTCGCCATCCGTTGCCCGGGGTCGTGTTGGAGGCGGCGAGGTAGGCGACCGGCACCGACAGCACGGCCGCGAGCAGGGTGCCGACGAGCACGAGACCCACTGTGAGCGCGATCAGCCAGGCGAGGTCGCCGGGAGCGGGGAAGCTGAGTCCGCCGACGCGGGCCATGAAGTTCTCGGCGTTGCCCCAGCTCTGCACCATCGCCGGGATCGAGATGTCGACGTCGCGGACGGCGAGGATTCCGAGCACCACGAGGGCTGTGAGCGTGAGGGAGGCGGCGATCCGCTCGGGCGAGATCGGGCGCCGGGGGGCGCGTTCGGCGACCGTCGGTCCGCCCCCCTGGTGGGACGATCCGCCACCGCGGGTCGCGGAGTCGGTCGACGCGTCGAGCGCCGTCATGATGCGGCCACCTGCGCCGCCGCCTCGACCAGCTCCTCCTGCACGGCGCGGATCTCGGCCGTCGTGGTGGCCACGCGACCGTAGATCTCCATGACCTCGGCCTTGGTGAGGTCTCCGGTCGGGGTGTCCAGCACCACTTCACCGTGTCGGAGACCCACGATGCGGTCAGCCCACGAGATGGCGAGGTCGACCTGATGCAGGCTGCACACCACGGTGAGCCCCTCATCGGCGGCGATCTCGCGGATCAGGGCCATGACCTGCTCGCTCGACTCGGGGTCGAGCGAGGCGACCGGCTCGTCGGCGAGCAGGATCGCGGGCTTCTGCATGAGAGCGCGGGCGATGGCCACGCGTTGCTGCTGCCCGCCCGAGAGGGTGTCGCTGCGCTGGTAGGCGCGGTCGAGCAGACCGACGCGGTCGAGGTGCTCCAGTGCGGTGAGCTTCGCTGCTCGCGAGTAGCCCCAGAGGCCGAGGCGCGGCCCGCGCACACCCGACAGCGAACCGGTGAGCACGTTCTCGAGCACGGTCAGGGAGGGCACGAGCTCGAACTGCTGGAAGATGAAGCCCACGCGGCTGCGGAGGTCGCGCAGCGCCCGCCCCTTCAGCGTCGGTACCTGGGAGCCCAGCACCTCCACCGAGCCGGAGGTGGGGATCTCCAGGCCGTCGAGGTGGCGCAGCAGGGTCGACTTCCCCGAGCCGGAGAGGCCGAGGAGCACGACGATCTCGCCGCGGGACACCTCCAGAGAGGCCCCCTTGAGTGCAGTGGTCGTCCCGAAGGTCTTCGTCACGCCGTCGAGGCGGATGAGGGCGTCGGATGCCGAGGCGGTCATGTCGTAGCTCCTGTGGTGTGGTGAGTCGTGCGATGGTGCCCTCCGTCTCGCCCGCACGAGAGGCGGACGAGACGGAGGGCGCCGGGTATGGCGAAGGGGTCGGGCCGGGCTCAGCCCTGGCACTGCTCCGCTTCGGTCTCCTTGCAGATGTCGCGGATCAGGTCGTAGTACGCGTCGTCGACCGGCTTCGTGGCGTAGAAGACGCTGCGGAAGGCTTCGGTGTCGGCGCCGTCGATCCCGGCGGCGATGATGTCGTCGATCGTGATCTCGGAGAGACCGTCGATGAGCTTCTTCGAGACCTCGTCGGGGAGCGTGGACGAGTAGACCAGCGGCGCACCGGGGACCATCGTCTCGTCGATGACCTTCACCTTGTCCGACTTCTCGACCTCGGAGTCCTCGGCGAAGCCCGCCTCGCACTCGACGCCCTCGCCGACCTTGGTGACGCTGACATCGTGCTTGCCGGCGAAGACCGGGGTGATGTCGGTCTTGGGGTCGATGCCGGCCTTGAGCAGGTTGTACGACGGGAACAGGTAGCCCGAGGTCGAGGACGGGTCGACGAAGCAGACCTTCTTGCCCTTGAAGTCCTCGATGCTCGCGATGTCGCTGCCCGCGGGCACGATCGCCTGCGAGTAGTAACCGGGCTCCTGGCCCTCTTCGGTCACGATCGAGGAGATGGGGGTGAGCTTGGCGCCGTTGTTGGTGGCGGTCACGTAGGTGAAGCCGGAGAACGACGCGACGTCGACCTTGCCGGCGACGGCAGCCTCGATCAGGGCGGCGTAGTCGGTGGACTCGTGGTACTCGACCGTCTTGCCGGTGATCTCGGCGATGTAGTCCATGAGCGGCTGGTAGTTCGTCTCGGTGTCGACCGAGTCGGGCACGACGCCGAAGACGAGCGTGTTCTCATCGACGGCGAATCCGCTGGCGGAGGACGACTCGTCGGCGCCGGGAGTGCCGGCGGCATCTGCCGAGCCGGAGCACGCGGCGAGGCCGAGGGCGAGGAGCGCGACGCCGGCGAGGGCGGGGAGAGCGCGAAGCTTCATGAGGACCTTTCAGGGTGTGAGGGGTGATCCACGGAAGACTCTCTCAGGTGCCGAGGCGAGATATGTACCTAACTCGGAAGAGTTCAGAGCTCGTTTACCGAGCATTCTTCTGGATGAACACTCCCGGAACGCGGTCGCGCGGCTCGAGCTGACGAAGTAATGTACCTATGTGGCTGAAGCTGTGTACACCCAGATCGCCGATGACCTTCGCGCGCAGATCGCTGCGGGTGCACTGCGTCCCGGCGACGACGTCCCGACCGAGGCCGACCTCGCCGAGAGGTGGCATACCTCGCGCGGTCCGATCCGCAACGCCCTGGCCGCGCTGCGCGGCGAAGGCCTGATCGAGACGAGCCGCGGCAGACCCGCTCGCGTCGTCGCCCGCAAGGCCAACCAGGCCGTCGACGTGTCGGTGCCGTTCACGCGCTGGGCGCGCGAGCTGGGCGTCACCCCCGGTGCCCAGACGCAGGAGTTGAGCCTTCGCCGTGCCGGCGAGCTGGGGGCGGCGCTGGGCGTCGACGCGAGCGACACGATCGTCAGCGTGGTGCGGCTGCGCCTGCTCGACGGCAGGCCCACCATGCTGGAGCGCCTCAACTACACGGAGGTCGCCGGACGTCGACTGTTCGAGGTGAACCTCGACGAGGTCTCCATCACGGAGTACCTGTCATCGGTCGGGCATCCGATCGTCACGCTGCAGCACGTGATCGATGCTGTGGCCGCCGACGATCAGGATGCCGCACTGCTGCGGGTGCCCCGGGGCACGCCCATCCTGCGACTCACCCGCACATCGCGCGACGCGGAGGGACGGATCTTCGAGGCTTCGGAGGATCGATACCTCAGCGAGGTGGTGCGGTTCACGGTCGCCGCCTCGGGGATCTCCACGGACGGCCACTACATGCGAGCGGTGGGCGGCTAGCCGGGCGTCAGGAACCCCGTGGCAGGAGGCCGGATAATCGGCCGTTAACGCAGAAGGCGATCGCGAGCGCGCAAAGTGTTTCAGAAGCCAGAAAGACCGCGCCCGCGATCGCAGCGCTGGGGACGCTTTATCTGGGGAGCTTTCAGATTACGGCTGATCGCAACGCGTTCCACAGGGTCGAACGTCGAGACTTCTCTAGACTTTCGTCTAGGTTCTCGCGGATCGCGGAAAGGGTGCTCACACACTCTAGAGCATCAGACGACGGGAAGTCGGGCCGACACGACCCAGAATCCGTCGACTTCGCCCGCGCTGAACTCGCCGCTCGCTCCCATCACCCGCTCCGCCATCCGGCCGAGGCCGGTGCGACTGGAGGAGAGCTCGCGGCGTGGGGTCGTCGGGAGGGGGCTGCGCAACGTGAGGTGCGCGACCTCGTCGTCCACGGCGAGGTCGATCTGCACCTCGCCGGGGCCTGCGTATTTGAGGATGTTGGTGGCCGACTCGCGCACGATGCGCGCGAGGACGATCTCGACCGCACGCGGGATGCGCTCGTCGCGAGGGTCTCCCTCGCGGGCCACGGAGTGACCGGCCGATTCGAACTCGCCCTGTGCCTCGTCGATCGCTGCCGCGAGGTCGCCGGTCTGCACACTGGAGGACTGCGGACCGTCGTCCGCGAGTTCGATCACGAAGCGGAGATCTGTCATCGCCTTGCGCGCGGCGACGCGGATCGCTTCTTGCGAGTCGTTGCTGGTCTCGGGGTCTTCGAGCATCTGCACGTGCAGCGCCACCACCGTGAGGTGGTGCGCGATGCTGTCGTGCAGCTCACCGGCGATCCATCGCCGCTCGGCGAGTACGGCCTGACGTTCTTGCTCGGCTCTCTCCTCGAGCTCGCGCTCGAGACGACTCCCCCGGGCGAAGGCGAGCCGAAGGGCGAACCCGACAGCTCCTGCCACGGTGGCGAAGATGAGGAAGAGACCGACGTTCACATCGGTATCAGCGTCGCCGTTGGCGACGACTGCTGCAGCGATGAGGAACGCACCGGTGTACGACAGGATCAGGGACGTCCACCCCAGCCTCATGACCAGCCCGCCCGCAACAGCGGCGGCGGTCAGTACCTGGGACTCGGTTCCCACGAGAAATGATGTCGCGAACACGACGCCGAGGGCGCATGTCGCGATGAGTGGATTCCAGAGGTAGAGAGCGAACGCTGCTGTGCATGCGACGCTCACCAACAATGCGACCGGGTTCACACCCGGTGTGGTGAAGAAGCCTATGAGGTCCGTGGCGACGGTGATGGTGAGGATGACCAGGACGATGATCCGCTCGATCGCACTGAGCTTCTCACCGCGACCCAACCGGAACGAATCCGCAGATCGTCGGGTCGACTGGTCGAAGGCCATGGTTCACTATCTCCTATTCGCCAGGTACGCTAGCGGACGAGACCAAAAAACTTGCCAACCTGCTGCCAGAAAGTCATTACGTTCACCTCCATTATGTAGTCGTTTGTCGATGTCTGTATTCATCTTCTCGGCGATCTGCGCGGCGCACATCTGTCTCACGTCCAGAGGTTTTTGGCCAAAGGTCTACATGATGTCGTCCGGGCGCTCGCGCCGTTAGGCTTCCCCCTATGCAGGAAATCCGTGTCGTGATCGTCGACGATGATCCACTGGTCCGTTCGGCGTTGTCGCACTTCGTGTCGCGCGACCCGGAGATCACCGTGGTCGCACAGGCGGAAGACGGCGTGGAGGCGATCGCCACCGTCGAACGCGAGCAGCCCGACGTGGTGATGATGGACGTGCAGATGCCCGAGATGGACGGCATCGAGGCCACCGGCGTGATCGCCGAACGCTGGCCTCACGTTCGTGTGCTCGCCGTCACGACCCTCGACGGCAGCGACACGGTGCTTCCGATGCTGAGCGCCGGCGCCTCCGGCTACCTGCTCAAGGACTCCAGCGCCGACGACATCGTCACCGGCGTCCGCGAGGTGCACAGCGGCGCCAGCTCGCTCTCCCCCCGCATCGCCTCGATGCTCATCAAGCACGTGCGCGACTCGACCCCCGTGGCAGCGGATGCCGCCGCGCTCGAGCCGCTCACCGAGCGCGAGGTCGAGGTGCTGCACTGCCTGGCACAGGGCATGTCGAACGC
Source organism: Microbacterium sp. UCD-TDU (assembly GCF_000340625.1). Taxonomy (NCBI): domain Bacteria; kingdom Bacillati; phylum Actinomycetota; class Actinomycetes; order Micrococcales; family Microbacteriaceae; genus Microbacterium; species Microbacterium sp. UCD-TDU. Next base: position 705,812 of record NZ_KB454446.1, read on the forward strand.
CGAGATCGCCAAGGCGCTCATCGTCTCCGAGGGCACGGTGAAAGCCCACCTCGGACGCATGATGTCCAAGTGGCACCTGCGCGACCGCGTGCAGATCCTCGTGACCGCCGCGCACGCCGGTCTCGTCAGCTTCCGCTGATCACCACGCGAGCAGCACGATCCCGGCGACCACCACGAGCGACGCCGCGATCCGCCACGCCGGGCGCGACTCCCGCAGCACGAACACCCCGAACAGGCTCACCAGCACGACGCTGACCTCGCGCAGCGGGGCCACCAGCGCGACCGGGGCGATCTGGATCGCCGTCAGCACCAGGATGTACGACAGCGGCGACAGGATGCCGAAGGCGAGGATGCGGCGCCACTGCGTGCGCCCGAGCGCGCGGACCGCACTCCAGCGCCTGCGCACCGCGATCGAGTAGAACGGGATCTGCAGCAGCGTGGTGCCGACCATGAAGGCGACCGGCGAGAGGTTCCAGGTGCGCACGGCGTGCGCATCCCAGATCGTGTAGACCGCGATCGCGACGCCGGTGAGCAGACCGAACACGATGCCGGGGTCGAGTCGGCGTGCGCCCGCCCCTCTCCCCCTGTCGACGAGGCCGATGGCGACGACGCCCACGATCACGGCGGCGACACCCACGAGCGCGATCGCCGAGGGACGCTCGCCGAGCAGCAGCACCGCCACGATCACCGAGAGGAACGGACCCGTGCCGCGGGCTGTCGCGTACACGGTGGAGAGGTTGCCCTCGCGGTAGCCGCGCTGCAGCACCGCCATGTACCCGACATGCAGCACCGATGAGACGACGACCCCGAGGGCGAAGGACCACAGATCGTCGGCGCCGAGACCGCCGGTGAACGGCACGGCGCCGACCCAGACGACCGTGCTGGCGACCGCACCCCACCACAGGAACGGAGCACCGGCCCTGCTGATGCCATGGGCGATGATGTTCCACGCCGCGTGGGCGATGGCCGCACCGAACACCAGGACGAATGCGAGTGAGGACATGACGAGACCCTTCCGTCCGGCGCACGGCGCGACGAACAGGGTCCTCCGGGCTTTTGTCCTGTCAGATGACGGCTCTCCTGCGGAGGAGTGCCGTGGCGCCGCTCGGACCAGACGGGTGCGAACCCCGGAACCCTAGGCGCTATCGGGACGACCCTACCGCGCCAGGATGAACGCCGGGGAAACGACGAAGCGCCCCGCTCGATCATCGGGCGGGGCGCTTCGTGCGGATGTTGCGGGATCAGACCTCGATCTCGCGACGGCGCACACGGGCGATCAGCAGCACCAGGGCTCCGACCGCCAGCAGTGCGAGCGCCCACCCGATCCCGGTGATCACGCCACCCGTGGCCGCCAGCCCGTTCAGGTCGACCGTGACGGTCGCGGCTGCCGTGACCGTCACCGTCCCACCGATGCCGCTCGCTGTGGCGACATTCACGACCGTGCTCGCCGCGACGTCGGCCGTGGTGAGGCGGTAGGTGACCGGGCCGCAGTCCGCGGTCGCACCGGGCGCGAGATCCGGGATCACGCAATCGAGGGCGCCGCCCAGCTTCGGATCATCGATCTTCACGTCGGTCAGGGTCACCGCTCCCGTGTTGGTCACGGTGAACCGGAACGCGATCGTGTCCCCCGCGTTCATCTTCCCGTTGCGATCGACGTCGACGTAGTCGCCGCCGGTCTTGGTCAGGGCGATGGCCGGCTGCGCCACCAGCGGCGTCACCACGGTGTCGGTGGCCACGGGCGGGATCTCCGAGGTGCCGGTGCCCGTCGCGGTCGCCGTGTTCTCGATCTCCCCGGCATCGATCTCCGCCTGCGTGAGCACCGCGGGCGATCCAGCCGAGCAGACGGTCGATTCCCCCGGGGCGATCTCGGTCGCATCGCAGGTGATGACCCCGGCGAGGCGCGGGTCGCTGACGGAAATGCCCGTGAGGGTCGTGGTTCCCGTGTTCGTCACGGTGAACGTGTAGGCGATCGTGTCACCGGCATCCGTGCGTCCGTTGCCGTTGGCGTCGACCACGGCAGCGGCAGACTTCAGCAGGGAGATGTCGTCGGTGCCGACGACAGGGACGTCGACCTCATCCTCGTCCTCGGCGCTGCCGTTGCGCGACTGCCCCACGACGGTGGCCACGTTGTGCACGGTCCCGTCGTCGACGTTCTGCTGCGTGAGCGTGTAGTCGACCGGTCCGCAGGTGACCTCGTCGCCCGGGTTCAACGCGAGGCCGTCGAGCGCGGCGCAATCGACCGCACCGCCCAGGAGCGCATCGTCGAGCACGATGTCACGGAGCACCGTGGTGCCCGCGTTGCGGATCCCGAACGTGTAGCCGACCGTGTCTCCGGCGCCCACCCTGCCGTCGGCTCCGAGCACGATCGCTCCGGCCGTCTTGGTGAGCTCGATGGCGCTCGTGCCCGTGATCACGACATCCGCCGAGGCGTCATCGGCGACAGATCCGAGCGGGCTCGTCCCCGTCGTCGTCGCCGTGTTGCGCACGATCTCGGCCTCCACGTCGGCCTGCGTCAGCGTATACGTGAGCGGACCGCAGTCGGCCGCTGCGCCCACGGCGAGGGTGCCGACCGTGCACAGCGTGCCGGCACCCAGCAACGGGTCGGAGATCACCACGTCGCTGAGCGTCGTGGTGCCGCGGTTACGCACCGAGAAGGTGTAGTCGACGGTGTCACCCGCGCCGATGAAACCGTCGCCGTTGACGTCGAGCACGCGCCCGACGTTCTTGAGCAGCTCGATCGTGGCCGTGCCGGTGATGTCGACGTCGGCCTGCGCGGTGTCGGTCACCGTGCCGATCGGGGCGTTCGCGGTGACGGAGGCCTCGTTGTGCACCTGGCCGCCGTCGACGTCCTCCTGGGTGAGCGTGTAGGTGATCGGCGTGCACGACACCGACTGCCCCGGTGCGAGTGCGACTGCGCTCAGCTCGGGGCACGTGACGGTTCCGCCGAGCATCGCGTCGGTGATCACGGCATCGCGCAGCGTCGTGGTTCCGTTGTTCGTCACGGTGAACGTGTAGTCCACGGTGTCACCGGCGCCGACGGCCGTGTCGCCGTCCACATCGACCACGGTCGAGGGGACCTTGGCGAGGCTGATGCTGTTGGTCGCCGCGATGGTGACGTTCGCCTCGGCATCGTCGGTCGCGGGCCCCTGGGCGGACTCCGCGGTCACCGACGCGGTGTTGCGCACCGTTCCGGCGTCCGCGTCCGCCTGCGTGAGCGTGTACGACACCGGCGCACACGTGACCGAGCCGCCGGGCAGCAGCGGAGCGGAGAATGCCGCACAGGTCACAGCGCCGCCGAGGAGCGGATCGGTGATGGCCGCGCTGGTGAGCGTGACATCACCGGTGTTGCGGATCGTGAAGGTGTAGGCGACCGTGTCGCCGGCACCGATGCGCGCATCCCCGTTGGTGTCGGTCGGGATGCCCGCGCTCTTGACGAGCTCGACCTGCGGCGCACCCGAGACGGGGACCGTCACGGTCGAGGTGTTGTCGCTCGGGTCGGGATCGGGCGTGCTCGAGGTGACCGTCGCGGTGTTCGACAGCGTCGTGCCCGAGGTCGACGGGTCGACCGTACCGGTCACGGTCACCGTGAAGGTGGCATCGACGGCGAGCGTCGGCTGCGTGCACTGGAGCTGTGATCCTGTGACGGTGCACCCGGCGGTGGCGGTCGATGGGTTCAGCAGTTCGACGGGGAGCGCATCCGACACGACGACGGCGGAGGCGACGCTCGGTCCGTTGTTGGTCACGGCGATCGTGTAGGTCACGGCGCCGTTGAGCGGAGCAGGGTTCGCCGAGATCGTCTTCACGATCGCGAGGTCGGCGGACGGCGTGACGGTCACCGTCGCCGTGCCGGTGTTGTTCGACGTGTCGGGATCCGGCGTCTGCGAGGACGCGACGGCCGTGTTGACCAGCTGCCCCTCCACGTGGACGGTCGCGGTCACGGTGATCGACGCCGATTCTCCGGGAAGCAGCGTCCCCACCGTCCAGCGCGCATCCTCCATCGACCAGGTGCCGATCGACGGCGTGGCTCCAGTGAGCATGAAGCCCGCGGGCATGAGCTCGTTCAGCACGACGCCGGAGGCGGCTGACGGGCCCTCGTTCGTCACGGTCACCTCGAACGTGGCCGTTCCGCCGAGCGGGACAGACGGGGTCGAGGTCGTCTTGACGACGCGCACGTCGGCGTTCGGCGCGAGCGTGACGTCGACGGTCGAGGTGTTGTCGCCGGTGTTCGGGTCGGGGGTCGCCGATGTGGTCGTCGCCGTGTTCGAGACGACCCCGGTGGCCGTCGTGCTCCAGGTGCCGGTGACCTGGACGACCACCGAGCCACCAGGGGCGATGTCGCCGAGTTCGCACCCGACGGTTCCGCCGACGATCGAGCACCCGGAGCCGTTGACGGCGGCATCCAGGAAACCGGCCGGCAGGGTATCGGTGAGCGAAGCGCCACGGGCGACGGATGGACCGCCGTTCGCGACCGTGAGCGTGTAGGTGAAGGCACTGCCGGGCTCGCCGGTCGCCGGAGCCGTCTTGACGATGCTCAGGTCGGCGCTCTGGACGACCTCGACGTCGACGGAGCTGGCGTTGTTCGTGGTGTCCCGGTCATCGGCGGGGGCTGCCACCGCCGCGGTGTTCGTCACGGTGCCGATGGGAGCGTCCGCGGCGACGACGGCGTGCACGACGACGTTCGACGGCCCTCCGACGAGGAACGAGGCCCAGTTGCACGTGATCGAGCTCGCGGTGGACGTGCACGTCGCGCCCGGAGGAGCATCCACTCCGGTCACGGAGAAGCCGTCCGGCATGGTGTCGGCGAGCACGACGTTGACGGCGTCCGAGGAACCGAGGTTGCGCACCGCGAGGGTGAAGTCGATCGCGTCGCCCGCCGAGACCTGGGCCGCGGAGGCCGTCTTGACGACGGACATGTCGGCGATGATCTCGGGCTCGAAGCTGGTCGACGACACGTTGTTCGCGGGGTTCGTGTCGGTCGTGCTCGTCGTCACCGTCGCCGTGTTCTGGAGGACGGCTGTGGCACCGGCGGCGACCTGCACCACCACGGTGGTCTCGACAGAGGCCCCGGGCGCGAGCGTTCCGATCTGACATGTGAGGACCGAGGCGTCCACCGTGCATGCTCCCTGTTCGGAAGTGGCGCCGATGAAGGTCGACTCGGGGTCGAGGGGGTCGGAGATCACGACGTTGCGCGCCTCGGACGGCCCGGCGTTGGACACGGACAGGGTGTAGGTCACGTTCTGACCGGCGACCGGGTTCGACGGGGAGAACGTCTTGATGATCGATACGTCGGTCGCCGTCGTCAGCGTGCCGATGACGCTCGCGGTGTTGTTGCCGAGGTCCGGGTCGGTGCGGGTGCCGGAGACGGTGGCCGTGTTCGACAGCGAGGCTCCGGGATCGCTCGACGGCGAGAGCGTGCCCGTCACCTGGATCTGCACGCTCTGACCGACTGCCATGTCGGGGACGGCGCAGCTGACCGCCGCCGCGACCGTGCAGGTCGCGCCGGGAGAGGTGGCGGAGACGTTCGTGACGCCGGCGGGGATCGGGTCTGTCACGGTCACCCCGGTCGCCGTCTGCGGCCCGTTGTTCGTCGCACCGATCGAGAACGTGACCGGCTGTCCGGCGACGAGCGGATCGGTGTCGAGCGACTTGGTGATGGCGAGATCCGCCGCCGCACCCACAGGCGTCTGGGTCTCCGGGCTGACAGAGGTGCGGTCCTGGCCCACGACGTCGTCGCGGAAGGCGACCCGCGCCTCGTTGACGATGGTGCTCGCCGCGGCCGAGAGGTTGACCTTGGCGTCGAAGGTGTAGCTGGTGCTCGCGCCCACGCCGATGGATCCACCGGCGGTGGCGGTGCCGCCGGTGCCGAGACGCACCTGCACCGTGCGATTGCCCGAGGTGTACGAGCCCCGGTCGTCGCCGGTGGCATCGGTGAGTGTGCCGGTGCCCGCACCGCTGATGATCTTGAGGGAGCCGGGCACGAAGTCGATCCCGGCGGCGAGCACGTCGGACGACACCGACTGCAGGGCGGGGTTGCCGCCGCCGTTGTTCGTCGTGACGGTGTAGCGCAGCGTGTCTCCCACCTCCGCGGTGGTGCCCCCGCGCGTGAGGTTGGTCACCGACTTGGTCGTGATCAGGCACGGCCCGGTTCCGAAGGTGATGTCGTCGAGGAAGTTGCCGACGGAGGCGACGCCCCCCGCCGAGCTGACCGCCTGGAAGCCGAAGCGCGTCACGGTCTGCCCTGCGGGCACGGTGTAGGTGCCGCTGTGGGAGCCCCAGGCCGTGTTCCCGTCGGAGAGGTTGGGGCCGTTCTGCACGAGAGTGCCGGTGGGCGAGCCGATCACGACGCGCATCACATCGGTCCCGCTGCGGCCTCGGTGCTTCAGCGACCAGGAGAGCGTCTGCCCCGGGGTCGTCGCGACATCCTGAAAGAGCCGGCTCGGAGAGTTGGCGTTGAGCTCGGCGAACTGCCGACCCGCGGCGGCGGTGACGCCGTTGAAGCCGCTGCTCCAGAGCTCGATCTGGTTCAGGCTGTCGGTGGTCGACCACCCGGGAACCAGTGGGGCCGACGTCAGCGATACCGACGCGTTCGGCAGCACCGGTGCCTCGAAACCGCCGTTGACCAGCGCCACCGTTCCCTGACAGCTCGTCGGGTCCTGCGCGGCCGAGGCCGGTGTCGGTGCGACCGCTTCGGTCACGACCGTGAGGCCTGCCGCCAGCAGCAGTGCCGATGTGGCCCCCGCGACGGCGCGACGGATGGACAGACGTGTGTTCGCACGCATGTGAAAGCTTCTCCCCGGATACCGGAGACCCCGAACCGGCGTCTCCCCCAGTGGAAGGCTAACCCGGGCGGGCGCGAAAACGATAGCGCCGTTGCCGAACGGAGACCGCGACTACGCTCGAAGGACCGCGCTCTTCAGGAAGGTCACGACATGCCCGTCACCCCCGCAGCCCTCGCCCACGCCGAGGATCTCGCCGACTTCGTCGCCGCGTCGCCCTCGAGCTACCACGCGGCGGAGGAGGTCGCTCGACGGCTGGCAGCTGCAGGGTTCACGCGGCTGCGCGAAGAGGATGCCTGGCCGACGCCGGCCGGTGGTCGGTACGTGGTCGTGCGCGACGGTGCGGCGATCGCCTGGGTCGTGCCAGCGGATGCCGTGGCGACCACACCCGTGCAGATCTTCGGTGCGCACACCGACTCCCCCGGCTTCAAGCTCAAGCCCCAGCCGACCACCGGTTCGCGCGGCTGGCTGCAGGCCGCCGTCGAGGTGTACGGCGGCCCGCTGCTGAACTCGTGGCTCGACCGCGAGTTGCGCCTCGCCGGGCGACTGGCTCTGGCGGACGGCCGTGTCGTGCTGGCGGACACCGGTCCGCTGCTGCGACTGCCGCAGCTGGCGATCCACCTCGACCGCGGCGTGAACAACGGCCTGGCCCTCGACAAGCAGACCGAGACGCAGCCGGTGTGGGGACTGGGAGAGGCGACGGACGCCGACATCCTCGCCGAACTCGCCGCGTCTGCGGACCTCTCCGCGTCCGAGATCCGTGGCTACGACGTGGTCGTCGCAGACTCCGCACGCGGAGCGGTCTTCGGCAAGGACAGCGCGTTCTTCGCCTCGGGCCGCCTCGACGATCTCGCCTCGGTGCACGCCGGTGTGGTCGCCCTCGAGGCGCAGGAACCGGCAGCCGGAGCGCCGATCGCCGTACTCGCCGCCTTCGACCACGAGGAGCTCGGCTCGGAATCGCGCTCGGGCGCCGCGGGCCCCTTCCTCGAAGACGTGCTCGAGCGCCTGTACGCGGGACTCGGCGCCGACGGATCCGCACGGCGTCAGGCCTATGCCTCGTCGTGGTGCCTGTCGAGCGACGTCGGCCACTCGGTGCACCCCAACTACGCCGCCAAGCATGATCCCGTGGTGCAGCCGGTGCTCGGCTCCGGCCCGATCCTCAAGATCAATGCCAACCAGCGCTACGCGACGGATGCGATCGGCACGGCGTCGTGGCGGACCTGGTGCGAGCGCGCCGGCGTCGCGACGCAGGAGTTCGTGTCGAACAACAGCGTGCCGTGCGGCTCGACGATCGGCCCGATCACGGCGACCCGCCTCGGCATCCGCACGGTCGATGTGGGCATCCCGATCCTGTCGATGCACTCCGCACGAGAGCTCGCCGGGGTCAGCGACCTTCACGATCTGGCCCGCACGGCGCAGTCGTTCTTCGCCGGCTGACCCCGGCGGCGGAACCACCCCCCTCACGAAAGCCACCCGGCCGCCCCCCGGCAGTGCCAGGATGTGAGGATGACCGACATCAAGCCGGCCCTCATCGAGCGTGCGGGCATCGAGATCATCCCCGAGTCCGAGCGCACCGCGAAGCCTCGCGACCTCTTCTGGCCGTGGTTCGCCGCGAACGTGTCGGTGTTCGGCATGTCGTACGGGTCGTTCGTGCTCGGCTTCGGCATCTCGTTCTGGCAGGCCACCATCGTCTCGGTCATCGGCATCGTGGTGTCGTTCCTGCTCTGCGGGCTCATCGCCATCGCCGGCAAGCGCGGCTCGGCGCCCACCATGGTGCTCTCGCGCGCGGCCTTCGGCGTGCAGGGCCAGAAGGTGCCGGGCATCGTCTCGTGGCTGACCTCGATCGGGTGGGAGACGTTCCTCGCGATCCTGGCCGTGCTCGCCACCGCGACCGTGATCACGCAGCTCGGAGGCGACGGCGACAGCGTGTGGCTCAAGATCGTCGCGACGGCGATCGTCGCCGCACTGATCGTCACGGCATCCGTGCTCGGCTATCACACGATCATGAAGCTGCAGTCGGTGCTCACCTGGATCACCGGCGTCGTGACCGTGCTCTACATCATCCTCGCCGCACCGGCGATCGACATCGCCGCGGTGCTGGCCCGACCCGACGGCGGCATCGGCCAGGTGATCGGGGCGCTCGTGATGGTGATGACCGGATTCGGCCTCGGCTGGATCAACATCGCCGCCGACTGGTCGCGCTACCAGAAGCGCACGGCATCCGACGGAGCGATCGTCGCCTGGAACACGATCGGCGGATCGGTGGCACCCGTGATCCTCGTGGTGTTCGGTCTGCTGCTGGGCGGATCCGACGAAGATCTCATGAACGCGATCGCTGTGGATCCGATCGGCGCGCTCGCCTCCATCCTGCCGACGTGGGTGCTCGTGCCCTTCCTGCTCACCGCCGTGCTCGCGCTCGTCTCGGGCGCAGTGCTGGGCATCTACTCCTCCGGGTTGACGCTGCTCAGCCTCGGCATCCGCATCCCCCGCCCGTCGGCCGCGGCGATCGACGGCGTGATCCTCACGATCGGCACCGTCTTCGTGGTGTTCTTCGCCACCGATTTCCTCGGTCCGTTCCAGAGCTTCCTGATCACGCTCGGTGTGCCGCTCGCCTCGTGGGCCGGCATTCTGATCGCCGACATCCTGCGCCGGAAGAAGGACTACGACGACGAGGCCCTGTTCGATCAGAACGGTCGCTACGGCGCGTGGGACTGGACCTCGATCGGCACCCTGGTCGTGACGAGCGTGATCGGCTGGGGCCTGGTGCTCAACGGCTTCGCCGAGGACGCGCCGTGGAACAACTGGCAGGGCTACCTGTTGTTCCTGGTCGGCGGCGCGGACGGCGACTGGGCGTACGCGAACCTCGGGGTGTTCTTCGCGCTGGTGCTGTCGTTCCTCGTGACCTACTTCGCCAGGGCCGCGAAGATCCGGCGCCAGGAGGCGGTGTGAGCGCTCCGGCGACCGGGGACACCTGGCTCGTGGTGATCGATCCGCAGGCGATCTTCGCCGCGCCGGATTCCGCGTGGGGGTCGCCGTTCTTCGGCGAGGCGATGCCGCGCATCCGTGCCCTCGCGGACGCGTTCGGCGACCGTGTGCTCGTCACCCGCTGGATGCCGACGGCCGATCGGTCCACCTCGTGGGGCGACTACTTCGCGGCATGGCCGTTCGCCGACCAGCCGCCGAGCGACCCGCTGTTCGCCCTGGTGCCCGAAGCCGCCGGCCTCTCCCCGCATCCGAGCATCGACCTGCCGACGTTCGGCAAGTGGGGCCCTGAGCTCGAGACGGTCGTCGGACGCGGAGGGCGCCTCGTGCTCGCCGGGGTCTCGACCGACTGCTGCGTGATCTCGACGGCACTGGCCGCCGCCGACGCCGGCGCTCACGTCACGATCGCGGCCGATGCCTGCGCCGGGTCGACCGCCGAGAACCATGCGGCCGCCCTGCAGGTGATGGGGCTGTATCCCCCGCAGATCATCGTCAGTGACACCGCGACCGTCCTCGGCACCCCCTGACCGCGAGCGTCAGGCCGATGCCCGCACCGCGGCGGCGATGTCGGCCGGAGAGCCGTGCCAGGGCGCCCCGTGGCCGGGAAGCACCCACGATGCCGAGACTCCCGCCAGCGTGTCGAGGGAGGCGAGCGCCCGCTCCGGCTCGTCGGTGAACGGCGCGGGCTGAGCCCCGGTCCGGCCCGTCAGCACGTGCCGGGTGGTCAGCGCATCGCCGACGAACACCGCGTCGACGACCGGCACGTGCACCGCGATGCTCCCCGGCGAGTGGCCGGGAAGCCCGATGACGACCGGAGCGCCGGGCAGATCGAGCACGTCGCCGTCGGCGACTTCCGTGACGACGGACACGTGCGGTGTGCGCAGGGCGTTCTTGCGCAGGCCGTAGGCGAAGAAACCGAGCGTGGGCCCGATCTTCGCCGGTCCCATCGCGGTCTTGGGCTTCTCTCCGGTGCGGACTCGATGCGCGTCGGCCGTGTGGATGTACACGGGCACCCCCGCCTCGGTGCGCAGCCGCTCGGCGAAGCCGATGTGATCGCCGTCGCCGTGGGTCAGGACGAGGCCGCGGATGTCGGACAGCGGACGACCGATCAGTTCGAGCTCGCGCTGGAGGTCGCGCCAATGCCCCGGAAGGCCCGCATCGATCAGGGTGATCCCCTCCGGCAGGTCGATGAGGTACGAGGCGACGATGTCGTTGCCCAGGCGGTGCAGGCGGGGTGCGAGCTTCATGACGGATCCTCTCGGGATGATTGCGATGGCTACGTTACGTAGCTATGATGGCTATTGTCAATAGCCATCGAGGAGGATCCGATGCCGACACCCGAACGCACGTCCACGGAGGAGATCGTCGCGGCGGGGCGGGAGATCCTCGAGATCGCCGGTCCCTCAGGCCTCACGATGCAGGCGGTCGCGGATCGGGTGGGCGTCCGCGCCCCCTCGCTCTACAAGCGGGTGCGGGATCGGGACGCCCTGCACGCCGCCGTCGCCACCGCGTCGATCGACGCTCTCACCGCGCGGCTCGAAGCTGCGGGCGACGACATCGGTGCGCTCGCGCACGCCTATCGCGGCTTCGCGCAGGAGCACCCCGAGGGCTTCCGCCTCATGTTCACGATCGCCGCTCCACACGATGCCCTCGAGCGCTCGGCCGCTCCGCTGATCCGCGCAGCATCCGCCCTGGTCGGCGAAGAGGACGCGCTGGACGCTGCCCGCCTGTTCACCGCCTGGGCGACCGGGTTCCTGCAGATGGAGCTGTCCGGAGCGTTCCGCCTCGGTGGCGACGTCGACCGCGCCTTCGAATACGGCCTGCGTCGACTCACCGCCGGGATGGCCGGCTGAACCGCAACAGGCGCGACCATGGCCCCACCGGCGCGCGCACCGGCGGCGGCGAGGTCACTTCATCGTGTCGAGGATGCCGACGAGGTCTTCGAACGTGGTGAGCGGGTTCAGGATCGCGAATCGCGTGTTCGGGCGCCCGGCGTGCGAGCTCGGCACCACGAACGCGCGCTGCGAATCGAGCAGCGCCGCCGACCACCGGTCGTAGTCAGCGCGCTCCCACCCTTCCCGCTCGAACACGACGATCGACAACTGCGGATCGCGCACGAGTCGCAGCTCGGGGCGACGGGCGATCTCGTCGGCGATGCGCCGGGTCAGCGCGAGTCCCGCACTCACGGCATCACGGTAGGCGGTGACGCCGTACGTCGCGACCGAGAACCACATCGGCAGGCCTCGCGGGCGGCGCGTGAGCTGGATCGAGTAGTCCGAGGGGCTGAACTCGTCGACCTCGGTCAGGATGTCGAGGTACTCGGCGTGCTGCGTGTGCGCCCGTCGTCCGCTGTCGGGATCGCGGTAGATCAGCGCGCAGCAGTCGAACGGCGCGAAGAGCCACTTGTGCGGATCGACGATGACCGAGTCGGCGCGGTCGACACCCTCGAAGATGTGTCGCGCCTCCGGTGCCAGCATGGCGGTGAGGCCGTAGGCGCCGTCGATGTGCAGCCAGAAGTCGAACTCGTCCTTGAGGGCCGCGATTGCCTTGATGTCGTCGACGATGCCGAAGTTGGTCGACCCGCCGGTGGCGACCACCGCGCAGATCTCGTCGCCGTGCTCGACGAGGGCCTCGCGCACGCCATCGGCGCGGAGCACGCCGTCGTCGCCGGCCGGGACCAGCAGCACGTCGACGTCCATGATCTTCGCGGCCGACTTGTTGGAGGAGTGCGCCTCGACGCTGCACACGATCTTCCACCGGGTGGGCAGCTCTTTGCCTTCGGCGATCAGCCGGGCCTTCGCGGCCTCGCGTGCCGCGACCAGCGCCGACAGGTTCCCGATCGTGCCGCCCTGCACGAACACCCCGCCCGCGGTCTCTGGCAGCCCGAACTCGCTCGCCAGCCACGACAGCACCTCGTTCTCGGCGTGCACGGCTCCCGCACCCTCGAGCCAACTTCCGCCGTACAGCCCCGACGCGGAAACGACCAGGTCGAAGGCGATCGCGGCCATGGTCGGCGCTGTCGGGATGAACGACAGGTACAGCGGGTGGCTCGTGGTCAGGCAGGCCGGTGCGAGGACGTGCTCGAACACGCTGAGGGCTCGCGCGGCGCCGAGTCCCGCGTCGGTGATCGTGGGCCCGACCAGACGGTTCAGCTCCGCCTCGGACTGGGGCTTGTCCAGCGGCACGTCGGAGGCGAGCATGCGGCGGCGCGAATAGTCGAGCACGGCGTCGACGATCGCGGTCGATTCGGGCGAGGCCGCGTGCATGCGCACAGCATCCATGGGCGTTCCTTTACTTGTCATCGGATCGGGAGTCCGTGGGGCGGGGGTCAGTGGGTCGGGAGGCGATGGCGGGCGAGCCGGCAGCCTCGGGCGTCGCGCTGTCGAGCACCGCGGTGAGCGCCCGTCTGGCGAGGTCGGCACGGTCGCGGGGCGCCCACTTCACCAGGGAGTGCGCGTTCATGCCGTCGACCATCGCGAGCAGCAACCAGGCTGCGGTGTCGGCACGGCCGGCGGCGATGGCTCCGGCCGCAGCGGCACGGGCGAAGATCTGCTCGAGCGCACTCTGCCACCCGTCCATCTCCTGCCGCACGCGCGCGGCGAGCGCGTCGTTTCGGGCTCCGAGTGCCCAGGCCTGCACCCAGATGAGGGTGACGTCGTCGCGGTCGGCGTCGAGGAGCGTCTCGATGAGTCGCAGCAGGCCGTCGCGCAGGTCATCGGTGTCCTCGAACGCGGCGATCACCTCTTCGCGCTCGGCCGCCACGATCAGCCCGAAGACGTCGGCGACGAAGGTGTCCATGCCCGGCCGGTAGTGCGCCACGAGCGCCGGGGTGACTCCGACGCGAGACGCGACCGCACGGACGGTGAGGCTCTCCAGTCCGCTCTCGCGGGCAAGGCCGATCGCACCGTCGAGGATCGACTGATCGCGCTCCTCCGGCGACATCCGCCGAGTGGACGCACCTGTTGACGTGGTCTTCATCAGGGGTTACCGTAACACCTGTTGATCGCATGTTCAATAGACGAACCGGCAGCAGCGAGGAGATCACGATGAGCTGGCGCATGCCCACCGAGACCGCACGTCACGAGCGCACCTGGATGGCGTTCCCCGCGGAGGGCGAGACCCTCGGTGACACCGACGCCGCCCGCGAGGAGGGCTACGCCACCTGGACCGCCGTCGCCCACGCCGTCGCCGAGTTCGAGCCCGTGACGATGCTGGTCGACCCGAGCGAGGTCGCCAGGGCCCGGCGCATGCTCAGCAGCAGCATCGAGATCGAGATCGCGCCCGTGGATGAGTTCTGGATGCGCGATTCGGGGCCGACCTTCGTGGTCGACGACGAGCGTCCCGGCGTGCTCGGCGCGGTCGACTGGATCTTCAACGGCTGGGGCGCTCCGGAATGGGCCGAGTGGCGCAAGGCCGCACAGCACGCACGCATCGTGGCGGACGCCGTCGGCGCCGAGCTCGTGAGCTCCACGCTCGTGAACGAGGGCGGCGGCATCCACGTCGACGGCGAGGGCACCGTGCTCCTCACCGAGACCGTGCAGCTCGACCCCCGGCGCAACCCCTACGCCGACAAGCAGCGGATCGAGGCCGAGATGGCCCGCACGATCGGCGCGACCACGGCGATCTGGCTCCCCCGCGGGCTCACTCGCGACTACGACGACTTCGGCACCAACGGCCACGTCGACATCGTCGCCACCATCGTCTCGCCGGGGCGACTGCTGCTGCACGATCAGCAGAACCCCGACCACCCCGACCACGCCGTCACTCGCGAGCTGCGCAGCCTGCTCGCGGAGCAGACGGACGCCGCCGGCCGCCGCTTCGAGGTGATCGGGCTGCCCGCTCCCTCGACGCTCTCGGACGACGAGGGCCCTGTCGACTGGAGCTACGTCAACCACCTCGTGACGAATGACGGCGTGGTGGCCTGCGGCTTCGGCGACGAGAAGGCCGATGCCGCAGCACGCGAGATCCTCTCCGATGCCTACCCCGGACGCCGGGTCGTCACGGTCGATGCGCGCCCACTGTTCGACCGCGGCGGCGGCATCCACTGCATCACCCAGCAGCAGCCCGCCCTCGACGGACGCCGCTGATGTTCGACGTCGTCGAGGCGTCCATCGCCGACCTGCGGCGCGCCCTCGATGCCGCAGAGACGACCGCCGTCGAGCTGGTCGACGCCTACCTCGCGCGCATCTCCGCCTTCGACGCCCCCGACTCCGAGACCGCCCTGAACGCGGTCGTCGTCGCCAATCCCGACGCGCGTAGTGAGGCCGCGGCTTCCGACGCGCGTCGCGCCCGCGGGGAGACGCTCGGGCCGCTCGACGGCATCCCGTACACCGCGAAGGACAGCTACCTCGTGCGCGGCCTCACCGCCGCCGCGGGGAGTCCGGCTTTCGCAGGTCTCGTGGCCCAGCGCGATGCCTTCACGATCGAGCGGCTGCGCGCGGGCGGCGCCATCTGCCTCGGGCTGACGAACATGCCCCCGATGGCGAACGGCGGCATGCAGCGCGGCCTCTACGGTCGCGCCGAGAGCCCGTACAACGCGGACTTCCTCACAGCACCCTTCGCCTCCGGCTCGTCGAACGGCTCCGGCACGGCGACGGCGGCGAGCTTCGCCGCCTTCGGCCTCGGCGAGGAGACCTGGTCGAGCGGCCGTGGCCCGGCGACCAACAACGCGCTGTGCGCCTACACCCCCTCGCGCGGGGTGATCTCGACCCGCGGCAACTGGCCGCTCGTGCCGACCATGGACGTCGTTGTGCCGCACACCCGCTCGATGGCCGACCTGCTCGAGGTGCTCGAGGTCATCGTCGCCGACGACGCCGAGATCCGTGGCGACTTCTGGCGCGCGCAGCAGTGGGTGGCACTGCCTGCGGCATCGACGGTGCGACCGGAATCGTATCCGGCACTCGCGACAGGCGGCCCCCTCGCGCTCGTCGGCGCGCGTATCGGGATCCCCCGGATGTACATCAATGCGGACCCGGATGCCGGCACGGCCGAGAACCCGGGCATCGGCGGGCCCACCGGCCGGCGCATCGAGACGCGGGCCAGCATCATCGAGCGCTGGGAGGCCGCCCGCCGCGACCTCACCGCTGCCGGAGCGACCGTGATCGAGGTCGATTTCCCCGTCGTGTCGAACTACGAGGGCGACCGTCCGGGGGCGCACACCATCGCGACCCGCGGCCTGGTGTCGCCGGAGTACCTGCACCGCGAGATCGTCGATCTCTCGGCGTGGGCGTGGGAGGACTTCCTGCAGGCGAACGCCGACCCCGCTCTACACTCGCTCGTCGACGTCGACGGCGCCACGATCTTCCCCCACCCCCAGGGCGCACTCCCCGACCGCTACACGGGCTTCGACGACGACATCGCCGAGTATCCGGACTGGGTGCGCCGCCACCCCGATGCCTCCTTCACGGACATGCCCGAACTCGAAGACGGCCTGCGCGGCCTGGAGGAGACCCGTCGTCGTGACCTGGAGGTGTGGATGGATGTGCTGCGGCTGGATGCCGTGGTCTTCCCGGCGGTCGCGGATGTGGGGCCGGCCGATATGGACGTGAACCCCGAATCCGCCGACCGCGGCTGGCGCAACGGCGTCTGGATCGCGAACGGCAACCTCGCCGTGCGCCACCTCGGCATCCCGACGGTCACCGTCCCTATGGGGGTGATGAGCGACATCGGTATGCCGATCGGCCTCACCTTCGCGGGGCGGGCGCACGATGACACGCGACTGCTGCGCCTCGCGGCGGCGTTCGAAGCGACAGGCGGCCGTGGCACGCGTCGCACGCCGCCCCCGCGCACCCCCGCGCTCTGAGAGACCTCGATGCGGAACATATCACTCCTGTGACGCTCGCCACGAAAGTGATATATTCGGCGCATGCACACCGAGAACGAACGCGCCCTGGAATCCGGCATCGTCACCGACCTCTCCGGCCGGATGACGTACGGCTCCTACCTGGCGCTGGACCAGCTGCTCACCGCGCAGCATCCGGTGAGCGAACCGCAGCACCACGACGAGATGCTGTTCATCATCCAGCACCAGACCACCGAGCTGTGGCTCAAGCAACTGCTGCATGAGCTGTCCTCGGCGCGTGAGCTGCTCGCCCGCGACGACCTCCGCGAGGCGCTGAAGCGCATCGCCAGGGTCAAGCGCATCCAAGACGTGATGACCCAGCAGTGGTCCGTGCTCGCGACCCTCACCCCCACCGAGTACGCGCAGTTCCGCGGGGCGCTGGGCAACTCTTCGGGCTTCCAGTCGGTGCAGTACCGCGCGGTGGAGTTCGCCCTCGGCAACAAGAACGAGAAGATGCTGAGCGTCTTCGCCGACCACCCCGCCAACCTCGCTCTGCTCACCGCCGAGTGGGAGAAGCCGACGCTCTACGACGAGTTCCTGCGCTTCGCCGCCCGCCGCGGACTGCCGATCCCGAGCTCGATCCTCCAGCGCGATGTGCGCGTGCCCTACCGGGAGACCCCGGAGCTGGTGCCCGCGATCCGCGAGATCTACCAGGATCCGAGCCGGTACTGGGATCTGTACGAGGCGTGCGAAGACCTGGTCGACCTCGAGGACAACTTCCAGTTCTGGCGCTTCCGACACCTCAAGACCGTCGCGCGCACGATCGGCATGAAGGTCGGCACCGGCGGCTCCAGCGGCGTCGGCTTCCTGCAGCGCGCGCTGGATCTGACCTTCTTCCCCGAGCTCTACACCGTGCGCACCGAGATCGGCAGCTGATGCACGCCGCGACGTTCTTCGACGGAGTCGAATGGCGCGAGGGCGCCGTCGAGCTCGTCGATGGGCACCTGCGGCTGCGCGATGCGGTGTCCGCCCCGGGAGCTCCCCGGCTCGATGGGGTGATCGTGGGCGGATTCACCGACCACCACGTGCACCTCCAGCTGGTGGATCACAGTCTGTTGGCGGGCTCCCGTCTCGGCCGCGTGGTCGACCTGGGCGGAAACCCCGAAGTGCTGCGCCGGCTCGCCGTGCACAACTCAGGAGGAACGCCCTCCGACCGGTCCGCCACGGGCGACTCCGGCCCGGCCGGCGCTCATGCTCCTGAGATACGAACGCGGCAGGCGGTAGAGATCGACTTCGCCGGCGCTTTCCTGACCGCTCCGGGAGGTTATCCCTCCGACCGTGACTGGGCGCCGCACGGTTCGGTGCGTGAGGTCGCCGACGTGGATGCCGCCGTCGAAGCCGTGGCGGAGATGGCGGATGCCGGCGCCTCCTGCATCAAGGTCACCAGCAACAGCACCGCAGGGCCTGTCTTCACCGACGCCCTCTTCGGCCGGATCGTCGGACTCGCCGCCGACCGCGGCCTCCTCGTCGTCGCGCACGCCGAGGGTGCAGGCGAAGCGCAGCGCGTCGTCCTTCTCGGCGCGGCGCGTCTCGCCCATGCCCCGTTCACGGAGCGCCTCGACGACGACGAGATCGCGCGCCAGGCGGCTGACGCCTCCTGGATCTCGACCCTGGCGATCCACGACGACCCCGAGCGTGCGATCGCGATCGACAACGTGCGCCGCTTCCGCACCGCAGGCGGCAGCGTGCTCTACGGGACCGACCTGGGCAACGGACCGATGCCGGTCGACCTGAACCCGCACGAGGTCGCCGCTCTCCGCGAGGCAGGACTCGACGATGCCGCCCTGCTGCAGGCTCTCGCCCCCGTGGACCCGCGCGAACCCCACTCCGCTCTCCTCCTCATCCCGGGCGGAACCCCGTCGAGCGCCGATCCGCTCGACGCCCGCCCCCTCACCCCCGCAGACCTGAAGGTGTGACATGACCATGACGCCCGACTCCTCGCTCCTCGACCTCGCCCGCGCTCTCGATGCGGCCGACCCGCTGCGCGCCCACCTCGATGCGTTCGCCGAGGCTCCCGGCGTCACCGCGTACCTCGACGGCAACTCGCTCGGGCGTCCCCTGCGCGATGTCCCCGAGAAGATCGCCGCCTTCGTGCGGGACGACTGGGGAACGCGGCTGATCCGCTCGTGGGACGAGCAGTGGATGGCGCTGCCGATGGAGCTGGGCGACCGCATCGGACGGGTCGCTCTCGGCGCCGCCCCCGGCCAGACCGTCGTGGCCGATTCGACCAGCGTGCTGATCTACAAGCTCATGCGCGCCGCCGCGTCGGCCGACCCGGACCGCACCGAACTCGTGATCGAGGCGGGCAACTTCCCCACCGACCGGTTCCTCGCCGAGGGCGTGGCCGCCGAGACGGGGATGACGCTGCGGTGGATCGAACCCGACCCGGTGCACGGGGTGACCGTCGCCGATGTCGAGGCCGTCGTCTCCGCACGCACCGCCCTGGTGTCGCTGAGCCATGTCGACTATCGCTCGGGAGCCCTGGCCGACATGCCGGGTATCACCGCGAAGGTGCGCGAGGCCGGCGCCTTGATGATGTGGGACCTGTGCCACTCGGCCGGCGTCGTGCCGATGCAGCTCGACGAGTGGGGTGTCGACATGGCTGTCGGCTGCACCTACAAGTACTTGAACGGCGGGCCGGGCTCCCCCGCCTTCGCCTACCTCCGACACGGACTGCAGGGTGTGCTGCGCCAGCCGATCCAGGGCTGGTGGAGCGCGGCCGACATCTTCGCGATGGGGCCGGAGTACGTACCGTCCGGCGACATCCGCCAGCTGCTCAGCGGCACGCCCCCGGTGACGTCGATGCTCGCGATGCAGGGGATGCTCGACCTCATCGAGCACTCGACGATCGAGGGCGTGCGGGTCAAGTCGCAGTCGTTGACCGATCTCGCCGTGCGTGCCTACGACGAGGTGCTCGCCCCTCTCGGTGTGCGACTGCTCAGCCCCCGCGGTGCCGAGCTGCGAGGCGGCCACGTGACGATCGGGCATCCGGACTTCCGCGACGTCACACGTCGCCTGTGGGCGGACGGCATCATCCCGGACTTCCGATTCCCCGACGGCATCCGCCTCGGACTCTCTCCGCTGAGCACCTCGCACGTCGAGACCATCACCGGTGTGCTCGCGGTGCGCGACGCCTTGGAGTCCGGTGACTTCTGACCGTGCCGCCGCGCCCGTCCTCGACGACATCGATGCGCGCCCCGGCAGCACCGCATCATTGCTGCGGACGTTCATCGGCGTCTTCCTGCGCCCGCTCGGCGGATGGATCTCCGCCGCCGACCTGGTCGCCCTCGCCGGCGACCTCGGCATCGAACCGGCCCCGGCGCGCACCGGTGTCGCTCGCCTCAAGCAGAAGGGCCTGCTGCTCGCCGCCCGCGAGAAGCAGATCGGCTACCGGCTGAACCCGGCAGCGATCCCGATGCTCGAACGCGGCGATCGGCGCATCTTCGAGATGCGCGAGATGACGGATGCCGACACGTGGTGCCTGGTCTCGTTCTCGATCCCCGAGAGCGCCAGGAGCGTGCGCCATCAGCTGCGTCGACGACTGCAGTGGATCGGTGCGGGAGTCGTGTCGCCCGCCCTGTGGATCTGCCCGGGCCACCTTCAGGACGAGGTGGTGCAGATCCTCGACGAACTCGATGCGCGCCCCTGGGCGACGCTGTTCCCGGCATCCGCCCCCGTTCCCGCCGGCAGCCTCGTCGACGCTGCGGCGCAGTGGTGGGATCTGGATGCGCTGCGCGACGAGCACCTCGCCTTCCAGGCGTCGCTCGCAGACCTGCCAGCGGCGCCGTTCGCCGCATACGTGCAGCTGATCGACCGCTGGCGGGTGCTGCCGTACACCGACCCGGGGCTTCCCCCCTCGATGCTGCCGACCGATTGGCCCGGTCGTGACAGCTTCGACGAGTTCGCCCGCCGGTCGGCGGCGCTGACAGCACCCGCCTGGGCGCACGTGCGCGCCCGGATCGTCTAGCCCGCCTGCCCCGCGACCTCGGCGAGGAAGCCCGCCACGTGCTCCTGCAGTCGCAGGATGCGCAGGTCGCGCGCGAACTCGCGGTCGAAGCCCTGGTAGGCCAGCGGCGGCAGGACCCGCACGTTGTGGTTGCAGCCGAACTCGGCACAGGTGAGCACACCCACGCTGTCGCCCTTGCGCCCGGCCGGTCCGGCCTTGTGCGCCACGTACAACTGCACGTCGTTGCGGAGCGTCACGTCTTCGCACCACGAGCACTGCGCTCTGGCGATCACGCGCTGCTCGGCGCGCTGCAGGAAGACACCGACCGGGGCGTCATCGATCCAGGTGACGACGTAGGCCCGGCGGGGCATCTTCGGGTCGGCCCACCCGAGGAAGTCGAGCCGATCGAAGTCGATCTCGGCGAATCCGGGCGGAAGGGTCAGGTCGGAGACCTCTTTGCGGGAGGCGTTGAGGAAGGAGGCGCGGATGCCGCGCTCGTCGATGGGACGCATGGGAGTGGTGCTTTCGGAGTGGTCGCCGCGAAGGCGGGTCGATGAGAGGAAGGATCCCGGACACGGAGGCCGGGTACGTCGCGACACCGGGGACGGGGGTTCCGCCTCCGGTGGGTCCTCAGCCTCTGCCTGCGGCGCGGGAAGCGCCTGCAGCTCCGCTCTGCGCCCCGAGGGCGCTCATCGACGACAGCACCCGGCGAGCCTACACCCGTTTGTTTCCGTCCGTGTCGGCCCGCCTGGGCGCAGCGCGAAGGGCGTCTTAGTCTTTCCGGAACGTCCGACCAGAAGGAGACCACCGTGTCCACGCCGCTGAACCGCCTTTCGCCCCTCCCGGTGCGTGAGCGTGCGGCGTGCATGTGCAGCCACGGCGGCCGGTGCTCCTCCTTCGCCCCCGGCCATGCTCTGCACCTCATCCAGGCACGCATCGCCTCGGCGACGCCCGCCGGGTGGATCGACGCCCTCGTCGAGTCCGCCGACGCCACCTCCGGAGACCTCGTGGTGCGCACGCTCGAGGGTGAAGCGCATGCGCTGTGGAACGGCGCCGGTGCCGCCCTCGAGGCCGCCCCCGGCACCCCCGTCGCGCTGCACGCGCGCTACGGAGTGCTCGCCGTCGGCGGCACGCAGTTCAACGTCGCCGCCGTCTGATCGTTCTTCCTGAGCCCG
The DNA here is from genome assembly GCF_000340625.1 of Microbacterium sp. UCD-TDU. NCBI lineage: Bacteria > Bacillati > Actinomycetota > Actinomycetes > Micrococcales > Microbacteriaceae > Microbacterium > Microbacterium sp. UCD-TDU. Next base: position 727,532 of record NZ_KB454446.1, read on the forward strand.
CCTGCGGTTCAGGCGCTCGCCATCAGCATGTCCTTCATGGCCGAGCAGGCGTCCATGCAGGCCTGGCATGCCTGAGCGCACATCCGACACACGTCGCTCTCGTCGGCATGCCGCGCACACGCGTCCATGCACGTCTTGCACATCGCGATGCAGGCGTTGAGCATCGCCATCATCGACGCCGGGGTCATCCCCTGCATCCGCATCATCGACCGCATCATGGTGCCTGCCATGTCGGCACAGTTCATGCAGGCGGGAGAGCAGTCCATCATCTGCGTCGAGCACACCGTGCAGGCCTGTTCGCACGCGGCGCACCCATCCATGCACGCCTGCATGATGGACATGTCCATCATCTGCATGTCGGGCATCGACTCCATGCTCTTCGACATGGCACCCATCATCATCGAGTCCATCGCACACCGCTTCCTTGGTCGAGGTCCGCGGGCAGGACCACCCGCCTGGCGCCAGGCTAGTCCTTCGCGGGGCACGAGTCGATGGTCGCCGACCAGTGTCATGGTGCGGGCGGATTGTCAATCCCGTGGCCGCTTCTCCGAAGGAGTGAGAGTGTCGGAGGCAATCGATCCGCCTACGAGAGGAGCCGCACATGAGTGCCGCAGACGACATCAAGAACGCCGCCGAGAAGGCCGCCGGAAAGGTCAAGGAAGGCGTCGGAAAGCTCACCGACAACGAGAAGCTCGAAGCCGAGGGCAAGGCGGATCAGGTCAAGGCCTCCGCCAAGCAGGCCGGCGAGAACGTGAAGGACGCCGCGGGCAAGGCCGGCGACAGCGTCCGGGACGCGTTCGAGAAGTAAGACGCCCCACACACCGAAGAGGTGAGGTCCGCCGAAGGGCGGGCCTCACCTCGATGGGTCAGACGTGTGGTGTCGTCAGACCTTGCGGCTGCCGCTGATCGCTCGGATCAACCAGGCGATCACGGCGATCGCGAGGAGGACGAGCCCGACCCACAGGAGGAACTGGAGCGACTGCACCAGTCCTCCGGTGATCGCAAGAATCACTGCGATGACGATGACGATGATCAGGAGGATGTTCATCGGTCTTTCCCTTCTTTCGGCAGGCGCGAACGCCCGACTGTGGTGCCCCCACGCTAGCCGCGGTGGGAGTTCTGTCCGAGGGGGTTGACTTCCGCCCTCCGAGTGCGCGAAGGAGATGGGAACATGCCAGGAAGACGCGACAACGCGCTGAAGGATCCGGAGCTGTACGAAGAGCTCAGGAAAGACGGGGCCTCCAAGGAGAAGGCCGCGCGCATCTCGAATGCCGCGGCGAAGGAAGGGCGCAGTGCTGTGGGACGTCGCGGCGGCGAGCACGGCGACTACGAGGACTGGACCGTTCCCCAGCTGCGTGCGCGCGCGAAGGAGCTGGGGCTGACCGGCTACAGCGGCAAGCGGAAGTCCGAGTTGATCTCCGCGCTCAGGAATCACTGAGGCCGCCGATGTCGCGCTTCGGCATCGAGGAGGAGTTCCTCTTCCTCGATGAGCATTCGCTGGTGCCCGTGGCCCTCGCCTCCGGCACCCGCGAGCGCATCACGCGCCTGCGAACGGGCGGAGAGGTCACCACGGAGTATCTGACCTCGCAGATCGAGTGCCTGACCGAGCCGGTCGCGACCGCGGTGGATGCCGAGGCGCAGCTGATGCACCTGCGCGGGCTCATCGGCCGGCATGCCCGGGAGCAGCACGCGATCGCCGCCGGTAGCGGCACGCCGTTCGCGACGACCCGCTCCTCCACTGTGTCGCCCTCGCCCCACTACGACGAGGTGGCCGAGCAGCTCGGACACCTCACACGCGATCACGAGGTCAACGGGCTGCACGTGCACGTCGAGGTCGCCGACGACGAGGGCAGGGTCCGCGCGCTCGATCGCGTGCGCGGCTGGCTCCCCGTGCTGCTGGCACTCACCGGCAACAGCCCCTTCGTGAACGGACGGGATTCCGCCTTCGCCAGCTGGCGCAGCATCCTGATCCGTCGCCTGCCCTCGTCTTGGGCGCCGCCGCGGTTCCGCGACTACGACGAGTACCGGGCAGGTGTGCAGCGCCTCGTCGACGTCGGAGCCCTCGCCGATGCGGCATCGCTGTCATGGTCGGCACGGATCTCGGAGCGCTACCCCACCGTCGAGGTGAGGGTCTTCGATGCGCAGCTGACGGCCGAGGACGCGGTGTTCGCCGCGCTCCTCTCCCGAGCGATCGTGCTCACCGACGATCAGCCCCTCGCCGACATCGGAGTGGACGGCATCGACGCCTCGCTGTGGACGGCGGCCCGCAGAGGCATGGGTGCGCGCCTGATCGATCCGACGACGGGCGAGATCGAGGATGCCTGGACCGTGGCCGACCGGATGCGGGCGTCGATCGCCCCCGCCCTCCGGGAACTCGGTGATGAGGATCGGGTGCGGGAGGGCTTCGAGCGCCTGCGCACGCTCGGCACCGGCGCCGACCGGCAACGCCGCGTCGTCCACGATGGTGGAGCGCCCGCACTCGCCGAGCTCCTGCGCGCGGGGACACCGGCCCCGTTCCCCGCCTCCACGCCGGCAGCTCCGCGCGTGCCCGCGCCGAAGCCCTGATCAACCTGGCCAAACCGCCCCGACGTCGGCTGCCGGGGGTAGTGTCGGCCTGTGGCATCCTTCGCCCCGCTCCAGCGGCTCGTCATCTCCATCGCGGTGCTCGCGTCATTCGTGACCTTCCTCGACGGCACGGTCGTGAACGTCGCGCTGCCCGCGATCAGTCGTGAGCTCGGCGGCGGCATCACCACCCAGCAGTGGGTCGTCGACGCGTATCTCATCACTCTGAGCGCTCTGATCCTGCTCGCCGGTTCGGTGTCGGACGCCTACGGCCGTGTGCTCGTGATGCGGATCGGACTGATCGCCTTCGGCGGCGCCTCCATCGCGGTCGCCGCAGCGTTCGATCCGCTCACACTGATCATCGCCCGCGCCGCCCAGGGAGCCGCGGGGGCGCTGCTGGTGCCGAGCTCGCTCGCCCTGATCACGGCCACCATGCGCGCCGACGTGCAGTCGCGGGCCATCGGAGTCTGGACCGCCTTCACCACCGGTGCGCAGCTGGTCGGTCCGCTGCTGGGCGGTCTCTTCGTCGACTACCTCTCCTGGCGCTTCGTGTTCCTCATCAACGTCATCCCGATCGGGATCACGCTCCTGCTGCTCTCCCGCCTGCGCCTGCCCGAGCACCCCCGCGGCATCACCGTCGACTGGTGGAGCGGGGCGCTGTGCGCGATCGGTCTCGGCGCCGTGGTCTTCGCGCTCATCGAGCAGCCGAACCTGGGATGGCAGTCGCCCGCGATCTGGATCCCCGCGGTGGCCGGCGCCGCCCTGTTCGCGGGGTTCCTGTGGCGCCAGCAGCGCTCGGCGTCGCCCCTCATGCCCCTGTGGCTGTTCCGCGTGCGCGACTTCGGCTGGGGCAACCTCGCCACGTTCTTCGTGTACGCCGCGCTGTCGCTCAACGGCTTCGTGGTCGGCGTCTACCTGCAGCAGGGCGCGGGGCTCAGCGCGACCGCCGCGGGCCTGGCGAGCCTTCCCATGACGGTCCTGATGATCCTCGTCAGCTCGCGCGCAGGTCAGTGGGCTGGCCGATGGGGACCGCGTGTCTTCATGACGGTCGGGCCGCTGCTCATGGCCGTCGGCGCCCTGATGCTGCTTCTCGTCTCCACCGACTTCGACTACTGGTGGCAGGTGCTGCCGGCCATGATCGTGATGGGTCTCGGACTCTCCCTCACCGTCGCCCCGCTGACGGCCGCGATCCTGGGGGCGATCGACGAGAACCACTCGGGCATCGCCTCGGCCGTGAACAACGCCGTCTCCCGCGTCGCCGGTCTGCTCGTCGTGGCCATGCTGTCGACCATCGTCGGCGGCACGCTCGACCTCGACGGCTTCCACAACGCCGCGTGGTTCACAGCGATGCTGCTCGTGATCGGCGGCGTGGTGTCGTGGGTCGGCATCCGTCGCAATCCGGCCGCGCCGGCACCGGTCGACGCGGCGGCGACCGGTCCCACCCCGCATTGACCATGTCGAATCGAAGACTCGCTCGTGGGGGGCGCGCGGTCCTGACCGGCGTCGGGGCGCTCCTCCTCACGGCGTGCTCCGCAGCATCGACGGCCCTTCCATCGTCGGCCATCGTCCTCCCGTCCTCGGGCGCCGTGCCCGACTACCAGCTCGGTGGCGCCTACGACCCTTCGCCCGAGGTCGGCATCGTGGGGCGCGACCGGGGCGCGGAACCCGCACCCGGCGTGTACTCGATCTGCTACGTCAACGGCTTCCAGACGCAGCCCGGTGAACTCGATGCCTGGCCCCGTGAGCTGCTGCTGCAGCGCGACGGCGAGGTCATCTTCGATCCGGACTGGCCCGACGAGGCACTCATCGACACCTCGAGCGCGGCACACCGGGAGAAGATCGCCGACACGGTGATCCCCTGGATCGAGGGCTGCGCGGATGCCGGCTTCGACGCGGTCGAGTTCGACAATCTCGACTCGTACTCGCGGTCGGGTGGATCCCTCTCGCTCGAGGACAACCTGGCCCTCGCCGCCCTGCTCGTCGACGCCGCGCACGCCGTGGGGCTCGCCGCCGGACAGAAGAACGCCGCCGAGGATGCGGCGCTGCTCCATGAGCGGGCCGGTTTCGACTTCGCGGTCGCCGAGGAGTGCGCGGCCTATGAAGAGTGCAGCGCCTACACCGCTGTCTACGCCGACCATGTGATCGACATCGAGTACGCCGACGAGCTCCCGCGCCCCTTCGCCGAGATGTGCGCCGACGACAGCTCTCCGGATTCCATGGTGCTCCGCGACCGCGACCTCGTCACTCCCGAGGACGACGCCTACGCGTTCGAGACCTGCGACTGAGCGGCACTCCCCTCACAGACCGTCGTCCTCGTGCCAGTGCTCCTGCCAGCGCCAGTCGATCGGCTCGGATGCCCGCTGATAGCGGATGTCGGTGGAGAGGCGGATGCGCCCCTGCGGATCGACGTTGTCGGTGCTGGCATGCACGATGTAGGAGGAGTGCACCATGACGTCGCCCGCGCGATAGTTCGCCATCAGCCAGCGGGCGTCGCGCGCGTCGGCGAGCGCGGGGAGGTCGGCCGTGATCGACGCGGCCGGGCGCCTGTCGCCGCGCGCGCGTTCTTCGGCGAGCGCCCAGTGATGACTGCCTTCGAGGTAGGTGAGACCGCCCTGCTCGGCGGGGCAGTCTCCCAGGGGGATCCACATCGACAGCACGCGCTCGCTGCCCTCGCGCAGATAGACGAGGTCGTAGTGGGCCTGCGTGGCCGTGCCGATCCCCGACTCGCCGGGACGGATGTGGCGGATGATCTTGCGCCGGTGCAGATGCACGTCGTCGCCGAGGAACCACTCGAACCATCCGCGGATGTCGGGGTGTGCGGTCAGCGCCGCGTACCGCTCACCGGGAACGATGTCCTCGAACAGGACCGCGCGGATCTTCGCCCTGTCGATCGCTCCCTGCGCTCCGACGCCGACGGCAGGATCGGAGCCCGGCTCCACGATCCCGGTGTCCGCCATCGCGGTGAAGTAGTGCTCGCGGAACGCGGTGACGAGCTGCGGATCGAGCTGCTGCGGCAGGAACAGGTAGCCGTCCCTGCGCAGCCGGCTCCACAGCGCCTCCTTGTCCGTGCGGATGGCGTCCGGCACGGGCTCGATCCACCCGAGCCGAGACGGCGAGTCGTCGAGCGTGTATCCGTTGGAGGTGAACATGATTCCAGGATCGGGGACACCTGGACTTCCGTCCATGGACTTTCTCGTCAGATCATTGGATTTTCCGGGACGCTCGCGGCACGACTTGGATGATTCTCGTCGATCTGCCCTCGGGATTGCTGTCGCCGGAACGCCGAGGGCGCAGCTCCTGTACGACGGTGGAAGATGCGGGAGAAGTAGGCAGCGTCGTCATAGCCGACCTGCGCGGCGATCTGACCGACGTCGAGAGCCGTCTCCGCCAGGAGCGACTGCGCCTGCGCGATACGCACCTCGATGACGAAGTCGTTCACGGTGAGCCCTGTCGCGGCCCGCACGAGCACTCCCAGCTCGCGGGCGGAGAGCCCGACCGCGGCTGCGCGCGCGGCGACCGAGAGGGGGCGGGTGGCGTCGCGGCTGACGAGGTCGATCACGCTCGCGCCGCCCGTCGTCCCCTCCACCGGATCGGCGGCATCGAGGATGGCGAGCAGAAGCCGCTGGGTCGCGACGGAGGCGGCGATCTCCGCTCGCGGGCCCATCGCACCCACGGCCTCTCGCAGCTGATCGAAGATCTCGTCCGCGTCGTCCACCGGACGCGCGAGCGCCTGCACCGGGCGATGGTGTCCGCCCAGTCCGCTCGCCTCGAACGCCGCGAACGACTCGCCCTCGAACAGCACCCAATGCTCGGACCATCCCCGGGCGTCGGAGCCGTACCCGTGGAGCGTTCCGGGGGTCAGCCAGATCACCGCCGGCCCCAGGACCGGCACCTTCCGGCCGTGCGGTTCGTACTCCTCGTATTCCCCGTGCCCCTCGGAGATGTAGACCAGGCCGCGGGTCGGAAGCGACCGTCGACGAAACGGCGGCTGCGGACCCGACTGCTCCCCCGCACCGTGGCACGAGATCAGCAGTCGCCGCATCGCATGTCGCGGCGCGGCGTAGTGGGACCAGGAGGACGGCTGCGTCATCGACATCAGCCTATCTCCGCGCCCGCCGCCGACTCCGACGCCGAGACGGGCACCCGCGCGCATGCCCCGCGCGGGGCGGCCCGTCAAGTCCCTGGCCGGATCTGCTCCTGGCCCGCAGGATACGGATGTGCGCATCGATTGGGAACCCCGACACATGACCTCATCCGCCCCGGCACCCACCCCGCCTCTCGCGTTCTCCGGCAGAGGGGCGCTGAGCCGCGCCGTGATCGCGCACCTCACCGGTTCCGGCGAGGGATCCGGCCACGCGGCACTCGCCGAGGAGGCCGTCACGGCGAGCGCCGACATCGCCCGCGACGACGACATCCAGCTGGCGCTGTTCGTGCTGTACGCCTCCGCGTACGGGTCGCTCCCCCAGCTCGACCCTGATCTGGAATGGGACCCCGCGCTCCTCGCGACCCGACGTGTTCTGGAGACGGCCTTCGAGCGCGACCTTCGCGCGAGCGTCCCGGTGCCCGACCTGCCGGAGCCGACCGTGGATGCCGTCGGTCGCGCGCTCTTCGCGCTCGCCGAGGCCGACACCGGGCCGAGTCTGTCGCGGTACTTCGTGAAGAAGGCCAACGAGGCGCAGGCGCAGGAGATGCTCATCCAGCGCTCGGCGTACACGCTGCGCGAAGCGGACCCGCACTCCTGGGCGATTCCGCGACTCGAAGGTCGCGCCAAGGCCGCGCTCGTCGAGATCCAGTCCGACGAATACGGCGGTGGCCGTCCGCACCGCGTGCACGCCGCGCTCTTCGCGCGCGCCATGCGGGGGGCAGGCCTGGATGACACCTACGGTGCGTATGTCGACGACCTGCCCGCCGTGACTCTCGCCTCCCTCAACATGATGTCGATGTTCGGCCTCAACCGCCGCCTGGTGGGTTCGATCGTCGGCCACCTCGCCGCCTATGAGATGACCTCGTCGATCCCGTGCCGTCTGTATGCCGACGGCCTGCGTCGTCTGGGCTTCGGCTCCGACGTCTCGGACTACTTCGACGAGCATGTCGAGGCCGACGCGGTGCACGAGCAGATCGCCGCGCGAGACCTCGCCGGCAGCCTCGCCGAGGATCACCCCGAGCTGCTGCCCGACATCATGTTCGGTGCCGCCGCGTGCCTGACCGTCGACGGATGGGGAGGCGCGCACATCCTGGACGCCTGGTCCACAGGCACCTCCTCGCTTCGCACGCGGATGCCGTCATGAGCGCCGGCCACGACCGCCCGACGATCACGCCATACCCCGACGGCCCGTTGCTCGTCCGCGGTGAGGTGGAGCTGCAGACGACCGAGGGCGAGCCGATCGCACCCCACCGCCGCACAGTGGCCCTGTGCCGCTGCGGACTCTCCGCCCTCAAGCCGTTCTGCGACGGCACCCACAAGGCGACAGGTTTCCGCACCGACGACTGAGAGGTGTCCCGGCGTCAGTCGCGCTCGTCGACCTCCTTCCCCAGCCGTTGCGAGATCCACACCGGGAGGAAGGAGGCGACGATGACGACCGTCGCGACGACGTTGACCACGTTCGCCTCGTTGGGCCTGGCCATCTGGTTCATGATCCACAGAGGCAGGGTGTCGACGCCCGGCGGCGCGGTGAAGATCGTGACGTAGACCTCGTCGAAGCTGAGCGCGAAGGCGAGGATGGCCCCGGCGATCAGCGCGCTGCGGAACTGCGGGAGCGTGACGAGCCGGAACGTCTGCCACGGACTCGCGCCGAGGTCCTGCGAGGCCTCCTCGATGCTCGGGTTCATCCGCCGAAGCCGCGCGAGCACGTTGTTGAAGACCATGACGATGCAGAAGGTGCCGTGCGCGATGATCATGCCGTAGAAGCCGACCTGGATGCCGATCGGCTCCAGCAGCTGGTTGTAGGTGTTGTTCAGGGCGACGCCGGTGACGATGCCGGGGAGAGCGATCGGCAGCACCACCAGGAGGTTCACGGCACGTTGCCCGAAGAACGAGTACCGCTGCAGCGCGAACGCCACGAGGGTGCCGAGGATGACGGCGATCACGGTCGCCCCGGATGCGACGAGGACCGAGTTCAGGAGTGCGGCGCGCACAGGCTCGCTGGTGAACGCCTTGCCCCACCATTCGAGGGAGAACCCACTCACCGGCCAGCTGACGATACGCGCGGAGTTGAAGGAGTTGAGCACGACCAGCGCGAGCGGGATGTACATGAACGCGAGGACGATCGCGACGACGACCCCGAGGACGATCTTGGAGGTGCGGGACAGTCTCAGCATGCGCGACTCACATCCTTTCCAGTGCGCCGGTGCGCTGCACGCTCACCAGGTAGATGACGACGAACGCGATGGGGACCAGCGAGTACGCGGCCGCCAGCGGGGGGTTCAGGTTGATGTTCGATGCGATCACGCTGCCGATCATCTGGGTGTCTCCGCCGACGAACCGGGCCACCAGATAGTCGCCGAGGCTCAGGGAGAACGTGAAGACGGAGCCGGCGATGAGGGCCGGCTTGATGATCGGCAGCACCACCGATGCGATCGTCCGCCACGACCCGGCGCCGAGGTCGGCGGAGGCGTCGAAGAGGTTCGGCGGCACCTGGCGGATCGCGGTGTACACCGGCACGGCCATGTACGGCAGCCACAGATAGGTCAGGGTGAGCACGACGGTGAGCACACTGAAACCCGGTCCGGAGAGACCGAACGGTGCCAGCAGCCAGTTCGCGAACCCCTGCTCGGTGAACGTGATCCGCATCGCGAGGACCTTCACCAGGTACCCGGCCCACAGCGGCAGGGTGATCGACACGGCCAACAGCGCCCGCAGCCAGGGCGATGCGACCTTGGCCATGAAGATGCCGAGGGGCACCGAGATGAGGATGGCGAGCACCGTCACGGCGAGGGCGATGCCCAGCGTGCGCATCGACGTCGACAGATAGGCGGGGTTGACGAAGAGCTGCTCGAAGTTGCGCAGCGTGAACCCCGGCTTCACCTTGGAGGTGAAGGGGTCGGTGATCCAGAAGGCGGTCACGAGGAGCATGACCAGCGAGAAGATGTAGATCCCGATGAGCCAGGTCATCGGAAGGGCCAAGAGCCCGGCGATCCGGAGGCGGCGCTTCATGTCGATCCCGTTCGTGGTTGCGGAAGATGCGGGAGGGTGAGGGGGCGGGTCGGCAGGACCCACCCCCTCGATGCGGCTCAGCCCTTGACCGAGAGCCAGGCGTCCGTCCACTGCTGGAAGTTGGTGCAGGTGACGTCGGTGCGGCCGTCGATGCACTGCTCGATCGGCGTCGTCCAGAACCAGACCTTCTTGAAGTACTCCTCATCCGTGGCGTTGAAGTAGTCGCAGTGCGCCTTGGCCTCCTCGCTGGTGTCGCAGAACGCGGCGTTGGCCGGAGCCATGCCGAAGTTCATCGCGATCGCGCCGTTCACCTCCGGCGAGGACGAGTAGTCCATCCACGCGTACGCGCAGTTCGGGCTCTTCGACTCGGCGGCCAGCATCCAGGCGTCCGACCAGCCGGTAGAGCCCTCCTCGGGCAGCACGCTCTTGAACCTGTCGTCCTCCGTGAGCTTGCGCAGCACCTCCCACGAAGTGCCGAGCACCGTGGTGCCGCCCGCGAACGACGTGATCTGTGCGGCGGGGTCGGACCAGTACTCCGACACGATCTCGTTCTGCTGCTTGAGCAGCTCGACGGCGGCCTTCAGCTGCTTCTCATCGAGTGCGTACGGGTTCGTGATGCCGAGGTCTGGCTCGTGCGCCATCAGGTACACCGCGGCGTCGGCGATGTAGATCGGGGCGTCGTAGGCGATGACCTTGCCCGCGTAAGGGCTGTCCTTCTCCCATGCGACATCCCAACTGGTGGGCTCCTCGGTGACGACGTCGCTGTCGTACTGCAGGATGTTCGCGCCGCGGCCGATCGGGATGCCGTACGACTTGCCGTTGATCGTGTCGTAGATCTGGCCCTTCATGCCCTCGACGATGTCGTCGCCGAAGTTCGGGATGAGGTCGAGGTTGAGCGGCTGCACGTCGCCGCCCGCGATCAGGCGCAGGCTCGCGTCACCCGAGGCGGAGACCAGGTCGTAGTCGCCGGTGCGCATGAGCTGCACCATCTCATCGCTGGTTCCGGCGACGCGGCGATTCACCACGCATCCGGTCTCGGCGGCGAACGCGTCGCTCCACGCCGGCTCGACGAATCCGCTCCAGGCGACGATGTTCACCTCGCCCTCGTAGTCGCCGAGTTCCTCCTGCATGGCGATGTCGGGAACATCGATCTGGAGTTCGCCGGAGCCCTCGGATGCGGTCTCGCCTCCGGTGGCGCAACCGGAGAGGGCGAGGACGGCGACGGCCGCCATCGCGGTGGTGGCCAGGATCTTCTTACGCATGGATCGCTCCTTTGTGATCAGTGCTGGGGGTGGGGATGTTGCGGTTTTTCAGGGAAGCCGTGCCGCGTGGCCGGGAGACCAGGCGGCACGGACGTGGTGTCCTCGAGCGAGATCGTCATCGGCACCGTGTCGGGTGTTGGGTCGTTCGGCGATCAGGTCGATCCCGACATCGGTCGCGACCAGGTAACGGGTGGCCGGGCCGGTGTAGACGATCTCGCTGATCGTCCCGTCGAGAGCGACCTCGCCCGCAGCGAGCGCGCCCTCTCGATCGATCAGCCGCATCCGCTCCGGACGCACGCTCATGGTTCGGCGGTCGCCGGTGAGGCGCTCGGCGAGGTCTCCGCCGATGAGGTTCGAGAGCCCGAGGAAGCGCGCGACGAACTCGGTCTGTGGGCGCTCGTAGACGTCGCGCGCGGTGCCGATCTGCTCGATCCGGCCGCCGTTGAACACCGCGACCCGGTCGCTCAGTGTGAGCGCCTCCTCCTGGTCGTGGGTGACGAAGACGAAGGTGATGCCGACCTCGCGCTGGATCTGCTTGAGCTCGATCTGCATCTGCTCGCGGAGCTGCTTGTCGAGCGCACCGAGCGGCTCGTCGAGCAGCAGCACCTGCGGCCGCAGGATGAGCGCGCGGGCCAGGGCGATGCGTTGACGCTGGCCGCCGGAGAGCTGGTGCGGCAGGCGATCGGCCACGTGATCGAGTCGCACCTGCTCCAGCGAGGTCTGCACCCGGGCGGCGCGGGCAGCTTTCCCCTCACCGCGGACGCGGAGACCGTAGCCGACGTTGTCGGCGATGGTCAGGTGCGGGAAGAGCGCGTAGTCCTGGAACACCGTGTTCACCGGACGTGCGTGCGGCGGCGTCCGTGTCACGTCCACGCCGGAGAGGCGGATGCTGCCACCGGTGACGTCTTCGAAACCGGCGATCATGCGCAGCACCGTCGTCTTGCCCGAGCCCGAAGGCCCGAGCATCGACAGGAACTCCCCCGAGGCGACCTCGAGGTCGAGGTCGCGGACGGCGGTGAACTCGCCGAAGGATTTCGTGACGCCGCTCAGAGTCACCGTCCCGTCCGGGCGGGTGGCCTCGGGGGCTGCGGGTGCTGCGGGGGCCGTGGCGATCATCTCGCGCTCCTCGGATCGTCGTCGAACGGGGAAGATTCACCAAAACATATAAACCCAGAGGTAATATGTCAACAGCAACTTCTTGGGTATCGTGATCGCGGAAGGGAGAATCGCAGGATGGCATCGAGCTCGACGACGCACCCGACGCACGCTTCCGCTGAGCGCTCCCCGGAACTCGAGCACGAACCCGAGCACGAGCAGCCGCACCGCCTTCAGGGCGCGCTGTTCCAGCCCATCGGCGACGAGGGGCGGGCGGAGCTCGTCGAGCGTCGACTCGTCGACGCCATCACCCGCGGACACCTCCGCGCGGGCGAGCGCCTCCCGTCGGAAGCCGATCTCAGCAAGAGTCTCGGCGTCGCTCCCGTGACCGTGCGCGAAGCGCTCCTGGCCCTCCGCGGACGCGGCCTGGTCGTCACCCGCCGCGGGCGCAACGGGGGCAGCTTCGTCGCGGCGCACGCCGATCCCCTCACCTTCGCCAGAGAGGCCGTGCGCCGCACATCGCGCCTGGCCCTGCGCGACCTCGGCGCCCACTACGCCGCCATCACCGGAGCCTGCGTGCGACTCGCGGCGCGACGCGCCGACCCCAGCGAGACGCAGCGGGTGCGTCGCCGGCTGGAGCGGATCGAGGAGCTCGACCCGGAAGCACAGCGCCGTCTGCTCGACGACGTGCAGATCGAGATCGTCGCGCTGAGCCAGTCGGCGCGCCTCACCCGCGAGCAGATGAAGCTGCAGGCAGAGCTCTCGCCCTTCCTGCGTCTCGTCGCGCACGAGACAGAGAACCTTCGGCGCCAGGGAGCCCACCTGGCCGCCGTCATCGACGCCGTGGAGGCCGGGGATCCCGACGCCGCCGGGGCGAGGACCGAGCTCATGGCCGCCGAGACCATCGACGCGCTGATCCGGCTCCAGGCAACGACCGGGTAGATCAGAGGACCAGCATCGACGTGCACAGGAGGACGCGATGAACACAGCAACCGACACCGCCATCCAGGCAGCAGCCGCGATCGTGGAGGACTACTTCACGGCGCCCGTGCGCACCCTGCTCGACTGGGTGGACCCGTTCGCCGCCGAAGTCTTCGACGCCAGGGGAGCAGGGCCGCTCACGCGCTCGAGGATCGACGCGCTCGTGGAACCGCATGCGTTGAGGACACTCGACCTCCCCGGCGTCCCGGTCTACGGCGCGGGCTTCATCGCCGCGATCGACCTCCTCTCCGATGCCCACAGCCATCTCGCGTGGTGGCAGGGTGAGGACCGCCGGCAGCTCGTGCTCGCCTCGCAGTCGCTGAACAAGGAGAACATCGACTACAGCGCCCTGGAGTGGTTCCGCGTGCCGATGGCCACCGGCGAACCGCACGTCGCCGGCCCCTACGTCGACTACCTCTGCAGCGACGAGTACACGATCACGATCGCGGTCCCCGCCGAGGTCGACGGCCGTCGCATCGGCGTCGCCGGCCTCGACCTGCTCGTATCGTCCGTCGAACAGGATCTGACGCACCGCTTCGCCGCCCTGGGGTGCGAGGTCACCCTGACCAACGGCGTCGGCCGCGTCGTGGTCTCGACCGATCCCCGCTGGGCGACCGGCGACTCGGTCCGCGGCAGCGGACTCGCCGACCTGCCGCGCGTGGCGTGCGCGGGCGTGGCCCTCGACGTCATCGTCGATCCGCGCTGACAGGTGCAGACGTCGGAGGCACCGTGCACGATCGGATCATGACCGCCGGCTACGACGTGGACTTCCTCGGCACGCGGCTCCCCCTCCCTCGCCCCGCCCAGACCGTGCGCACACTCCCGTATCCCCGGTTCACGGTGCTGCTCGACCCCGAGCGTCGGCTCGCCGCGGTGACGGCCGTGAACATCGACGGCGCCACGCTGCGCGACCTGCCGCGCACCGGCGACTGGCGACTCGACGAGCGCCTTCCACTCGATGAGCAGGCGGGGCCCGAGGTGTACGCCCGCAACGACCTCGATCGCGGGCACCTCGTGCGTCGACGCGACCCGGGGTGGGGAGCGGTCGCGACCGCGCGGGCGGCGAGCGAGGCGACGTTCTTCTATCCCAACGCCGCACCGCAGGCCGCCGGCTTCAACCAGTCGAAGCAGCTCTGGCTCGGCCTCGAAGACCACGTGCTCGCCTACGCCGAGACCACCGAGCAGCGCGTGTCGGTGTTCACCGCCCCGGTCCTCGCCGAGAACGACCCGAGCTACCGCGGCATCCGCGTGCCGCTCCGGTTCTGGAAGATCGCGGCCTGGCACGGCCGCGACGACCTTGCCGCAGCCGGCTTCGTGCTCGATCAGTCCGCCCTGGTCGACACACGGGAGGGGACGCTCGACGTCGCGCCGCTCGGCGGCTTCCGCACGTTCCAGGCGCCGATCGCCGACATCGCGGCGCTGACCGGCATTGACCTCGCCGAGATGATCGCGGCCGACGTGCTCGTGCGGCCGGGCGCCCGCGAGACCGCATGGCGGGCCCTCGACTCGGCGGGCGACATCGTGCTCTGATGCGGTACCCCACGCCTGAGACCACGCCTGAGACAATGACGTGATGTACTCCGAGACGCACCTGCCCCACGGAGCGGCACTGTGGCGCTCCCGTGGCAGCGCGGGTGGGGCTCCGATCCCCGCAGACGGCTGCGTCGACCTGATACTGCGTGACGGTCGGGTCTCGGTGGCCGGTCCCTCCACGCGGTGGATCACGGCGGGTGGCGATGGGGCTGGCGACTCGTTCGGGTTCCGGTTGCCCCCTGGGCGCGCCGGCCACCTGCTCGGCCTCGACCTCGGGGAGATCACCGACCAGCTCGTCCCGCTCGAAGACCTCACCTCCCGCGGGCGCGCCGAGCACCTGCGTGCGGCGATGGCGCCGTTCGCCGACGGCGCGCACTCCACGGGCGCACTGTCCTCACTCGCGGTGCAGGCCTCGGAATCGAGCCGCTGGTCCGCCGCCGTGCACCGCTCGGCAGCCGCTGCCGAGCCGGCCGCCCGCGCTGCCGCGGGATACGGGACCTCGGAGCGCTCCTTCCGGAGGCGGATGCTCTCGACCTTCGGCTACGGATACGCCACGCTCGTGCGCCTCGAGCGCTCCCGCCGCGCCCAGGCGCTGCTGCGACGAGGAGCACCCCTCGTCGCAGCAGCCGCCGAGGCGGGTTTCGCCGACCAGCCGCATCTCTCGCGCGAGTTCCGACGGCTGGTCGGCGTCAGCCCCGGTCAGTTCGCGGCGAGCTCCGCATAGAGGTCGACCGAGTTCCCGTCGGGATCGAGAAGCGTCGCGTAGCGCTGCCCCCAGTGCGCGTCCCAGGGCTCGACGTGCGCCGTGTATCCGGCGCTCACGAGAGCGGCGAACGCGGCATCGACCTCCGCCGCCGACCCCTTGTCGAAGG
The DNA here is from genome assembly GCF_000340625.1 of Microbacterium sp. UCD-TDU. NCBI lineage: Bacteria > Bacillati > Actinomycetota > Actinomycetes > Micrococcales > Microbacteriaceae > Microbacterium > Microbacterium sp. UCD-TDU. Next base: position 742,990 of record NZ_KB454446.1, read on the forward strand.
CGAGGGCGATGCGATGCCCACCGGTCGCCGGTACGAATCCGGGGTCGAAACCTCGGATCGTCTCGATCGTGTCCCAGGCGAGTGTCACGCCGTCATCGAGTTTCGCGTCGACGTGCGCAGCGTCGTCCTGGCCCTGCGCGATATCGACGCCCAGGGCGCGGTAGAAGGCGAGGGAGGCCGCCATGTCGTGGGTCACGATGCCGATGAAGCCGAGTTTCAGTGTCATGCCCCCACGCTACGACCAGCTCACGGACGCGGTCGTGAACAGAACGGCCACACTGTCCGGCGCGACCTCAGACGCCGGCGCGCACCGACTCCAGCGACGGGTAGTCGCTGTATCCCTCCGCCGTCCGGCCGTAGAACAGCTCGGGCCGCGGCTCGTTGAGCTCCGCCCCCTGGATCCAGCGCTCGACCAGGTCGGGGTTGGCGATCACGGGTCGGCCGACGGCGACGGCGTCCGCCCATCCGTCGGCGACGAGCGCCTCGGCCTCATCCTTGGTGGTCTCGGTCGCGAAACCGGTGTTGACGATCACAGGCGCGCCCCCTGTGCGGCGGATGTGCTGCACGAGCTCACCGGCAGGGTGCGCGTTGAGCACGTCGATGAAGGCGAGACCGAGCGGCGCGAGCCCTTCGGCGACGGCGGTGTAGGTGGCGAGAACATCCGCGTCGTCCTCCTCCAGCACGCCCTGGATGTTGTGCTGCGGCGAGAGACGGATGCCGGTGCGGTCGGCGCCGACAGCCGCGGCGACGGCCGCGGTGACCTCGATCGCGAAGCGGGCGCGGTTCTCAGGCGATCCGCCGTAGCGGTCGTCACGGATGTTCGACACCGGAGACAGGAACTCGTGCACGAGATAGCCGTTCGCACCGTGCACCTCGACGCCGTCGAATCCGGCCGCGACCGCGTTGCGCGCCGCCTGGGCGAACTGCTCGATCACCTCGGGGATCTCGTCGAGGGTGAGCGCGTGTGCGACGGGGAGGTCTGCCTTGCCCTCGGGCGTACGCGTCTGTCCGGGCGCGGCGAGCGCGCTGGGTGCGACGACCCGTGGCTCCCCCGAGATCGCGGGGTGACCCACACGGCCGCCGTGCATGAGCTGCATGACGATCGTTCCGCCCGCATCGTGGACCGCCGCGGTGATCGGCTTCCACCCCTCGATCTGCGCGGGTGTCACGATGCCCGGCTGTCCGGGATACGACTTGCCCTCGACCGCCGGCCACGTGCCCTCGGAGATGATGAGCCCCTGCCCGGCGCGCTGGCGGTAGTACTCCGCCATGGTGGCGGTCGGAACACCGTCGTCGTCGGCACGGGTGCGGGTGAGGGGCGCCATCACGACGCGGTTGGACAGCTGCAGGGCGCCGAAGACGGCCGGTTCGTAGAGACTCACAGAGGGACGTAAGGCGCGAACGGTGCGCCGTATTCCCGCTGCTGCTTCCGCCCGGTCGGTTCCCGTCAGCCGCCGAGGCCGGCGAGCAGGTCGGCGAAGTGGTCGAGGTCGGCGGCGGTCCAGTTTCGCAGCCTCTCACCGATGCGACCCTCATAGCGCGAGCGGGCGAGAGCCACCCGCTCCTGGGCGAGTTCTGTGGCCACGAGCACGCGGGCCCTGCGGTCCTCGGGGTCGGGCACGCTCTCGACGAGTCCCAGCTGCTCGAGCTGTCGCACCTGGCGGCTCACCGCCGACTTGTCGGTCTGCAGCCGTTCGATGATCGCGCCGGCGGAGGTCGCTTTGCCCGTCGCGATGGAGGTCAGCACCTGGTAGCCGAGCGGCTGAAGGTCGGGATGCACGGTGGCCGCGGCTTCCCGCCAGCCGATGCGGATCCGCGCGAAGAGCCGTCCGAGTTCCTGCTCCACTCTGGTGACGGCCTGATCGAGGTCGTCGTCTCCCAGGCGGCCCGGCGCTGACGCGGATGCGGGGGTCTCGGAAGGGGCGTCGGAGGAGGCGCTCATGATCGCCAGTGTACGGCGAAGCCCCGCTGTCGATCGGGACAGCGGGGCTTCGGGTCAGACCTCGGCGAGCAGCCGGAAGGCTTTGGAGGCCGCCCTGATCTCCTCGGGCGTCAGCTCGTCGATCACGGCCTGAAGACGGGAGCCGTAGTCGCGGCGCACCTCGGCGAGCGCGCTGCAGGCCGAGGCCGTCGCGCTCAGCACCCGCAGCCGCCCGTCGCGCTCATCGGCGCGGGACTCGAGAAGCCCCAGGTCCTCGAGCATCCGCACCTGACGACTGATCACCGACTTGTCCATCTCGAACCGCTCGGCGAGCTCGTGCGCGTTCGCGGTGCCCGCCCGATCGATGAACGTGAGCAGCTTGTAGCCGCCCACCTGAAGCTCCGGATGGACCCGGGCCGCGGATTCCCTCCACAGCGACCGGGTCCTCGCGAAGATGAGGTTCAGGTGCGCCTGGAGGTCGCCGAGAGCGCTGTCGACATCCGACGGCGCGACCGCTGCCGAGGCCATGACCTCAGCGCTCCCCGTCCCGGTCTTCGCGTTCACGGTCTTCGCGCTCGAGAACGCGGACCGAACCGGTCGTGGGCCCACTGCTCGCGCCCTGGATCCGGATGGACCCGGTGGAGAGCGAGGCTCCGACCTCGGCCTCGGAGACCTCGATCACCGATTCCTCAGCCTGCTCGAGCATCTGCTCGGCGGCGTTCTTCGTCGACAGCGGCTTGTTCTTGATGAACGCGATCGCGATGATGGCGATCACGGCGAGCGGAATCGCGATGATGAAGGAGTCGGCGATGCCGTGACCGTAGGCACTCTCGACGATCGCGCGGATCGTATCGGGCAGCTGACCGACCTTCGGGACGTCGCCGGAGGCGAGGTGCTCGAGCGCGTCGATCTCGGCCGGTGTGGAGGGCACGAAGCCGTCGAGGGCGTCGGTGATGTAGTTCGCGACGCTGGTCGACAGCAGCGAACCCATCACGGTGACGCCGATGGTGCCGGCGATCGTGCGGAAGAAGTTGACGTTCGACGAGGCGGCACCCAGCTGCTGCGGCGCGGTGTCGTTCTGCACGATGAGCGTGAGGTTCTGCATGACCATGCCGAGGCCGGCGCCGAGCACGAACATGTACACGGCAACGAGCGGGAACGGGGTGTCGTAGCGCAGGGTTGCCATCAGGCTGACGCCGATCGTCGTGAGGATCGAGCCCGTGACCATCCAGCCCTTCCACTTGCCGAAGCGACTCACGAGCTGGCCGATGATGATCGACGCCCCCATCTGGCCGATGATCATCGGGATGGTCATGAGGCCCGACTCGGTGGGCGTGGCGCCACGGGCGAGCTGGAAGTACTGCGCGAGGAACACCGACGTGGCGAACATCGAGACGCCGATGGCGATCGAGGCGATGACCGACAGGGTGAAGGTGCGGCCCGTGAAAAGCGACATCGGGACGATCGGTTCCTTGACGAAGAACTCGACCGTGATGAACGCGGCGATCGCGACGCCGGCGGTGACCACGAGCATGATGCTCGTCGAGGAGTCCCAGTCGAACTGGTTGCCGCCCATGGAGACCCAGATGAGCAGGGTCGAGACGCCGACGGCGAGGAGCACGATGCCGAAGTAGTCGATCGAGACCTTGGTGTCGCGCTGGGGCTTGGGCAGGTGCAGCGTGAACTGCAGCAGCACGAGGGCGAGGATCGCGAAGGGCACACCGACGAAGAAGTTGGAGCGCCAGCCCCACACGTCGGTGAGGAGTCCGCCGAGCAGAGGGCCGCCGATGGTGCCCAGGGCCATGATGCCGCCGACGACGCCCATGTACTTGCCGCGCTCACGCGGGGAGATGATGAGGGCCACGGCGATCATGACGAGCGACATCAGGCCGCCGACGCCGATGCCCTGGACGACGCGCACAGCGATGAGCATGTTCGTGTCCGTCGAGAAGCCGGCGATCACGGTGCCGACCGTGAAGAGGATGAGGGAGACCTGGACCAGGACCTTGCGGTCGACCAGGTCGGCGAGCTTGCCCCAGATCGGGGTGGAGACGGCGGTGGCCAGAAGGCTCGCGGTGATGACCCAGGTGTACTGGGACTGCGTGCCGCCGAGGTCGGCGATGATGACCGGCATCGAGGTCGACACGACCGTGCCCGAGAGCACGGCGACGAACATGCCGACGACGAGACCGGAGATCGCGGTGAAGACCTCGCGGGCCGAACGGGTCGTCTCAGGGGGTGCGGATGGGGTGTCTGTCACGGGTTGGCGCTCCTGCGTAGAAAGTTGATCGAGGTCAACCATACGCCTTTAGTTGCCAAAGTGCAACTAAAGGCGAGACGCTCCCGATGTACTTCTGCGCGAGGGAGCCGAGGGGTAGCTTGTGAGCGTGTCGACAGATTCGAGGAGCGAGCGGGCATCCCGCACCCCGGCGTCCCTCGACGCGGCCATCGGCGACATCGACTGGACGACACCTCCCCCCGGGTCGGTGCGGTCGCGGTTCTCCGCCCCGAGCGGTGAGCTGTCCGTGATCTCTATCGGCGACCAGGGACATCCGCGGGTGGTGCTGGTGCCGGGGGCGACGGGGTCCAAGGAGGACTTCGCTCTGATCCTGCCGCTGCTGGCGGAGGCCGGCTACTTCGTGCAGTCGTTCGACCTCGCCGGGCAGTACGAGTCGCACGCCGCCGGTGCGAACTCCGCCTACACCTACGAGCTGTTCATCGGCGACCTGATCGCGTTCCTCGAAGCGGGCGCACCCGCACACCTGCTGGGGTACTCGTTCGCCGGCACGGTCGCTCAGCTGGTCGCCGTCCGCCGCCGGGACCTCGTGCTCTCCCTCGCGCTGCTCACCACTCCCCCGGGGTCCGGCAACGTGTTCGCGAGCATGAAATGGTTGGGTCCCCTCGCCCCGATCGCGAGCGCCCGCCGCGGAGCCGGCCTCATGATCTGGGGGATCGTGACGAACAAGAACCGGGTCCCACCCCGACGGCTCGAGTTCGTGCGCTCACGGTTCGCGCTCACGAGCAGGCGCAGCGTCGACGAGATCGTCGGCCTCATGATGATCGCGCCCGATGTGCGCAGCCGCGTGCGGGAGCTGCCCGTGCCCAAGCTCGTCGTCGCCGGGTCGCATGATCTGTGGCCCCTCGCCGCCCACGAGCGGTACGCCCGCGACATCGACGCCGAGTTCCGCTCGTATGCGACCGGCCACAGCCCGAGCGAGACCACCCCGCATCAGCTCGCCGCCGACCTGCTCGATCTCTACGCGCGGGCTCGCGACTGAGCCACCGACGGCGTCACCGGCCGACCGAGGAGCGCTCGGCCTCGCGGCGAGCCTGGCGCCGCCGGTGCAGCGGCTCTTCCGACAGGTGCAGCCGCACGGTGGGCACCACATAGCTCAACCGCCGTCGGAGCGACGCCCAGTCCTGGAACGGCCGCGCCGAGACCTCGACCACGAGGCCCCGATCGCGCAGCACCGTCATCCCCGGCCGCACGTGGAACGACAGGTCGAAGTCGTCGTGGATGTTCTGCTCCTCGCGGTGCACCTCCCCGCTCAGCATCCGCCAGACGGAGGCCCGCATCGCCATGTTCGATCCGTAGAGGGGCGCATGCCCGAGAAGCGGACCCATCGCGGCGTACATGCCGCCGATGTAGAGGTGCGCCCCCATCCAGTGCACCAGGGGCGTCGCACCGTAGAAGCGCGGCTCCCCCGTGACGAAGTCGACGTCGTCACGGGTGCGGAACGTCCGTTCGAGCCGCGCGATGATGTCACCGGTCGCCGCGTCGTAGCCCGCGGCCGATGCGCGAGGAATCCCCCGGATCGGCTCGCTCACGACCCGTGCGCCGAACCGCTCGGCGACGGCGGCCGTGTCATCGCTGCTGCCGTTGTCGACGATCACGATCTCGTCGGCGATCGGGGTCTGCCGGGCGAGGGCGCTCAGACACACCTCCAGCAGGCGGGCATCGTCGCGCACCGGGATGACGACGGAGACGGAACGCGGGAACACGGTCGTCATCGCTCTCCTCCCCTGCACGGCTCGGCACTCAGACACAGTCTCCCCCGTGGACGACCTCGCCGGGCGATTGAGCGAGGATGGTCGCCGATGTCGAGCGCGCCGGCGACCGCCGGCGCGCAGGCCGCCTAGTACACGGTCCCCATCGCCTGGCGCACCTCGTAGAGCGTTGCGTCTGCGATCACACGGGCATGCTCGTTGCCTCGACGAAGCACGCTGCGCACGATCTCGCCGTCTGCGGCGAAGCCTCGACGCCGCTCTCGCAGGGGCGCCAGGAAGTCGTTCACAGCCGTCGCAGTGATCTTCTTCAGTTCGCCGCTGCCGCCGTCACCGATGTCGTCCGCCAGCTCCTCCGGCGCGACGTCGAGGCACAGGGCGGCCGTCGACAGCAGCGCCGAGACGCCCGGCCGATGCTCCGGATCGAACGTGATCCGCCGATCCTGATCCGTTCGGGCACGGCGGATCGCGGCGACGGTCTCGTCCGCCGTCATCGACAGGGCGATCGCGTTGCCGTAGCTCTTCGACATCTTCCGACCGTCCAGCCCTGGCACCTCCGGCGCCGCGGTGATCAGGGCATCGGGAACCGGGAAGATCGGGCCGTAGCGCTCGTTGAACCGTCGGGCGATCACCCGCGTCATCTCCACGTGCGGCAGATTGTCCTTTCCCACCGGCACCAGGTTGCCCTTGCAGAACAGGATGTCGGCGGCCTGATGCACCGGATAGGTCAGCAGCAACCCGCTCAGCGCACGCCCCGAGGCCTCGAGCTCCGACTTGACCGTGGGGTTGCGGTGCAGCTCGGCCTCGGTGACGAGACTGAGGAACGGCAGCAGCAACTGGTTCAGCGCAGGGACCGCCGAGTGCGTGAAGACCGTCGTCCGCGCCGGGTCGATCCCAGCTGCGAGGTAGTCGAGAACGGCCCCGTGCACGTTGTCGCGCACGTGCGCCGTCGTATCCCGGTCGGTGATGACCTGGTAGTCGGCGAGCACGAGGAACGTCTCGACCCCCGCCTCCTGCAGCCGCACCCGCTCCCGGATGGTCCCGAAATAGTGCCCGAGGTGAAGCGCCCCCGTGGGGCGCTCGCCCGTGAGCACGCGGAACCTCTCGGGGTGCCGGGCCACAGCGTCGGCGACCTCCGTCGATCGCTGCGCGGTCGCGGTGAACGAATCCATCTGTCTCTCCCTGAATCGGGAGCCGCACGGAGTTCTCTGGTGCTGTCACGAACTGCCGTGCAGCCCGTGAACATGCTTCAACCGGCTGCTATCGCAGCCACCACCACGCGGAGCGGTTGAAGTTCATGCCACAGATGCTATCGCGCACCGCGACCGCGGGCTCACGGGGTGAGCCGGTGCAGGTCGCGCGGGAAGAGCGTCACCTCCCGGATGTTCGACGCCTCGATGAGTCGCGACACCCAGCGCTCCAGACCGATCGCGAACCCTCCGTGCGGCGGCATGCCGTGCGCGAAGGCCGAGAGGTAGGAGGCGTACGCGGCGGGCGACTCGCCCCGCGCTTCGATGGCGGCGACGTAGTCGGAGTACCGATGCCGTCGCTGCCCACCGGTCACGAGCTCGAGGCCCCGGAAGATCAGGTCGAAGCTGTTGCTCCACCGCGGGTCGTCCGGCTGCGGGTGCGTGTAGAAGGGCCGCTTGCGCATCGGGTACCCCTCGACCGCGATCACGTCACTGCCGTACCGCTGCCGGGCCCACTCGCCGAGAGCGCGTTCGTGCGCCGGTGCCAGGTCGGGCTCGTCATCCGGGGCGCCGACCCGCCGCAGCGCGTCCTGGAAGTGGATCACCGGGATCTCGTCGGGGATCGCGGGAAGCGCGAGGCCGAGGCGCGCGACCGCGTCCCCGCTCTCGGTGCGGATGCTCTCGATCATGCCGAGCAGCACTCGGTGCAGCAGCGCGAGCACATCGCGGTGGTCGCGGATGAACCCGAGCTCGGCGTCGAGGGAGACGTACTCGGCGAGGTGCCGCACCGTGTCGTGTGGTTCCGCGCGGAACACGGGGCCCGTCTCATAGACGCGCTCGAAGACGCCGACGAGCTGCTGCTTGAAGAACTGCGGACTCTGCGCGAGGTAGGCGGTCGTGCCGAAGTAGTCGACCGGGAACACGTTCGCTCCCGACTCCGTCACGGAGTCGACGAGCTTCGGCGTCTGGATCTCGGTGAATCCCTCGGCGTCGAGCGTGCGACGGAATCCGCGCAGGCTCGCCGCAGCCAGCTCCCACTTCGCACGCTGAGCGGGATGCCGCCAGGTCACCGCCGCATGATCGAGCACCGTGGGAAGCGCGGCGTCGAGGGTGGGCCGCCACAGCTCGACCACCGGGGTGCGCGCGGGCTCCGAGAGCAGGGTGATCTCGGGTGCTGTCACCTCGATGCCACCGGGGGCGTGCGCGTTCGCGGTCGCGGTGCCGTCGATGCGCACGACCGTCTCCTCACCGGGCAGACCGACGGTCGGGAGCTGCTCGGGGCGGAACACGATCTGCGCGAGTCCTGTGCGGTCGCGCAGGATCAGGAACGAGACGGTGGCGAGTTCCCTGCGCCGGTGCACGTGTCCCATGAGGGTGATCCGTGCGCCAGGGGGCGTGTCGGGAAGCTGAGTGGCGAGAGTGCGAGCGGGGTCGGTCGACGACATGATTCCTCCAGGTGGCGAAAGCCCTGGAGGTGCGGGCGGGGGCTAGATCGCGGTGCCACCACACCTTCGCCGATCGCTCATCGGCCTCTCGTCGATACGCCGGACGCGCGAGCCGCCACCTGCCCCGGAGGGCCGGGGGTCGTCACTCCCCCGCAGCTGCTGCGGCCATCGTAACATCGCGCTGGACCGCTCCCGCGGCGGGCGTTTCGCTCGCCTACTCGCTGTCGAGGAAGACCCCGACCCGTTCGCCGTCGTACACGAACTGCAGTGCGGTCGCCGACGGGAAGCGCTCGCTCAGCTCCTTGGGGACATTGCTGTCGAAAGGCACCTCGACGGTCGCGGGGAACGTGCCGACGGCGCACCCGGTGTACGTGGGGCCGTCGTAGCTCCATCCCGAGGAGGAGTCGAAGTCCTCCTTGTCGGGCACCTGATCCCAGCGGGCGACGGTGAGGCAGTCCTCTCCGACGGAACCGTTGAAGTACCCGCCGGCGCTCTCCACGAGAACCAGCCCGTAGAAGTCGAACACGGCGGAGCTCGGGCCCACCCCCATCCACCCGGCCGGGGTCTCCCTGGTCGATGTCGCGTCGAGTGTGGTGATCTGCGGAGCTCCCGAAGACGAGGCGACGGGGGTCACCTTCACGAGTGCGAAGGTCACGGCCGCCGACATCACGGCCGCCGCCACGATCGCGACCACCCACAGGATCCTGGTCGTGCGCACCGTGAACCAGGCCGCCAGCTTCTCGGCCGGCTCCTGCTTCGGTACGAGCGGATCCGTCCCATCGACGGCGGCATCGGCGAACACGTCGAGTTCGTCCTTCTCCGGTTCCTGCGCGCCTCGCTCCGGCCGCGCATCCCTTCGAAGGGGCTCGGGTGGTCGAATCGGCTCGGGCTGCCGCACGGGCTCGATCTCCGACGCGGAGGCGTCGGCATCACCGGCGGATGCCCTCGGCTTCGTCATCGCCTCCAGCTGCTGGAGGCGACGCAGGGCGGCAGGATCGCTCTCGATGTCCGCCGTCGGACCATAGGCGCGGGCCCGGAGGGCGCGAAGCTCTTCATCAGCCGCAGTGCTCATCTCCGGCATCGTCTCACAGGCCGCCGGGTCAGCCGCAGAAGGCCGAGGCCGAGTCCTTGAGCTGCTCGATCGCCTCGACCGTCTCCGGGGCCTGCAGGTCTGTCATGCCGCCGATCTGGGTGGCGCCGGAGCGGATGAGGTCGCCCAGTTGTCCGTCGACGTTCGCCGCGAGCCCCTCGAGCGATGCGACGAGCTCGTCGCGCGCCGCGTCGGCCTGCTCGGCCGAGATCTCGCCCTGGTCGAGCAGCGCCTGGTACTGCCCGTAGGCGTCGTCGATCGTCGTGCATGTCGCCCGGACGTCGACCCCGATCGCGTCGCCCGCCATCTGCGTGACCTGCGAGCATCCGGAGAGGAGTCCGGCGGTGAGTCCGGCGGCGAGGACGAGAGGAAGGACCACGATTCGGCGCATGGCCTGAGGGTAGCGGCTCCACCTGACGGCCTCCTGCGGCCGATGTCGCCGTGGATCAACGGGGTGCCGGAACGCGCGGCCTCGGGCGGGAACGTGACGATCGACGCGGCCCGTGGGTCAGGAGCTGCCGGCCGTCGCATCCAGCTTCGCCATCACCTGGTTGATCGTGAACGACGCCGACTCCTGCCGCGCGGGGAACTCGACGAGACTCTGCAGCATCCTCGCGACATACGCCTGCGCCGGCACGAACAGGAAGATGTGGTCGAGCACCCAGTCCCAGTATGTGTTCGACGTGATGTCGGCGCGCTCGTAGGGGTCTGTGCGGAGGTTGAACAGCTTCGGGAAGCGCAGCTCGATGTAGGGCTCCTGCCACACGAGCAGGGTGCCGGCGGCGCGCTGCTCGAGGAACACGACCTTCCAGTTCTCGAACCGCAGCGCCGTGAGGTCGCCGTCGTCCGACACGTAGAAGAAATGGCGACGGGGGCTGTGCTCGACGGCACCCGTGATGTAGTCCAGCTGGTTGTTCCCGTCGAGGTGCACTCTGAAATCCGTGCCGTGCAGCTCGGTGCCGTCCTTCAGACGTTCGGCGATGTCCGTGTCTCCGGCTGCGGCCAGCAGTGTGATGAACCAGTCGTTGTGGCTGACGATCCCGTTGAGCGTCGTCCCCGCCGGAATGCGCCCCGGCCAGCGGACCATCGCGGGCACGCGGTACGCGCCCTCCCAGTTGGAGTTCTTCTCGTTGCGGAACGGCGTCATCCCGGCGTCCGGCCAGCTGTTCATGTGCGGGCCGTTGTCGGTGGAGTACATGACGATCGTGTTCTCGGCCAGCCCGAGCTCGTCGATCAGATCGAGCAGGCTTCCCACGATGTCATCGTGGTCGAGCATCGTGTCGTGGTAATCCGACTGCCAGCGTCCGGCGCGCCCCTTGCTCTCTTCCTTCGTGTGGGTGCGGAAGTGCATGTGCGTCGAGTTGAACCAGACGAAGAAGGGGGTGTCTTCCTGCGCCTGGGTGCGGATGAAGCCCGCGGCCGCATCGCGGAACTCCTCGTCGACCGTCTCCATCCGCTTCTTCGTCAACGGCCCGGTGTCTTCGATGCGCTGGGTGCCGTCGGCGTTCGCCCAGGAGTGGAGCACGCCGCGGGGACGGAACTTCTCACTGAAGCCGGGGAACTCCTCATCGGTCGGGTAGTCGGGGTGCTCGGGCTCCTCCTCGGCGTTGAGGTGATAGAGGTTGCCGAAGAACTCGTCGAAGCCATGAGCGGTCGGCAGGTGCTCGTCGCGGTCGCCGAGGTGGTTCTTGCCGAACTGTCCGGTGGCGTAGCCGTGGTGCTTGAGGGCGTCGGCGATCGTGGGGTCCTCCGGCTGAAGACCCAGTCTCGCGCCGGGCATCCCCACCTTCGTGAGTCCGGTGCGATACGGGTTCTGCCCGGTGATGAAGGCCGCGCGTCCCGCGGTGCAGCTCTGCTCGCCGTAGTAGTCGGTGAACTTCACGCCCTCGTCGGCGATCCGATCGATGTTCGGCGTGCGGTAGCCCATCAGGCCGTCGGAGTACGTGCTCAGGTTACTGATGCCGATGTCATCGCCCCAGATGATGAGGATGTTGGGCTTGTCCGCCATGACGACTCCTTGCTCGACCCGCGAAACGGGGGCGATCGCCCTCCGTCGAAGCCAAGCACTCCCTCACGGGTGCGCCCAGAGGCGCCTCACTCGGAACGGGTGAGGCGGAATCCGATGTGCGACATGCCGGTGTCCTCGGCCTGCGGCGAGCGCGCGGCCGGACGGAAGCGCAGGCAGTAGTCGGGCGAGCAGAGGTGCGATCCGCCCTTGAGCACCCGACGAGGGATGTCGGGAAACCCCTCCTGCGCGCTCGCGGCGGCGAGCAGGTTCGTGCGCTTGCCCGGGTCTACCGGGGCGTCGGAGAGGCGGAGGTGCCGCGGCGTGTAGAAGTCGGTCGTCCACTCCCAGACGTTCGCGATCATGTCGTAGAGGCCATAGCCGTTCGGAGGGTACGAGCCGACCGGGGCGGTGCCGCCCACACCCTGGTTGTCGTAGGGGAAGCGTCCGAGCCAGGAGTTCGCCTGGGCGACGCCGCCCGGGTACGCCTCGTCACCCCAGGCGAAGGGGGCACCGTCCACTCCCCCGCGCGCCGCGTACTCGTGCTCGGCCTCGGTCGGCAGCCGCATGCCCACCCAGTCGGCGTACGCGACCGCATCCTCGAACGCGATGTGCACGACCGGATGCTGCAGCAGATCGTCGATCGAGGAGTCGGGTCCGAACGGCCGGCGCCAGAACGCCCCCGGCTGCCAGCGCCACCAGTTGCGCCATTCGCGCAGATCCGTCGGGCCGGACGTCGGCGTGAACACCATCGCACCGGGCACCAGATCCGCGGGGTCAGCACCGGGGAAGGCCGCGGAATCGAGCTCGCGCTCGGCGACCGTCACGTATCCGGTCGCCTCGACGAATTCGGCGTACTGTGCGTTCGTCACCTCATAGCGATCGATGAAGAACGGGGCGACCTCGCGCTGATGGGCCGGTCGCTCGTCCGGGTAGAAGTCATCGGAACCCATCAGAAACGTGCCGCCCGGGATGTGAACCATGTCGCGCGAGTTCGTCACGTGCCCAGCGTAGTGTCGGTGTTTCCCCGGCACCCTGGCCGATCTGGAAGGATCATCCGCATGATCACCGTTCATCTGCGCTACGAGATCGATCCGGACAAGCTCGACGACTTCACCGCGTACGGCCGCACGTGGATCCGCCTCGTGGAGAAGCATGGCGGCACCCACCACGGCTACTTCCTGCCGAGCGAAGGCGACAGCGATGAGGCCTTCGCGCTGTTCACCTTTCCCTCCCTGGCGGAGTACGAGGTCTATCGGACCGCGTCGAAGACCGACCCGGAGTGCGTCGAGGCATTCGACTTCGCGCGCAGCACCGGGTGCATCCGCCGCTACGAGCGCCGGTTCCTCAGCCCGGTCTTCGACGGGGCATAGGTACGAGAAGGCGGGGTTCCGGCACGAGGGCCGCCAACGGGACACGATGTTCTGGGACGGCGAATGGGTCGACTCCATCCTCATGGCGGTGCTGAGCACGGACGAGCGTCCCCTCGCTCCTTAAGCTGGAGGCGATGCCTGACCTTCGAGCACCCGAGAACGACCCCATCGTCGTGGTCGGCGCCGGTGTGATCGGCGCTTCCATCGCTCACCATCTGGTTCGCGCCGGACGCGAGGTGGTCGTGATCGACAGCGCAACTCCGGGCACGGGAGTGACAGCCGCGTCATTCGCCTGGGTCGGCATCGCCAAGAGCCCCGCCGACGCGTATGCGGGTTCGCTCCGCGGACGTGCGCGGCCGGAGTTCGATCGCGTCCTCACCGAGATCACCGCGCCCATCGGGCTTCGTCCGTTCGGTGCTCTCACGTGGGAGGAGTCCGAGGAGCGGACGCGCTCCTTCGTCTCCGACCACCAGGCTGCAGGGCACCGGATGGAGCTGATCACGGCGCACGAGGCGCGGATGCGGGAGCCGAGCCTGCGCGACGTGCCAGACGTGGTGGCATATGCGCCCGACGATGCCGGGGTCGATCCGGTCGCCTTCACGCGCGCCCTGCTGCAGAGCGCACAAGAGCACGGGGCGGCGGTGCACACCGGCACGACCGCCCTGCGGATCGTTCACGATGACGGCCGCGTTCGAGGGGTTTCGACCGATCGGGGTGTGCTCGCCGCGACAAGCGTCGTCCTCGCGGCCGGCACCGCGTCGACCGGCCTCGCCGCGTCGGTCGGAGTCGACATCGACGTCGCGGGGTCTCCCTGTTGCCTGCTGCGCTTCTCCACACCCCGTCCACTCGTGCGGGGCATCCTCTCGACCCCGGAGTTCGAGGTCCGCCAGCTGGACGACGCCACGCTCCTCGCCGCGGAAGACGTTCCCGCAGGCTTCTCCGGCGACCCGAGAGAGCTCGCCGTGGCCACTCGAGCCGCGATCCGCCGCTCCTTCGTCGATGCCGACGACGTCCGCCTCGAACACGCCGTGATCGCCGACCGTCCGATGCCGGCGAACGGGTAGCCCCTCGTGGGCCCGGTGCCGACCATGCCCGGCCTCCACCTGGCGATCGCTCACCCCGGTGTGATCCTGGCCGCCGAGATCGGACGCCAGGTCGCCGCAGCCCACACCACGCCCTGAGTTCTCCTCCGCACGCGATCAGGCGCGGAGATGTCTACACGGGGCGGTGGCGACGTCGTGGATCACCACGAGCATTGCTGGAAAGCCCGGGGGGACGGGTGTGACTGCATTGTAATTCCCGCTTCTCGGGCGGATAATCTCATCAACAGGGCATGGCGTCAGCGAAGGAGCTCCCATGAGTGACCAATCAGAAGGCTCGGGGCTGTTCTCTTCAGCCTCCGGTCCCAGCGGTGCGTCGATCACCGACTGGACGGATCTCGGACGGGAAATGTGGTCCTACCTCACCGGTCGTGGGGCAGCCGTCAACTACACGTTCGAGGACATGACGGTGGAAGTGCCCAGAGATATCGGACCTGACGCCCCACGGGCGACCTGGAAGTTCAACGGCACTCTGCGGGTCACCACCAGCGACAGCGCCTCGGGCGAACCTCGGTCCGACTGAGAAGACCGACGCCGATGATCCGTCTCGACATCGACCTGCAGGTGGAGCAAGCCGCCGCGAACGGCGGCCCTCCGACGAGGTTCGAGGTGCACGCAGCGGGCCAAGAGATCGTCATCACCTTCGAGTCCTCATCCGGCTTCGGAGGGATGGGACGCCACGAACTCACTCAGCTCGGTCCACTCGCTGACGGGCTCGCCCGACGAGGTATCCGCGTGCGTGTGGAGGGTCCGAAGGGGACTCTGGTTCAGTTCGGCGACGTGAAGTCCGGTCCGGTCGGTCGGGCGATCTCGGGCTCCACGCACATCCGGCTCGGGCATCTCACCACGTTGCTGTCCGAGGCGAAGCAGCGGGAACGCGGTGATGGCTTCCAGCTCCCCCTGCCCCCACCCACACTGTTCCCGCTCGTGCCCACCCTGAACCGGCGAGTGCCGCGGCGAGTGACCACGACCCACTATCTCCCGGGTTCAGGGAGGCCGCGATTGATCTTCGCCGTCGGCGACGGCGACTGGGACCGCAGCAGACCACGAGAGTTCGATCTGCTTCCCGAGCGGACGACGATCGGCTCCGACGCCAGTGCCGACCTCCGCCTCGAAGGCTTGAAGGCCATCCACGCCGAGGTGCGCCGCAACGAGGATGACGAGTACGTCCTCTACTCGTATGGCGCGACCGGTGGGGGCCGGCCGAACCTGCCGCACAGTTCCGACGACGCGAGGATCCTGCGCACAGGGTCACGGATCGAGATCGGATCATGGCGTCTGGCTTACTACCGTGAGGAGTTCGCCGACCACGGACGCCCGTTCGGCGGGCGGCAGGGCGGCGAGTACGAGTTCCAGAAGCAGCAACCTGTGCGCCCCTACGGTTCGGGGGAGCTCGGCTGACGCCGCGCCGACGTCGACAGGCCCGCCGCTCGGGGCCACGCCTGTGGAGTCCGGCTTCTCCGTCGATGCCGATCAGCCGGCGGCGATCCAGGATCGCGTGAAGCCGAGCACCCCGCTGCCGTCGGTGTCCGCGAGGGAGACCCCGACGAACCTGGTGGCGCCCTCGGAGCTCTGCCAGCGGAACCGGTACTCGTCGGACAGGACCGCGTCTGCGATCGCCGCCCCTGCGGATTCCGCGGACTGCGCATTCGCGAACGCGCCAGCGGTGCGGGAGATGTAGGCGTCCAGGAGCGAGCTGTAAGGGCCACCGTTCTCCGGCCGGATGGCGTTGTCGACGAAGGCGCTGGCGACCGCGGCGGGCTCCATCACACTGACCCCGACGCCGAATCGTTCCGCGACCACCGCCAGCGACTGCATGAAACCCTCCACCGCGAACTTCGCTCCGCAGTAGGCGTCGGCGAACGGCTGGCCGACGGCTCCGCCGACACTCGTCACCGTGAGGATGCGCCCGCTGCCGCGCTCGCGCATGCCGGGCAGCACGAGTTTGGTGAGGTTGACCGGCGCCAGGTAGTTGATGTCGAGTTGCGCCTGGACCTCGTCCATCGTCAACTGCTCGGCCGTCGCCACGCTCCCTTGCCCGGCGTTGTTCACGAGCACGTGGATGCCCCCGAGCTCTGCCTCGATCTGCGCCACCAGCCGTGCCGCGGCGGCGTGATCCACCACGTCGAGAGCGCGCACATCGACCTCGACACCCGCCTCTCCGGCCGCGGCCCGCAAGGCGCCTGCCTTCGCCGTGTCGCGCATGGTCGCGACCACGTGCAGTCCCCGTCGCGCCAGCTCGACGGCGGTGTGGAGTCCCATTCCCGATGACGTTCCGGTGATCAGTGCGATGTCGTTCATGAGGTGACTCTACGACCAGCCGCCCGGAAGCGGCGGGGGGCTCCGGGCTAGGATCCCAGAATGTCGGCGACGATCATGGAGGCACCGATGCCCAGCACCCCACGTCTGCACGCAAGCGCGCTCCTGCTCGCAGGAGTGCTGGCCTGCGCCGGTTGCTCCGCGGCGATGCCCAGCCCGCCGGCGACTGTCGGCGATGGCTTCCCCGGCACCTGCCTGCCGTCCGAACTCTCCTGGCCCTCCGACTTCCTGGAGTCCCTGCCCGGAGAATCGGAGGCGATCGGCGGCACCATCGTGGGCCTTCGCCTCGAGTGGGTCGACTCCGACTTCGTGTGGCGGCTGCGCAGCGCCGACACCCGGGTCGACATGTTCGGAGAACGGGTCGACGATCCGGCCTTCGGCAGGGAGTCGCTGGTCGACGTCCGCACGCTGGAAGTCATCACGACGGGCGAGACCGAGCTCACCGAGGCGGAGCAGCAGATGAACGGCAGCAGTGCCTACAGCGCGGCCCAGCTCTCGGGCGAGGAATACCCGAGTCCGCTCATCGTCGAGATGGCACGGGTCATGGAAGACGGCTCGCCCGCGTGGCGGCTGACCCTGTGCGACACCGCCACGAACGAGATGACCGTCACGACTCTGGGCTGACCCGTGTCTGCGCACATCCCCTCAGCTAACTTGCACGTTCGTGTGCACGTAACGTGTAAACTCGTCCCGTGAAACAGAGCTGGCGGATCTACAAGCGCGACGTCAAGAGACTCTCCCGCGTACCCAAAGCCTGGATCATCATCATCGGGGTGCTCATCACCCCGGCCCTGTACGCGTGGTTCAACATCAACGCGTTCTGGGACCCCTACGCCAACACCGCGAACATCCGCGTGGCAGTGGTCGATCTCGACGAGGGCGCCACCTCCGACCTCACCGGACACATCGACATCGGCGAGCAGGTGACCGAGCAGCTCCAGGACAACGACCAGCTCGGTTGGCAGTTCATGGGCGAAGACGAGGCCCAGGAGGCGGTGAGAAAGGGCGACGTCTACGCCGCCATCGTCATTCCCGCACAGTTCAGTGAAGATCTGCTCAGCATCACCAGCGGCGACTTCACCCAGCCGGCACTGCAGTACTACGTCAACGAGAAGGCCGGGGCGATCGCGCCGAAGATCACCGACGTCGGCGCCTCCGAGCTCGACAAACAGGTCACCACCGCCTTCAAGGAGCAGGTGGCGCTCGCCGCGACGAACGCCCTCAAAGACGTCGGCGACTCCACGGAGCTGCGGCTGCTGAACGCCAGGGACAACACCCTCAACGCCTTCGACCAGGCAACCCAGACCCTCTCGTCAGCGCGCGAGAACCTCGCAGAGACGCAGGAGGGGCTCACATCCTCCCGCGGCACCCTCTCGTCAGCGCGGGGCACGCTCGGCGACGTCGACAAGACGCTCGGCGACGTGCAGAAGTCGCTCGCCCAGACGCAGTCGATCATCGCCGAGACGCAGAAGGAGGTGATCGCCTTCACCGACAGCGCCACCACGGCGTTCCTGAAGGGCACCACCCTCCTCGCCGACGCCTCCTCGAAGGCGAACGTCTCGATCACCCGTCTCACCCAGAGCCTCGAACAGGCGGGCGTGCGCATCGACGCCGGGATCGACGACGTCTCGAACGTGTTGAAGGCGAACGAGGCGGCGGCCGCCCGGCTGCAGACGCTTCTCGACAACACCGACCTCAGCGATGACACGAAGCAGCGCCTGACCGAGGTCATCGCCTCGCTCCAACAGCGCAATGCCACCGACCAGCAGCTGCTCGCGGATCTGAAGACCCTGAAGGCCGGCGCCTCCGACACCGTGGCTTCCATTCAGGCGACGGCCGACGCCGTGGACCGGGCGATGCAGGACACCCGGGATGCCTCTGCGGCGATGCGCGACATCCTCACCCGCACCGTACCCTCGCTCAACAGCGCCATGTCGCAGCTGTCGGCGAGCGTCGGCTCGTTCTCGGCGGCGCTGGATGCGCAGAAGGGCGTGCTCGCACAGGCCGATCAGCTGCTCGCCGGTCTGGACTCGCAGCTCGTGGCCACGTCATCGGCGCTGCAGAGCTTCGACAACGACCTCGCGGGCATCGAGCAGGGACTGCAGACGTCGCGCACCGACGTCGTCGCTCTCAGCGCCGCATCCGAGTGGGGCCTGCTGGGCACCCTGACCGATCTGGAGCCCGAGCAGATCGCCCAGTTCATCTCCTCGCCCGTCGAGGTCGACGAGCACCTGGTGTTCCCCGTCGACACCTACGGGTCGGCGATGGCCGCGCTCTTCACGAACCTGTCGCTGTGGATCGGCGCCTTCGTGCTCATGGTGATCTTCCGCGTCGAGGTCGACACCGAGGGCGTCGAAGACGTCACCGTGCGCCAGGCCTACTTCGGCCGCTTCTTCCTCTTCGCCACGCTCGCCATCGGCCAGGCGCTGATCGTGTGCATCGGCAACCTCATCATCGGTGTGCAGACCGTCAGCGCCGCGGCCTTCGTCGGCACCGGGGTGCTCATCGCCCTCGCCTACGTGAGCATCATCTACGCGCTCTGCGTGGCATTCGGCCACGTCGGCCGCGGCCTGTGCATCCTGCTGGTGATCATGCAGATCCCGGGCGCATCCGGCCTGTACCCGATCGAGCTGATGCCCGGATTCTTCCGTGCGATCTACCCGCTCCTGCCGTTCTCCTACGGTATCGACGCGATGCGGGAGACGATCGGGGGCTTCTACGGCGCCCACTACTGGCGCTTCCTCGGCGCTCTCGCCGTGTTCGTCGCTCTCGCGTTCCTCGTCGGGCTCATCCTGCGGCGCCGTCTCGCCAACTTCACCCTGCTCTTCAACCGCCAGGTGCTCTCGACCGATCTGCTGATCGGCGAGAAGGTGCAGGTCGTCGGCAGCGGGTACCGGCTCACCGACGTGATCAGGGCGCTGTCGAACCGCGCCGAGTACCGCGACGACCTCGCTCGACGGGCAGAGCCGTTCACCCGCCGCTACCCGACGCTGCTGAAGGCGACGGTGCTCACGGGAACCGCGGGCCTCGTCGTGCTCGGTATCCTCACCTGGGCGCTTCCCGGCTCGAAGGCACTGCTGCTGGGACTGTGGACCCTCTGGATCCTGCTGGTCATCGGATTCCTCGTGACCATCGAGTACATCAAGCACAGTTTCGAGAACGGCGAGGAGGTCGCCGCTCTCGACGAGGCGGAACTGCGTCAGCTCGCCCTCGCGGGCCCCGCCGGCCATGCGGCGGTCCTGCCCGTCACGACAGCCGCACCGCTGCCCTCGACCCCCTCCGCCCCGATCGCCGTCACCGAGGCCGAGGCCCCGGTGACGGATGCGACGACCGAGCGGGACGAACCGGCCGCCGGTGTCGAGGCCGACGCCCTGCTCACGGAGTGGTTCGGTTCCGAACCACAGCCCGACGCCGCCCCGGAACCGGACCCCGGCGCCGAACCGGATGCCGAGCCCGTGCTGCCCGAGACGACCGCGGCGGTGGACGCCCCGGAGGACGAGGGACCGACACGATCGGCAGAACCGGAACCGGAGCCGGAAGAGGACGAACGGGCCGAGCACCAGCGAGCAGAAGGAGAGGACCGCGCGTGAAGGACATCCTGCACCTGACACTGCGCGACGTTCGTCACGCCACCCAGAACGTGATGGCATGCATCGTCCTGTTCGGTCTCGTCGTGATCCCCTCCCTGTTCACCTGGTTCAACGTGATCGCCAGCTGGGATCCGTTCGCGAATACGAAGGACCTGAAGATCGCGGTCGCGAGCACCGATGCCGGTTACGAGAGCGACCTCGTCCCGATCCGCGTGAACGTCGGGGAGCAGGTTCTCTCTCAGCTCCGCGGGAACGACCAGCTCGACTGGGTCATCACCGATGAGCACGACGCGATCGATGGGACGAAGTCGGGCGAGTACTACGCCGCGATCGTGCTGCCCGAGACCTTCAGCGCGGACATGCTGACCTTCTACGCCGATGGGGGCGACCGCACGCACATCGCGCTCTACACGAACGAGAAGAAGAACGCGCTGGCGCCGAAGATCACCGGACAGGGCGCGGAAGGGGTGTCGTCCGAGATCAGCGACACATTCGCCCAGACGCTCGGCGACGTCGCACTCGGCCTCGTCGCGTCGTTGTCGGACTACCTCACGGATGAGGACACGCAGGCGGCGCTCACCCGGGTCGAAGCGCGCCTGGGGAGTGTGGGTGATCAGCTGCGCTCCGGTGCGCACACGGCCGACACCTTCACCGCTCTGCTCGAGGGGAGCCGGCCCCTGCTCGACAGCGCCTCGGCCCTGGTCGACACGGCCGGTGACGCCTTCACGGACACCAAGGGCGCGCTCGGCAGCGGGGTGGACGCGGCGAACACGCTGAAGTCCACTCTGCAGACGGCGGCACAGTCGCTCGCCGACGCCCTCGCGGCGACCTCGAACAGCTACGACGCCGTAGGACAGCGCATCGATGAGCTGTACGCCGCGGGCGACACTCTCAGCGGCGCCCAGGTGCAGGCGATCACCACACTCGCCGAGCGTGTGCAGCAGCAAGCCGATCAGTACGCGGCGCTCAAGAACACGCTGGAGACCGAGGTCGGACCGAACCTGCCGGAATCCGCGCAATCCGACTTCGACGCCCTGATCAGCCGACTCGACGAGGCGATCGCGCGGCAGCAGGCCCTGCAGGATCGCCTCCAGACAGCGGCGACCGACATCGCCGCCGGCAATGACGCGGCGCAGAGCTCCCAACAGGAGATCTCCGCCGCCATCGCCGAGGCCAAGAAGGCGCTCGCCGATGCACGGAGCACCTACGACAACGGCCTGAAGGCGCAGCTGAGTTCGCTGTCGACGACTCTCTCCCAGATCGGGTCCGATGTCTCGGCGATCCGCTCCGATCTGTCCGGCATCACCTCGGGCCTGTCCGGTGCCTCCGACTCCGTGCTGTCCACGCTGTCGCGCGCTCAGGAGGCCACGACGCAGCTGTCGGCATCGCTGAACACGATGGCCGACAGATTCGACACCGTCCAGCAGTCGATCGCGAAGGCCGCCGACACCGGCGACCTCAGCGAACTGACCGGCGCCGACCCCGGTGTGCTCGCCACGTCTCTCGCCGAGCCGGTGCGCCTGGACCGCACCGCGGTCTTCCCCGTGGCGGGATTCGGTGCGGCCATGGCGCCGCTGTACATGATCCTCGCGCTCTGGGTGGGCGCGCTTCTGATGACCGTGACGATCCGCGTGGACGTGAACGCCGAGACGCTCCCCGACCGCGCTGAACTCACGCCGACGCAGAAGTACCTCGGCCGCTACGGCATCTTCGGGCTGGTCGGTCTCGCACAGAGCACGCTGCTGACCCTCGGGCTGATCCTCTTCGTCCAGGTCGAACCCGCGCATTCGCTTCTGCTGATCCTGGCAGGCTGGGCGATCTCGACCGTGTTCACGCTCATCGTGTACACCGCGGTGGTCGCTTTCGGCAATGCGGGCAAGGCGCTCTCGGTGCTGCTCCTGGTGATCCAGATCTCGGGCTCGGGCGGCGCGTACCCGCTGCAGCTGCTGCCGGACTGGTTCCAGAGCATCAGTCCGTTCCTTCCCGCGACCTACGCGGTGAACATGGTGAGGTCGGCGATCGCCGGCGTCTATCAGGCCGACTTCTGGTGGGCGCTGGGTGCTCTCGCGCTGTTCATCATCCCGGCACTGCTCCTCGGGCTCGTGCTGCGACGCCCCCTGATGACGTACAACCGCAAGCTGGTCGAAGCCCTCGCGTCGACCAAGCTGATGTCCTGATCCCCGCGACTCCGCGAAAGGACCCGAAGTGACCGCACCGAATCCGCCGCGTCGACGCGACGCCCTGGCGAACCGCGAGGCCCTGCTGCGCGCGGCGCAGTCGGTGCTCGCGAGCAACCCCACAGCGTCGCTCGACGCGATCGCCCAGGCCGCAGGCCTCACTCGCCGAGCCGTCTACGGCCACTTCGCCGACCGTGACAGCCTGCTGCGGGAGGTGATCGCCGTGGGCGCTCAGCGCTTCAACGCGATCGCCGAGGCCACCGATGAGTCCGACCCCCGGGTGACCCTGGCACGGATGGCGACGCGTCTGTGGCGGGAGGCTTCCGCTGTGCGCGCCTCGGCCAACATCGCCCTCGACGACGCGCATCTGACCGACACCGTGCTCGCCCTCGCGCCGCTGCGTCACCGCATCCGCGATCTGACCCGGGCCGGTGTCGACTCCGGGGCGTTCCGCGGCGATATGCCCGCCGAGCTGCTCGCCTTCCTCATCGAGGAGACGGCCCGAGCCACGCTGCGCGAGCTGCGGCTCACCACGGCCGACGCCGACTCGACCGTCGTGCGCGTCGTGCTCAGCATCGTGGGGCTCTCGTGGAGGGAGCAGGCCGAGCTCATCAGCGCGCACCCCGAGATCTTCGCCCAGGACTGAGCCAGCGGGCGAGCGACCCGTCGGCGGCACCCGCTCGAAGGCGGGTCAGACGCTCACGTCGTCGCGGCGCACGACCCCCGTCGCACCCCGTGGAAGCTCTGCCCGGATCCCGCGCGCGCACGCGGAACCAGAGCGTGAGCTCGGTCAACGCCCTGACGGTGGTGTCGATGTCCGATCCGGCATCCAGGTCGGCGAAGGAGTCGCGATACCCGGGCGGACGGCTCTCTCCGTGGTTGAGAACCCGGTACCCCATGGTCCAATCCGCGAACCGGCGCTCGGCGATCGGCTCTTCCAGGAGCACGCGCAGGTCGTGATGGCGGGAGTCGCTCCGGATGATGTCGACGAGCTCGGCAACCGTGTCCGGATGCCCCTCCAGCACCTGGATGAAGCGTCCGTCTCGATGAAGGAGCAGTCCGGTGATCCCCTGCCCGTCATTGCGTCGTCGGCAGACAGCCAGGAGATGCTCGAGCGCGGTCTCCCGAAACGGCTGAGAAGCAGTGCTGGTGTAGACGAGAGAGATCAGGTCGGTCGCCACTGTGGTGCTCACAGCGCCACCCCCTGCTCGCTCCCGTCGACCTGCAGCGACGCCGGGTTCGAAAGCTGCTCTACGGCGGTCGTCGCCGCCTGCAGCGTCGCGAAATCTCCGACGGGCGAAGACCGGGCGTCGAACGCGCGATATCCGCCATCGCCCTGCCTGTCGACGTATCCCAGAAAGTCGCCACGCCGGCTTCCGACGTGGAAGCCTACTTCGACGCATGCCCAGAGGACATCGTTATCAGGTCGGACATCGTGCGGCACCTCAGCAGGATATGCGTGCGGTGTGCGCAGCGCCCTCCCCTTTACATCCGCCGTACCTGTGCGCTAAGCGCGAGCGCCATGATCGATGTCGATGTCGCTAGTCCGCCCGCGTCCGCTCGATAGCAGCGTCGCCGCCCGTGCGTCAAGGGACGGCGGACGATAGGGGCGCTCGCCTCGTGCGTGCGTATCGTGGAGGACACGAAGAGTCGCTTGAGCGCTCTGAGTCGGTCGAACCGGCGCGCATTCGGATTCTCTCTCGGGTCTGGGATGCGGCTCGGGGGTCGGTGCGCATGCGCAGCTTCTCACTCGATTTCGCCGGTCCTCCGCGTTCGGGTCGCGGAGGACCGGACAGTCTTCCCCCCGATCGACGGCACGGACGGGAGAATGGACGATATGTCCGCGAGATCCCGCCGGCCGCTGCTCTCCTCCGTGCGCCGCCTGCTGCACACCGATCCCTCGGCGGTCGCACACACCGAGGCCATGCCGGTCATCGACGAACGCACGGTTCCCCGGGTGCTCGATCTGGCCACGCGCATCGGAGAATCGATGTTCGCGGTCGGAGCCTCGGCGCACGAGGTCACGCTCGCCATCACCCGGGTGTGCGACGCCTACGGGATGCGGGGCGTGCAGGTCGACGTCACGTACAACTCGATCACCGTGTCGTTCCATCTGAGCGGCGAGGTCTGGCCCGAGACGCTCGTGCGCGTCGTGCGCGTCACCGCCCCCGACCACGCGAAGCTGCAGCGCGTGCAGGCCCTGGTCGCCGACATCGACGGTGGACTCGACCTCGAATCCGCACGCACGACGTTCCGTGCCATCCGACGGGTGCCGTTCCGCTACCAGCAGCCCGTCGTCATCGTCGCCAGAGCCCTCCTCGCCGTGGGCGTGAGCATCATGCTGGGCGCCTCGCCGATCATCGTCGGCCTCACCTTCGTCGCCGCCCTGTGCGCCGCACTCACGCAGGCCGGTCTCGCCCGACTGCGCGTGCCCCTGTTCTTCAGCCAGATCGCCGGAGGCTTCGTGACGACCGTCGTGGCCGTCGTGGTCTCCGCCCTCGGCACCGCGGGGATAGAGCCGTTCGTCGGCATCCGCCCTTCGATCATCGTCGCCTCCGGGATCGTGCTGATGCTCGCCGGCCTCACCGTGGTCGGTGCGGCACAGGATGCGATCGACGGCTTCGCGTTGACCGCGGGCGGACGCATCCTCGATCTGACCATGCAGACCCTCGGCGTCGTGATCGGCATCCTCGTCGGCCTGGAGCTCGGCGGCGTCCTGGGGTTCACCATGGGCCTGCCCGACGATCCTGCGCCGTTCGGCCCGCTCGTGAACCAGTTCGCAGGGGCGATCATCATCGCCGTGGCCGTGGCCGTGTTCAACGGCGCCGGCCTCCGGATCATCCTGGTCAGCGCGCTGCTCAGCGCGGTCACTCTCGCGGGCTACTCCGCCTCGGTCGCGCTGAACCTGCATCCGGCTGCGGCGAGCGCGGTCGGCGCCCTGCTCGCGAGCTTCCTCGGGATGCTGATCGCCCGCAACCTCCACGTGCCCTCGGTCGCGGTGACCACCGCGGCGATCGTGCCCCTCGTTCCCGGTGTCGCCGTGTTCCAGGGACTGCTCGAGATGGTCCACGCCGCCGGCACCTCCACCGGCATGCTGCTCGCCGGCGGGTCGCTCATCGATGCCGCGGTCATCGGCATCGGCCTGGCATCCGGCGCGTCACTCGGCCTGTACCTGGGCACCCCGGTGCGCGCCACTCTCGCGAGCGTCGCGAAGACCCGCGCCCGCGTGCGCCGCTGACCCGAGAGTCGGCTGGGGATCCCGGTGCTCGACGCCCGTTGCCGAATAGGCTTCACCCGTGACTCCGGCTCCGCGTTCGCCTCGACGGACCATCGTGTGGATCGCCGGCGGTGTCTTCGCGTGCGCGACAGCCGTCGTCTTCTGGGTCGTGTCGGTGTCTTCTGCCTCCTCGGGGGCGTCATCCGTCCTGATCGGACCGCTCGACGAGCTCAGTCTTCTCACCCTGTCCGTGTTCCTCGCGTTCTGCTCCCTCTGCGTCGGCCTGTGGAGCATCGAGGCGCCGCGGAGGATGCTGCCGCTGAAGGTCATCGGCGTCGTCCTGGCCACGTGCGCCGGCGCCCTCGCTGCCCTCGCTGTGGTCTTCACCGTCGACGCGAACGTGACGCCCGTGCTGCACAGAGGCTGCGACACCGGGTACGTGGTCGTCGAGCGCTCGTTCCTCATGGGATCGAGCGGCACGGTGTACCGGCAGGACGGGGCGTTCATCGTCACTCAGGTCGGGAGGTCATCCGGTGACAACGGGCACCAGCCGTTCTCGATGGGCGGCTATGCCGTGACCGAAGAGCGGGGGGTGCTGACCGTCTCCTACGCCGTCAACCGCCCTGTCGCGAGCACGGGGGTCACGGCCGGTTCCGGCACGTCGCTCTCACTCCCGGTTCTCGACGACCGCACGCCGCAGTGCGGGCTGCACATAGCGAGGAGCGCCGATCAGGCTCCGTACCCCCCGATCCCCTCCCCCGAACCGGAGAAGTTGACGGCGGAGACGGTCGACGGGGCGATGAGAGAGATGATCGGCGCGTCGTTCGCAGCCGCTGCGGGAGCGGTCGTCGATGCCTCGGGTACGCCACTGGACGCCTCCTCGCTGCCGTTGTCGTCGACACCCTGCACGGAAGGCCCCGGCACGCAGCGCGAAGTGCAGATCGCGTTCCGCACCGACGACAACAGCCGATCTCTGGAACGGATTCTGGCGGTGTGGGATCAGGCTGGCTATGCGAAGGACCGGGCGATGCAGGAGGACATCCGCTACAGCGAGAGCCGTCCGGTGGCACGCGTGGGCATCAAGGACACCACGAGCCTCGACGGGCTGATCCACCTGACGTCGACCTCGGTCTGCATCCCTCCCGCATAGCGTTCCCGATCGCTGTGCGACCGCGGGACGAGTTGAGCAATATATCGGCTCCGGCGTACAATTCTGCTGAATTCTGGCGGGCTGAAGAGCGCCCGTTGACCGCGCGGGTGCCGGACCGGCACCGCCCGGGGGTGGTGCGCTCCTCGGCAGCCGATACCGGCCAACCGATTGGAGTGTTGAGATGTTCACGATGCCCGATCCCCGATTCGAGCTGAGGAAGATCACCGATACCGAGTGGCTGATCCTCGATCACCGCTATGCCCAGGATGACTCACGGCGCACGGTCGCCTGCGTCTATCAGGTCGATGCCGTCGAGGTCGAGGTCGTCTGGTTGCGCGACCTCCCGCTCGCGAGCTCCTACATGTCCGCAGCCGATGTGCTGGAAGACGTGCAGCGCTTCCACACGCCGCGCCGCGCGGGTCGTCCGATCCCGATCCCGCACCTGCCACCCCTCGCCACCACCTGACGGAGGCTCACGCGCAGACGGAATTCTCCGGGTGGACGCGCCCGCCTGTCAACGGGCAGGTGGGCGCGTCTTGCAGAGACGAGACTGATCGATCACCACATCCATCGATCGGAGAATCTGATGTCAGACCCGCAGAACCACGACGGCGACACCCCCGAGGTCGAGGCCGAGGGGATCGATCCCGACATGCCCTCGACCGATGACTCCGACGACGATGAGAAAGACGACGACGAAGGTCTCGACGTCGCCGATCTGCCGTAGCCGTCCCGCGGACGGGAGACGCAGTGGCGGGTCAGCCCTGTCCGGGCTTTCCCCACATCTCCCCGGGGGCGAGGGACGGACATGTCGCGGACGCGCTGAGGGCGGCGACCTCTGCGCGGATCGCGACGCCCGACACCGCCTTCGAGACGGTGTAGACGATGCCCTGCTGCGACTCATCGGCCGGGATGTAGCCCACGAGCACGCCGTCGAGGTTCGGGTCCTCCTCCCACGGTGAGCCCCCCGCCGTGCTGACGAGGTCTGCCGTGGGGTTCTCCCGCAGCCAGTTGGCGGCACCCGCCACCGTGGAGTCGGCGAGGGTCCAGTAGCCCTCGAGCTCGGCGACCGGCCGGCACGGCCACCCCTGATTCGAGTGGAACGAGGCGGGGCTGTCCGCCACGCGCACGGCTCCCGGTGGCACCACGGCCGCGTCCAACCACGCCTGCGCCTGCTGCTCCGCGGCGGCATCGACTCCTGAGGTCTCGACACTCGGAGATGCGGTGGGTTCGCTGGTCGGGGCTGCGGCATCGTCACCGGCGTCGGTGGCGCACCCCGTCAGGACGAGGAGGGCGGACAGGCTGAGGATCAGAGCGGAGCGCCGGCGCATGCCCCCACTATAGGGAGCGCGATCCCCCGCCGATCTCAGGCGAGCGGATGGCGCGCACGCCTCCGGACGAGGAGCATCGCACCGGCGAACGCGAGCGCGCTTCCGAGCCCGATGAGCCCGGGGCCGTCCCCGCCGGAGCGGGCGAGCTCTGCGGGAAGCGTCTGGTTGCCCTGCCCGACAGTCGGAGGCGCGAGAGCGACGACCTCGCGCGTGAGCGTCTGACGCTCCACCGGCACGGCGCCACCTCGAGCATCAGGGCTCGCGGCCTCCACGTCGACCACGATCGCCCCTCCGCCCGTGATCACCAGGGCGGAAAACGACACGGTCACGCTGTCTCCGGGCGCGATCGCTCCCGTCCAGCGCAGCACGTCGCCTTCGACAACGGCGACGCCCGTGGTCGCGCTGATCGGACGATCGATGCGGGCCGCCCGCAGCAGTGATGACAGATCGGCGGTCAGGATCGCCTCCGTCAGCGGTACATTCCCGCTGTTCGTGAGAGTGAAGTCGTAACCGACCCGGTCGCCCGGGCGCAGCGACGTGCCCTCGTCCGGCGATGCCGTCGTGTCGAGGTCGAGTCGCGGCCACGCCGCCTCGGCGACGCCGATGCCTGCGCTTGGCCCCGTGTACATCAGCAGGGTCGACGTCTGGGTCGATCCGGAAGGATCGTGGAGTGCATCCGAGACGCTGCCGATGGTGTTGAACAGCCCCACGAACCGACCGGCCTCCGGCACCGAGGGGTTGTCGGCGGGGAGGTAGGTGACGGCACCCGTGACCTCGCGCGGGGACGAGAGCAGATAGAAGGCACCATCGATCGGGCTCGGGATCGTGGCGCTCACGACCGGGACACCGTCGAGCGAATCGTCGCAGTCGAGGGTGTAGTCGGAGCCGGCGACGAGAACGCTGCCGCCACTGACGGGGATGTTCACGGGCCCGGGGTCTGCGGCGAACTCGCGCAGCTGGACGGCGTCGCAGTCCGGTACCGATCCGCTGAACGGAGCGCTCGGGTCGGCACCCGCGGCCACCCACTGCCCGCCGCGTGCGGCGAGCGCCGAATCACCTTCCGCCTTCGTCTGCACCACGAACCTCCCGGCCGAGGAAGGCGTCGCACCGTGGACCCAGTGCCCGCCGACGTGCTGGAACAGATCGATGGACACCCCGTAGGCGACGTCGACGGTGTGACGCGCACCGTCAGCGGCGAACTCGGCGTGGTAGATCCCTCCCCCGGCGGCGAGGATCCCGCTGCCGACGACCTGGA
Source organism: Microbacterium sp. UCD-TDU (assembly GCF_000340625.1). NCBI lineage: Bacteria > Bacillati > Actinomycetota > Actinomycetes > Micrococcales > Microbacteriaceae > Microbacterium > Microbacterium sp. UCD-TDU. Next base: position 772,158 of record NZ_KB454446.1, read on the forward strand.
GGAAGAACGTGAACGTGCCGCTCACCTTCCTGCTGTTCGCGGCGAGCTCGGTGAATGTGCCGGTCATCGTGTCGCCGTCGGCGCCGTGGGCGGTCACGACGACGTCGACGAGGGCCGCTCCCGACGCATCCACGATCGATGCGTCTTCGCTCAAGACGACCCTGGTGCCGGCAGGCGCACGCACCTCGAAGGTGTCGCCGGCGTTCGGGAGTTCCCGCTCGACGGTCACGGTGACGGCGAGAAAGGGCAGGGCAGCCGAGGGGACCAGAGGATTCGACGCCTCGTACGGAGCCGCCGAGATTTCCGTGACCGTGGGGGCGGGTTCCGCCGCGAGCGCGGGGGCGTCGGCGAAGCCGGCGATGCTCGCGGCGCCGACGACGAGACCGACGACGAGCGCGAGCGCGGATCGACGGAGGGAACGACGGATCCCCGCCGCGCGGAAGACCCCTGACACCTCGCTGATGTCGCCTATCCGAGCTGGTCGAGGACGAGTTCTCCGCGGGCGTTGAGGTTCTCCATCATGCGCTCGATCCGCTTCGTGTCGATCTCCGGCATCCTCGAGCCGTCGAACGCGAGGATCAGGGGGATCGCCGGATGCATCCAGATGGTCAGTCGGCCGGCGGGGTTCTTCTCCTCGGGCAGCCAGGTCATCATGAAGCTCTCGTGACGGCGGAGCTTCGTGCCGATCACGATCTTCAGGTGCGCCAACGTCGCATCGTCGACCTCGATCGGAGGACGAGAGCTGTTGTACTCGAGAGTTCCCATGGTCTGAGAATACGCGCTCCTGCCTGCCGCATCTCGTGTCGGCGCCGGGGTCTCGATCGGGACCCTGCGTGCACTCGTCGAGATCCGCCGCAGGAGATCAGACCTCGACGCCGGTGAGTTCCTCGCGAAGCAGAGCAGTGCCCGCGCTGAGCGCTCGCAGCTTGCCGCGCGCGAGGTCACGAGACAACGGCGCCAAGCCGCAGTTCGTGCTCGGGATGAGCTTGTCCGCGTCGACGAAGCGCAGCGCGTTCCTGAGGGTGTCGGCGACCTCCTCCGGGGTCTCGATCGTGGGGCTTGCCACATCGATGGCTCCGAGCATGACCTTCTTGCCCCGGATGAGCTCGATCAGCTCCAGCGGGACGTGCGAGTGGTGGCTCTCCAGCGAGACGATGTCGATGCTGGACTGCTGCAGCAGAGGGAACGACTTCTCGTACTGCCGCCATTCCGACCCGAGAGTCGCCTTCCAGTCCGTGTTCGCCTTGATCCCGTAGCCGTAGCAGATGTGCACCACGGTCTGCGCGCGCAATCCCTCGGCCGCCCTCTCGAGCACTGCCACGCCCCAGTCCTGCACGTCGTCGAAGAAGACGTTGAACGCCGGCTCGTCGAACTGGATGATGTCCACCCCGGCCGCCTCGAGCTCCTTCGCCTCCTGATTGAGGATCGTCGCGAACTCCCAGGCCAGCTTCTCGCGGCTCTTGTAGTGCCGATCGTAGAGGGTGTCGATCATCGTCATCGGGCCGGGCAGTGCCCACTTGATGGGCTGATCGGTCTGCTGGCGGAGGAACTTCGCGTCTTCGACGAACACGGGCTTCTCTCGGCTCACGGCGCCCACGACCGTCGGCACGCTGGCGTCGTACCGGTCGCGGATCCGCACGGTCTCCCGCTGGTCGAAGTCGACACCGGAGAGATGCTCGATGAACGTCGTGACGAAGTGCTGGCGCGTCTGCTCCCCATCGCTGATGATGTCGATGCCGGCCTGGCGCTGATCCTGAACGGCGATGCGGAGCGCATCCTGCGTGCCCTCGACCAGGGCGTCGCCCTGCAGTTTCCACGGAGACCAGAGCGTTTCCGGCTCGGCCAGCCAGGACGGCTTCGGAAGGCTGCCGACGATCGAGATGGGAAGGAGTGTGTGCATGATCGGTGATTCTCCGTTGGTCATCCGACGGGGACCAGGCACGCGTCGGAGTAGCCGGCGGCCCACTGCTCGAGCAGCGCACCGTGCGGCTTCATGAGGTGCTCGTCCGCGTATTTGCCCTGCTCGGTCGCGAGCCGACTGCGCTCGTCGCGGTCGTAGGCGATCTTGGTCACCGAGTAATCCTGCTGCTCCAGCGTCGGCCGGTAGATGCTCGCGGCTTCCGAGTTCGCGTTGTAGATCTCGGGCCGGTAGATCTTCTGGAACGTCTCCATCGTGCTGATCGTGCCGATGAGCTGGAGGTTCGTGTAGTCGCCGAGCAGATCGCCGCGGAAGTAGAACGCCAACGGCGCGACGCTGCCGCGCGGCATGAAGTACCGGACGGAGAGGCCCATCTTGCCGAAGTACTCGTCGGTCAGCGAGGGGTCCTTCTGCTCGTACTCGACACCGAGGATCGGGTGGTGGTTCTCGGTGCGACGGTAGGTCTTGCTCGTCGAGACGCTGATGCAGATCACGGGCGACACGGTGAAGCGCTCCTGATAGGCCTCCGAGTCGAGGAAGTGCTGGAACAGCTTGCCGTGCAGCTCGCCGAAGTCGGCGGGAACGCTGAACCCTCCTGCGGCCTCGCTGGCCGCCGGCAGTCGCACGCTGAAGTCGAAGTCGCGGATGTAGGACGAGAAGTTGTTCCCCACGATGCCGTGGATGCGCGACCCGGTGAGACGGTCGAGGACGTGGATGTCCAGGACCTCGAGCAGCGGGAACTCCTGGTCCTCACCCTCCGCGGCGAATTGCACCGCCACCGAGACGATCTCGAGTTCGACGGTGTAGCGGTCCCGGTCCGGGTTGTCCCAGTGCGCCAGATCGTTGAATCGGCGGTCGATCATCGTCAGGGCGTTGCGGAGATTCTGCTGACGATGCTCCCCCCGCGCCAGGTTGGCGAAGTTCGTGGTGATCCGGGAGTTGTCGGACGGCGAGTAGTCCTCGTCGAATCGGGTGGTCGTGATGCGGAAGGTGAATTCGGATGCCATGAGGGCCAATCGGGGGGTGATCGGCCGGGCTCGGCCTCACGAAACGGGATCCCTCCATCGTGCTGCCGGAGAGCCCCCATCGGGTAATGCGTCGCGACTATGCCGTGACATAGTCTGGGGCTATGGCCAAGCGCTCGAGCGGCATCACCCTGCAGCACCTCACGTACTACATCGAGGTCGCTGCGGAGGGCTCGATCAGCGCCGCCGCCGACCTGCTCTACGTCGCCCAGCCCACCATGTCCGCCGCGATGAAGGACCTCGAGAGCAGAGTGGGGCGCACGCTCCTGCTCCGCTCCGCCCGCGGCGTGACGCTCACCACCGACGGCGTGGAGTTCCTCGGGTATGCCAGGCAGGTCGTCGAGCAGGTGGCACTCCTCGAACAGCGCTACCTCGGCCGACCGCCGTCGCGACGACTGCTCGGAGTGTCGACCCAGCACTACTCGTTCGCGGTCGACGCGCTGGTGCGGATGGTGAAGGCGACCTCGGCGGCGGAGTACGAGTTCTCGCTGCGGGAGACGCGCACGTGGGACATCATCGAAGACGTCCGGACCCTCCGCAGCGAGCTGGGGATCCTCTACCGGAACGACTTCAACCGCAACGTCATCGACAAGTTGCTCCGCGACTCCGGTCTCGCGTTCCATCCGCTCTTCGTCGCGGAACCGCACATCTTCATCTCCCGCAAGAACCCCCTCGCCGCTCGAGAGCGCGTGACACTCGCCGATCTCGCCGACGTACCCAGGCTCACCTTCGACCAGGGCGCCAACAACTCCTTCTACTTCGCCGAGGAGATCCTCTCCACCCTGTCGAGCCCACGGGACATCCGCGTCTCCGACCGCGCCACCATCTTCAACCTGATGATCGGGCTCGACGGATACACCATCTCGACAGGCATCATCAGCGATGACCTCGATCCCGAGATCGTCGCCATCCCCCTCGACATCGACGAACGCATCGAGATCGGCTGGATCGGCCACTCGGCGATCCCCCTCACCGAGCAGGCGCAGCGCTACCTCGCCGAACTGCGCACCGTCGTCTCCGGCTTCGGGGTGGAACTGCTCGGCTGAGGCCGCACACCCACAGCTTCCGCTATCGCTGCCCCGGATTCTCGGACACGGAACCACATCGTCAGCTCCATGAGAGCACGACCGATCATGTCGCGCTCACCCATGCGGAGATCGTCGAACGAGTCCCTGAACCCCTCACTCCTCGCGGCGATCGGCGCCTCGAGTTTCTGGTAGCCCATCGTCCACTGCTCGAATCGCCGTTCGTGAAGGGGCTCCTCGAGCAGGATCCGCACGTCGGTGTGCCGCTGGTCGGCGGTGATCGATGCCATGACGGCCTCGACGTCATAGCGGTCGCCTTCGAGGATCTGGACGAACTCTCCGTCACGGTACAGCAGCAGACCGGTCACGTCACGCGCATCGTTGTTCGACCGGCTCACCGCCAGCAGATCCGCGAGCTCCCTCTCGTCGAACGGATGCGTCGCGGAACTGCAATAGACGAGTGAGATCAGCGGGTGCTCTTCGGTCATCGTCTCTCCCTATCTGCGGCATCGGTGACGGAGTTCATCGCCACCTGGCTGTCCCACGCTGGCCCACAGAGGGGCGGAGGGCGAGGAGAAGGACTCGGACATGACCCCCAGCGTACGGACTCGCAGGTCGACGAAGAAGACGCTCGACACACGACAGTATCGGTGATATCGGCCCTGGCCCATCGAACGGGCCGGTCGCCCAGTCGGCGTCTCGCCGGACTGTCGGGGCGGGCAGCATGCGGAGGATTCCGCGGCGGCCCGCCCCGGGTCGGTGATGAGGGAATCACCGATGGGGCTGGGGGACCCGAAAACCAGCATGTGATGCCTCCGGCCCCTCGAGCAAGCAGGTGCAGCCCCAACCCCCACTAACGGGGGTCTGGGGTGAACGTCGATGCCTCCGGCGTCCGGTCTTCCTACGATGAGGCTGTCAGCCCGCACACCACAAGGAGAGAAGCCCCGCTGTGACCGCACCCGTCTTCGCAGGCCCCGTCGACTACGCCGTCTTCACTTTTCCCCTCGGCGCCTCCCTGCACTCCGGCCTGCTCGCGGTGCGAGAACGCGTCTCGGCGGGCATGATCGATGTGCTCGACATCGACGCCGTGCGACGGGGCGACGATGACCGCGGAGAGCGGATGCCGCTTCCCGAAGTGCTGGACGTCGACCACCCCGACATCCAGCAGCTGGTCGCCGCGCAGTCCTTCCTCCTCGACGACGAAGACCTCACCGACATCGCGACCGAACTCGGAGCCAGTCGGTACGCCCTCGTCATCGTCTACGAAGACCGCTCCCTCGCTCCTGCCGCCGAAGCCTTCGCCCTCGCCGGCGGCCTCGAACTGTTCAGCGGTGCCATGGACATCGCCGATCTCCAAACCGTCGTCGAGAAGGAGGACATCTCATGAGTCTGCTGCGAACAGCCGCCCGCGCCAGCGTCGCGACCCGGGTCATCGGAAACACCCACCGCCGTCAGCAACAGCGATGGGCCGCCCAGGACGCGGCGACCCCCGCCCCGGCACGAGTGCCGACGGCGTCCCCCGCCGTCATCGCAGAGGCGCCGGCCGCTCCCACACCGTCACCTTCCGCACCGACATCGGAAGTGATCGCGCAGCTGACCCAGCTCGCTCAGCTGCGCGACAACGGAGTTCTGACGGAAGAAGAATTCCTCGTGCAGAAGCAGCGCGTCCTGCTCGGCAGCTGATGCGCGGGCGCGGCCTCTGCGGGGTTCGTAGCCTCTGATGGGCCCGAACCTCCTGCCCTCGCTTCTCCGGCTAGACCAGTCCGTCCTCGGCGGCGCGCATGTGCAGATCGATCTTGGTCGGGGCCTGCCGCCCGACGGCGGCGTAGCGTCCACGGATGCGCCGCAGGTGGTCGAGAACCGTGTCTCGGGACACGAACAGCGCCTTCGCGACCTGCTCCGCGGTCTGCCCCGAGGCGTACCGGGCCAGCACCTCGGTCTCGCGGCGAGTGAGATGCGCATCGACGAACCCGGAATCCTCCAGCAGGGCCGTGGCCCAATCGGGTGTCGCGATCGTCTCGTCCCGCATCGTGGCCTCGATCGCCCGCATGATTCGCTCCGGCGACTCGGACTTGCGGATCATGCCGGCCACTCCGGCATACGCAGCCTCACGCACGAGCTTCGCATTCTCACCGCTGGTGAAAGCGAGCACACGAGTCCGACCCGTCGGCCCCACGGCGGCTGTGAGGCGTTCGACGTTCGTCCGGGGAGTGCTGCCGTCGGCGAGCTGCAGGTCGAGGAGTACCACGTCGAGCTTCCCGTTCCCCGCCAGCAGCGTCTCCACCGTGCTGGCCGCCCCGCTCACCCGCATCCCCGGAAAGGTGTTGATCACGGCAGACATGCCGAGAATCATGGCCGGGTGATCGTCGACGATGCCGACGGCGACGTCCTTGCGACGCTCGCCGTCACGAAGATCTCCGCCGTAGCGCGCTCGGCTGCTCTGCCGTGTCATCCCACTCCTCCAGAATGCGGACCCCCACCGGAATATTACCAATCGGTCCGCATGTCCGATCACCGCCGATCTCCCCTATCCGCACGCACGCGCCTGCACCGATACTGGTCACATCGGCGCGCTTCGCGAGGAGGTCACAGGGCATGTCAGCAACAGCGGCGGCCTCCGCAGGTGACTCGGCCGAGATGAAGTTGCGCGATCTGGATCGGGTGCTGAGCCGGCTCCTCGCCACAGGCGGTCTCATGATCCTGCTGATGTGGCTCGTCATCGACGTGGTCGTGGACGATTCGGAATACGCGGGCTGGTGGGTGAGCGGACACGGCGCGCTCGCGGCATCGTTTCTGGTGATGGCGATCGCGCCCCCTCGACTGTTGACCGTGCGAGTACTCGACCACGCCTGGGTTCTCATCCCGGTACTGGGCATCTTCTTGCAACTGACGGCCTTCATCGCGGAGTCCCGCCCTCGCGCGAGTGGCCTCCCTGCCGACTACCAGATCTGGCAGGTCACGTGGATGCTCACCGCCGTCTACCTGTGTTTCCTCGCACTGAGAATCGCCCAATCCCGCGCGGCCTCCAGATCGATACAGCTGATCCGGGTCGCGCTCCTCGGTGGTGCGTTCGCGCTCGCTCCGGCGCTCGGGTTCTGGTGGGAGTATCGCGAGCTTCCGCTCGCACTGGCTTCCCACACCATCGTGCAGTTCACGAACTCGGTGTTCCCGGTTCTCCTCCTTCTGTTCCGGACCAGAGTGATCTCGTACTTCGCCGTGCAGGAACGGTGGCGGGCGCGAGCGGAGGCGGCGTCCGCTGCCAAGGCGCGTCTGGTCGAGGAAAGAGAGCTGGCGCGGCTCGCGCACGACACGGTGCTCGGCACTCTCAACAGCGCCGCCCTGTGGTTCCGCGGTGACACCGTCACGTTGCCCGCTCCCGTCGTCGAAATGGCCCGGGAGGCACTGCACGCTCTCGACGCCCGCGCGGATGACGAGTCGACGGCGCAACCGCTCAGCACCGTCGCGCAGACCATCGTGAGCACAGCGGCGCAGCTCGGTGTCGAAGACGTGGTCGTGGACTGCGATAACAGATCGACGACGGTCCCGGGGCCCGCCGCCTCCGCTGTCGGCGACGCCGTCAGCGAGGCCGTCCGCAACAGTCTGCGCCATGCCCCCGGAGCCGCCCCACGCATCGTCGCCTCCCTCTCCCCTGACCGCATAGAGGTCACCGTCGAGGATGACGGGCCGGGTTTCGACCTCGCCGCGGTCCCCCTCGACAGGATGGGCGTTCGCGAGTCGATCGTTCGACGCATGATCGACGTGCCGGGAGGAGATGCGCTGATCGAGTCCGCCCCCGATCGATTCACGCGTGTGCACCTCATCTGGCAGCATCCCATCGACGTCGCAGACGAACACACGCGCACGTCCTCTCGACACGCAGCGGGCGCATCATGACCACGTCCGCGCTCGTCAGCCGCAGCGCCCGGCTGCCCCTGGTCTGGATCAGCCTCGTCGTGACCTCTGCCCCCATCGTCAGCGCGCTGGCGAAGGGCAGTTTCCGTGAGCCGCAGAACTGGCCGCTCCTCGTCTCTGTCGTCGGCGCCACGATCGGCGTGCTCGGTCTCGTGATTCCCTGGGATCTGCGCAGGGGTCGCCCGCGCCTGCGAGAACTGCTGATACTCACCGGGGCTGTGCTCGTCTCATCGATCATCCTCCTGATCGATACCGCCGCCTATGAGCCGTCGATGTTCACGGTCGCGATCGCCCTGTGCTGCATGGTGATCTTCTTCGGTCACCCGGCCCTCGGGTCGACTGTGGGCTTCGCCCTGATCGCGGCACGCGCGGTGGCCGTGATCGTCGTGGTCCCTTCTCCCGGGCTGACATACATCATCGATCTGTATCCGATCGCACTGCTGTCGATCTCACTCATCTGGCTCCGCTACGCACGGCGCCTGACCCTGAGAGAGCGCGGCTTCCGCGCACGTGCCAGCCTCGCTCTGCAAGCGCTGCAGCAGCGTGAACGTGCCGTCGCCGAGATGCGCATGCGGAACTCCATCGCCTCTTCCGGTGCGTACAGCGCCCTCGAGCGCATCGTGCGCACCGGAGTGGTCACCGAAACGCTCCATACCGAGATCCGCAGTGCCGAAGCCGCGCTGCGCGACCACATCCGCTGTCCAGCCCTGGAGCATCCGCAACTGACGGCGACCATCGCGACCGCCCGCCGAGCCGGCGTGAACGTCCTTCTACTGAACGCGAGCACCGATGTGGGCGAACCCGATCGTGTGATCGGAGACGACCTCGCCGAGGCGATCTCCGACCTCGTCCGGCAGGCGCGCTCCGGTCAGGACGTCACGATCCGCCTGCTCGCCCGGCGGGACGACGAACCGATCGCGGTCTCGATAGTGCGCAATCAGAGCGGAGGCGAGGGCGGCGACACGGAGGGCGCCCCCTCATCGTCCGGGCTCGGGGAGCCCATCGTGCTCGACGCCGGCGGACGCCGCCGTGATCTGGTCGTCGCACCACCCGTCTCGCCGCCGACGCCGGAGGTGTGAACCCCGGAGCCACCGAGCTCCGCCGCAGAGACGTCCAGGAACGCCGCGCAGCAGAGTGTGCGCGCTCGTACCGTGGAAGACGGGGAGGTCCACACTGATGGACGAGATGTTGGTGCGTGCCATGAGGCCGTCATCGGCGGCGACGAGCATGGGTTCGTATTCCAGTGTGACGCCATTGGCGTTCGCCGACCCGACCGACACATCACCACCGGCTTCGAGACAGGCCCCCGCGATCAGCGCCGCGTTGCAGGCGTGGGCATGCTCACGTTGACGTGCTGGTGCGGGGTCGACATCGGCGATCGACGCTGCCGCGTTCGTGATGACGAACGACTGGCGGCGCAGCGGAGCGGAGGCATGCCGCATGATGCGGCATTCGTGATCGGGTATGCGCTATAGCTCAGAGCATCCCGACGGCGATCTCCAGCACACGAGACCGAAATCCCCACCTCTGAGGGCTTCTCCCCCTGCCGCCGCGTCCTGGCTCTTCGCACCGGTCAAGGCGGGATTCCGGCGGTCGTCGCCGCCGAGGCGCCCAGAAAGCGACTGCCCCGCCCTGTGAGGGGCGGGGCAGTCGCTGACAGAGCCGTCGGGCACGAGCCGAGCGAGGAGCGTGCGTCGTCAGGAAAGGGCTTTGGCCTTCAGCGTGTCGAACTCGGACGCCGTGATCGTGCCCGCGTCGAGCAGCGACTTCGCCTTCGCGATCTGGTCGGCGGGCGTGCTCGGCTCGATCAGTGATCGAACGTATTCCGACTGCGATTCGCGCAGTCGCTCGCCCTGCTCTCGACTGCGCTCTCCCATGCCACGCCCCCGCGCGATGAGGTAGACGAGCCCGGTGAGGATCGGGAGGAACAGCAGAAAGACGATCCAGACAGCCTTCCACCCTCCTTTCAGCGAGGTGTCACGGAACAGGTCGCCGATGATGGCGAACAGGACGAAGAGGTAGGTGATGAAGAGGAAGACGGTGAGGAACCACCAGATCAAGTCGCCGAACGAGCCCCAGAAGCCCTGGTAGGGGTAGGAGATGGGAGTCGCGGTCTCGAGAAGTCGCATGACGGTCTTTCGGGTTGAGGAGTGAAGGATCGCTTATCATCCTGTCAACAGCCCCGCGCCGCCGCCGACCCGAGGGGAAAAGAAGTGCCAGATACCCCTACTTGTAGTGGCTGAACTTCGCCGGCTCGCGCCGTCAGCGCACCTCCGGAGCATGGCGTCGAGGCGTCGAAATCGCCTTCGCACGGCGCAGCCCGAGGAGCACAGCACCGAGGAGAACGGCTGCCCCTCCGCCGACGACCCAGCCCCATTCGACGGAGCCACCGGTCGCCGCGAGCGCCCCTGCAGGTGCGGCACCGCGCGCGGCCCGCGTCTCTGACGTCGATCCCGAGCCTGACGACTCGGCCGGACTCGTCGGGGCCGGGGCCGGCATCGTGGGCGGAACCGGCGCCGGCGCCACGCTCACTATGACCTCGAGCGCCGCGGACACCGCAGCCGAACGGGTCGAGCTGAACGAAGAGAACACCTGACAGGGCACGCCGTCGACGCTCGCGGGAGACTGCACCCAGTGGAGCTGGTCGACAGCCGGGCGCACGCCCTCGGCGGCGGCGGTGACGACCTGCGGTCCCGCCTCAGGCCAGGTGACGCACAGATCGATGGATGCCGGCCCGCCGTCGGCCACGGTCACCTGCAACTCACCGTCGCGGTAGACCGCCTGCCCTACCGAAGACTCGCAGACCGTGACCGTCGCACCGGGTGCGGAGAGCTGGATCGGCACGGTGGCGATGTTGGTGAGCATCGTCACGCGGGTCTCCTGCCCCGTGAGCACCGGAGTCCCGGTGCCGGACAGTTCGAGCACAGCGTCATCCACCGGGTCCGGGGGCAGGGTGTCGAGGATGCTCTGCTGCTGCGCGAGCGTCAGGTTCTCGGCGCAGAAGGTCTCCAGGAATGGCGGCTTGTTCTCCGGTTCGGAAATGCACCACACGGCACGTTGGCGAACGTTGCGCTGCGGCTGTGTGGCGTTCCCCGTCGTGATGGCCACTCCATCACGCACCATCGGCAGCTCCGTGGTCAGGATGTAGTGGATGAGCCGCTCCTGATCGGCCGTCAGCCGCGGGTTGGTGTCGAGGTCTTCCAGCGGCGGCAGGATGTCGCCATCCTGTGTGAGGTTGCCGTTCTCGTCGGTGACATTGCAGTACAGCGAGTGGAAGTCAGTGCAGTACGCCCACTCGGAAACCGGCCCGAGGCCCTCGACGTAGCGCACGCCGCAGACCGGGGTATCGACGGTGTTCTCACCGTGCGAGTTATAGAGGAACACCATGCGACCGGCGTTGTAGTCGACCAGTCGCTGACCGAAGACCATCGTGAGGTCAGCCACCGTGCCCTCCGCCTGAGACGGGTCGCTGACGGTCGTCCCCTCGCACAGCGGAGCGGCGAACGGGTCCGTCGCCGGTGTCGACGGCACATCCGCACGAGCGGGCGACGCGAGAGCCGCCAACGCGGCGATCACGAGCAGGAGTCCGGTCAGCACGGAGAAGAGAGTGCGCGATGATCGTCCACGTGCGACGACGATCGGGAAGACATGCATGGAAACCTCCTTGGCACGCTGCCGGCCCCAGAGCACGGCGCGCCTGAATGACGGGAACTCTCTATGAGACGGTCATCGGCCCCGAACGACCACACCGCGGGAGACACAACCCTCACTTCTGGGGGTCGTGATCACGACGCTGGGCCCGACTCGCAGGCCCGCCGGTCCCGGTTCACCTGACGGGGCACGGGGTGCGATCTCGGTTCTTTGCCCGGACCCTGCGCTCGTCACCGATCCCCGAGGTCCACCGCACCCTCCTCCCGTCCGGGAGGAGAGCCCATGAACGCCGTTCCCGCAGATTGCCGCCACGCTGCTCGCCGCAGCTTCTCGTTTGTCACGGTCGCCACCGTTAGTCTCGCCGCTCACGCGGCGCTCGTGCCCCCGCCCGATCAATTTCCCGTCGCCAGCGGCACCGACGTGCAGCTGGGGATCCTCGCCGATGTCACCGCAGTGACGGCATCTTCCGATGGGACGGGGCATATGGGGCTTCCCCGAGCGGGAGTGGCAGCAGCCCCCACTTCTGGGGATTCAGGCCCCTGCGGCTGGCGCTCACGCCCCGCGCGCGGATTCGATGTCGCTGACGAGCGTCGTCCCGAGATCTCGTCACCAGCGCGACCGCCGTCAACGCGAAGGGACTCTTCGATGCCTAACCCCCCACACCCGGCGCGGACGCGCTGCCGTCCCCGGCTCATCTCTGGCCCCGGAGGAGAAGAATGACCGACTCATCCACCCACATCGCGCCGGAAGGAGCTCGCCTTCGAGTGCGCGTACCTCGGCGAGGCCGTTTCGCTGCCGTCGCGGTGGCGCTTCTTCTCGCCATCGGTCTCGGTGCGGCGGGCGCTGTGACGACGGCGGCCCCGGCCAGCGCGGAGACCAACCCCACTGGCACGACCATCCGGGAACCGCAGAAGTTCTACGCGTACACGACCCAGGGGCAGAACCTCGATGTGACCTTCACTCGGACCACGAGCTCTACGATCCCGACACTGCTGCGGATCACCTCCCCCGCAGGCGTCACGACCTTCTGCAGTATCGGAACCGCATCGGGGAGCAGCTGCAGCCGACTCAACCTGACCTCGCCGACGGCAGGGGTCTGGGAGGTCTACTTCTACGCGAACGACGACTCCGTGAGCCTCGGCTTCCACACGTGGAACATCCAGGTCCAGCAGGGGATGAACAACCTGAGCGGCCGGGTGTGGAGCTACCGGTACTTGATGTACAACTCCAACCCCGCGACCTTCGACCTGTGGTACCTGTCGCCACTCGGCTACAAGTACAAGGCGACGCACACAGACTTCTTCGGCGTCGACAGCGTCTTCGAGGCGAACCAGTTCGGGAACGTCTACACCGACACGTGCACGTCGGCCTACCGGAGCATCGAGATCGCCAAGGGCGGCCCGTACTACGACCCTGCGTTCACCAACAAGTCGCAGGATTGCGGAACGCCTTACGCGATCTTCTTCCAGGCACCAGGCGCTGGGCTGCCAGTCTCCGCGGTCGATGCGTTCGGCACCACCCACGTGCTCAATCTCCCGCCGGTCGCCCCGTCAGTGGCTGGTCTGGCCTTCACCCCGGATGCACCGACCACTCGCAGCGGGCAGTTCACGTTCACCGCGACGGCGGCTCTGGGAACGTCCACGCTGCTGATCGACGCCGACGGCGACGGGCAGTACGGCGGGCCTCTTGACCGGACGATCCCCGTCGGTATCGCGAGCGATGGCACTCAGTCCTACGCCTTCGACGGACTCGACGGAGCCGGCAATCCCCTCCCAGTCTCAGTCGAGATGAGTGCCTACCTGACCGTGAACAAAGCCGGTGAGATCCACGTCCTGAGCGTGGATGTGGAATCTCGTCAAGGCATCAGCATGACGGCGCTGAACGGACCGAACAACGGGACGTCCACGTTCTACTGGAACGACTCGTTCCTGCAGTCCGAGCAGCGGTTGCCGTGCCGTCCGGGGCTGTTGGACGCAACCGCGGGCGTGGACACCAGCGGGGGCCCTCGCCACACCTGGAATTGTTTCGGACAGCCGGGCCTCAACCCGAATGACGGAATCGGCGGAGCCTGGGGAGACGCACGGTCGATCGACGACTGGATGTTCCACACGGTCGATGTGCGGACCAACACCGTCATCGTGCCGGCGATGTCTACCTACACGGTGGAAAAGACCTCCGACCCTGCGTCGGGAGACACCGTCTCCCCCGGTGACGAGGTCACCTACACGGTCACGGTGACGCAGAGCGGTCCCGACGCCGTCGACGCCAGCCTGAGCGATGAGCTGTCGAACGTCCTCGACGATGCTGCGCTGGTCGGAACCGTCACATCGAGCATCGGCACGGCGACGCTGAACGGCGCCTCACTCGAGTGGTCCGGCACCGTGCCGGCGGGTCAGGTCGCGACGATCACCTACACGGTGAAGGTCAAGGATCGCGGTGGCCTGGCCGAGGATGGAGACTACATCCTCGGGAACGTCGTCACCAGCGACGGATGCGTCACGGCTGCCGATTGCGAGACCACGCACCCGGTCGGCAGCTACACCGTCGCGAAGAGCGTCGATCCCGCGTCAGGGGCTGACGTCCAGGCAGGCGACACAGTCACCTACACCGTCACCGTCACCCAGGTCGGCGCCGGCGCAGTGACCGGAGCATCACTGGAGGACGACCTCAGCGACGTGCTCGACGACGCCACCTGGAACGACGACCTGAGCGCCTCCTCCAGCACTGCGTCCTTCGACGCGACCCCGGAGACGCTCGCATGGTCGGGCGATCTGACCGTGGGTCAGCAGGTCACGATCACCTACTCGGTGACGGTGACGTCGCTGGGCACCGAGGCGGACACGCTGGCGAACGTCGTGACGAGCGACGGCTGTGACACAGGTGCCTGCGAGACCGAGAACCCCGTGATACCGAAGATCGTCACGATCCAGGTTCTCAAGATCGGCGAAGACTCCACCGGTGAGATCGTTCCGATGGATGGCTCCCAGTGGGCGATCTACTCGGGCGCGACAGGCGGCACGGCAGTGATCGCTTCCCTGTCCGGCGCGGGTTCGACGGGTCTGTTCGAGGCCACGACGCTCACGGCCGGAAACACCTACTGGCTCGAGGAGACCAAGGCGCTGCCCGGGTTCCAGCTGCTCGCCCAGCGCGTGCAGTTCACCGCGGACGTCGACGGTCAGGTTCAGCTCGCACAGGGAACGTCGTCGAACGTGACAGTCACCCACGCCGACGGCGTCTCCACGATCCGCGTGCAGGACGTTCCGCAGTTCGCGCTGCCGACCACCGGCGGCACGGGCACGACCTGGATCTACCTCACCGGCGGCGGGATCGTTCTCGCCGCACTACTGGTCCTCGCTGCTGTCCACGTGTCCAAGCGTCGCCCCGTCGCCCAGATGCAGACGGCATCCCACCCCGAGGCTGACTAGGCCAGCCATCCATTGCACGACCCCTCACCAAGGAGAAACAGATGAACAACCCGTTCACCCGGCGCGGTCTGCGCGTCGGAATCGCCGCCGTCGCAGCAGCGACAGTGGCCACCCTCGGCCTCGCGCTGCCCGCGTCGGCTGCGCCGCTGATCGACCCCGATCAGGTCGGCTCGATCACTGTCCACAAATTCGAGACACCGGAACCGCTTGGTGGCAACAACGGCGGCAACAACGGCAACAACGGCAACGGCAACAACGGCGGCGGCGGCAACAACGGCAACGCTTTGTCTGGCACTGGCCAGCCCGGTGACGGCGCCCTCACCGACACCACTGGCCTCACCCCGCTCCCGGGTGTGACGTTCCAGGTGCAGCAGGTCAACACCATCGACCTGTCGACGAACGCCGGCTGGGCTGAGGCATCCGAGCTTTCGGGCGTGTTCGACGCAGCCGACGCCGAGAACTCGATCACCGGCGCCGGATACACGCTCGGTGCCGGATCGTCGCAGGTGACCAACGCGGCGGGCGAGGCTGCGTTCACGGGGCTTCCCGTCGGCCTGTACCTCGTACAGGAGACCGGCTACCCCGCCGGTGTGACTCCGGCAGCGCCCTTCCTGATCACGGTGCCGCTGACCGATCCGAACAACCAGAACGCCTGGCTGTACGACGTGCACGTCTACCCGAAGAACGCTGTGACTGCCGCCGAGAAGACGGTGACCGACAGCGCGTCGATCCAGCTCGGCGACATCGTCACCTGGACGATCACCGCTGACATCCCCAACGTCGCTACGATCGACGGTTTCAAGATCGTCGACCCCCTCGACGCCAAGCTCGACCTCATGAGCACCACGGTTGTGCTCTCCGGCGGCCGGGTTCTCCTCCCCGCTGACTACACGGTCACGTTTGACGAGGCGACCAACACGGTCACCGTCGAGTTCACCGCGGCAGGTCTCCTGAAGCTCGCTGCGAACAGCGACGTCTCGGTCGTCGTGACTCTCGACACCGCGGTCAACACCATCGGGGAGATCTCCAACCAGGCGCTCATCTACCCGAACGCGGCGTCGTTCGACATCGCTCCGGGCCAGCCCGGGGGCCCGGTCGTGACGAACTCCCCGGAGACCAAGTGGGGCGCGTTCACCATCAAGAAGACCGACGGCACCAACACCCTCCAAGGAGCGCAGTTCCAGGTCTTCACCTCGGCCGCCGACGCCGCCGCGCAGACCAACCCGGTCGAGCTCGGTGGGCAGACCACCTTCGATGTCGACGCTGAGGGTGGGCTGACTCTCTACGGCCTGCGCTACAGCGACTTCGCGAACAACCAGACGGTCGCGGCGGGCGAGGCCGGCTTCATCCAATACTTCCTGGTTGAGACCAAGGCGCCCGACGGTTTCGAACTGCTCGCCGAGCCGATCGAGTTCGCCGTCACCGCCGCCACCACCGCGGCCGGTGTGGACCTCGAGGTCGTGAACGTGCCGAGCAACGCCGGCTTCATCCTGCCGATCACCGGTGGCACCGGCACGGGCCTGCTCTACCTGGTCGGCTTCGCGCTGATCACCGGCGGTGCGATCTTCATGATCGTCACCCGCCGTCGCAAGCAGGAGGCCTGACCCGCACCATGGCGCCGGCATCCTCACGCCGGCGCCATGCGCGGTGATCGCTGCCCAGCCTAGCGATCACCATCTCCCGAGGAGGGGGCGGCTCTTCCCCCAGAAGTCGCTCCCTCACTCTCATCTCCAAGGAATTCCGATGACCGCTCTCGAAGACGCGCCTCTCACGCGCCGCGCCGCGCGAGAGCGCACCCGCCGCAGCTTCTCGCTCACTTCCGCCGGTGTGGCTGCCATGCTCCTGGTAGGAGTCGGCACCGTCACCTACCCCACCGCCGCGAACTGGTTCAGCGACCGCGCCCACGCCACCGAGGTATCCGGGTACATCCAGGACGTGCAGGACCTCGGCGAATCCGCTCTCCAGAAGATCCTGGAAGCCGCCGAACAGTACAACGAAGACCTGCAGTCCGGTCCGCTTCGTGACCCGTTCGTCCTCGACGAGGATGGCCGCGTGAAAGACATCGAAGACGGCTGGGCGGACTATGTCTCCCAGCTGGACTTCGGCACCGAGGCCCCCATGGCTCGCATCCGCATCCCCGAGATCGATGTAGATCTGCCGATCTATCACGGCACCGAAGACGCCGTCCTGGACAAGGGCGTCGGGCACCTCTACGGGACCTCCCTCCCTGTCGGCGGCATCGGCACTCACACTGTGCTTTCCGGACATTCCGGCCTTCCCGGAAGCGAGCTGTTCACGAGGGTGAACCTGCTCCAGACCGACGATCTCCTCTACATCGACGTTGCCGGCACGACTCTCACCTACAAGGTCGACCGGATCCTCACCGTCGCCCCCGACGACGCCTCCCATCTCCGCCAACTCGAGGGAGACGACTACGTGACCCTCCTCACCTGCACCCCGATCGGCGTGAACTCACACCGACTGCTGGTGCGCGCAGAACGCGTCCCGGACATGGCGTCTTCGAGTGAGGTCGGTCAGGTCACCCCCAATGCGACCGACCCCGGCTACCCATGGTGGGCGCTCTGGTCGGGAGCGACACTCCTCGGCTGCATCGCACTCGCGTGGCCCCGCAGGCAGAGAACAGATTCCTATCGGTGACGCCGACACCCGGGATGCTCACCCGCGGCCACGACGGGTCAGAGCCTGAAGGCGTCACGCGGCGAATCAGCGCCGCCTGTGCGTCATCACCCCGGTGCAGCGCTGTGTCGTATCGGAACGAGGAGTCTTCCACTCGCCCCACATCAGCGCAGGAGCGAGAGTCTGATTCTGAACCGCCTCGGAGCCGTTCCGCGAAGAGGATCCGGGTGCCGGGGCCGGCGCTGGGGAGGCTGCGTAACCCCGGCTAGGCGCTGCCCCCCGGATGCGCCATTCCCGGATGTGACATCAGATTGCCACCGCAATAGCGATTCATATCGCGTTACCGCTCACTCCGGACAGAACAAGACAAAGGCCCCGCTTCCCAGTGTTTCCAAGGGGATTCGGGGCCTTCGTGGTGGCGGTGACGGTGGGATTTAATCCAATCCTTCCGCTCGGTTGACTTTTCGCGCTTCTTACTTGGTGTGCGCGCAAAGTGTCAACTCATTGCATCAACTCGAAGCAGTCGACGCCAGCAGCCACTGGAACCGTTAGCCAGCACGCTGAACACATGAGATCGGGGCGATGATGCCCTGCTTCGTCGGAGCTGCCCGCTCCTGCGCCCATCGGGCGGAAATCGATTGATGACACAGACCGTCCCGGCTCGGCCCTGAGATTGCACCCCTGACCCGAGTGCGACACGCCCGGGATGCGTCTGGGAGATGAGCGACTTTTTTAAAGTTTTTGCAGATCGGGGAACTCACCCGCATGATTCCAGGTCAAAACAGGGCACTTTCCCCCAGTGCGTTAGGGGTCGGGAGCGGGCAGCTTGTGGGGCTATTTTCAGGCTCATATGGTTGTAACACAAGCCGCCCCGGGGAGGAAACGAAGAACCGGGAAAGAGCTTCTGATCAGTGAAAAGTTCATAGTATTACCGCTCCGAGCTAGTCATCATTTGACTCTCTAGAGCACGCAATAGCTAGCGAGTATTCGTACTCGTTACCCACATACCTCGGCGGAGCGCGCGATCCGACCGACCCAAAGAAATGGGCTCAGAAGAGCCACCAATCAACCCCGCCCGAATGGGCAGAAAGTAGTCCACTATGGAAAATCTCATCAAGCGAGAAGCATCCTACGAAGTCTTCGACGCACTCCCCCCTGGCGTAGACGCTCACCGGCGAGACCGCCGGTGGGCCAGGTACCTGACACGCGACGCGATCGAGGTCGCTCGCCTAAATCCAGGCAAGGTTGTGAAACTCAGCAACCGACTCGTGGTTGAGGGGACCATCACCCGGATTCGCCGACAGGCGGCCGCCATCGACTCTCAGATTTCTCTTCACTTCGTTGCCGTCGAAAGGCGGGATTACGGGTACTTCGGCCACCTGTACCTCAGCTACGGCGCCGCGGTCCGTGCGGTTGCGGCGCCGTCGGTCTCCGACAGTCATCAGTCGGTCGACAAGAACGACTCGCGTCTCGGCCGCGCTGGTCGAAGGCCTAAGAAGATCCTGTCCGCGACTGAAGCGTCCCAGGCGAGGGCTCGGCTGGATGCCGGCGAGGCGATTTGGCGGATTGCTCGGGATCTGGGAGCTACTCCGTACATGGTGAATCGCGGAATCAAAGACGGGCATCTATCGGCCGCGTGAGACGCGTGCAGATGGCATCACGCAAGAAAGGCTCCCGGCGATTGAGCCGGGGGCCTTTCATGCGTTGGTGGGAGGGGTCCTTCTCGTCGCCTGACTAAGGAGGATGGGCCCCGGGTCCGCGGGACCCGTAGGACACTCAACCCTTCTTGAGAGAGTCGATCCGATCAGCCAGCTCGCCGATGACCTTCAGAGCGGCATCACGCTTCGCCGCGGCTTCCTCCTTGCTTTTCGCGTAGAAGGGGCGGTTGCGATTGGCGTCGTCGACGAGGCCACCGACCTCATGGCGGAGGCGAGCGAAGAGACGAGTCAGGTCCTTCCGGTCGAACTCGGAAGCCTTGACGGAGGGGGCCTGGGGAGCGGATGCGTTTGCCATGGTGATTGCCTTTCAAGCGGTTATGGTGCGGTTGGTTGGGTCAATCATGAATGGAAACTAGTAGGAGTCAACTCCTCCTGAAAAATCGTTCCGACCTGCTGTTTCCTATATCCTCGGGTCGGCCGAACCCGCCGACCGGCAGGATGCAGAAAGGCTGTTCTGAGCGGGCCCGCTACCGCCCCGTTGGGATCGATCGTGGAGGCTGTGCTCCAGCCTTAGACGGGCAACCACGGGCTGAGGATGGCCATCCTGGATGACGATTCGAGGGTCTTCGATTCCTGAAGGAACATGGCGTACTCAGGCAGACAGAACAACGGCGGCGAGGATCTAGCACCCTCGCCGCCGCTGGTGTGCGCGCACCTGTCAGAAGCGCCAAGCTTCTCCGCTGTACCTCTTGCCATCAGCATCCTTGAGCGTCATCGTGGCGAAGAACCGCTCCGCCCCCATCCTCTTCGCTGCCGCTTTCACGGCGTCGAAGATGCCCTGCTTGTGTCCCGTATAGATGTACTGCGCGAAGACGGGGAGTGCTCCGCGCTCACGCTGTCGAGCCATGGTGTTCATCGCCTTTTTCAGATCCTCAGGACTCTTCAGAGTTAGCTCGACCTCGACCGCGAGGGAAACGGGTCGCTTGAGATCGGTTCGGAAAGCCTCAAGGTCAATCGCGAGGTCCACTGGGTGGTTCTGATTGCCATAGGTTCGGCTTGCGTAATCAGTCGTAAGCGTCCAGTGTCCGGGGTTTTCCGCGAGCGCTTCAGATACATTTAGCCGACCCGCCTCGACCTCTTGGGCGATGCGCTCCTGGTCTCTCCAAGCCTTATCGGGATCGATAGCAGCCTTATTCTCGATGTTGTCGTAGCTGGTGGCCATGGTGCCGTAGGTGATGTTCATGTACTGCTCCGGGATCAAAAGCGGTAACAGCTCCAGACCTTTTGGGATGGGAGTCTTGCTTCTCTTCTGAATGTCAGAGACTCCACCGACTAGCTGAGCCGCGACCTGAGTCACTGCGAGGCGGTGTTCGAGATTGAAGAGACGGATGCTTCCGAGCTTGTAGAGCCGGGACACTCGCTCATCTCTCACACCGTGAAAATGGAGCAGATCGTAACCTCTCTTGGTCAGGAACCAGAGCTGAGTCATGCCGATGATCTTCTCGGAGCTGACCAGTCCAAGCTCTTTCAGTGCCAGCGCTCGCTTGTGAGCACTCGCCTTCTTGATGCCCCAAACGATGCCGAGCTGCTTCGAAGTCGCGAGCGGAAACTTCCAGAGGAACCACAGGCCGAGCCGATCCTTGTCAGTGAAGAAGGTTCTTCCGTACTTCGGAGCATTGGGATTTCGGCGCGTCTCTGAGCGGAAAGTGTCTGGGATGAGGTCGACTTCACTAGGGCTATCTGCGCCGATGGCGTCATCTTCGGCAACCACCTCGAACCCATCCGCGATCGTAGTTGAGGGCGGGAGCACCCCTGCCATCACTTCTGGCTCGTTATCCTCGGGCTGATCGTAGTCTTCGTCTTCGAGGAAGTTCATCACCGAATCTGCCGTTTCTTCGTTCTCCTGCGTTACTACATCTGTACTCATTTCCTGCTCTCCCTGGTGAGATCGTCGCTTAGAACAGCCCTCCTGGCTGTAGGAGGCGCTTGTCCTGACCGTTTCGCGCTTTGGAGCGCGGGTCTGAGTCCTATATCGAAACAGCGGGAAATGTGGGCGCGAAACAACTTTCGCCCGCTCCTGCATGGCTCCTGATCTTCAACTCTCTTGAGATCTCGCCTTAGGATCGCGCTCCTAGAATCGCCTCGCAGAACAGCAAGAGGCGGCCTTGCCGCCAGAGGGGGGAAAAGCAGATGCCGAGCTTCGCTCGTCATCAGGCCCTGCCGTGGGCAGTGCCCTGGGAGCGATGCTCCCAGCCGAATGCCTTGAGGCATCTTCGGTATCCCGCCAGCGCTGCGCGGGCCTAGGAGCTACGCTCCCAGCCGAAGTGCGTAAGCACTCTTCGGTATCCCGCTGGAAGGTGTAAGCACCCTTCCAACCTGCTCTCAGGGCGTAAGCACTCCGAGACCCCGCTGAAGACTGCGCCAGCAGACTTCACTCACTGACTACCTGCGAACCCGCGCAGTTAGCCACTCGCCGGATGCACTGCGCATCGGTGTCGCACCACTGCTAACCCTTCTCCCTGGACGAGAACCAACTGCCAGCAGTCGGATGCTGAAAGCCTGCCATCAAGGACTGGCAGCTTTACCCAACAGCCCTACTCGACTCCAGACGATGAGCCGACTAACAAGAATCTGAGCTTCAGCAAGGAGCGGAAGCGGGAGCAGCAGCGGGCATAGTTCCTCAGTCATTTTTCTTTTGGCCAGCGTTCGAGGCTTAGGTTGCGTCTCCTGCTTGATCGTAAGCGCAAGTCAACAGCAGTTGATGGGAGCAGTCAGCTCGGGGCTAGGAGGATGACGCTCACCGATGTCTATCTGCGCCGATGGTGGCATGCCGTCGGCTGATAGTCCTCGCTGGGGTGATTGCGTATGGAAGAACAGCAGCTCATGGGCGAGAAGGTCGGCTTTCATGTTGACCCCTGGTGGGACAGACCAGATCCCTGCTGGGGACGGTGCTCCTATTGCGGGGACGGCGCGTATCGCTACGAGGATGAAGAGGTAGCGGAGAAGGCTCTCGCCCTGGTGAAGAAGTGGTCGTCTATCTGCGCCGATACTTGCAACTCCGATATGTCCTCCTGACTCAACCAGGAGGAGATCATGAAGTTCCATCATCTCGATGAAGACACCGGCACGATTACTGTCTGCCGCAGCCCACGCACCTGCCAGAGGGAATGGCACTACCTGACTGTTGCTGATGCTCAGGCAGCCTACGAAGAGGGCATGCGCGATTCGCTCGTGCCCACGCCACTTACGAAGGAGGCAAGGTGATGAGCACTGCAACAAGAACTGACTTCCACTGGAGTCCGCTCCTCCAGCGCTACAACCGATGCCAGGCAAAGCTGCGCTGCCCTTATGGTGGCGCGCACACCTCTCTGGCTGGGATCGCCCAGGCTGGAGGAGCTGTGGTGTCAACCCACGGCCATAAGGAAGAGCTGATCGTCAGCCCAGTGGTTGCGGGAGCATTCTCGGTTGGCAATGAGAAGCGCAGGCAGACATTCCGTGAGGACGGAACCAAGCTCGACCATCACGAGGCGGCGCGCTGGCGGATCGAAATCGCCAAGCGCTCTGAGGACGAGCCTGTGCAGACTCGGCTGGAGCCTACGCTCTTGCCCGCGCTCGGCTGGGGCACCGCTCCCGTTCAGGCCAGGCCAACTACTCCTCGTCAGACTCACCCCAAGGAGTTCGAGCTGGCTGAGAAGAGCACTGATCCCGGCGTGCTGGCAATGCTCGCAAGCTCTGCCGATCCCGCTGTGCGGCTCGTGGTCGCTCGAAACCCCGCGGCGACAACGGACACCCTCGAGGGATTGGCTCTGAGCGAAGACAATGGCTGGAAGGTCTACCGGCTGGCTGCACTCGAAGAGCTGGGATTCCGGTATCAGGACGAGCGGGACGCGGCAGAGCTTGAAGCCTGCTCGCGGATGGAGCGGGATGGGGTGCTACCGAAGCTCGCCACCAGTGCTCCCGCAGCCGCAGTGGTCGCCACGATCCCGCAGCGCGCATGGCACCGCAAGCCGCAGCGTGCTCGCCGTAGCCTGATCAGCCGAGCCGTCGATCAGCTCGCCCGGATGATGGGCAAGTCTCTCAAGCTCGCGGGCTGGACTCGAAACCGGGTGCTGAAGAGCATCATCGGTAAGAACGGCATGAGACTGATTTACCTACCGAGCAGCATCGCCAAGGATCTGCACATACGAGAAGTCACCGGCTGGATGCTGGACTTCTTTGGCAGCCTGGAGGGCGATGCCAAGGCCCAAGCACGAGTGCGCCGGAAGCTTGCGCGTTCGTTCGGTTTAGCCTGACCGCTGTTCCGATATAGAGGCAAGGAGGGACGCTAGCGACCCTCCTGCATGAGAAACCTCCTTGCGGTGATTTCCGTTGATAAGTGGCAGATGATCTCCTCCAAGATCAGATGGGCCGCAACCCACCTTCCCGGGTTGCGGCCCTTCTTCTTGCTCTCGGTGCTCGTCTATCTGCGCTTGTACTTGCACTTTGATATGGGGCTGTGATCGTAGACACCTTGGAGGTTAGATCATCATGGAAACCAACTTCTGGACCCAAACCCTCGCAACCATCCGAAAGAACCTCGCAGCAATCCTTATTGCCTCGGCAGCAGTGGTCGCAGTCCAGCTCTCGTGGATCGCTGGCCCGCTCGCTACCCCCGGCTCTGCCTCGGTGACTGAATCCGGCTTCTGCGTGAAGGCCGTCGGCTACGAGGGAGAGTTCGAAGGTGACCGCGCCTTCAACTGCGACGGCAAGCCAAGCGCGCCGGTGCTTTCACTCGCCGCTCCCCTTGCGGGTTCCACTCCCGCCTGCGTGCTCCGGCCCGGAGCGCTCGGCATGGACCCCAAGATCACGATGAACTGGGCCGTTCCGGCTGAGATGAAGGGATACACCGTCAAGGAGACCGAAGTCGGCATCATGCGGGAGGGCGTCATCCAGCCGATCAACCGTGATCTGCTCGGAGCGGTCAGCACCGCTGGCGATCCAAGCAAGTACGGAACAACCTTCACTGCCAAGCAGCTCTCTGGTGGCCTCGCTGGACAGGCCTGGACATTCGGAATCCGTTTCGTTGACCCCAAGAGCGGCAAGGCATCGGCATGGCTCACTGGAACCGCCGCAATGGGCAACGCGGGCACCAACCCTACTTGCTCGGTAGGAGTGGTCAAGTAATCACAACGCTCGAAAGCCCCCGGACACCCCAGCGTCCGGGGGCTTTCTTGTGCCATCTGGGCATGCTGAAATCGCAGTCTCAGCGCGCAGCCTGGAGCATCGATCCCCTCGATGCTGTGGCCTGCCCCTCAGCCCGTAGCCTGCGAACTCGGGCTGAAACCGTCCGGCGCGGATGACGATACATGGATCCTGCTTCCTTGGCGATGGTTGACCCTCCTCGCGCGCGGGTGTGCGACACAACAGCCGGCGCCTGTTGTTAGAACAACCTTCGACCAAGGAGGAACCATGAACAGACTTGAGCAGAACCAGGCTGCAGCTCGCCGTTCATCCGAGATCGCGGCAGCGCGCAGAGCCAGGATCCCCGGCTGGACGGAGCCGACTGAACACATGACTGAGCGGCGACGGCTGATGAATCGCGAGTTCATGAAGGCTCTGGGAGGCGCGGACGCCTTCTATGCGCTGAAGGCCGAGCGCCTGGTGGGACAGGCAGGAACATCTGTTGACTCGCCCGAGACTGCGATCTCAGACACCATCATCGACCCTGCGCACATGCTGACCGCCTGACGATGATCGACGCTGAGACGGGCAGGTAGTGATGCCCCTCGATATGAGCGATGTCCCCACCGGGACATGACTCATCTGGAGGAATCATCATGTATCTACCTACGCCCGCTCTCGGCGAACTCGTGAACTCTGCCATTAGCGATTGGATCGGCCCGGTTCTGGTCGGCATCATCGCTGTAGTGGCGATCGTCCTACTCTGGAAGCGCCAGTTTGCTGGCTTCCTGACCTTCGCAGCGATGGCCGTGCTCGCGGCTCTCTTCGTCTTCTTCGGCGGCGACCTCTTCGGCAAGAACGGCAACATCTCGAAGGCCGGTAAGGATGTGGCCAAGAAGATCAATGCTGTCGACCTGACGACGACAACCTACGGCCCCGATTTGCTCGACTTCGATCAGTGAGCCTGAGGCCCACGAGTCGTCGATCTAAGCTCGCCGTCTCGCTCACTCCATGGCATCGAGCCTCGAGACAAGAACAAGGCGTTGGGGAGCGGGACTAAAACAAGGCTTTGACGGACGGGAGTGACCCCGGCAATGAACGCAGGAAAGACACGCCCGAGAAACTGCCGCACCGCCCAGCGACCGCCGCCGCTTTGATATTGCACTACGAATCGCTCGGCCCGGTGATCTGAATCTCGGGCCTGGAGACTCAGATCGCCGGGCCTCGATTTGCTTGCCGCCCAGGATCTCCAAATAAACAAGGTCCCAGTAGGTGGGTTGCTGGGTGTCGAGATCCGGAGAAAAGCGTGCGGGGGTTCACCAGCCCCAAGAGGAAAACCAACTGGAAGCGCGAGAGGCCGGGCAGCAAGTCTTCTGCCCCAGCTCAGATGGTCCTCAGCTATATGTACCCCACCGCTGAAAAAGAGTGGGGCACTCACGAGGTAGAAACGACTGTGAGTGGGAACCGGTCGCAGATACGCTTCCAATCCAGACGCCGAAATAGCGCCCCTGCTGGGCAGGCTAGACAGCTGGATGACTGAGTTCCTGATGCGGACGGAGAGCAGATCTCCGGCTTTTTCCCGGAGCTGGAGCATTGAGGAAGAACTGGGAGAAGACTCGCTGCCAACAGCCGCTGCTCAACAGATGACTACAGGATCGCCAGACTGACGGAAACAACCCCCGCGCTGAGGCGATCATCCGCCGACTGCTCCCCCGCCTCTCCGAGGGCTCTCCGAGGGCTCTCGCAGCGAGGCTGCCAACGCGAGTGCGTTGGATCACCTTGAGCTCTGGCGAGAACGCCATCGGGCAGAAACGCTCGCTGCCGCTCACGCAGATCTGCCTCCGGCTCGCCGCCTGCTGCTCGGGCGCACACTCGCCAGACTCAAGCCTCGGCCCCCAGGCCTCGGCACCCTCACGGGTTTTGGGATTGGATCTCTGTTGGAAGAAGCGCCTCCCGCTCCTCTCCCGAAGCAGCTGGCGCTGACTTACCTCTATCCCGCGAGAGGTTCAGCACCGAGGCCGCGGCGGAGCCCGGACCTGTATCTCAACTACCGCGGCTGTCGATGGGCTCTCCTCTGGATTTCGATTGAGGGAGCCCCGGAGGGGCTGCGCCGAAGGCGCTGAGGTATTTCCGTCGGATGGCCCGCAGGGCAGGACTCTCCGCCCCACCTGAGGGCGCTGCTCGCCTTCTGAAGCCGGAGGGCGAAGCCCGGAGCGCTCCAGAAGAGCCGGGGGCTCGGGGGCCGGATTAGGTCCCCGGGAGGCCGCGCGGAGCGGCCCTCGGAGAGTGGCGGAGCTACTTCGTAGGCGTGGTGCCACACAACGGTGCGATCACCCGTCTACCTTTTCCGTACCCAGAGCACAGCGGCAAGAGGTGTGCGCGCACCCACCTAATCAGACTGCAACTCTGAGCAGCGGCGTTCACCGACATTCATGTCAGCGGTTTGGGACCGTTGCTACTCACAGCATGTATGTCTGTAGCTCCTTGTGTTTCTCTTCCCAGTCTGCACACCTGGGATGGGTGGCGAGCCAGTGGCGTGTTGCTCCGAGAGCGGAGTAGATCTCCCTCAATAGCTCGATCTGCTGATGGATGAAGGTCCGATCGGTGAGATTGGCGCGAATCCGGTGCGCAGGCCCCTGGCGGGCGTTCCTGACGAGCGCCATCGGCGACACGATCTTCCTCGCCTTGTCTTCCGCCACACCACCGCTCTGCAAAAAGCGCTCGAATCTCTTGAGCGTCCCCATCCGCTGCCCTCGCTCGTCGACGCTCTCAATGCCGGCGGCCTTGAAGAACTCGGACCGCAGGTTGTCCGAAAGTAGCTTGTCGAGCTGAAGCACGAAGTCGTCCCACTCCCGCTGCGACGGACGAAGGAGCCACCCCATCTCAGCGGGGCGATCAGTAGAGCGGAACATCTCTTCGCCGAAGGCGAGGACTGCCAGCTCGTTGAGGTTTCTCAACTCCATGAAGAGCCGGGTAAACGGCCCGACGCCATCCGGCCAACGGCCCATCTGCCCGTTCCACCACAGTGGATGCGGCTCAAGATTCGCTCCGTCGACTTCGTAGGTTTGCCACCGGCGCTGATGCTCCGGAGTCAGCGTAATGAGGTCGCAGTAGAAGACGGCGACCCGCCGCTCGATGGGAGAATCCGCGTCCTCCGGATCGTAGCGTGTCAGGTCATAGGCGAAGCCGATGTGGTTCAGACCGACATGGTCTCGTTCAAACACATCTTCGTCCTCGAATGCCTCATCACTCAGGCCCATGCTTGCACCCGAGTCACCGAAGCTAAATCGGAATCGGCTGTCGTTGCGGTATTGCTCAAGCACATCGAACTGGAAGTAAGCCAGCTCAAGGGTCCCTTTGCCCCGTGCCATTGCTCGGGCGTAGGGACGGCCGTTGAGCTTGCTGGAGAGCCGGACTCCCTTCATGCCTGCCGCTGTTGGATACAGGCAGACACCGTAGTCGGCCCTCGACAGCTCGTTGATGTCCTGGATTTGCTCCTCTATCGAGCGGCGAGACGGCCACGGACGAATGTGGATGTTCATGTAGTCAGCACCGGTCATCACCTCGATGAGACCAGCCTTCAACAGCTCGATCGCAGGCGCCCGGGCAGGCTCAACAAGTTTGGACCGGATGTGGAGACCGTTGAACTCGCCCGAGGTGAGGTAGCGTTCACGGATGCGCCCCATTAGCTCCGTTGCTTCGGAGCTAAGTTCTGGCCGACGGTTCACCATCATCGGCTAGATTCTGAGATCCCTGGTGATCCAAATCCCGATCTCACGCTTGATCGAGTTCGCGATGTCGAAGCCGTCGAACTCCTTATACAGGCGATGAACCACATCGGATGGCATGTTCGGAAGGCGCTTCTCCTTGAGAAGCAGGGAGCGCTTAGCCCGACCCATGAGGTAGCCGAGCTCCAGCGACACATTGGGATTGAAGTCTCGCTTTTCTATGTCCTCGAAGACGGCGATCCCGTACTGACAGCCAGTCAGATACACCTCAATGTTGGACCAGACCTCTCCCGTGTAGTCGCGGTCGTCAGCACGCACAGCATTCAAGCCGTGCTCGGCGAGACCCGCGACGATAGCCTCGTGGATCTCTCTCATCTGGGGAGAGTCGCTGAAGCGCATCATGATGAAGACATTGCGGCTGGGCTCGGGGTGGTCCTCGAGGAACTTCCTCAGGTAGGGCTCTAGATGACGCACATGCTCGATGTCCCCGAGCTTCGACAGAGAGTGCATGGTCTCGACCTCTTTTGCGTGGACGGCCGCCGCTTCTGCAATCTTGGTAGTTCGATCGGCGTCAGTCGGAAGTGGTAGGGACACCAGGGCGCTGACCGGTAGGCCGAGCTGGTCCTGCGAGAGACGGGCAAGGGCCGCTGGAGCGTGAAGCTCGCCAGGGCGATCCAGCCAAGTCAGTTGGGCCATCCCCGTTGCGGGGCTGCTCGCTGCGATGATCTGGGCGCTATCCCGAAGCGTGGTGAGCGAGAATGGCCTGCCAAACGGGGATGTGTGGAGAGGCATCCCCAAGCTGGCAAGTTGGCGCTTCAGCGCCTCACCGAACTCATCGATGACCGTCTGCACGCTCGTCTTTGTGGCTTCGTCCATGTCACCCCTGACATAGGCCGCGCCTGGCCACTCCAAACCCAATGTCGCTCCTCTCCGCAGTGCCACTATGTCTGACCCTACTGAGCACTACCGACAAACAGTGCGGTGGTCATCGACGCGCCTCCGGCGCCGCTCAGATGAGGCCGGACTTTCTTCCTTCATCGATAAGGTACGAGACGAAAGCCGAGCAACTGACGAGCATGTACTTCGCCATGGTCTGGTCGACGGATGCCGCGTCGATGGCACCGTGCCGAACTCCATCCTCGTCGGAAGTCCAGCCGTAGATCTTCAGCCACCCCTCCTTCAGTGCGGGATGGATGTCGAGACCGGCACTTTGAAGCTTCTTCAGACCAGCGCCAAGCGTGCCTTCCCCGGTGATCTTCTTCGTGATTGCTTCGACCGCCGAAATGGACTCCTTGACAGAGTTGGCGTAGTCGGGGCTCTGCCGATCTGCAAGGAGTTCTACAGCACGCTCCAAACTGTGCCGCGCTCCAGCGATTGAGACCGTATCGGTCAATGCGGCATCCACTGACTCGGCTTCTGCGGTCGAGTCGACGGGAGTGATCTCGTTACCGATGAACCTGAATCCCACGAGGTACTTCTCGAATCGATCGTTCAGTGCGTTCGTGAACGCGCCACTGGAATCCTCTCCCCGCTCTTTGTCCGCCTGCGCCAGAACCTTCGAAGCTCGTTCGAGAACATCAAGCGCGTCGAACCACTCGCCCTCAAGAATCTCTTTCTTGACGAGGGTCCATGTTGCCGCACGACGCGGCTGCTCATCCCGAGGTCGTTTGAAGTGATTCACCCACATGCTCGTCAGCAGCTCGTCGTGGGTCGGGCCACTGTCGTGATACCCACGCAGCTGCTCCTCGAATACTTCCTGAAGGATAACCAGGACATTCCAGAGAGCCGTCCGAGTTTCGTCGTCGAGGCTTTCGCTCTGAACGAGAGTTCGGCTTGCTCGAAGTCCCATGCGCTCTGCAAATGTTGGCATGGTCTGAGGCTAGCGGCCTCCCTCGACAGAACGCGTTGATCGATACTGCCAGTCCGGCAAGAGCAGCGCTGCGCCCTTCACCGTCCAGTCCGTCGCGGCCGACTGCGGTTCTGAAAGGCATCGATGAGAAGGTTGGTCCGGTCGAGAGCGGTCGAGTAGAGCGACGCCACAAAACTCATTCGCGAAGTTCGAGTGACTGATGCTCCGCGCGGCCCCTCCGGGTGTCGCTCCATGATGTTTAGGAGTGAGACCTGATTGGCATGAGTGACCGCGCTACAGATCCGCCAGACCTCAAGGCCACTGAGCACATCCATCCCGTTTGTCCCGCTCGGGTGCATCCTGTCGGTCAGCTCGATCACGGAGGTCGACTGGACTGCATCCTCGAAGGAAGAGTGATCGATTCCCCTGAGACTACGATGATTAGCTTCGGCGGTGCTCGCGAGGGCTTGGTGGTCGCCGGAGTGCCGACCTACTACGGTCTTCCACAGGGTCCGATCAGATTCGATGTTCTGCCGGTAGACGCGGAGGGTTCTGCTCGCTGCGAGATCTTCGCTCTTGGCGTCGAGTATCCAGAGCGCCAGCGATGATGCCTCCATGGCCGACCGGATCAGCGAGTAGAGAGCGAACATCGGCAAACCTCCGCGAAGCACCGCATCAACTTCGCGCAGATTGTCGGCTGCCACCTGAGCGAAGACTCGGACCTGTTGAGAGGTCTCGTAAGGCTTTGTCTTGGCGTCGACTCGGCCAAGCCAGCTGTTCTCAGGTGGAGTCGGCAGTCTGTGGCTCTTCTGCACCACACGGATCAGCGTCGGCTTGCAGGTAGCGATCTGTCGCTGGCCCCACTGCTCGAGTGCTGGCCCCTCGCGGGTGTCGAGCAGCTCCTGGGGTTCCATGCTCCAAAAGTAGCTCAGCGGAGAGCAGCTGATCTTGGCCTGATGGGACCATCGCTCTCACCTGTTCGCAAACGAACGGTTGCGAACAGCTCAGGATCAGCGTGGTTCGAGGCGCTCCGATATGGACATTTCGTCGGTACCAAAGACCCGCACCGCGAAGGAGAAATCATGACCAAGATCGGACTCACGAGGCCGAGTGCCCGAAGGAAGGAACCGACCCCCGACGAGCAAACTCGGCTACTCCTGGAGTACGGCGTAGCCGCTGAGAACATCCATCAATCTGTCGAAGCCGTGCTCACTGAGATGGTGCTTGCCTTGAATGACGAAGCGGCTCTCGGCGGAGAGATTGAGATCGTGGTCAGCTCGCTTTCGAGGCTAGGACCGAAGATCAGGGATCTACTCGAGAAGTTGGACGCAATCAACTTCGGAGAAGCGAAGCTCACCGTGCTCGGCCCTGAGTACCAGTCTCAATCCATCCAGCAATGGCGAATCACGGTGAGGAACATCGCGGACATGTTTTTCGAAGACATCGCTGAAAAGAAGAAGGACGCTGCGGCAGCGGCTCGCGAGCGGAAGGTGCCGATCGGCCCCACGCCGAAGCTTTCAACTCGGGATGTGGAGTGGATCTGGGAGCAGGCGGAATCCAGTGGTTGGGGGCCGAACCGGTTAGCCAAGGAGCTAAGGCGGGAGCGAAACATCTCGGTCAGCTACAAGACGGTATTGCGCGTGCTCGGTCGAGACAAGGGCCGAAAGCCCTATGTGCCGCGAGACAACCACAAGTTCTTGAAGCGCGATGACGAGCGGAGGGGCTGACCATGGCGAAGTCATCTGAGCCAATCGCGCTCGGCTGGGCGCGAGTCTCGACTGACAAGAAGGAAGACCGCAAGGAACAGACGCTCGATCAGCAAATCGATGCGCTCTCCAACTACGGTGTTCCGACCGAGAACATCTACAGCGACAAGATGAGCGGAACCATCAGCCTCAAGAAGAGTGAGCAATGGGCTGCACTCAGCGAGCGGGCGCTCGACCCCAAGCAGAAGATCGAGATCGTGTTCGTGAGCTGGTCTCGACTCAGCAGGGACTTCTACGACTTCCTCGCGGCGGTGAACCAGTACACAACCAACGGCTGTGTCTTCACCGTCATCGGGGAGCCTCGCTACCAGAAGTATGCCCCGAAAGACGCCATGGAGTCATTCCAGCTCGCCATGGAAGCTTTTGGCGCGCAGGACTATCGAGAGCGAATCTCCAAGGCCACGAAGGAGTCGCTTTACTACAAGAAGCATGTGCTCGGGATCAGGCTCGGCAGACCGGAGAAGCTGACGCTGGCGGACTGCGACGAGATCAATCGGCTCGCTCGACTCGACGACTTCAAGAATCCTCGGCTCATCGCTGAGGAGATCACCGCACACCGGCTGGCGGCGATCCCCGAGGGTCTGGATGATCCCGAGCGTGAGAGAGCCGAAAAGCACGCTGCGGTGTCCCGCCCGGTCGTCTACCGCTATCTCACGCTGACCGGCCTTGCCGAGTCTGACTTCATGCTGATCGATGGTCTGAGAGAGCAGCACGGCGACGACTGTGAGGCCATTGCCAAGGATCTCACCGCTGCTCGAATCGCTGCTATCCCGAAGGATATCGCTGACGATGAGGTGGAGTACCCCAAGGCGCTGAAAGCTTCGACAGTGCTGCGTTCCTCCGTCTACCGATACCTGACCAAGGAGGCCGATCGTGCGTAGGCGGGAGAGGGACTATACGAAAGACAGACGCTGGTTTGACTGGTTGATCGACGGACTGTCCTGGCTCCTATTCCTGATCCCGTTCCGCTGATCATCAGGGAAGGCCGGGGATCAGACCTCGATCTCTGGCCTTCCTTGTGCCGCCCCGCCCTTGTTCCGTCTAGCTCGGGACCGCGACACTCCGTATTCTGTGAGGCGCGACACCGTACATCGATAGTCTGGCGGCATGAGCAAGAAGAGTCCCGCTGCCGACCAGATCAAGGATGATCAAGATCTCGCAGTAGCCGAACCTGAGGATCTGACCGACGATGAGCGCGAGGCCGCCATCGAGTCCGAGGGCGAAGCCGAGGCGGTGAGTTACCAGGGCACCGATTTCGACGCCGAGGGCCTGGTGCGGCGTCTGAACCGGCAGGACATTGTGATCCCCAGCTTCGGCCATGGAGACGATGATGTGGAGCTGGCTGCATTCCAGCGCAGCTTCGTGTGGACTCGGCCTCAGATGGATCGCTTCATCGAGTCTCTGCTGCTCGGCTTCCCCGTTCCAGGCATCATGCTCGTTCAGCAGTCGGACAAGCGCTACCTGGTGCTCGACGGACAGCAGCGCCTTCGCACACTCCAGGCCTTCTACAACGGGATTCATCGCAAGCGCGAGTTCGCTCTCGAGAATGTCGCAGAGGAGTTCAAGGGGCTGACATACAAGACTCTCGAACCCGAGCAGAAGCGTGTACTGGACAACAGCTTCATCCAGGCAACGATCGTCAAGACAGACGGCACCGCTGAATCTCGCGAGTCGGTGTACCAGATCTTCGAGCGTCTCAACTCAGGTGGCACGCAGCTGACTCCGCACGAGATTCGCATTGCGCTCTATCCCGGGCCGTTCGTGGACTTCCTCGGAGAGCTGAACGAGATCGAGTCCTGGCGCAACATCTACGGCTCTGTCTCCCCCCGAGTTCGCGACCACGAACTGCTCCTTCGAGTCGTGGCGCTCTATGTCAGCTCCGAGGAGTACTTCCGTCCACTGAAGAGATTCCTCAACACCTTCCTTGGGCGGCATCGCGCCCTCGACAAGCTCTCAGCAGATGACATTCGGCACCACTTCACGAAGGCCATCAACGCTCTCGATGAGGCCGGCGCTCGTGATTACCTCCGCCCTCCCCGTGCTCGGCTGAATGTCGCTACCTTCGATGCGCTGATGGTTGGGGCGATGAAGCGCGTTGCGACCACTGGCGAGATCTATCCGGAGGAAGCGGCGGCTGCGATCGCGAAGCTGCGGGCTGACGCCGATTTCGCCGAGGCTACTTCCGCTCAGACAGACACAGAGGAGAATGTTCGGAATCGTCTCCGGATCGCCACGGCAGCGTTCGCAGAATGACCAAGAGCGTCCGATGGCCTCCGTCGGAGCTAGTCCGCCTGGAGAGATCTCTCGATGAGCTGGCTGAGTCGGTGCGGGAGCAACCGGAGAACCGGTCCGATCAGGAACAGGTTTGGCTCGTCAAGTTCCTCATCGTCAGATCTTGCGGCTACCTGGAACAGGTCATGCACCTCTGCGCTACTGGCCATCTGCGAGAGAAGTCCTATGGAACAGCGAGGTCATACTCGCTGTCTTGGCTCAGCCGAAGCATCAACCCCTCCGCCGAGAACATCTTGAGCACTCTGGGTCGCTTCGACGCTGGCTTCGCGGACGAGTTCAGAGAGATGCTGGAGAAGGACAACGGTTCGCTGGCCAACGATCTAGGCGCTCTGATCACCAAGCGGCATGCAATCGCCCACGGGGAGAACGAAGGGCTTGGAGCACGGCGAGCGCTGGACCTCTATGAGATGGCCAAGCAGGTAGCGGACTGGATGATCCTGAGGCTGCACCCTGACCCGAGCTGGGGCAGTTCGTTTCCGAGGTCATAGTCGAGACCTCGATTCCCCGGCCTTCCTTGTGCCATCAGCGTTCACAGGCTGCGCACTCAGGCTGTGGCTGTCCTTGGCTGCACATGCCGACCATTCAAGATGCGACGGGCTGAGATCGACCTACAGGTCGTCCCAGCCTTCGACCTTCGGCTTCTCCTTGAGGTATCCGTCAAGATATACCTGAATCATCGGGGCCGCCTGCTTCGCAGAGTCGGCACTACTGTAAGTGGCGATCTGAGCATCAGCGTTCTTGGGACTCCAGCCCATTGTCGCGATGAGATCTTCTCTCTCAGCCCCACCGTCGATGAGCGCAGTCGTCGCCATGTGGCGCAGAGTGTGGACAGTCATTCCTTCTGGCAGTCCATACTTATACTCGATCTGATCCAGAAGCTTGTGGAGTGCTGTTCGATCCCGCTGGCCGTAGATGGGTTTGCCACCTTCCCGGGTGAAGATGAGCTTGTCCAGCCCCTCTCCTGCTTCGGGCTTGAACCCCGGCAGAGTCCGCTTCTGCTTAACTGCCTTGATGTGTTGGTAGGCCAGCACCCACAGTTCTGCACTCAGTCCGATCTCCCGATAGCCGTTCACGGTCTTGGTGCCCTTGAGAACCCAGTGATTCTCTCCGACCCTCCAGGGACATTGAGTAGTCCTCCTGCCGCAGCTCCATTTGCCGGTGGTCGCATCCAGCTTGCAGCCATGCTCAGCTCCTACTCTCTGGAGCTGCTGCTTCACCACGAGCCGGAACAGCCCATCCCGTTCCTGGAAGCAATCATCCGTGAGGCCGAGGGCTTCCGCCTGTCGCAGACCTAGAAGACCTAGAATCCATCGAAGCTCCTGACCGTCCTTGCGGGCTTCCTGGATGATGAGGGGGCCGAGCTTACCGGCGGCCTTCCTGATTGCCAGGGTGTCATCCACCGTCTTCGCCTTCTTTGCTGGAGTCTTCAAACCCACCATCGGATGACGGTAGATGATGTTGTCTCTGAGGTAATGATCCAGCGCGCTTCGGAGACAGATGAAGGTCTGGCGGATGGAGTCGACGCCCAGCCCCTTCGCTGGCAGAGTCCTGCTGAAGAACTCCTTGAGCTCTTCGTAGGTCAGCCCCCGAACCAGCCTTCCGCCAAATGCAGGTAGCAGGTGATTTCTGATCCTGGCGTCATACATGTGGATGGTGGCCGGGGCCAGCCCCTGCTGCCTCTTCTCCTTGAGCCAGTCCAAGAGACAATCGCCTACGGTCAGCGTGGCGATCTTAGAATCTACGGGGAGGTTGGCCGGCGATTCGAGCTGATACTCGACGCGCTTTTTCAGGATCTTCTGATCCCGCTTCTCGATGGCGTCCCGCGCTGTCTTGGCCTGGGCCGTGAACTTCACGCGCGCGCCGCCCAGCTCCACGGTCTTGGCCGCCCAATAGACGGTGGCGATCGTCCCGTCCTTCCGGGTTCGCTCCACGGGGAAAACTGTTCCCTCGCCATGCGCCCGCTTTTTGGGTCGGCGCTCACCCTTCGGGCCGTGCTTCTTACGCGCGAGGAGCTGTTCCGCTTCTTTTTCGGCATTGATCAGCTCGATTTCGGCCTCGTCCATGGGTCGATCATCGACGAAGTCAACTCATCGAGTCAACTCACGCTGTGGTGTGTCATCACCGCCTGGCAATGAAAAAAGCGCATGTTTCCGCCAGATTTGATTTCCTGGCGGAAACATGCGCTCCCTGTGCGGTGACGGTGGGATTTGAACCCACGGTAGGGGGTTACCCTACACAACTTTTCGAGAGTTGCACCTTCGGCCGCTCGGACACGTCACCGCGGAATAGCTTACGCGACGCGGGGCCTGCACGCGAATCGAGACCCGCAGGTCACCAGGCGGCGGCGACGTCGGCGTGCGTGCGCAGGATGCCCTCGGTCGATCCTGCGGGCGCGCGGCCGATGCCGCACTCGGTCGCGACCCCGAACTCGGGGGCGAAGGGGGCGGCGGCGGCGATGCGACGGGCGGCGCCTTCCGCACCGTCCTCCCGGTGCACGAGGCCCAGGTAGAGCTCGCCGACCGGGGCGAGGTCTGCGAGCGGGGCGAAGTACGCCTCGTCGTCATGGTCGATCGGCACCGGCAGGTGCAGCCAGGTGAGCGGACGATCGGATGCGGCCACCACGGCGTTCGCGTAGCGGACGAGATTCCCGGCGTCCCGCGGCTCGAAGAAGTGCTTCTCCCCCGCGTCGCCGTAGCAGAGGTGCACACCCACCTCGACGTCGGCAGGCACCGCGTCGACCAGCGCGGCCAGGCGCGAGACGAGACCGTCGAACGGGTCGCCGGGCCACCACGCCTCCATGACGGAGCCGTAGCCGGCCGCGCGTTCGATGATGCCCATCTCGCTCGCGACATCCCACTGCACCGCGAGGTCTTCG
The DNA here is from genome assembly GCF_000340625.1 of Microbacterium sp. UCD-TDU. Lineage (NCBI taxonomy): Bacteria > Bacillati > Actinomycetota > Actinomycetes > Micrococcales > Microbacteriaceae > Microbacterium > Microbacterium sp. UCD-TDU. The sequence goes on from NZ_KB454446.1 coordinate 809,079, forward strand.
TGCGGGATGGCGGCCAGGATCCGGTCGAGCTCGCGCACGATCGCGGAGGTGTAGACGGGCTCGATCGCCGCGCGGTCATCGCCGTGGAAGAACGAGGAGATCACGGCGAGCGGCGTCGGCAACGACACCTGGAACCGCACACCGGCGGGCACCGCGCCCTCGGCCCGGAGCCGCGTGAACACCGCGTAGGACTCGATCGCGGCAGCGGCGTAGCCGAGCGGAGGCAGCTCGATGCTCGCGGCATCCACCCCTTCGCCGATGCGCAGACCGCGGGCGTCGATGCCGGCGGGGAACGGGATGGGTTCGTCGCCGATGCGCTCGATGCCCTCGGCCCGGCCGATCACGTCGGGCTGGAACATGATCCAGTGGAACCGCTTGCCGACCTCGCCGTCGGGGATGCGGCGCAGTCGCGTGCCGAGCAGGTCCGCGGCGGTACGGATCGTGGTCTCGGCGTCGTCGTAGTTCACGCTGCCCACGAGAAGGGCGCCCTGGGGCTGAGTCATGTCCTCAGAATATCGACGCACCCCGACGGGCTTTTCCCCGGCGGCGGCTCCGCTCACACCGGGGGCATTCGAGTTAGGATGGCCTAAGAACCCGCCGCCTGTGGGGGCAGCGATGACGGGAAGGGCAATCTTCATGGGCTTCATCACGTCCGAGGCGCTGGCCGAGACCGGCTACGTCGTGCTCGACGACCACACCGGTCCCGCCGATCCCGCCGAGTGGCTCGCCCTCGAATACGTCGGCTGGCGCTCTTCCGGCGTCACGCGCTTCGCACCCCTCACCAGCTATGCGGGCGACGTGGACTGCAACGGCTTCTGGAATCACACGCCGCCGCGCGCAGACAAGGATGGCGTGTGGGTCGACTCGCAGGTCGCGATCGCCCCCACTCTTCAGCGCCGCGCCCAGGAGCCCGGTGCCGGCATCGGTCGCTGCCGCGTGATCGAGCTGCAGCCGAACGAGTACGCCGACGCGATCTACAACCTGCACCAGGACGACAACAACCGCCTCAATAAAGAGGGCACCGGCTGGGTGGTCCGCGGGTTCTTCAACCTCTCCGACGACACCGATTCGATGCTGATCCTGCGCGCCGACCGCTTCGACCCGGCGACCGAGATCCGCCTGCCCCTGCGCGCCGGATCCCGCATCATCGTCGACACCCAGCGCTTCTGGCACGCGGTCTGGCACCGCGGCACGGCGCCGCGCTACGCCCTCATCACGTCCTGGACCAGCGGCCCGGAGCTCGACGCATACATCGCCGCGAACCACGGCGACCCGCACCCGCCCGCGGTCGACCTCGACGCGCAGTTCGTCGACGCCGCCCAGGTCGAGCTGCACCGGCGCATCGAGGAGCGCCGTCGCGCGTTCGAAGCGCAGGGCATCGTGATGGAACCGCCCGTCGACATGAACGCCTGAGGCGTCGCAGAAGCGAACACCCCTCAGACCGTGCGGCCGCCCTCGATCCGCACCGTGCGTCCGACGGTTCCCGCCGGGGGCTCGACGTGCGAGATCAGCAGCACCGTCTGATCGCCGGCGGCCTGCAGCAGGTCGCGCAGCAGCGCATCCGAGGCCTCCGGATCCACCCCGGCCGTCGGCTCATCGAGCACCAGCACGGGGAACCCACGCAGCAGCGCCCTGGCGAGGGAGATCCGCTGCGCCTGCCCGCCCGACACCAGCGCGCCGCGATCGCCGACCCGTTCGTCCAAGCCCCCGCGCTCACGCACCCAGGTGCCGAGACCGACCCGGTCGAGCACATCCAGCAGCTCGTCGTCCGTGGCGCTGTCGCGGGCGAAGAGCAGGTTCTGACGGATGTCCTCGTCGAAGAGCTGCGGACTCTGCTCGCACAGCCCGATCACCCGACGCAGCGCCGGCCCCGAGAGCGCCGCAGCATCGCGCCCATCGACCAGATACTCGCCCTCCACGCGCAGGAAGCCGACCAGGGCCGCGGCCAGTGAGCTCTTGCCCGCTCCGCTGGGGCCGGTGACCAGCACCCGCTCCCCGGGACGAAGGTCGAGATCGATCTCCTTCAGCGCCGGGGCACCGCCGGGCCAGTTCGCCCTGACGCCGCGCAGACGCACGGCCGGGGTGCCGTCGATCTCGATGTCGTCGCCGGCGTCGGCACGCAGCTCGTCCGGCATCCGCTCCGGCAGCACGTCGACGATGCGCTCGGCGCTGGAGCGCACACTCCGCCACGATGCCGCAGCGATCGGCACCGCACCGAAGATCTCGAAGACCACCATCGGCACGAGCACGGCCACCGCCAGCCACGGGCCGTCGATCGACCCGTCGACGAGTCCAGGAGCCGCGGCCGCGAGCGCCCAGACCGAGGCGGCCCCGGCGACCGCGGAGACCACACCGGCGGCGATCGCCTGCGCGAGCGAGGCGCGGTCGACGACCTTTCTCAGTGCGGCATCCGCTGTGCTGATCCGCGCGCGCGCCTGCTCCTCTGCTCCGTACGCGATGAGCACGTCGAGGCTGCCGAAGTAGTCGACGAGAGCGGCGGAGAGGTCGGCGCGATGCGCCGAGACCAGCACCTCGGCGCGGGAACCGAAGACCCAGCCCAGACCGATCGCTGCGGCTGCAGCGACGAGCAGGCATACGGCAAGGGTGAGCGCGGCCGGGGGCGAGACGAACGCCACGAAGCCGACGGCCCCGACGGCGACGAGGGCCGCTACCCCGAGCGGCTGCACCACGCGCAGCGGCAGGTTCTGCAGATTCTCGACGTCGTCGACGAGCGCCGTGAGCACCCGACCGCGATCCGTCGAGCCGAGGCCGGCCGGAGACAGCGGGATGAGTCGGCGCACCATGTCGGCGCGGGTCGAGGCGAGCTGACGCAGCGCGGCATCGTGTCCGCTCAATCGCTCGAGGTAGCGGGTGACCGCGCGCGAGACCGCGAAGAAGCGCACCCCCACGACGGCGACCGACAGCGGCACGAGCGAGTCGACGATCGAGGCGCTCACGATCAGCCAGCCGCTGACGGCGAGCAGACTCACGGCGGCAGCGGCCGAGAGCAGGCCCCAGATGAGACCGGGCACGAAGCGCCCGACAGGGGGCTGCGCGAGACGGAGGATGTCGCGGACACGGTGTGTGCGCGGGTGAACGGCGTCGGCTGCGGCGCGGCGCGCGGTCATGCGCTCACCCCCAGCTCCACGATCTGATCCGCGATCTCCCGTGCGGTGCGACGGTGGGAGACGAGGAGGATCGTCGCCCCGGCGTCGGCCCTCCGTCGCAGCGATCGCCACAGCCGGTCCTCGGTCTCGGGGTCGAGGGCGCTCGAGGGCTCATCGAGCGCGAGCACACGGTCGGTCGCGGATGCCTGGCGGTACAGCGCCCTGGCCACGGCCACGCGCTGGGCCTGCCCGCCCGAGAGCCCCGCTCCCTGCACACCGAGCTCGAGATCGGCGTCGATGGTCTCGGCGCAGGCGTCGTCGAGGGCGGCGCGGGTCCGGTCGGCGTCGGGGACCGGGTCGCCGAGCGCGACGTTCGCCGCCACCGTCCCCCGCGTCAGACCGGGAGCCTGCCCCGCCCACGCGAGCCATGCCGACGGCGCGAGCCCCCGCACGTCCTTCCCCGCGAAAGCGGCCGTCCCCTCGAACTCGACCGCGCCGCGGAGAGCTGCGAGCAGCGACGACTTCCCCGACCCGCTCGGCCCTTCGATGACGGTGATGGTCCCCGGCGCGGCCGTGAATGACACGGGCGGCAGATCGCGCACCCGCAGACCGGTGACGATCAGCTCTCCGCCGTCCTCCGTCCGCACTTCAGGAAGAACGTGCTCCGCAGCGCGCTGAACAGGGTCCGCCGGACCGGAGAACGACGGGTGTCCTGAGTTGTGAACAGCGGCAGCACGCTCCCCCGCCGTGTCGAGCACATCGAACACGTCCTCGGTCGCGGCGACGCCCTCCGAAGCCGCGTGGAATTGCACGCCCACCTGTCGGATCGGCAGGAATGCCTCGGGCGCGAGCAGCAGCACGAACAGCCCCACCTCGAGCGTCAGGTCGCCGGAGAGAAGTCGGAACCCCACCGACACCGCGATCAGAGCCACGGCGATCGAGGCCAGCAGCTCCATCGCGAAGCCCGACAGGAACGAGAACCGCAGCACCTTCATCGTCTCGCGGCGGTACTCGTCGGCCGTGACCTCGATGCGATCGGCCGCGCGGCGATCGCGTCCGAACAGTCGCAGCGTCGACAGTCCCTGCACCGTGTCGGCGAAGCGGGCAGCCAGGCGCTGGAGCGTCTGCCACTGGCGCGTCTGCACCGTGCGCGTCGCCATCCCGATCAGGATCAGGAAGATCGGGATCAGCGGCAGGGTGATCACCGCGGTGAGACCGCTCGGCCAGTCCTGCCACCACATCACCGCGACCAGCACCGGCGTCGCGATCACGGTCAGCACCAGTTGCGGGATGTACCGCGCGAAGTAGGCGTCGAGCGCCTCGAGCCCGTGACCTGCGGTGACCGCGAGCTCGGTCTGATTCCGCTGCGCCAGCCACCCCGGGCCCAGGTTCCCGACCGCCGCGACGAGCGCCGAACGCAGCTGCATCCCGGTCTTCGCGGCAGCGCGTGTGCCCGCCGCGTCCGACGCCGCGATCAGCAGTCCGCGCAGCAGCGCCGCCAGCAGCAGCCAGAGCAGCGACGAGGTGACGTCGCGCCCCGCGATCGCACCGGTGATCGCGTCGGTCAGCAGCCACGCGAACGCGATCGTGACCGCCGTCTGGACAACGCCGATCAACGCGGATGCCGCGAGGAAGACCCTCGCGGCACCCGCGTAGCGCAGCAGTCGGGGATCGACGGGTTTCACGCGTGCGCCGGAGCCCCCTCGATCGACTTCCGGGTGACCCGCTTACGGAAGACCCAGTACGTCCACGCCTGGTACGCGAGCACGAGCGGCATCGCGATCAAGGCCGTCCAGCTCATGATCTGCAGCGTGTACGGCGTGCTCGACGCGTTCGCGATCGTGAGACTGTACGCCGGGTCGATCGTCGACGGCATCACGTACGGGAACAGCGCGGAGAAGAGCATGACCACGGCGAACAGCACCGTGAGCATTCCGGAGAAGAACGCCCACCCGTCGCGACGGACCATGGAGAGCCCGACAGCCGCGATCAGACTGACCGCCGCGAGCGCGCCGGCGCCGATGACCAGCCAGAGCAGCGGAGCCTCACGGCCCATCGCGATCGCGACGGTCCAGATCACCGTCGCGGCAGCGACGAGGATCGTCGGGATCGCAGCCTTCTTCGCCAGCTTCTGCGCGTCCTCATGCACCTGACCGTCGGTCTTGAGCGCGACGAACAGCACGCCGTGGAGGAAGAACAGCAGCAGGGTGGTGACGCCGACCAGCAGCGCGTACGGGTTCAGCAGGGCGAAGAAGCCACCCACGTAGATGTGGTTCTCATCGATCGCCACACCCTGCACGATGTTGCCGAACGCGACACCCCACAGCAGCGCGGGAACGACCGAGCCGATCACGATCATCCGGTCGAAGCCGGCCTTCCACTTCACGCTGTCGCGCTGGTGCCGGTATTCGAACGACACCCCGCGCAGGATCAGTGCGAGCAGGATCAGCAGCAGCGGCAGGTAGAACCCGCTGAACAGCGTGGCGTACCACTCGGGGAACGACGCGAACAGCACGGCGCCGGCGACGATGACCCAGGTCTCGTTGAGATCCCAGACCGGACCGATCGTGTTGATGACCTGACGGCGCGAGACGTCGTCCTTGCCGAGGAACGGCAGTGACATCCCGACACCGAAGTCGAACCCGTCGAGGACGAAGTAGCCCACGAAGAAGAAGGCGACGATGAAGAACCAGAGCGTTGCGAGATCCATGATGCTCCTCTCTCTCAGTAGACGACCGACGGCAGCTGGGCCGTCTCGTCATGCGGCTTCTCTTCGGTGTCGGGCCCCTTCTGCGCGGCCCGGATGATGAGACGGATCTCGACGACGGCGAGCGCCGCGTAGATCGCGGTGAACGAGATGAGCGATATCAGCACTTCGAGCCCGCTGACGCCCGGCGAGACACCGTCCTGCGTCGTCATCAGCCCGAACACGATCCAGGGTTGCCGTCCCATCTCGGTGAAGACCCAGCCCATGATGTTGGCGGCCAGCGCGAGCGGGAACGACCAGATCGCGACCTTCCACATCCACGGGGCGACAGGCTTCTTGGCGCCCTTGCGGGTGACCCAGAGACCGGCGACGGCCACGAGCGCTGCGGCGATGCCGAGGCCGATCATCCAGCGGAACGCCCAGTACGTGATCCACAGGACGGGGGCGAAGTCGGTCAGACCGGTGGAGGCATACGTCTGGGCGTACTCGGCGTTCAGGTCGTTGATGCCGTGCACGCACGCGTCGAGCGTGTGGGTCGACAGCAGCGAGAGCAGATACGGCACGCGGATGGAGAACAGCTCCGAGCTGCCGTCCGGTGTGCCGAGCGTGAAGATGCTGAACGAGGCATCCGGCCCGCACACCGTGTTGAACGTCGCCTCGGCGGCGGCCATCTTCATCGGCTGCGCAGCGTACATCGCGAGTCCGAGCTGGTCGCCCGTGAGCACCACGCCGGCGGTCGAGACGATCATGGCCCACAGCCCGAACTTGAGCGAGATGCGCATGGTGTCGAAGTGCTGGCCGCGCGAGAGGTGCCAGGCCGAGACCGAGATCACGACACCGGCCGCGAACATGAAAGCGCCGAAGATCGTGTGCGGGAACGCGGCGAGCGCGACCGGGTTGGTCAGCAGCGCCCAGAAGTCGGTCAGCTCCGCACGGTTGGTCGCCTCGTTGAACGTGTAGCCGACGGGGTTCTGCATGAACGCGTTGGCGGCGATGATGAAGTACGCCGACAGGATGCTGCCGATCGAGACGCACCAGATCGTGGCGAGGTGCAGCTTCTGCGGGAGCTTGTCCCAGCCGAAGATCCACAGCCCGATGAAGGTCGCCTCGAAGAAGAAGGCCAGCAGCCCCTCGAAGGCGAGCGGTGCGCCGAACACGTCGCCGACGAAGCGGGAGTAGTCCGACCAGTTCATGCCGAACTGGAACTCCTGGACGATGCCGGTGACGACGCCCATGGCGAAGTTGATGAGGAAGATCTTGCCGAAGAAGCGCGTCAGATGCAGGTACTGCACCTTGGCGGTGCGCACCCACGCGGTCTGGAAGATCGCGGCGACCAGCGCCATGCCGATCGTCAGCGGCACGAAGAGGTAGTGGTAGACGGTCGTCAGCCCGAATTGCCATCGGGCGAGAGCGAGCGGATCAAGCCATTCCATGCGCGACTCCTGTTCTGTGGTGCTGCGGCGTCGTGCGGTGACGCGGCGGCTCCGTTCCCTCGATCAGCGACGCGGTGGTGTCGCGCAGCTGCACGGTGCAGTCCGAGGCGAGGACGGCATCGCGAACACACTCGGCTTCGAGTGGTCCGCCTGCCTCGTTGAGGACGCCTTGCATGAGTTCGAGGTGCACACGGCACAGCATCGGACGATCCTCAGAGCGTCCGGCGGCGTGCGGGCAGGGGCTGAGGTCGACCGTGAGCCGCTGGTCGTCGAGCACGGGCTCGAAGCCGCTCTCCTCCAGGTGCTCCACGAGCGCGTCGAGCTGGTAGGTGGCGTCTCGGCCGAGTCCGGATGCCACATCGGGAAGCATGCTCCGCATCAGGTCGCCGCGGCGCGCAGCGGCCTTGGCCTTGTCCCGGGCGACGGGACTGGAGGCGCCCGGTGCTCCGGTCGCGGCGCTGTACAGCGTGCGCGGCCGGCCCCGCGTGGTGCGATGCTCGATCGTCGGGATCACGTAGCCGCCCTCGATCAAGCGCCCCAGGTGCTCGCGGACCGTGTTGGGGTGCAGTCCCGTGGCCTCGCACAGCTCGGTGATCGAGAGCTCGCCTCGGGTCTGCGAACTTCCCGCTTCGAAGAGCAAGTGCAGGATCTGCACCCGGGAGTAGCTCGAGATCGGCCCGCAAACGGGCCCGCCGTTGGCCATGAACCCAGTATCCCGCGAGACTGCGAGTTTGCAGAGAGGATGGGCCGTGAATAAACACCTGGCCGATAGGGATGTCTGATGCCGGCGATAGCCTGGGGGCATGGCCACCCGGAAACCCGCTCCACCCGCGTACGTGTGCACGGAATGCGGGTGGACGACCGCGAAGTGGGTCGGGCGCTGCGGCGAGTGCCAGCAGTGGGGAACCGTCCAGGAACAGGCGGCGCAGACCGGCATCCTCCGACGGGTCGGCCCGGTCGCGCCGACGGCCGATCGTGCCGCACGGCCCATCACCCAGATCACGACGCAGGATGCTCCTCGGCGCTCGAGCGGCGTCGGCGAGTTCGACCGCGTGCTCGGCGGGGGCATCGTGCCGGGCGCGGCGATCCTGCTCAGCGGCGAACCGGGCGTCGGCAAGTCGACGCTTCTCCTCGAGGTCGCAGCGCAGGCCGCTCGCGGCGGACGCCGTGTGCTCTATGCGAGCGCCGAGGAGTCTCCCGGCCAGGTGCGACTGCGCGCCGAGCGCACCGGCGCCCTGCACGACGAGCTGTATCTGGCGAGTGAGACCGACCTGGCGACGATCCTCGGTCACATCGACGAGGTGAAGCCGCAGCTCGTGATCGTCGACTCGGTGCAGACGGTCTCATCGTCGTTGATCGACGGTGCTGCCGGGCAGCCGAGCCAGGTGCGAGAGGTCGCGGCGACGCTGATCCGCATCGCGAAAGACCGCGACCTGCCGATCATCATCGTCGGCCACGTCACGAAAGACGGACAGGTCGCAGGCCCCAGGGTGCTCGAGCACCTCGTCGACGTCGTGTGCCACTTCGAAGGCGATCGGCAGACGTCGCTGCGCTTCATCCGCGCCCTCAAGAACCGCTTCGGGCCGACCGACGAGGTCGGCTGCTTCGAGATGACCGGAGACGGCATCGCCGAGGTGCCCGACCCTTCGGGGCTCTTCCTCTCGCAGGGGGCCACCGAACCGGGCACCTGCGTCGCGATCTCGCTCGAGGGCCGGCGTGCTCTTCCGGTCGAGGTGCAGGCGCTCACGGTGCCCAGCAACGCCCCCAACCCCCGCCGCATCGTGCACGGCCTCGACTCCTCGCGGGTGGCGATGGTGCTGGCGATCCTCGAACGTCGCGCAGGTGTGCCCACCGGCAGCCTCGACGTCTACGTGTCGACGGTCGGTGGCGTGCGCTTCACAGAGCCGGCGGCCGACCTCGCGATCGCGATCGCCGTGGCAGGGTCCATCCAGCAGATCTCGGTGCCGCGCACGGTCGCCGCCGTGGGAGAGCTGAGCCTCGCGGGCGAGATCCGTCCGGTCACCCAGGCGGCGCAGCGACGGTCCGAGGCCGCACGCCTGGGATACGAGCAGGTGGTCGACGACCGTTCGAAAACGCTCCGCGCCGCGCTCGGCGATGTGCGGGCGCGCAACACGTCACGCCGCTCCGATCGCGATATCCCGCCGTTCTGACGGGGACGCTCGGGCCTCTCAGGCGTCGAGCGCCTTGAGCAGCTCGGCAGGGTCCGCCTGCATGGGGTGAGGGCCGGCGATGTCGAGGAAGACCGTCGTGATCGGGTGCGCGGCGAGGAACTTGCGCAGCCAGTCGGCACCGTAGATGCCGACGCCGGGGGGCAGATTGGCCGGCTTGTTCTTCGCGTCGCTGAACAGCAGCAGCGCGAGGTCGCCGGTCTTCGGGTCGCGGTAGGTCCACACCTCGCCGCTGTCGAGCGGATTGTCGCGTGCGCCGGGCTTGATCAGCGGCACGACCGTGGTGCCGTGGCGGAGGGCGAGAGCGACCGCAGCGACGTCCTGCTTCTCCAGGGCCTGCGCCAGGGCATCCGAACGGAAGTCCTCGGGTGCGGGCTTGTTCTTCGCGGCCTTCGCCTTCTTCGCTGCCATGTGTCCAGCTTATTCACGGGACGAAGCGCGAAGCGCCGAATGTGCCGTGGAGACGATTGGGGCCCTCTCGAGTCCCACATTGGGGACTGGGGTACTCGAGAGGGCCCTCGGACTCTCGAGCGGCGGTGTCGAAGCGCTGGGGACGCTGTAGTTCGACGCCACTGGGGATGGCTTGGTGCCGCAGATGCGGAGAGTCGCTTCTATGGTATCCCAAAGAGTCACGGTTGTCAGCATCGCGTGCCTACGGCGGCAAACATCGCCCGATTTCGTCGCAACAGCGCCGACTTGCGACGATTTTCGAAGAGCGTCTTCGGAGTTCGCTTCGAAACTCAGCGGGCCTCAGTAGAGCAGGATCTGCGCGCTGGAAGGGCTCGTGAACCCGCCGATCGAGACCTCCACATGGTACGAAGCTCCTCCGCCCGGTGCCCGCTGTCGATTCTCCTGCGCGCACGTCTCGACGCTCGACCGAGTGCGATCCCAGGTGACGGGGTCTTTGCTCGTGACCGTGGTGCCCGCCGTGAGCGTGGCGATCATGCTGCTCGGGTTCTCCTGGCAGTCGGTCGAACGCCACCAGACATCGGCGCCGCTGGAGATCGTGAAGACCTGGGTCGTCGACCCCACATCGATCGTGCAGTCTTTGGCGCCCTTGTTCGTCAGCGAGATCGAGAGCTTCGGCAGCACCCCGGCCGCGTACGTGTCGGAGTCGGTGACTGCCGTGACCTCGATGTCGGCCGCCTCGCAGGCCACGATCGCCGGGGTCTGCGCAGCTGAGGGTTCGGGAGCGGGCGACTCTCCCCCGGCGGACGGATCGGCAGACGGCGAGGGCGACATCGACGGCGTCGCCGGCGCGGGCGATGCCGTGTCGGCGGCGGCCCACGGGCGCGCGATCAGAAGCCAGGCGCCGATGCCGATGGCCGCGACGGCCAGGACGAGCCCTCCGATCACGACCAGTCGCCGACGACGGTAGACGGCGGCGGAGCGACGGGGCATGACTCTAGGCTAAGCGATCCTCCGCTCTCAGCCTGGGAGGCCCCACGGCACGGGCGGAGGCGGAGTCAGAGCACCTTGAGCATGCGGGTGTTGCCGAGCGTGTTCGGCTTGACGTGGGCGAGGTCGAGGAACTCCTCGACACCCGCGTCACCGCTGCGCAGCAACTGCGAGTACACGTCGGAGTCGACCACCTGCTCGCCGATCGGCGTGTAGCCCCGGCGCCCGAAGAAGTCGACCTCGAAGGTGAGACAGAACAGGCGGGTCAGCCCGAGCGTCGCGGCGTTCTCCTCGAGGCGGTCGACGATCGCACGTCCGACGCCGTGGTGCAGCCAGTCGTCGCGCACCAGGAGGGTGCGCACCTCGCCGAGGTCTTCCCAGAACACGTGCAGGGCGCCGCATCCGATCAGCACCCCGTCGGCCTCCGCGACGACGAACTCCTGCACGGCGCCGTACAGCACCGCCAGGTCTTTGCCGAGCAGGATGCGCTGCTCCACGAGCGGCTGCAGCAGGTCACGGATGCCGACGATGTCGGCGCTGCGCGCCGGCCGGACGATGTACTCGCTCACATCACAAGCCTAGAACCCGTGGCCCTGCGGCACCTGTGCCGGACACAGGAAAGGGGCGGATGCCGCAGCATCCGCCCCTTCTCATGATTCAACCGAGGTCACTCCCCGCTGGCGACCGCCAGGTCGGGGGTGCCGGCGATCGCGCCGCCGCCGGTGTTGACACCGACCGCGACGGGGCCGCCGTCGCGCGGGCCGTGCTCGAACAGGAACTGCCCGTCCTTCGCATCGACCTTCACGTGGTCGCCGGAGTTGAGCTCGCCGTGCAGGATCTTCTCCGACAGACGGTCCTCGACCTCGTGCTGCATCGCGCGACGCAGCGGTCGGGCGCCGAGCGCCGGGTCGAAGCCGATCTCGATGAGACGTTCCTTCGCGGCCTGCGACAGCTCGATCGTCATGTCGCGGTCCAGCAGACGCTCGCCGAGGCGCTTGGTGAACAGATCGACGATCTGCACCAGCTCTTCCTTCGACAGCTGCGGGAACACGATGATGTCGTCGACACGGTTCAGGAACTCGGGCTTGAAGTGCCGCTTGAGCTCTTCGTTCACCTTGCCCTTCATCCGGTCGTAGCTGGTCGAGTCGTTGCCCTCGATCTGGAAGCCCACGGGACCGCCGGCGATGTCGCGCGCACCGAGGTTGGTGGTCATGATGATGACCGTGTTCTTGAAGTCCACGATCCGACCCTGACCGTCGGTGAGACGACCCTCTTCGAGGATCTGCAGCAGCGAGTTGAAGATGTCAGGGTGGGCCTTCTCGATCTCGTCGAAGAGCACCACACTGAAGGGCTTGCGCCGCACCTTCTCGGTGAGCTGGCCACCCTCTTCGAATCCGACGAAACCGGGAGGGGCACCGAACAGACGCGAGACGGTGTGCTTCTCACCGAACTCGCTCATGTCGAGCGAGATCAGCGCAGCCTCGTCGTCGAACAGGAACTCGGCGAGAGCCTTGGCGAGCTCGGTCTTTCCGACACCCGTGGGGCCGGCGAAGATGAACGAGCCGGAGGGGCGCTTCGGGTCCTTGAGACCGGCACGCTGACGACGGATCGTCTTGGAGAGGGCGGCGATCGCCTCTTCCTGACCGATGACACGCTGGTGCAGGGCCTTCTCCATGAAGACGAGTCGGCTGGACTCCTCCTCCGTGAGCTTGAAGACGGGGATGCCGGTGGCCTGCGCGAGCACCTCGGCGATCAGACCCTCGTCGACGACCGCGGAGGTCGCGACGTCGCCTGCACGCCACTGCTTCTCGAGACGCAGACGCTCGGCGAGGAGGCTCTTCTCCTCATCGCGCAGGGATGCGGCCTTCTCGAAGTCCTGCTCCTCGGAGGCGACCTCCTTCTGCTCACGCACGGCGGCGATCTTCTCGTCGAACTCGCGCAGCTCGGGCGGGCTCGACAGGATCGACAGACGCAGGCGTGCGCCGGCCTCGTCGATCAGATCGATGGCCTTGTCCGGGAGGAACCGGTCGGAGACGTAGCGGTCGGCGAGGTTCGCCGCGGCCACGATCGCGCCGTCGGTGATCTGCACCTTGTGGTGCGCCTCGTAGCGGTCGCGGAGTCCCTTGAGGATGTTGATCGCGTGCGGCAGCGTCGGCTCGTTGACCTGCACCGGCTGGAAGCGGCGCTCGAGCGCTGCATCCTTCTCGAAGTGCTTGCGGTACTCGTCGAGCGTGGTGGCACCGATCGTCTGCAGCTCGCCACGGGCGAGGAGCGGCTTCAGGATGCTGGCCGCGTCGATCGCGCCCTCAGCGGCACCCGCACCCACCAGGGTGTGGATCTCATCGATGAAGACGATGATGTCGCCGCGCGTGCGGATCTCCTTGGTGACCTTCTTCAGGCGCTCCTCGAAGTCACCGCGGTAGCGGGACCCGGCGATGAGCGAGCCGAGGTCGAGCGAGTAGAGCTGCTTGTCCTTCAGCGTCTCGGGCACATCGCCCTTGACGATCGCCTGTGCCAGACCCTCGACGACGGCGGTCTTGCCGACGCCGGGCTCGCCGATCAGGACGGGGTTGTTCTTGGAACGGCGGGAGAGGATCTGCATGACCCGCTCCGCCTCCTTCTCGCGCCCGATGACGGGGTCGAGCTTGTTGTCGCGCGCGGCCTGCGTGAGGTTGCGGCCGAACTGGTCGAGCACGGCGGAGCCGCCCTGGGCGCTGGCCTGCGAGTCGTTCGTCTGCGCACCGACGGAGGCCGGCTCGCGGCCGGGAGCGCCGGAGAGCAGCTGGATGACCTGCTGGCGGACCTTGTTGAGGTCGGCGCCGAGCTTGACGAGCACCTGGGCGGCGACGCCCTCGCCCTCGCGGATGAGGCCGAGCAGGATGTGCTCGGTCCCGATGTAGTTGTGGCCGAGCTGCAGGGCCTCGCGGAGGCTGAGCTCAAGAACCTTCTTGGCGCGCGGGGTGAACGGGATGTGCCCGGTCGGCTGCTGCTGACCCTGGCCGATGATGTCCTGCACCTGCTCGCGCACGGCGTCGAGGGAGATGCCGAGGCTTTCGAGCGCCTTGGCGGCGACACCTTCGCCCTCGTGGATGAGACCGAGCAGGATGTGCTCGGTTCCGATGTAGTTGTGGTTGAGCATCTTCGCCTCTTCTTGGGCGAGGACGACCACTCGACGGGCTCGGTCCGTGAATCTCTCGAACATGCTGTGACTCCTTATTCGCACGGGGCGAAGACGCGTGAAGCGCTTGTACATCGAGAGTAACCACCACATCGGGCACGTATGCCCGTGTTCGCCGTGGGCATACCGGGGGTTGACCGTGTTATCGACAGTCGTTATGTTAACGAATGTCGATAACACGGGTCCTGAGGGGACCGACGAGAAGGGGACGACATGACCGAGGCACAGACCACGAACAGAACAGCCACGCTCTTGGAGAAGACCGTGCTGGGCTTCATCGCCGGAGCGGCGGCGGCCATTGCCGTCGTCGATCTCATCGGCGCCGGCATCCGCTCCGCCGTTCTGATGGCGAGCGAGGCGATCACGATCCCGTCGATGCCCCTCCGCTCGGTCGATGCGAAGGCATTCCTCGACGTTCCCGCCGTCTCCGACGCGCACTACGACACCGTGACGATCACCGCCGAGGGGCTGAGCCTCTCGCCGCGCCTGTTGCTCGCGATCGCCGACGGTCTGGCGATCCTCGGTCCGGTCGCCCTGTGCTTCGCGGTGGCGTGGCTCTGCCTCCGCCTGTTCATCGGACGCCCATTCGGCACCGCCGCCACCTGGGGCATCGGAGCCGCGGCCATCGCCGTGATGCTCGGCGGTCTGCTGAGCCAGGCCGTGCGCGCCAACGCCTTCAGCGAGGTGTCGCAGGAACTGGGACTCACGCCCGCGGGCGTGCCGACGTTCGAGATGTCCATCGACCTCGCGCCTCTCGGGTGGGGACTCGCTCTGGCCGTCGTAGCCGGCGCTTTCGAGATCGGGCAGCGGCTGCAGCGCGACACGGAAGGACTCGTCTGATGCCCCGCACCACCACCGCCCCCACTCGCTCCGAGACCGCGGACGCCATCACCGTGATCCTCTACGCGGCTGCGGCGCTCGTCACCGTCGCATTCGCCACGATCCTGCGCGTCGCCAGCACCTTCCGCGAAACGGGGATCGCCTGGACGGTCCCCATCGACCAGCAGCCGATCTCCGCCACGACCGACTCCGGTGCCATCTCGATCGAGGGGTTCGCGGACGAGGCGATGGTCATCGCCGACGGGGTGAACGCGGCCTCGGTCACGGCCATCATCGCCGCCATCGCGCTGTGGGCTCTCGCGGCCGTCGCGGTCATCGCTGCGGTGACGCTGGTCGCCTGGAACTTCCTCCGCGGACGCTTCTTCGTCCGTCCGAACGCGCGAGCCTTCGATGTGATCGGCTGGACGCTCGTCGGCGCTCCGATCCTGATCGTGATGCTCGAGACGATGGGCCGCAACGGCGTCACCTCCGCTCTCGGCATCGGCGACGGGGAACCGGTGCATCCGATCGAGTTCTGGAGCGTCGCGCCGATCTTCGCCACCGGGGTGACGGTGGGCCTGATCGCGGTGGCATTCCGCCGCGGCATCCGGTTACAGAACGAGAAGCTCGCGCTCGAGAAGGAAACGGAAGGACTCGTCTGATGCTCAGCTTCGGTTCGGACGAGGTGTGGCCGTCCCTGCTCAACATCGGGATCGCGCTCGCGGTGATCACGGTCATCCTCGGTGTCGTCGTGTGGAGAGGGCGTCGCAGGGGGAGCCGCACGATCGCGCTGGATGCGGCACTCACGCTCTCCGGGTGGTGGATCCTGTTGTCCGCGGTGGGAGCCGTGATCACCATCTTCAAGGCGTTCACCGTCCCCTGGGCGGAGTTCGACGGTCAGACCCACGTGTATCTGGATTGGCCGACCGGTCTCTCGTGCTCGGAGTTCGGCGACAGCGCCACGACGATGCTGACCTGCGGCAGCGAACAGCTCTCCGAGTTCACTGTCGGCCAGGCATCGCTCGGGCTCCGGCTGCTCGCGGCGTCCGCACAACTGAGCAGCCTCGCTCTGGCCACCATGCCCGCGGTCATCGTGGCGGTCATCTGCTTCCAGACGCTGCGTGGCCGCGCATTCTCGCGCTCCGTGACGCGTAGCCTGACCGGCGGCGCGATCGCCGTGCTCGTGTTCGGCGTGACGGCCGACGTCCTGAGCGGGATCGCCGCCACGGCCGGTCTTCGCGAGGTCTTCACCCCGGACAGCGAGTGGTATCCGTCGTTCTACCAACTGACCGTCACGCCGCTCCCCTTCGTCGGCGCGCTCGGCCTGCTGGCCCTCGCCGCCGTGTTCCGACAGGGCACACGCCTCGAGCAGGAGCGGGCGCAGCTGCAGCAGGAGAAAGCGGCTCTCGAGAAGGACACGGAGGGACTCGTATGACCCCGGCCGAGAGCGACGACGAGTTCACCGGCATCCACTGCCGACTCGACGAGCTGCTCGCCGACCGCGGGATGACGCTCACCGAGCTGAGCGCCGCGGTGGGGGTGAGCATCGTGAATCTGTCGGTGCTGAAGAACGACCGGGCCCGCGCCATCCGCTACTCGACCTTGCGGGCGATCTGCGAGGCGCTCGACTGCGAGGTCGGCGACCTGCTGGTGCTCGCACCGCGCTGAGCCCCGCACGGATTGTCATCCTTCGTCATATCCACCCAGGGAATTCTCAGGCAGCCATAGCGTTGGGCCTCATGGCGCGTACTCGGCGCGCCGCGATTCTGGAGTCCCCACCTCATGAGCACCACCGCACGCGCCCAGAAGGCGCCTGACACCCGCGGGCCGGTCCGGAAGCTGCTGACCTCGTTCGGCTTCCAGATCCTCGCAGCCCTCGTCCTCGGCATCGCCGCCGGTCTGATCGGCCGCCAGCTCGGCGCCACCGCCGAGAACCCGACAGGGCTGTCGGCCACGCTCGACACCATCGGCAACTCGTATGTGACGCTGCTGCGCGCCGCCGTCGTGCCGCTGATCTTCACCGCCATCGTCGCCAGCATCTCGAACCTGCGCCGCGTGCAGAACGCCGCGCGCCTCGCCGGCCAGACGATCCTGTGGTTCGCGATCACCGCGTTCATAGCCGTCATCATCGGCATCGTCCTCGGCCTCGTGATCCAGCCCGGCAACCGCGCCGGCGAAGGCCTCGAGCCCGGTGACCCGTACACCGTGGGCACCTGGTGGAACTTCCTGCTGGGCCTCATCCCGCAGAACTTCCTCGGCCTCACCGTCAACACCTCGCCCGGTGCCGTCGAGGGGACCTTCTCGTCGAGCGTCGGCTTCAACATCCTGCAGGTGATCGTGGTCGCCGCCGTCGTCGGCATCGCCGCGCTCAAGGCCGGCAAGAAGGCCGAACCGTTCCTCGTCTTCACCGAGTCGCTGCTCAAGGTCATCCAGCGCGTGCTGTGGTGGATCATCCGCATCGCCCCGCTCGGCACGTTCGGTCTCATCGGCTCGGCCGTGATCAAGTACGGCTGGGAGAAGCTGGCCTCCCTCGGCTGGTTCGCCGCCGCGGTCTACATCGGCCTCGCGCTCGTGCTGTTCGTGGTCTACCCGATCCTGGTGCGCACCCACGGCCTGTCGATCAAGCAGTACTTCTCGGGTGTGTGGCCCGCGGTGCAGCTGGCCTTCGTCAGCCGCTCCTCGATCGGAACGCTGCCCCTCACCGAGCGCGTCACCGAGCGCAACCTCGGCGTGCCCCGCTCCTACGCGTCATTCGCCGTACCTCTGGGCGCCACCACCAAGATGGACGGCTGCGCCGCGATCTACCCGGCCATCGCCGCGATCTTCGTCGCGCAGTTCTTCGGCATCGAGCTGAACTTCGTGCAGTACCTGCTGATCGTGATCGTCTCGGTCGTCGGCTCCGCTGCGACCGCCGGCACCACGGGCGCCGTGGTCATGCTCACGCTGACGCTGTCGACCCTGGGCCTGCCGCTCGAGGGCGTGGGACTGCTGCTCGCGATCGACCCGATCCTCGACATGGGCCGCACCGCGGTCAACGTGGCGGGCCAGGCGCTGATCCCGACGATCGTCGCCAAGCGCGAGGGCATCCTGAACGAAGACCTCTACAACGCGCCGCGCGAGGGGCTGCCCTTCGCCGACGACTCCGGTGACGACGACGCCCCCGAGGCGGATGCGTCCTCCGACAAGGAGCCGGTCAGCGCCCGCTGACCTCACCCCGCGACGCCAGAGCGCCTCGTCCCCTCATGGGGCGAGGCGCTCTGCCGTTCAAGGATTCAGGCGTGCGGGGGTGCGGGGATTCAGGCCCGACTCTGCTGGCGGGTGGCTCCACGGGTGTCGAGCGCGAGCTCCTCGGCATCCATCGCGGCGATCAGCTCGCGCATGACCTCTTCGTCGAGGTTGCCCGCATCCCGCTCGGCGAGGAGGATCTCGCGCCGGACCTGCAGCCAGCCCTTCGACAGCGTGACGAGGTCTTCATAGGAGGGCCGGCTCGCGGCGTCCTCCACCTTCTGCGC
This sequence comes from Microbacterium sp. UCD-TDU, assembly GCF_000340625.1. NCBI lineage: Bacteria > Bacillati > Actinomycetota > Actinomycetes > Micrococcales > Microbacteriaceae > Microbacterium > Microbacterium sp. UCD-TDU. Next base: position 827,422 of record NZ_KB454446.1, read on the forward strand.
CTCATCGGTGTCCTTCTCGACCCTGGTCATGCGCTTGGTGAAGGCGTCGAAGACGCTGAGATCGACTTCGCCGTACTTGCCCTCCCACTCGATGCGCTTCTCGGCGAGGTACTTCTTCCCGGCCTCGCGGCTCTTCGCGCGGACCTCGGCGAGGGCTGCCTCATCCTCCTCCTCATCCACGTCGCTGGCGATGCCGAGACTGCGGATCAGCATCGGCAGCGTCAGCCCCTGGATCAGCAGCGTGCCGACCGTGACGATGAACGCCACCACGACGATCGCGTGCGAGGCCTCGGTGTCGAGGGTCGCGAGGTCGGCGGCCGCCACGGCGATCGCCAGCGTCACCACCCCGCGCATTCCCGCCCAGGAGATGACGGCACTGTCCTTCCAGGTGAGCTGGAGCCCTGCCATCTGCTCGCGCACGATGTGACTGCGCAGTTCGTCGGCGGTGTACTTCGCCCAGCGCCTGGACCTGCGGTGCCGCTTGTCGAACTCCCCGGATTCGACACCGCGATCCCAGCGTTCGAGACGTTTGCGATCCTGGAAGTTCGACCACGCACTCGTCGGGTAGATGAAGAGGGGCCGCACGATGACGACGACGAGCAGAACCGCCCCGGAGAGCAGCAGGATCTGCCCGACCGATTCACTCCCGAGGTCGCTGAGCACGCGCGGGAACTGGAGGCCGATGTACGCGAACACGAAGCTCTCCAGCAGCAGATCGGCCGAGAGCCACAGCGGCTTCTCCTGCTGACGCGTGGTGTAGTCGGTGCGCGGCGAGTTGTAGCCGACGTAGAGCCCCATCGCCACGACGGCGAGCACTCCCGACCCGAGCAGATGCTCGGCGATCGCGTAGGCCCCGAACGGCGCGAGGAGCCCGAACGTGCCGATCACGACCGGATCGCTGATGCGCATGCGCAGCTGGTGCAGGACGATGCCGAACACGAGGCCCACGGCCACGCCGACGCCGACCGCGAGGAGGAACTGCCCGATGCCGCCCAGCACGGAGACGGTGGCGCCGGCGAGGATCGCGGCGAAGACCCGGTACAGCGTGAGCGAGGTCGCATCGTTGATCAGGCTCTCTCCTGAGAGCACCGTCATGATGCGGCGGGGCAGCCCGAGTCGGCGACCGATCGCCGCGGCGGACACCGCGTCCGGCGGGGCCACGATCGCCCCGAGGAGCAGAGCGCCGGGAAGAGTGAGGGAGGGCAGGATCCACCACGCAACGAAGCCGACGGCGAGTGCCGTGAGCAGAACCAGCCAGATGCCGAGGCGGCGGATCTGCGGCAGGCTCCGTTTGAATCCGACGAACGACACGTCCAGCGCCGCCGAGTACAGCAGCGGCGGCAGCACCAGGCTGAGGAGGAGGTGCCCGTCGATGTCGAGTTCCGGCACGAACGGCAGGAAGGATGCGGCGAGCGCCACGACCGTCACGAGCAGCGGTGCCGGCCATCCGCGCCAGCGCGCGAACGCGGCGACGGCGACCGACCCGACGAGGACGTAGAAGATGCCTGCTTCCATGCCTCAACGGTAGTGGTCGGGTCCGATGGACGGTCGACCGCTTCGCACCATCGATCAGTCGGCGACGTGGAGGCCCTTCCCGCGCTGAGCGTCGAGAGCCTCGCGGAGCTGCTCGTTGCGCACCTGCAGGTGGTCGTTCGCATCCTGCAGATCGAGCATCCGGGCGATCCCGGCGATGTTCACGCCGTCTTCGCGCAGCGAGGCTGCTCGCCGCAGCCGTTCGATGTCGTCATCGCTGTAGCGGCGTGTTCCGCCTTCGCTGCGGGCGGGGGTGAGCAGCCCCTTGCTCTCGAACAGGCGGAGCGTCGCTTCGGGGAGGTCGACCAGCTGCGCCGCGACGGCGATGCCGTAGAGCGGCGTCCGGCTGTCACGATGCACCATGCGGTCGTCCCTTGAGGTCGGCGGGATTCGGAGTTGCAAATCTAACACGAGCTGTCGTATAAAAAATCTATAGCAACAGTGCAGATCTTCTGCACGACAGATTCGCCCGTCAGGGCAGCACGAAAGGAGAACCTCATGGCACTGACCTTCGATCCCTTCAGCCAGCTCGATCGCTTCGCCGCGAGCGTGCTGGACTCCGTTCGCGCTCCCCGGCCGATGCCGGTGGACCTGTTCCGCGACGGAGACCGCTATGTGCTCCACGCCGATCTTCCGGGTGCCGATCCCGGCTCGATCGACGTCGATCTCGACGGCGGCCAGCTCACGATCCGCGCGCAGCGCACCCCGGACACTCGTGACGGCGTGCGCTGGCTCGCCCGGGAACGCGGATCCGGCTCCTTCCTGCGACAGTTCTCGCTCGGCGAGGGAGTCGACCTCGACGGCATCAGCGCCTCGTACGAGAGCGGCGTGCTGTCGGTGATCATCCCGGTGAGCGAGCGTGCGAAGCCGCGCAAGATCACGGTGGAGTCCGCTGATCAGCGCGAAGCCATCGACGCCTGAGGATCGGCGTCTGGCGATCGGTGGGGGCGGCAGGAGTGCCGCCCCCACCCCCCTCCACGGAAAGGACGATCCACCTGGCCCTCACCCCCGCACTCGGGCGAACCGGGCGGGGTGGGGAATGACGACGCTCCCGAGGGCGTTGGAGAAGAGGATGTCCGATACAGCTCTCTCCGTCCTCGACCTCGTTCCGGTCCGCACCGGCCAGACCAGCGCCGAGGCCATCGCCGCCTCACTCGCCCTTACGGAGGCCGCCGAGCGCCTCGGCTATCGCCGCTACTGGTTCGCCGAGCACCACAACATGCCCTCGGTGGCATCCACCACTCCGCCCGTGCTGATCGCCGCTGCGGCCACCCGCACCTCGCGTCTGCGCCTGGGCTCGGGCGGCGTGATGCTGCCCAACCACGCACCGCTCATCGTGGCCGAGCAGTTCGCCGCCCTCGAGGCGATCGCGCCAGGACGCATCGACCTGGGCCTCGGCCGTGCACCGGGCAGCGATCCGGTGATCACGCAGCTGCTGCGCGGCTCGGGAACCACCAGCGACGTGGAGCAGTTCCCACGTCATGTGCAGGACATCGCCGCGCTGCTCTCGGGCGACGGGGCCACCGTGCGCTTCACCTCCGGCGGCGAGTACACGGTGCGTGCGACACCGGCGGCGACCGGCACCCCCGAGGTGTGGCTGCTCGGGTCGAGCGACTACTCCGCTCAGCTCGCCGCCTCGCACGGACTGCCCTACGTCTTCGCGAACCACTTCTCGGGGCAGGGCCTCGAGCGCGCGCTGGATCTCTACCGCACCGGCTACCGCCCGAGCGAGGAGCACCCGGAGCCGCGCACGTTCCTGACCGTGAACGCCGTCGCCGCCCCCACGCCGGAGGAGGCGGAGGCCCGCGCACTCCCCCAGCTGCGGATGATGGCGCGCCTGCGCCTGAACCAGCCCCTCGCCGCCCTCGAGACCGTCGAGCAGGCGGCGGCCGCCGTGACCGACGCCGCGACCGACGAGGTCGTGCAGGCCGCCCGCTCGCGGTGGTTCGTCGGCACGGGCGAGAGCGTCGCGGCCGAGGTGCGCGCCTTCGCCGACCGCTACGGCGTCGACGAGGTCATGCTGTCCCCCGTCGCGGGTGCCTACGACGCCGAGCCGAACGATGTCCCGACCGGCCGCGCACAGACACTGGAGCTCATCGCCGCCGCCCTGCACCGCTGATGTCGAGCGCCTGTCAACCCCTGGCATTCCCGGCGGCACAGGCGTAGCGTCACGAACAGTGCCGTCGACAGGGGCGCGGCCCCTTCGGCGAACGCACTCTCGGCAGCAGCAGAAGGAGTTCGACGATGAGCACGACCAAGACTCTCGCCCTCTGGGTGGCCTACGGCCGCAACGGCGTCGTCGGCAGCATCCGCCACGACGAAGACGGCTACACGGTCACGATGGTCGGATCCGACGCGGCCACGGGCACGTACCCGAGCCTCGCCTCGGCGAAGGGTGCCCTGCACTCCCATATGGCCCCTGGCAGCGACTGGCCGCGTTTCCAGGAGCACTGAGACACGCGACGCCCCGGCCGCACCGGGCGGCGGGGCGGGCGGCGTCAGGCCTCCGGCTCGCCGGAGAGGATGCCGCGCAACCAATCGCGCGCCTCGACGAACACGTCGTCGGAGTAGCGGTCCGGGTACTGCACGATCTGCCGGTCCGCGCGCGGATACGAGCCGAGGAAGACGACACGCGGGCTGAAGCGGCGGATGCCGAGCAGCGCGTCGGCCATGCGCTCGTGCTCGATGTGGCCGTCGGCGTCGATCACGAATCGATAGCGGCCGAGTTCGTCACCGATGGGCCGCGACTCGATGAGCGACAGGTTGATGCCGCGGGTGGAGAACTGCTCGAGCATCTCGAGGAGCGAACCAGGGTGGTCGTGCGGGAGCTCGACGATCAGGGAGGTTTTGTCGGCGCCGGTCGGCTCGGGCGAGCGGGTCGTGCGGGTGACCAGGACGAAGCGGGTCACGGCCTGCGCGTTGTCGCCGATGCCTTCTGCCAGGACGTCGACGTCGTAGTGGTTCACGATGCCGGGGGCGGCGATCGCGGCTTGCGCGGCCAGCGTGCCGTCGAGGACGCCGATCGCGGAGGCGACGTTGCTCGATGCGGGCACGTGCGAGTGCGACGGCAGGTTCGCGCCGAGCCAGCCATGGCACTGGGCGTAGGCCACCGGATGCGCCGCGATCACCTCGACCTGATCGAGGGTCGTCCCCCGAGGTGCCACCAGCACGAAGTTCACCCGTACCAGGTACTCGCCGATGATGCGGAGCCCTGGGAGCGTCGCGAGAGCATCCTGCGTGGTGGAGACGCCGCCCTCGATCGAGTTCTCGATCGCGATCATCGCGGCGTCGCTGCGACCTTCGAGGACGTCCGCCAGAGCTTCGCCCACGTTGTGCACGGGGCGCCAGTCCTGGCCGCGGGCCTCGGCCACCTGATCGAGCGCCGCCTCCGTGAAGGTTCCGGCAGGGCCGAGATAGCTGTAGGTGCGGCGTTCAGTCACGGGTTTCACCTTAGCCCTCGGCGGGCCGACCGCTCTTCCTGGTGACTTCTCGGATGCGATCGGGCCGATCAGGGGGCAGACTGAGGGGATGACCAGCCGTGCCGGCCTCCCCGCGGAGGAAAGTGACCTAATCGACGTCGATGAACTGATCGCCGCCTACTACGACCGCACACCGAACCCCGAGGTCGCGGCCGAACGGGTTGTCTTCGGCACCAGCGGCCATCGCGGATCCTCGCTGTCGAACAGCTTCAACGAGAACCACATCCTCGCCACGACGCAGGCGATCGTGGACTACCGCGATGCACAGGGCATCACCGGTCCGCTCTTCCTCGGCCGCGACACCCACGCGCTGTCGCTTCCCGCCGAGCGCAGTGCGATCGAGGTGCTGCTCGCGAACGGCATCGACGTGCGCGTCGACTCCCGCGACTCGTGGGTGCCCACGCCGGCGCTCAGCCACGCGATCCTCACGTACAACCGCGGCAAGGCGGCCGACGACCCCAGTCGCGCAGACGGCATCGTCGTCACCCCCTCGCACAACCCCCCGCGCGACGGCGGCTTCAAGTACAACCCGCCGCACGGCGGACCCGCAGACACCGACGCCACGGGCTGGATCGCCGACCGCGCGAACGCCCTCATCGCCGCGGGCCTCGAGGGTGTGAAGCTGGAACGCTTCGCCGACATCGACTGGGATTCCCTCACCGGCTACGACTTCCGCGACGCCTACGTGCGCGACCTGCCGTCGATCATCGACATCGACGCCATCCGCTCTGCCGGTGTCAGCATCGGCGCCGACCCCCTCGGCGGGGCCTCCGTCGAGTACTGGGCGCTGATCGCGGAGATGCACGACCTCGACCTCACTGTCGTGAATCCCGAGGTCGATCCGACCTGGCGATTCATGACGCTGGACTGGGACGAGAAGATCCGGATGGATCCGTCGTCGCCTTCCGCGATGGCCTCGCTGGTGGCGAAGAAGGGCTCCTACGACGTCCTCACCGGCAACGACGCCGACGCCGACCGGCACGGCATCGTGACCCCGGACGCCGGGCTGATGAACCCGAACCACTATCTCGCCGTCGCCATCGACTACCTCTTCTCGCACCGCGAGGGTTGGCCGCGCGACGCCGCGATCGGCAAGACGCTGGTGTCGTCGATGATCATCGACCGCGTGGCCGAATCGCTCGGCCGGCGCCTGCTGGAGGTGCCGGTCGGATTCAAGTGGTTCGTCCCCGGACTCCTCGACGGGTCGGTCGCGTTCGGCGGCGAGGAGTCGGCCGGCGCCTCGTTCCTCCGCAAGGACGGCTCGGTCTGGTCGACAGACAAGGACGGCATCCTGCTGTGCCTGCTGGCCGCCGAGATCATCGCCGTCACCGGCAAGACCCCGTCGGAGCGGTATCGCGAGCTGGAGACCGCTTTCGGCGCCTCGGCCTATCAGCGCGTCGACGCACCGGCCACGCCGGAGCAGAAGGCCACCCTCGGCAAGCTCGCCCCCGAAGCCGTGACGGCGACCACGCTCGCCGGTGAGGACATCACCGCGAAGCTCTCGCACGCGCCCGGCAACGGCGCGGCGATCGGCGGGCTCAAGGTGCAGACCGAGCACGCCTGGTTCGCCGCCCGCCCGTCGGGTACCGAAGACGTCTACAAGCTCTACGCCGAGAGCCTGCGTGGCCCCGAGCACCTCGCCGAGGTGCAGGCCGAGGCCCGTGCCGTGGTGTCGGCCGCGCTGGGCGGCTGACCCCTCCCGCGCAGCGAGCGACGACCCCGGCCCCACATGGCCGGGGTCTCCGGCAGGAGCGGGATCAGACCACGGCGCGTGCCAAGGCGGCTCCCGCTTCGCGCAGCCAGCGCCCCGGTTCGGCGAGTGCGGCCTCCGGTGAGCCGGCGAGCGCGCTGAGGGAGGCGCACGCGGCGAACGGTGCGGTGTCGGCGTCGTCGGTGATGCGCCCCGCGGCGAGCATCGCACGGGCACCCGCCGCTGCGGCGAGCCCGGCGAGGAACGAGGGTACCTTGCCGTCGCCCGACTGTCCGTCGTACGACCCCTCCCCCGTGACGACGACATCGGCATCGGCGATCGCGCCGGCGAGGTCGATGAGCGCGGCCACCTCTGCGGCGCCGGGAGCGAGCACGCCACCCCACGCCGCCAAGGCACCTCCCGTGCCTCCTGCCGCTCCGTGGCCCTGACCGGCAGTGTCGATATGCAGCAGGTCGGCGAGGCGACGCAGGCCGTCGTCGACCAGAGCGATGTCCTCGGCCGCGCGCAGCCCCTTCTGGGGGCCGAACACCGCGGCAGCACCGCGCGGACCGGTGAGCGGATTGGTGACGTCGGTGAGAACGCGCACCTCGGGGGCCGCGCGCAGGGCGCTCAGGTCGACGGAGGCGATGTCGTCGAGACCGCGCGCGCCGCGTACGACAGGTGCACCCGCGGCGTCGAGGAAGCGGGCGCCGAGCGCGGCGAGCATGCCCGTGCCCCCATCGGTGGACGCACTGGAGCCGATGCCGACGACGAGTCGCGAGACACCGTGGTCGAGGGCGGCGGCCACGGCTTGTCCGAGACCGGTGGTGTCGGCGTCCCACGGGCGCAGCTCGTGCAGCAGCTCGATGCCGGAGGTCGAACCCAGATCGACCACGGCCGTGCCCGCCGGGGCGCTCTCCGTCGGGGGCAACAGCAGCCAGCAGGTGTCGACCCTCTGCCCCGCCGGACCGTCGACCGTGAGCGGCATCCGCACGGCGCCGGGCACAGCCGCCTCGAACGCGGCCATGGTGCCCTCCCCGCCATCCGCCATCGGCCGATGCACGAACTCGGCGGTCGGATCGACCGATGCCCAGCCGTCGGCGAGGGCGGCCGCGGCATCGGCTGCCGTGATGGTGCCCTTGAAGCTGTCGGGGGCCAGCACGACCCTGGTCACCGCACGCTCTCCGCGGTGCTGGCGCGCTCGAGGAGATCGGTCGGGATGACGGCGGCGCCCTCTGCCTCCGGCATACCCTCGATCGCATCGACCAGCGCAGAGACCGCGCGCTGCGCGAGCGCGGTGAAGTCCTGACGGATCGTGGTCAGCGGTGGCCGGTAGTTCGCGGCCTCCGGCACATCGTCGAAACCGATCACGCTGACATCCTCCGGGACCCGGCGACCCGACTCGGAGACAGCCCGCAGAAGGCCGAGCGCCATCTGGTCGTTGGCGCAGAAGACGGCAGTGGACGAGGCGAGTTCTCGACCGGCCGCGTACCCGGAGTCGGCGCTCCAGTCACCGCGGACGACGGCGGGGGGACGGATGCCGGCAGCGGTGAGGGTCTCGCGCCACCCTCGCTCGCGCTCGACGGCGGCGAAGGAATCGGCAGGACCGGCGAGGTGATGCACGATGGTGTGCCCGAGGGTGAGGAGTCGACGCGTGGCGGCGGCGGCCCCGCCCGCGTGATCGCTGTGCACGGAGGTGAACCCGGCGCCGGTCGGTGCGTCGACGACCACGAGCCGCAATCCGGTGGGGCGCTGAGCCGCGGAGACCAGGGCCGATGCCTCGTTCAGCACGATCGCGCCGTCGACCTCCTGCTCCGCGAGTCGATCGAAGGCCTCCGCGACCCCGTGAGCGGCGGTCACGAGGGTGAGCGCGTAGCCGCGTTCGGCCGCCGCTTCGGCCGTCGCCTGCAACATCCGCGAGTTGCCGACGGTCGCCAGGGTGGTGACCACGAGTCCGATCGTCTGCGAGCGGCCGGTGCGCAGGGCGCGGGCTGCGCGGTGCGGACGATAGCCGAGTGCGGTCATCGCCTGCTCGACGCGAGCGCGGGTGTCGGGGTCGACGCGCGAGCTGCCGTTGACGACGCGCGAGACGGTCTGCCCCGAGACGCCCGCGCGGGCGGCGACCATGGCCATCGATACGCGGCCGGACGCCGGACGCCTCCGGCGGGAGACAGATTCCTCGACGCGGTCGCGTCCGCTCTCGCCCACCCACATCCTCCTTCTTCGACACTCCGGCAGACCGCTGGTGCGCGACTCCGGCATGTTGACGTTATCACGGCCCTGTGCGTACCATGTTTACGTGAACACGCCCGAACTTCCTGAGTTGCGCACCGACACCCTCGGCGCCGGCGTCGTCCGACGCGCCACCACCCTCGCCGACGGCCGCGACCTCATCTACTACGACGACCCCGGCACCGCGCTCGGACCCGATCGAGCCATCGACGCCCGTGTGCTCGACCCCCGCCCTGACACCGCGACGATGCGCCTCGACGTGCTCACCGGCGACTGGATCACCGTCGCCGCGAACCGGCAGAACCGCGTGATGATGCCCGGCGCCGACGCCGACCCGCTCGCGCCCCAGACCCCGGGCAATCCGTCGGAAGTGCCCTCGCGCTACGACGTCGCGGTGTTCGAGAACCGCTCGCCCGCGTTCGGGCCCGCCCTGGCAGAAGCGGTGGGCGCCGCGCCCGAGGCATCGAACGCACCCCGCGGACTCGACGACCTCGCAGCTCTCGGCCTCGGCCGCACGCGCACCTCGGTCGGACGCTGCGAGGTCGTCTGCTTCAGCCCCGAGCACGCAGGATCCTTCGGCACGCAGTCCGTCACCCGCGCCCGCACCGTCATCGAGGCCTGGGCCGACCGCACGGCGGCGCTGTCGACGCTGCCCGGCATCGAGCAGATCTTCCCGTTCGAGAACCGCGGCGAGGCGATCGGCGTCACCCTGCCGCACCCGCACGGTCAGATCTACGCGTACCCCTACGTCACTCCGCGCACGACCCGCGTGCTGGAGTCGATCGAGCGCACGGCCCCCGACCTGTTCCAGCACATCCTCGAGTCCGAGCAGGCATCCGAGCGTGTGGTGTTCCGCGGCGAGCACTGGACAGCCTTCGTGCCGTTCGCCGCGCGCTGGCCGCTCGAGGTGCACCTGATGCCGCACCGCCACGTGCCCGACCTCGCCCAGACCACGCAGGCGGAGCGCGACGAGCTCGCCCCGCTGTACCTGCGGCTGCTGCGCGGTGTCGACGCGCTCTACGACTCCCCGACCCCCTACATCGCGGCCTGGCACCAGGCACCCGTGCACGTCGGTCGCGACACCGTGCGCCTGCACCTGCAGCTGACGAGCCCCCGCCGCGCCGCCGACAAGCTGAAGTTCCTCGCCGGCTCCGAGGCCGCGATGTGGGCGTGGGCTGCCGAAGTGCCGCCCGAGGTCGGAGCCGCGCGCCTACGCGAGGCGATCGAACGCGCGTCCCACGACCAGACCGACCCCGGAGCATCCGCATGACCGCCGCGCACGACGCCCGCACCCTCTTCACCCGGCTCACCGGCTGCGAACCGGATGGACTCTGGTCGGCACCGGGACGCGTGAACCTCATCGGCGAGCACACCGACTACAACGACGGGTTCGTCCTGCCGTTCGCCATCCCGCAGCGCACGGTCGCCGCCGTCGGCCGGCGCGATGACGACCGCGGTCGCGTCCTGGTCGGCTCCACCTTCGCGGACGAGCCGGTCGAGGTCGGCCTCGACGACCTCGACCGCCTGTTCCCCACCGCGCCCGGCTCGCATCCGGCCGTCCCGGAATGGGCCGCCTACCCGCTCGGGGTCGCCTGGGCGCTGCGTCAGGCCGCGGTGGAGGCCGGCCCGTTCGGCGGACTCGACATCGCGATCGCCTCCGACGTTCCGGTAGGGGCGGGGCTCTCGTCGTCCGCCGCGATCGAAGGGGCCACGGCTTCCGCCCTGAACGAGCTGTGGGGCACCGGGCTCGACGGCACGACCCTCGCCCGCATCGGACGACGTGCCGAGAACGAGGCCGTCGGCGCGCCCACGGGGATCATGGACCAGATGGCGTCGATGCTCGGCCGCCCCGACACCGCGATCTTCCTCGACTGCCGGTCGCTGGAGACCCAGCTCGTACCTCTCGCCGTCGCCGAAGCCGGACTCGCCATCCTCGTGATCGACACGCGGGTCAAGCACGCCCACTCCACGGGTGGCTACCGCGAACGCCGGGCCTCGTGCGAGCTCGGCGCGTCGATCCTGGGGGTGTCCGCGCTGCGCGACGTGTCGATCGACGACCTGCCGCGCGCCCAGGAGCTGATGGACGACGTCACCTTCCGGCGCGTGCGCCACATCGTCACCGAGAACCAGCGCGTGCTCGACACGGTGCGGGTGCTGCGCGAGCAGGGTGTGCGCGCGATCGGCGATCTCCTGCTCGCCTCGCACGCATCGATGCGCGACGACTTCGAGATCTCGACCCCCGAGCTCGACGCCGCGGTCGACACCGCGCTGGCGGCCGGTGCCCTGGGAGCGAGGATGACGGGCGGCGGATTCGGCGGAGCCGCGATCGCACTGATCGAGCAGGATGCCGTCGAGGCGGTCTCGGATGCCGTGAACGGGGCCTTCGCGGCCTCCCGATTCGCGGCCCCTCTGCTGTTCACGGTGACCCCGTCTGCCGGCCCGCGCCGCGACGCCTGACGAAAAGACCCATCGAGCCGCGACCATGTCGCGGCGGGAGAGGAGACGCAATGTCCTGGATCGTCACCGGCGGCGCCGGATACATCGGCGCCCACGTGGTGCGCGCGCTCGCCGACGCCGGGCTCACCCCGGTCGTGCTGGACGACCTGTCCAGCGGCGTCGCATCGTTCGTGCCCGAGGGGGTGGCGTTCGTGCAGGGCAGCATCCTGGACCGCGAACTCGTCGAGAAGACGCTGCGCGATCACGACGCCGCAGGAGTGATCCACGTCGCGGGATTCAAGTACGCCGGCGTCTCGGTGCAGCGCCCTCTGCACACCTACGCGCAGAACGTCGAGGGCACGCGCGTGGTCCTGGAAGCCATGGAGGCCGCCGGCGTCTCGAACATCGTCTTCTCGTCGTCCGCCGCGGTGTTCGGGACCCCCGACGTCGCGCTCGTGGTCGAGGACACCCCCAAGAAGCCGGCGAGCCCCTACGGCGAATCGAAGCTGATCGGCGAGTGGCTGCTGCGCGACCAGGGCATCGCCACGGCCGGCTCCGAGCGGCCGCTGCGTCACACGTCGCTGCGGTACTTCAATGTGGTGGGCTCCGCCGACCCGACGGTCTACGACGTCAGCCCGCACAACCTCTTCCCGATCGTGTTCGAGGCGCTGCTCGCGGGCACGACCCCCAAGATCTTCGGCGACGACTACGCCACCGAAGACGGGACGAATGTGCGCGACTACGTGCACGTCGGCGACATCGCGGCGGCCCATGTGGCCGCCGCGCAGCGCCTCTCCGACGGACGTCCGATCGAAGCCGCCTACAACCTCGGCTCGGGCGACGGACTCAGCGTGAAGCAGATCATGGACGCCGTCGCCCGCGTCACCGGCATCGACTTCGCCCCCGAGATCGGACCGCGGCGTGCGGGCGACCCCGACCGCATCGTGGCGACGGGCGCGCTCGCAGCGCGCGACCTCGACTGGACCATGCGGTATTCGGTCGACGAGATGGTGCGCACGGGGTGGGAGGCGCGGCAGGCTGCTCGCCCATAGCAGTCAGAGGTCGCGGGACCTGATCGGATAGAGCCAGAAGCAGAACCAGGCGAGCGCGGTGAACCCGAGCGGGATCACTGCGAGCATCAGCCGGATGCCGCCGTCGACGCTCTCGGGCTGTGCGTCGCCGAGAGCGGCGTCGAAGCCGGATGCCGTCAGCACCACCGCGGCGACGATCGCCTGCAGCACGACCGAGCCGCGCACCACGAAGCCGTTCACTCCGAAGTAGGCGCCTTCACGACGATGACCTGTGCGCGCGGCATCCTCGTCGATGATCTGGGCGAGCACGACCTCGAGCAGCTGCAGCAGGCCGCCGACGCCCACGCCGACAGCCACACCGACCAGAACCGCACCGGGCACGTCTGCCGCCACGAGGTAGCCGAGCATGGCCGCGCCGAACACCGCGACGCTCCACAGCAGCGCGGTGCGGGGAGAGGTGCGGCGGACGACCGCGCTCCACAGCACGATCGAGGGGATCGCGGTGACGAAGATCACCCCGAGCAGCAGGCTGCCCTCTCCCTCCGGTGCTCGCAGGGAGTACCTGACGTAGAAGGGGACCGCCGCCAGGATCACGGCGATCGAGGTCTGCACGAACAGCGATCCGAGCACGTAGGGGACGAACGCGCGGTTGCGGAAGGTGTACTTCAGCTGGTCGCCCCAGCGCATGGCCTCCGATGCCGCCTCCGGAACCCGCCGCTCGATCATCCCCCCGAAGAACGACCACACGAGCAGCACCAGGCAGACGGCGCCGAGCACCAGGGCCATGCCCGGCCAGCCGAGCGCGCTGTACAGCGCCGGCGCACCGGCTGTTCCGAGCACCATGCCGAGGATCGCGAAGATCTGTCGTGGGACATTTCCTCGGGCGCGCTCCTCGGTGGTGCGGAAGATCTCGGGGAAGAGGGCGGAGATGTTCAGCACCACGACCACGAAGGCCACGTCGTACACGGCGACGACCACGAGGAACCAGATGATGAGACCGCTCACGGGGAGCTCTGGTGGCACCCACACCAGCGCGAACGCGACGACGAGCGGCACGATGCCCAGGCCGATCCAGGGGATGCGCCGGCCCCACGGTGTGCGCAGTCGGTCGGAGACCGTGCCCACGACGGGGTTCAGCACAGCGTTCAGGATGCCGTGGGCGATCATCGCGACCGCCACCCATCCGGCGGGAACGGCGAGATGAGAGACGTAGAAGTAGACGACGAAGGCCGAGAACGTCTGCGCCATGAGCTGCGTCGGGAAGCCCGAGGCACCGAAGGCGATCGTCTGCGCTCTGGTCGGCGCCGCGTCCAGACGTCTGTCACGCACCCGCTCGCTCAGCGACGTCACCGGGCGTCTCCTCTTTGCAGGTCGCGCAGGTCGCGCCAGCCGATGCGCACGAGTGCCTCATCCTCGATCGCCTGCAGCACGGCAGGATCGCTCAGCAGTCGCAGTTCGTAGCCGCGCTTCGCCGCGCTGAAATCGACAGCCGCGCGGAGCTCGTCGTCGTCGACCATGGGATGCAGGTAGATCTCGGTGACGCCGGCCGGCACTGCTCGCAGCAGCGCGATGAAGCCGTCGCGCATCTGCTCGTACGTCTCCTCGTCCGGTGTGCCCTCGCGAAGGAGCTCGAACGGGTGCGACCACAGCCGGTCGATGATCTCGACGCCGGCTGCATCAGCGGCTGCCGCCGCAGCGTCGAGCTGGGCCTGCAGCGCGGGATCCTCGCCGACCCCGTCCATGCTGCGCGGCAGCCGGAACGGGAGACCGTGTCGTGCGGCGAGCTCGAACACCGGACGGAGGAAGCCTCGTCCGGTCACGAGCCCGTAGACCGAGCCCATGTGATTGTCGAGGTGCGTCACGTCGACGCCGGCGTCGAGCGCGGTCTGCACCTGAGCGGCGAGTTCGTCGGCGACATCGTCGTCGGTGGCGTTCTGCTCGACGGACAGGACGTCGGTCGGGAAGAAGCCGGTTTCATCGACGAGGCTCGTGGCGGTACCGGTCAGCGGGCGCCACCGGTAGCGGGCCCATTCGCTGGTGAGAACGAGGTGCACGCCGACGTCGAGGTCGGTGCGGGAGGCCGCGAAAGCGAGCGCTGCCGGTGACCACGAGCACGGGACCATGACGGTCGTGGAGTCGATGCGTCCGGCTGTGAGCAGGTCGACGATGGCGGTGTTGGCCGCATGGCACATGCCGAAATCATCCGCATTGAGGATGATCGCCCGCGCACCGGGCGCGAGACCGAGTCGATCGGCGAGGTCGGAAGGTGCGGTCATCGGGGATCCTGTCGGGTGATTCGAGCGGCGGTGCTCGGACGGGTGGTGTTCAACGGGCGGTGTTCAACGGCCGCCCTGGGAGGTGGGAGTGAGGATGCGGGCGAAGAGTTCGCCGCGGAGCGCAACGGCCGCTTCGTTGACGGCGCCGACCAGTGGAGCCTCCGGACCGAAGGAGGAGACGAGAAACCGCAGGGGGAGCTGCGCCTCGTACTCGGCGGCGATCCGCACGATCGCGGCGACGAGTGCCGGGTGGGCTGCCTCGCCGCTGAGGATGAATGCTTCCGGGTCGAGCACCAGCCCCACGCTGCCGGCCACGAGAACGATGCGTCGAGCGATCTCGGACACGATCCGTACCGCCGCAGCGTCTCCGAGGACGGCCGCCTCCAGATGATCGGCGAAAGAAGCCCCGGGATCGCGGCCGGCGCCGAGGGCCAGGTCGCCCACGACCGCGTCGCCCACGAGGGGCGCACCGATCGGGATGGGCGTCTGCGGCAGGTACATGACTTCGCCGGCGACGCCGGAGAAGCCGCGGTGCAGCGCGCCGTCGATCACGATGCCGGCTCCGAGCCCGTCGTCGAGGAGCAGGAGCGCGAAGCTGGCGAGGGCCGCTCCTTCTCCGGCGGTGAGCTCGGCGAGGGCTGCGAGATTCACATCGTTCTCGATGCGCACAGGACAGTCGAGGGCGGTCGACAGCGCCGCGCGGAAGGCTCCGCCGTCGGGGCCGAGGTCGTCACGGATGCCGCCGTCGGCGGTGACGATGCCGGGCACTCCGACGACCGCCAGGTGAACGGCGCCCTTCGCCGCTTTCACCGTGCGGCGACACCGCTCGACGAGGGAGACGATGTGGGTCACGCGATCTTCGGCCTCGGTGAACGGGGCGTGCTCCTCCGCCCGCACGGTTCCTCCGGCGTCGACGAGCACGACGTGGGCGGCATGGTGATCGACGTGCACGGCGACGGCGAACCCGAGGCGCGGATGCAGGGCGACCCGTCCGGCGGCGGGTCCTCTCGTGTCCCGGTCGAGGCCTGCCGATGCGACGGCCCCGGCGTTCTCGAGCATCCGCAGCACCTGCGTGACTGCGGTGCGTGACAGACCGGTGGCGGACATCAGCTCCGAACGGGTCTGCGGGCCGCTGCGCGCGAGCGCCTCCAGGATCGCGCGGCCGTTGAGCGTGCGCAGCAGGCCCTGCGGTCCCGCGAGTGGTCTGGACATCTGTTCCCTGGGTTGCCTGTCTGGTTTTCGCGTACCGCGCCAGGTGTCGTTCCGACGCGATGCCGACACGGAGCCGGGCGCAACGCCCGCCAGCATGCCACATCGTGTCGCACTAGTCGACACGTCGCGCCGAGCCTGCACGTCTCAGTTCACGTTCTGAGCAGTGCAGAGCGGCGGGCAGCCGGCCTGTCGCGGGCTGTGCTCACCGGCTGGGGCACGCGCCATCGTCGGGCGGGATCCCACCACGCGGGGCCGCGGACGTGCGGGGTGCCGTGTCGCATGCGGATCTCCCATCCGGAGGCGTCGAGGGTGCGGTGATGGTGCCAGCAGAGGGCGACGCCGTTGTCGGTGTGGGTGGGCCCGCCGCGCGAGTGCTCCTGCACATGGTGGATCTCGCACCACGTCGCGGGGACGTGGCAGCCGGGAATCAGGCATTCGCGGTCACGGAGAGTGATCGCTCGGCGTTGATGGGCGCTGAAGATCCGGTCGGAGTTGCCTATTCCGATGATGCGCCCTGCCGGGTCGAACAGCACCCGCTGCACTCCACCCGCGCAGGCGGTGTGCGCGGCGGTGCGCACGGATACGGGGGCGTCGGTACCGTCGACGTGCGCCCACCCGTGCCCGGCGATGTAGTCGTCGGCGGTGACGGTCACGACCAGAGTCGGTGCGGCGCCGCCGAGACGGGCATCTCATCGTGCCTCGCAGCGATCCCCAGCACCGCGGCGAGGGTGTCGTGCTGCTTCTGTGCGCGGGACCGGGTGTCGATCGTCCGGGCGGGATCGTCGGAGGGAAGGACATCGTCGCCCGTTGCCCCCACCGCCTCGGTGGAGGCGGCCTCGTCATGGTCGACCAGGACGGACGGCTGGAAGACGACGACCCCGGGCGCGGATGGCCCGTCGACTCTCGGATTCAGGTAGGCATCGAAGATGCGCTGCAGCTGTCCCGCGACCTCGGGCAGCAGCCCGCCCCGGATCGGGATCACCCCGTCTTTCGCCCGGCCCAGGATGATCCCCCGGGCGCGCATCGCGATGTCGCCTGCCGGCTCCGCCCCGTCGGGGTCGAGGTACTGCACGATCACCTGAGCCAGGATCCGGAGGTCTTCCGGCGTCGCCGGTGGTGCCTCTTCGCCGTCGACAGCCGCATCCGCGTCGGCGCAATGGCCGTCGTCCGCTCCCTGGGCAGCGACCGCGCATCCGCGGGCATACGCCGCAAGCTCCGCATCTGCGAGCAACCGGTCAGCCGTACCGACCCGGACCGCAGCGTGTTCCACCGGTCCTGTCGCCGCCAGCAGCCCGGCCACCCCCACCGCCCCGTCGAGCATCGCCGCCCGCATCGCCGGCCACCGAGCCGGCAGGCGAACCCCCGATGACAGCTCCACCTCGCGACGCACAGCCTTCGCCGCCTTCACCACTCGACCAGCGCCCGCGGCATCCGTCCGCAGCACCCGCTGCAGCAGCTCGCCCATCGTCCGACACCCGAATCGACCGCAGAATGCCAGCTCACCCGACCCGGCCGGGCGCGCATCGACAGACGCGACCGTCTCCACGACCAGCGCCTCCACGCGCCGCTGCACCTCCCCCGCCACACGCAAGAGCTGCATCTTCGCGTCATCCGGCAGCCCCGCCACCACGTCGGAGCGCAGCAGCACGTCCATATCAGCGGCCGTCTGACCGAGCGTCTCCACCGGGGTTGTCATACGCGTAAGTCAACCCGGAACCACCGACATTCCCCGCCGAATAAGGCCAGTTCAGGGCAGTATTCCGGAACTCATACGAGGTCCGCGATTCCTCCACAGGCGAGGCGGATTCCCGCCTTTCCCCACGTACGGCAGATCGCGCCCCACGGCTCGCCCGGACGTCGGGCTCCCGGCGCAGAATCGGTACATCGCCCTCCACAACACACACCCGCCGAGGTCGATGGAAGCCCGAGCACCCTCCGCGACACGGATCTCGATCCATGCGCTCTCGATTTGACGCTCTCGATTTCGCGAATTAGATTACAGATCGGTAACGGTGGCATCCGGGGGGATCGACCGCCGCGCACACCTGCCTCCCGGAAGGACCCCGTCACGAATTCCCTGCCACCCGAGCGCCATCACGACGCCTCGGAAGCCCCCGCACACGTCCCTGGCTCGACGCGACCGCTCTTGCGGCGCGACCTGAGGCGCTCCGCAACCGCGGATACACGGAGTTCCCGACGGGCGAATGCAGTTCCCGCCACCTCCACGCCCGAAGCAGCCACCCCGGTCGATGCACCGTCCGCCGGCGACACCACTTCCGTGACTGACCCCACCCCGGCACCCGAGGCAACCCCCACACCCGAGGCAGCACCCGCACCAGAGGCGGCCCCCGCGCCCGAGGCGGCCCCCGCGCCCGAGGCAGCCCTCACGCCCGAGGCAGCCCTCACGCCCGAGGCAACCCCCACACCCGAGGCAGCACCCGCACCAGAGGCGGCCCTCGCCCCCGGGGCAGCCCCCACCTCCTCCGCAACGCCCGCCCCCTCCGCCGACGCCCCTCCGGCCAGCCCACAGGCACCCCGCGCTCCCCGTTCCTGGGATCCTCGTCTGCGCCCGCGACACCTGGCCGCGCCGACGGCGCCGACTTCTCGAGCTCTGGTGCGCCGGGAGAAGCGTCGGTGGGCGAGGGCCAAGGCGCTCGGGGCCACACTGGCGATCGGCGTGCTGATCTCCGGCGCGGCTCTTCCCGCACTCAACCCGGTCGGCGGCCAGGCCGCCAACGCCAGCGCCAGCGTCTCCACCGCGGCAGAAGGAACCGCGCA
Organism: Microbacterium sp. UCD-TDU; assembly: GCF_000340625.1. Lineage (NCBI taxonomy): Bacteria > Bacillati > Actinomycetota > Actinomycetes > Micrococcales > Microbacteriaceae > Microbacterium > Microbacterium sp. UCD-TDU. Next base: position 846,089 of record NZ_KB454446.1, read on the forward strand.
GTCGTACACGGCGAAGGCGGGAATCCGCGCCCAGATCGATCCTCGCGGGAACTTCTCCGCGACGACGCCCGAGGAGATCAAGGAGACCCGCTCCCGCGCCGCTGCCGCCGCCGTCGCCGCCGGCATGCCGCTCTCCAGCGCGATGGACATCCCTCTCGCCGGACGCATCGTGATGCCGATGGCCGATGGGACCTACTCGTTCACCGATGGCTTCGGCGCCTCGCGGCCGGGCCGATCCCACCTCGGCCAGGACTTCGCCGCCCCCATCGGCACCCCCATCAACGCAGCGATGAAGGGCTGCGTCTCGCGGTCCACCGAGAGCTACCAGGGTTACGGCGTCACGATCCAGATCGAGAGCATCGTCGACGGGCAGGCCGTGAGCACCGTCTACTCGCACATGACCTACGGCAGTCGCGCGGTCGAGGTCGGAGACTGCGTCGAGGAGGGTCAGTACATCGGCGACGTCGGCTCGACAGGGTACGTGTTCGGTTCGTGCCTGCACTTCGAGGTCCACATCAACACGGTGGCGGTCGACCCCCTTCCGTGGCTCAAGAAGAACGTGAGCTGACCGGTACCGCACGACCCCACGCCGCCTGTGCGATCACCGTAGGGTGGCGGGATGAGTCCACTGGCGATCCGCGACGCACGCGCCGAAGACGCCGATGACATCGCCGGCGTGCACGTGCGTTCGTGGCAGGCCGCCTATCGAGGACTCATCGACCAGTCCGTGCTCGACGGCCTCTCCGTCGATGAGAGGGCCGCGGGTTGGCGGCGCATCCTCGCCGAGCCGCTGCCGACGAGCCTCGGAACCCTCGTCGCCGTGCGCGACGACCGCCTCGTCGGCTGGGCGTCACTCGGCTCGGGCCGCGACCCCGACGGCCTCGCCGACGGAGAGGTGTACGGCATCTACGCCGACCCTTCCGCCTGGTCCACCGGCGCGGGTCATGCCCTGCTGGCAGCCGCCGAGCAGCGGATCACCGAGGCCGGTCACGACCGCGCGTACCTATGGGTGCTCGACGGCAACGAGCGCGCCGACGCCTTCTACGCCCGTCACGGCTGGCTCGAAGACGGCGCGATCAAGATCGAGGAGCGTCCTCAGCTCACCCTGCGCGAGCACCGCCGCGTGAAGACACTCTCCGCGTGAAGACGATCCCCGCATGAAGATCCTGAGCACCTGAGGGCACGCCGCCGGCGGCCGCCTCAGTCGAGTGCGCTCATCACGTGCTTGATACGGGTGTAGTCGTCGAAGCCGTACTGCGACAGATCCTTCCCATAGCCGGAGTGCTTGAATCCGCCGTGGGGCATGTCCGACACGAACGGGATGTGGGTGTTTATCCACACGCAGCCGAAGTCGAGATCACGCGAGAAGCGCATCGCCCTGGCATGATCGGTCGTCCACACCGACGCGGCGAGCGCGTAGGGCACGTCGTTGGCCATCTCCAGGGCCTCGGCGTCCTCGGAGAACGCCTGCACCGTGAGCACCGGTCCGAAGATCTCGCCCTGCACGACCTCGTCGTCCTGTCGCACGCCCGATACGATCGTGGGCTCCCAGAAGTAGCCGCGGTCGCCCTGGCGGCGTCCGCCGGTCTCGATCGTCGCGTGCGCGGGCAGGCGGTCGATGAAGCCCTGCACCTGCGCGAGCTGTGCCGCACTGCTCAGCGGGCCGTACAGCACCCCCTCCTCGTGCGGGCCACCGGTGCGGGCGTGGGTCTTCGCCCTGGCGACCAGCGCGGCGATCAGCTCATCGTGCCGCGAGGCGTGCACCAGCACCCGGGTGGCGGCGGTGCAGTCCTGTCCGCCGTTGAAGAATGCGCCGGTGATGATGCCCTCGACGGCCTTGTCGATCGACGCATCGGCGAACACGATCGCCGGAGCCTTGCCGCCGAGCTCGAGGTGCACGCGCTTGACGTCGGCGGCCGCCGAACGGGCGACCGCCATGCCCGCACGCACCGACCCGGTAATGGCGACCATCTGCGGCGTGGGGTGCTCCACGAGCGCGACACCCGTGTCCCTGTCTCCGAGCACGACGTTGAGCGTGCCGGCAGGCGTGTGCAGCGCGACGATCTCGGCGAGCAGCAGGGTGGTGAGCGGCGTCGACTCCGCAGGCTTCAGCACGACCGTGTTGCCGGCGGCGAGCGCGGGAGCGATCTTCCACACCGCCATGTTCAGCGGGTAGTTCCACGGCGTGACCTGGCCGATCACGCCGACGGGTTCGCGCCGCACGAAGGAGGTGTGGCCCGCGAGATACTCCCCCGCAGCCCTGCCCTCGAGGCTTCGCGCCGCACCCGCGAAGAAGCGCAACTGATCGACGGACTGCATGATCTCGTCCGCGACGAGGCTGGCCCGGGGCTTGCCGGTGTCCTGCGATTCGAGGTCGGCGAACTCCTCCGCTCGCGCCTCCATCTCATCGGCGATGCGGAACAGCGCCAGCTGCCGTTCGCCGGGCGTGGTGTCGCGCCAGATCGGGAAGGCGGCGGATGCGGCGGCGTAGGCGGCATCCACGTCACTGCCGTCCGATACCGGGAGCTCCCCGTAGGTCTCTTCGGTGACAGGGTCGACGAGCGGCATGCGGTCGGCGCCGCTCGCGGGCACGTAGCGGCCGCCGATGAAGTTCTGCAGCGGCGCGGAGTTCTTCAGGAGGTGACTGGACATGGGGTCATCGTATCGACATCCATACGGAATCTGAAGATCTGATCAGACGAAACAACTGAATCGGTTGCAGAATGCAGAACCGGCTGACAATATCGACACATGAGCACGAAGCCGTCCCAGCCTGCCCTTGATGACATCTCGAAGCGCATCGTCGAACTGCTGCAGGAAGACGGCCGCCGCCCCTACGCCGAGATCGCGCGCGAGGTCGGCCTGAGCGAAGCAGCGGCTCGCCAGCGCGTGCAGCGGATGACCGAGGCCGGCATCATCCAGATCGTCGCCGTCACCGACCCCATGCAGCTCGGCTTCCACCGCATGTCGATGATCGGCATCCGGGTCTCGGGTGACCCGCGCGAGATCGCCGAGGAGCTCACCACGATCCCCGAGCTGGCGTATGTGGTCGTCACGCTCGGCACCTTCGACATCCTCGTCGAGGCCGTGTGCGAGAACGACGAGCACCTGATCGATCTCATCGCGACCCGCATCCGCACCATCCCGGGCATCACCCACACCGAGAGCATGCTCTACGCAGGCCTCTACAAAGACCTCTACAACTGGGGCACGCGCTGAGGCGCGCCCCGCACACAACGGAGAGAACAATGGGCACCACCGTCTTCGAACGCCAGCAGCCGTCGCCGTCCGTCATCGACGCCTCGCTCCGCGACACCGACCTGCGGGTGTTCTGGCTCGACGACGTGGATCGACCGACACACCCTCGTCTCGACGGCACGGTTCGCGCCGACCTCGCGATCGTCGGCGGCGGGTACGCCGGGCTGTGGACGGCGGTGCGCGCGAAGGAGCGCGACCCCGAGCGTCGTGTCGTGCTGCTCGAGGCCTCGCGCATCGCGTGGGCCGCGTCCGGACGCAACGGCGGCTTCTGCGAGTCGAGCCTCACCCACGGCCACGAGAACGGTGTGAATCGCTGGCCGGAGGAGATCGACCGACTCGAAGAGCTGGGCCACGCGAACCTCGACGGCATCGGCGAGACGATCCAGCGCTACGGCATGGATGCGGAGTTCGAGCGCACGGGGCAGCTGGCTGTCGCCGTCGAGCCGCACCAGGTCGAGTGGTTCCGCGATGAGCCGGGCTTCCTCGACCGAGAAGCCGTGCAGGCCGAGGTGCACTCCGACACCTTCCTGGCCGGAGACTGGGACCGCGACGGCTGCGCGATGGTGCACCCCGCCAAGCTCGGCGTGGAGCTGGCCCGCGTGGCCGCCGACCTGGGGGTGGAGATCTACGAGCACAGCCTGGTGCGCGGGATCGAGGGCGACGGATCGGGACCGATCACCCTGGTCACCCCGAACGGCCGGGTGGTCGCCGATGCCGTGGCCCTCGGCACGAACGTCTTCCCCTCGCTCCTCAAGCGCAACCGCCTGATGACCGTGCCCGTGTACGACTACGTCCTGATGACCGAGCCGCTCACCACCGCGCAGCTGGCATCGATCGGCTGGTCGAACCGGCAGGGACTCGCCGACAGCGCGAACCAGTTCCACTACTACCGGCTCACGGGCGACAACCGCATCCTGTTCGGCGGCTACGACGCGGTCTACCACTTCGGCGGCAAGGTGCGGCCGGAGTACGAGGACCGCATCGAGAGCCACCGCCGGCTCGCCTCGCACTTCTTCACCACCTTCCCGCAGCTGGAGGGTCTGCGCTTCACCCACCGCTGGGCCGGGGCGATCGACTCGTCGAGCCGCTTCTGCGCCTTCTTCGGCACCGCCCGCAAGGGCCGCGTCGCCTACGCGACCGGATTCACCGGGCTCGGCGTCGGCGCCGCGCGCTTCGCGGCCGACGTCATGCTCGACAAGCTCGCCGGCGAGGAGACCGAGCGCACCCAGTTGCGGATGGTGCGCGAGAAGCCCATCCCCTTCCCTCCCGAACCCGCCGCCTCGATCGGAGTCAACCTCGTGCGCGCAGCGATGAACCAGGCCGACCACAACGAGGGCAGGCGCAACCTGTTCCTCAAGACGCTCGACGCCGTGGGCATGGGGTTCGACTCGTGAACGTTCTCGCCGCAGGGGCGGGAGTGGATGCGGCGGCTCTGCCCCTCGATCACGGACCTCTCCCCGCGGACGATGTGCTCGCCGGGTCGCCGACGGCCGCCGTGCGCGAGCTGGCGGCGCTCGGCGGGACCGAGATCGGCATCTGGGAGATGACACCGGGTACCGCGACCGACATCGAGGCCGACGAGGTGTTCGTCGTGCTGTCGGGGCGCGCCACGATCGCGTTCGCCTCATCGGGACTGCCCGACCTCGAGGTCGGCCCCGGCTCGGTGGTGCGCCTCGCCGAGGGCATGCGCACCACCTGGACCGTCACCGAGACGCTCCGCAAGATCTACATCACCTGACGCACCGGGGCCTCCCGCTCACCCCTTCAGCAGCGGACGCACCGAGGCGTAGGCGTCGGCGACGTCGCGCGTCGGCACGTCGTAGACCCGGGCGATGCCGTTCGCGCCCTGGTGGCGCGGCCAGCCGGGGTCCCCTCCGGTGACGAAGGCGACAGCGGCGCCGTGCACCTCGTCGGCCAGCTCCTGCGGCGGATGCGGTCCGGCGAGCGGCTCCATGGCCGGACCGTCGAGGCAGTCGAAGAAGAACGGCACGTCGAGGCAGTGCTCGGCGAACCCGAAGTGGCCCGACGGCCAGGAGAACCGGTACAGCCAGGTGGGGGCGTCACCACGGTCGGCGACGATCTTCAGCAGCGCCGAGCGGAACATCCGGTCCGTCAACAGCCGACCGCCCACCCGGGCGTTGCCGAGCCCGGTGATGTCGGAGTTGGCGGCGAGGTACTCCCGTCGCACGCTCTTCGGCAGCCCGAGCCTGTTCAGCAGGAGCGACCTCGGCACCCAGCGCAGCTTCTTCTCGGACCCTGTGAACACCATCGTGAACTCGTCGTCGGTCGCACCGAGCACGAGCGGCTTGTCCGCCCCGACCCCCGCGGCGAGGGACTCCCGCGTGGGGCGCACCAGCAGGTCGCCGTCGACGGCGGGCCCGAGCGGCAGGCCGTCTTCGACCACGCTGCCGAGCGAAGCCGGTCCGAGCGCGGTCGCCTTCTTCTGCAGCTCGAGGATGCGCTCCTCGCTCAGAGACGAGAAGCCCGCGACGGTCGGCTCGACGCCCGCCGCTGCGGCAAGCGCACGCCCGAATGCCTCGGCACGGGCGGGAGCCACGTCGGCGAGCGCGCCGGAGATCGCGTACACGCCCTGGAACAGGTGCTGCGCCTTCTCCATCCCGAGCAGGGTCAGCACAGCCCCTCCACCGGCGGACTGCCCGGCGATCGTCACCCGCGACGGATTCCCGCCGAAGTCCGCGATGTTCTGCTGCACCCATTCGAGGGCGAGCAGCCAGTCGCGCACACCCCGATTGGACGGTGCGTCCTCGATCCAGCCGAAGCCGTCGAAGCCCAGGCGGTACGACAGCGACACCGTAACGACGCCGTCGCGGTTGAAGTTGCGTCCGTCGTACCAGGGGCTCGCCGGTGAGCCCGCGAAGTACCCGCCGCCGTGGATCCACACCAGCACCGGGAGGCCGGTCCCCTGCTCGGCGCGGGTCGGGTCGGGGGTGAAGACGTTCACGTTGAGCGTGGAGTCGCCCTCGATGCTCGGCTCGGGGATGAGCGTCACACCGGGGTCCCCGCGCTGCGCGGTGGCGGCGAACTCGAGCGCGTCGCGCACACCTTCCCAGGGTGCCTTCGGCACGGGCGCCTGGAAACGCAGCTCTCCGATCGGCGCCTCGGCGAACGGGATGCCGAGGAAGCCGGCAGAGCGCGCATTGCCGCGCCCTCCCGTGGTCGCACGCCAGCGGCCGCGCACCCGTCCGGCGCTCGTGCTCACCTCGACATAGTCGGCGGTCGTCTCGAAGTCGGTATCGGTCATGAGAGCATTCTCCCGGTCGTTCCTGGTCATCAGCGCACTCCCCTATAGCCGCGACCGCGACCGCGACCGCGACCGCGACCGCGACCGCGACCGCGAGGATATTAATGCCGAATGTTGTTCGGTATTAATCCGACATGCTGGCAGATCGCAGGACATCCCCGCAAGCCATTCACGAACGTTGTTTGGTTTTTGTGTTCTCGTCGCGCCGGTTACCCTGGAGCCATGGCGACACGAGGGGCGTATGCGAAGGGCGTCGCCAAGCGTGAGGAGATCCTCGAAGCCGCTCTCGCCGTCGTCGCCGAGCACGGCTACCGCAAGGCCTCGGTGCGGGAGATCGCGGATGCCGCCGGTCTCAGCCCCGCGGGCCTGTTGCACTACTTCGGCAGCAAGGAAGAGCTCTTCGTCGCGATCCTCCGCGCCAGAGACGACCGCGACGAGCAGGAGTACGCGGGCGAAGACGCCTCCAGCGCCTTCCTCGCGGTCATGCGCCACAACACCTCCGTCCCCGGACTCGTGCAGCTCTACGCGCAGCTGGCCGCCGAGGCGGGAGACCCCGCGCACCCCGCTCACGCCTACTTCCGCGAGCGCACCGAGCGGGTCGAGGCCCTCACCCGCGCCCGGGTCGCCGAGGATCAGAAGGCCGGCCGGATGCGCGACGACCTCGACCCCGCCTGGGTGGTGCGCACGCTGCACGCCCTGGCCGATGGGCTCCAGGCCGCGTGGATGCTCGATCCATCCCTCGACATGGCCGCCGAGATCGAGCAGTTCCTCGTGCTGCTGCGTCCGTCCTGACGACCCGCGTCAGTCGAGCGTCGTCGCCGCGGCGTGCGGCATCCGCGCCCTCATGATCCGCACCGCCTCGGGGTTGTCGTCCACGAGCACGGCGTCCCGGCCCAGCGCCGAGGCCACCGCTCCCGTCGTGCCGCTCCCGGCGAACAGGTCGAGCACACGGTCTCCGGGACGACTCGATGCCGTCACGATGCGGCGGAGGATCCCCTCCGGCTTCTGCGTGGGATAGCCGGTCTTCTCCCGCCCCGTCGTCGGCACGATGGTGTGCCACCAGACGTCGGTGGGCAGCTTGCCGCGCGCGGCCTTCTCGGGGGTGACCAGTCCCGGCGCCATGTAGGGCTCGCGGTCGACCTCGTCGGAGTTGAAGACGTACTCGCGCGGATTCTTGACGTAGACCAGGATCGTGTCGTGCTTGGTGGGCCAGCGGCTGCGCGACTTGGCGCCGTAGTCGTACGCCCAGATCAGCTCGTTGAGGAAGCAGTCCCGCCCGAACACCGCGTCGAGCATGACCTTCGCGTAGTGCGCCTCCCGGTAGTCGAGGTGCAGGTAGAGGGTGCCGTCGTCGGCCAGCAGCCGCCACGCCTCCTCGAGCCGGGGCATGAGGAAGGCGCCGTAGTCGTCGAAGCGGTCGTCGTAGGCGCGCAGCATCCCGCGCACCCGCTCGTACGCATGGCCGTGGAATCCGTGCCGCACCTCGGTCTCGGCGGCCGCCGGTGCAGAACTCCGGACGATCGGCGACGCATTCCCCGTTTCGGCAGCCACCGCGCCCGGATCCGCGCCTTCTTCCTGAGTTGTGAACGACCGTCGCGCGGTGACCACCTGCCGCTCCTGTGTGCGACCGGTGTTGAAGGGCGGGTCGAGGTACACGAGGGTGAAGGATCCGGAGGACAGGGTCGCGGCCACGGCGAGGTTGTCGCCCTCGATGATCGTCACCGCACCGCGCACGACCGGCTCAGGCACGACCGGCTCAGGCACGACAGGCTCAGGCACGACAGGCTCGATCGCGTGCGGCGCGGCGTCCGGCGGGTCCGCCGCGGTGGACAGGTCGGGATCCGGCGCCGTCACGGCACCCGATGCAGCCACGCCTCGGTGGCGAACTTCGACTCGACGAGGGCTTCGGCATCGGCGTACTCGTCGGCCGAGATCGATCCCGTCTCGGCGTCGGTCAGCGAGCGGAACGTGTCCTTGAAGCGCTCGATGATCTCGGCGCGCTCGAGCCCGGTCTGACTGCGCAGCGGATCGACGCGCTTCGCGGCGGAGGTCGTGCCCTTGTCGCTGAGCTTCTCGCGGCCGATGCGGAGGACCTCGGTCATCACCTGACCGTCGATGTCGTACGACAGGGTCGCGTGGTGCAGCACTCCCCCGTTGGCGAGGCGCTTCTGGGCAGCACCGCCGATCTTGCCGGTCGGACTCGCGATGTCGTTGAGCGGCTGGTACACCGCGTCGATGCCGAGCGAGCGCAGCGCCTGCAGCACCCAGTCGTCGAGGAACGCATAGGAGTCGGCGAAGGTCATGCCGGCGACGAGCGATGCGGGCACGTACAGCGAGTACGTGATGATCTGTCCGGCCGCCATCAGCATCGCCCCTCCGCCGGAGATGCGGCGGACGACGTCGAACCCGTGCGTCGCCGCGCCCTCGGGATCGACCTCGTTGCGGTACGACTGGAAGGATCCGATCACGACGGCCGACTCGTTCCACTCCCAGATGCGCAGGGTGGGTCGACGGCGGCCCTCGCCCACCCGAGAGGTGAGAACCTCGTCGAGGGCGAGGTTCATGCGCGGCGAGACGGCATCATCGTGCACGATCTCCCAGTCGAAGTCACGCCAGCCCGGAGCGGTCACGAGCGCACGGCGCACCGCGGTGCCCACGGCCTCGGGGCTGAAGCCGAGCAGCTGGGCGCCGTCGGGAAGAGCTCCGCGGACGGCGTTCGCGATCACGGTCGCGTCCGACTCGACCGGCAGTCCGTTCACGGCGGCGTTGATGTCGTCCAGCGCCGAGTCGGGCTCGAGGAAGAAGTCGCCGGCGAGGCGGAAGCGGGCGATCCGATCGTCCTCGATCTCGAGGTCGACGACGACGAGCTTTCCACCTGGGACCTTGTATTCACCGTGCACGGTTCCAGCTTAAGGCGCGCAGCCCCGGTTCCGGCGGGTCAGCCTCCGAGCACCACCACCCGCTCCCCGGCGCGGATGGGCGTCGAGTACCGGTTGCCGACCGGCGGGAGCGGGCACACGAACTGGTCCGAGAACGCGCACGGGGGCAGGTAAGCGCGGTTGAAGTCGATCACGGCCGTGCCGTCGGCGGCGGGTTCGTCGACCGGGAGGAACCGGAAGCGGTACGTCTCGAGCCCGTTCGTGCCGTCGGCGAAGACCGCGCCCAGCGCTCCCTGCGCGCTCCGGGTCACGGTCAGCGTCTGCGGAGCCCCTGCCAGCTCGAACCGCAGTCGACCGGCGACGGGCGTCTCCCGCGCATCCCCGTCGACCGACGTGATCACGATCTGCTCACCGGGCGTCTCCTCGAACACGGCCGGCAGCCGCCAGCGCTCGTCGGGGGCGTAGGCGTCGATCGCCGTGAACCACTCGCGCTGCGGACGGGCCGGATTCAGCACCCGCAGGGCGAGCGTGCCGTGGCGCTCGAACACGCGCAGCTCGCGGCGCCCGAGGCGGATGCTCTCGCCTCCGCGCAGCACGACGGTGGATCCCGCCCGACCGAGCTCGCTGCCGCGGATGCCTCCGTCACCGGTGAGCGCCCAGAGACCGGGGATGCCGTCGACGGCCGCCGCCTCGGTGATGAGCCAATTCGTCGACTCCAATGCCGACGGACCGTACTCCGAGCCCGCGTAGCGCTCGCGTGACGCGTGCCAGTCCTGCCAGTCCTTCACGAAGCTCATCGGAGCGGTCCCTCCCGTGCGAGGGCACCGCAGAACGGGGCACTCCTCGCTCATGCGCGGAATATTGCCCCGAATCTACGGGGGCTCCGCGCCGGTCGAGGCGGCAGCGTCACACGCCTTCACCGCGCGTAACGCCGCGTCACACCGGCCTCATCCGGGAACATCTCACGGGTCTCGGCGATGAAGCCGCGAATCTCAGCGGGCGGGGATGTGCGCGTCGAGCCAGGCGAGCACGTCGGCGCGCACCTCTTCCTGCTGCAGCTCCGCGAAGATCTCGTGACGCGCATCCGGGTACACGAGTGTCGTGACATCGGTGAGGCCGGAGCGGCTGCGGTACTCGTCGGCGAGCTTGTGCACGCTGCGGGGTCCGCCCACCGGGTCGTCGCGACCCACGAGCAGCAGCATCGGGATGTCGTGTGCGAGGTCCTTGGCCGGGCGGCCGTAGAGCTTCGCGGCCTCGATCGGGCCGAAGAGCTTGAGCAGCGGCACGTCGGTGGTCAGCGGATCCTCGTCGAACGCGGCCCACACGGCAGGATCGCGGCTGAGCCACTCGAGCCCCGTGGCCCCCTCGCCTGCCCAGCGCGCGTTGAGCGGCGCGGCGTTCAGCGAGCCGGGCATCCGCAGCGCAGATCCGGAGAGGATCACGGCGTCCCAGGCTTCCGGGTGATCGTTCACGAGCATCTGCGCGAGGAACGAGCCCCAGGAATGCCCGAGCAGCACGAGCGGGAGGTCGGGGTTCTCCTCACGGATGATGCCCGTCAGCTGCCAGATCGCCTCTTCGGCTGCGCGCAGTCCGCCCTTGCCCAGGCGTCCGAGCTTCTCGGGTCCGCCGTGCTGGCGGATGCCGGTGCGTCCGTGCCCGCGGTGGTCGTCGGCGTAGACGTGGAAGCCGGCGCCGGTGAGCGCGGCGATCAGCGCTCCGTACCTCCCGGCATGCTCGCCGACGCCGTGCAGCAGCTGCACCACGCCCCGGGGCGTCCCGTGCGCAGGATGGACGTCGTAGACGATGTCGACGCCATAGGCGTCGGTGAACTCGCGGGTATCCATCACGGTGCGAGCCTACTCACCCTGCGAGGGGGCGGCTACCGCGCGAGGGCGTCCCGGATCGCGAAGGCGATGTCGCGGTCGGTGACCTCGTAGCCGCCGACCCCGTCGGAGGCCGACCCCATGCGCACGCCGCCGTCCTCGGTCACGGCACGCTTCGCGGAGAAGTGGATGGCGTCGACGCCCGCCGCCGCCAGCACCGGAGCGCTGGTCACGTCGACGCCGCTGCCGGCCATGATCTCGATCTCGCCCTCGGCGGCGGCGACCAGAGCGCGCAGCGTCTCGATGCCGTCGATCGCGGCGGATGCCCCGCCCGAGGTGAGCACGCGGCGAAGGCCGAGCTCACGGGCGCTCTGCAGCGTCGCGACAGGATCGGCTGTCACATCGATGGCGCGGTGCAGGGTGACGGGGGCGCCCCCGGCGGCGTCGCGCAGACGGGCCATCGCGAAGAGGTCGAGGCGCCCTTCGGCGTCGAGGGCTCCGATGACGACGCCTGCGGCACCGGCGGCGATCGCGCGGCGGACGTCGCGTTCGGAGACGACGAGCTCGTCCTCGGTGTAGTGGAAACCTCCAGCGCGGGGCCGGACCAGCACGTGCACCTCGGGGCCGTCGGCACCTGCCGCCTCGACGGCGAGCTCGAGGGTCGCGGGAGACGGGGTCAGCCCGCCGAGGGCGAGGGCCGTGGCGAGCTCGACGCGGTCGGCGCCGACTTCTGCGGCGATCCGCACTCCAGCGGGGTCCTGCACGGCGATTTCGAGAGCGAGCGTTCGGGTCACCCCTCCATTGTGCCCGCTGCCGAGACGGCATCCGAAAAATTAGATAGGCTATCTAAGTAATGTCTGCGTCTGATGATTCACTCCACCTCACCGCCACAGACCTTCGCATGGCCACGTTCCGGCTGGCCCGCCGCCTCCGCTGCGCCCGCGCCGCCGACTCGATGAGCGACGCGCAGCTGGCGGTGCTCGCCGACCTGCGCATGAACGGCCGCCGCACGATCTCCACCCTCGCCGAGCGTGAGCGCGTCACAGCCCCCTCGATGACCAGCACCATCAACGGCCTCGAGGAGCAGGGCTACGTGGTGCGCACGCCCGATGAAGACGACCGCCGCCGCGTGCAGGTCGACATCACCGCGGCGGGCACCGACATCGTCGTCGAGACCATCCGCCGACGCGACGAGCTGCTCGCCGACATGCTGCGCGAGGTCGAGTACACCGAGGCCGAGCTCGCCACGCTGCGCGAAGCCAGCGCGCTGATGAGGCGGGTGGTCGAGCGATGAGCGCCATGTTCCGCTCCTTCGCGAACATCAACTACCGGATCTGGTTCGCGGGTGCCCTGATCTCCAACGTCGGCGGATGGATGCAGGCCACCGCTCAGGACTGGGTGGTGCTCACCGAGCTGACCGACAACGACGCCACCGCGATGGGCGTGACGATGGCGCTGCAGTTCGGGCCTCCGCTCGTGCTCGTGAGTCTGACCGGGTGGGTGGCCGACCGCTTCGACCGACGGCACATCCTGTTCGCGACCCAGTCGGCACTGCTGACCCTGGCCATCGCGGTCGGCGTGCTGCTCCTGAACGACCTCATGACGCTGCCGATGATGTTCGGGTTCGCCCTCGGATTCGGCATCGTGAACGCCTTCGACGCCCCGGCCAGGCAGGCGTTCGTCTCGGACATGGTCTCGACCGGCGACACCTCGAACGCGGTGGCCCTCAACTCGGCGTCGTTCAACCTCGCCCGCATGGTGGGACCGGCCGTCGGCGGCCTGCTGATCGTGGCGATCGGCTCGGGCTGGGTGTTCATCGTGAACGCCGCGACCTTCCTGGCGATGCTGCTCGCACTGATGCTGATGCGCCGGAGCCTGCTCGCTCCGCGTCTGAAGAACCGCAACCGCGGCGGACTCGCTGCCGGATTCCGCTACGTGTGGGGGCGCAGCGACCTGCGCGTGGTGTTCGTCACGGTGTTCCTGATCGGCGCGTTCGGCATGAACTTCCCGATCTTCGCCTCCACCATGGCTCTCGAGTTCGGCGCCGGGGCCGACGGGTACGGCGTGCTCAGCTCGGTCCTCGCGATCGGCTCGCTGATCGGAGCCCTGCTCGCCGCCCGACGCGATCGAGCCCGCGTGCGCGTGGTGATCCTCGCCGCCGGCGGGTTCGGCATCGCCGCTTTCGTCTCGTCGGCCATGCCGACATACGCGTCCTACGCCGTCACCCTGACCTTCACCGGGTTCATGATCGTGACCCTCCTCACCACCGCCAACGGCTACGTGCAGATCACCACCGATCCCGCTCTGCGCGGACGTGTGCTCGCCCTGTACATGGCGGTCATCATGGGTTCGACACCCGTCGGAGCGCCGATCGCCGGATGGGTCGCCGACACCTTCGGACCGCGCGCCGCGATCATGCTCGGCGGCACCGCGGGATTCGTCGCGTGCGCGATCGGCGTGATCTGGGTGGCGACCTCTGGCCGCCTCCGGCGCGATGAGAATCGCCGCTTCCTGCTCACGCTCGACGAGACCCGTCCCCTCCGCGTGATCGAGGTCGACCCGATCGAGTTCAGCGACGAGGCGGCTGTGACCACACCGATCCGCAGCGCCAAGAAGAGCGAGCGCGAGAACTGACCCGCGTCGGGGCGTTTGTCAACGCCCTCTCCGAGACGAACGCCTCGACGTACCGTCGATGCATGGACGAGAACACGGAACGCACCCCCCACCCGCAGGATCCGGCCGAGGGCGCGCGCCGCGTCGGAGGAGCCGACGAGGACTCCGGTCAGGGCGACGGCACCGGCGGCGCGATCCAGGGCGACAGCTCGCGCGGAGAGTCGACCGGCGGCGCCATCCAGGGCGACGCGGGCCAGGGACACCGCGCGGCGCTCGGCGGCGACGAGACCACCGAGGATCAGCTCGACGCCGACAACGACGCAGAAGAAGACACCCTCAAGACGCTCGATCCGGACTCGCCGCCGGCCTGAGCACGCTCGAGGGCAACGCCACCGCCAGCCGTCGCCATCCCCAGGCCACGGCCCTCCCCTGCGGTGGCGTTGCCCGTGCCTGCATCTACGCAGACGGGATACGCCTGATCAGGCGCCCAGCACGAGCTTGAGCTGCTCCACCGCCCAGTCGAGTTCGGTCGCGCGGATCACGAGCGGCGGTGCGATGCGGATGGTCTGCCCGTGCGTGTCCTTCACGAGCACACCGCGCTCGAGGAGCTTCTCGGCGATCTCGCGCCCCGTGCCCTTGGCGGGATCGATGTCGACACCGGCCCAGAGCCCGGCGATGCGCACGGCGGTGACGCCGTGGCCGATCAGCGGCTGCAGTGCCTGCTCGAGATGGGCGCCGAGTGCACGCGCCCGCTCCTGGAACTCGCCCGTCTGCAGCATCTCGACCACACGCAGGCCCACGGCCGCAGCCAGCGGGTTGCCGCCGAAGGTCGAACCGTGCTCGCCCGGACGGATGACGCCGAGCACGTCGGTGTCGCCGACCACGGCCGAGACCGGGAGGATGCCGCCGCCGAGCGCCTTGCCGAGCAGGTAGAGATCGGGCACGACGCCCTCGCGGTCACAGGCGAACGTCTCGCCCACGCGCCCGAGTCCGGCCTGGATCTCGTCGGCGATGAACAGCACGTTCTTCTCGTCGCAGATCTCGCGGATGCGGCGCAGGTACCCCTCCGGCGGGATCACGACGCCGGCTTCGCCCTGGATCGACTCGACCAGCACGGCTGCCGTCTCGTCGGTGATGGCCGCGGCGATGGCCTCCGCGTCTGCGTACGGCACGACGTCGAAGCCCGGCGTGTAGGGACCGAAGTCGTCGCGGGCCGTCTCGTCGTCGCTGAAGCTGACGATCGTGGTCGTTCGACCGTGGAAGTTGCCGGCAGCCACGATGATGCGCGCCTTGCCCTCGGGGATGCCCTTGACCCGGTAGCCCCATGCGCGGGCGACCTTGATGCCGGTCTCGACGGCCTCGGCCCCCGTGTTCATCGGCAGCACGAGGTCTTTGCCGGCAAGCTCGGCGAGCGCCGCGGCGAACGGTTCGAGCCGATCGCTCTGGAACGCACGGCTGACGAGCGTCACCCGACCGAGCTGCTCGGTGAGCGCCGCGACGAGGGCCGGGTGCCGGTGGCCGAAGTTCACGGCCGAGTATGCCGCGAGCAGGTCGAGGTAGCGCTTGCCCTCGACGTCGGTCACCCACGCCCCCTCCGCGCGGGCGATGTTCACCGGCAGCGGGTGGTAGTTGTGTGCGACGTGCGGCTCGGTGCCTGCCGCGGTGGTCTCGTCGAGCGCAGTCACTTCGCACCCCGCAGTTCGAGCGTGCAGCACTTGATGCCGCCGCCGCCGAGCAGCAGCTCGGACAGGTCGACCGTGATCGGGTTGTATCCGCGCTCGCGCAGCTGCTTCTCGAAGCCCTTCGCACGCGGCGAGATGACCACGTTGTAGCCGTCGCTCGCCGAGTTCAGGCCGAAAACCGAACCGTCCTCGTCCGACACCAGGATCGCGTCCGGGAAGCGCTCCTCCAGGATGGCGCGGCTCGCGTCGTCGAAGGCACCGGGAAGGTAGGCGATGTTCGCGCGCTCCGGGCCGCCGTTCTCCGTGCCCTGCACCGGGTCGAGCACGGCGATCGCGGTGTCGAGGTGGTAGAAGCGCGGGTCGATCAGGTTGAGCGAGACGACCTCGCGACCGAAGACCTCCCCGACCTCGCGGTGGCTGTCGCCCGTGGAGCGGAAGCCGGTGCCGGCCAGGATCACGTCGCCGACGAGTAGGAAGTCGCCCTCGCCCTCGTTGACCTCCTTCGGCATCACCGTGTCGTACCCCGCGGCGCGGAACCATTCGGCGAAGGCCGGAGACTCACCCTGGCGCTCGACGAAGCGGAACTCGGGCACGTAGGCGCGGCCGTCGATGAGGAACCCGCCGTTGGCCGTGTAGACCATGTCGGGGTACCCGGCGAGCGGCTCGATGAGCTCGACCTCGTGGCCCAGCTCGATGTAGAGGTCGTAGAGCTTCTGCCACTGGGCCACCGCGTTGGCGGTGTCGGTGGGCTTCGTCGGCTCCATCCACGGGTTGATGGAGTAGTTGACGGTGAAGTGCTCCGGCTTGCACATGAGGTAGCGGCGGTGGTGCGCGGTGCGGGCGGGGGCGGTGGATACGGCGGCTTCAGGCGTCGACATGGGTGCTCTCCTCGGAGGACGGGCGCGGCGGACGCTGTCCAGGGGCCCGGCGGTCCTTCGACCCTTCACTCGTTCAGAGCGGGCTTCGGGGAAGATGCGACTCGGGCACGCCGAGGTCCATTGTGTCACCCGCCCCCTGTGCGCCGCCAGAGCGCCGTGCGGCGCCGCCCCATCCGGGCGGGCTCAGGAGCCGGTGACCACGACCTTGCCGACGGTGTGACCGGCCTCCAGCCGGGCGAGGGCGGTGGATGCTTCGCCGAAGGGGTACTCGCGCTCGATCACCGGCACCACGCGACCTTCGGCGACGAGTTCGAGGAGCTTCGCCAGCACCTCGGCGCGGGGCGACGCGGCGAGCGGTCGGATGCTCCGCGAGCCGATCGACAGGAACACGGCGCGCAGCATCCGTGGGAGAGGGCCGAGCACGTGTCCGCCGTCGCCCGTGACCAGCACGACGCTGCCGCCGGGAACCACGAGGCGCTTCAGCTCTCGAAGCGGGATCCCTCCGGCAATGTCGATGATCACGTCGAATCGCCCGTCCGGCAGGGCGCTCAACGGCGACTCCCGATGATCGAACGTGCGCACGGCGCCCAGCTGCTCGATCAGGGGGGCGTTTCGGTCACGGCAGCTCGCCCAGACCTCGGCGCCACGCAGGGCCGCGAGCTGCACCGCGAATGTGCCGACACCTCCGGAGGCGCCGATGATGAGGACCCGCGGTGTGGCGACGCCGGAACGACCGCCCTCAGAGATGCCCAACCCGGCGAGATCCAGCGCCTGCCAGGCGGTTCCTCCCGCGACGGGGAGGCACGCTGCGGCCTCCGGCTCGACGCCGGTGGGGATCGGCACGAGCCGCGACGCGGGTACGGTCACGTACTCTCCGAGCCCGCCACCGCCGACCAGCTCGCCGACCACCTCTTCGCCGATCTCGGCGCCGACGACGTCGGGACCGACGGCGACCACGGTGCCGGCGACCTCGATGCCGCGCACGGGGTACTTGGGACGGGTCATGCCGAACACCGGCCGCACCAGCAGAGGATCCCCGAGCAGGAGGCGCACATCGCCCGCGTTCAGGGCCGTGGCGCGCACTCGCAGCAGCACCTCCCCGCGACCGGGCACGGGCACCGGGATGCGCTCGAGCGCGACGCCGTCGGCCGAACCGTAGGCCTCTCGGCTCCACGCCTTCATCGATCGGTTCATGATGCTGCTCCTGACGTGTCGGGGTATTCGAAGATGTCGTCGAGGCCGACGCCGAAGGCGCGGGCGATCTGGAATGCGAGTTCGAGCGTCGGCGAGTACTTCTGCTGCTCGATCGCGATGAGCGTCTGGCGCGTCACCCCGACCGTGCGCGCGAGCTCGGCCTGGGTGAGTCCGGCCTGTTCGCGATGCGCGCGGATGGTGTTCGAGACGCGGGTGGGCTTGACCATCAGACGAGGCCCCGCCGGTAGGCGATCACCCGGGCGATGCAGCCGATGAAGGCCGACACTGCGAAGCCCGCGAACATCGTGTTCGCGATCCAGAAGACATCGGCGCCGACCGCGCACAGCGCGATGACGCCGAGTCCGGCGATCACCACGAAGCCCTGTTCCACGCGGCCGCCCATCCGGCTGATGTCGCGGTCGCGGATGTCGGAGCGACCGACGCCGTCGGGGTCTCTGATCCCGGCGATGAGCCCCCAGCCGATGCTGACCACGATCGTGGCGACGATGCCCCCACCGATCACCCACAGCATGAGCGGGAACCAATCGACGTCGGTGAGCGGGCCTCCCCCGGCGTTCTGGAGCACCAGCACGACGTACGCGACCATCACGATGGGGCTGACGATCAGCCCGGCCCAGGCGTTGCGTTCTTCAAAGACCATGACGACTCCGATGTAAAAGATTGTTGACACGCTCAGCGTACGTCGACGCCGGAGGTGTGTCAAGAATTCTTTACACGAAGATCAGATCACATCGCTGCTCCACGGGTCGAGGTTGCCGTAACGGTGCGCGGTGATCGAGATCGACTGCTCGTGCACGAACGGCAGCAGCTCGATGCGCGCGGCGGCCGTCACCTCGCCGTCGTACACCGCGAGATCGGGATCACCGGCCGAGGCGGTGGCGAGCTTCGCGCGAAGAGCGGCGACCCCGTCACGGCCACCGACCAGCCGCACCCGATCGCTCACCGGCAGCACGACGCCGTCGGAGGCATCGTCCTGCCGCAGCATCCGCTGCAGCCACTCGTCGTCGCTCTCCAGGAACACCGGGGCATCGAGGTCGCCGAGGGCTCGACGCACGTCGGCGGGCAGCCCCACCGGTGTCGAGATGACGAACTTCGCGCCCGAGCGCACTCCGGCGATCACAACGCGCAGCAGGTCCTGCAGAGCCGCGTCGTCGGTCGCGCGAACCTCGACAGGCACCGGCCGGTAGCGGAAGAGGTTGCGCTCCACGCCGAGACGCGAGACGTCGCGCACCTGCCCGAACTCCCGGTCCCAGGCGAGCGCATCCGACAGGGCGGAGCGCCGGAGCCACTCGAACGACTCGTAAGCGAGCGAGGACTGGGCCGATTCGATCAGGGCCGTGATGCGGGAGTCGAGCCCCCGAAGATGCAAGGTGCTGGAGGCCGGTCCGCCCGGCTGCGAGCGCCACGACCCCAAGCCGATCAGATAGTTCGGGCCACCGGCCTTGGCGCCGGGACCGACCGAGGAGCGTTTCCACCCGCCGAACGGCTGGCGCTGCACGATCGCCCCGGTGATACCGCGGTTCACGTAGAGGTTGCCGGCCTGCACCCGTCCGAGCCAGTACGACAGCTCCTCCGGGTCCTGGGTGTGCAGACCGGCGGTGAGCCCGTAGGCGACGGCGTTCTGCATCTCCACGGCGCGCGCGAACGTCGGCGCGTGCATCACCCCCAGCACCGGCCCGAAGAACTCCTCGGTGTGAAAGCGCGACCCCGGCTGCACACCGACACGGATGCCGGGTCGCCACAGCCGTCCGCTGCCGTCGTCTCCCGGGGCGAGCGCGGGCTCGATCAGCCACTGCTCATCGCCTTCGAGCTCGCTCAGCGCCCAGGCGAGCTTGCCGTGAGGCCGCTCGATCACAGGGCCCACCTCGGCCAGCGGGTCGGTGGGCTGCCCGACGTGCAGCGAGCGCACGGCGTCGGCCAGCTGGCGGGCGAACCGAGCCGAGCGTCCGACCGGACCCACGAGGATAGCCAGCGACGCCGCCGAGCACTTCTGCCCGGCATGCCCGAAGGCGCTCTTGACGAGGTCGGCGACCGCGAGGTCGAGATCCGCTGACGGGGTGATGATCATGGCGTTCTTGCCGCTGGTCTCGGCGAGCAGCGGCAGGTCGGGCCGCCAGGAACGGAACAGTGCGGCCGTGTCCCACGCTCCGGTGAGGATCACGCGGTCGACGGCGTCGTTCGTGATGAGCGCGCGCCCGAGCTCGCCCTCCTCGATGTCGACGAGTGCGAGCAGGTCGCGCGGCACCCCCGCCTGCCACAGGGTCTCGGCGATCACGGCAGCGCAGCGACGGGCCTGCGGCGCGGGCTTGAAGACGACGCCGGAACCTGCGGCGAGCGCGGCGAGCACCCCACCGGCGGGGATCGCGAGGGGGAAGTTCCAGGGCGGTGCGACGACGGTGACCGCTGCCGGGACGAACACGGCTCCGGCGATCGCGTCGAGCTCGCGCGCCTTGGCCGCGTAGTAGCGGGCGAAGTCGACCGCCTCGCTCACCTCGACGTCGGCTTCGGCGAAGATCTTGCCCGTCTCGGAGGCCGCGACCTCGATGAGATCCCCCCGCCGCGATTCGAGCGCGGCCGCAGCGCGCAGGAGCACCTCGGCGCGTTCGGCGGCGGGCCGCGCACCCCAGGACGGGGCCGCCCGACGCACACCCTCCACGATCCGTTCGAGATCCTCCGCATCCGAGACCCGAGCGACCGTGATCGTGGCGGCGCCGAGGTCGGATGCGGGGATGCGCTCGCGCACCTCACGCGCCCACTCGCGGTTCGCGGGGAGGGCGGGGTCGCTGTCGGCGGTGTTCGAGAAGCCCGGCGCTCCGCCGGCATCCTGATCCAGCTCGCGGGCGGAGTACACGGCGGTCTCGAGGAACGCCTCTCGTCCTCCGTCGTCGGAGCCGCGCGAGATGCCGAGCACCGCTTTGGTGAGGTCGGTCTCGGGCGCCGGGGCTGCGGGTGCCGTCCGCACGGACTCGTGCACGGGCGCGCTGCGGTCTTGCGTGCGACGCGGCCCGATCCGCAGCGTG
Organism: Microbacterium sp. UCD-TDU; assembly: GCF_000340625.1. Classification (NCBI taxonomy): domain Bacteria; kingdom Bacillati; phylum Actinomycetota; class Actinomycetes; order Micrococcales; family Microbacteriaceae; genus Microbacterium; species Microbacterium sp. UCD-TDU. The sequence continues at coordinate 866,719 of NZ_KB454446.1, forward strand.
GCGTCGCCCGCCCTGTCGAGCGCATCGAGGAAGCGATCCTGCTCGCGCACGAACAGCGACTCGTCCTCGCCGAGTCGGAACGCGGCGGAGAGGAAGTTCTCCGATGAGGCGTTCTCCTCGAGCCGGCGCACCAGGTAGCTGATGGCCACGTCGAACTCGGCAGGCTCCACGACCGGCACGTACAGCAGCACCGGGCCGACCTCGCGCGAGACGGCCTGCACCTGCCCCTGCGCCATGCCGAGGAGCATCTCGAACTCGACCGCCTCGCGCACACCCCGCTCCCCCGCCAGCAGCCACGCGTAGGCGATACCGAAGAGGTTGTGCCCCGCGACGCCGAGCTTGACGGCCGCGGTGTGCTCGGGCTGCAGCGCCCAGTCCAGGCAGCGCAGGTAGTTGGCGTCGGTGTCGAGCTTGGTGTCGTAGGTGGCGGGCGTCCAGCCGTGCATGCGCGCCTCGACGTGCTCCATCGCGAGGTTGGCGCCCTTGACGAGTCGCACCTTGATGCGGGCGCCGCCGTGCGCGACGCGCTCCTGCGCCCAGGCGGTGAGCTCCTGCAGGGCAGGCAGGGCGTCTGGCAGGTAGGCCTGCAGCACGATCCCGGCCTCGAGCCCGGTCAGGCGCGGGTCTTCCAGGATGCGCGTGAAGACCGCGATCGTGAGGTCGAGGTCGCGGTACTCCTCCATGTCGAGGTTGATGAAGGTGCCGTCGGACGCCGCGGTGACGTACAGCGGCAGGAGGCGAGCGACCACCTCGTCGACGACCTCGTCGAACGCCCACATCGAGAGGTGGCTGATGATCGCCGAGACCTTGACCGAGACGTAGTCCACATCCGGGCGCTGGATGAGCGCGTGGATGCCGTCGAGCCGCCGCCGCGCCTCCGTCTCGCCGAGCACGGCCTCACCGAGCAGGTTGAGGTTGAGACGGGAGCCGTTCGCCCTGATCCGCTCGATCGCCGCTCCGAGTTTCGCTGGGCGTGCGTCGACGACGAGGTGGCCGACCATGTCGCGGAGCACCCGGCGGGCGATCGGCACCACGGGCGAGGGCAGGATCTGCGCGACACCGCCGCCGAGACGCACCACCGAGCGCAGGTACCAGGGCAGGAACTCGGGCACGATCGGGGCGATCCGGTGCAGCTGCGAGGCCGCGGCGGTGAGGCTCTCCGGGCGCATGACGCCGTCCACGAAGCCGAGCGTGAACGGCAGACCGTTGGCATCCTGCAGCACCCCGGCGAGCCGGGCGGCGGCAGGATCGGGTTCGATCGCCGCGGCCTCGATCGCCCACCGACGAGCGAGCTCGACGGCACGGTCTGCGAGGGGTGCGGATGCCACGGCATCCGACGGGGAGTCAGCCATGGATTTCAGCCTAGGTCCGTGCTCTGGTTTGCACGGTATACAGGCCCGTCCAGGGCCCGCCACCCCGTCGCTTCTTTCAGCCCCAGACGCTCGGAGCCTTCACCCGCACGGGAGGGAGGGCGGATGCCGCGGCCCAGTCGTGCACCCACGCATCGATCTCCGGCACGCCTTCGGGCTTGCCCACGGCAGCGAACAGCTCTTCGTTGCTGACCGTGCCGCCGGTACGACGCAGCATGCGCGAGCGCACGATCACCCGCGCGTAGATCTCTCCGTCGACGACAGCCCTGTGCTCGAGGAACACCGCCTTGTCGTCGTGGCCGATGAAGCGGGACTGCACGTCGAAACGCTGCCACAGCTGCAGCGACTTGCGGAACGTCACGGTCTCGCTGGACACGACCGCGTACCAGCCGTGCTCCTTCATCGCATCGAACAGCCCGGTCCGTATCAGCAGATCCCAGCGTCCGAGATCGAAGAGCGACAGATAGCGCCCGTTGTTCATGTGGCGCAGGATATCGATGTCGGTCGGCAGCGTGGTCAGGCGGATGCTGCTGACCGCCGACGCATCGAGGGTCTTCCCCCGTCGCACGCGGCGGCGAGCGCCGAGGATTACCAGGAGGGTCCGCCAGATCACGTTCACGAGGATCGATCGTAGCCAGGAGCGCACGATCGGCGAACATCGTTGTGCGAACCCTCCATGCCCCTGCATCGGGTGTCGTCGACCATCCACTCGATTTCCTCTTCGTGCACGCCGCGCGTAGAGTCACGAACATGAGCGCCGAAGCCCAGCCTGAAGTCATCGTCCGTCCGGTCCGTGATGTGGATGCGGAAGCCCTCGGTCGCGTGCACGCGCAGTGCTGGCACGAGACCTACGACCACCTGATCAGCAAGGCGGCGCTGGAGAAGGTCTCGCCCCGCCGCATGGCCGAGCTGTGGACGCACTGGGCCTCGCAGGGCCCCGAGTTCACGATGAACGCCGCGCTCGTCGACGGCGAGATCGTCGGCTTCGTCGGCTCCGGTCCCGCCCGCGACAAGGACGCTCCCGCGTTCCGCGAGCTCTACTTCATCTACCTGCTCGATGCGTGGCACTCCACCGGCATCGGCCAGAAGCTGTTCGACGCGGCCGTCGAGAAGGACGAGCCGCTGTATCTGTGGGTCGCCGAGGACAACCCTCGCGCGCACCGGTTCTACGCGCGCAACGGCTTCCGCCTCGACGGTGCCTCGCACACCGAGCCGTTCCTGGGCGAGACGCTGACCGAGGTCCGCTTCGTCCGCCCCTGATCGATCGCACACGCGAGAGCGGGCCGTCTCCCCGGGGAGGCGGCCCGCTCTCGTTGTCTGCGCCGGTGCTCGCGCGGCGGCAGGTCAGAGGCGCTCGATGATCGTCACGTTCGCGACACCGCCGCCCTCGCACATCGTCTGCAGACCGTAGCGACCGCCGGTGCGCTCGAGCTCGTTCAGCATGGTCGCGAGCAGCCTCGTGCCGGTCGCCCCGATCGGGTGGCCGAGCGCGATGCCGCCGCCGTTGACGTTGACCTTCTCGTAGGGGGCGTCGAGCTCGCGCATCCAGGCGAGGACCACGGGAGCGAAAGCCTCGTTCACCTCGAACAGGTCGATGTCGCCGATGCCGAGCCCCGCACGCTCCAGAGCGTGCCTGGTCGCAGGGATCGGCGCCGTGAGCATGAGCACGGGGCTGGCGCCGCGGACCGTCATCTGATGAATGCGTGCGCGCGGCGTGAGTCCGTGTTCGCGCACGGCCCGTGCGCTCGCGATGAGCACGGCGCTGGAGGCATCGCTGATCTGCGACGACACAGCGGCCGTGATCCGTCCGCCTTCCCTGAGCGGCGCGAGCTGTGCCATCCGCTCCAGGGTCGTGTCCCGGCGCACGCCTTCGTCGCGGTCGAGATCGTTCAGCGGGGCGATCTCGTTCGAGAAGCGACCTTCGTCCTGCGCGACGGCCGCACGGCGGTGGCTCTCCAGGGCGAACTGCTCCATCTCCTCGCGAGAGATGTCCCACTTCTCGGCGATCAGCTCCGCACCGGCGAACTGCGAGATCTCCTGGTCGCCGTACATCTCGCGCCACCCCGGCGACTGCGCATACGGGGTGGTGAATCCGTAGGCCTCCCCCACGATGGCCGCAGCGAGCAGGGGCACCTGCGACATGTTCTGCAGACCGCCCGCGATCACGAGGTCGTCCACGCCGCTCATCACGGCCTGCGCCGCGAAGTGCACGGCCTGCTGGCTCGATCCGCACTGGCGATCGATCGTGACACCGGGCACGTGCTCGGGGAATCCGGCGACCAGCGCGGCGGTGCGCGCCACGTTCCCCGCCTGTCCGCCGATCGCGTCGATCGCCCCCAGCACCACGTCGTCGATCGCCCCGGGGTCGATCCCGACCCGATCGACCAGCGCGCGGAGGCTGTGCGCACCGAGATCAGCCGGATGGATGCCGGAGAGCGATCCGCCGCGCCGTCCGACCGGGGAGCGGACCGCATCGATGATGTACGCCTCGGCCATGATCTTCCTTCCGTCGTGCGGGGATGCCGCGGGATCGGCGTCGTGGTGTCAGCGTCCGGAGACCTTCCCGAACGCCTTCGCGATGGGGGCGAGCACGAGCGGGCGGGCGGCAACCCATGCGATCGCGATCACCACGAGCGAGAGCACGAACACCCAGAATCCGGTCCAGGTGACCGCATCCTGCGCCGCGAACATGTGGTTCAGGTTGCGCAGGAATCCGGTCAGCATCACGAGCGCGACGTGGGCGATGATGAACGCCACGAAGTAGAGCATGATCGGGAAGTGCAGCGCCCGCGCCCACTCGACCGGGTACGCCTTCGACAGCTTCTCGGCCTTCTTGGGCCACAGCCCCGACATGCGGAACCCGGTGATCGCCGCGAGCGGTGCGGCGATGAACACGGTCGCGAAGTAGGCGAGCTGCTGCAGGCTGTTGTAGTTGTTCCAGCCGTTCTCGTGCGGCCAGTCGAACGAGACGTACTGCAGGGCCGCCGACAGCGCGTTCGGGAACACCTCCCAGCTCGTCGGCACGATGCGCACCCAGTGCCCGGTGACGAACAGCAGGACCACGAAGATCACGCCGTTCACGAGCCACAGGATGTCGAGCGACTGGTGGAACCAGAGGTTGAGGCTGATCTTCCCCTTGGGGTTGCCCCGGGGCGTCCAGAACACGGTCGGCCGCTTCTCGGTGCGCACCTGCAGGCCCGAGCGGATGATCAGCACCATCAGGAACATGTTGAAGAAGTGCTGCCAGCCGATCCACGACGAGAACCCGGGCTCGACCGCGATCGCGGGTTCGTACTCGCCGGGGAAGGCTGCGAGGAAGTCCTGCATGAACGGGAAGCTCAGGAGCGTCCGCACGAAGGCGATCGCCGCTCCTGCGAGCACTCCGAGCGCGGCGGCGCCGAACAGCACGCCGATCGCCTGCGTCCAGGTCGGACGACGGCGGTCGGTTGCCGGCGCCGGTGCAGCAAGGATGTGACGCGGTGCGCGCCCGTTCCACACCGTGCGGGTCCAGGGCAGAGGCGTCGAGACGTCGGCGATGGCCGGAGCAGAGCCGGCGACGGCCACCGCGGTCGCTGCGGCTGCGTGTTGTTCCACGGTGGCAGCGGGCGTGCTCTCGGAGGCTACGGGCTCGAGAGGAGCAGATCCTGCGGCTGTCCGCACGAGCGGAACAGTGTCCGCAGGCGGCCAGGGGTCGCCACCGACCACTCGGGGCAGGCCGCGACGGACACCGACGGCAGCGACGGGCGGCGCCTCGGATTCGGCGACTGCGGAGGGGGCGGTCGATGCGGCGGCGGGCTGCGGCGTGGTCGCCGTCGTCGTCGACACGGGAGATGCTGCCTCTGCGGCCGGTTCCTCTGCGGCCGGTTCCTCTGCGGCCGGTTCCTCTGTCGTGGCGTGCGGAGCGGGGGCCGCGGCGGCGAGGGCGGGGGCGGTCTGTGACGGCGGCCAGGGCTCTCCGCCCGAGACCCGCGGCAGACCACGACGAATGCGCAGTCCTCCGGAGGTCGCCGGAGAAACGGCATCCGTAGGCGGGGCGGGAGCGACCGCCGGTGCCGGCTCCACCGCACCGGTCGTCACCCCGGTGTCGACCGGTGCGACCGCAGCCGGCGTCACCGCGTGCGCCACCGGCTCCGGGGCCGCACCGGCCTCCGGTTCCGCTGCGGCCGCATCGACGGCCACCGCATCGGCGGGAGGCCAGGGCTCTCCACCCGGCACACGCGGCAGACCGCGTCGCAGCATCCGCGTCGCCATGACTACTTCTTCCGCGCCTCGAGGGCGGCGATCACCTGCGGGACCACGGCGAACACGTCGCCGACGATGCCGAAGTCCGCGACGTCGAAGATCGGCGCCTCGGGGTCCTTGTTGATCGCGACGATGTTCTTCGACGTCTGCATGCCGGCGCGGTGCTGGATCGCTCCGGAGATGCCGAGCGCGACATACAGCTGCGGCGACACCGACACCCCGGTCTGACCGACCTGGTGCGATTGCGGGATGTACCCGGCGTCGACGGCCGCCCTGGAGGCGCCGACGGCCGCGCCGAGTGCGTCGGCGAGCTCCTCGACGAGCACGAACTTCTCCTTGGACGCGAGGCCCCGACCGCCGGAGACGACGCGCGTCGCCCCGCGCAGCTCGGGACGGGAAGAGGCGACCTCGACCGCCTCGACCGGACCTGCCGTCGCCGCGACGGCCCCGGACGGCGTGACATCGAGCACCTCGACCGAATGCGACGGCACGGCCTCGGCACGCGCATCCACCGCACCCTGGCGCACCGTGATCACGGGGATGCCGAAGGTGGGAGCCGAGTCGACGAGGTATGCCCCGCCGTAGACCGAGTGATGCGCGAGCACTCCCTCGTCGTCGCGTGAGACCCCGACGGCGTCGACCGACAGCGCGCTCTTCGTGCGCACCGCGAAGCGTCCGGCCACATCACGACCGGAGATCGAGTTCGAGATCAGCACGGCGTCGGGGCGCACTTGCGCGGCGGCAGCCTGCAGTGCGTCCACGATCGGCACGGTGAGCGCTGCGGGGTCGCCGTCGGCGGTCAGCACGACGGATGCTCCTGCCGCGGCAGCCTGGTCCACCGCGGCGGGGCTCCCGCCGACGATCAGAGCCACGGGCGAGCCGATCGTGGAAGCAGCGCCGAGGAGCGCAGCCGTGCTGCTCGCGACGTAGCCGGAGGGATCGACGTCGATGAGGACGAGGATCGGGTTCTCGGAGGAAGTCATCTCACACCAGCCTGTTCTGCACGAGGTAGTCGACGAGCTTGTCGGCCGCGTCACCCTCATCGGTGATCTTCACGCCGGCAGCCCGCGGGGGCTTCTCCGACACGGTCGTCATGATGGTCCGCGGGGCGGCGGACGGATCTGCCGACACGTCGAGGTCGGCGAGCGAGAGCACTTCGAGCGGCTTCTTCTTCGCCGCCATGATCCCCTTGAAGTTGGGGAATCGGGCGTCGGGGAGCGCCTCGGTGATCGAGATCACGGCGGGCAGCGGCGCCGAGACCGGCTGACTGCCGGCATCCGCGCCTCGGACTCCCGAGACGCCGTCTGCGGTGATCTCCACCGCGGAAAGGGCGGTGACCTGCGCGAACCCGAGATGCTCGGCGATCATCGCGGGGATCACACCACCGGAGCCGTCGGTCGACAGGTTGCCGGTGATCACGAGGTCGGGGGCGCCGCGGCGGATCGCCGCGGCCAGCACCTCGGCGGTGAGGCCGAGGTCGGCACCGGCGAGCTGCTCGTCGGCGATGTGCACGGCGGAGCCGGCACCGATCGCGAGCGCCCGGCGCAGCGAGGCCGTCGACCCCTCCGGAGCCATCGAGACGGCCACCACCTCGGTGCCGTCGTTCTTGTCGGCGTAGCTGAGTGCGACTTCGAGAGCGCGCTCGGTGATCTCGTCGAGGACCACATCCCCCGCCGCGCGATCGGCGAGTCCGGTCTCGAGATTCAGCTTGCGATCGCCATAGGTGTCCGGCACCTCTTTGACCAGGACGAAGATCTTCATCGATTGCTCCTCACGACTGCTGCAATTCTAGACCGCGATACTGAGTTCCAGCTCACATGCGACTGAGACTCAAGGACTGCAGCGACGGATGCGTCGCGCGCCGTCGCCGCACCCCACCCTCCCGCCACTACCGTAGAGAAATGGCCCGACCCCGTCCGCTCCCCATCGATCCGCTCGCCGAGGCGAAGCGGCAGTGGCTCGCGCACGGATGGACGGATGCCGCCGACGGCATGGCCCTGGTCACCTCCGTCATGCGCGCCCAGCAGCTGCTGCTCGCCCGCGTCGATGCGACCCTCAAGCCCTTCGCCCTGAGCTTCGCCCGCTACGAGGTGCTGCGCCTGCTGGCCTTCAGCCGTGCGGGGAGCCTTCCGCTTTCGAGCGTGGTCGCCCGACTGCAGGTGCACCCGACCACGGTCACGAGCACGGCGGAGCGACTGGTGCGCGACGGCCTGATCGCGCGTGAGCCGCACCCGCACGACGGACGCGCCGCGCTCCTGGTCCTGACCGAGTCCGGCCGGGAACTGGTCGAGCGCGCCACCCAGGCCCTCAACGCCGATGTCTTCGCCCAGCCCGGTCTGAGCCGCGACGACGCGGCCGAGCTCGTCGCGATCGTGGCCAGGCTGCGCAAGGACGCGGGCGACTTCGCCGATCCGCGTCCGCAGCCCGAAGCCCTCTGACATGGCCCGCTTCGCACTCGAGACGGTCATCGGTGCGGCCCCCGCCGAGGTGTTCGCCGCGTCGCTCGACCCTGCACTGCATGTGAAGAGCATGGCCCGATTCGGCGAGACGATGATCGAGGCACCGGCCGGCGGCGTCTTCACCGAGGGCACGACCGCGACCTGGCGGGCACGCCACTTCGGCGTCCCGTTCCGGCTGCGCTCGATCGTGTTCGATGTCGATCCCCCGAACGGATTCTCGGACCGGCAGATCTCGGGACCGTTCGCCGCATTCCTGCACGAGCACCGGTTCGAGGAACACCCGTCCGGCACGCTCATGCACGACACGGTGACCTTCCGCTCGCCGTTCGGTCCGCTCGGCCGGCTCGTCGACGCGCTGTTCATGCGGGCGTACATGCGCCGCCTCATCACGGAGCGCAACGCGATTCTCGCCGCCGAACTCGAGGGCCCCGGGCGTACTCTTTCGGCATGAGCGAACTGCGCCTTCACACCGTCCTCACCGGCCGTGGCCCCGCTGCGGCGATCCTCGTCACGGATGAGCAGGTCGCCTCCCTCGGCGCCGGCAAGGCCTTCCCCGTTGCGGTCACCATCGGCGGACGCACCGCCTGCCTGCGCCTGGCGCGGATGGGCAGCGAGAACATGATCGGCTTCAGCAAAGCCGTGCGTGCCGACCTGGGGCTCGAGATCGGCCAGGAGGTCGACGCCGTGATCCGGGTGGATTCGGTCGAGCGCACGGTCGAGGTACCCCCGGGACTCGCCGCGGCCCTCGACGCCGACCCTGCTGTGCGCGCGGCCTTCGACGCCCTGTCGTACACCGTGCGCAAGGAGCACGCGCGCAGCGTGGCCGACGCCAAGCAGGAAGCGACGCGCGAGCGCCGGATCGCGAAGATCGTCGACGCGCTCCGCGGCTGAGGTGGTGCACGACTCCGCAGGAATTCTCGTCGGGCACGGCGCTGAGAGCCGTCTCCGGCGAGGCGCACGCTGTACCGAGGAGTTGTTCACGACGCGCTAGCGGTTCTGGAAGTCGGGCGACCGCTTCTGGCGGAAGGCCGACATGCCCTCCTTCTGATCCGCGGTGTCGAACAGGGCGGCGAAGGCCTGCTTCTCGTGCGTGAGCCCCTCGGACAGGGGCGTCTCCATGGCCGCATCCAGTGCGGCCTTCGCGGCGTAGACCGACGGCAGCGACTTCGACGCGATCGTGTCGGCCAGCTTCGTCGCCTCGGCGAGGAGGTCGGATGCCGCGACGACGCGGGAGACGAGGCCGGAGCGCTCGGCCTCCTCCGCTCCCATGAATCGGCCGGAGAGCACCAGCTCCGCCGCCTTGTAGTAGCCGATCGCGCGGATCAATCGCTGGGTTCCGCCCATGCCGGGGATGACGCCGAGGTTGATCTCGGGCTGTCCGAACTTCGCGTTGTCGGCGGCCAGGATGATGTCGCACATCATCGCCAGCTCGCATCCGCCGCCCAGGGCGAAGCCGGAGACCGCGGCGATCACGGGCGTGCGCACCGCGGCGAACTCGTGCCAGACCCCGAAGTGATCGGTCTCGAGCATCTGCGCCGCGGACATGCCCTCCATCTCCTTGATGTCGGCGCCGGCGGCGAAGGCCTTCTCGGATCCGGTCACCACGATCGCGCCGACGCCCTCGTCCGCGTCGAAGGCCACGGCCGCGGCGGTGACCTCCTCCGCGAGCCGGCTGTTCAACGCGTTCAGCGCCTCCGGACGGTTCAGGGTGATCCACCCGACTCGTCCGCGCTGCTCGACCAGGATCGTCTCGTACTCGGTCATGTCACCCTCTCCGTCGAAGTACCGATCATCACACGCGGTCGTCGCGGATGTCGGTGATGATCCCGGAGAAATCGCGCCCCGCGCCGTCGCCGGCCGCGAACGCGGCATAGATCTCCTGCGCGAGACGGCCCATCCTGGCATCCGTCGACGTCTGCTCGATCGCCTGCAGCGCGAGCCCGAGATCCTTCGCCATCAACGCCCCGGCGAAACCCGGCTGGTAGTCGCGGTTGGCAGGACTCGTGGGCACAGGGCCGGGCACGGGGCAGTTGGTCGTGATCGACCAGCACTGGCCCGAGGCCTGCGAGACGACGTCGAACAGCGCCTGATGCTCGAGCCCGAGCCGCTCCCCCAGCACGAACGCCTCGGCCACCGCGATCTGCGAGACCGCGAGCACCATGTTGTTGCACACCTTCGCCGCCTGGCCGAGGCCGGGACCCCCGCAGTGCACGATGCGCTTTCCCATGACCTCGAGCAGCGGGAGGGCGGCTGCGAAGTCGTCGTCCGACCCGCCGACCATGAAGGCGAGGGTGCCGTTCTCCGCGCCGACCACGCCTCCCGACACCGGAGCGTCGACGTTGCGGTGCCCGGCGGCGAGCGCGAGAGCGTGCGCGGCCCGCGCCTCATCGACGGCGATGGTCGATGACTCGATGAAGAGCGTGCCGGGGCGGGCGGCCGCGAGCAGTTCGGTGCGATAGGCCTCGATCACGTGCTTTCCGGCGGGGAACATGGTGATGACGACATCCGCGTCGGCCACGGCATCCGCGCCGCTCGCCGCCACCGGGATGCCGGCCGTCCGCGCCGCCTCGATGGCCGCGGGAACCAGATCGAAGCCGTGAACCTCGTGTCCCGCGGCGAGGAGGTTCTTCGCCATCGGCAGTCCCATGTGCCCGAGGCCGAGGAACGCGACGACCACCGGGGAGGACGGCGCCGTCATGATCCGCTCCGCATCTGCTCTCCGCCGCTGCGCTGGAGGGAGGCGGAACCCGCCGGTCGCAGCATCTCACGTCCGATGATCAGTCGCATGATCTCGTTCGTCCCTTCCAGGATCTGGTGCACGCGCAGGTCGCGGACGACCTTCTCGATCCCGTAATCCTGCAGGTAGCCGTAGCCGCCGTGCAGCTGCAGAGCCCGGTTGGCGACGTCGAAGCCGGCGTCGGTCGCGAAGCGCTTCGCCATGGCGCAGCGCATCGTCGCGTCGGGTGCGTGCTCGTCGACCGCCTGCGCGCCGTCGCGCACCATGAGTCGTGCCGCGTGCAGGTCGGTGCGCATGTCGGCGATCGCGAACAGGATGGACTGCTTCTCGGCGAGCGGCTCACCGAACGCCATCCGCTCGTGCACGTACTTCACGGCCTGATCGAGTGCCCACTGGGCGCCCCCGAGCGAGCAGGCGGCGATGTTGAGGCGTCCGCCGTTGAGCGCGGACATCGCGATCGCGAACCCGCGACCCTCGTCGCCGAGCATGGAGGAGGCGGGAACCCGCACACCGTCGAGGATCACCTGGCGGGTGGGCTGCGCGTGCCAGCCCATCTTCTTCTCCGGGGCGCCGAAGCTCAGCGCCTCGGAATCGCCGGGGACGAGGAAGGCGCTGATACCGCGCGCGCCCGGCTCCCCCGTGCGCGCCATGACGACGTAGACGGCAGCCTCGCCCGCTCCGGAGATGAACTGCTTCACTCCGGTGAGCACGTAGTCGTCGCCGTCGCGGACGGCGCTGGTCGCGATGTTCGCGGCATCCGATCCTGCACCCGGCTCGGTGAGGCAGTAGCCGCCGAACTCCGACATGGCCGTCAGCATCGGCAGCCAGTGCGCGCGCTGGGCGTCGTCGCCGTAGGTGTCGATCATCCAGACGACCATGTTGTGGATGGAGATGTAGGCCGCGACCGCGGGGTCGCCCTTCGCGAGCTCCTCGAAGATCGCGACGGTGTCGAGACGGCTGAGGCCGCTGCCGCCGAACTCCTCATCGACGTAGATGCCGCCGAGCCCGAGCTCGCCGGCCCGGTTGAGCGACTCCCGCGGGAACAGGTGCTTCTCGTCGCGCTCGGCGGCGTAGGGGGCGAGCTCGGTCTCGGCGAACTCGCGGACGGCGCCGATGATCGCCTCGCGCTCCTCGGCGGTGGTGGTGACGGTGGTCATGGTCATCGTGGTTCCTTGTGGGAGGTGTCCGGGGCTAGTGCATGGTGGGGATGACGAAGCTGGCTCCATCGCGGATGCCCGCCGCGGGCCAGCGGCTCGTCACCGTCTTGGTCTTCGTGTAGAACCGGAAGGCGTCGGTTCCGTGCTGGTTGAGGTCGCCGAATCCGCTGCGCTTCCAGCCGCCGAACGTGTAGTACGCGATCGGGACCGGGATCGGCACGTTCACCCCGACCATCCCCACCTCGACGCGGGCGGCGAAGTCGCGGGCGGCGTCGCCGTCGCGCGTGAAGATGGCGACGCCGTTGCCGTACTCATGGTCCGAGGCCATCCGCAGCGCCTCCTCGTAGTCGGCGGCGCGGGCGATGACCAGCACGGGGCCGAAGATCTCCTCGCGGTAGATCGCCATGTCGGTGGTGACGTGGTCGAACAGGGTCGGTCCGAGATAGAAGCCCTCCTCGTGCCCTTCCACGGTGAAGCCGCGACCGTCGGCGAGGAGTGTCGCCCCCTCGTCGACGCCCTGCTGGATGTAGCCCTCGACCCGCTGGACGGCCGCCCGTGTGACCAGCGGGCCGTAGTCGACGTCGGCCGCGAGAGAGGGGCCGACGCGCAGCTGGGCGACGCGTTCGGTGAGCTTGGCGGCGAGCGCGTCGGCCGTCTCCTGTCCCACCGGGACCGCGACCGAGATGGCCATGCAGCGCTCGCCCGCCGAGCCATACCCCGAGCCGATGAGCGCGTCGACGGCCTGATCGAGGTCGGCGTCCGGCATCACGATCATGTGGTTCTTCGCACCGCCGAAGCACTGCGCGCGCTTGCCGTTCGCTGCGGCCGTCGCATAGATGTACTCGGCGATCGGGGTCGATCCGACGAAGCCCACGGCGCGGATGCGCTCGTCGGTGAGCAGTGTGTCGACCGCCTCCTTGTCGCCGTGCACGACGTTGAGGACCCCTGCGGGGAGGCCAGCTTCGAGAAAGAGCTCGGCGATGCGCACCGGCACCGAGGGGTCGCGCTCGCTGGGCTTGAGCACGACCGCGTTGCCGGCGGCGAGCGCGGGGCCGGCCTTCCACAGCGGGATCATGGCGGGGAAGTTGAACGGGGTGATCGCGGCGACGACCCCGAGCGGCTGCCGCATCGAGTAGACGTCGATGCCCGTTCCCGCGCCGGTGGAGTACTCGCCCTTGAGCAGGTGCGGAGCGCCGGCTGCGAACTCGATGACCTCGAGACCGCGCTGGATGTCGCCCTTCGCATCGTCGACCGTCTTGCCGTGCTCGCTCGCGAGCAGCTCGGCCAGTGACGTCATCTCGCGCTGCACCAGGTCGAGGAACCGCAGCAGCACGCGAGCGCGCTTCTGCGGGTTGGTCGCGGCCCACGCGACCTGCGCCTCTTCGGCGTTCGCGATCACGCGGCGCACCTCGTCGGCCGACGCGAGTGGCACGCGCGCCTGCACGGCCCCGGTGCTCGGATCGAACACGTCGGCGAAGCGACCGGAGTCGGGAGTGAGAAGCGATCCGCCCACGAAGTGCGGGATAGTACGAGTCATTGTGTGACATCCCTCCGTGCCGTCGTTGGCACATTGGGGAGTTTACTCGGAGGGCCGGATATTTACTAGGACATCCTTGTATTCCGTGCGCGCGGCGGCGTCTGCGTCGATCGCGGTTGTTCGCGCCGCGTTCACCGCCGCGTCATCTCGCCCGGGTACAACTGCAGGTGCGCGGACAGAGACTCAGACCGGATCGGGTGTCACGTCTACCGCGCACACGGTGAGCGCTCTCGCTCCCGTCGCGGCTCCACGCCGCGAGACCCCCGCCGAATCGGGTCGGCGGGGGTCCTCCTCGTGGCGGCGGGAGCGGCCGGGAGCACGCTGCATCCGAATTAGAATCGACGGTGCGCCGCCACCCTTGGCGCATCCGCTTCGACGCCCCGACCCCGGGCGCCCGTTCCCCGAGGACCCCACCATGTCCGAACCCCTCACCGTGTCCATCCGCCGCGAAGTCGACCCCGAGCGCATCGTCGAGGCGACCGCCTGGGTGCAGACGGGGGTGAACCTCGCGACGAAGTACCCGGGCTTCCTCGGCTCCGGCTGGGTGCGCGCCGGCGAGGACTCGCAGGTGTGGCACATGCTCTACCGGTTCGCGAGCGAGGACTCGCTCACCGCCTGGGAGCAGTCGGCAGAGCGGGCCTGGTGGCTGTCGATGGGCCAGGGCTTCGTGCGCAGCGAGCGCTCCAAGCGCCGCACCGGTATCGAGGGCTGGTTCGACGAGCCGACCACCGGCACGATCACGCTGCCGTCCGCCGACGGCACGACCGAGACGGTCACCGTCGCCCCCGCGCCCCCGCGGTGGAAGCAGGCGACCTCGATCTGGTTGGGCTTCTTCCCCGTGAACCTCGCGTTCACCTACGCGATGAGCCCCGTGCCGGGGTGGAACGAACTGCCGATCTGGGCGCGGGTACTGACCACCACCCTCGTGCTCACGCCGATCATGGCGTACTGGGTGCTGCCGTTCGTGACCCGGTCCCTGCGGGGCTGGCTCACCCGCTGACGGCGACGCTCAGACGGCGACGTGCCGCTCGTCCGGTCCGTCGTAGTACGACAGCGGACGGATCAGCGCGTTCGATCCGGCCTGCTCGATCACGTGCGCGGTCCACCCCGTCACCCGCGCCGCCACGAACAGCGGCGTGAAGGTCAGCGTGTCGAACCCGATCAGGTTGTAGGCCGGGCCCGAGGGGTAGTCGAGGTTCGGGTAGATGCCCTTGCGCGCCACGAACTCCGACTCGAGAGCGTCGTACAGAGCGGCGACGTCGGCACGGTCGTAGTGCGCCACGAGAGTGTCGAGGGCCGCCTTCATGGTCGGCACCCGGGAGTCGCCCTTCTTGTAGACGCGGTGTCCGAAGCCCATGATCTTGCGCTTCTCGGCGAGTGCTTTGTCGAGCCACGGCACGACGTTGTCGGCCGTGCCGATGTCGTCGAAGATGTGCAGCACGGCCTCGTTGGCCCCACCGTGCAGCGGACCCTTGAGCGCACCGATCGCGCCGACGACCGCCGAGTAGATGTCGCTCAGGGTCGAGGTGATCACGCGCGCGGTGAACGTGGAGGCGTTGAACGAGTGCTCGGCGTAGAGGATCATCGAGCGGTTGAAGGCATCCACCACGACGTCGTCCGCCTCTTCGCCGAACGTCATCCAGAGGAAGTTCGCGGAGTAGTCGAGGTCGGAGCGTGCAGCGATGATCTCCTGACCGCGACGACGACGCTGACCGTAGGCGACGATCGCGGGAAGCGCGGCGAACAGGCGGATGCTGCGCTCGAGGTTCTGCTCGGGGCTGCCGCCCGCGTCGAGCACCGAGCCGCCGGCGCCGGGGTCGGACGCGCCGATAAGGCTGACCGCGGTACGCACCTCGTCCATCGGGTGCGCATCCAGCGGGACGAGGTCGATCGCGGTCTTCACGTTGTCGGCGAGCGCCCGGTGCTTGCGCTCCTCGAGCCGGAAGGCTGCGAGCTCCTCCGGAGTGGGCAGCTCGCCGTTCCACAGCAGGTAGGCGACGGCCTCGAACGGCTGCGTGTCCGCCAGCTCCTGCACGGGGTAGCCGCGGTAGAGCAGGCTGTTCGTCTCGGGGTTGACCTTCGAGATCGCGGTCGTGTCGACGACGACGCCCGCGAGGCCCTTCTTGATGTCCGGCTCGGTCATGGTCACTCCTTCGTGATGGTGAAGTTGAAGACGCCAGAGTCGAAGTGGTTGTACGACTCGTAGTCGATCAGGTCGTAGAGATCGGCGCGGTGCTGCATCTCGTTGAGCGTGGAGGTCAGGTGCCCCTCTTCGTTCAGAGTATCCAGTGCGCGGCCTGCGGCCCCCATCGAGATGCGCAGCAGCGACACAGGCCAGATCACCAGGTTCACGCCCGCGTCACGCAGCTGGTCGACCGAGAACAGCTCGCTCTTGCCGAACTCCGTCATGTTCGCCAGGATCGGCACGTCGAGCGCCGCGGCCATGGCCTCGAACTCGGCGAGGGTGCGCATGGCCTCGGGGAACACCGCGTCGGCACCGGCGTCGACCAGCGCCTTGGCCCGGTCGATCGCGGCGTCGAGGCCCTCGACCGCGCGGATGTCGGTGCGCGCCATGATGAGGAAGTTCTCGTCGCGACGGGCGTCGGCTGCGGCACGGATGCGCTTGATCGCGGTGTTCTCATCGACCACGGCCTTGCCGTCGAGGTGGCCGCAGCGCTTCGGATTGACCTGATCCTCGATGTGCGTGCCGGCCAGGCCCGCATCTTCGAGCTCCTGGATCGTGCGGGCGACGTTCATCGGCTCGCCGAAGCCGGTGTCGGCGTCGACGATCGCGGGGAGGTCGGTCATGCGGGCGATCTGCTTCGCCCGTCCGGCCACCTCGGTGAGCGTCGTGAGGCCGATGTCGGGCAGGCCCAGGTCGGCCGAGAGCACGGCGCCGGAGATGTAGACGCCGTCGAAGCCCTTCTGCTCGATCAGGCGCGCGCTCAGCGGGTTGAACGCACCGGGGAAGCGCAGCAGCTCCCCGCTCGCGAGGCGCTCGCGGAACAGCCGGCGCTTCTCGGCGGGCGTGACGGTGGAGTACAGCATCAGAACAGTCCCGCAGGAGCAGGAGCAGCCTCGAGCAGGCCGGGCTTCGCGACGATCGAGAGCTCGCCGACCTCGGCAGCCGTCAGCTCCGGCAGGCGCTGCACGAGGGCGAGGAACCGCTCGATCTCGGCGGGCTCGAGCACGGGCTCCGCCAGCAGACGGAACTTCGCGATGTAGTTCTCACGGGCGAACGGACGAGCTCCCAGCGGGTGCGCATCCGCCACGGCGATCTCGTCGACCACGGTCGAGCCGTCGGCGAGGCGGACCTCCACACGACCGCCGAACGCCTTCTCGGCAGGGTCCTCGGAGTGGTAGCGGCGGGTCCACTCGGCGTCCTCCGCCGTGGTGATCTTGTGCCACAGCGCGACCGTGTCGGCACGGCCCGCGCGCTCGGGGGCGTAGGAGTCGACGTGGTGCCACCCGCCGTCCTGCAGGGCCACCGCGAAGATGTACGGCACCGAGTGGTCGAGCGTCTCTCGCGACGCGGTCGGGTCGTACTTCTGCGGGTCGTTCGCGCCGGAGCCGATCACGTTGTGCGTGTGGTGGCTGGTGTGGATGACGATCTGATCGATGTTCGCGGGGTCGCGCAGCGCCGGGTTCGAGGTTCCGAGCTTGCGGGCGAGGTCGATCAGCGCCTGCGCCTGGTACTCGGCCGAGTGCTCCTTCGTGTACGAGTCGAGGATCGCGCGCTTGGGCTCACCGGCGGCGGGCAGCGGCACGTCGTACGAGGCGTCCTTGCCGTCGAGCATCCAGGCGATCACGCCGTCTTCGCCTTCATAGATGGGGGCGGGGCTGGTCTGTCCGCGCATCGCCCGGTCGACGGCTTCGACGGCCATCTTGCCGGCGAAGGCCGGAGCGTGCGCCTTCCAGGTCGAGATCTCGCCCTTGCGGCTCTGGCGCGTGGCGGTCGTGGTGTGAAGGCCCTGCCCGACGGCCTGGTAGATGGTCTCGACGTCGAGGCCGAGCAGGGTGCCGATGCCGGCGGCGGCGGATGGGCCGAGGTGGGCGACGTGATCGATCTTGTGCTTGTGCAGGCAGATCGCGCGCACGAGGTCCATCTGGATCTCGTAACCGGTGGCGATGCCGCGCACGAGGGCGCGACCGTCCTTGCCGGTGTGCTGCGCGACCGCGAGGATCGGCGGGATGTTGTCGCCGGGGTGCGAGTACTCCGCGGCGAGGAACGTGTCGTGGTAGTCGAGCTCCCGCACGGCCACGCCGTTCGCCCAGGCAGCCCACTCGGGGCTGGTGCGGTGCTCGAGCGCCGCACCGAACAGGTTCGCACCGACGCCGCCGGTCGAGACGGGGTGACTGAACGCCTGGGCCCTGGCCGCGTTGATGGGCGCGCGGGTGAGGGAGGCCGCCGCCACCGAAGCGTTGTCGATGATGCGGTTGATGATCATGTCGACGACGTCCTGCTCGACCTCGACCGGGTCGGCGGCGACCTCGGCGATCTTCCAGGCGAGCTGGTCTTCCCTGGCGAGGTTCTCGTCGCTGCGGTGCACACGGACGTGGTGGGTGACGGTCATTTCTTATCCTTCACTGTTGCGGGATTCGAGGGAATCGAGGATGCCGGTGAGCGCGTTGTGCAGGTGCACGTGCGTGGCGTGGGCGGCGAGGTCGCCGTCGCGGGCGGCAAGCGCCTCGGCGATGGTGCGGTGCTCGGCGGCAGAGGCGGCGAGCCGGGCGGGCTTGTCGCGAGCCATCCTGCGCACACGCACGAGGTGGGTGCGCACGGTGCGCAGCGCCGAGGCGATGTAGTCGTTCGCCACGGCCGCGTCGAGCGCGGCGTCGAAGCGGGCGATCAGCGCGTAGTAGGCGTCACGGCCTTCGACGGCGTCGAGGTCGACGTGCGCGAACTCGTCGGCGAGTGCGGCGAACAGGGCGGCGTCTCCCCTGGTGGCGGCGAGGCGGGCTGAGCTCTCCTCGAGCGCGCGGCGGATCTCGAAGAGGGAGCGGATGTCGTCGGCATCCAGATCGGCGACCACGGTGACCCGCGGCGACTGCTGCACGACGAGCCCATCCGCGATGAGTCGACGCAGCGCTTCACGCATCGGGGTGCGGCTCACCCCCAGGCGCTCGGCCTGTTCGACCTCGCCGAGCACGAAGCCTGCCGGGAGAGTGCCGGACTGGATGTCGTCGAGCAGAGCCGCGTACGCGCGATCGCTCGCGGACGTGCGTTCCACGGCGAGGGTCATGCCCTCAGTGTATACATAAATCGGTTTCGGGGGGTCAGATCTCTTTCTGAACCGGCTTCTCGTATACATTCTCCGCACGAAGCGCCGGATCCCCCGCGGGCATCGGCTCGACGAATTCCGCCGCGACGGGCTCACCCAGCTTCACGACCACGACGCCCACGAGCACGAGCACGCCGCCGAGCGCTTGCAGCAGGTCGGGCAGCTGCCCCAGAAGCAGCCAGCCGAACAGCAGGGCCGCCACCACCTCGGCGAGCGCGACGAAGGAGGCGAGCCGCGAACCCAGCATCCGCGTGGAGGCGATGCCGAGCAGATAGGCGAGTGCGGTCGCCACGACCCCCATCGCCAGCACCGGCACGAACCAGGGCACGCTGCCGAACCGGTAGGCGATGTCGTCGGTGGTCCACGCGATCGGCAGCACGCCGATCGCACCGGCCACGGTGAGCCCGACCGCGCCGAGAAGCAGACCGCTCCCGGCGAGGGCGATGGGCGGCAGCCCCGTGTCGGCCTTGGCCGAGAGCACGAAGTAGGTCGCCGCTCCCACCATCGCCCCGAGTGCCCACAGGATACCGGGCACGTTCACGTCGGCCCCCGTGAGGATGTCGAGCATGAGCACGAGCCCGACGAAGGCGATGGCCGCACCGAGGATGCTGCGGCGGGTCGGCCGCTCACCCCTTCGCAGCCACAGCCACAGCAACACCGCGACCGGGGCGGTGTACTCGATGAGCAGAGCCAGACCCACGTCCATGACAGCGACGGCCTGGAAGTAGAAGAGCTGGGTCGCGGCGACCGCCAGCAGTCCGTAGGCGAGGATCATGCCGGCATTGCGCCGCAGCAGCACCCACCGCCCTCGGAGGGACAGGATCGTCGGGATCAGCAGCATGAGAGCGGCCACCCAGATGCGGGCGGTCACGGCGGCCCCGGGCGTCCATCCGGCATCGATGAGCCCTCGCGCCCATCCGCCCGACATGCCGAAGGCGAAGGCCGCGGCGAGCGCGAGCGGCAGCCCGAGGCGCACGCCTCGTGCGGAGGAGACCACCGTGTCACTTCTCACCTTGCTCATGATCGATGACGCTACTCGCGCGCGCTGTAAGATGTCAACATGATCTTCACCGATGACACGGAGGAGGCGCTGCGTTCCGCCGTCTGGCTCGCGAACTCCGCCGAACAGCCGGACACGCTGACCGACCTCGACGATGAACACGCCTTCCTGCGCGAGTTCCCGTACACCGGACGCCTCGACCGCGATGAGGTCGAGGTCGCCTCGCTGCGCGACCTGCGTCCGCGCCTGCGCGCCATGCTGCTGGCACCGCGTGACGAGATGGCCGCGCACGTCAACGACGCGCTCGCGGAGTCCCGGCTCACCCCGGCGCTGCGTCGGCATGACGGCTTGGACTGGCACCTGCACGCCGTCGCCGACGAGCAACCCTTCGCGGAGCGCATCCTGATCGAGACCGCGATGGCCCTGATCGACGTCATCCGCGCCGACGAGGGCTCCCGCCTCTCCGTGTGCGACGACGACACCTGCCAGTCGATCGCGCTCGACCTCTCGCGCAACCGCTCGAAGCGCTACTGCTCCACGACGTGCGCGAACCGCAACGCCGTCGCCGCGTACCGCGCGAGGCGCACCGCCGAGTGACCCGGCACTGACGCCGACGGCCCCTCCGCGCTCAGGTCGCACTTCCTGCCGGATTCTTCACGATCGGGCGGCATCAACGGCGACCGAAGCGGCAACAGGCACGCACCTCTGGACGCAACCTGTCATAACAGGTACAGTGAACTTGTCATTACAGGTTGCGCAGCGCCGCAGCACCGTTACGAGGAGCACCGATGCCCGAGTTCCACACCCCGCCGATCTCTCCGATGGCGATCGCCTTCGACGCCGAGAAGCTGACGCTCTCACCCGAGGGGCCGACCCTCACCCGGCGGATGTCCGACCTCGAGGGGCTCTTCCTCGACGCCGAGGCCTGGGCCGAAGCATCCGCCGGCGAGAACCCCGTCGTCTACACGGTCGTCAGCTCCCCCGTGCCAGAGGCCGACCGCGAGCTGCCGCAGTCGATCACCACGATCATGCCCGGCGACACCGGCGGCGAGCTCTGGATGACCAAGGGGCACCAGCACCCGAACCACCAGGGCGAGATCTACCTGGCGTTGCAGGGCCGCGGCGGCCTGCTCATGTTCGACGGCGAGCGCACCGAATGGCTCGACATGCTCCCCGGCACCATCGGCTACATCCCGCCGGGCTGGGCGCACCGCTCGGTCAACACCGGCGACGAGCCCTACGCCTTCCTCGCGGTGTATCCGGGAGGAGCAGGGCACGACTACGGCTGGGTGCTGGAGCACGGAATGGGCTCGCGTGCCTATCGCGCGGCCTCCGGCGTCGACCTGCGTCCCTACGCGGAATAGGCTCCGGCCATGATCATCGCGCACGACCTGGGCACGACCGGGAACAAGGCCTCGCTGCATCATGACGACGGCCGTCTCGTCGCCTCGGTCACCGTCCCCTACCCCGCGCACTTCGCCGCGGGCGGGGTCGCCGAGCAGAACCCTGCGGACTGGTGGAACGCGGTCGTCGCCGCCACGCGCGACCTGATCGCGCGCACCGGCACGGCCGCGACCGACATCGCCGGACTCGTGGTCAGCGGCCAGATGATGGGGGCCGTGCTGCTCGATGCCGACGGCGAACCCGCCCGTCCGGCGATCATCTGGGCCGACACCAGGGCCGGCGCCCAGCAACGCGAACTCGAGGCCGCGATCGGCGCCGAGCGTGCCTACGGCATCCTGGGGCACCGCCTCAACCCCACCTACTCGGTCGAGAAGATCATGTGGGTGCGCGACAACGAGCCCGACACCTGGGCGCGCGTGCGACGGGTGTGCGTCGCGAAGGACTTCATCGTGCTGCGCCTGACCGGACGCCTCGCGACCGACCGCTCCGATGCATCCGGCACCAACGCCTACGACCAGGCGCGCGGCACGTGGTCGGACGAGGTGCTGCAGGCCGCGCGCCTCGATCCCGCACTGTTCCCCGAGATCCTGGAATCCACGCAGATCGCCGGCATACTGACCGATGCCGCCGCCGCTGCTCTCGGACTCCACACGGGAGTGCGCGTGGTGATGGGTGGCGGCGACGGACCGCTCGCCGCCGTCGGCTCGGGTGTCGTCGCCCCGGAAGACGGTGCGTACGTGTGCCTGGGCACCTCGTCGTGGATCTCGTTCGCGGCCGACGCCCCGCTGCGCGACCCCGCGATGCGCACGTTCACGTTCGACAACGTCGTTCCCGGCTCGTTCGTGCCCACCGCCACCATGCAGGCCGGCGGCGCCTCCGTGCAGTGGATCGCCGAGGCGCTCTCCCCCGACCCCGCGCACCCCGAGACCGCGCGGCTGACGGCCGAGGCCTCCGCCGACGTCGACACCGACGACCTCTACTTCCTCCCCTACCTGCTCGGCGAACGCTCCCCGATGTGGGACCCGGATGCCCGGGGCGCGTTCGTCGGGCTGGCCCGCCACCACGGCAGGGCGCACCTCGTGCGGGCCGTGCTGGAGGGCACGGCGTTCAACCTGCTCAGCTGCATCCAGGCGTTCCGTGAATCAGGCGCCGTGATCGACCGCATCGATGCCGTCGGCGGCGGAGCCCAGAGCGACGTGTACCTCTCGGTGCTCGCCGATGTGTGGGGAGTGCCGGTGCGCCGACGCACGATCGTGGAAGAGGCGAACAGCCTCGGCGCCGCGGTCACCGCCGCGGTCGGGCTCGGACTCACCGACTTCTCTGCCGCCCGCGCCCTGAGCGAGGTCACCGCCGAGTTCACCCCGGATGCCGGGCGCCACGCCGTCTACGCCGAGCGTCACGCCCGCTTCGTCGACGCCTACACGGCCCTCGCGCCGTGGTTCGCCGGACGGCCGCGCTGATGGGCGTCATCCTCGTCACCAGCCGCTCGTTCTCGGACGGCGACCTGGATCTGGTGGAACGCGCCGCTCAGGCGGGACACCGCATCCTCCGCGGTCCGGCGCACCACGACCTCGACCAGTTGCGGTCGCTGCTGCACGGCGCCGATGCGTGGATCGCCGGCACCGGCGCGGTCACCGAGGAGCATCTCGCCGCGGCTCCGAAGCTCAAGGTCGTCGCCCGCTACGGCGTCGGCACCGAGTCGGTCGACCTGGCGGCGGCGCGAGACCGCGGCATCCCGGTGACCAACACTCCCGGCGCCAACGCCGATGCGGTGGCCGACCATGCGGTCGGGCTCATGCTCGCCGCCCTTCGCTTCGTCCCCGACGGCGACCGCCGCGTGCGCGCCGGCGACTGGGGCGTGCGTCGCGGGCGGGAGCTCGGGGCCGCCACGGTCGGGATCGTGGGCTTCGGACGGATCGGCCAGGGGGTCGCTGCGCGACTGCGCGGCTTCGGGCCGCGCGTGCTCGCCGCCGACCCGTTCCTGCCCGACGATGTGGTGCGCGCCCTCGGTGCGGAACCCGTCGCGCTCGAGGACCTGTTCCGCCGCGCCGACGTCATCACGCTGCACGCCCCCGGAGGCCAGCGGCTCGTCGACGCCGAGCGTCTGGCCGACATGCGGCCGGGAACCGTGCTGGTCAACACCGCCCGCGGCGACCTGATAGACGAAGCCTCCGTGGCACGGGCGCTGCACGACGGCATCCTCGCCGGCTACGCGGCCGACACCCTCGACGGCGACACGGCCGCACATGACAGTCCGCTGCTCGCACCTGAGCTCGCCGACCGCGTCATCGTCACCCCGCACCTGGGCGCGCAGACCACGCAGGCCGTCGACAACATGGGCTCCCTCTCGCTCGCCGACGTGATCGCCGTGCTGTCGGGTGCCGAGCCCGCCCACCCCGTGCCCAACGCCTCCATCCCCGTCCGCGACCCCGTCCCTGTTCCCGAGGAGACCCGATGACCATCGACGCCGTCCGCACAGAGGCCGCGACGCCGGCCACGGCATCCGCCGACTACATGGGGTTCGTCGGGGTGACCACCGCGTCATCGTCGATCATGAAGGTCTTCCCGCTCTGGGCCGACATCCTGGGCCTGCCGACCCGCACCCTGGTCGGCCACGACCTGCCGATGGATGCCGAGCCCGCGCAGTACCGCGCCATGGTCGAGCAGATCCGCGACGACCCGCATCACCGCGGGGCGCTCGTGACCACGCACAAGATGAACGTGTACGCCGCGGCCGCCGACCTGTTCGACGAGCTCGACCCGTTCGCGGTGTCGTGCTCCGAGATCTCCAGCATCTCCAAACGGGGCCCGGTCCTGTCGGGGCGGGCGAAGGACCCGCTCACTGTCGACCTCGCCCTGAACGACTTCCTCCCCGCCGACCACTTCGCCCGCTCGGGGGCCGCGGTCGTGATCCTCGGCGCCGGAGGCTCTGGCACCGCCCTGAGCTGGGCACTGGCCGAACGCGAAGACGCCCCGGCGAAGATCACGGTCACGGCCCGCACGCAGGACAAGCTCGATCACCTGCGCGAGGTGCACCGCCAGCACGGCACGCGCGAGGGGCTGATCGAGTACGTGGTGACCGCTTCCGCCGAAGATGCCGACGCGCTGGTGGCCGCCGCCCCCGCAGGATCGGTGATCGCCAACGCGACGGGGCTCGGCAAAGACCGGCCCGGCTCTCCTCTGACCGACGCCGTGGTGTTCCCCGAGGGCGCGTACGCGTGGGAGTTCAACTACCGCGGCACGCTCGAGTTCCTCCATCAGGCCGAGGCGCAGGCGTCCGATCGCGGGCTGCACGTGGTCGACGGCTGGCGGTATTTCATCCACGGCTGGTCGCAGGTCGTGGCCGATGTGTTCGATCTCGACCTGACGCCCGAGATCGTCGAGCGACTCGCCGAGGCCGCGGAGTCGGTGCGCTGATGTCCCCCGTCGTCCGCTCGGTGCTCGGCGACATCGCCCCGGCGCTGCTCGGGCGGGTGGACTATCACGAGCACCTGTTCCAGGTATCGCCGCTGCTCCCGGGCGACGAGCTCGACGACGAGAACGCCTCGGGCGAGGAAGCAGCCCTGCTGCAGGCGAGCGGGTTCGAGGCGATGGTGGATGCCACACCGTTCGGCCTCGCCCGCGACCCCGCAGCCCTGGCCCGGATCAGTGCGACGACCGGACTGCACATCGTCGCGACGACCGGCCGGCACCGAGAGGCGCACTACGGCGCGGACCACCCGATGCAGGTGTGGACCGCCGAGCGTCTGGCCGCCCTCTTCATCGCCGACATCACGCGCGGGATGCCCGCGGACGACGGGGAGATCTTCGAGACGCCCGAGGTGTCCCTCGCCGCAGCACCCGACGGCGGCCCCGTGCGCGCAGGTCTACTCAAGGGCGGCGCCGACTACTGGCGCATCAGTGCGTTCGAGCGCACCACCCTGATCGCCGTGGCCGAGGCGCACCGCGCGACGGGCGCTGCGGTCATGGTGCATCTGGAGTTCGGCACCGCGGCCCATGAGGTGCTCGACCTGCTCGACGCCGAGGGGGTGCCCGCTGGGCGTGTGGTGCTCGCGCACGCCGACCGCGACCCCGACCCCGGTCTGCACGTGTCGCTCGCCGAACGCGGAGCCCACCTCGGCTATGACGGCTTCGCGCGTCCACGCACCCGCTCCGACGCCGAGCTGCTCGCGCTGACCGTCGCGGTGGTGGAGCGCGGTGCCGGCGACCGGATCGTGCTCGGCGGCGACGTCGCCCGGCGCACGCGGTACATCGCCTACGGCGGCATGCCAGGACTCGCCTACCTCGGCGACCGCTACCTCCCGCGCCTGCGCGCGGCAGTGGGAGACGAGGCCGTGCACCGGATGCTCGTGACCACCCCGGCCCGCATGCTGACCCTCGCGCCCTGACCTCCTCTCCCTGCGCACGAGCATGACCATGAGCATCCGCCTCCACTCCCGACACCCCCGAGGAGACACCGTGTCCGAGCCGACCATCCTGCACGCCACCTTCACCGCCCAGCCCGGAACGGGCGACCGTGTGGCGGCCTTGTTGCGCGACTTCGCCGAGGTCGTGCGCGCCGAGGAGGGCAACATCGTCTTCGATGCGACCCGACTCGTCGACGACCCCGACCGGTTCTTCGTCTACGAGGTCTATCGCGACGAAGCGGCCTTCCAGGCGCACATCGCCGCCCCCGCCGGAGTGCCCTTCAACGCGGCGCTGCAGGAGCTGATCGTCGAACCGTCGTCGCAGCTCACCTTCCTCCGCCGCCTCTGACCTTCGACCATCACTCCCACATGAAGAAGCCCCCCACCCGAAGGTGAGGGGCTTCTTCGACGATGCGGTGTCACTCGTAGAGCACGCCCGCGATCTTCGGGTCTTCGATGTTGGTCTTGTCGTACCAGTACGAGCCGGTGTCGTAGAACTTCTCGACCGACTTGCCGTTCGCGGCGTCGTACGCGGCCTGCACGACCTGTGCGCCGATGCCGATCGGGTCCTGCGTGATCGCGCCGGCCATGGTGCCGTCCTTGATGGCGTTGATCTGCGCGGCGCCGGAGTCGAAGCCGACGATCGTGATCTTGCCCTTCTCGAGGCCCAGCTCGTTCACGGCGTTCACGACACCGATGGCGGAGCCTTCGTTGGTGCCGTAGATGCCCTTGAGGTCGGGGTGGGCCGCGATCAGGGTCTTGGCGATGTCGGCCGACTTGAGGTGGTCGCCGTCACCGTACTGGATGTCGACGATCTCGATGTCGGGGTAGTCCGCCTTGATCTTGTCGACGAAGCCGTCGCGACGCTCGACACCGGTGGAGTTGATCTGCGAGTGGCCGACGATCGCGACCTGGCCCTCGCCGCCGATCAGTTCGGCCATGTGCTCGGCGGCGAGCGCGCCGGCGACCTTGCTGTCGGTGGCCGACAGGCTGAGCCCGACATCGCCGTTGCAGGGGGCGTCGAAGTAGACCACGGGAATGTCCTTGGCCTTGGCCTGCTCGAGCGGGGCGACGCACGCCTCGGGGTCGAGGGCGGCGTAGGCGATGGCATTCGGGTTCTTGTCGATCGCTGCGGTCAGCATCTCCAGCTGCGCGGCGATCTCGGTCTCGGCGGCAGGACCCTCGAACGTGATCTTCACGCCGAGCTCCTTCGCCTTGTCCTCGGCGCCCTTCTTCACGGCCTGCCAGAACTGGTGCTGGAAGCCCTTGGAGACCATGGCGATGTACATCTCGCCATCGCTGCTGCCTCCACTGCTCGAGCCTTCCTCGATCACGTCGCCGCCACCGGCACAGCCGGCGAACACCAGTGCGGATGCGGCCATGAGGGCCACGAGTGCGGTCTTCTTCCCGAATTTCATGAAAACTCCATTGTTTGGGTACGACTCGGTTTGTTCTGTGTGGATGCCGGACGAGCCGGCGCTGTGGACATTCCAGGTGCCTGTGCGGATGTCTCCGCGGAAGCCGGCCGTGGCCGGAGGACGACGACGGGCACGGGTTTCGTCGCCGTCCAGGTCTCAGGTGCGCTGTCGGTTGCGGAGCGAGTCGAGGAAGACCGCGAGCAGCACGACCACGCCGACGACGATGTTCTGCCATTCGGGCTGGATCGACATGATGCGCAGACCGTTCACGAGCACGCTCATGATGAGGGCGCCGATCACGGTGCCGAGGATCGATCCGCGTCCGCCCAGCAGCGAGGTTCCGCCGATGATGACCGCAGCGATCGCCTGCAGCTCGTACCCGGTGCCGATCTGCGGCTGCGCCGAGTCGAGGCGGGAGGCGATGACGATGCCAGCGACGCCGGTGAACGCCCCGGCGAACATGTAGATCAGGATCGTCCAGCGGCGCGTGTTGACGCCCGAGAGGCGCGTGGCCTCTTCGTTCGAGCCGATCGCGAAGGTGTACCGGCCGAGCAGCGTCTTCGACAGCACGAGGTACGCGATGATCGCGAGCACGGCGGTGACGAGAACGGCGTTCGGGATGCCGGGGATGATCACGCCGAGGGCGATCTTCTTGAAGTCGGGGGCCGACGTCGAGAAGTAGATCGGCGCGACGCCCGAGATCACGAGGGCGAGGCCACCGGCGATCATCATCATCGCCAAGGTCGCGATGAACGGCGGGAGCCGGAGGAACGTGATGTTCACACCGTTGATCAGGCCCATCAGCACACCGGTGAGGATGCCGCCGATGACACCGACCCAGACCGGGAGCCCCATATTCGTCACGAACACACCCGTCATCACGGCGCACAGCGCCATGCCGGTGCCGATCGACAGGTCGATGCCTCCGGTGATGATGACGAAGGTGGTGCCGAGGGCGAGGATGCCGATGACGGCGGTCGACAGCAGCACCGTGGCGATGTTGCTGAAGGTGAAGAAGTTGGGGCTGGCGATCGAGAAGAAGATGATCAGCACGATGAGCGTGCCGAACGCCAGCGACTGCTGGAACTGCCGCTTCAGGAACGCGCCGACGTCTCTCTTGTCGGTGTTCTCGTTCACGGCGGTCTGGATGATCGTCGTCGTCGACGATCCGGGCTGCTGCGGAGCGCTCATCAGTCTTCCTCCCCGTGGGCTGCGAGTTGCATGATCTTCTCCTGGCTTGCTTCCTCGTTGCGGAGCGTCCCGGTGATGCGGCCGTTGGCGAAGACCGCGATGCGGTTCGCCACACGGAGGATCTCCGGGAGCTCGGATGAGATGACGATGATGGATTTGCCTGCGTCAGCGAGCTGCTGCATGAGGCGGTAGATCTCCTCTTTCGCGCCGACGTCGATCCCTCGGGTCGGCTCGTCGAAGATGAGGATGTCGCAGTCGCGCATCAGCCACCGGGCGATGACGACCTTCTGCTGGTTCCCTCCGGAGAGGAGCTTGACGACCTGGTTGACCGAGGGGGTCTTCACGCGCAGCTGCTGCACGTACTCCTTGGTGCGGTTCTTCGCCTTGCTGTCGCCCATCCAGCCGATCGCGTTGGCGTAGGAGCCGAGCGAGGCGAGCACGGTGTTGAACGTCACATCCTGCTCGAGCATGAGGCCCAGGAGCTTGCGGTCCTCCGAGAGGTATCCGACGCCGTGCTGCACGGCGTCGGCTGGTTGAGCGATCCGCACTGTGCGACCGTCGATCGCGATCGTGCCGCTGTCGCGGTGGTCGGCGCCGATCACGGCACGCGCGGTCTCGGTGCGTCCGGCGCCCATGAGCCCGGCGAAGCCGAGGATCTCGCCCTTGTGCAACTGGAACGAGACGTCTTTCAGGAGGTTCTTGGTCGACAGACCCTGCACCTCAAGGACAACGGGATCGTTCGCGTGCTCTCGGGCCTGCGGACGGGTCCCCTCGTCGATCACACGTCCGACCATCATCTCGATGATCGTCGGGATGGTGATCTCGGACCTGTCGAGTGATCCGATGTATGTGCCGTCACGGAGGACGGTCACCCGGTCGGCCAGACGGCGCAGCTCGTCCATGCGGTGCGAGATGTAGACGATCCCCGTGCCGCGCGCCTTGAGCTGCTCGATCAGCACGAAGAGCGTCTCGACCTCGGTGTCGGTGAGGGCGGAGGTCGGCTCGTCCATGATGAGCACCTTGGCGTTGAATGACAGCGCCTTGGCGATCTCGACCATCTGCTGCTCGGCCACCGTGAGCTCGCCGACGAGCTGCCGGGGGTTCAGATGGATGTCCAGGCGCTGCAGCAGTTCCGCGGTCTGCGCGTTCAGCTTGCGCTCCGACAGGAACGGCCCGGTGGTGGGCTCTCGCCCCACGTAGATGTTCTGAGCCACGGTCAGATCGGGCATCAGGTTGAGCTCCTGATGGATGATCGTGATGCCGAGCTCCTGCGCCTGGAGGGGGCTGGTGAGCTCCACCTCCTGACCCTCGAACGTGATCGTGCCCTCGTCCTTGGTGTAGATCCCGGAGAGGATCTTCATCAGCGTCGACTTTCCCGCGCCGTTCTCGCCCACGAGCACGAGCACCTCGCCGGCGTGCACCTCGAGGTGCACGTCCTTCAGCGCCTGCACGCCGGGGAATCCCTTGCTGATCCCCTCGACCCGGAGGATGGGTCCACTCATGCGCTCACCTGCTTCCTTGAAGGTTCTGCTTCGATGTCGGCGGATCATTCCGCCGCAAACATCGGATCAATTCTGCGTCCTGCGCCATGGCCAGCGCAAGTTGTATCTAAATGTATCTAAGGTCGGAGAGATTGGGAAGACCTGTAATGACATCTTGATCTTCCGCTCCCCTTCCCCCGGGATTCCGATCAGTGGAGGCGGATCGAATCGACCGCGACGAGCTTGTCGCGGATGTACGCGTTGGCG
Organism: Microbacterium sp. UCD-TDU; assembly: GCF_000340625.1. Lineage (NCBI taxonomy): Bacteria > Bacillati > Actinomycetota > Actinomycetes > Micrococcales > Microbacteriaceae > Microbacterium > Microbacterium sp. UCD-TDU. The sequence continues at coordinate 896,670 of NZ_KB454446.1, forward strand.
TGCGCGCCGAGCTCGTCGTTGTCGTTCCAGAGGTTCCGCCAGATGCCGAGCATGCGACTGAGGTCAGGCGCGACGACCGCCGAGGAGAACGACTCGAACACGATCGGGCCGTTGTAGCCGATGCGCCCGAGCGCCTTGAAGAAGGTGTCGAAGTCGACCGTTCCGGTGCCGAGGTAGCCGCGGTGGCTCTCCCCGATGTGCACGTAGCGCAACGCCGGTGCCGCATCGAGAACGGGCGTGAACATATCCGACTCCTCGATGTTCATGTGATACGTGTCGATGTGGATCCCGAGATTCGGGCGATCCACCTCGGCGATGTAGGCGAGGGCCTGTCGTGCGGTGTTGAGCACGTTCGTCTCGTAGCGGTTCACGACCTCGAGCGAGACCGACACCCCGCGCACGGCCGCATGATCGGCCACCCGTGCGATCGCGGCCTTGCTGCTCGCGAGACCCTCAGGTGTCACGGGCTCCATGTACTTCTTCATGGCGCTGTAGATCACCCCGCAGAAATGCTCTCCGCCGAGGTCGGCGAGCACGTCGACGGCCTTGATCAGAAGCGCTTCGCCCGCCGCCGCGACCGCCGGGTCGGCGCTGGTGACATCGGTCTCCTCGTAGAGTCCGAGCGAAGCACTGACGGCGAGGTCGTACTCCTCCAACGCGTCCTTCGCGACGGAGACGTCGAACGTGAACGGATCCATGAGCGGGAACTCGATGAGATCGAACCCCGCCTCCCTGGTCTTGTGCACAGCCAGACGGATGCCCTCGGCATCGAAGTTCCCCGTCCAGACGAGCCCGTGGCAGCCGATGTTCATGAGACCTCTCGCAGCGGGTGTGCGGCACCGTCGCCGTCCCGGAGTTGGCACGTTGCAACTCCGGCGTGCGAGTCACGCTACGTCGGTCGCCCGACCCCTGTCAAGAACTTTCTTGGCACGTTGCAAGTCCTCCGATATCCTGATGCCGCCGACGCCGTCAGGAACCCCGATCGACGCGGCCCGACCAAGGAGCCCCATGCCCGCGAGCGTCAAGGACGTCGCCGCCCTCGCCGGAGTCTCCTCCTCCACCGTCTCGAACTACCTCAACCACCCGCACGTGCTCGGAGCAGCGAGCCGCGAACGGGTGCGGTCGGCGATCGAGCAGCTCGGTTTCGTGCCCAACGAGTCGGCTCGGCAGCTGCGTGCGGGATCGAGCAAGGCGCTCGCCCTCATCCTGCTCGACGCCTGGCTGCCCTACTTCCACGACCTCTCCCGCGGGGTCGAAGACGTCGCCCGCGAGGGCGGCTGGTCGCTGTTCTTCAGCAACAGCAACCGCGACGACGCACAGGAGCGGCGCAACCTCGACATGTTCGAGGCGCACCGGGTGCAGGGCATCGTCATCTACCCGCTCGGCGACGTGGTGCCGCGCCTGGAAGCCCTGGCCGATCGGGGCATCCGCTCGGTCGTGGTGGGCCCGATCCCCGACTCCTCGAAGGTCGCATCCGTGCTGTTCGACGACCGCGACGGCGGGCGACTCGCGGGAGAGCATCTCGTGACACTCGGCCGGCGGCGCATCCTGTTCCTCGGCAATCCCGCGGTGAGCCAGTCGAACGACCGTCTGGCAGGGCTCCGGGAAGCGGTCTCAGGGACCGCGGCGACCGTGACGACGATCGAGGTGCCGCACCTGGCCACGGAGGACGGGCTCCTCGCCGGCGAGCAGATCATCGCGATGCCCGCCGCCGAGCGCCCCGACGCCGTGTTCGCGGCGAACGACATGGTGGCGGTCGGCGTGCTCACGCAGCTGCTGCGCCACGGCGTCAGGGTGCCGGAGGAGATCGCGCTCGTCGGCTTCGACGACGTCGCCCAGGCGCACCAGAGCGTCGTTCCGCTCACGAGCGTGCGGCAGCCCGGCTACGAGATCGGCCGCGCCGCGGGAGCAGCGCTCCTGCAGCAGCTCGCCGACCCCAGCGCACCGCCGCCCGCGACGACGCCGTTCCCCGCCGAGCTCATCGTGCGGGAGTCGACCGTCGGGCGCTGATGCGCTCGGTCTCGGCCCGCCGCCGTAGACGACCTTCCGCCGCAGGCGGGGGGGGAACTCAGGCCGCCGGGATGAGCCCTTCCGCGGCCAGGTTCTCCCACAGCCCTGCCGGGATCTCGAGCGCGGCGTACTCCGCGTTCTGCTGCAGCTGTGCCGGGCGGCTGCCGCCCACCACCACGGAGCGCACGACGTCGGACTGCAGGGGGAACTGGATGGCCGCAGCGGGCAGCGGCACACCGTGATCGGCGCACACGGCAGCGATGCGCACGAGCCTGTCCCACAGCTCGTCGGGGAGCTGTCCGTACTCGTAGCGCCCGTCGCGGCGTGGCTCACTCGATGCGAGCAGCCCCGAGTTGAAGACGGACGCCGCCACGATCCCGGTTGCGGTCTCACGACAGGCGGGGAGCACATCGACGGCGGCAGGCTGCTCGAGCAGCGTGTACCGGCCGGCCACCATGATCAGGTCGAGGTCGGCGGCACGCACGGCTGCGGCGAGAGCATCCGACACCATCGAGCCGATGCCGATCGCGGTGATCTCGCCGTCGGCACGCAGCTGCTCCATCGCGGGCAGGGCTTCGGCGAGCGCGAGGTCGAGGTCGTGCCGCTCGGGGTCGTGCAGGTAGAGCAGATCGATGCGTTCGATGCCGAGCCGTTCGCGAGACTCGTCGACGCTCGCGCGGATGCCCGCCTCCGAGAGGTCCCACACGCGCTGCAGGTCGTCCGGCACGTGGAAGTCGTTCGCGGTGTCGAGGCCGCCGGAGTGGTCGGGGTTCGGCCGCAGCAGGCGCCCGGCCTTGGTCGAGAGCACGTACTGGTCGCGCGGCTTGGTCTGCAGGAACGCCCCGAGCCTGCGCTCCGACAGCCCCAGACCGTAGTGCGGCGCGGTGTCGTAGAAGCGGATGCCGCTCTCCCACGCGGCATCCAGCACGGCCCACGCCTCGTCGTCGCTGAGCGGACGGAACAGGTTGCCCACGTTCGCGGCGCCGTACCCGAGGGCGGGAACCTCCAGGCGGTCGCGCACTCCCCCGCGATCAGGCACCGACATGTGCACCCGTCCAGGTGTAGGTCGCGATGCTGTCGGCCTTCATCTCCATACCCGTTCCCGGCGCGGTCGGCGCCATGTACGAGCCGCCCTGGATGTCGGTGGGCACGACGAAGTGCTCGTGCAGGTGGTCGACGAACTCGATCATGCGGCCCTCGCGGGTGCCGGTGACCGCGACGAAGTCGAACATCGACAGGTGCTGCACAGCCTCGCACAGGCCGACACCACCGGCGTGCGGGCAAACGGGCACGCCGAACTTGGCGGCGAGCAGCAGGTTCGCGATGTTCTCGTTCACCCCGGCCACGCGCACGGCGTCGATCTGCATGACCGAGATGGCGTCGGCCTGCAGCAGCTGCTTGAAGATGACGCGGTTCTGCGCGTGCTCACCCGTCGCGACGCGGATGGGCGCGACACCCCTGGCGATCTCGGCGTGGCCGAGCACGTCGTCGGGGCTCGTGGGCTCCTCGATCCAGGCGGGATGGAACTCGGCGAGCGCGTTCACCCACTCGATCGCCTCCGACACCTCCCAGCGCTGGTTGGCGTCGATCGCGATGGGGAAGTCGGGTCCGCACACCTCCCGCGCCTTGCGGAAGCGGCGGATGTCGTCATCGAGGTCGGCGCCGACCTTGAGCTTGATCTGGGTGAAGCCGTCGGCCATGGCCTCGCGGGCGAGGCGTTCGAGCTTCTCGTCGGAGTAGCCGAGCCAGCCGGGGCTCGTGGTGTAGCCGGGGTATCCGGTGGCCAGCAGCTGCTGCTCGCGCTCAGCTCGTCCTGGTTCGGCAGCGCGCAGGATCTCGAGGGCGTCTTCGGGGGTGAGGGCGTTGGTGAGGTAGCGGAAGTCGACCAGGTCGACGAGTTCCTCCGGCGTCATGCGGGCGAGCAGCTGCCAGAGCGGAAGCCCCGCGCGCTTGGCCTTGATGTCCCACAGCGCGTTGATGACCGCGCCGATGGCCATGTGCATGACCCCCTTCTCGGGGCCGAGCCAGCGCAGCTGCGAGTCGCCGATGATGTCGCGGAACGTGCCGCCCATGTCGTCGAGCAGCGGCTCGATCTCGCGCCCGACGAGGTGCCCGGCGAGCGCGTCGATCGCCGCGACCTGCACGTCGTTGCCTCGGCCGATCGTGAAGACGAACGCGTGCCCCTCGATGTCGTCGTCGGCGTCGGTTCGCACGATGACGTACGCGGCCGAGTAGTCGGGGTCGGGGTTCATCGCGTCCGACCCGTCCAGGCTCAGGGACGTGGGGAAGCGGATGTCGGTGGTGTCGAGGGCGACGATACGGCTCACGGGATTCCTCTCCATGCACGGGTGATTTCTTCCGTGCGGATCTCTTGGAGTGTAAACATCCGATGTCTATACTGTCAACGAGACCGGCCGCCTCATCGCGGCCTCCCGACCGATCAGGAGAAACATGAAGTTCGCGCGGCTCGGCACCCCCGGGAATGAGATCCCCGTCCTCGTGGAGGGCGACCGATACCTCGACCTCCGCTCCGTAACATCCGACGTGAACGGCGATTTCCTCGAGAGCGACTTCGTCGCCCGGGTCACGGCCGCGCGTGAAGGCGGAGAGCTCCCCGAGCTCGCGGACGCCGCATCGATGCGCATCGGCGCCCCGATCGCCCGCCCGAGCGCCGTGATCTGCATCGGCATGAACTACGCGGCCCACGCGGCCGAGTCCGGCTCGGAGCCGCCCACCATCCCGATCCTCTTCCTCAAGACCCCGAACACGGTCGTCGGCCCGAACGACACGGTCACGATCCCGCGAGGCAGCGAGAAGACCGACTGGGAGGTCGAGCTCGGCATCGTCATCGGCACCCGCACCGCCTATCTCGACAGTCCCGAGGAGTCGCTCGCGCACGTCGCCGGTTTCGTCGCCGCGAACGACGTCTCCGAGCGCGACTTCCAGATGACGGTCTCCGGCGGCCAGTGGTCCAAGGGGAAGATCGCGCCCGGCTTCAACCCGACCGGCCCCTGGCTCGTCACCCCCGACGAGGTCGACCACCACGCGCTCGGACTTCGCAGCTTCGTGAACGGCGAGCCGCGGCAGGACTCGAACACGAGCGACATGATCTTCACGGTCGAGCACATCGTGCACCACCTGTCGCAGTACGTGACGCTCGAACCGGGCGACCTGATCCTCACCGGTACCCCGCAGGGCGTCGCCCTCTCGGGGAAGTACCCGTACCTCGCCGCGGGCGACGTGGTCGAGATCGAGATCGACGGCCTCGGCCGTCAGCGACAGGAGTTCGTGGCATGGGAGGCCCAGAAGTGAGCGCACTGCAGGGACTGGTGGCGATCGTCACCGGCGGAGCATCCGGAATCGGCGCGGCGATCGCGCGGCGCCTGCACGCCGACGGCGCGACCATCGCGGTGCTCGACCGCGACACCGCAGCGGCCGACCCCGCCTTCGCCGCCTTCACCGCAGACGTCTCCGACCGCGCGAGCGTCAACGCGGCGGTGGCCGCCGTGGCCGAGAGGTTCGGGCGCATCGACATCGTCGTCAACAACGCCGGCATCGGCGCGCAGGGCGACATCACCGCGAACGACGACGACGAGTGGGCGCGAGTGCTCTCCGTCAACGTCACCGGTATCGCCCGTGTCACCTCGGCAGCCCTCCCGTGGCTGCGGAAGTCCCCGTCGGCGGCGGTGTGCAACACGGCATCCATCGCATCGACCACCGGACTGCCGCAGCGCGCGCTCTACAGCGCGTCGAAGGGTGCCGTCTCCGCCCTCACCCGCGCGATGGCCGCCGACCACCTGCGCGAGGGGATCCGTGTGAACGCGGTCAACCCGGGCACGGCCGACACTCCGTGGGTGGGACGCCTGCTCGACTCGGCCACCGACCCCGCCGCCGAGCGTGCGGCCCTCGAGGCACGCCAGCCCCACGGGCGACTGGTCAGCCCCGACGAGGTCGCCGCGGCTGTCGCCTACCTCGTGAGCCCCGCTGCGGGCTCGACCACCGGAACCTTCATCGAGGTCGACGGCGGCATGGCCCAGCTGCGCCTGCGCGCGGAGTAGCCCCCGCTTCCTCCTTCCGGTCGCAGTTGACGCCGCATCCGACGTGCGGGGACGGCAGCAACTGCGACCGGAACGCCGGTCAGACGGCGCTCAGCCGCGGTGGCCGCGGAGCCAGCTCCGGAGACCGGAGCGCGGAGCCTCGTCCGTCTGCAGCAGCCGCGGCCGATCGGTGCGGTAGAACTGCTCGGCGTTGCGCCACAGAAGCGCATCGAGGTCATGCCCTCGCGTCTCCGCCCAGGCGATGACGGCGTCGGCCCAGCGCGACCGCGCGGTGGGCTGGTACGTCGCGGCCCCATCCTCCGGCGCATGCGGGTCGCCGGCCTCGGCCGGACCGATCACGGAGACGGGCCAGTCGCTCCCCCACATCAGCCGCTCGACGCCGAAGGCATCCGCCGCCACGTCGAGGAACGGCTCCAGCTGCTCGGCGCTCCAGTCGCCGCCTGCCTCTCCCGGCAGCCCCGAGAGTTTGCAGAAGGCGTTCGCATGCCGCGCCAGCTCGGTGAGGTCGCGCGCCCACTCCGCGGACGGTGCGAGCGGGGACGCCGCTGTGCCGACGGCGGGCTTTCCGAGGTGATCGAGCACGAGCCGCAGCTCGGGGATGGCTCCGGCCAGGCGGGCGATGTCTGGCAGCTGGTTCTCGCGCACGCAGACGTCGAAGCTCAGGTCACGAGCGGCGACCTCCCTGGCACCGGTCACGAACGCCGCCGAGACCGCGAGTCCGTCCGGCTCCCCCTGCAGGTTGTGCCGCACGCCCACGACCAGTGGTTCGGCCTGGAGTCCCTCCAGATGCGCGACCGTGTCGGTCCCCCTGTCGAGGCGGATGCCCGCGACGATCCCGACGATGCCGAGCGCGGGGGCGAGGCCTGCGACCCAGTCCACCTCGGCGAGGAAGTCGTCTTCGATCGTTTCCGCCTGCACGAACACCGACTTCTCCGGCTCGGCCAGGCCCAGGCGGGCATGCTCGAGCTCGAGGTCGGCGAACCGATAGGCCATCGGCCCTTCGAGCCAGGTGTACGTCAGAACCTCCGGATCCCAGAGGTGCAGATGTGAATCGAGAACGCGCATGGCTCCATCCTGCCGGAGACATCCGATCAATCGCTAGGATGACGCCATGGCAGTCACCGACGAGGCGATCGAGAAGATCAAGGCGATGATCGTGGCGGGCGAGCTCTCCCCCGGTGATCGGCTTCCCCCCGAGAAGGAGCTGTCCGAACGACTGGGCCTGTCCCGCAGCTCGATGCGCGAAGCGGTCAAGGCGCTGGAGGTCATCCGGGTCCTCGACGTACGCCGCGGCGACGGCACCTACGTGACGAGCCTCGAGCCGCATCTGCTGCTGGAGGCGATCTCGTTCGTGGTCGACATGCACGACGACGACTCGATGCTCGAGATCTTCGCAGTGCGGCGCATGCTGGAGTCGCAGGCAACAGGGCTCGCGGCGACACTCGGCACGGATGAGCAGATCGCCGAGCTGCAGGATGAGGTCGACTCCATCGATGCGGCGGTCACGATCGAGTCCCTGGTCGACCACGACATCCGTTTCCACCGCGAGATCGTCGCGATGTCCGGCAACGCCTACCTCGCGAGCCTGATCGAGCATCTGAGCAGCCAGACCGTCCGCGCCCGCGTCTGGCGCGGCCTCACCGAAGGCGGCGCTGTCGAGCGCACCCTGTCGGAGCACCGGGCCATCGCCGACGCGATCGCCCAGCATGACTCCGCTCTCGCGACCTCTCTGGCCACGGCGCACATCGCGGGCGTCGAGCGCTGGCTGCGTCAGGCCGCAGCCAGCTGACGCCGGCGGGAGCAGCCGCTCACGCCCCCAGGCGCACCATCGCGGCGTCGAACTCGGCCGCCGAGCTGTCGCTCACCTCATGCGCAAGCAGCCGGTCGAGCACGTCGGGAGCCGCGGTGAAGTAGGGGACCCCCGCCAGCCGCAGTCCGGTGATGTCATCCGGCGAGCGCAAGGATGCGGCGAGCACGTTCGACGCGCTCCCCGCGCACACCTCCTGCATGCGGGCGATCGTCGCGTCGCCGTCGAGCCCGGCATCGCGCATCCGTCCGAGGTACGGGGCGATGTACTGCGCGCCGATCGACGCGCACGCCAGCGCCTGCGCGACCGAGTACACGGCGGTGACCAGCACGGTCGCCCCCTCGCGCACGAGCGCGGCTGCGGCGGCGAAACCCGCAGCCGTGGCCGGCACCTTCACGGCCACCCGGTCGCCCAGCGCGCGGATGCCCTCGGCGTTGCGGAGGAATGAGGCGGTGTCGCCGCCCCAGGTCTGGAAGAAGATCTCGCGCGCCCCCTCCGACTCCCAGCGGGCGTAGAGATCAGGGATCTCGGCGGCGGTGCGACCACCGCGTTCGAGGATGGTCGGGTTCGTGGTGACGCCGTGCACCACCCCCGCGGCGAGCAGCGGGGAGACACGGTCGACGTCGGCGCTGTCGACGTACAGGCGTGGCGCGATCGGGGTCATCGGGGTCTCCTCGCGGACAACCTGTCGTTACAGGTGCGGATTCGGCTAATGTAATGACAGCCATCGCGGTCTGTCAAAGCGACGGCCATGCCTGCCGTCGAGGAAGATCAGGAGCGAGATGACCCCCGCACACCCCGAGGACCGCACCGGCGTCGTCATCGTCGGCAGCGTCACGGCCGATGTGACCACCTTCTCCGGGCGCCTGCCGGCCAGAGGCGAGACGATCCTCGGCGACGAGTTCACCCTCATGCTGGGGGGCAAGGGCGCGAATCAGGCCGTCGCGGCCGGTCGCTCCGGTGCACGCACGAGCTTCGTCGGCTGCGTGGGAGACGACCTCTTCCACGACCTCGTCGTCGACGGGCTCACGGCAGCGGGCGTCGACCTCACGCATCTGCGCACGGTTCCCGGCCCGACCGGCATCGCGCACATCCGGGTCGACTCCTCGGCGCAGAACGACATCGTGATGGTGCCGCTCGCCAACGCCGCCCTCAGCGCCGGGCAGATCGACGAGGCGCTCGCAGCTCTCGCCCCCACGACCTCGGTGCTTCTCACCCAGCTCGAGACGCCGTCGGCGCTCACGGCGCACATCACCGCGCGCGGACGCGAGCACGGGATGACGGTCATCCTCGACCCGGCACCGGCCGCCGAGCTCGACGCGGAGATCTGGCGGAGCATCGACATCGTCACCCCCAACGAGACCGAGGCGACGCTGATCAGCGGCATCGAGGTGACGGATGCCGCCTCGGCCGAGCGCGCCGGACGCTGGTTCCTCGCCCAGGGCGTCGGCGCCGCCGTGATCACCCTCGCGGGCCAGGGGTCGTGCGTCGTCACGGCCGAGGGCGCCTCCGTGATCCCTCCGTTCCCGGTCGAGGCCGTCGACACGACTGCGGCGGGCGACGCCTATGCCGGATATCTCGGCGCGGCGCTCGCGAACGGCAGCACTTTGGCGGATGCCGTGCGCCTGGCCACCGCGGCCGGCGCGCTCACCGTCACCAAGCAGGGGGCGTCGCCGAGCCTTCCCCACCGCGCCGAGGTCGATGCGTTTCTGACGGAGCGCTCGGCCGTACCCGTCGCGGACTGAACTCGCGAACCGAACCTGCGGAGCACCGAGGAGCCACATGCGCAAGACAGCCACCACGATCAATCCCGCGCTCTCCCGCGTGATCAGCGAGACCGGCCACACCGACCTGCTCGTCGTCACCGACGCGGGCCTGCCGATCCCCCCGGGCTCCGAGCGCATCGACCTGGCGTATCGCCCAGGGGCTCCGGCCTTCCTCGACGTGCTCGACACCGTGCTCGCCGAGCTGGTCGTGGAGGGAGCGACGGTCTCGGCAGAGGTCGCCGAGAAGAGCCCGGAGGTGCTGGCCGCGCTGCGGGAGCGGTTCGCCGGGATGGGATTCGAGATCGAACTCCTCCCGCACGTCGAGTTCAAGAAGCTCAGCCGCGGCGCCCGCGCATTCGTGCGGTCGGGGGAGTTCACCCCCTACGCGAACGTGATCCTGCACGCGGGGGTGGCGTACTGATGGCCCTCGTCGACGACGCGATCGACCGGCACTCCGCCGCACCGATGTACGATCAGCTGCGCCAGCTGATCATCGACGGCATCGCGCGCGACGGGTTGCAGCCCGGCGACCCGCTGCCCGGTGAGCATCGGCTGTGCGAGCGCTACGGCATCTCGCGCACCGTCGTGCGCCAGGCGCTCGCCCAGCTCGAACACGAGGGACTCGTCGAGCGGGTGAAGGGCAAAGGCACCTTCGTCTCCCGCCCCCGCACGAGCGAGAGTCTGGTGCACACCCTGGTCGGTCTGTACGACGATGTCGAGCGCCGCGGCGGCCATGTGCACAGCGACGTGCTGCGGCACGAGCAGACGACGGCGGATGACGAGGTCGCCCTGGCGCTGGAGGTGCCCGTGGGGTCGCCCGTCGTGGTGCTGGAGCGTCTGCGCCATGTCGACGGCGAGCCGTGGTCGCTGTCGACGACCTGGATGCCGGAGGCCGTCGGCTCCGTGACGCTCGGTGCCGACCTGACCGAGGGATCCCTGTACCGACTGCTCGCCGACAACGGCATCGTCGCGACGCACGGCGTGCGCTCAGCCGAGGCGACCGTGGCCACGCACGAGCAGGCACAGCACCTGGGAGTCAGCGCCGGCTCGGCCCTGCTGCGTCTGCGCAGCATCAGCCGCAGTTCCGACGGCACGCCGATCGAGTACTTCATCGCGTATCACCGCGGTGACCGCTCGCGCTTCGAGTTCCAGCTGCAGCAGGAGCAGTCGCAGGCCTCGCTGCTGCACGTGGACGGCGAAGGCGGGGCCTCCCCGGCCGGAACGGTCGGCTGAGCGGCAGGTAGTGTCGAGGGCATGAGCGACTGGACCAGCACCGCGATCGCCCTGCTGGAAGCCGATGCCAACCGCAGTGCCGACACCCACCTGCACCTTTTCCCGCTGCCGTCCGAGTGGGGCATCGACCTCTACCTGAAGGACGAGTCCGTGCACCCCACGGGCTCCCTCAAACATCGCCTCGCGCGCTCGCTGATCCTCTACGGCCTGGTCAACGGACGCATCCGTGAAGACACCACGCTCGTGGAGTCGTCGAGCGGATCGACCGCCGTGTCCGAAGCGTACTTCGCCCGCATGCTCGGGCTGCCGTTCATCACGGTCGTTCCCCGTTCGACCGTGCAGGAGAAGATCGACCTCATCGAGTTCTACGGCGGCACGTGCCACTTCGTCGACCGGGCAGAGGACATGTCGCCCGAGGCCCAGCGCCTCGCCTCCGACTGCACCGGCCACTACCTCGACCAGTTCACGTTCGCCGAGCGCGCGACCGACTGGCGCGGCAACAACAACATCGCCGAGAGCGTGTTCAGCCAGCTCGCCCAGGAGCGGCATCCGATCCCCACCTGGATCGTCACGGGCGCCGGCACCGGTGGCACGAGCGCGACGTTCGGCCGGTACGTGAAGTACCGCCGTCACGACACAAAGGTCGCGGTCGTCGATCCCGAGGGCTCGGCCTTCTACGACGGATGGGCCGGCACCGTGGACCCGCCGGCCGGGCGTCCGAGCCGCATCGAGGGCATCGGCCGCCCCCGGGTCGAGGCGTCGTTCGTGCCCACCGTGATCGACGAGATGATCCGCGTCCCCGATGCCGGCTCGATCGCCGCGATCCGCCTGCTGCGCGAGCGCACCCTGCACTGGGCGGGCGGCTCGACCGGCACCAACCTCTACGGCGCGTTCCAGCTCATCGCCCGGATGCGTGCCGCGGGCGAGACGGGCAGCGTCGTGACCCTGATCTGCGACAGCGGCGTCCGCTACGCCGGCACGTACTACTCCGACGAGTGGGTCGCCGCCCAAGGCTGGGACCTCGCCCCGCACCGCGCACGCCTCGAAGGATTCCTGGAGTCCGGCGTCTGGGCGGAGTGAGGGCTGCGGGCTACGCTGGCCGCATGACCACACTCATCCTCACCGTCGCGGGTGCAGACCGTCCTGGCCTCGTGGCCGCCGTCGCCGATGTCGTGGATGCGCACGGCGGCAACTGGGAGAACAGCTCGCTGGCCGAGCTCGCCGGCACGTTCGCGGGCGTCATCGAGGTCTCCGTGCCGACCGAGCAGGCGGCGGAGCTCGAGAGCGCTCTGCGCGGCCTCCAGGGCCAGGGGCTCCTCACGCTCGCCGTGCTCACCGGCACCCCCGATGCCGCCGCAGACGACGATCAGCTGCTCGAGATCCAGGTGCTCGGCAACGACCGTCCCGGCATCGTGCGCGAAGTCTCCGGCGTGCTGAGCGCGCATGCCCTGAGCATCGAGGAGCTCGCCACCGAGACCAGGGATGCGGCGATGGCCGGAGGGCGCCTGTTCGAGGCATCGGTCACCGCAAAGGTCCCGGCCTCCGTCGACCTCGACGCCCTGCGTGCCGACCTCGAACGCATCGCCGCCGAGATCCAGGTCGACATCACCCTCGGCTGACCGGTCCGCCAGAACGCGCGTCAGCCCTCGAGACCCGAGTACCTCCGCACCCAGTACTCCGTGTACGCGACATGAGCGGAGGCCGCAGCACTCGCGGCGACCGGGTCCGCCGCCGCCAGGCCGCGCAGGATCGCACGGTGCCCGGCATCCGAGTGCACCTTGAGCTCGGCGGCGTCCTCGGGGTCGGAGATCCGATAAGCCCTCGAACGCGAACGCAGCACGTCGATCAGACTGGTCAGCGCCTCGTTCCCCGCAACGCCGGAGATCGCCATGTGGAACTCGTGGTCGAGCCGCGACTGCGCCTCGAAGTCGGTGGTCGCCTCGATCTCGTCGAGCACACGGTCCAGCGACGCCACCGTGTCCTCGTCGATGCGGGCCGCGGCGAGCGCGGCGGCATGCGGTTCGAGCACGCGGCGTAGCTCGGTCAGTTCGAGCACTCCGGCCATCGGCAGCAGTCCGACGGTGAGTGACAGGCTGCCGATCAGGTCGGCGGCACGCAGCTCGCTGACGTAGCTGCCGGAGCCGTGACGGGTGTCGAGCACACCGAGAGCGGCCAGCATCCGGATCGCTTCGCGCAGGGAGCCCCGGGAGACGCCGAGCCGTTCGCAGAGCTCGCCCTCGCTCGGAAGCCGGTCGCCGGGCCGCAGCGCACCGTCGGCGATCAGCGCCCGCAGCCCGTGCAGCGCCGTGTCGAGTGCGCTCATCGTCATCCTCTCTGACACTCCCCACCCCTCGTGAAGTCTGTCGGAACTCCCCTTCGCAGGGAACTCGTATGACAACTATGTTTCATCTTCACCATTTCGTGGCAGTTTTCGACGGCATGTGGCAAAGTTGTGCAACAACTCGCCCGACTCATCGATGAGGACTGATGCCCGCACCGCTGTTCCCCGCACCGCTCACGCTGAACTCCGGCATGCGAGCGCGCGACGCCTGGCCCCTCGACCGGGAAGTGATCCACCTCAACCACGGATCCTTCGGCGCGGTCCCGTCCGTCGTCGTCGATCATCAGGACGCCCTGCGCCGCCGCGCCGATCTCAGCCCCGTCGAGTGGTTCCCGCGCATCGCCGAACGCGTGCAGGAGGCTCGCGAACGCACCGCCCCGTTCGTGGGCGCGCGTGCGGAGGACAGCGCCTTCGTGCCGAACGCCTCCGCGGCGGCGACCGTGGTCTACAACGCGCTGCAGCTCGAGACCGGTGACGAGATCCTCGTGACCGACCAGGGCTACGGGGCGATCACGATGGGAGCCGAGCGCCTCGCCCGCCGGTTCGGTGCGACGGTCCGCACCGTCGCCCTGCCCCTGCTCGCCTCCGACGACGAGATCGTGCAGCTCTTCACCGATGCGCTCACGCCCCGCACCCGCCTGATCGTCGTCGACCAGATCACCTCCCCCACCGCGCGGCTGCTGCCCACGCGGCGCATCACCGACGCCGCGGCCCAGCGCGGCGTGCGCACACTCGTCGACGGCGCCCACGCCCCCGGCCTCATCCCCGACGCGGCAGCGGTCGCGGGAGGCGACTGGTGGTTCGGCAACCTGCACAAGTGGCCCTGCGCCCCGCGCGGCTCTGCCCTGCTCGTCACGACCGCCCCCGACCGCGACGAGCTCTGGCCGCTCATCGACTCGTGGGCCGCTCGCGAGCCCTACCCCACCCGCTTCGACACCCAGGGCACGATCGACGCCACGACCTACCTGGCGACCCCGACCGCGATCGACTTCATCGAGAGCGAGTTCGGCTGGGCGGCCGCGCGCACCGCGATGGCAGAGACCGCGGATGCCGGCGCTGAGCTGATCGCCGAAGCCCTGCGCCCCTACGGCGACGAGGACCCGCTCACCCCGCTCCCCTCGCCCGTGCCGTCGATGCGACTCGTGCGCCTTCCGCTCGGGCTCGGCGCGACCCGCGAAGAGGCCGACGCCCTGCGCATGGACCTGCTCGACGAGGTGGGCGTCGAGACGGCCTTCACCAGCTTCCGCGGCGTCGGCTACTTCCGACTCTCCGCCCACCTCTACAACGAGGCCGCCGACTACGAGGCCTTCGTCGAGCGCTGCGTCCCGCAGATCCTCAGCCGTGCCGGCATTCGCCGCGCCGATTCCCTCATCCTTCCCTGACCGCGTCCATCCCCCCGCCCGACCGCAACATCCACCCCCACCCCACCGAGAGGCACATCGTGAAGAACAAGATCTTGACGACCGCAGCGGGATTCGGCACCGTCGCCGTCCTCGCTCTCACCGGCTGTTCCGCAAGCTCCGGCCCGTCCGCCGACGGCGCCGTCACCCTGCAGATGGTCGAGAGCCTGACCAACCCCGCTCGCACCGAGCTCCTACGCGGACTGCTCGACGACTTCGAGAAGGCGAACCCGAAGATCACGGTCAACCTGGTCTCCCCTCCCACCGAGCAGGCCGACGCGAAGATCCAGCAGATGCTGCAGTCCGGCAAGGGCGTCGACGTCCTCGAAGTCCGCGATATCACGGTCGGACCGTTCGCGAACAACGGCTGGCTGTACGACCTGGGCCCCGACCTCGAGAAGTGGGACGGCTGGGATGCTCTGACCGACAACGCGCAGTCCGCCTCGGTCGCCGCCGACGGCAAGAGCTACTTCGTGCCCTACGGCTTCTACGGCCTGTCGCTGTTCTACCGCACCGACCTCGTGAAGGACGCCGGCTTCGACGGTCCGCCGCACAGCTGGAAGGACCTGCTCGAGCAGGCCAGTGCGATCCAGGACCCGTCGAACAACATCTACGGCTATGCCTTCCGCGGTGGCCAGAACGCCAACAGCAACGTGGTCGCGGCCATCGAGGCGTACACGATCGACGGACTCGACGTCGACGACGCGTTCCTGATGGAGGACGGCTCGACGATCTTCGCCGCGCCCGAGGCACAGGACGCCGTCGACGACTACTTCGACCTCTTCAAGAAGGCCTCCCCGCCCTCCGCCGTCTCGTGGGGCTACCCCGAGATGGTCGCCGGCTTCACGAACGGCACCACCGCCTTCCTGCTGCAGGACCCCGAGGTCATCGCGACCGTGCAGGACTCCTCGCTGACCGAAGACCAGTGGGACACCGCTCCGCTGCTCGTCGGCCCGTCGGGCAAGGCCGCGCAGCCGCTCGCCGTCGCCGGCTGGGGTGTGGCCGAGAACAGCGAGAACAAGGAGGCGGCCGTCAAGCTGGTCGAGTTCCTCTCTTCGGCAGAGCCCGCCACCGAGTTCGCGCAGGCCAACAGCCTGGTGCCGATCATCACGGCCGCAGCCGACGACGACTTCTACTCGTCGGGCCCGTGGACCAGCTACGTCACCATGACGGAAGACCCGGAGACCTACGTCAACGTGCGCCAGCCGCGCGGGGTCAGCTGGTGGACCGAGTGGATCCAGAAGTCCGACCAGGACGTGCAGAACGTGCTGCTGGGCAACATGTCGACCAGCGACCTGCTGGCGTCGTGGGATGCGTTCTGGACCGAGAAGTACGCCGCGGAAAAGGGCTGACCTGTGGCCCGCACCGCTCAGAAGGGAGGCTCCGTCGGCACTGCTTCGCAGCAGGCAGCCGTCGGGGCCTCCCCGGCATCGCGCCGACGCCCGTTCCGCGGCCGCCAGGCATGGACGCTGCTGGCCTTCCTCGCGCCGGCGATCGTCTTCGTCTGCTGGTTCACCTACTGGCCGATGCTGCAGGGCGCGCGCATGGCCTTCCACGACTGGAACCTGTGGGATCTCACGTCGACGCCGTTCGTGGGCTTCGACAACTTCCTCGCGGTGTTCCGCGATCCGGCGTTCCCGACCGTCGCGGGAAACTCCGTGCTGTGGGTCGTCGGCTCGCTCGTGCCGCAGCTCGTGATCGGGTTCCTGATCGCGCTCGCCCTGCGCAAGAGGTTCCGCTTCCGCGGGCTCTACCAGGCCCTCGTGTTCTTCCCGTGGGCGGTGTCGGGCTTCCTCATCGGCATGCTGTTCCGCTGGATGTTCAACGCCGAGTTCGGCGTGGTCAACGACCTGCTCATGAAGGCCGGGCTGATCGACGCGCCGCTGCCCTGGCTGGCCGATCCGAAGCTCGCGATGTTCGCGGTGATCGTCGCGAACGTCTGGTACGGGGTGACGTTCTTCGCGATCATGATCCTCGCGGCCCTGCAGTCGGTCCCCGACGAGATGCTGGAGGCTGCGAGCCTGGACGGCGCCGGCAAGTTCCGTCAGCTGTTCTCGATCATCATCCCGTACATCTCGATGACGCTGCTGCTGACGATCCTGCTGCGCGTGATCTGGATCTTCAACTTCCCGGACATCATCTACGCGATGACCAACGGCGGACCCGCCAACCAGACGCACATCATCACGACCTGGATGATCAACTACACCCAACAGGGCAACTACGGCTTCGCGAGCGCGATCGGCCTCATCGTGATGGCGGTCCTGTTCGTGTTCTGCGCGTTCTACCTGATGGCGATGCGGAGAGTGCAGCGATGACCATGACAGACGCCTCGCGGACGGGCTCCTCGATCACCGAGACCCGCCGCATCACCGTGCCCGACCCGGCATCCGCACCGCGCCCGAAGCCGCGCGTCACGATCGGCGGCATCGTCCGTGTCGTGGGCCTGGGACTCTGGCTCGTGATCACACTGTTCCCGCTGTACTGGATCGCGCTGACGTCGATCAAGTCGCCGGGCACGATCAACCGCTTCCCGATCGAGTACTGGCCGAGCGAGCCTTCGCTCGAGAACTACATCAGCCTGTTCCAGAAGAGCTCGTTCGGGGTGTTCCTCGGCAACTCCGCCCTGGTCGCGGTCGTCGGCGGTGCCGTGGCCACCCTCATCGCCCTGTTGAGCGCCTACGTGCTGGCCCGGTTCGAGTTCCGCGGCAAGGGGGCGATCCTGATCGCGTTCCTGCTGACCCAGATGATCCCGGCATTCATCGCGCTCGGGCCCCTCTACTCGATGATGACCGACCTCGGCCTGGTCGACACCAAGCCGGGGCTCATTCTCGTGTACATCGCGATCTGCATCCCGTTCTCGACCGTCATGCTGCGGGGCTTCTTCGAGAACGTGCCGGATGCGCTCGAAGAGGCGGCGATGATCGACGGATGCTCACGCCTGGGCGCTCTGTTCCGCGTGCTCGTCCCGGTGATGACCCCCGGCATCATCGCGGCGTTCATCTTCAACTTCGTCAACTGCTGGAACGAGCTGTTCCTGTCGGTCGTGCTGATGAACACCGACGCGAACCGCACCGTGCCCTCGGCGCTGAACGGCTTCATCTCCACCTTCAACATCGACTGGGGCTCGATGAGTGCCGCCGCGGTGTTGACGATCCTGCCGACCATGGCGATGTTCGCTCTCGCGAGCCGCTGGATCGTGCAGGGCCTGACCGCCGGCGCCGTCAAGGAGTAAGGCGGCCGCCGAGACCCACGCCCAACGTCGAGACCCACCCCCGCATACGTCAGCGGGGGTGGGTCTCGACGCTACCGATGGGTCTCGGCGTCAGATCAGGACACTCAGACCAGGCGCGTCTTCGGGGAGGTCGAGTACGTCGCCTCCGCGTCGCGGTTGACCGTGTCGCCCAGCGCCTCGTCGATCGCGGTCATGGTGTCGGCGTCGAGCTTCACACCAGAGGCCTTGACGGTCTCGGCGAGCTGCTCCGGACGCGAGGCTCCGACGAGGGCCGCTGCCACGTTCGGGTTCTGCAGCACCCACGCGATCGCGAGCTGCGGCATCGACAGGCCCGCCTGCTCGGCGATCGGCTTGAGGCGCTGGACGGCGGTGAGGATGTCGTCCTGCAGGAAGCTCTTGATGAAGTCGGCGCCGCTGTGGGGGTCGGTCGCACGGGAACCCTCCGGCACCGGCTGACCAGGGAGGTACTTGCCGCTGAGCACGCCCTGCGCCATCGGCGACCAGACGATCTGCGAGATGCCGAGCTCTTCGGATGCCGGCACGACCTTGCCCTCGATGACACGCCACAGCATCGAGTACTGGGGCTGGTTCGAGATGAGCTGGATGCCGAGCTGCTTGGCGAGAGCATGCCCCTCGCGCAGCTGCTCCGCGGTCCACTCCGAGACGCCGATGTAGAGCGCCTTGCCCTGGCGGACGACGTCGGCGAAGGCCTGGAACGTCTCCTCGAGCGGGGTCTCGTAGTCGAAGCGGTGCGCCTGGTACAGGTCGACGTAGTCGGTGCCGAGGCGCGTGAGCGAGCCGTTGATCGACTCGAAGATGTGCTTGCGGCTCAGGCCGGTGTCGTTCGGTCCCTTGGGGCCGGTCGGGAAGTAGACCTTCGTGAAGATCTCCAGCCCCTCGCGGCGCTGACCCTCCAGCGCCTTGCCGAGCACGACCTCCGCGGCCGTGTTGGCGTAGGTGTCGGCGGTGTCGAAGGTGGTGATACCAGCGTCGAGCGCGGCATGCACGGTCTTCACGGCGGCGTCGTCGCCGACCTGTGAGGCGTGGGTGACCCAGTTGCCGTAGGTGATCTCCGAGACCTTGAGACCGCTGTTGCCGAGATAGCGATAGTTGACCATGGATCAACGCTACTGGCTGCCCACTATGGCCGGGCCGGATGCGAGGGAAGAGGTCAGGCGGCCGCAGGAGCGGAGCGTGGTCGTACCGCGGCCATGACTCCGACGACGACGAGCGCGACGGCGGAGAGCGCACTCGCGGCATAGAGGGGGCGAGCCCATGGCGAGTAGTCGCCCCCGCCGATGCCGAAGGCGTCGGCGAGTCCCATGCCGGCGCCGAACGAGGCGATGAAGTAACCCCCCGCCCCGAGCGTCAGCAGCACCAGGAAACCCATCGCCGGGATCAACGGACGCGCAGCGGCCGCGAGTGGATTGAGCACCAGGATCTGCACGGCGGCGAGCGCGGCATAGATCGTGACGGCGAGCACGCCGACGATCGAGATCCACAGCGTCTGCATCCGCATGGTCCGACGCTGCATCCGAGTCATGCGGGTCAGCCTAAGAGGACACCCCGAGAGTCTCCCGATACTCGCGCCAGGCCGCCCCGAGTCGGCGGACGCCCTCGGCCAGCACGTCATCGGGTGCGGTGAACGGGATGCGGATGTGATCGTCGGGCGACGCGGAAACGGCGAACGCCGCGCTCCCCGCGACCGAGACGCCGTGCGTTGCGGCTGTCCTGGCGAGCGCCGCCGCCGACCCCGCGGGCAACCGCACCCACAGCGAGAGCCCGCCGCGGGGCGGTTCGACCGTCCAGTCGGGCAGGTGCTCGGCCAGGAGCGTCTGGAGCAGTCTCAGCCGTTCCTGGTGGATGCGGCTGTTCGCCCGGCGCAGGTCGTCGGCGCGGGCGATCAGGTCGAGAGCGAGCAGCTGACCCGGCACGCTGGTGGACTGGTCGGCGAGCTGGCGCGCGCCGCGCAGCCGTCGCACGAGCACGGGGTCGGCGCGCAACCAGCCGATCCGCAGCCCCGCCCACACCCACTTCGACACCGACTCGACCACGATGACGGGGGCATCCGCGCGCTCGGCCGCGAGCGTGGGCGGCACGACCCCATCGAAGGAGATGCCCGCGAGCACGCGGTCTTCGATGACGGGAACGCCGTACTGCGCGGCGAGCTCGGCCACCCGGTGCCTCGCGGAGGCCGGCAGGCGCGACCCGGTGGGATTCTGGTGATGCGGGTTCAGCGCGACGAGCACGGGGCGCAGTCGGGCGAGCGCCTGCTCCAGCGCGTCGACGTCGAGACCGTCGTCCCCCATCGGGACGCCGTGCACCGTGCCACCGCGCAGTCCGACCGAGTCGGTGACTCCCGGCCAGGTGATCTCCTCGGCGAGCACGATGTCGCCGGGCCCGACGAGCGCATTCACCACGAGGCTGATGGCCTGCTGCGCGCCGTGGGTGACGAGGATCTGCTCCGGTGTGGTCGGCGTCCCCTCCGCGGTGTACATGTCGGCGATGAGGGCACGCAGGGCAGGAAGGCCCGCAGGGTCGGTCTCGGGCAGCAGTGCGAGGTCGAGCCGCGGCTTGTGATCGCGGATGAGCTGCACCCCGAGGTCGGAGATCTGCGGCACGGTGCGCAGGAGATCGATCGCGTTCGGCAGCGCGGAGAACAGAGCTTCTCCTCGCCCCGGTCGCTGGGCGGGCACCGCGGTTGCGGCTGTCCCGGCGATGCGGGTGCCGCTCCCCTGCCGCCGGTCGACGAGACCGCGCTCGGCGAGGTCGGCGTACGCGGCGACGACCGTGCCGCGCGAGACGGAGCCTGCGGCTGCCAGTGCGCGCTCAGCGGGCAGCCGGTCCCCCGGGCGCAGCTCACCACTCGCGATCAGACCCTCGATGCCCCGCGAGAGCCGGGCGGCGAGAGTGCCGTCTCCCTGTGTCCAGCGGCCGAGCCGTGCCGAGAGCGCTTCCGACGACACGTCACCTGCGTGCACGAGAGATGCCGCTCGTCCCGCAGCAATGGCCGATACCTGATCCATTGGCCCGCCATTGGCCCTGTCCTTCACGCTCATGAGAACCGATTCTGGACCAATGAACACGCATTTCGTTAGCAGTCCTTCAGAGCTTGGACCAATCAACCGCGATTGGACCATCACACAGCTCCTGGAGTGGCTCAGCGATGATGTCCGCCAGCACGATGTCACGCTTCAGCATCCGCTCGCCCGCATCGAGGCACTGCTCACCGGAGCGCGCTGGGCACGCACCCCGTCCACCGTTGCGTTGATCCGCTCGATCGCCGCCGCCGTCCGCGACCAACCGGCGCGGGGAACCACCCGGATCAGCGAGCTCTCCCCGCAGCAGGCGCCACGGATGCCGGAGCGCATTCCTCAACTCGCCTGACCGGCACCTCGCGCAGCCTCGCCGCGCCGCGCTGCCCGGCTCAGCCGATCGTCGGACGAACCAGCTCCTCCTGCTCCTCGAGCGTCTGCGCCTGCGCGCGCTTCTCCGCCCGTTCCCGCTCCTGCGCCTCCGCCGCCTCGCGGCGTTCCGCACGCGTCTGCGGCTCACCGGAGCCGGCCTCGGCCTGTACCTCCTGGGACTGGTCCGTCACGATCTTGGCGCGGTCACGGAACCCCTCGGCCGTCACCCGGTCGAGTGCGACCTGCTTGCGGATCGCCGCGGCCTTCTCGTAGAGGCTCGGGTCGCCGTAGCTCGTGAGCACCTTCACCAGCACCGGCAGCAGCTCGATCATGAAGAACAGCGCGGCGATCAGGATGTGCGCCCACAGGATAGAGGGCTCCTTCTCGCTCAGCCGGTTGAGTCCGCTGATCTGGCTGAGCAGCCCGACGGCACCGGCGTTGCCCTGCGCCACGGCGTCGGCCCGCGCGTTGTACGCGGCGAGTGCCTGGTCGTAGGAGTCGCGGGCGGTCGGCAGCTGCGACTTCGCCTGCTCACGGTTCTGCGCCTCCGACGACGAGGTGTTCTCCTTCGCGGCGGTTCCCGCAGCGGCGAGCTCCTCGTTCGCGGTGCGCAGCTGCGCGGCGAGCGCGTCGTAGGTCTGCTGGGCCTCGGCGAGCTGCGCCTTGGCGGCATCCGAGCTGGCACCCTGGCCGTTGACGCCGGTGCAGCCGGGAACGGTGCCGGCACCCTCACCCGTCAGTTCGCACTGGTACAGCACACGAGCCTGGTCGATCACCGCCTGCTGAGCGGTCATCTTCGCGGTCACGTCATCGACCGTGGCCTGGGCGGCGGACTCCGTGGCCGACGATGCATCCGTTCCCGCGACGATGCCGGTCGCCGCCTGGTTCTCGAGCTCGGCCACCTTGGCGGATGCCGCGTCGAGCGCGATCTTCTCCGGGCCCGATTCGAGAGCCTCCTGGTCGGATTGCGACTGCGTGATGTTGGTGGAGGCGACCTCGCGGGCGATGTCGTTGTGGAAGATCTGCAGCACGAGCGGCTCGGCGACGACGAAGCCGATGATCGCGGCCATGATCACACGCGGGATCGCGAGGCCGATGAGGCGCCAGACGTTCCTCGTCGAGCTCATGGTCGAGGTGAGGAAGCGGTCGAGGTTGAAGATGATGAGCGCCCACACGAGCGCCAGCGGCACGGCCAGCCAGATGGCCGCCTGCACACCGGTGGTGAGGGCGAAGAGCATCGAGATCGCCGAGACGAGCGCGGTGCCGGCGAGCACGAAGAACATCTGCACGAAGCGCGGCGTCTCGCCGGGGACGCGGTCGAGGATCTCGCCCTCCGCTCCTCCGAGGATCGCGAGGGTCCGCGCGCGCGAACCGGGAGTGCGCGGTGCGCGCGTCTTGCGGGGCCGGCGCGCGCGCGGCTCACGCGCGGGCTTCACCGGGGCGGGCTCTTCTGAGACGAGGGCATCGGCGATCGGAGTCGCCTCCGACGGCACGGATGCGGACGCCTCACGGGTGGCGTCGTCCGTGCCGGTGGGCTCGAATTCGCGCAGGAAGTCGAGGTCATCCGTGACGGCGTTCGGGTCGCTGTCGAGGATGATCCGACCCTGCGAGTCGTAGCGACCCGGTCGATGGGCGGAATAGGGCATCCGAACAATCTACGAAAGGTCGCCTGTGCATCGCGTGGAAGAGTGCTTTGAGCGACTCACAGCTTGGGCGGCGGAACCGGGCGGATCAGGTCGCCGGCAGAAGCCGATCGAGGGCGGCGGCATAGGCGGAGAGCCCGTCGTCGAGCGTGAAGTGCCCGGCGGCGGCCAGCGTGCCGAGCCCGTGGATCAGACCCCACAGCGCGACGACATCGGTCGGTCGGTCCAGGCCCGCGGCGGCTGCGCTCTCGGCGAGCACGGCCTCGAGCCCGTCGATCAGAGGCGCCATCGTCGGGGTCGGCGCCCCGGGTACGCAGACGGTCGGGTCGTAGACCGCATCGAACGCGTGCGGATGCTCGACCGCGAAACGGATGTACGCGGATCCCCCATCGGTGAGCGCGGTCCGCGGGGTCCGGGCCTTCTCGGCGGCAGCGCGGACCTGCTCGAGGAGGTCGGCCATGCTGCGCTCGGCGATCGCCTTCAGCAGTCCGAGCCGGTCCGAGAAGTGGTGATAGGGGGCGTTGTGGCTGACGTTCGCGGCCCGAGCGACCTCCCGCAGACTGATCTCCGCCGCGGGCATGCGCTCCAGCAGCTGCATCGCGGCGTCTTCCAGCGCACGGGCGAGATCGCCGTGGTGGTAGCCGTCCTTCGAACTTGACATGAGCAACATCCTCTCCTATCTTGACAGTGTCCACCAGCTTGACACTGTCCAGATAGGAATCCCGCCATGTCCGCTCTCGTGATCGACGGCCATCCCGATGCCCGCTCCCTGACCGCCGCGCTCGCGCAGCGCTACGCCGCAGCCCACGGCGACGCACGCGTGCTCGCGCTCCGCGACCTCGACTTCGATCCGAACCTGCGTTTCGGCTACCGCGAGCGCATGACACTCGAGCCCGACCTCGTCGAGGCGAAGCAGGCGCTGCAGAGCGCCGACACGGTCGTCATCGCGACGCCGCTGTGGTGGGGGTCGGTCCCCGCCCTGCTGAAGGGCTTCTTCGACCGCGCCCTGCTGCCGCAGCAGGAGTACCGGTACACGAAGCTCGGTCTCGTCGAGGGCCTGCTGCCGGCACGCCACGGCCGCCTGCTCCTGCTCGCGGACACACCCTGGTACTTCGTGCCGTTCACCGGATTGCCCGCGCAGACCCACGTCGCCCGAGGGACGATGCGCTTCTGCGGGATCCGCTCGGTGCGCACGCACCGCATGCTCGGTGTGAAGGACGCGAGCGATGCCACCATCACGCGGTGGCTCGACCGCGCCGAACGGCTGGGCGCCGCGGACGGACGCCGAGCGGGTGCGCCTCAGCCGATCGCAGCGGAAGCGGCCTCGTCCTCGGTCGTGGCGACGAGCTGACCGCAGGCGCCGTCGATCTCCTTGCCGCGGGTGTCGCGGAGGGTCGTGGGGATACCGGCGTCGTTGAGCCTGCGCACGAACTCGTTCTGCACCGGGATCTCCGACGAGGTCCAGATCGAGCCGGGCGTCGGGTTCAGCGGGATCGGGTTCACGTGCACCCAGCCGCGGCCACGCTGATTGAGCTTCTCGGCCAGCAGGTCGGCGCGCCAGGCGTGGTCGTTCATGTCCTTGATGAGTGCGTACTCGATCGAGACGCGGCGACCGGTCTTGGCGTAGTACTCGTAGGCGGCATCGAGGGCCTCATCCACCTTCCACCGCGAGTTCACGGGGATGAGCTCGTCGCGCAGGTGGTCATCGGGCGCGTGCAGAGACAACGCGAACGTGACCGGGATGTTCTCGTCGGCGAGCTTCTTGATCGCGGGCACGAGGCCAACGGTCGACACCGTGATGCCGCGCGCGCTCATGCCGAGGCCGTCGGGCTGCGGGGCGACCATCGAGCGCACCGCATCCATCACGCGCTTGTAGTTGGCGAGCGGCTCCCCCATGCCCATGAAGACGATGTTCGAGACACGCTCCATGCTGTGGTCATCGGCCTTCTTGCCGCCGAGCCCGCCATCGGCGATCAGACGGTTCGCGCGGACGATCTGCTCGATGATCTCGGCCGTCGACATGTTGCGGGTGAGCCCCGCTTGTCCGGTCGCGCAGAACGGGCAGTTCATGCCGCAGCCGGCCTGGCTCGACACGCACAGCGTGATGCGGCCGGGGTAGCGCATGAGCACCGACTCGACCAGCGCGCCGTCGTGCAGGCGCCACAGGAACTTGATCGTGTCGCCGCGGTCGGTCTCCAGGCGTCGTACCTCGGTGAGCAGCGGCGGGAGCATGCCGGCGACGAGCTGCTCCCGGGTGTCGGCCGGAAGGTCGGTCATCTGCTCGGGGTCGGACGTGTAGTGACGAAAGTAGTGCGTCGACAGCTGCTTCGCGCGGAAGCCCGGAAGCCCGAGCTCCTTGACCTTCTCGGTGCGCTCGGCCGGCGTGAGGTCGGCCAGGTGCACCGGCGGCTTGCCGCGCTTGGGGCTCGCGAACTGCAGCAGCGGACGCCCCTCGGCATCCTTCTGCTGGGTCCACCCCTCGGTCGCGGGGCGCACCTGCGCCGTGCGCGTCTCGCGGACCTTGCCCTGGGCGGGCCGACCCTGCGGGGCGGACGCGGATGCTGCGGGGCGCGTCTCGCGCGTGCGGGGAGTCTCGGTCATACCCTCCAGGGTACGCGGTGGCGGATGGGAACGCCCTGGGGCGCGGGAGGCGACCTCTCTAGACTGAGCCCATGGATGCCGTGCTGTGGATCATCGCGATCGTCGTCGGCCTGATCGTGGTCGTCGCGATCCTCGCGGTCGCACTGCGCGGCATGCGCCCGAAGCTGCCGGAGCCACAGGTGTTCACCCCGTCGCCCACGACCGCGCGCACGGCTCCGGCCTCGTCCGCATCGGCGTCGGTCTCCGGTCTGACACCGACCGTGATCGCCGAGATCGACCGGCTCGTCTCGGCCGGGCAGAAGATCCACGCGATCAAGCTCTACCGCGACCACTCGGGCGTCGGCCTCAAAGAGGCGAAGGACCGCATCGAGCACTGGTCGGTCAGCACCACGGCACCGCACCTCGCAGCCGTGTCGAACGCCACGGCCACACGCTCCTCGATCACCCCGACCGCCATGACCCCGTCGTCGGTGCGCGCATCGCTGCCGCCGTCGGTCGCCACCGAGATCGACAGGATGGTCGCCGGCGGCTCCGCCATCGCCGCGATCAAGGCGCTGCGCCAGCACACGGGACTCGGACTCAAGGAGTCGAAGGACCTGATCGAGGCCTGGCCGCGCACCCACGCCTCCTGACCAACTTGTCATTACAAGCTGCACCCGGGAGAATGGACGAGCCCGCCCGATGAAGGAGCCCCATGCCCGACCGTCTCGACCGCGCCCGCACCACCGGCATCCTCGCCGTTCTCCGCGCCCCCTCCCCTGAGCTGGCGCTCGAGGCCTCTGAGGCGATCATCCGCGGCGGTGTCACGGGCATCGAGGTGACCTTCTCCACCCCTGACGCACCCGCCGTCATCCGCGAGCTCATCGCACGCCACGGCGACGCCGCCCACATCGGCGCCGGCACCGTGACCACGGCAGCGCAGGCGGAGCAGGCCGCAGAGGCGGGCGCCGAGTTCCTGGTGAGCCCCGGCACGCTGCCCCACCTCACCCGCAGCATGCTCGACACGGGTCGCGTCGTGATGACCGGAGCCATGACACCGACAGAGGTCATGGCCGCGCTCGAGCTCGGCGTCGACGTGGTGAAGATCTTCCCAGCCTCCCTCGGCGGCCCCTCGTACCTCGGCGCCCTGCGCGGACCGTTCCCCGACGCTCCACTGATGCCCACCGGCGGCGTGAGCCCCGACAACCTCGCCGCGTGGTTCGCCGCCGGCGCGGTAGCGGTAGGCGCCGGGGGCGACCTCGCGAACGGCGCGTCGATCAAGGCTGCCGACTGGGCCGACATCGAGCAGCGCGCTGCACGGTTCGCGGCGGCTCTCGCCGCCACGCGAGGCTGATCGCCCCGCACCCGCCGCCCCAGGAGGCCACTGTGATCGACGCCACCCGTGATCTGCTCGCCGCAGCGCGCGGTGACGACGCGATCGTCGCCGAGCTCGAGAGGTGATCGCGCTCGATCCGTGGGCCTGGTCGGCGCTCGCCCTGGCCGCGGTGACGATCGGCATCTCGAAGACCGCGCTGCCCGGCGGCAGCATCCTCGCGATCGCGCTCTTCGCGGCGGTCCTGCCCGCACGCACCTCCACGGCGGCGATGCTGCTGCTGCTCATGGTCGGCGACGTGTTCGCGCTCATCGCCTACCGTCGGCATGCGCATTGGCCCACGCTGCTGCGTCTGGCCCCGGCGGTCATCGCCGGCCTCCTGGTCGGATTCGCCTTTCTCGCGCTGGCCGGCGACGGCATCGTCCGTCGTGCGATCGGGGTGATCCTGCTGCTGATGATCGCGGTGACGCTGTGGCGCCGGTGGCGGCAGAGCAGGGCGGACGCCGCGGCTCCGCCGTCCGGTGGCATCGTGCTCGCCGGCACCTACGGCACGCTCGGCGGCTTCACCACCATGGTCGCGAACGCCGGCGGGCCGGTCATGTCGATGTACTTCCTGGCCACACGCACCCCGGTACAGGTGTTCCTCGGCACGTCGGCATGGTTCTTCGCCATCATCAACGCGATCAAGGTGCCGTTCCTCGCGGGCCTGGGATTGTTCGAGACACCCGTGCTGCTGATGGATGCCGCCCTCGCCCCGCTCGTCGTGGCCGGTGCGCTCCTGGGTCTGTGGGTCGCGCGGAAGATGAATCAGCGGGTGTTCGACCGCATCGTGATCGTCCTCACGATCGTCGGCGCCGTATACCTGCTGTTCTAGCGAGACCTCCGCGTCTCAGTCGAGGAAGATGTCGGGGAAGAGCGCGTCGTCGGGCGTGCCGGGGATCGCGGCGTAGCCGGAGAAATCGGTGACGCCGTCGGCTTCGAGCACGTCCTCGACGATGAGCGTCTGGCCGGTGAACGACGCCGCGGGCTTGAGCAGCACGGCGTAGGCGGCATCGGCGTAGATGTCGGGGGTGCGGCTGGCGGCCATGACCTTGTCGCCCCCGAGGAGGTTCTGCACCGCGGCGGTCGCGATCGTGGTGCGCGGCCAGAGCGTGTTGGCGGCGATCCCGTCGCGCGCGAACTCGGCGGCGAGGCCGAGCGTGACCATGGTCATGCCGAACTTGGCGAGCGTGTACCCGGTGTGCGCGCCGAGCCACTTCGGGGTGGGGTTCAAGGGCGGCGACAGCGACAGGATGTGCGGGTTCTCGGCATCCTTCAGGATCGGCACCGCCGCGCGCGAGAGCATGAACGTTCCGCGCACGTTGACATCCTGCATGAGGTCGTACTTCTTGGCGTTCAGGTCGAGCGAACGCGAGAGGTCGATCACGCTGGCGTTGTTGATCACGATGTCGATGCCGCCGAACTCACCCTGGGTCTTCATGACCGCCTCGGTGATGTCGTCGTCGTCGCGCACGTCGCCGACGATCGGCAGGGCCTGGCCACCCGCCGCACGGATCTGCTCGGCGGCGGTGTGGATCGTGCCCTCGAGCTTCGGATGCGGGGTGTCGGTCTTCGCGAGCATCGCGATGTTCGCGCCGTCTGCTGCGGCCCGCAGCGCGATCGCGAGGCCGATGCCGCGGCTGCCGCCCGACATCAGGATGGTCTTGCCTGCAAGGGACATGGGTTCTCCTGGGTTCTCGATCGCGAAGGGGAAAGGCAGCCGCGGGGTCAGCGCGGCGCCATGCGGATGGCGCCGTCGAGGCGGATGGTCTCGCCGTTGAGATAGCCGTTCTCGACGATCTGCTGCACGAGCACGGCGTATTCGTCGGGGCGGCCGAGCCGCGACGGGAAGGGGACCTGCTGGCCCAGGGAGTCCTGAGCGGCCTGCGGGAGACCCATCAGCATCGGCGTCTCCATGATGCCGGGAGCGATCGTGCAGACCCGGATGCCGTAGCGGGCGAGCTCGCGCGCCACGGGGAGGGTCATCGCGTGCACGCCGCCCTTGGATGCGGAGTAGGCGGGCTGGCCGATCTGGCCGTCGAACGCGGCGACGCTCGCGGTGTTCACGATGACGCCGCGTTCCTCGTCGTGCAGCTCGTTCGTGGCGATCACGGCAGAGGCCTGCGAGATGACGTTGAACGTGCCGACGAGGTTGATGCGGATCACGCGCTCGAAGTCGGCGAGCACGGCGGGATTGCCGTCGCGGTCGAGCACCTTCGCGGGCGGAGCGATCCCTGCACAGTTCACGACGACGCGCAGCGGAGCCGCCGCCTGCGCGGCCGCGACGGCCGCCTGCACCTCATCGGCGTTCGTCACATCCGCCGCGACGAAGAGCCCGCCGAGCTCGTCCGCGATCTCGGCACCCTTCGACGAGGCGAGGTCGATGATCGTGACGTGCGCTCCCGCGGCGACCAGCCGACGCGCCGTGGCGAGTCCGAGCCCCGAGGCCCCACCGGTGATGAGTGCACCCTGTCCGCTGATCTGCATCTGATGTTCTCCTTCGAACGTCGTCGTGCGACATGCATTGATGGAACGCAGTATCAGCCTACGTGGTTCTTGGTTTCACCACGACCGGGGGAACTGCATCGAGAGCGAGCCTACGACACCGCCTGGATCGATGGCAGGATCCCGCCCATCGTGGTCGGGCAGGATGGACGGATGAGCATCCCCTCCACCTCCGTCGACGTCCCGGTGCGGGTTCGCGAGCTCGCCCGCGGCGCCGCGCTCACCCCGGTCTGGCTCAACGGGATCGGGGGGCTGACCTTCCGCACCGACGACGGCCGGTACATCAAGTGGGGGCCGCTCGACGACGAGGCGAACATGCGCGACGAAGCCGAGCGCATGAGGTGGGCGCGTACCTGGATCTCGGTGCCCGAGGTGCTCGAGCAGGGCCAGGATGACGCGCACGAGTGGCTCGTGACGGTCGCGATCGATGCCAGCAGTGCCGTCGACCCTCGCTGGGCCGCCGAAGCGGAGACCGCGGTGCGAGCGGTCGGCGTCGGCCTTCGCGCGCTCCACGATGCGCTGCCGGTGGCCGAGTGCCCCTGGGAATGGAGCACGCACCAGCGGATCGCCGACGCCGCGCAGCGCGGCACGGTCGTGGCCGGAGACCTGCTCCAGGCACCTCCGATCGACCGGCCGGTGGTGTGCCACGGAGACGCCTGCATGCCCAACACGCTTCTCGACGCCGACGGACGCCCCACCGCGTTCGTCGATCTCGCCGCGCTCGGAGTCGCCGACCGCTGGGCCGACATCGCCGTGGCGTCGATGAGCACGATGTGGAACTTCGGCACCGGATGGGAGGACACCCTCATCGAGGCGTACGGCGTCGACCCCGACCGCGAACGGCTCGCGTACTACCGGCGGCTCTGGAACGAGACCTGACCCGGACCTCTCCGAGGCGGCCGTCGAGGCCGTCGTGCACCGTCTCGATCCGCCCGGCGGCACCCGGATGATCGTCTCGAGGAGTAACGTCACTTCTCGTGTTGACCCTCCCCGCCCCGGCGCGTCGCCTCCCGCGTCGACGGGGCTTCGCCCCCGCCCAGGCGATCGCCCTCGGCTTCGGGGCGGCGATCCTCGTCGGCACCGCGCTTCTGATGCTCCCGTTCTCGTCGCGCAGCGGCGTCTGGACGAACTTCGTCGATGCGCTCTTCACCTCGACCTCTGCGGTGTGCGTGACGGGACTCATCGTGGTCGACACCGCGACCTACTGGAGCCCGTTCGGCAAAGTCGTGATCCTGCTCCTGATCCAGCTCGGCGGGCTCGGCATCATGCTCTTCGCGGCCCTGATCGGCTTCGCGCTCGCTCGCAAGCTCAGCGTGCGTTCACGGATCTTCGCCGGCACCGAGACGAAGTCCACGGGTGTGGGCGACATGAAGCGCACCGCGATCGGCATCCTGATCACGACCGTGATCATCGAGGCGGCGGTCGCGACGGTCCTGTTCGTCCGCTTCTGGACCGGCTACGACTACGACGTGGGCCGAGCCGCCTGGCACGCCGTCTTCCACGCCGTGTCGTCCTTCAACAACGCGGGGTTCGCGCTGTACACCGACAGCCTGATCGGGTTCGTGTCCGACCCGTGGATCTGCATCCCGATCTGCATCGCGATCATCCTCGGCGGGCTCGGCTTCCCCGTGCTTCGTCAGTTCCGGAAGGAGTTCAGGAACCCGCTGCACTGGTCGATGAACACGCGGATCGTGCTCGTCGCCACCCTCGTCCTGCTCACCCTCGGCACGGGGTTCACTGTGGTCGTGGAGTGGGACAATCCCGGAACGCTGGGACCGCTCGATCCCGCCTCCCGCATGCTGGCGGGGTTCTTCCATTCGGTGCAGGCCCGCACGGCCGGTTTCAACTCCGTGGACACGTCGCTCATGCACGATGAGACCTGGCTCGTCACAGATGTGCTGATGTTCATCGGAGGTGGACCGGCAGGCACCGCCGGCGGCATCAAGGTGACGACCTTCGCCGTCCTTCTGTTCATCATGTGGACCGAGTTCCGCGGCGGGACCGCGGTGAACGTGTTCGGCAAGCGGCTTTCGCGTTCTGTGCACAGGGAGGCCATCACCGTGGTGATCGTCGCCCTCGCCGCGGTGATGAGCGCAGTGATCGCGATACTCGCGATGACGGATCTCGACCTCGATCGCGTGCTCTTCGAAGTCGTCTCGGCATTCGGTACGGTCGGCATGTCCACCGGCATCACGGCCGATCTGCCGGCGGCCGCGCAGCTCATCCTCGTTCTC
The DNA here is from genome assembly GCF_000340625.1 of Microbacterium sp. UCD-TDU. NCBI lineage: Bacteria > Bacillati > Actinomycetota > Actinomycetes > Micrococcales > Microbacteriaceae > Microbacterium > Microbacterium sp. UCD-TDU. Next base: position 928,261 of record NZ_KB454446.1, read on the forward strand.
CTGATGTTCCTCGGCCGGCTCGGACCGCTGACGCTGGGTTCCGCACTGGCCCTGCGCCAACGGCAGACGGCGTATGAGCTGCCCAAGGAGCGCCCGGCGATCGGCTGACCGGTCTCCCCTGCACGATCGTTCGACGACAAGGACACCACATGACCAAGTTCCTCTCCTTCACCCCTGACGCCCGACGCATCGCCGAAGCCGATTCCGTCGCGGTGATCGGCCTCGGACGCTTCGGGACCTCCCTCGCGCTCGAACTGATGTCGTCGGGCACGGAGGTCCTCGGCATCGACGCCGACGAGGACATCGTGCAGTCCCTCAACGGCGAGCTCACGCAGGTGGTCAGAGCAGACTCGACACGGCTCGACGTGCTCCATCAGCTCGCGGTCGGAGAGTTCGATCGTGTCGTCCTCGCCATCGGCAACGACATCACCGCGTCGATCCTCACCGCGTCTCTGCTGCTCCAGCTGCAGGTACCCGTGATCTGGGCCAAAGCGGTCGACGAGCAGCACGGGGCGGTCCTCGAACAGCTCGGCGTGCATCGTGTCATCTATCCGGAGAAGGACATGGGCCGACGCGTCGCCCATCTCGTGCGCGGCGCGGCCGCCGACTACCTGGAGATCGACCGCGGCTACGCGATCGTGAAGACCGTCGCACCCCGGCACCTGCAGGGCATCACCTTGCGAGAGGCCGCCGTGCGCAGCACGCACGGGATCACGGTGGCCGCGTATCGACCCGAACGAGGGGAATGGCGAAACGCCGAGGCCGACACCGTGCTGGGCGAAGGAGACACCGTGCTCGTGGTCGGTCCGACCACGAAGGTCGAGAGGTTCGCGCAGTTGCGTTGACTCAGGCCGAGGGGCCGAGGATGAAGTTCCATGCCCCGGTGACGACGGCAGCAGCGACCGCTATGCCGGAGATGGCCGCGCCGACGGCGAGCAGCAGCCATTCGGCCGCCCCGAAGCGTGACTCTCGCGCCCAGGTGCGCCGGCCCGGCGCCCCGAAGCCCCGCGCCTCCATGGCCGTCGCCAGTTTGGCGCCGCGGCGGATGGAGAGCACGAGCAGGGCGAAGGCCATCCCCAGGAAGCGACGGATGCGGCCGCGATCGGCCACACCCCTGGCCCGACGCGCCAGCTCGAGCGCACGCCAATCGTCGAGGAAGAGGCCCACCATCCGGAGGCCCGCGAGTGCGCCGAGCACGAATCGGGCGGGCAGACGGACGATCTGGCCGAGACCGTCGGCGAGGTCGGTCGGATCGACGGTGATGAAGAGCACGACCGACGGCAGCGCGATCGCCAGCACACGCAGCATCGTCGCGAGCGCCAGCGCGAGCGATCCCTCGCTGATGCGCAGCACGAACCAGTCGACGTAGACGACGCCGCTGGTCTGACCGTAGAGCGCGATCGTGAGACCGGTGAGGGGCGCTGCGAGCCACACCGGCCAGGTGCGCACCCAGAACTCGCGCCAGCCGATCCCGGCGAACAGGAACAGCACGAACTCCAGAGCGAGAGCGACGGCGGCCGAGACCGGATCGAGAGTCAGGATCAGGGGTACCGCGATGAGCGCGCTCACCCCGAGCTTGGCCACCGGGTTGACCGTGGCGAGCGCTCCGGTGCGTGCGCGCGTCTCGAGAAGGCTCATGACGCACCCCCCAGCTCGAACCGCGCGGCGTGCAGGGCGCGCACGACCTCGAGGTCGTGCGTGATCGTGACGATCGCCGCACCCTCGTCTCGGAGCGCGGCGAGCATGGCGACGAGTTCGGCCCAGGTGCGGGCATCCTGCCCGAAGGTGGGCTCGTCGAGCACGAGCACGCGCGGTCTGGTCGCGATGGCTGCGGCCACCGTGAGCCGGCGCTTCTCACCGCCGGAGAGCGTGTACGGGTTGGCGGCGGCGAGGTGCGCCAGACGCAGACGGGTGAGCAGCTCGTCGCTGCGAGCGGTGATCTCGTCGTCGTTCATGCCGAGCGCCCGTGGCCCGACGGCCAGTTCCTCGCGCACGGTCTTCGCGAGCAGCTGATGCTCCGGCTCCTGGAACACCATGCCGATGCGGGTCAGCAGATCCCGTGAACTCCAGCGGATCGGCGCGGACTCCGCTCCGTTCGCGAGGAGCGCGGATGCCTCGACCGCGCCACTCGCCGGAGGAAGGAGCCCGGCGAGGGTCAGACCAAGCGTCGACTTGCCCGCCCCGTTGGATCCGGTGATCGCGAGCGCCTCCCCCGCGTGCACGTCGAGGTCGATACCGGTGGCGACAGGACGCCCCTTGACGCGGGCGACGGCCAGGTCGCGCGCCGAGAGCAGGGTCTCCCCTGGCGGCCAGAGCGGGGGCGGCGGCGCGGCGGGAGGATGCCCCGGCACCCAGACGCCGTCCGCGGCCAGCTGCGCACCACGGACTCCGAGGACTTCCGCCGGTGCACCGTCGGCGACCACACCGCCGCTCCCGATCACGATCACGCGCGTGATGAGCGGCAACCAGACCTCGAGGCGGTGCTCGACGACGATGAGCGTCGACGGCTGAGCCTGCAGCATCCGCTCCACGGCATCGCGCACCTCGATGACCCCGGCGGGATCGAGATTCGCCGTCGGTTCATCGAGCAGCACCAGACCCGGCCCCATCGCCAGCACCCCGGCGAGCGCCAGCCGCTGCTTCTGCCCACCGGACAGGGCCTTGGTCGGGTGCCCGAGCGGCACATCGAGGCCGACGGCCTCCAGGGCCGCCTCCACCCGCGGCCAGATCTGCGCTCGCGGCACTCCGAGGTTCTCGCAGCCGAACGCCACGTCATCGCCCACTCGCGCGAGGATCACCTGGGAGTCGGGATCCTGCAGCACGAGCCCCGCACGTCCGCGGGTGGCCACGGCAGGACCGCCGTCGACGATCAGCGTGCCCTCGCTCTCGCCCTCTTCCTCACCCCCGAGCACGCCGGCGAGGCCGTGCAGCAGGGTCGACTTGCCCGCACCCGACGCACCGAGCACGAGCACCCGCTCACCGGGCTCGATGCGGAAGGAGATGTCGCGCAGCGCCCAGGCGAGGCGACTCGCGTGCCGCCACCCCCAGCCGCGGGCCTCGACGGCGGCGGGGGCCGTCTGGTCGGCCGACATCAGACGCGGACGCGCGCCTCGCGCCCGGAGCCGAACCGGTCCAGGGCCCCGGTCGCGGCGATGCCGCGCGCCAGCACCCAGGAGAGGGCACCCGCGATGACGGCACCCGAGATGACCGTGCTGATCAGGTAGATGATGGTGAAGGCGGGGCCGGAGCCGGCGTACCAGAGCACGAGATTGTTGATGCCACCGGCAAGGGCGGCACCGGCTCCTGCGAGGATCGCGACGGGCAGCGACCAGCGGCGGTAGAAGAAGAGCAGGAAGACCAGCTCGGCGCCGAGCCCCTGCACGAGTCCGGCTTCGAGGGTGAGGAACCCGCCCCACTGGTTGCCGATGAGCGCCGAGACGACCGCCGCGAGCAGCTCGACGTAGATCGCCGCCCCGGCCTTGCGGATGATGAGTCCGCCGAGCACGCCGGCGAAGAGCCACGGGCCGTCGAGGAGGCCCTGGATGCCGGGGAGCAGCGGCTCGAGCAGTGCCTTCGGCCCGAGGTACCCGACGTTCCAGGCCAGGAAGATCAAGCCGGCTGCGACTCCGAGGACGCTGGCGACGACGATGTCGACGATCCGCCAGCGCAGGTAGCTCCGGCCCGGGGTGTTCCCCTGCGTCTTCGCGGTCGCGGATGTGGACGTGGACGTACTCATCTGAACTCCTCCCTGCGCTGGCATGACCCAGATCAGGTTCGACGGTCGAAGCGCGATTCGCTCCCTCTCAGCCCGGCTCGCCGGACTCCCGTGGTTGTGCTGACGATCCTACCGCCGGCGACACCCGCACGGCGACAAGGCCGCGCACCGCGGAACTCGCCCGGGATTGGGTACCGTAAACGAGTGACCGCTTCAGATCCCGCCGACGAGGCGACGGGCGTCGTCGGCGACGACGGCCCGGCGAACGCCTCCCCCTCCGGACCTGTCGATGCTGCGGCAGCCGGTTCGGTGCTGACGGCCGAGCAGACGTCGACACCCGCGCTCGCCGCGGAGCCGGTGGTCGCGCCGGATCCCGTCGTGCCTGATCCCGTCGCGCCGGATCCCGTCGTGCCGGAGGAGCAGGTGGTGTCGCCGGAGCCGGCGACCCCCGCCCTGACCAAGCCGCCTTTCGTTCCCCGCGAGCCCGTCGCCGCAGAGACCTCTGACGACGCCCTCGCCCTGCTGGACGGCGCGTCACCCCGGTGGGCGGATGACACGACCACGGCCACAGCTCTGACCTGGGTGGACACCGCGACGGTCGCCGCCGGCACCGACGCCGCGACTCTCGACGAGACGTCGGAAGCCGAACCGACGGACGGCCTGCTGCGGGGGGCGCGTCTTCGTCCGGCCATCGCCCGCCCCGGGATCCTGGTGCCTCTGGCCACGCTCGTCGGCATCGTCGCCGTGTACGCCGGCACCACGCTGCTGTGGCCGTTGCACGAGGTGCCGCCCACGGTGCAGTCGGTCGAGTTCGCGACGACGCCCGCCGCCGCCGCCACGGTCACCTGGCCGACCGAGGGCGCCGGCGCCGTGGGGATCGCCGGCATGGGCACCGCGGCATCGATCCCCGATGCGGTGAGCATCGCGAGCATCACCAAGGTGGTGAGCAGCCTGATGGTGCTCGACCGGATGCCGCTCGCGCTCGGCGAGCAGGGCCCCGAGTTCTCGTTCACCCGTGCCGACAGCGTGAAGTACTGGGACTACCGCCGCAGCGACCAGTCCGCCCTCGATGTGCCGATCGGCGGCGTTCTGACGGAGTATCAGCTGCTGCAGGGCACGCTCATGGGCTCGGCGAACAACTACATCGACCGCCTGGCGACCGAGATCTGGGGCTCCGATCGCGAGTTCGCCCGTGCGGCAGAGGTCTGGCTGCGAGAGCGCGGGCTCACCGGCATCACGGTGGTGACGCCATCCGGCTTCGACGAACGCAACGTCGCCACCCCCGAGGCTCTGATCGCCCTCGGTGAGCGCGCCATGCAGAACCCGGTCTTCGCACAGATCGTGGGGACCAGGTCGGTCGATCTCCCGGGTGCCGGCACCGTCGTGAACACGAACGGAATGCTCGATGACCCCGGTGTCGTGGGCATCAAGACCGGCACGCTCGTGGGCTGGAACCTGCTCACCGCGAAGGATGTGGTCATCGGCGACACGACCGTGCATCTCTACGCCGCGGCCCTGAACCAAGCCGGCAACGACCAGCGACTCGCCCTCACCCGCTCCCTGTTCACCGAAGCGGAAGCCGCACTGGAGGCTCAGGCCCCGGCCGTCGCGAAGAACACGGTGGTCGGTCAGGTCACCACCCCCTGGGGCGAGAAGGTCGACGTCATCACCGAGGCCGACGCCGACGTGGTGCTCTGGAACGGGGCGACCGCCACGGCCACGGCGGACTTCGCCCTCGGCGACGAGCGCGAGCAGGACGACGCGGTGGGGACGCTGACCACAGCCGGTCCCCTCAACACCATCACGACCCCTCTGGTGCTGGCCGAAGACGTCGAGGGTCCGAGCCCGTGGTGGCGTCTGACCCACCCGCTGGAACTGCTGGGCATCACGACCGACCGCCCCTGACCGCTCTCTCCGCTCGCGCGTCTCCCGGTCGCGTCGTGCGCCTCCCGGTCGCGTGACCGGCACAGGACGACGCCCCACCCCGCGTGAGCGGAATGGGGCGTCGTTCTGGGATGCGTCCGCAGATCAGGAGCGGCGGGCCGAGCCGTCCGCTCCGTCTTCCAGCAGAGCCTGAGCGGCCGCCGTCTCCGCGGCCGGCACCTGGGCACCCACCGAGGATCCGGCCACGGCGGCAGCAGCCTCCGCAGCGGCGCCTTCGGCGTCGGTGGCCTCGCCCGTGACGACGACCGGGGTCGCCCCGGTGAGAGCGTCGTCGGCGTCGATGTCGGTCGCCGCCTGCTCGAACTGCGACTGGTACAGACGCCAGTAAGCGCCCTGCGCGGCGATCAGCTCGTCGTGCGTGCCCTTCTCCACGATGTCGCCGTGCTCCATCACCAGGATGAGGTCGGCGTCGCGGATCGTCGACAGACGGTGCGCGATCACGAACGACGTACGTCCTTCACGGAGCGCGGCCATCGCGTGCTGCAGCAGCAGCTCGGTGCGGGTGTCGACCGCCGAGGTGGCCTCATCGAGGATGAGGATCGACGGCTGCGCGACGAAGGCTCGCGCGATGGTGATGAGCTGGCGCTCACCCGCCGACACGTTCGCTGCATCCTCGTCGAGCACCGTGTCGTAGCCTTCGGGGAGGGCGTGCACGAAGCGGTCGACGTACGTCGCTCTGGCGGCGGCGAGCACCTCTTCATCGGTCGCGGTGGAGCGTCCGTAGCGGATGTTCTCGCGGATGCTGCCGGCGAACAGCCACGGGTCCTGCAGCACCATGCCGGTGCGTGAGCGCAGCTCGTCGCGGGTGACCTCGGCGATGTCCTGGCCGTCGAGCATGATCCGCCCGCCGCTGAGCTCGTAGAAGCGCATGATCAGGTTGACCAGCGTGGTCTTCCCCGCCCCGGTCGGACCCACGATGGCGACCGTCTGCCCTGGCTCGACCCGGAACGACAGGTCACGGATGAGCGGACGCTCCGGCGTGTAGGAGAACGCGACGTTCTCGAACTCGATCACACCCTTGCCCTCCACCAGATCGGGAGCGTCGGCGTCATCGGCCTCCTGCTCGTCGGCGTCCAGCAGCTCGAAGACACGCTCGGCCGATGCCGTTCCGGACTGCACGACCGCGGCCATGCCACCCAGCTCGGAGAGCGGCTGCGTGAACTGCTGCGAGTACTGGATGAACGCCTGCACGTCACCGAGACGGAGCTGACCGTTCGCGACCATCAGACCGCCGAGCACCGCGATGCCCACGTAGCTGAGATTTCCGACGAACATCATGGCCGGCATGATGATGCCGGAGAGGAACTGCGCCTTGAAGCTCGCCTGGAACAGCTCTTCGTTCTCGACCTGGAACCGGTCAAGCGCATCCTTCTCGCGTCCGAAGACCTTCACCAGCGCGTGGCCCGAGAATGCCTCCTCGACACGGGCGTTCAGTCGACCGACCTTGCGCCACTGCGTGCCGAAGGCCTTCTGCGAGCGCGGACCGATGATGCCGAAGATCACGCCCATGAGCGGCAGCGTGACCAGGGCCACGAGCGCGAGCTGCCACGAGATCGAGAACATCATGACGAGCACGCCGATCACGGTGAGCACCGAGGTGAGGGCACCGGAGAGCGACTGCTGCATCGTCTGCGTGATGTTGTCGATGTCGTTGGTGACGCGCGAGATCAGCTCGCCGCGCTGCACCTTGTCGAAGTAGGCCAGCGGCAGGCGGTTGATCTTCGCCTCGACGGACTCGCGCAGTCGCCACATGGTGCGGACCATGATCACGTTGATGACGTAGCCCTGGATCCAGGTGAGGAAGGCCGCGGCGACATAGATCCCGAGGACCGCCGCGATGACGAGCCGCAGCGCGTCGAAGTCGACGCCCTGGCCGACGGTGAAGTCGCCCAGCGCACCGACCTGGTTCGCGAAGTCGTCTTGGCCGCCGGCTCGCAGGGCCTCGACGACGACGTCCTGCGACGTGCCGGCGGGGAAGCCGGGGAACCCGTCGGTCGGCTGTCCGAGCTGGATCGAGATGAAGCCCTTGTAGACGAGGTTCGTCGCTTCGGCGAGCACCTTGGGCGCCGCGACCGTCAGGACCACGCCGATCGCGCCGAGGATCGACACGAAGACGAACCAGATGGCCGACGGCTTCAGCAGCCCGATCATGCGCGCGAAGCTGGGGCCGAAGTTGTCGGCCTTGCCGGGTGCGACGCTGTCCCAATCGCCGGAGTTCTGACGCGCCTGCTCGGCGAGCTCGGCCTCGTACTTCTCCTCGGCGCTCAGCTCGACCTCGGCCACGGCGGCCGCCGCTTTGCCGCGGCCGCGCCTGGCCCTGGTCTTGTCGTTTTCCTGCGCGCTCATGCGTCCACCCCCAGCTGCGACTCGACGATCTCTCGGTAGGTGTCGCTCGTCTCGAGCAGTTCCTCATGTGTGCCGACGCCGACCATGGTGCCACCGTCGAGCACGACGATGCGATCGGCATCCGTGATCGTGGAGATGCGCTGCGCGACCACGATCTTCGTCACGTGCGGGAGCTCGCGCCACAGTGCCTGGCGGAGCCGGGCATCGGTCGTGAGGTCGAGGGCCGAGAACGAGTCGTCGAAGACGAGGATCTGCGGCTGGTGCACGATCGCACGGGCGATCGCGAGCCGCTGACGCTGACCGCCGGAGACGTTCGTGCCGCCCTGGGCGATGCGGGACTCGAGGCCGTCGGGCATCTCTTCGACGAAGTCGCGGCCCTGAGCGATGTCGAGTGCGTGCCAGAGCTCTTCGTCCGTCGCCTCCTCGCGGCCGTAGCGCAGGTTCGACGCGACGGTGCCGGTGAAGAGGAACGGACGCTGCGGCACCAGGCCGATGCTGTCCCAGAGGGACTCGACGTCGGCTTCGCGCACGTCGGTGCCGCCGACATGCACGGCACCCCCTGAGACGTCGAACAGACGCGGGATGAGCGAGACGAGGGTCGTCTTGCCCGATCCGGTGGATCCGACGATCGCGACCGTCTCGCCCGGCTGCGCGGCGAAGCTGATGCCGGTGAGCACCGGGGAGTCGGCTCCGGGGTAGGTGAACTCGACGTCGTCGAGTGCGACGGCACCGGGGGCCGGGAACTCCGTGACGCCGTTCTCGGGGCGGACCAGAGTGGACTCGGAGTCGAGCACCTCTCCGATGCGCTCGGCCGAGACCGCGGCGCGCGGGATCATCATCGCCATGAAGCTGGCCATGATGACGCCGCCCATGATCTGGCCGATGTACTGCATGAAGGCGAACAGCGTGCCCACCTGCACCGTGCCGTTGTTGACCTCGATGCCGCCGAACCAGATGACCGAGACGACGGTGACGTTGAGGATGAGCATGAACAGCGGGAACAGCAGCACGAAGAGCGAGCCGACCTTGCGCCCGACCACCATGATGTCGGTGTTGGCGCCGCGGAAGCGCTCCTCCTCGATGCGCTCGCGCACGAAGGCGCGCACGACGCGGACACCCGTGAGCTGCTCGCGCATGATGCGGTTGACGTTGTCGAGCTTGCCCTGGTAGCTGCGGAACAGCGGCACCATGCGCCCGATCACGACGGCGGCCAGGATCAGCAGCAGCGGCACCGAGACGGCGATGAGCCAGCTCAGGCCGACGTTGGTCTGGACGGCGAAGATGATGCCGCCGATCGCGAGCAGCGGCGCCGTGACGAGCATGGTGGCGCCCATCATCGCGAGCATCTGCACCTGCTGCACGTCGTTCGTGTTGCGGGTGATGAGCGAGCCGGCACCGAACTGCGAGACCTCGCGCTCGGAGAAGCCGCTGACCTTGCCGAACACGTCGGCGCGGATGTCGCGGCCGGCGCCCATCGCGGCGCGCGCGGCGAAGTACGTCGCGGTGACGGAGGCGATGATCTGCCCCAGCGAGACCGCGAGCATGAACAGACCGGTGCTCCAGATGTACGCGGTGTCACCGCGGGCGACGCCCTTGTCGATGATGTCGGCGTTCAGGCGCGGGAGGTACAGGGTCGCCGCCACGCTGGCGAGCTGGAAGACCAGCACCGCGAGCAGCAGCCATCGGTATCGCGAGAGATAGCGGAGGAGAATTTTTCCCAGCACAGGCGGACTTTCTAGGAAGGATGAAGCGGCGGATTTCTCGGCAGACGGATGCCGACCGACAATCGGCCACAAGACAGAGTGCCACGATCCACGGACATTCGTATCCCCCTCACGGTGGACCTTCGCTCACAGCGAACCGCCTCCCGCTCCGATCAGCGGTTTCTCCGCGCGGACGAACGACGAGCGTGCCGAGCATCCTCCCCTCATTTGTATTTACTCACTGATACAACTTGTGATAGACATGTGACACAAAGAGGACGGACTCCCATGCTCACGACCATCGCATCCCCGATCGACACCGGCCAGCGGATCGAACCCGGCCCGTGGCTGTTGGACCCGTGGCAGCTGTTCGGTGCTCTCCTCTCGATGCCGTGGGTGTCGCTGATCGTCGCGGCGATCATCGCGATCGCGGTCACCGTCTCGCCGCGCTGGCGTGCACGGAGCGAGAGCCGCGCGCGCCTCACCCCGACCTCATCCGGCGGGGTCTTCGCGCGCTACGCGCCAGAGCACCGCGTCCTCGGTCTCGTCGCGATCTCGGTGATCGTGCTCTTCGTCGCCGAGAACCTGATCACCCGCTACGCCCTGAACCTCTACGACGTGGTCTCCTGGTGGCGATACGCGACACCGGTGTTCACGGCAGGGGCGGGCGTCGCCGTCCTGCTGTCCCTGATCGTCACGAGGGGCAGCAGGCCGGCCGAGCGGCCCGTCGTGTCCCCGCGTCGCACCTGGCTGAGCTTCAGTTCGCGCATCGGCTCGGCCGGCGCCGCCGTGGCTCTGCTCGCACTCACCGCCACCACCGTGCTCGCCGGGCTCGCTTCCTCGAACATCGACGGCGGTCCGTACGTGTTCCTCGAGATCGACGTGCCCAACGAGACGATCGATCCGATCCGCCCCTGGTTCTACGGGTGGGCGTACGGCGTCCCCGTCCTGATCTGCACGGCCGCCCTCGTCGCCGTGAGCGTCGCCGCGCTGCATGCGAACGCGGCTCGACCCTTCCTGCGCCCGGAGACCGTCCTCACCGAGCAGCGCGAGCGGCGCGACATCGCGACGGGGGTCACACGGCTCGCGATATCGAGCGCCCTCCTCGCCCTCGCGGGGGCATGGCGGTTCATCGCCGAGGCCGGCTCGGTCGGCGGACTCACCATCGAGGGCGACGGTCGCAGCGACTCCTACGACGCCGTCTGGCGATACGGCGAGATCGCGGCCGTCGGCGGATGGCTGGCGCCGGGGCTCGAGATCGCGGCCTTCGTGCTGCTGCTCCTCGTGACCGCTCAGCTGTGCCCGCCGGGCTACGACGTCGAGCGGACCGACGACGCCGAGACCTCCGCCGATCGGGAGACCGTGCGATGAGCCCGACCCCCCGACTCTCCCCGGCCGACGATGCGAATCCGGCACTCGACATCTACCGGCAGCTGCGCGGCCTCATCGTGTCGGGTCAGCTGGGCACCGGGGAGCGGTTGCCGACCGTCCGGCAGACGGCGAGCGACCTGGGCGTCGCCCCCGGAACCGCGGCGCGCGCGTACAAGATGCTCGAGGGCGAGGGGCTGGTCGTCTCGCGCACGGCTGCGGGTACGAGGGTCGCCGAGACGGCGGGGGTTCTTCCTGCCTCGGTGATCCGCCGCATCCGCGATCTGGTCGACGAGGCCGATGCCAGCGAGTCCGACCCGGACGACGTCGTCGATGTGCTCCGTGCGATCTGGCAGTCGCGGTCGATCCCCGCCCCTGCCCCCGCGGCCTCCGAGTAGGCCTCGACCTCACCGGAGTCCATCCGTCGGGAGTTCCGGCGTCCAGCGTGCCGAAACCGCCCGTTCCGCCCGACAACCGTGCACCCTCCCGACAGGTGGACACACCCTCGCTCAGAACAACCCGGGCTCAGAACAGGGCGGGCTGCGGAACGTACGCGCGCGCAGGAGCGCCGGCGTCCGGGGTGAGCTCGGCCAGGGTCGGCGGGTCCCACTTCGGGTTGCGATCCTTGTCGACGATCTGCGCGCGGATGCCCTCGACGAGGTCGGGGTGCTCGTTCACGAACCACATCACGCGGCGGTACTCGCCCTCCAGTGCCGCGCGAAGCCCTGGCAGGTCGCGTGCCTCGCGCACGGCATCGAGCGTGACCGTGAGGCCGGTCGGCGCCAGCCCCTCGAGGATATCCGCGGTGGCGGCGGCATCCGTCGTGCCCTGCGCCTGCAGGCGTTCGATGATCTCGCTCACGGTGGGAGCGGAGAAGGCCTCGTCGATCCACTCCCTCGACGCGGGCAGCTGCGAGGGCTCGGGCGTCTCGTCGAACAGCAGCACGATCTCGCTGGGGCCCGTCGGGTCGGCGCGGAATGCGAGAGCCTCGCTCAACGCCTCGAGGCGCTCCGACGGCACGTAGTGATCGGCGAACCCGAGGTAGACGGCATCCGCTCCATTCATCACGGCCCCGGTGAGGCCGAAGTACTCGCCGAGCCGTCCGGGAGCGCGGCCGAGCAGCCAGGTGCCGCCGACGTCCGGCGTGAATCCGATGCGCGTCTCGGGCATCGCGAGCTGGGAGCGCTCCGTGACGATACGGATCGCCGCGTGACCGGCGAGCCCGATCCCGCCGCCCATCGTGATGCCGTCGGCGAAGGCCACCACCGGCTTGGGGTACTCGGCGATCATGGCGTTCAACGCGTACTCGGCACGGAAGAACTCGGCGGTCTGCTCGGCCTGACCTGCCACGATCTGCGCGTGCAGTGCGCGCACGTCGCCGCCCGCGCACATGCCACGCCCGCCTGCCCCGTCCAGCAGCACGATCTGCACGTCGGTGTCGTCTCGCCAGGCGTTCAACGCCGCGGTGAGGGCCTGGATCATCTCGACGTCGAGGGCGTTGATCGCCTCGGGACGATTGAGCGTGAGCCGCCCGAGCGCCCCTTCGGTGCGGACGAGGACGCGGGATGCAGCGTGAGAATCGGTCACGCTCGCCAGGCTACCCCTTTCGGCAAACGGCGGTATTCCGCGCGAAATGCGGGATCCGACAGGCTTTTCCGGCAGGATAGGGAGGAACTGTTCAAAATGCGACGAGAGGTCACGGATGCCTGAAGGACAGGTGCTCGAGTTCACGCACGTGACGAAGCGCTTCAATGAGGTGACCGCCGTCTCGGACTTCTCCGCGCGCGTCGAGCCCGGTGCCGTCACCGCCTTCCTCGGCCCGAACGGAGCCGGCAAGACCACGACGCTGCGCATCCTGCTCGGTCAGGTGCGCGCCACATCCGGCACGGCGACCATCGGCGGCGCCACCTACGCCGAGCTCCGCCAGCCGCTGCGCACGATCGGCGCGGTGCTCGAGGAGACGGTCTACCGTCCTCGCCGCACCGCCGAACGCCAGCTGACCATCGCCGCCAAGGCGAACGGCATCCCCCTGTCGCGCGTCGGCGAAGTGCTCTCGCTGGTCGGCCTCGAGGGCGAGGGCGACTCCCGCATCGGCGGCTTCTCCCTCGGCATGCGTCAGCGGCTCAGCGTCGCCCACGCGCTCCTCGGCGACCCCGGCGCCCTCGTCTTCGACGAGCCGGCCAACGGACTCGACCCCGAGGGCATCCGCTGGATGCGACTGCTGATGCGACGTCTCGCCGACGAGGGACGCACCGTGCTCGTGTCGTCGCACGTCCTCAGCGAGGTCGAGCAGGTCGCCGACAACGTGCTCGTGCTCTCGAAGGGCACGCTCGTACTGGCCAGCGGCATCGAGACCCTCGCCGACCCCAAGGGCGGCTCCGTCATCGTCGACGCCGCTGATCGCGCCGCACTGACGGCTTCGCTCATGGCGGCCGGATTCGACATCGAGGTGCTGCGCTCGGGCCTGACGGTGCGCGGCGGAGATGCCGGCACGGTCGGCGCCGTCGCCGCCGAGGCGGGCATCGCCCTGAGCACCCTGGTGCAGCGCGGACCGACGCTCGAAGACGTCTTCATCGACCTGATGCGCGGGGGCCGTTTCGCACCGAACACTGCGACGGCCCCGGCGCAGCTCGCCGCGCCGGTTCCCTCGGAGGCGAGCGCGGAAGAGGCCGCTGCCGACGAGAGTGCTTCCGAAGGCGCGGAAGACGCTTCCGAACCGGCACCCGCCGATTCGGTTGTCGCCATCCCGGTCGCCGCAGCTGCCGCATGGGCGGCCGAGGCCGCCGCCGCTCCTGCGGGCGCAGCCGTGGCCGACGACCTCGCGGCATCCGTCGACACGGACCACAACCGCACGGAGCCCGACCACACGGACCACGACGACACCGAGCATGTCGACACCGAGCAGGTCGCGGATGAGCCTGATGCTCCTGCCGCCGACGTGGACGAGGATGCCGACATGGACGGGGCGACCGAAGAGGCGGGCGCTGCCGCTCAAGGCGACGCATCCGCGGACGCCGCGGTGGTCGACGGACTGGAGACCGACGGCGAGCAGACCGACAGCGAGCAGGATCACGACGTTCAGGACGAGGCGGTCTCCTTCGAGGAGGCCCCGGAGCGGTCGTTCGATGAGATCCTGTTCGGTGCCGCAGCACCGACCGCGGTGAACGACGCCTCTGCCGAGGACGCCGACGGTGTTGCCCCCGTATCGGTCGACGCCCCCGGCTCCGAGGAGTTGCACGGCGACGAGGGCCACAGCGGTGTCGAGATCTTCGCCGATCTCCACGATGCGTCCGAGGATGACGACGCTCCCGCGTCCGACGCCGACCCCGACTCCTCCCCTGTCGAGGACGAAGACCCCCGCTCTGCGGCAGTCAGCTCGATGCTCGCCGCGGCGGCCCGTGCGTACTACGAGGACGAACCCAAGGACTACCCGCTGAGCGCGGAGAACGAGACGGCGGACAGCGACGACGCCCCCGCAGAGGGCGCGCACTGGACCGTCGCATCGACCGGCGTCATCGACACCGTGCCGCTGGCGGAGTCCTCGGATCACTCCGAAGCCGACGAGCCCGCCGACGACATGTCAGAGCACCCGGGGTCCGGCACCGAGGAATCCGAATCTGCCGACGGCGATCAGCACCACACCGACGGCGATCAGAACCACACCGGCGACGAGAACCACGACGGCGGCGAGCACCACAACTGAGCTTCAGCTGACGTAGAACGCCCTCCGGACCCGCAGGTCCGGAGGGCGTTCTACTGCGGTTCAGGCGGGTCGGGGCCGGATGACGGGCCGGCGGCGGCCCTTCGAGACGGGCACCGGTGCGGTCGCCACGATCTCTTCGACGTTCGCCGGTTCGTCGGTCACGTCGAGGCGCAGCGCCTGCGTGAGCGCGAGCCCGTGACTCGTGGTGAGGATCAGCCGTCGGTACTGCTCATCGCCCTCGAGGTCGATCACGACACTCGGGCGACGCCGGCGGATCAGCACGAAATCGAGGCTGCCCGCGGCCTTCCAGCTGCCCGCAGCGAGCACACCGGGGATGTGCGTCCCGGGGTTGGGGACTCCACGCAGCCAGGTCCAGGCATCTTCTGTCAGCTGCACCTTGGTGATGGTGTCGCGCGCGATCCGGAGGTTGTCGCGGTGGAAGGTGGCGGCACGTTCGATCGGCGAGAGCACGACCTCGAGTTGCGTCTGGTCCAGCAACAACGTCACCATGTCACCCAGTCTGCCAGCGCCGTCCTGCCAGTTGTCTGGAAGTTGTTCACAGGAACGCAACGATCCCTTGTCGATCAGCACCAGTCATCATGATCCCTTCCCCGTGATTCGAACATATGTACCATACTCGATTCACTGCCGGGTACGCGAATGCCACCGATCAGCGCGCCGCGCCGACCGATGCCCTTCCGACCGGAGTCGCGTTACGGGCGCGCGGCTGCCGCGGCACCCGCAGCAGCGGGGAGGGCGGCCTCGATCTGCTGCAGCTCTTCCTCGCCGTGCGCTGCGGTGAGGAACCAGGCCTCGAACACGCTCGGCGGAAGAGCCACGCCCTGCTCACGCAGCGAGTGGAAGAACGGCGCATAGCGGTAGGACTCCTGCGCCTGAGCCTCGGCATAGTCCCTCGGCGCCGATGCCCGGAAGGACGCGTTGAACAGGTTGCCGGCGGTGGCGACCGCGTGCGTCACACCCGCTGATGTGAGAGCGGCATCGAGAGCAGCGGACACCCGTGCGGCCGCCGCGTCGACGGTCGCGTAGACCTCGGGCGTCGCGAGCCGCAGCGTCGCGAGTCCCGCAGCGACCGAGAGCGGGTTCCCGGACAGCGTCCCCGCCTGGTACACCGGTCCGAGCGGAGCCAGCAGGTCCATGATCTCGGCTCGTCCACCCAGCGCCGCCAACGGCATCCCCCCGCCGACGACCTTGCCGAAGGTGAAGATGTCGGGCAGATAGTCCTCGCCCGCTTCAGCCTGCAGACCCCAGAACCCTGCCGGGTGCACGCGGAATCCGGTGAGTACCTCGTCGATGATCATCAGGGCGCCGTGCGCGTGGGCGGTCTCGGCGATCAGCCGGTTGAATCCGGGCATCGGCGCGACGACGCCCATGTTCGCCGCCGAGGCCTCGACGATGACGGCGGCGACGCGCTGACCGTGCTCGGCGAACACCGCGGCCAGCGCATCCGGGTCGTTGTAGCCGATCACGAGAGTCTGGGCCGCGATCGGCGCCGGAACCCCGGCAGAACCGGGAAGGGCGAGTGTGGCCACACCCGAACCCGCCTCGGCGAGAAGACCGTCGGAGTGACCGTGATAGTGCCCGGCGAACTTCACGAGCAGGTCGCGACCGGTGGCGCCCCGCGCGAGGCGGATCGCCGTCATGGTCGCCTCGGTTCCGGTGGAGACCAGACGCACGCGCTCGACCGGACGGACCTCGCCGAACCGCACGCGGTCGGCGATCAGTGCGGCGAGCTCGACCTCGCCCTCGGTCGGCGCGCCGAAGGAGAGGCCGCGGGTCGCCGCCTCCTGCACTGCTGCGACGATCTCGGGGTGCGCGTGACCGAGCAGGGCAGGACCCCACGAAGCGACGAGGTCGACGTACTCGCGACCGGCCGCGTCCGTGACCCTCGCCCCCTTCGCGGAGGCGAGGAACCGCGGCGTCCCGCCGACCGAACCGTAGGCGCGCACCGGCGAGTTGACCCCGCCGGGGATCACCGCGCGGGCAGCGGAGAACAGGTCGTCATTGCGGTCGGTCATGAAGGAGAGCTCCTCGGAGAAGTCAGTCGCGCAGCCAGCCGGCCGCTTCGGTGGCCCAGTAGGTGAGCACCGCATCCGCACCGGCGCGGCGGATGGAGAGAAGGGATTCGAGGATGGCCGCACGACGGTCGATCCAGCCGTTCGCGCCGGCGGCTTCGATCATCGCGTACTCGCCGGACACCTGATATGCCCACACGGGAATACTCACGGTGTCGCGCACCTCGCGCAGCACGTCGAGGAAGGCCATGGCCGGTTTCACCATGACGATGTCGGCGCCCTCGGCCTCATCGACGACGGCCTCGCGCACGCCCTCGCGCCGATTGCCCGGATCGAGTTGGTACGTGCGACGGTCGCCCTTCAGCTGGGAGTCGACGGCCTCGCGGAAGGGCCCGTAGAAGGCGCTCGCGTACTTCGCGGCGTAGGCGAGCAGAAGCGTGTCGGTGAAGCCCTCGGCATCGAGCGCCCGGCGGATCACCGCGACCTGGCCGTCCATCATCCCGGACAGCCCCAGCAGCTGAGAGCCGGCACGGGCCTGCGCCAGCGCCATCGAGGTGTACCGCTCGAGGGTCCCGTCGTTGTCGACGGACCCGTCCGCGGCGAGCACGCCGCAGTGACCATGATCGGTGAACTCGTCCAGGCACAGATCGGTCTGCACGACGAGAGCGTCGCCGACCTCGGAGGCCAGCGCTTCGGTCGCGACGTTCAGGATGCCTCGCGGATCATCGGCGCCGGAGCCGACGGCATCGCGCACCGCGGGCACGCCGAACAGCATCACGCCGCCGACCCCGACCTCCGCGGCCTCGACCGCGGCTGCGCGCAGCGAGTCCAGCGAGTGCTGAGCGACACCGGGCATCGACCCGATCTGCACGGGTTCGGCGATGCCTTCGCGTACGAACAGGGGCAGCACGAGCTGCCGCGGCTGCAGCGAGGTCTCGCGCACGAGATCGCGCACCGCACGAGACTGACGCACGCGCCTCAGCCGGACGTCGGGAAAGCTCACGGCGCGAACTCGTCGGCCGCGTGCGGAAGGGTGAAGTGCGACACCGCATCGATCAGGGCGTCGATGGTCTGACGGTCGGCGACGACCGACACCGGCAGACCGGCACGCTGGGCGTCGTTCGCCGTGCGTGGTCCGATCGCCGCGAGCAGCGTGTCATCGGGGATCTCCGGGAACTGCTCGCGCACCTGCTCGGCGACAGAGCCGCTGGTGATGAGGATCGCGTTGATCCGGCCGTTCTCGACGTCGCGGCGGATCCGTTCCGTGACCGGCACACCGACCGTGCGATAGGCGACGACGCCATGCACGTCATGACCCGCCTCGGAGAGCAGTCTGCTGAGCACGGGCTTCGCGATCTCGCTGCGAAGGGCGAGGATGCGACGCGGCTCCTTCTCGAGGGCGATGAGCTGCTGCGCCATGCCCTCAGCCGAATTGTCCTGCTCGGGGACCAGCGTGACCTCGTAGCCGACCGCCTGCAGCGCCGCCGCGGTCGTCTCGCCCACGGCGGCGATCTTGGTCTCCCGCGGCACCGCCGCCCGGTGCGCGAAGAGCACGTCGACGGTGGTGGCACTCGTGACCGTCAGCCAGTCGAACTCGCCCGCGGCCAACTGCGCCAGCGCGGTGTCGAGCGTCGCCTGATCCGTCGTCGGGGCGAAGTTGATCAGCGGTGCGACGACCGGCACGGCGCCCAGCGCCCGCAGGCTCGCGGCGACGCTGTCGCCCCACGGCCCGCCACGGGGCACGAGGATGCGCCAGCCGTCCAACGGTCGGTCCTGCTTGATTTCGGAAGTGGTCATGAGGATTGCTCTCGGGATACGAGGCCGGCCGCCCCTTGATCGAGCAGCCGACGGGCAACAGTGAACCCGAGCTCGCGCGCTGCGTGCATCGGGTCTGCACCATCGGCAGCATCCGCTCCATTGCCACTGCCGTTCCGACGAATATACTCCCCGTTCAGGTCTTCCGTGACGTCGAGCCCGATCCGGCGCCCTCCGTCTGCGGCGTAGACGACAGTCCTGACCCGGATCGAGGAGCCTTCGACCACCGCATGCGCGGCCATCGGCGCCTGGCATCCTGCGTCCAATCCCTGCAGGATCGCGCGCTCCACCGTGATGGCCAGACGAGTATCGGTGTCGTCGAGACCGGCAAGGGCCGCGAGCAGCTCCTCCGGCGCATCCGCGCGGGTCTCGACGGCGAGCGAGCCCTGCCCTGGCGCGGTCGGCCATTCGGCGAGACCGAGCTCCTCGCGCCGCAGCGGCGTCTCCGCGCCGAGCCTGGAGAGACCTGCCGCCGCGAGGATGACCGCATCCAGTTCACCCGATGCGACCCGGGCGAGACGGGAGTCGACGTTCCCGCGGATGTCGACGACCTCGGCCTTCGGCGCGCGTCGATGCACCTGCGCGATGCGACGCGGCGACCCTGTGCCCACCGTGCTTCCGGAGCGCAGCTCATGCAGCGGGGTGCCGTCGCGGGTGAGGACCACGTCGCGCGGATCCTCGCGCTTCGGCGTCGCCGCGATCACGAGGCCCTCAGGGACGGCGGTCGGAAGATCTTTCAGGGAGTGCACGAGGAAGTCGCACTCGCCCGCGAACAGAGCCTCGCGAAGACGCGTGGCGAAGATGCCCTGACCGCCGATCTCGGAGAGCGACGCGCGATTCGTGTCGCCCTCACTGGTGATCGGGACGAGCTCGACCCGGCGCCCCGAGAACTTCTCGAGGGCTGCGGCGACGTGACCCGACTGCGCCTGCGCGAGCGCGCTGCGGCGGGTGCCCAGACGAATGGGGGTACTCATGGGCTTACTGGAGCACGTCCGCGATCTCGTCGAACCGGAGCCTGCGCCCGGTGTAGAAGGGCACCTCCTCCTTCACGTACATGCGAGCGTCGGTGTAGCGGAGATCGCGCATCATGTCGACGAGGTCGGTGAGCTCATCGGCTTCGAGCGGCAGCAGCCATTCGTAGTCGCCGAGGGCGAAGGAGGCGACGGTGTTGGCGAGAACGCCCGTGAATGCGGCGCCCTTGCGTCCATGGTCGGCGAGCATCTTGCGACGCTCCTCCTCCGGGGCGAGGTACCACTCCGGCGTGCGCACGAACGGGTACAGGCACAGCCAGTCCTTGGGGTCCATACCCCGCAGGAAGCCCGGGACGTGGGAGCGGTTGAACTCCGCGTCGCGGTGCACGCCCATGACGTTCCACACCGGGAGGAGCGAACGCAGCAGTTCGGTGCGACGAAGGCGGCGCAGCGCCTTCTGCAGCTCTTCGGCGGTGTCGCCGTGCAGCCACACCATGAGGTCGGCGTCGGCCTTGAGTCCGGAGACGTCGTAGAAGCCGCGGACGGTGACACCCGAGTCCTCGATGTAGGAGACGATCGTCTCGAGCTCGGTCGAGTCGTTCTCCGTCACGGGGAGGTCGGGGTTTCGTCGCCAGACAGCCCAGAGGGTGAAGCCGGACGGGTTCTCATCGCGCTCTTCGGACATCATGCTCCCCAGTCTGCCTCGTTTGCGCAGGAGCCGCTAATCACCCCGGAGGGCTGCTCGCGGCTTCCCGGAATGCGGCGCCTCAGCGCGAGATGAAGCGCGCGATCGCCCAGACCGCGCCCCCGACGGCGGCAGCGATTCCGACGGCCGCCGCGATCGCGCCGATCGGGTTCCGATCGGCGAACACGCGGGCCTTCGCCACCGCACGTGTCGACGCCTTCTCGACCCGGCGCGGGATGTTCCCCTTGACCTCGATCGCCGCGAGGGCGGCCTTCAGCTCGGCACGGGCCGAAGCGACGGGGTCGACGATCCCGCCGGGAACGGCGGTGCGCGGCAGCGACTCAGAACTCGTCATCGCCGGCCTCCTTCACGAGTCGGATGTCTTCGGCGACGGCCTGCGCCGGGTTCTGGCGCGCGAGCACCTTGCGGAACTTGAGGATCCCGAGCAACGCGAACAGCAGCACCGCGAGGATCAGGATGCCGAAGACCGCGATCGCCGAGAGCCACACCGGCCACCAGGACGACAGTCCGGCGATCGCGAAGACGAGGATGACGGGCACGGCCCAGAACAGGAAGAACAGCGCGACGAGGAACCACACGGAACCGATGCCGGCATCCTTCGAGGTGCGCGAGACCCACGCCTTGGCGGCATCGATCTCGGCCTTGACCAGATTCGTGACGAGTTCCGGCAGATCTCCGAGGAGAGTCAGCAGGCTGTCGTCGGCGCGATCGCGGTATCCGCGGGGCATCTCAGGCGCCGGACTTCTTGGGGGCGGGCTTCGCGGCCGGCTTCTTGGCCGCCGGCTTCTTCGCGGCGGGCTTCTTCGCAGCGGGCTTGGTCGACGTCGCGGTGGACTTCGCAGCCTCGACCGCTTCCTCGGTCGCCTCGGCGAGGTCTTCTGCCGCCTCACGGCCGGTGGCGATGGCGGAGTCGAGTCGCTGACCGGGCGTGCCCGAGCCGCTGACGGACTTCGCGACCTTCACCACACCGGTCCAGAGCGCACCGGGAACGGCCGCGGCCTTGTCGCCGACGAAACCCTTGACCTTGGTGACCTGCTCCTGCACGGGGTCGAGGTGCCACACCTTGAGCCACTGCGTCTTGATCTGCTCGTAGCGCTCACGTCCGGCACGGGTGCCGAGCACGTAGCCCACGCCGAGCCCGACGACGAGTCCGATCTTCCCCTTCATGGGGTCTCCTCACCTTGTTCCGGTAGTCCGGCCAGATTCGCCCGGTTGGGACCGATCGCAGGCATTCGCCCCCCGCGACCAGGTTCCCAGCGTAACCCCGTATGCCGAATTCGGCATCTATGGGTCAGAGGGTTGACACAGACCGCTCCCGCACTTCAGGACTCTCCGTCCCACAACAGGGCGCGGCGCAGACGGTCGGCCTCGTCCCGTGCGTCCGGGATCACCTGGGCGAGTCCGGTCCCCGCGAGCCAGGCGCCGACCGCGGCCACACCGGGCACCGCCTCGACCGCTGCACGTGCTGCGGTGCGCCGCCCCCCTGAGCCGATGATCGACGCGGGCTGCGACTGGATGAAACGGCCGCGATGCGAGGCGATGACCGCCTCCGGAGCGATGGCGACTCCCAGCAGGGCGGCGGCTTCGCGCCGTGCGAGGTCTGCCGCGGCGGCGTCGTCCAGGCCCGCGGTCGCTGCAGGTTCTCCCTGGGCGCCGAACGACACCCGCACGATCTGCCGGGCACCAGCGGCGTCGCGCACCCAGCCCCACTTGGCGGTCGAGTGGGTGAGCGCCTTGGCGGTGTGGCTGCCCGGAACGGTCAGCACACCGGTTCCCCTCGGGGCGGCGGCGAGTTCCGGCACGTCCAGGACGAGGGTGACGATCTCGATCTCGGGCGATGATGCGGACTCCGTCGTGGCGAGGGCCGGCACCGCGGAGGCCAGGAGCTTCCGTGCGGCCGACTCGGGCGTCGCGATGATGACGGCGTCAGCGTCGAGCTCCTCGACCACCGGCTCCAGAGGATCCGTTGCGGCGCTCTCGCCGCTTTCCTCCGCCGTCACCTCGACCTCGGCCGCGACCTCAGTCTCGACCGACCAGCGCGCCCCGGTCTTGCGCACGGTGCGCACCCGCACTCCCGTGCGCACCTCGGCACCGAGGCGGACCAGGTCGGCGGCGAGGGCATCGACCAGTGTGCTCATGCCTCCCGAGAGCCCCTCGACGGCCGCTCCCGGCGTCTTCGCCGCCGCCTGTGCTTCCGAGGCCTTCTCCGCGGCGTCATCACGCAGCGTCTGCACCGCGCCGGAGAGGGAGCCCACCCTGGTCAGTGCGGCGTTGAGCCCCGGGGCTGCGACGTCGATGTCGACATCGTCGGGAGACGCCGAGTAGACGCCGGTCGTCACGGGGGCGACGAGTCGATCCCGCACCTTCGCCCCCATGCGCGACGCGACGAGCTTTCCGAGGCTGAGCTGGTGCCCGATCGTGAGGGGCGGACGCACGCGGTCGAGGTAGGCGCGCCAGACGCCCGACCATCCGATGATGCGGCGGACGTCGGGCTGGAACGGATTGGCGGGGATGCCGAGGATGCCGCCCACCGGGAGCGGCGCCGCACCCACACCGGGAATTCCGGCCAGCCATGCCCCGCCCGGCTTCGGGAGCACGATGCGGTCCGCGAGGTCGAGCTCCTCCACGAGGGCGCGCACGAGTCCACCCCTGGTGGCGTAGCTCTCGGCCCCGGCGTCGATGGTGACACCGTCGAGGTCGACACGGCGGATCGAGCCGCCCAGCGTCTCCTCCGCCTCGAGCACGGTGACGCGCATCCCGACCTTCGCGCACTCCCGCGCCGCGACGAGACCCCCGATGCCACCGCCCACGACGACGACATGCGTGTGCGCCGCACGGGCGGCGAGGTCGGACGGCTCGACGGAGGAGGGCTCGGGGCTCATGCCCTCAATTCTCGCACCGGGGCGGTTCAGGCCTCGACGGGCTCGGAGGCTCCGCGTCCGCGCTTGCGGACCTCGCGCAGCACGATCTGCTCGGGGCACACCGTCGAGAGGAAGTCGCCGACCGAGAGCGCGAGCCGCTCACCCACGAGGGAGTAGAGGATGCGGTTGGCGTCGCGGCGCTCGCTGATGAGTCCCGCCTGGCGGAGCACGCTCAGATGACGGGAGATGGTCGGGCCGCTCGCGGAGAAGCGCGACGCGATCTCGCCGGCCGCGAGCTCACCGTCTTTCAGGTCCTGCAGGATCTGACGTCGTGTGGGGTGGGCCAGCGCCGCGAAGATGTCCGTCGCGCTGTCAGTCATGGTTGCAATATAGCACCTTGGCTAGATAGCTCTCGGTGCGTGGCCTGAGGGTCAGATCGTGTGCGCCAGCTCGACGATGCGGGTGAGCTGGTCGGGGTCGGTCTCCGGCGGCACGCCGTGGCCGAGGTTCAGGATGTGGGCGCGCGCCGCGCGGCCGCGCTCGACGACGTCGCGCACGTGCGCCTCCAGCACCGCCCAGGGGGCCGAGAGCAGCGCGGGGTCGATGTTGCCCTGCACCGTGACATCCGGTCCGAGGATCGCGGCAGCCTCGTCGAGCGGCTGCCGCCAGTCGACGCCGACCCCGTCGGCCACACCGTCCAGGCGCATGTCGGCGAGGAAAGGTCCGGTCCCGACGCCGAAGTGGATGGTCGGCAGACCGATGCCCGAGAGCGCCGCGTGGGAATGCGGGGCGACGAAGGCGCGGTAGTCGGCGGTGCTGAGGGATCCTGCCCAGCTGTCGAAGAGCTGCACGACGGACGCCCCGGCATCGCGCTGGGTCTCCAGGAAGCGGCGCGAGACCTGGGCGAGCCAGCCGGCGAGCCTGTTCCAGGACGCCGGATCCGAGTGCATCATCGCCCGCGCACGCAGGTGCTCCTTCGAGGGGCCGCCCTCGACGAGGTAGGCGGCGAGCGTGAAGGGCGCTCCGGCGAATCCGATCAGCGGGGTGTCGCCGAGCTCGGCCGTGACGAGCCGCACAGCCTCGGCGATCGCCGTGCCGTCCAGGTCGTCCGGGTCGATGGCGGTGATGCGGTCGACGTCGGCCGCCGTGCGCACCGGGTTCGCGAACACCGGGCCGCGACCGGGCTCGATCTCGACCTCGACACCGGCGAGGCGCAGCGGGATGACGATGTCGCTGAAGAACACGGCCGCATCGACCCCATGACGGCGCACCGGCTGCAGCGTGATCTCGGCGGCGAGATCGGGGGTGAGGCAGGCGTCGAGCATCCGGGTCCCGACGCGCAGGTCGCGGTACTCGGGAAGCGACCGGCCGGCCTGCCGCATGAACCACACCGGGGCGTGAGGGGGACGGTCGCCGGCGAGGGCGCGCAGGAGCGGGGCGTCGGAGAGGGCCATGCGTCCATCCTCCCATCCGCGCCTTATGGAGCCGCCGAGTTCGACCGGTCGGACCCTCCCCCGCAGACCCTCCGGTACAATCGATGTGTGCTGCTGTGTGTGACGGCGAGTCACAAGACCGCCTCCTTCGAATTGCTCGAACGCCTGAGCCGCACCCCCGACGACGTCGCTCCCACCATCGTGGGCATGACGCCGTGCGTGCAGGGTGCGGTCGTGCTGGCGACGTGCAACCGGTTCGAGGCGTACGTGGAAATGGACGAACCGGTCACCGCCGCCGGCGCCATCGGTGTCGAAGCCGTGATCGAAGCGGTCGAATCCGCGACCGGCATCTCGGCCGCCGACCTCGACGGCGCCTACACCGTGCACTCGGGGCGCCGCGTCGCCGAGCACCTCTTCTCCGTCGCCTCCGGCCTCGAATCCGTCGTCTCCGGCGAGGGCGAGATCGCCGGCCAGGTGCGCCGCGCCCTCAAGTCCGCCCGCAAGGACGGCACCACCTCGCCCGAGCTCGAGCGCCTCTTCCAGCGCGCCAGCCAGGCCCAGCGCAAGGTCAAGAACGTCACCGCCCTCGGTCGCGCCGGCCGCTCGCTCGTGCGTCTCGCGCTCGAGCTGGCAGACAGCCGCATCGCCGACTGGTCCACCGAACGCGTGCTGCTGGTCGGCACCGGCGCCTACGCCGCGGTCACTCTCGCCACGCTCCGCGAGCGCGGTGCCGTGAACATCTCGGTGTACTCGCCGTCCGGCCGCGCCGAGGTCTTCGCCGCGAAGCACGGCATCCGTCCGATCACCGCCGACGAGTACGCCCGTACCGCGGCACGGTCGAGCCTGCTCATCACCTGCACCACGGCGACGGAGCCCGTGCTCGGCCCCGAGCACCTGCAGCTGCCGACCGGCCCCGCCGCGGCGGGCTGCCCCGTCGGCGCACACCGTCAGCTCGTCGTCGACCTGGGCATGCCGCGAAACGTCGACCCCGCCATCGCCGGCCTCGAAGGTGTGGCCCTGCTCGATCTCGAGACCATCCGTCTGCACGCGCCGCTCGAAGAGCTGCAGGCGACGGATGCCGCGCGCAGCGTGGTCCGGGAGGCCGCCGAGACCTTCCACGTCGTGGGCGCCCGCCAGAGCGTCACGCCGTCGGTGGTGGCGCTGCGGTCGCACATCTTCGAGCTCCTCGAACGCGAGATCGACCGTGCCCGCGCGCGCGGCGACGAGGACGGCAAGGTCGAGCAGGCCCTGCGTCACCTCTCCGGCGTGCTCCTGCACACCCCGACCGTGCGCGCCCACGAGCTCGCCGCGGCCGGCCGTGCCGACGAGTTCACCGCGGCACTCGCCGCCCTGTACGGCATCGCGCCCGAGGCCGACGCCGCAGACGACGCCGCGACCGCCTGACACGCTCCGTTCACCGGTGGCACACTGGAGGCATGGCCCTTCACATCACCGGAGACACCGCCGCCGACGAGCTGCTGACCGACAATCCCCTGGCTCTGCTGGTGGGGATGCTCCTCGACCAGCAGGTTCCGATGGAGACCGCGTTCGCCGGTCCGCTCAAGATCGAGCAGCGTACCGGCGCGACGGACGCCGCGACGATCGCCCACATGGCACCGGACGAGTTCCTCGAGGCCTTCAAGCAGACCCCTGCGGTGCACCGGTTCCCCGGGTCCATGGCGACGCGCGTGCAGACGCTGTGCCAGACCCTCGTCGATGACTGGGACGGCGATGCCGCAGCCCTGTGGACCGAGGGTGACCCGTCGGGGCCCGAGGTGCTGAGGCGACTGAAGGCCCTCCCCGGCTTCGGCGAGCAGAAGGCGAAGATCTTCCTCGCCCTCCTCGGCAAGCAGTACGGCTTCACCGGCGAGGGCTGGCGCGAGGCATCCGCTCCCTACGGCGAGGACGGCTCGTACCGCAGCGTCGCCGACATCGTCTCGCCCGACTCGCTCGCGAAGGTGCGCGAGCACAAGAAGGCGATGAAGGCCGCGGCGAAGGCCCCGAAGTGAAACCCACGGGGGACGACGTCGCCGGGCTCATCGCCCGCTCCTCCCCTGCCGTGCGCCGCAGGGACGCCGAGACGCTGACCGCGCTCATGCAGGAGGTCACCGGACGCGAACCGCAGACGTGGGGCACGATCATCGGGTTCGGCTCCTGCCACTACCGCTACCCGACGGGGACCGAAGGCGACAGCGGACTGCTCGGCTTCGCTCCGCGCAAGGCCGCGACCACGATCTATCTGTTCGACGGGGTCGGCGCGCACACCGAGGCCCTGGCGAAGCTCGGACCGCACACCACGGGCGTCGGGTGCCTCTACATCAAGGACCTGGAGCAGATCGACCTCGATGTGCTGCGCGGCATCCTGGAGCGCTCACTCGCCTGGGTCGAGGCGGGCGGCACCGCCGAGGTGCAGCTCACCGTCACGGGCTGACGCGCGAGACCCTCTCCGCGTACCCGCTCAGCGCAAGACCTCGACGAGCGCCACCCACGACACCACCACGGCCGAGACGATCGCGAGCAGACAGCCCGCCGCCGCGAGGTACAGCCCGGCCGGATGCCCGATCCACACCAGCACGCCCGCGGCGAGATAGGCGAAGATCGGCAGGAAGCCGACCAGGTACTTGAGCGGACGGGCGCGATCCTCGGGGCTCGGATCGGTCGCGATGAGGCGCGTCGCGTGCACCTGGAACACGGCAGCCAGCAGCGACGCGACGACGGCGGCCGCGCCGAACCAGGGGCCGTCGATGTCGGGGATCAACCCCAGCGCCGACACCGCGAGCGCCAGGAGCAGGGCGGCGATCCCGGCGAGGAGCCGTGCTGTCAGAGTGCGGGACTTGACGATCTCGGCGATGTTCACACTCGCGGCGACGATCACGAGTCCGGCGAGCGCGGCCGTCGCCCCCGCCATCGCGACGTTGAACTCGCTCCACGGCTCGAACATGCCGACATGCTAGACCCACCCGTGCGACGGACGCACGGGTGGGTCTGGGCAGCAGCGTGGGGTTCGACAGTCAGCGCACGTCGGCGAAGAACGCCCGGATGTCGTCGGCGAGCAGGTCGGGACGCTCCAGAGCGGCGAAGTGCCCGCCCTCGTCGAAGCGGCTCCAGTGCACGATGTTCGCGTTGTCGCGCTCGGCGAAGACCCGGATCGTCTGGAAGTCGTCCGCGAACACGGCGACACCCGTGCGTGCGGCGTTGATCCGCGGCCCGGCATCCTCGGCGGCTTCGGCCGCGGCGTCGGCCCTGGCGTTCTCGAGGTAGCTGCGGTTCATGCCGGATGCCGCGTTCGCGAACCAGTTCACACTCACCTCGAGCAGGATCTTCTCCAGCGGAACCAAAGAGGTGCCGTTGCCGAACGAGTTGAACAGCTCGCTGTAGGCGAGCAGCCCGACCGGGGAGTCGCTGATCCCGACCGACACGGTCTGGGGGCGCGACGAGTTCATCGTGTTGTACCCGCCGACCGACTGGAACCACTGCATGTGCTCCAGGCCGGCGTAGTCCGCGGGCTCGAGCTTCTCGAACTCGGCCGGGTCGCCCGAGGGGAACGAGAACAGCTGCAGCACGTGCAGTCCGAGGAAGCCCGCCGGGTTCAGCAGTCCCAGCTCGCGGGCCACCATGGCGCCGTTGTCCGAGCCGTGGATGCCGTAGTTGTCGTAGCCGAGCCCGCGCATGAGACGGTCGTAGGCCTCGGCGACCTTTCCGACCGTCCAGCCCGGTGAGGCGAGCGGCTGCGAGAAGCCGTAGCCCGGCGCATCCGGGATCACGACGTCGAACGCGTCTTCGGCACGGCCGCCGTGCGCGACGGGGTCGACGAGGCGATCGATCACGTCGAGGTAGTCGACCGACGAACCGGGATAGGTGTGCGCGAGCAGCAGCGGCGTCGCGCCCTCGTGGGCCGAGCGCACGTGGAGGAAGTGGATCGTCTGGCCGTCGATCTCGGTGGTGAAGTGCGGGACGGCGTTGATCCGCTCCTGGGCGGCGGCCCAGTCGAAGTCGCGCCAGGCGGCGACGGCCTCGCGGAGGTAGGAGTTGGGGGTGCCGGCATCCCAGTCATCCGTCGGCGACGGCTGCGGAAGGCGGGTGCGGGCGAGGCGATCCTGGAGATCGGCCACCTCGGCGGCGGAGACCGAGACGGTGAAGGGGCGGAAGGCGAGCGTCGTGTTGTCCATATCTCGAAGGTACGAGGGCATTAGGTTGAATTCGTTCCTAATGAATGCCTGACCTTTCGAGGAGTTCCGATGGCCGACCCGACCGCACGGCTGCTGGCGCTGCTGGCCTTGCTGCAGACCGGCCCGGAGCGCTCGGGACGCGACCTCGCCGCCCGGCTCGGCGTCTCCTCCCGCACGGTTCGGCACGACGTCGAGCGGCTGCGCGACCTCGGCTACCCCGTCGACGCCACGCGAGGATCCGTCGGCGGCTACCGCCTCGGCGCCGGTGGCAAGCTCCCTCCGCTGCTGCTCGACGATGAGGAAGCCGTGGCCGTGACCGTCGGCCTGCGGGCCGCAGCCGGGATCGCCGGCGTCGAGGAGGCCGGCGCACGGGCGCTCGCCAAGCTCGAACAGGTGCTGCCCTCGCACCTGCGCCCCACGGTCGATGCGCTCCGATCGAGCGTCGACCGCGCCCCGGAGAACAACGACACCGACGCGCCGGACCCCGAGGTCGACGCCGCGTCGTTGCAGGCCATCGCCCGTGCGATCCGCGACGAGGAGTGGCTGCGTTTCGACTACGAGGGCACGCCCGTGCTGGTCGAGCCGTACCGACTGCTCACCTGGGTGCGCCGCTGGTATCTGGTCGCACGCAACCCGCAGACCGCGGAGTGGGGCACGTACCGTGTCGACTGGATGGAGCTGCGGATGCCGACGCATCGCCGCTTCGATCCCCAGCCGCTGCCCGGCGGCGACTACACGGCCTTCGCCATGCGGACCATCGCCGTGAGCGGGTGGATCGTGCACGCCCGGCTGCGCATCGACGCGCCCGCTGAGGCCGTGCTCGACCGGATCCACGCGGCGGTGGGGATCGTCGAGCCGGTCGACGACGAGCACTGCATCCTCGTCACGGGTGCGGACAGCCTCGACACCGTCGCCGCCTACATCGGCATGCTGATGATGGACTTCACGGTCGAGAGCCCGCCCGAGCTGCTGCCCCGCCTCCAGCTGCTCTCCGAGCGCTACGCGCGCGCGGTGGCCGGGAGCACATGAAAGACCCCGCCGGCCTTCATGAGGCCGACGGGGTCCGGATGCCGCATGCTCAGGCGCCGCGCAGGCGCTCCGCGAGGTACGCGTGCAACTCGTCGATCGATACGCGCTCCTGCGCCATGGTGTCGCGGTCGCGCACCGTGACGGCACGGTCGTCGAGCGAGTCGAAGTCGACCGTGACGCAGAACGGGGTGCCGATCTCGTCCTGGCGACGGTAGCGGCGACCGATCGCCCCCGCGTCGTCGAAGTCGACAGCCCACGAGCTGCGGAGCGTGTCGGCGACCTCGCGAGCGAGGGGCGAGAGGTTCTCGTTGCGGCTCAGCGGCAGCACGGCGGCCTTGACCGGAGCCAGGCGCGGGTCGAGCTTGAGCACGGTGCGCACGTCGGTGCCGCCCTTGGCGTTGGGCACCTGCTCCTCGCGGTACGCGTCGACGAGGAACGCCATCATCGCGCGCGTGAGACCGAACGACGGCTCGATCACGTACGGGGTGTAGCGCTCGCCGGTGGCCTGGTCGAAGTACGTCAGGCTCTGGCCGGACGCTTCGCTGTGGCTGGAGAGGTCGTAGTCGGTGCGGTTGGCGACGCCCATGAGCTCGCCCCACTCCTTGCCCGCGAAGCCGAACTTGTACTCGACGTCGATCGTGCCGGCCGAGTAGTGCGCGCGGTCGTCTTCCGGCACGTCGAACTGGCGCATGTTCTCGGGGTCGATGCCCAGGTCGATGAACCAGTTCCAGCACGCCTCGACCCAGTGCTCGAACCACTCCTGCGCCTCGGCGGGCGGCGTGAAGAACTCGATCTCCATCTGCTCGAACTCGCGGGTGCGGAAGATGAAGTTACCCGGCGTGATCTCGTTGCGGAACGCCTTGCCGACCTGGCCGATGCCGAACGGCGGCTTCTTGCGGCTGGCGGTGAGCACGTTCGAGAAGTTCACGAAGATGCCCTGTGCGGTCTCGGGGCGCAGGAAGTAGAGGCCCGACTCGTCGTCGACGACGCCGAGGTAGGTCTTCACCAGACCGGAGAAGGCCTTGGGCTCGGTGTACTGCCCCTTGGTGCCGCAGTTCGGGCAGGGGATGTCGGCGAGCCCGTTCTCGGCCTTGCGGCCCTTGCGCGCCTCGAAGTCCTCGATCAGGTTGTCGGCGCGGAAGCGCTTGTGGCACTGCAGGCACTCGACTAGCGGGTCGGTGAAGGTCGCGACGTGACCCGAGGCCTCCCAGACGCGCTTGGGCAGGATGATGCTGGAGTCGAGCCCCACCATGTCGCCGCGGCCGCGCACGAACGTCTGCCACCACTGGCGGCGGATGTTCTCCTTGAGCTCGGTACCGAGGGGGCCGTAGTCCCAGGCCGACCGGGAACCGCCGTAGATCTCACCCGCTTGGAACACGAACCCGCGGTGGCGGGCGAGGGCGATGACCTTGTCGAGGCGGGACTGTTCGGCCATGGTGGCTCCAATGGTCGGATGCGGGAGGAAAAACCCGTGAACACGGGCACCTCATTCTATCCGTGGTTCCCGCGCGCTCCCTGGCCTCGGCGGCTGCGTCAGAGTACCGTCCTTGGGATGAGCACTGCAGCGCGAACACCGCGGACCCGCGACGACGACACCCGTTTCTTCGGGCAACCGTGGGCCCTGGTGCACATCTTCGGCGTGGAGATGTGGGAGCGCTTCAGTTTCTACGGCATGCAGGGCATCCTGCTCATCTACCTGTACTACTCGGTCACACAGGGCGGCCTCGGCATCCCAGAGGCGGTCGCTGGTGGCATCGTCGGCGCCTACGGGGGCTCGGTATACCTGTCGACGATCCTCGGCGCCTGGCTCGCTGACCGGCTGTTCGGCTCCGAGCGGGTGCTGTTCGTCAGCGCGATGGTGATCGTGGCCGGTCACCTGGCTCTCGCGTTCCTGCCCGGCGCCGTCGGGGTGGGCGTCGGTCTGGTGCTCGTCGCATTGGGCTCCGGCGGACTCAAGGCGAACGCGACCTCGGTCGTCGGCAGCCTCTACGCCGCCGACGACCCGCGACGGGATGCCGGGTTCTCGCTCTTCTATCTGGGCATCAACCTCGGCGCGTTCCTCGGACCGATCCTCACCGGCATCCTGCAGTCGTCTCTCGGATTCCACTACGGCTTCGGACTCGCCGCCATCGGCATGACCCTGGGACTCATCCAGTACTCGTTCGGCCGCAAGGCCCTCCCCGCCTCGGCACGGGAGGTGCCCAACCCGCTTCCGAAGTCCCGCTACGGCCTGGTCGGGCTCATCGCCGGCGCCGCGATCGTGGCCATCGCCATCCTGGTGCTCACCGGTGTGATCCGCGCAGACAATCTGGCCACCTTGGTGATCGTCGTCACGATCGTCGCCGCGGTCGCGTACTTCTCGGTGATCCTCGGCAGCCGTCGCATCGATGCCACCGAACGATCTCGGGTGTGGGCCTTCCTGCCGCTGTTCATCACCAGCGTCGCGTTCTGGTCGCTGTACCAGCAGCAGTTCACGGTGCTGACGATCTACTCGGACCAGCGGCTGGATCGGAATCTGTTCGGATGGGAGATGCCGGTGTCCTGGGTGCAGTCGATCAACCCGGTGTTCATCATCATCCTGTCCGGCGTCTTCGCGGCGATCTGGACCCGCCTGGGAAAGCGTCAGCCCTCGACGCCCGTGAAGTTCGCTCTGGCGGCGATCATCATGGGATCGGCGTTCCTGCTCTTCCTGCCGTTCGCCGGCGGAGGGGCGAACTCCACCCCGCTGCTGGCCATCGTCGGGATCCTCTTCGTGTTCACGGTCGCCGAGCTGCTCATCTCACCGGTCGGCCTGTCGGCTGCCACCAAGCTCGCACCGACCGTGTTCCGCACGCAGATGGTCGCGCTCTTCTTCCTGTCGATCGCGCTCGGCACCGCCATCTCGGGCGAGCTCGTACGGTTCTACGATCCGACCGACGAGGTGCCGTTCTTCTCGATCCTCGGGGGCATCGCCATCGTGGTCGGCATCGGACTGCTGCTGAGCGTCAAGCCCGTGCTGAAGCTCATGCGCGGAGTGCGCTGAGCACACGGAGCGCGAGATCACGCGGTGAAGAGCGTGCTCACGCGGTGAAGAGGTAGCCCCGCGCGGTGTCGTAGCCGGCGATGCGCAACCCGCTGCCGAGCAGGCCCTCCATCTGCGCCCGCAGACGCAGACGCCACTCGTGGGCGGCCGTCGGGTCGGACTCGCGCAGCGCCTCGATGTCGGCGGGGATGGCCAGAGTCTCCACGACCGCGTCGTCGGCCGGGGGCTTGGCGATGTCGGCGAGCGCCCACTCGACATCGAGTCGGTCGCTCTCATCGCCCGCGTCGCCGCCACCGAAGATGCCGTAGCGGTTCACCGAGTAGCCGGTCGCGCGGGCGCCCAGCACGGTGAAGAAGAAGTGGGCGTTGCGTGCCACGAGCGGATCGAAGACCCATGTGATGCGACCGACGTCTCGGGAGAAGGCCCACTGCCGCTGGTGCTCCTTGAGCTCACGACCCCAGCCGCGACCGCGGTACTCGGGCAGCAGCGCGGTGATGTGGGAGTGCATCGCACGGCGGGCAGGCTCGCCGAAGAACGCGATCGACGCGCCGACCATGCGCTCCTCGTCACCCTCGCCGTCGAAGAAGCCGACGACGTAGTTGCCCGACTGCTGCAGGGCGCGCAGGGTTCCGGCATCCACCACGCGCTGCGGACCCCGGATGGAGTCGAGCAGGCCCTGGGCGTCGAGGATGAGTTCAACGGTGTCGAGGTCACGGATGGTTCGCACGCACCCAGTCTGCCCCTCCTCGGCCCGTTCGAGGAATCGGAACCCCGATGTCACCGCATCGGGAAGGCCTCTCCCCCGCCCGCGGCGAGCGCCTCGGCGACGATGCGGATGTGCTCCTCGGCCATCTCCTGCGGAATCGGCGGCAGGATGCCATCCCAGAATGACAGCACCGCACCTCGCCCTTGCATCATGCCGGCGGGGCGTCCCATCGCCCACAGGTGCAGATGCGCCGAGCCGTCGTTCCACCGCCCGAAGTGGCACCGCGCGACGCCGGGGACGCTCTTGACCGCCTGCGAGACACGCTGCATCAGGGGCCCGAGCGCCGCGAGCACCTCGACCGGCGCGTTCTCGAGCAGCCAATGCTCACGCGGGGCGATCGCGCCGATGAACGGCAACCCACCGATCTCCCACCCCGCGCGCACCTGCCAGTGCTCGTCGTGCCAGATCGTGAACTCGCTCGGGGCGCAGGGTCCGCATTCGGCCGGGTCCAGCTCGCCGCCGCGGGGCTTCTCCGGCACCAGCATCGGTTCGAGCGGTCGCATCGTGATCGTCTCGAAGGCCCACGGCAATCCCTCGGCGACGGCGGAGGCGTCGAGCGCCTCGCCGATCGGGAGCCTGCGGTGGAACGCGGAATCGGCGGGATGCTGGTCGATCGTGGCGTCGTCGCTCATCTCCCCATGCAATCACGGACCGCGTGCCGCCCGGTCGATCGAGCCCGGGTGTCCGGCCCCGCGCCACTCGATCGCCGATAGCCTGAGTCGGTGGGTGCGAGCGAGGACAGAGCCAGGAGACGTCTCTCCCGGACCCCACCCAAGTGGGCGATCGTCGCCGTGCTCGCCTTCGCCGGGCTGTGCTCCTCTTTCATGTTCACGCTCGTCGTCCCGCTGCAGGCCGAGCTCCCTCAGCTGCTGAACGCCTCCCGCGAGGACACCACCTGGGTGGTCACCATCACGCTGCTCGTCGCCGCCGTCGCCACCCCCATCTCTGGCCGCCTGGGCGACATGTACGGCAAGCGCCGGGTCGTGATCGCACTGCTCGCGATCCTGATCCTCGGCTCCGTGATCGCCGCGGTCTCCGGTTCGATCGTCGGCGTGATCATCGGTCGCGCACTCCAGGGTGCGGTGACGGGCGTGGTCCCGCTCGGCATCGCCATCATGCGCGACGTGCTGCCTCCGGAACGGCTCGGCACCGCCGTGGCCCTCATGAGCGCCACCATGGGTGTCGGTGGAGCGATCGGCATGCCGGTCGCCGCCCTCCTCGCCCAGAACGCCGACTGGCACATGCTCTTCTGGCTCGCGGCAGCCCTCGGCGTCGTCGGCCTCGTCCTCGTGCTGGCGGTGATCCCCGAAGACGTGCTGCGCTCGCCCGGCCGCCTCGACGTGATCGGTGCCATCGGCCTCGCGATCGGGCTCACCGGCATCCTGCTCTTCGTCTCCCGAGGTGCGCAGTGGGGCTGGACCTCGCCGCTGACACTCGCCTGCATCCTCGGCGGGCTCGCGGTGCTGCTGGTGTGGGGCTGGTATCAGCTGCGCACGAAGGATCCTCTGCTCGACCTCCGCGTCGCCGCGCGGCCCGCCGTGCTCTTCACGAACATCGCTGCGATCGGCATGGGATTCGCGCTCTTCGCCTCGAACGTCACGTTTCCGCAGCTGCTCGAGATGCCGACGGTCGGCGGCGCGGGTTTCGGCCTCGACATGCTCGCGGCCTCTCTCGTGATCATGCCGGCCGGCCTGGTGATGATGGTCATCTCGCCGCTGTCCGGGTGGCTCGAGCGCACCGTCGGTCCGCGCCCCCTGTTCACCGCCGGTGCCGCCGCGATCGTGCTCGCCTACGTCTTCGTGCTGCTGTGGTCTTCCGAGGTGTGGCACATCTTCGTGGCCAACATCTTCATCGGCGTGGGCATCGGGTTCACGTTCGCCGCGATGCCCATGATCATCATGCGCTCGGTCCCGGCCAACGAGACCGGCGCATCCAATGGCCTGAACGCCCTGTTCCGCTCGGTCGGAACGTCGAGCGCCTCAGCCGTGATGGGCGGCGTGCTCGCCGCGATGACCATCGACGTCGACGGCGTCGCGGTTCCCACACGCGCGGCCTTCGAGGTGTGCTTCTGGCTCGCGATCGCCGCCGGAGTGATCGCCGTGGTGCTGTCGCTGTTCATCCCGAAACAGCGCGCGTCCGAACAGCATCCGTCACTGCCGGGGTGAGGACGCCTCGCGCGTTCAGCGGGAGATCGTGCGCGGGTCGGGGTCGTCGTCGCGCGGTGTGCGCAGCCGGTTCGGGATCGGCCACGCCAGGATGAACTGCGCCGTCGCAGGCCGCGTCATGTCGCCGAAGTCGTCGATCTTGACGACGATCCGCCCTGGCACACCGTCTTCGTCGGGCGTCACCTCCAGGATGCGCACCCGCAACGGGCGCTCGTCCTCGCCCTCCAGCATCCACGGGTCGGCGAGCCAGGCGATCCCGTGCTCCTCCAGCGCCGCTTCGGCTTCGAGCCACTCCGTCTCTGCGGTGACGGGCCGCCCGAGCACGTCGACGCCGACCCAGTCGTCGCCGGCGGGGTGGATCCATCCGAGCAGTTCGCCGTCGTCGCGGCGATGCGGAGTCCAGTCAGGTCGTGGCATCCCTCGATGCTAGCGAGGTGACGACGGCGTCAGTGCGTGTATTCCATGAGCTCGACGCCGAGCACCCGGAAGGCGTCGTGCGCACGCAGGCGGTGCGTGATCGAGAGATCGTCGAAGCACACGATGAGCGAGTAGGCGACGCCGGCGCGGGGCCCGGCCAGCACACCGGCCTCGGCCCGAACCCCACGGTCGCGCCCGGTCTTGTTCACGAACAGCAGGCCGTGGGCATCGTGATCGTGGGCGAACGGATCGAGACCCGTGGATGCCGCGACCAGGCTCAGGTCCTGATTCAGGCTCAGCCACTCCGACACCTGTGCGCTGACGGCGGCATCGACGACCTGTGAGTTCACCAGGGCGGAGAACAGTCCGGCGAGCTCGCGTGCGGAGCCCACGGCCACCTGCGGGGCGTCGTCCGGGCCACGGCGGTCACGGAAGCGGTCGAGAAGGGCCGTACGGCGCAGACCCAGCGACTCGATGCGCTCGCGCACCCGGTCGTGGCCGACCTTGTGCAGCAGAGCGTTCACCGCGATGGGATCCCCCGCGGTCGCCGCCATCACGGCGAGATCTTCCAACGGCAGGGCCGGTGCGTGCAGATGCCGCCACAGGCCC
This sequence comes from Microbacterium sp. UCD-TDU, assembly GCF_000340625.1. Taxonomy (NCBI): domain Bacteria; kingdom Bacillati; phylum Actinomycetota; class Actinomycetes; order Micrococcales; family Microbacteriaceae; genus Microbacterium; species Microbacterium sp. UCD-TDU. The sequence goes on from NZ_KB454446.1 coordinate 965,036, forward strand.
GAGGTCTCCACCGGCTCGAGGCTCTCGCGTTCGACGATCTCGAACGGATCGAGAGCACCGCTCTGGAAGCCCGCAGCAACCTCGATCAGCAGCGGCACCACTCCGAGACCTGCGATCGGCATCGTGACATGGTCGTCGCCGGCGAGCACGTGCACGTGGTTGTCGAGGTCGACGACGTGCACCGAGACCTGCGCCCCGGAGTCGACCAGACCCTCCAGCGACCGCAGCGTGGCGGTGAACGACCGGCGTCCGGCAGCGGCGCGTCGGGGAAGCCGACGACTGGTGCGCTGCGAGCGGCGACCCGCACCGGAGGCCTCCTGGGCAGCGCCGAGAGACTCGGGGGCCGAGGAGTTTCGGAGACCTTCACCAGGCTCGAGAGCGCCCACGCTGATCCTTAGGGGGGTGGATGTGCGGGATACCGAGGGGAGACGCTCCCCAGCGGCAGGGCTATCGTAACCCCACCGCCGGGGGACGGTTCACAGAGTGTGACGATTGGTCACCAGATGGTCACTCGCGACGCCGCAGGCAGCCAGAGGGCGTCGTTCTCGCTCACGCCGAACGCCTCGTAGAACGCGTCGATGTTGCGCACGATCTGGTTGCAGCGGAACTCGTTCGGCGAGTGCGGGTCGATCGTCAGCAGGCGCAGCGTCTCGGCGTCACGGCTCTTCTGCTGCCACACCTGCGCCCACGAGAGCAGCAGGCGCTGCACACCCGTGTATCCATCGATCACCGGGGCCTCCGCGCCGCCGAGCGAGAGCTCATAGGCCTTGAGCGCGATGCCGAGGCCGCCGAGGTCGCCGATGTTCTCGCCGATCGTGAGCGCGCCGTTCACGTGGTGCTCGGCGTCGAGGCCCTCGGGCACCAGCGCGTCGTACTGGGCGATCAGCGCCTTGGTACGCTCCTCGAACGCCGACCGGTCGGCATCCGTCCACCAGTCCTGCAGGCGACCGTCGCCGTCGTAGCGGCTGCCCTGGTCGTCGAAGCCGTGGCCGATCTCGTGGCCGATGACCGCACCGATGCCGCCGTAGTTCGCCGCCGCGTCACGACCGGCGTCGAAGAACGGGTACTGCAGGATCGCCGCGGGGAACACGATCTCGTTCATGGACGGGTTGTAGTAGGCGTTGACCATCTGCGGCGGCATGTGCCACTCGGTGCGGTCGATGGGCGTGCCGACCTTGTCGATGTTGCGGTCGTGCTCGAACATCGAGGCGCGGCGCACGTTGCCGAACAGGTCGTCCCTGTCGATCTCGAGGCTCGAATAGTCGCGCCAGGCCTCGGGGTGCCCGATCTTCGGGGTGAAGGAGTCGAGCTTGGCGAGTGCGCGCTCGCGGGTCTCGGCCGTCATCCACTCCAGCTCGGTGATGCTCTGCCGGTATGCCTCGATGAGGTGGGCGACCAGCTCGTCCATCGCGGCCTTCGCCGTCGGCGGGTAGTGGCGCTCGACGTACACCTTGCCGATCGCCTCTCCGAGCGCCCCCTCGGTGAGCGAGACGCCGCGCTTCCACCGCTCGCGGATGGTGGGGACGCCGGTGAGCTCGGTGCCGTAGAACGAGAAGTTCTCCTGCACGAGATCGTCGGTCAGGTACGGGGCCGCGGCGTGCACGGCCTTGGCGCGCAGCCACGCCTTCCAGTCGTCCAGGCGCTCGGGGGTCAGCAGCGAGCCGAGGCCCTCGAAGAAGCTGGGCTGCGAGACGACGACCTCGTCGAAGGCCGCAGGGTTCGACGGCGAGACCGCCTCTCGCCACGGAGTCAGGTCGACCCCGGCGAGCGCCTGCAGCTCTTCCCACGTCTTGAGGTTGTACGTGGCCACCGCATCGCGGCTGCGCACGTTGTCCCAGTGATGACCGGCGAGCTCGGTCTCGAGCGCGATCGCGCGGTCGGCGTTCGCGGCGGCGTCGGTCACGCCCGCGAGGCCGAGCAGACGCTCGAGGTGCGCGCGGTACGCGGCCCGGGTGTCGGCGAAGGTGTCGAGACGGAAGTAGCTCTCGTCGGGCAGCGACAGACCGGCCTGCACCAGCACCGGGAGATAGCGCTCGGGGTCGCCGGGGTCGCCGTCGACGTACAGGCCGATGATCGACGCACGGCCGTCGCGGTCGTAGGCGCCTACCGTGCGCAGGAACGCCGGGACGTCGGCGATCGCATCGATCTCGGCGAGCGTGTCGGCAAGCGGGGCGACGCCGGCGGCATCGATGCGCGCGGTGTCCATGAAGCTCGCGAACAGGTCGCCGATCTTGCGGGCGAGGGTGCCTTCCGGGGCGTCCTGCGACTCCTCGATGATCGCGCGCACGTCTTTCTCGGCCTGCTCGGCGAGAAGATGGAACGAGCCCCAGCGCGCCTTGTCGCCCGGGATCTCGGTGCGGGCGAGCCAGGCGCCGTTCACGTGACGATAGAGGTCGTCCTGCGGGCGGATGTCGGAGCTGAACTCATCAAGGGCGAGGCCCACGGGAAGAACGTCAGTCATGCGCTCCAGCCTATGACCCGCCTCCCCCGAACGGCAGGAGCACGTTCATGCGGAACCCCTCGTCGGTCCGCTCGGCGAAGACCTCTCCGCCGTGCGCACGCGCCAGGCCGCGCGCGATCGACAGGCCGAGACCGGCCCCGGAAGCCACGCCATCCTGGTCGATCGGGGCCGTGCGGGCGGCGTCCTCGCGCCAGCCGACGTCGAACATGCGGTCGAGATCCTCCACCGCGACACCCGAGCCGTGATCGAGGATGCCGAGCACGAGGCGGTTCCGCTCGACCTCGGTGGCCGAGATGACGATGTCCGTGCCGCGCGGCGCATGCCGAATCGCGTTGGTCAGCAGGTTGACGACGATCCGTCCGAGCTGATGCGGGTCCGCCCAGAGCACGTGACCGCCCACGCCGCGCTCGACGATGCGCACGCCGTGGCGATCTGCGGCGGCCGCGACGTCGGCGACCGCATCCGAGACCACGTCGAGCAGCTCGACCTGCTGGGTCTGCAGCTGCACGGCTCCCGAGGTCAGCGTCGACAGCTCGAACAGGTCGTCCACCATGCGGCTCATCGTCTCCACCTGCACCCGCACCTGCCCGGCGAAGCGCTCCGGAGCATCGGCCGCGCCATCTTCGATCGACTCGGCGAGCGCACGGACCGCCGTCAGGGGCGTGCGCAGATCGTGCGAGATCCAGGCGAAGAACCGCCGTCGCGCCGAGTCCAGCCGCTCCAGCTCGGCATTCGCGGCATCGACCTTCGCCGACACCTCGGCGAGCCGTACCGACAGATCGTCCAGCTCGCGCGATCCTCCCTGCTCGGCGACGATCACGCCTCCGCGGCCCACCTCGTCGAGCGATGCCGACAGACGATCGAATGACGACCGCATCGCCCTGGCCACCACCCAGGCAGTCGTGATCCCGAGCACAAGGGACACCCCGATCACCACGAGGAGCACGGTCAGGTCGTGCGTCGAGATGTACATCTCCAGCGAGATCGCGACGACCGAGGCCGCCATCGTGACGACCCCCGCGCTCGCGACCAGCATCAACTGCGCGCGGACAGAGCGACGGCGCAGCACTCGCAGCACGGCGAGCGTGAGCGCCGCGACACACACGGCCACGAGCAGGCACGTCATCACGATCAGCAGCACATCGGCCCCGGCGAGCATGATCACGAGCGATCTCCCTCTGCCGAGAAACGGTATCCGACGCCCCACTCCGTGCGCAGGTGGACGGGGTCTCGCGGATCCTCCTCGATCTTCTCCCGCAGCCGGCGCACGTGCACGGTGACCGTCGAGGCCTCGCCGAAGCTCCAGCCCCAGGCTTCGCGGAGGATCTCCTCGCGACCGAGCGGGCGCCCCTGGTTGCGCACCAGGAAGTGCAGCAGGTCGTACTCACGACCGGTGAGGGCGATCTCCTCGCCGCGCACCCACACGCGCCGACGGAGCGGATCGATCGCGAACGCGCCGGCACGCACCTCGCCGACCGCGGCCTGCGTCACCTGCGAGCGCCGTACCAGCGCACCGACGCGCATGAGCAGCTCCCGCAGCGAGAACGGCTTCGCGAGATAGTCGTCGACGCCGAACTCGAAACCCTCGATGCGGTCCTCCACCTGTCCGAGAGCGGTGAGAAGCATGATGGGCACGTCCGAGAACGAGCGCAGATCGCGGCACAGCTCGTCGCCGCTGATGCCGGGCAGCATTCGATCGACGATCACCACATCGGGGACGGTGTCACGCAGCGCCGTGCGCGCCGAAACTCCGTCACCGAAGCCGGAGACCGCATAGCCGTTGGCCCGCAGGTACGCCCCCACCGCCTCCCTGACGGTGGGGTCGTCTTCGACCACGACGACCTCGATTGCCTCCTGCATGGGGTCGACACTAGTCGCGCGATCCGCGCCATCGGGCGGTTCCTTACGGTCCCGAAAGGTCTTCCCCGCGGCGCTCGTCTCGTTCGTAGCGTTCTTCGAAGTGCGATCCGCCGCGGCATCCGTCGTCGCGGCCACACCGTCGCACCCACAGTGAACAGGAGAACCTCATGCGCAAGATCGCTCTCGCCGCCACAGCGGCCCTCACCCTCGCCCTCGCCCTGTCGGCGTGCAGCTCGCCCGCCGCGACGGAAGACGCCAAGCCCTCCTCGTCGGCGTCGCAGAGCGCGGACTCGGGTGCCGCGATGACGATGACAGAGAAGACCGGGGCGTTCATGGGCCTGAACGACAAGAAGGTCTCGGGCACCGTCACCGTGACCGACGACGAGATCGCCCTGTCCGGGTTCTCGTCAGATGAAGGCCCCGATCTGCACGTCTACCTCACGAACGGCACCGATGAGGCCGCCGTCTCTGCGGGCATGCTCGTGGATGCCGTCTCGTTCGACACCGCCACCCAGACCTTCACGCTCGACGGCCTCGACACCTCGGAGTACTCCTACGTCGTGATCCACTGCGACAAGGCGAAGGCCGTGTTCGGAGCAGCCGAGCTCTCATGATCGGATCGCGACCCGCAGGCGTCCTCACCCTCTCGCTGCTCGGCGCCGGGGCCAGGGTGGCGGTCGGGGTGCTCTGGCTGATCGAGGGCATCCTGAAGTACCGGGCTGGGTTCGGAGCGGCCGACATCGAGCTGGTGGCCCAGAGCACGGGGGGGAACCCTCGGGTGCCGTGGTTCTTCGAGCCGCTCGCGTCGTTCATGGGCATGGCGCCCGGCGTGTTCGGCGTGGTGATGCCCGCTCTCGAGGTCGCTCTCGGCGTGCTGCTGGTCGCGGGATTCCTGACCAGGGTCGCGGCTTTCCTGTCGATCGGGACGCTCATGCTCTATTGGAGCGCGGATCAGCTGATCGCCCAGTACCCGGCGATGGTCGTGCTCTCCGCAGCCGTGCTCCTCCTCACCGTCTCCGGACGATTCGGGATGGACGGATGGCTGCGCGCTCGTCGGCGCGAAGCGACCGAAGCGACTGCTGCGACTTCCGGTCTGTGGGAGGCCTGAAGCGTCGGCAGAGCCCGACCGTTCAAACGGGGACGCGGTGCGGCCGGGTGGGGGCCCGGTCGCATCCGTATCAGCTGCGTCGCCGCACGCGGAAGCGTCGGCGTCGCGGCTGCTCGGCCGGGGCGGCCTTCGGCCGCGCCGCACGACGCTCCGCCCAAGCGGCCACCTCGGCGTCGACATCGCGGGGTGACGTGACGACGGGGGGACCGCCCTGGAGCTGGCGGCGCGCTTCCCGCACACGCCGGTTGAAGTCTTCGACGACGGTGCGCACATCCGACTCGCGACCGAGCAGATCGAGCTGGTCGTTCAGCTCCCGGTCCTCGGTGCGCAGCAGGATCGCCGGCGGCCCGAGACCGGTCAGGTTCTCGGTCTCGATCTTCCGGCGGATCCACCAGTCGGGGTCGTGGTGGGTGCCGAGCCCTTCGAGCGGCTTGCCCGCGCCGGGCAGGTCGTCGAACTCGCCGCGGCGGATCGCCACTTGGATGGCCGTCTCGATGAACGCGGCACGATCGACCGCCGCCGCGATCCCGGGCGGCGTGCCCGACTCCTCGTCGCCGTCCACGCTCTCGCCGTGCTGTCTGCTCGCGAGATACCGCGCCGCCGCGTCTCGGGGATCCGTCATGAGGCACCTCCGTGCATCCGAGCTCCCTCCCACCCTACGACGGCGGTCGCAGACGGAGACAGCACGGAAGGCGGGGTCGGTCCCAGGTCATAGGCTCGGAGGATGACCGCGCGTGCCTCCCTCAATCGAGACATCCTGCGGCTGGCCGTCCCGGCCCTCGGCGCCCTGATCGCGGAGCCGGCGTTCCTGATCGTGGATGCCGCGCTCGTCGGACACCTCGGAACCACTCCGCTCGCAGGGCTCGGCATCGCGGGAGCGGTGCTCCAGACGATCGTCGGGCTCATGGTCTTCCTGGCCTATTCGACGACCCCCGCTGTCGCCCGACGCTTCGGTGCGGGGCAGCCCGGCGAGGCCGTCTCCGTCGGCGTCAACGGCATGTGGCTGGCGCTCGGGCTCGGCGCCGTGCTCGCGGTGATCGGCGCCGTCTCCGCTCCGTGGCTGGTCTCCCTGTTCGGTGCGGGTGAAGCCGTCGCCGCTCAGGCGAACGAGTACCTGGTGATCTCGATGTGGGGCCTGCCGGCGATGCTCATCGTGTTCGCCGCGACCGGACTGCTGCGTGGCATGCAGGACACCATGACGCCGCTGTGGATCGCGGGACTCGGTTTCGGCGCGAACGCCCTGCTCAATTGGCTGTTCATCTACGGACTCGGCTGGGGCATCGCCGGATCCGCCGCCGGAACCGTGACCGCGCAGTGGGGAATGGTCGCCGCCTACGTGCTGGTCGTCCGCCGCCTCGCCACGCGTCACAGCGCCTCGTTGCGCGCGCAGAGCGCGGGCCTGCGCAACACCGCGACGTCGGGTGGATGGCTGTTCCTGCGCACCGTGAGCCTGCGTGTGGCCCTGCTCGCGACCGTGGGCGTGGCGACCGGCATCGGCACCGACGAGCTCGCCGGGTGGCAGATCGTGTTCACGATCTTCTCGGCGGCGGCCTTCGCCCTCGACGCGCTCGCGATCGCGGCCCAAGCGCTCATCGGCAAGGAGCTCGGAGCCGGAGACGAGCGGCAGGTGCACCGTGTGCTCGCCCGCACCGTCGCGTGGGGCGCCTGGTTCGGCGTGATCGTCGGCGGACTGATCGCCGCAGCTTCCGGGGTGCTCGGCATCGTCTTCACGGGCGACGCCGAGATCGCGGCGCTCGTGCAGCCCGCGCTGCTCGTGCTCGCGGTCGCCCAGCCGATCGCCGGTGTCGTCTTCGTGCTCGACGGGGTGCTCATGGGGGCGAACGACGCCCGATACCTCGCGATCGCTGGTGGCCTCAACCTGGTGCCGTTCCTGCCCGCGCTCTGGATCGTGGCCGCTACCGGGGTCGACGGCACGGCCGGTCTCGTCTGGCTCGCGCTCGCCTTCTTCGGCGTCTACCTTCTCGCACGACTCGGCACCCTGGGGTGGCGCGTGCGATCGGGGCGCTGGCTTGCCGCCTCGGCCTGACGGCGAGTGGTCTCATGCTGCACTGATCTGCACCTTCACCACTTCTCCACAACCGCCGGAATCCGCGGAATACTACGTCGCCGACCCCTGGCGCCTTCGACGATGATCGGGTGACACTGAAGGGATGCTGGGGATGACGGAACCACAGGTCTGGACACTGATCGGCGTCTTCGCCGCGGGGATGTTCGGCACCATCACGCTGATCTCGACGATGTTCCTGCGCACGATGCAGAACGGGTTCGACGGCGTGCGCACGGAGATGCAGAACGAGTTCGCGAGCGTGCGGACCGAGATGCGGAACGAGTTCGCGAGCGTACGCACCGAGATGCGGAGCGAGTTCGCGAATGTGCGGACAGAGATCGGAGCGGTGCACGGGCGAATCGGTCATCTGGATCGCGACGTCAACGCGATCTACCGTCACCTGTTCGGCATCGACCGCGGGTGACGCCGGGCGCTCTCGGGCTGGAGAGCGTCAGGCCGCGTATCTCCGGCACCACTCATACATGATCACGGCGGCCGCCGCGCTGGCGTTGATCGAACGGGTCGAGCCGTACTGGGTGATCTCGATGTGCGCGGAGGCAGCGGCGAGCGCCTCGTCCGAGAGCCCCGGTCCCTCCTGACCGAACAGCAGCACGCAGCGCTGCGGCAGGTCGGCCCTGTCGACCGGCACCGCACCATCGACGTTGTCGACCGCGATGATCGGGAGCGCTTCGGAGGCGGCCCAGGCGGCGAACGTCTCGACGTCTTCGTGGTGCACGACGTGCTGGTAGCGGTCGGTGACCATGGCCCCGCGCTTGTTCCAGCGACGGCGACCGATGATGTGCACGGTGTCGGCGAGGAAGGCGTTGGCGCTGCGCACGATGGACCCGATGTTCATGTCGTGCTGCCAGTTCTCGATCGCGACGTGGAACGGATGCCGCTGCGTGTCGAGGTCGGCGACGATCGCCTCCATCCGCCAGTAGCGATAGCGGTCGATCACGTTGCGGGTGTCGCCTGCAGCGAGGAGCTCGGGGTCGTACTGCTCACCGGCCGGCCACGCATCCTCGCCCCCCGGCCAGGGGCCGACGCCGTAGCCGGGCTGAGCGATCGACCCCGTGCTCACCGCGTCCGCGGGAACGTCGGGGGTCGTGCTGTCCGGCGCGGCGTCTTCCATCCCGCCAGGCTATCGCCGCCGCGCACCCCTGCCTGCCCTCGCCCCTGCGGACGCGACCCGAGAATGAAGCGACCGGATATTTAGGTGAACCGAAAAATGCGCTACGATTTCGGTGTGCCTAAAAATTCCTCACTCCCGATGACGGCTCCCGCCGCGCCCGCCGCCCGGGCTCCGCGGAGCCTGTGGCTGCTCGGTCCCGCCCTCGTCGCCGGCGTCGCCTACCTCGACCCCGGCAACGTCGCCAGCAACATGACCGCAGGCGCGCAGTACGGGTACCTGCTGGTGTGGGTGGTGCTCGCCGGCAACGTGATGGCGTGGCTGATCCAGTACCTCTCCGCCAAGCTGGGGGTCGTCACCGGGCAGAGCCTTCCCGAGGTGCTGGGCGCACGGCTGAAGCGGCCCTGGGCGCGCCGCGCCTACTGGCTGCAGGCCGAGCTCGTCGCGATGGCCACCGACCTGGCCGAGGTCATCGGCGGCGCGGTCGCCCTCAATCTGCTGTTCGATGTACCGCTGCTGCTCGGCGGCCTGATCACCGGTGCGGTCTCGATGGTCCTGCTCACGGTGCAGAGTCGGCGCGGCGCCCGACCCTTCGAATTCGTGATCATCGGGCTCATGGCGATCATCACGATCGGCTTCGTCGCCGGTGTCTTCGTCGCACCACCGGACCCGGCAGGAGTCATCGGCGGGATGGTCCCCCGCTTCCAGGACACCGGCTCGGTCCTGCTGGCCGCGTCCATCCTCGGGGCGACCATCATGCCGCACGCGATCTACGCGCACTCCTCGCTCGCCCGCGACCGCTTCGGCGCCACCACCGCCCATGCCGGCGATGAGGCCGTGCGCACCGAGACCTCGCGCATCCGCCGCCTGCTCACGGCCACCCGCTGGGACGTCTCGATCGCCATGGTGATCGCCGGTTCCGTGAACCTCTGCATCCTCCTGCTCGCCGCAGCGAACCTCGCCGGCGTCGAGGGCACCGACTCACTGGAGGGTGCCCATGCCGCCCTCGCTGCCGGACTCGGACCGGTCGTGGCGACCTTCTTCGCCGTGGGCCTGCTCGCCTCGGGCCTGGCCTCGACGTCGGTCGGCGCGTATGCCGGGGCGGAGATCATGCACGGTCTGCTGCATGTGCGCATCCCGCTGCTCGTGCGTCGACTGGTGACGCTGATCCCCGCGCTCGTGATCCTCGGCATCGGCTTCGACCCGACGCTCGCCCTGGTTCTCAGCCAGGTGGTGCTGTCGTTCGGCATCCCGTTCGCACTGATCCCGCTGGTCGTGCTCACCGCGCAGCGACGCACCCTCGGCGCCTGGGTCAACCGACGGTGGACGACGGCGGCGGGGGTCCTCGCCTCCGTGCTGCTGATCGCGCTCAACGGCGCCCTGCTCTGGCTGGTGCTGACGGGAGCCTGAGCCCGGATAGGCTCGATGCATGTCTGCCGAGAGCGCCCGCCGCAACGTCCGCATCCTCACCTGGATCGGCTTCGCGACCGGCGTGATCGGCGGCCTGCTGATCGCCTTCCCCACGGTCATCGGCCTCGCCAGCCCCTGGGTGCAGGTCGCGCTCGGCGTCGCCACGCTCGTGATGGCGTTCCGTGCGCGCAAGATCGGCATGGCCGAGGTCGAGGGGTTCGACGGCCGGCTGTCACTGGCCGCCGCCCTCCTCGGATTCCTCGTGCTGTTCTTCGCCGGTCAGGCCGCCTTCATCATCCTGACGACACTGGGCTGATCCGCGCGAGGATCGGGTCGGCGCGGACTACGCCATGACGAAGCCCGTGACCAGGTAGAGCACGAACGACAGCCCTGCGGCGATGCCCGCGTACGGCAGGATCGCGAGCATGAGGTTGATCGGCTTGATGCCGATCGATCTCGACGCGAGGATGATGCCGTCGCCGTAGAGGCAGGTGGTGCTGCCCAGCGCCGCTCCCGAGAACACCGCGGCGCCTGCGAGGATCGGGTCGGCGCCGAGCGCGAGCGCCAGCGGCAGGACGACCGGGGTGATCACCGCAGCGAGGTCCCAGAACGATCCGGTGGCGTACGCGTAGATGCCGCACACTGCGAACACGATCGCCGGCAGCAGTGCCGGGGTGAGCACCGGCTCGGTGACCTGGATCACGAACTCGGCGAGCTGCAGGGTGATGTTCATCTCCTGCACCATGAACGCGAGGACCGTGAGGATCATCACGAACAGCATGCTCTCGATACCCTCGAGCGCGGCATCCAGCACCCCGCGGATGCTGAGTCGGCGCTGCACGAGCACGATCACCAGAGTGACGGCAAGAGCCGCGGCGGTGCCGGCCACGACGTTCGCGTTGGTGACGATCGTCACACCGACCAGCACGGCCATCGCGATCAGGAAGCCCCAGGGCTGCGGCTTGCGCCCGGTGTCGGCAGAGGTCGCGAGCGCGGTGGCCACCCGCTGCGCGGTCGATCCGTCGGGGTCGTCGGCCTTGAGCTCGGCGAGGAGAGCGGCCCCCTCGGCCCGCCGCTCGTCGTCGGTGGTGCCGAGCGGGAAGACGTCGCCGTCTCGCTCCGCCCGGATCGCGTCGCGCTTGATCACGCCGAGCTTCGGCAGCCAGCCGATGCTCATCAGCAGGGCGACGGCGAGTGCCGCCCACCCGAAGAAGATGAACGGGATCGCCTGCAGGTAGGCCCCGAACCCCGTGCCGCCGACCGTGACGCCCTGCGCCTCGAACAGACCGGAGAAGAACAGCGCCCACGTCGAGACGGGGACGAGCACGGCGATGGGTGCGGCCGTCATCTTCATGATCGCGCCGAGCTGCGTGCGGGGTACCCGGTAGCGATCGGTCACGGGCTTCATCGAGGTACCCGTGGTCAGCACGTTCAGGTAGTCGTCGACGAACAGCACGACCGAGAGCAGGAACGTCAGCACGGTCGACTTGCGCCGCGAGGTGACGAATCGCTCCGCCCAGCGTGCGAAGTCGGTGACGATGCCCGACTTCTCGAACAGCATCATCAGGATGCCGAACAGCGCGACGATCAGCAGCAGCCACTGCGCCGTGGCGTTGGAGAGGGCTTTGCCGGTGTACTCGACCCAGACGTCGAAGCCACCCCAGCCGCCGAGGATCAGCGCCCCGGCCACGGTGCCGCAGAACAGGGCGAACAGGGTGCGCCGGGTGGCGACCGCGACGATCAGGATCACGACGATGGGCAGGAGCGCGAGTGCGCCGAATTCAGGCATGGGAGTCACCTCAGTGTGAAGGGATGCGGGTGCGAAGAGCGTGCGAGTGGTGCGATCGAGCCGGGGGTCAGGGCTCGACGCCGCCGACGACCGTCCCCTGTACGGGAAGGTCGGGGAGGTCGTCCGGGGCGACGTGCAGCGGGTTCTCCGCCCACACGGCGTAGTCGGCGCGGAACCCGGGGGCGATGCGGCCGAGGTCGGCATCTCCCTGGGCCAGGGCGGCGCCCACGGTGTAGCCGTGCAGCGCCTGGTAGGGGGTGAGCACCTGGTCGGGCTCGAACACCGGGGCGTCGGGGTCGCCGGGACGCCGTCGCAGCATCGACCACGCGAGGCCGATGCGGGCGTCGTTCTGCGCGATGGGCCAGTCGGATCCGAGGGCGAGGGGCGCTCCGGCCTCCCAGTAGTCGCGCACTCGCCAGGCGCGGGCGGCGCGAACGGGGCCCAACCGGTGCGACCAGTCATCCGAGCCGTCGGCCTTGCGCCACTGCATGTGCAGAGGCTGCATGGAGGCGGTGATCCCCGCAGCGGCGATGCGTGCGACGTCGCGGTCGGTCGTCGTCTCGAGGTGCTCGATGCGGTGGGGGGCTCCGCCGGCGCTGCGCACACCGGCGGCGAGATAGGCATCGACGACTTCCCCGACGGCACGATCGCCGATCGCATGGGTCGCCACCTGGAACCCGGCTTCGGCGTATCGCCGCACGGTGCGGGCGTAAGCGGCCGCATCCTTCCAGAACGGCTCCAGGCCCGCCCCTGCGGTATCCGGCTCGTGGAGCCAGGCGGTTCCGGTTTCGACCACGCCGTCGGCGTAGAGCTTGACCACGCCGCCGCGCCACCGGTCACCGCGGCGGTCGCGCATGGCGAGGTTGGCGACCGTGCGCTCCTCGTCGAATCCGGGTTCGTGGTCGATGGCCGACACGATGCGGATCGGCAGTCCTGGCCCCTGCTCCAGCGCATCGAGCAGGTCGAGCGTGGCGAAGCCGCCGTCCATGATCGTGCCGCCGGTGAGCCCGGAGTCGCGCAGGCCACGCAGCAGTTCGTGTCCGACGGCGAGGGTCTGATCGCGAGTCAGCGCAGGGGCGCTCAGCCGCACGGGCTCGTAGGCCCCGAGCTCGCGCAGCTCCCCGGTGGGGCGGCCATCGGCATCGACGACCACGCACGACGAGTCCTCGAACTCGCGCGCGCCGGTGATGCCCGCACGCGCGAGTCCCGCACGGCTGGCGAGGGCGGTGTGCCCGTCGAACACGATCAGCAGCGCCGGGAGTCCGCGCACCGCGTCTTCGATCGCCGCCGCCGTCATCGGCAGCTCGTGGAACACGTCGTAGTCGAGGTTCCAGCCGCGCACCCACGGGTCGGGGTCCTCGGCGAGCGCCCGGTCGGCTTCGGCTCGAAGCGCCGCGAGGAGCGCGGAACCGGTGGTCAGGCCGCCGAGGTCGATCCCCGCCGTCAGCTCGATGCCCTGAATGGGATGCAGGTGCGCGTCGATGAGTCCGGGGGTCACCGCTGCGCCGCCGAGATCGTGGACGACGGTGCGGGGCCCGCGCAGCTCACGCACCAGGTCGTCATCGCCGACGGCGAGGAAGCGGCCGTCGCGCACGGCGAAGGCGGTGGCGTGCGGGCGGCGCGGGTCCATCGTCACCACGTGCGCGCCGGTGACAATGGTGTCGGCGTCGAAACCGGTCATGGCTGTACCTTCGTCGGTGGTGGATCCTTCGGTATTGAAAGAGTTTCAATAAAATACCAGACGCCTGAGCAGAATCGAGCACGATGACGAAATCTCCGCGCAGAGCCGGTCGCCCGTCGACCCAGGTGCTCACCGAGGAGCGCATCCTGAAGGCCGCGTTCGCGCTCAGCGCCCAGCGCACTGCGCGCCAGTTCACGATGACCGCACTCGCCGAATCGCTGGGTGTTCGCACCTCGGCGCTCTACCACCACTTCGCGAACCGGGACGCCGTGATCCGGGCGATGCGCGGGCAGGTGAGCCGCGCGCTCGTCTCCCCCGTGCTCCACGAGATGCCGGTCGAGGACGCGCTTCTCACCTGGGCGCACAGCTACCGTGACGCCGCGATCGCCGCACCGGAGGCCATGGTCATGCTCGCGACCTCGCCGATCGACGCCGACGAGGGCTCGTTCGCCGACTACGAGCAGATCGCCCGGCTGCTCGCCGCCGACAGCTGGCCGACCGACACCATCGTGGACGCCATCGTCGCCCTGGAGTCGTTCATCATCGGCTCCGCGCTGGATGCCCTCGCCCCCGCGGACAACATGGCTCCCGGCGCGCTCGCTGCGCAGTTCCCCGCCTTCGCCGAGGCCGAGGCCGCCCGCGCGCGGCTCAGCACTGACCCCGCCCGGCGCACGTTCGAGATCGGCGTGCGCGCTCTCATCCACGGACTCACCGCGTGGGCACGCGAGAGCACCACGTAGGCTGGTCCGGTGGCATCCCCTGCAGCTGACGACTATCTGAAGACCGTCTACGCGCACACCGAGTGGCAGGACGCACCGATCACCCCCTCGGTGCTCGCCGCGAAGCTCGGCATCGCCCCGTCCTCGGTCACCGAGATGGTGAAGAAGCTCGCCGCCGCAGGACTCGTGTCGCACGTGCCCTACGGTGCGGTGCGACTGACGGAGGCCGGCACCGCCCGCGCCCTCGCCATGGTGCGCCGGCACCGGCTGGTCGAGACCTGGCTGGTGCAGGAGTTCGGCTACGGCTGGGACGAGGTGCACGACGAGGCCGAGGTGCTCGAGCACACCATCAGCGACCGACTGCTCGAGGGCATCGACGCCCGTCTGGGACGCCCCCGCTTCGACCCCCATGGCGATGCGATCCCCGACGCCGACGGCCGCATCGAGCGCGAGCCGTTCGTGCTGCTCGCGGATGCGCCGGTCGGGCACACGGGGCGCGTGCTGCGGGTCGACGACCGCGACCCCGAGCTGCTCCGAGCCCTGGAGCCCCTCGGGCTGGCGGTCGCATCGACCGTGACGGTCACGGCATCCGGGGTCGAGATCGACGGCACGCAGACGGCTCTTCCCGACGAGGCGGCACAGGTGGTCTGGCTCAGCGCCTAGCTCCCTCTGCAACACGGTCAGGCGCGCGTCACCCCTGCCCTCTAGGCTGTGCACATGGCACAACGTGATGACATCGAATGCTGGCTCACCGACATGGACGGCGTGCTCGTCCATGAGAACGACGCCATCCCCGGAGCCTCCGAACTGCTCGCCGGCTGGGAGAGCGCGGGCGTCCCGTACCTGGTGCTCACCAACAACTCGATCTTCACCGCGCGCGACCTGTCTGCACGCCTGCGCATCAGCGGACTGCACGTGCCGGAGGAGCGCATCTGGACCTCGGCGCTCGCGACCGCCGATTTCCTGAAGCAGCAGCTTCCCGGAGGCTCGGCGTTCGTGATCGGCGAGGCCGGCATCCTCACCGCGCTGCACGACGCCGGCTTCATCATGACCGAGACGAACCCCGACTTCGTGGTCGTCGGCGAGACGCGCAACTACTCGTTCGAGGCGATCACCAAGGCGATCCGCCTCATCATCGGCGGCGCGCGCTTCATCGTCACGAACCCGGACGCCACGGGCCCGAGCACCGACGGACCGCTCCCGGCCACCGGCGCGATCGCCGCCCTCATCACGAAGGCCACGGGCAAGGAGCCCTACGTCGTCGGCAAGCCGAACCCGATGATGTTCCGCTCTGCACTGAACAAGATCGGCGCGCACTCCAAGCGCACCGGCATGATCGGCGACCGCATGGACACCGATGTCGTGGCCGGCATCGAGGCGGGCCTGCACACCGTGCTGGTGCTGACCGGCATCAGCGACCAGGCCGAGATCGAGAAGTACCCGTTCCGCCCCGACGAGATCGTGCAGTCGGTGGCCGACCTGCTGCCGCGGATCACCGAGACGATCACGACGGTGAAGACCAAGAAGTAGCCCATGGGCGCACTGGACGACGGCGAGCGGATCAGGGCGGCGGATGCCGCGGCCTGGCGCGCCTGGCTCGCCGAGAACCACGAGCGCACGGGAGGCGTCTGGCTGCTGAGCGTGCGAGGCGCCTCCGATGGCGTCAGCTACGAGGATGCCGTGCGGCACGCCCTCTGCTTCGGTTGGATCGACGGGCCCGTGCGTGTGTTCGACGACGGGACGGACGACCGTGCCTCCGGGCAGTGGTTCTCCCCTCGGCGCCCCGGCAGCGGGTGGGCGGCGACGAACAAGGCGCGCATCGCCGAGCTCGAAGCCGCGGGACTGCTCGCCCCGGCCGGCATCCGCGTGCTCGATGCGGCCAGGGCGAACGGCTCCTGGACGCTGCTCGACGGACCGGAGGCCGGGATCGAGCCCGACGAGTTCACCGCCGCGCTCGATGCCGTGCCCGCCGCACGTGCGAACTGGGATGCCTTCCCGAAGTCGGTCAAGAAGTTCGGTCTCACGCAGATCGCGATGGCCAAGCGGCCGGAGACGAAGACCGCCCGCATCGCGAAGATCGTGGCGGATGCCGCGGAGGGGAAACGTCCATGAACCAGAACGACCTGCTGTTCCTCGTCGTCTTCCTGATCCTGCTCACCTCGCTGACGGTGTTCATCGTGCAGTTCGTGCGCTCGCGCCGCGGACGCGGCGGCTCGGACGACGGCCGCGCCGGCTGGTGGGAAGGCCCCTGGGACGACGACGACCGCAGGCGCTGAGCCTGCGGTCGTCGGAGGACCTCGGTCAGGAGGCCAGCGAAGCCCCGGGGATCGCGGCCAGCAGCTCGCGCGTGTACGGATGCTGCGGGGCGTCGAAGATGCGCTCGGGCGTACCGCTCTCGACCACGACACCGCGCTGCATGACGTGCACCTCGTCGGAGATCATCCGCACCACGGCGAGGTCGTGACTGATGAAGAGGTAGCTCAGGCCCAGGCGCTTCTGCAGGTCGGCGAGCAGGTCGAGGATCTGCGCCTGCACCAGCACGTCGAGCGCCGACACCGCCTCGTCGAGCACCACGAGCTCGGGCTCGAGTGCGAGGGCACGCGCGATCGCGACGCGCTGACGCTGTCCGCCCGACAGCTCGTGCGGCAGGCGCTCCGCCATCGCCGCGGGCAGCGCGACCTGCTCCAGCAGTTCGAGCACCCGCGCATGCCGCGACGCCGTGGTGCCGATGCGGTGCACGCGCAGCGGCTCGGCGATCGACTGCTCGACCGTGTAACGCGGATCGAGCGAGGCGTAGGGGTTCTGGAACACCGGCTGCACGCGACGGCGCAGGGCGAACAGCTCCTTGCGGCGGAGCGTGGTCAGGTCGAGCCCGTCGAACAGGATCGACCCCGACGTGGCGTCTTCGAGCCCGAGCACCATGTTCGCGGTCGTCGACTTGCCGGAGCCCGACTCGCCCACGATCGACACCGTGGTGCCGCGGCGGATCTCGAAGCTCACGCCGTCGACGGCCGTGAACGTCTGCGGCTCCCCGGCCTTGGGGGCGCGGAGGGCGAACTCCTTGCGGAGGTCGCGGATCTCGACGAACGGCGTGCCCGTGGCAGCCTCGCGCTGCGGCAGGGCATCGCGGCGCGAGGCGAGGCTGGGTGCCGCAGCGAGCAGCTGCTTCGTGTACTCGTGCTGCGGGGCGCCGAGCACCTGCGCCGAGGTGCCCTCCTCGACCACCCGACCGCGGAACATGACGACGATGCGATCTGCGCGCTCGGCGGCGAGGGCCAGGTCGTGCGTGATCAGGAAGACCGCGGTGCCGAGCTCATCGGTGAGCGTGTCGAGCTGGTCGAGGATGCGGCGCTGCACCGTCACGTCGAGGGCGGAGGTGGGCTCGTCGGCGATCAGCAGGCGCGGCTTGCAGGCGAGGCCCATGGCGATCAGCACGCGCTGGCGCATGCCGCCGGAGAACTCGTGCGGGTACTGGTGGGCGCGCTGCGCGGCATCCGCGATCCCCACCATCTCCAGCAGCTCGACGACTCGGGCCTTGGTGGCGTCGCCGTGCGTGTGGCCGTGCACCTCGAGCGCCTCGCCGATCTGCTCGCCCACGCGCATGAGCGGGTTGAGGTTCGACATCGGGTCCTGCGGCACGAGGCCGATCCCGGCACCGCGGAGCGAGATCATGGCGTTCTCGGGGAGGTCGGTCAGCTCGCGTCCGTCGAAGCGGATGCTGCCGGCCGTGATCACCCCGTTCTCGGGGAGCAGACGGTTGACCGCGGCCGCGGTGGTGGACTTGCCCGACCCCGACTCCCCCACGATCGCGACGGTCTCACCGGCGGCGATGTCGATGTTGACGTCGCTGATCGCGGTGACCAGCTCGGAACCGGTCCGGAAGGCGACGGCGAGGCCGCTGATGCTCAGCACGGGCTCGGTGGTGCTCATGGTGTTCTCGTTCCTTCGTTGTCGTCGGGATCGTTGTCATGGGGATCGTTGTCGTCGGGCACGAGCGCGGGGAGTGCCGTGCCCCAGAGCGCCTCGGTCGGTGCGGGCTCGGCGGCGAAGAGGCGGGTGCTCAGCAGCACCACGGCCGTGCCGGTGCCCGGAAGGAGTCCAAGCGCGCATCCTGTGTAGCCGGGGTGCCAGAGCAGACGGGTCCGCCCACCGGCGACCGCGATCGCATCGCTGCGCCAGCCCAGTGCCTGTCCGGGGTCCGGTCCATCCCGGAACAGCTCGGCGACGGCATCCGGATCCCACAGCTCCGGGTGCCGCTCGGGCGCGGCCAGCGCGGCACCGAGGGTCAGCAGATCACCGGCGGTGCTGAAGAGTCCGGCGTGACCTGCGACGCCGCCGAGGGCGTGGAAGCAGTTGCCGTCGTTCACGACGCCGGCGATCTCGTCGTCGCGCCAGGCGAACTCCCGCGCGGTCGTGAGGATCGGATAGGGCTCACCCGTGGCCACCATGCGATGCTCGGCGGCATCGCCGACGGCGGAGGAGGCGACGGGAGGGGCGAACGGGCCGTATGCGGTGCGGTCGAGGCCGAGGGGTGCGGTCACGAGCTCGCGGACGGCGGCATCCAGCGGCGCGCCGGTGACGGCCGCGATGATGCGGCCGAGGAGCATGAAGCCGAGATCGGAGTAGTGGCGGCCTTCGTCCAGGCCGTAGCGCAGCGGGATCGCATCGACCGCGGCGGCGGGGTCGCCGGCGTGCTCACGATCGAGGTAGAGCGGCTGCCATTCCCAGAGTCCTGCGCGGTGCTGCAGGAGGTGGCGCACGGTGGTTCCCTCCGCGCACGCGGTGCCGCGGACGAACCGCTCGACCGGGTCGTCGAAGCCCAGCTCGCCCCGGCTCACGAGTCGCAGGATCGCGGTGGCGGTCGCGGCGACCTTCGACACCGAGGCGATGTCGAACGCGGTCTCTGTGGTCATCGCCGCTCCGGCGAGGTCCGCCAGACCGCCGGCGGCGATGTCGCGCCCGGCAGCGGTGACGACACCCGCGACCACGCCGCGTGGGGCGGACTCCAGCGCGAGCACGGCGCCGACGGCTTCGGCGGCGGTCATGCGCGCACCTCCGCGCCGACGGGGAGGTCGAGCAGGACCTCGGGGCGCGCATCCGCGGCGAGGGCGCTGATGCCGAGACCCGAGTCCGCCGCCAGCAGCAGATCGTCTCCGGACGGTACGACGCCGCCGATCACCGGCGACCTCTGCAGCCAGAACGCCGCATCCAGGTCATGCACGACACCGGGGGCGACGACAGCGGCGAGGTGGGCGGCGGCGCTCACTCCGACATGCGACTCCATCATGCAGCCGATCACGACACCCAGGCCCGCCTCCCGTGCGGCGTCCGCGGCGGCGAGGGCCTCGGCCAGTCCCCCCGTCTTGGCGAGCTTGATGTTCACGAGATCGGCGGCTCCGCGCTCAGCAACCCTGCGCACGTCGTGGGCCGTGCGCACCGACTCGTCGGCCATGATCGGGGTGTCGACGGCCGCTGTCACGGCGGCGAGAGCATCGAGATCGTGCGCGGCGACGGGCTGCTCGACGAGTTCGATCCCGAGGCCTGCGTCTTCGGCGGCACGGATCACGCGGATCGCCGTCTCGGCGTCCCAGGCCTGGTTCGCGTCGATCCGCAGCGTGATGTCGGGTCCGACCGCGGAACGAACGGCGCGGAGTCCGCCGACGGTGTCGTGCGCGGCGGAGGCCTTGAGCTTGAGGCACCCGAACCCTGCGGTGACGTACTCCTCGGAAAGCGCTGCCACCGCATCCGGCTCCCCCACGGACAAGGTCATGTCGGTGCGGATGCGCGACGCCCCCGAGGAGTCGTGCACGGCGTATGCGCGTGACAGGTCGGCCGCGAGCGAGACCCCGTGCTGCTGTGCGGCGAGGTCCGCGACGGCGCACTCGACCGCGCTGCGGGCGGCGGCGTTTCCCCAGATCGACCGCGCGACGGCGACAGCAAGCCCGGGGTCGCCGGCGTCGCGACCGCGTACGGCCTCGGCGAGCGGACCTGCGACGGCGGCGGCGACACTCTGCGGGCTCTCCCCCGTGACGCGCCAGCTCGTGGCGGCCTCACCGTATCCGCGGCGCCCGTCGGCGTCGGTCGCCTCGACGAGCACGACGTCGAGGCGATCGGTGCGGCGCACGGCGGTGATGAACGGCCGCATCAGGGGCGACGGCACCCGGAGCACGCGCAGGCGCATCACCGCGCTCATGGCGATACCCCGCTCATGTCCACTCCCTGCGCATGCGCTGTTCGGGTTCTCCGAACTCCGGCTGCGTGCGGGTGGCTCCATCGGGGTGCCAGCCCTTCGCCTCGTAGAAGCCGATCGACGGCGCGTTGGCCGCGAACACCCACAGCGTCGCGGCCTCGGCCCCGGCCTCCTGCAGGTCGGCGGTCGCCCGTGCCAGCAGCGCGCCGCCGATTCCCCCGCCGTGGGCACGGGGCGAGACGTACAGGGAGTGCACGGCACCGTCGATCCGCCCCTCGCCGCCTGCGGTCGCGGCGTACCGGGTGAGTCCGACGATCCCGCCGTCGCGCTCCGCGACGAGCACGACGCCCACCGGATCGGCGAGCACCCGCTGCCACAGCGCCTCGGCGCGCTCGTCGGTCATGGCATCGATCGCCCCATCGGGCAGCACGCCGCGGTAGCTCTCCCGCCAGCAGGCGAGGAACACCTCGATCACCCCGGACAGGTCGTCCGGGGTGGCGGGGCGCACCTGGAGGCTCACGATGCTGCGGCCTCCGTGAGCACGAGGGAGTCGATGGCGGCGATCGGCTCCGGCATCTGCAGAGGACCGACACCCGGGGTGATGGTGCCCAGGATGCGCGGCTCGCGCGCACCTGTTCCCCCCGGGACGATCGCGGGAACACCGTGCATCGTGGACCAGCCGATCAGCGCGAGGAGGATCGCCTCCTTGCTGTCGGCGGCCGCACCCAGCTCGTCGGCCAGCACGACCTCGGTCGCAGGCAGCGCGGCGCGCAGTCCGTCGAGGATCAGCGGGTTGCGACAGCCTCCGCCCGACACGGCGAGGAAACCGATACCCGCAGCCTCCACATCACGCGCGACCGTGCGGACCGTGAGCTCGGTCAGGGTGCGAACGACATCCGCGACGGCGATCTCGCGGCCCTGCGCAGCGAGGTGCTCCTGCACGTAACCGAGGTGGAAGTGCTCCTTGCCCGTGCTCTTGGGCGGCGTGAGGGCGTAGTACGAGTCCTCCAGCAGCGCGGCCAGCAGTGCCTCGTCGACCTGTCCTGTGCGGGCGATCGCGGCGTCGTCGTCATAGCCGAGCGGGTTGAGGCCGTGCTCCACGATGACCGCATCCACCAGCGCGTTCGCGGGGCCGATGTCGTAGGCGACCAGGCCGTCCTGCCGCACCACCGTCATGTTCGAGATGCCGCCCAGGTTCAGGGCCGCCGACACCCCGGCGCGCGAGCGCAGCAGCAGCTCGTCGAGGAACGACACCAGCGGGGCACCGTGCCCGCCGACCGTGATGTCGCGGATGCGGATGTCGGAGACCACGGGCGCACCGACCTTCTCCGCGATCCAGGCGGGCTGCCCGATCTGCAGGGTGCCCAGCGCGTGCGCGCCGTCGACCCAGTGGTACACGGTCTGCCCGTGCGAGCAGACCGCGTCGACACCGCCCACCTCTGCGGCGATGTCGGCGGCGACCTCGGCGAACGCCTGTCCGATGAGGGTGTCGAGCTCGCACACCTCGGCGAGGGTGGTCTGCGCCGGCGGCAGCGCTGCGATCAGCCGCGCCCGCAGCTCGGGCGCGTAGGGCACGCTCGTGGCGGTGAGCACCGTGCCGTGCAGATCCGCCCCGTGCGCGGTGAAGCCGCCATTGGTCGTGAAGTCGACGACGGCGGCATCGATCCCGTCGTGCGAGGTGCCGGAGATCAGTCCGAGGACGCGCATCAGTTCTCCTCCAGTGCGGTGCGCAGCCGACCGTCGGCGGCGCCCAGTCGAGCGGTCGCCGCGGCGAGATCCTCACCGCGGCGGATCATGATCGACGCGAGCTTCACGTCGTAGGCGGCTGCCTCCAGCGCAGCCACCGCCGCGTCGCGGTCGACCTCGGCGATGGTCTGCACCATCCGGATCGCCCGCTCGCGCAGCTTGTGGTTGGTGGCCTTCACATCCACCATCAGGTTGCCGTAGGCCTTGCCGTTTCGCACCATCGAGATGGTCGAGAACATGTTGAGCACGAGCTTCTGCGCCGTGCCCGACTTGAGGCGGGTCGAACCGGAGAGCACCTCGGGGCCGACCTCGACCTCGATCCCGTGTTCCGCCGCCGCGCTGAGAGCGGTACCGACGTTGCACGAGAGGCCGATGCTGAGCGCTCCGAGCTCGCGCGCGCGGCGGACGGCGGCGATCACATACGGCGTGCGTCCGCTCGAGGCGATGCCGATCACGGTGTCGAGCGGGCCGATGCCCGCCGCGTCGATGGCGGCAGCGCCCGCTTCCGCGTCGTCCTCCGCACCCTCGACGGGGTTCACGATCGCGCCGGGACCGCCCGCCATGATCGCGAACACCAGCTCCGGCGGAGTGCTGAAGGTGGGAGGGCACTCCGAGGCGTCGAGCACGCCGATGCGGCCGGGGGTTCCCGCGCCGACGTAGACCAGGCGTCCGCCCTGCGCCATACGGGCGGCCGTGGCCTCGATCGCCGGAACGATCTCCCCGAGTGCGCGTTGCACGGCGGCCGGCACCGTGGCATCCGCCTCGTTCATGGTCTGCGCGAGCTCCGCCACGCTCATCAGGTCGAGTTCGGCGTAGCGGGGATCGCTGGCCTCCGTCGCCAGTGCGCCGAGGTCCTCCATGGTCATCGCTTTCCTCTGTTCCGGGGGTCGAGGCTGTCGCGCAGGCCGTCGCCGAGCAGGTTCAACCCCACGACGAGGAGCACCACGATCACACCGGGGGCGATCATGGTCCACGGGGCGATCGTCACGAGCGTGCGCGCTTCGAAGATCATCGAGCCGAGCGAAGGCGCGGGCGGAGGGGTGCCGAGGCCGAGGAAGCTCAGCGAGGCCTCGGTGAGCACGGCCCAGGACAGCGAGAGCGTCACCTGCACGATGATGATCGACGTGATGTTCGGCAGCACATGCCGGAACATGGTCGCCATGCGGCTCTGACCCGTGCTCTTGGCGGCCTTGACGTACTCGACCTCGCGCAGCGACAGCACCGGCCCTCGGGTGACGCGGATGAAGATCGGCACATAGACGATCGCGATGGCCACGGCGATGGTGAACCAGTTGCGCTCGAACACCGAGGCGAGTGACAGCGCGAGCAGCAGCGGAGGGAAGGCGAACAGCACGTTGGTGACCGCGGTGATCGCGCCGTCGGAGAAGCCGCGGTAGAAGCCGGCGATGAGCCCGCACACGGTGCCGACCACGGTGGCGAAGGCCACGGCGACGACCGAGATCAGCGCCGAGTTGGCGACGCCGGCGGCGACGCGGGAGAACACGTCGCGACCGAACTGGTCGGTGCCGAACCAGTGCACGGCCGACGGCGGCTGCAGGCGGGAGGGCGGATCCTGCGCGAGCGGGTCGAACGGCAGCAGCCCGAAAGCCGAGACGAGGCTCAGCACGGCGAGAAGTGCGACGATGATGAGTCCCGTGAGCCCGCTGCGGCTGCGCAGCAGGAGACGCACGCGCTCCATGGTGCGCCCGCCGCCGGGGGCGAGGGCCGGGGTCTGAGAGATGTCGGTCATGCGGCACGCACCCGAGGATCGATGACCCGGTACAGCAGGTCGGTGAGCAGGTTGACGATGACGAAGGCGAGCGCGATCACGAGCACGGTGCTCTGCACGAGCGCGTACTCCTTCTGCTGGATGCCCAGCAGCACCTGACGCCCGATGCCGGGGAGCGAGAAGATCTGCTCCACCACCACGGCACCGCCGAGGAGGTAGCCGAACTGCAGGCCGGTCATGGTGACGATGGGCACGAGCGCGTTGCCGAGCACGTGGCGCACCTGCAGGCGACGCGGGGGGACGCCCTTCGCCCTGGCAGTGCGGATGAAGTCGTTGGAGCGGATCTCGAGCACGGCCGTGCGGGTGGTGCGCATGATCGGCGCGGCGATGCCGAAGCCGAGCACGATCGAGGGCAGCAGCATCTGCTGGAGGTTCAGCAGCGGGTTCTCGAACAGCGTGGCGTAGGCCTGGCCGTTGGGGTTGAAGCCGAACGACGAGGCGAGGATCGCCAGCAGCGCCGTGCCGAGCAGGAACGCGGGGATCGAGAGACCGGCGAGGCCGACCACCTGTCCGACGCCGTCGCGGAACGAGTCGGGCTTCGATGCGGAGAGCATTCCGAGCGGGATGCCGATGGCCAGCGCGATCACGATCGAGAAGATCGCGAGCTCGAACGTCACGGGGAGGGCGGCGGCGGTGAGATCGAGCACGCTCGTCTGCGCCCGCGACGAGAAGCCGAGGTTGCCGGTGAAGATGTTGCCCAGCCACGAGAAGAACTGCACGAAGAGCGGCTGGTCAAGGCCGTAGTACGACTCGAGGGCGGCGCGCTGCGACGGCGTGAGGGCGGCGGCCTCGGTGCCGAGGCCGGAGCTGATCTGGTCGCCGGGGATGGCGCGCAGCATCAGGAAGACGAAGATGGCGACGCCGAGGAGCGTGCCGAGGGCTGCGAGGATGCGTCGCAGCACGCTGTTGCGGAGGATCTGTCTGAACATGCGCGTGTGTGGGTGCCTGTCGTCGGGGAGAGAGGGGGCGCGGGGTGGCCGCGCCCCCTCGATCCGCTACTTGATGGAGGTGGTCCGCAGGTACTGCAGCGAGCCGTTCACCATCGGGACGAAGCCGTCGACGTTCGACGCGGTCGCCGTGTAGGTGTAGCTCGTGAACAGCCAGATCCACGCGGCGTTGTCCTCGAGGTTCTCGGAGACCTGCGCGTAGATGTCCTTGCGCTTCTCCGGGTCGGCCGTCTGGCGGCCCTCGGCGAACAGCGCGTCGAGCTCGGGCGAGGAGTAGCCGGCGACCTTGTTCAGGTTGCCCGTGCTGGTGAAGTACCGGCCGTACATGCCGTCGGGGTCGGGACGACCGCCGTTGAGGGCGACAGCGGCGTCGAAGTCGGCCGCGATCCAGCGATCGACGAAGGCACCGGACTCGAGAACCTCGAGGTCGAGCGTGATGTTCGCGTCGGCCAGCTGCGCCTTCAGGTTCTGCGCCTCGTTGACCGAGGTCGCGTACTCGCCCTGGGAAACGATCGTCTTGATCGTGACGCCGTCCTCCTTGCCCGCCTTCTTCAGGTACTCGGCCGCCTTGTCGAGGTCGCGCTCAGGGCACGGACGAGCGTCGGGGTCGGACTTGTATGCGGGAGACGTGATGGGACCGGTGACCTCGCCTTCGCCGAGGGCTGCGGTGTCGAGCACCTCCTGGCGGTCGATCGCGCACTGGATCGCGAGGCGCACGTTGACGTCGGTGAGGTCGCCGCGCGTGGCGTTCAGCTGCAGCGCGTGATAGCTCAGCTGCGGGGTCGTGGCGACCTCGACGTTCGCGCCCTCGGCGGTCTGCGCGACCAGCGGGTCATCGAACACGGCCAGCTGCACGTTGCCGGACTGCATCGCCGAGACGATCGAGGATTCGTCGGGGATCACGCGGAACTCGACCGTGTCGAGCAGCGCGGTGTCTCCCCAGTAGTCCTCGTTCTTGGCGAGCGTGATCGACTGGCTCGCCTTGCGGTCGTCGAGGATGAAGGGACCGGTGCCGTTGGGGGTGGTGTTCAACCCCTCTTCGGTGTCGTCCGAGGACAGCATCGCCATGTTGATCACGGCGAGGTTCGCCGGAAGTGCGGCGTCGGGAGCGCTGAGGGTGAGGGTGACGGTGTTCTCGTCGGTGGCCTCGACCGCGGTGACGGAGGCGAGAGAGCTGCGCGACACAGCGGCGGTGGCCTCGGCCGCGATCGCATCGAGCGAGTACTTCACGTCTTCGGATCCGAAGGTGCTGCCGTCGGCGAACGTGACGCCTTCCCGCAGGTGGAAGGTCAGGGTGAGGCCGTCTTCCGAGACGTCCCAGGACTCGGCGAGGCCGGGGACCACGTTGAGGTCCTCGTCGAACTCGGTCAGGGTGCCGTACAGGTTCTGCAGCACGTTGACGGCCTGGAACTGGGTCGCCTTCCAGGGGAAGAGCGTGTCGGGGTCGCTGGTGACGCCGATGACGAGGTCGCCGCCCGCAGCACCCGCTGACGGCTGGGGGTCGGATGCGGGTGCGGAACAACCTGTGATCACGAGCGCCAAAGCGACACCCGTGGCAGTGAGAGCGCCGAATGACGCCCGCCGTGCTGTGCTCATTGCTGATTCCTCCTGGCTGGGACGCGTCGCCGTGGCGTCGGGTCAGGCGCTGTTGCCTGCCGCCCCGCGAACATCGTCGGTCTTGGTTGGTACTAAAAGTACACGACAGACACTACTGATGTAACAGAAGTTCCTCTACTGTTATGAACAGCGATCGGAGACCCCATGCCCCATGAAGCCGCCCGCGACGACGCCGGCGCACACCCCGTGCTCGTCCGCATGCGTGCGATCCGCCCCGAGCTGCGTCCGAGCGAGCAGCGCATCGCCGACCTGTTCCTCGCCGATCCCGCGGGGACCGCTGGCCTGTCCGTGGCCGAACTCGCCCAGCGCTGCGACACCTCGACCACCTCGGTCGTGCGATTCTGCAAGCGCCTGGGCTACGAGCACGTGCGGGAGCTACGCAACCACGTGCTGCGCGACGTCGAGCGCGAGACGTTCGACACGGCCGCGCTTCCCGCCGTCTCCGGCGACATCGACCGCAACGACACCCTGGCCGACATCGTCGCGAAGGTCTCGCTCGCCGAGACCCTCTCCCTCGCCGACACCGCCAAGGTGCTCGACACCGAGTCGCTGCGGGCCTCCGTCGACGCCATCACCTCATCGACCAGGGTCGACATCTTCGGTGTGGGCGCGAGTTCCATCGTCGGGCTCGACCTGCAGCGCAAGCTCACCCGCATCGGGCGCACCGCTCTGGACTGGTCGGACCCGCATGCCGCGTGGACGTCGGCGGCGACCCTCGGGCCCGGCAACGTCGCGATCGCGGTGTCGCACACCGGCGCCACCACCGACACGATCGAGTTCCTGCTGCTCGCCCGTCAGGCCGGAGCCACCACCATCGCGATCACGAACCACGCGGGCGCTCCCCTGGCCGATCAAGCCGACATCGTGCTGACGACCGCCGCCCGCGAGACCGGCTTCCGCTCGGGCGCACTGGGCAGCCGGATCGCTCAGCTCATGGTGGTCGACTGCATCTTCATCGGCGTCGCCCAGTCGAACTACGACCGTTCGATGGAGGCGCTGCGCGACACGTTCGCCGCCGTGCACCGCGTGCGGACGGCGGGGGCGTGACCGACGACACCCGACGCGCGCGAGCGGGGCTGTTCACCGCATTCGCAGGTCTCGGGGTCACGGCCGCCTTCGTACCCGCGATCCTCCCCTCCGCCGAGCGCGCGATGACCGCCGACCTCAGCGCCGCTGTGCCCGCACTCTTCGCCGGGCTCCTGGTCGGGGTCCTGGCATCGGGCCCGCTGCTGACGCGACAGCCGCCGCGCATCGCGCTGATACTCGGCAGCGCCCTCCAGGCCGCCGCCATCGTCGTGGTGGCACTCTCCGGCACTCCCTCGGTCTTCATCGTCGCGGCCGCGATCGCCGGGGTCGGGTTCGGACTGGTCGAGGCCTCCGGATCCGTGGCCGCGAAGTCCCTGGCCGCCGGCAGCGCGACGGGACTGCTCAGCGCCCTGCTCGGCACGGTCGCCGTCTGCGCGGCCGTCACCCCGCTGCTCGTCGCCGTGGGGTCGCCTGCACGTGCGCTGCTCGGCATCCTGGCGATCGTGCCGCTTCTCACGGTCGCGATCCTCTCCGCAGCGGCAGCCCCTTCCGCCCATGTCGAGGTCCCCGCGCAGCGCGACGTGCGCGGGGAGCTCGTCCTCCTGCCGTTCGCCGTGGCGCTGCCGCTGTACGTGGGCGTCGAGACCGTGCTGTCCGGTTGGTCGGCGGTGATCCCGGAGCGGATCCTCGCGGTCGATCCCGGCCTCGCCGCACTGGGAACCTCGGCGTTCTGGACGCTCATGGCGATCGGCCGCTTCGGCGCGGCGGGTCTGCGGCGACTGTCCGTATCGCCGATCGCGATCCTCGCCGGCGCCACGAGCGTCGCCGCCCTCCTGATGGCCGCCGCGGGGATGCTGGTGGACTCCGCTCCCGTGGGCGCGCTCGTCGCACTGGCCGCCGTGGTCGCGCTCCTCGCTCCCAGCTACGGCCTCATCCTGGGACTCGCCCTCGACCGCCTCGATCCCGCTCGCAGCGCCGCGGTGACCGGCGCGCTCGTCGCCTGCGGTGCGGTCGGCGGCACGTTCGTGCCGACCCTGATCCTGCTGATCGGCCGCGACCCGGCATCGAGCACGACGTTCTTCGCGTCGGCGGTGCTGTGCGCGCTCGTGCCTGCCCTGATGCTGGTCGCCGCGCGGTCGCCGCAGCGGACCTCGACGGCGAACTGACACCTCCTCCACACGTCGCACCGCCGCCGACCTCTTCACAGATGCTGGAATACCGGCGCGCACACCGGTGAGGGCGGCGTAACGTCGTCGACACACCCATCCGAGCAAGGAGAGCACGCGTGTCCACGGAGGTCCTCGCGATCATCATCAGCGCGATCGGCATCGTGCTCACCCTCGGCACCAGCCTCTTCGCCGCGGGGGCCTGGATGATCCGCCGCATCGATGACCGCATCGACGCCGTCGACGAGAAACTCAGCACCCGCATCGACGCCGTCGACGAGAAGCTGACCGCCCGCATCGACGCCGTCGCCGCCGACGTCACCGACCTGAAGATCTCCGTGGCGCGGCTCGAAGGACCACCCCGGCACCTGCTCACCGCGCGCCGGTGAGCAGCACGCGTGGACGGACCTACCGGAGCACGAGGGCGGCGGCGCCGATGAGCGGCCCCTCGTCGCCCAGCCCCGAGCGCACGACCCTGGTGCGGCGCGAGTACTCATGAGCGGCGCTCGCGGTGAGAGCCTGCTGCACGAGGTCGATGTAATCCGCCGACACCCGTGAGAATCCGCCGCCGATGGCCACCACGTCGAGGTCGACGAGGGTGGCGGCATCTGCGAGAGCCTCGCCCACCTCGCGGGCCGAACGCTCGATCGCCGCCCGTGCGACCGTGTCGCCTGCGGCCGAATCGCGAGCCAGATCCTCGCCGGTCGCTCCTGTCCAGCCCTGCTGCTGCGCCCAGGCGGCGCTCGCGGGCCCCGAGGCGATCTCCTCGAGGGTCAGGCCGCCGTGGCGACGCACCTGACCGAGGTGGCCGGCGTTGCCGGTGGCACCGGGGATGTAGGCGCCGTTGGCGACGAACCCGCCGCCGACACCGGTGGAGACGACGATCGAGAGCGAGGCGCCGGCGCCCTGCGTGGCACCGAGCCACGACTCGGCGAGCGCGAGTGCACCGCCGTCATGACCGAGCACGGTGTGCACGTCGCGCCCGAGGACGGTGGATGCCGCAGCACGCACGGCCTCTTCGAGGCCGAAGCCGCGGGCGAGGGGCATGTTCACCGGCATGATCGCGCCAGCGGTGCGGTCGATCGGTCCGGCGCTGCCGGCTCCCGCTCCGACGAGCTCCGCGTCCGCGGGAAGAGCCGCGAGGGCGTGCTCGACGATGGCGACGACCGAGGCGGTGAGCGACGCGGGCGTGGCTTCGCGACCGGTCGCCTGCCGGCTCCTGCTGCCCTCGACGAGCAGACCGTCCTCCGCGACGAGCGCGGCCTCCATCTTCGTGCCGCCCACATCGACGGCGAGCGCGTAGCGCGTCACTGGGGGTCGAGCCCGAGGTCGTCGAGGTCGAAGGCCGCGCGCCATTCCAGGCCCTCGGCTTCGATCGCGGCCTGCGCGCCGGTCTTGCGGTCGACGATCACGGCGACCGCGACGATCTCGGCGCCTTCCTTGCGCAGGGCTTCGACGGCCTTGAGCGCGGACTGGCCGGTGGTCGAGGTGTCTTCGAGCACCACGACGCGCTTGCCCTTGACGTCTGCGCCTTCGATCTGACGGCCACGCCCGTGGTCCTTGGGCTCCTTGCGCACGACGAAGGCGTCGAGCGGGGTGTCGGTGGCGACCGACGCATGCAGCACCGCGTTCGCGATCGGGTCCGCACCGAGGGTGAGGCCGCCGACCGCCACGACATCGAGGTCGCCGATCAGGTCGAGCATGATGCGACCGATCGCGGGAGCGGCACGGTGGTCCAGCGTGAGCTTTCGCATGTCGACGTAGTAGGTCGCCTGCTTGCCGCTGGAGAGTGTGAAGTCGCCGTGGAACACCGCCTCCGCCTTGATGAGGTCGAGGAGTGTCTGGCGGTCTGCGTCGAGTGCGGTCACGGCATCCAGTGTAGGAGGTGGGCCCTAGGCTTGAGGCATGCGCTTGGCCACCTGGAACGTCAACTCCATCCGCACCCGCGTCACCCGCACCGTCGAGTTCGCCGTCCGAGAAGACATCGACGTGCTGGCGATGCAGGAGATCAAGTGCAAGCCCGAGCAGTTCCCCTACGGTCCGTTCGAAGAGGCCGGGTACCACGTCGAGGTGCACGGGCTGAATCAGTGGAACGGGGTCGCGATCGCGAGCCGGCTGCCGGTCACCGATGTGCGCACGTCGTTCGACGGGATGCCGGGATTCGCGAAGGGACATGAGGGGCCGGACGCGCCGCTCGAGGCCCGCGCGCTCGGCGTGATGGTCGAGGGGGTGCGGGTGTGGAGCCTCTACGTGCCGAACGGCCGTGCGCTCGATGACCCGCACTACCTCTACAAGCTGCACTGGCTGGAGCAGCTGAAGAAGTCCACGGCCGCCGAACTGTCGGCGAACCCCGACCTTCCGCTCGCTCTCGTGGGCGACTTCAACATCATCCCGTTCGATGTCGACAACGGCGACCCCGACATCGTGATCGGTCGGTCGACCCACGTCTCCCCGCAGGAGCGCGACGCGTTCTTCGCGTTCCAAGACGCCGGGGTCACCGACGTCGTGCGCCCGCTCATCCCCGAGGGCTTCACCTACTGGGACTACCAGCGTCTGAAGTTCCCCCGCAACGAGGGTGTCCGCATCGACTTCGTGCTGGGCTCGCGCACTCTCGCCGAAGCGGTCAAGGGCGCGTCCATCCACCGCGACGAGCGCAAGGGCGAGCAGCCCAGCGACCACGTCCCGGTGGTCGTCGATCTCGATTTCGGTGGCGCCGATGACGACGACGACCTCCCGATGATCTTCTCCTGAGGCCGATCCCATGAGCGTGCGGCTGATCGCCACCGATCTCGACGGCACCCTTCTCGACTCGACGCCCGCCGTCACCGCACGCACCCGTGCGGCCCTCGACGCGGCACGGGAGCGCGGAATCCACGTCGTGCCGGTCACGGCGCGTCAGCCGATCGGGCTGCGTGCCATCGCGGCGGATGCGGGCTTCGACGGCTGGGCGCTGTGCAGCAACGGCGCCTACGCCGTGCGCCTCGACGACGGGCGGATGCTGTTCGCCGAAGAGCTTCCGGCCGAAACGATCCGCTCCCTGGCCGAGGCCCTCCGCGCGAGCATCCCCGACCTGCTGTTCGCGAGCGTGCGCGACGCCGGCGAGACGTTCGTGGCCCAGCACGGCTATGCCGCGATCGCCGCTCTCGCCGACCACAAGCGCGACCCCGCCACCATGGGCGGCGTTCCGCTGGAGCAGGTGCTCGCCGCTCCCAGCCTGAAGTTCGTGATCCGGCACCCCGAGCTCGCCCCGGCCGCCCTGTTCGACACGGTGCGCTCGCTCGGGCTCACCGGCTTCGAGGTCACGCTCTCGGGTGCGCCGTTCGTCGAGGTCATGGCCGAAGGCGTCACCAAGGCCACGGGTCTCGCCCGCCTCTGCGAGCACCTCGGCATCGACCGCGCCGACGTCGTGGCCTTCGGTGACGCGCTCAACGACGTCGAGATGCTCCGCTGGGCAGGGCACGGGGTCGCCATGGCCGACGCCGAGCCGCTCGTGCACGACGCGGCCGACGAGACGACCGCGTCGAACGACGAAGACGGTGTGGCGCAGGTGATCGAGCGGCTGCTCGGCTGAGGATCAGCTTTCGACGCGACGACGACGCACGAGCATCCCGCCCATCACCGACAGGATGACGCCGATCGCGACGACGGCCACCGGGGCGTCGAGACCAGTGCTGGCCAGCCCGGTGCCCGGTGCCGCCGCATTGCCTCCGGCCTGACCACCCGCGCCCGTATCCACGCCCGTGCCCGCCGCTGCGGTGACGGTGAGCGCCGTACGGGCGATCACCGTGGTCCCCGACAGCGCCACCAGGGTGTGCGCGCCCGCCGGCGCGCTCGCGGGGATGCGGAGGGTGCCCTGGAGCGCTCCGTCCGCGTCAGCCGTGAGCGTGCCGAGCGCGATCGGGTCGGAGTGCAGCTCGAACGCGATCGACGCTCCCGGCGCGAAACCGGTGCCCGAGATCGTGATGTCCTTGCCGGCGCGGATCGAGCCCGCGGCGAGCGCGAGGGTGGGCTTCGGCTGAGGCCCGGGATTCGTGACCGCGACGAGGGTGAAGTCGATCCCCGTGACGGGGGCACCCACGGTCGCCACGACGGGCGTCGCCAGCGCCGAGGTGGCGACACCGTCATAGAACTGAGGCTGCGCGATCGTGGTGCCGTCGTGGAACAGAGCAGATGCCTTGAGGATGAATGATCCTTCGGGGAGCGCCAGGGAGTATGCACCGGTCTGAGCGTCGGCGAAGGTCGTGCCGACGATCTGGTTTCCGGACCAGGCCTCGACGATGACCTCGCGCTCGACGGAGGTGTCGAGGGTGACGGTGCCGGCCACGATGGCAGCTGCGTCGAGCTGCGCATCGATTCCCACGACGCTGGCTCCCGACGGCACGGTGACGGGCGTCGCGGATGCCTTCGTGAAGGCGTCCGCCCAGTACTCCGCCCGCAGGTCGGAGTCGAAAGGCTCGAAGAGCACGCGGTACTCGCCTGGGGCGACGGCAACCTGATAGGTGCCGTCGTTCGAGGCCCCGGAGAAGTACGCGTGACGGTCGTCGTCCACGCTGGTGATGGTGATCCTGCCGAGCGCGCGGGTCCCGTCGCTGCTCTTGGTCACCGAACCGCTGATGTATCCCACCGTCTCGAGCGCCGCGTCGATGCCGGTGGTCGTCTGCGACTCGGTGACGACGACGATCTTCGCAGCGTCGAAGCTGTACGCGTTCTCCCAGTACTCCGCAGAGAGCCCGGGGCCCGGCTCGGCGAACTGCACACGATAGGAACCAGCGGGGAGTCCGTCGATGTGATATCCGCCCGTGAGATCGGTGCGGGCGAAGGCGGCGATCTCCCCGTTCATGTCGAGGGCGTTGACCGTGAC
This sequence comes from Microbacterium sp. UCD-TDU, assembly GCF_000340625.1. Classification (NCBI taxonomy): domain Bacteria; kingdom Bacillati; phylum Actinomycetota; class Actinomycetes; order Micrococcales; family Microbacteriaceae; genus Microbacterium; species Microbacterium sp. UCD-TDU. The sequence continues at coordinate 998,603 of NZ_KB454446.1, forward strand.
GTTCGCGAGCGCCTCGCCGTCGTCGGTGCGCGTGACGACGCCGGCGATCGATCCTCCCGCCGCGAGGGAGGCATCGATCCCGGAGGTCGTCGTGTGCTCGGCGATCACGATCGGCTCGGCTTGCGAGTATTCGGAGGCGTTCCTCCAGTATCCGCGCTTCAGGTCGGTCCCCTCCGCGTGGAATCCGATGACATAGGAGCCGTCGGGAAGACTGCCGAGCGTGTATCGCCCGGCCCCGTCGGTGAGGGTCGAGGTCCAATAGCCGTCCGCGCCGTTCGCGGTCACACGGGCTCCGCTGACGGGCGTGCCGTCATCGGCACGCGTGACAGTGCCGCTGATCGACGAGGTCGGAGTGGGTGCGAGCGCGGCATCGACACCAGGGTGCGCGGAGCCGTCGACGACGGCGACGCGCTGCGCGCCCAGGGAGTCCCTGGCGTCGTCCCAGTACTCGGTGGCGTAGTCGCCCGCCGGATCGAAGAATCGCACGAGGTAGCTGCCGTCGGCCAGGCCGCTGAACGTGTAGGCGCCGCTCGCGTTGGTGACGACGGTGTGCCATCCGGCATCGCTATTGCGCTGCGCCCGCACCTCGATGCCGGCGAGGGCTGTTCCGCCGACGGTCGATGTCACCGTCCCGGAGATCGAACCGGTGACGACCGGGTCGTCTTCCGCGGCGGCCGCCGTCACGCCGCCCAGAGCGAGCGCGAGTGCCGCCGCTGCGCCGAGTACCACCCGAATGAATGCGCGTCGTCGCGCCATGTTCCCACCCTCCGAAGAAGGACGATCTCGCGAAGGATGTCGCGGTCGACCTCGAGCCCGAGCCGATCGCACGGTAACGCTCACATCGAATCTAGAGGCTCGGTGCAGAGGAAAGGAATAGTCGATACACAGGAGTTACTCGTGCTCGGGTGAGGGAACACCCGACGCAGCGATGTGGAAGGTGTCGGCGAACGAGTCCAGCAGTGCGTCGTCGCCGCGGACGACTGCGACGATGTCCGCAGCGAGCGCCTCTGACGGTGTGACCTCGCCGCCGATCAGGTGCCGGATGCCGGGACCGGCGACGATCACCGCATCCGGCTCTGCGTCGGGAAGACTTCCGCCGACCGGCGGGGCTGGCGGTGCGATCTGCGCGACCCGGAGTTCCCCCTCACGCACCGACGCGCGCAGGGCGACGTCGCCGACGTGCAGCTCGTACTCGGCGTCCACGGCACGATCGGCCATGAACGCCGTGTGCAGCGCCATCGTGAGGGAGTCCGCGGTGATGACGTCGCCCGGTTCCGGGTCGCCCATCGCCTGGAAGCCCCACCGTCCGAGGGCGAGCATGATCGGCTCGAACGAGCGGCCGTAGGGGGTGAGCTCGTACACGAGGCCGCAGTTCGACAACGGCACCCGCCGCACGACCCCACCCTCCTGGAGCTCCTTCAGCCGGGTGGAGAGGATGTTGGTCGGGATGCGCGGCAGGCCCCGCCTGAGGTCGGTGTACCGCCGCGGACCGACGAGCAGATCGCGGACGATGAGCAGCGCCCACCGTTCCCCGATCAGTTCGACGGCCGTCGTCACACCGCAGTACTGGCCGTAGCTGCGCGCCGCCATGTCAGGATCCGGCGCTCTGCTCCGCGACGTGCTCGGGTCCGTTCTCGGCGGCCTCCTCGGTCATGAACAGGAAGCCGAGCGAGTTGCCGTCGGGGTCGTCCAGGTCGCGCGAGTACATGAAGCCGTAGTCCTGGGCCGGCTTGGGCTCGGCACCACCGGCCGCGAGCCCCTTGGCCAGGATGTCGTCGACGTCTTCGCGCGAATCGCGACTGAAAGAGACGGATACCTGGGCGACCTCGTTCGGGTCTGCGATCGGCTTGTCGGTGAACGTGGCGAAATACTCGCGCGTGAGGAGCATGAAGAAGATGTCCTCCGACCAGACGACGCACGCGGCATTCTCGTCGGTGAACAGCGGTTAGCTTGCAAAAAACAACCACGCTTGTCAAGAGCAAGTGACTCCCGATCCCCCGCACGGGGGATGCGATGCCGACACGCCCCGCCCTACGGTGGAGGGATGCCCGCTGTCCCGTTCCTCCGCACGCCGACCGAGCGCGAACGGCGCGGCGACATCGTCCTCGCCGTGGTCATGTTCGTGGGAGCCGTGCTGAGCGCCGGGCTCTCCTCGATCGCCCAGGTGTACGGCGACGAACAGGCTCCGTTGTGGACCGCACTCGTGTACGCGGTCGTCGTGACCGCTCCTCTCGCGGTCCGCCGCCGCTGGCCCGGCACGGTCGCCGTCATCGTGGTCGTCGCGTACTTCATCGCGGTGACGATCCGCGTCCCCGAGATCTACGTCGGCAACATCGCGATGTTCATCGCGATCTACACGGCGGGGGCGTGGATGAACGATCGTCGCCGCGCGGTCATCGTCCGCATCGGGATCATCGTGAGCATGTTCGTGTGGCTGCTGATCACGATGTACCGCGACGCGATCCTCGAGGCCGACAAGGCGGATGTCATCGCCGGAGCCATGTCTCCCTACGTGGCCTTCATGCTCATCCAGCTGCTGCTGAACGTGCTCTACTTCGGCGGGGCCTACTACTTCGGCGAGCGGTCATGGGCTGCGGCGACGCAGCTCGCGGTGCTCGAGCAGCGCACGTCCGAGCTCGAGCGCGAACGCGAGGTCACCGCGGCTCAGGCGGTCGCGCTCGACCGGGTGCGCATCGCCAGGGAGCTGCACGATGTGGTCGCCCATCACGTGTCGGTCATGGGCGTGCAGGCGGGAGCCGCGCGCCTGGTGCTCGAGCGGGACCCGGCAGAGTCCACGCGCATCCTCACCGGCATCGAGGGGTCGGCGCGTGACGCCATCCACGAGCTGCGCCAGCTGCTGGAGACCCTGCGGACCCCCGGAGGAGAGACGACGGATGCCGCCTCGACCCTGGCCCTCGACGACATCCCCGAACTCGTCGATGCCTCGACCGAGGCGGGGCTGCCGACGGCGTACACGGTGATCGGCGACCCGACGCCCGTGCCTTCGCTCGTCGCCGTGAATCTGTATCGCATCGCTCAGGAGTCGCTGACGAACGCCCGCCGCCATGCCGGGCCCGATGCGACCGCCGACGTGCGCGTGCGCTACGACGATGACGGCGTCGAGGTCGAGATCGTCAACACCGGGCGCCCTGTCGCCCAGGTGCGCCCAGGACTCGGACAGCTCGGGATGCGCGAGCGTGCCGCGGCGTCCGGCGGCACCCTCGAGGTGACCCCCCGTCCGTTCGGCGGGCTGCGCGTGCGCGCCCGCGTGCCCCTGCCCTTCGCGAGCGAATCGAGCGTGAACCGATGACCGCCCCGATCCGCGTGCTGCTCGTCGACGATCACGCACTGCTGCGCGCCGGCTTCCGCACGATCCTCGACACGCAGACCGACATCGCGGTGGTCGGGGAGGCATCCTCCGGGGCCGAGGCGGTGGCGCAGGCCGCTGCCCTGCATCCCGACGTCATCATGATGGACGTGCAGATGCCCGACATGGACGGCATCGAGGCCACCAGACGCATCGTCGCCGACCCGGGCATCGACGCGGCCATCGCGATCGTCACCACGTTCGACCGCGACGACTACCTGTACCGGGCTCTGGACGCGGGGGCCGGCGGTTTCCTGCTCAAGAACGCCGGTGCCGAGGATCTGATCGCGGCGGTGCGGGCACTGGCCGCGGGCGACGGCATGCTCGCCCCCGAGGTGACCCGCCGCGTGTTGGCGCGCTTCGCCGCGACACCCGCTCCCGCCGCATCGGCCACGAGCGGCGCCCTCCCGAAAGTCGCACTCGCCGAGCCCCTCACCGACCGTGAGGCCGAGGTGCTCACGCTGCTCGCCGATGCCCGCAGCAACGCCGAGATCGCGCAGGCGCTGTTCATCGGCGAGGCGACCGTGAAGACGCACGTCTCGCGCATCCTGCAGAAGCTGGGCGCCCGGGATCGCGTGCAGGCGGTGGTGCTGGCTCATCGCATGGGGCTCGCGTAGCGCGGCCCACCCGGGCTCCACGCCGATCTGCCGCTCCGCGATAGCCTCGGAGCCATGTCCGACGCCGCACCCCTGTCCCGCCCGATCCTCGCGGGGGTGGTGACGGCACTGGTCGGCTTCACCAGCTCGTTCGCGGTCGTGCTGACGGGGCTCGACGCCGTCGGGGCGAACGCGGCGCAGGCGGCGAGCGGACTCCTCGCCGTCAGCCTCACGATGGGCCTGGCCTGCGTGGTGCTCGCCTGGCGGTATCGGATGCCGATCACGGTCGCCTGGTCGACGCCCGGCGCCGCCCTCCTGGTGGCGACCGGCACTGTCGAAGGCGGGTGGTCGGCAGCGGTCGGCGCCTTCCTGATCACCGCGGCCCTCATCCTGCTCACCGCGCTCTGGCCGGCGCTCGGTGCACTGATCGCCCGCATCCCGCCCTCGATCGCGCAGGCGATGCTCGCCGGCGTCCTGCTGCCGCTGTGTCTCGCACCGATCACCGGTATCGTCGCGAACCCCTGGGGCGTGGTGCCGGTCGTGCTCACCTGGCTGCTGTTCGCCCGTCTCGCACCGCGCTGGGCGGTGCCGTTCGCGTTCGTCGCGGCGGCCGTCGTGGTCGCGGTGTCGCTGATCGGAGAAGGCGCACCGTTCGACCCCGCACTACTTCTCCCCCGCCTCGAGTTCACGGCACCGACGTTCACGGTCGGCGCGCTCGTCGGCCTCGCGCTGCCGCTGTTCATCGTGACGATGGCCTCCCAGAACGTGCCGGGCATCGCGATCATGCGCAGCTTCGGGTACGAGGTGCCGTGGCGTCCGGCCATGCTGGTGACCGGGATCGGCACGGCCCTGGGGGCGACGGCAGGCGGACACGCCATCAACCTCGCCGCGATCAGCGCCGCACTCGCCGCGTCGCCGGACGCCGATCCCGACCCGAGGCGACGGTGGGTCGCCGGGGTCTCGACCGGGGCGTCGTACCTCGTGCTCGCCGTGTTCTCCGCCGCGTTCGCCGCCCTCGTGGTGCTCGCGCCCGCCGCCGTGATCCCCGCCGTCGCGGGGCTGGCTCTGTTCGCCGCGTTCGGCTCGGCGGTGCAGCAGGCGATCGACGATCCGAACGAGCGGATCCCCGCCGTGGTGACCTTCCTGGTGGCCGCATCCGGGATCGCCGTCCTCGGTGTCAGCGCCGCGTTCTGGGCCCTCGTGGCAGGACTCCTGGTGCGCACGGTGCTGCACACCCGACGCCGCTGATCCCCCCTCCCCCTGACGGGTGATCCTCTCGCGTCCGCCGCAGGGGGGATGCCCCGCGATGCCTGCGCTCCGTAGCGTGAGGGTATGACCACAGGAATGCTCGAACTCTCCGGCATCACCAAGAGCTACGGCTCTCGGCGCGTGCTCGATGACGTGTCCTTCACCGTCGCCCCCGGGCGGCTGACGGGCTTCGTCGGCGGCAACGGCGCCGGCAAGACCACCACCATGCGCATCGTCCTCGGCCTGCTGTCCTCCGACGGCGGCACGGTCGACCTGGACGGCGCCGCCCTCACCGCCGAGGACCGCCGCCGCTTCGGCTACATGCCCGAGGAGCGCGGGCTCTACCCGAAGATGAAGGTCCTCGAGCAGATCGTCTACCTCGCCCGCCTGCACGGCTTCGGCAAGCAGGAGGCCACGGAGCGGGCGAGTGCCCTGCTCACGGAGCTCGGACTCGGCGAGCGGCTGAACGACACGATCGAGTCGCTCTCGCTCGGCAACCAGCAGCGCGCGCAGATCGCCGCCTCGCTCGTGCACGACCCCGAGGTGCTCATCCTCGACGAGCCGTTCTCGGGCCTCGACCCGCTCGCGGTCGACGTGGTCGCGGGAGTCCTGCAGGCCAGTGCCGCCAAGGGCGCCTCCATCCTGTTCTCCTCCCACCAGCTCGACGTGGTCGAGCGCCTGTGCGACGACCTCGTCATCCTCGCCGGCGGCACGATCCGTGCGTCCGGTTCCCGCGATGCGCTGCGTTCCGAGCACGCCAGGGACCGTTACGAGCTCGTCTCCGCGGGCGACGCCGGATGGCTGCGCACCGAGCCCGGAGTGACGGTCGTCGACTTCGAAGGCGGCTACGCGCTGTTCGACGCGGACGGCCCCGAGACGGCGCAGCGCGTGCTGCAGTCCGCCGTGCAGCGCGGCGATGTCGCGAGCTTCGCCCCCAAGCATCCGTCCCTCGCCCAGATCTTCAAGGAGGTCATCCAGTGAGCGCCCCCACCCCCGTCCGCGCCTCCAGCGGCATCTGGCTCGTCGCCGAGCGCGAGATCGGATCGAAGCTGCGCAGCAAGGCGTTCCTGATCTCCACCGGCATCCTGCTGGTGCTCGCGCTCGCCGGCATCCTGTTCGGCGGTTTCGCGAGCAAGAACACCGACACCACGCCGATCGCCGCGACGGCCGAGACCGCGGCCGCCGTCTCGGCCATCCCGAACGTCGAGGTCACCACGGTCGCCGACCAGGCCGAGGCCGAGAAGCTCGTACGAGATGACAAGGTCGACGCCGCGGTACTGCCCGGCGACAGCCCCTCCGGCTACACGGTCATCGCCCTGCAGGATGCCCCTGGTTCGATCATCTCCGCCCTGTCGATCTCTCCCGAGGTCGTCATCCTGGAGCCCGCCACCACCAACCCGCTGCTGCGGTACTTCATCGCGATCGCGTTCGGCCTGGTGTTCATGATGGCCGCGGCGACGTTCGGCGGCACGATCGCGCAGAGCGTCGTGGAGGAGAAGCAGACCCGCGTGGTCGAGGTGCTGCTGTCGGCGATCCCGGCGCGCACACTGCTCGCGGGCAAGGTCATCGGCAACACGGTGCTGGCGATGGGGCAGATCCTCGCCCTGGCAGCCGTGGCCACGATCGGGCTGATCGTCACCGGTCAGCGCGAGGTGCTCACCACGCTGGGCGCGCCGATCATCTGGTTCGCCGTGTTCTTCCTGTTCGGCTTCATCCTGCTCGCGGCGATGTTCGCGGCCGCGGCCTCCATGGTCTCTCGCCAGGAGGACATCGGCTCCACGACCACCCCGATCACGATGCTGATCATGGCGCCGTACATCCTGGTGATCGTGTTCAACGACAACCCGCTGGTGCTGACGATCATGTCGTACGTGCCGTTCTCTGCCCCGGTCGGCATGCCGATGCGCCTCTTCGTCGGGGAGGCTCGGTGGTGGGAGCCGCTGCTGAGCCTGGTCATCCTGCTCGCGAGCTGCGTGGCCGCGATCGTCATCGGCGCGAAGATCTACGAGAACTCGCTGCTGCGCATGGGCAGCCGTGTGAAGCTCGGCGAGGCGCTGCGCGGCTGACGCCGCAGACGAAGAAGCCCCCTGCTCCGCATCGCGCGGGGCAGGGGGCTTCTTCGTCTCAGCGGATCGGCGACCCGCGGGTCAGATCACGCCGTCGGCGAGGGTGGTCGGGTTGCCGAAGCGGTGGTTGGTGATCGATACGGCCTGCTCGTGCAGGAACGGCAGCATCTCGACGCGACCGGCACCGGTCACGGCGTGCGACCAGACCGCCACGTCGGGGCTTCCGTCGAGCGCTTCGTGGAGAGCGGCGGCGTCGCCACCGACCAGACGCACGCGGTGCCAGGAGTTCGCCGCCTTCGCGTAGCGCTTTGTCCATGCCGCATCCGACTCGTGCTTCACGCTCACGCCGTGCGCACGCAGCGCCTTCTCGATGCGCGAGGGCAACGCCTGCGCCGACACCGTGAACGGGCTGCCGCTGCGCAGGGCGGCGGCGAGCACGCGGATGCCGTCGACGAGCGGGGAGTTCTCGGCGATGCGCACGTCGACCGCGACCGGACGGTAGCGGAAGAGGTTGCGCTCGACCCCGAGCCCGGACTTGTCGCTCACCGCGCCGAACTCATCGACCCAGGCGCGCTCGTCGGACGCCGCGGCGCGGTGCAGCCATTCGGCCTCTGCCGCGTCGACCTCGGCTCCGGCCGCATCCAGCAGCCCAGCGACCACGGGCACGACGGCCGCACTCGGTGCCGCAGCCGGCAGCTCGGCCGGGGCCCACTCGCCCAGCCCGAAGAGGTAGTTCGGCCCACCGGCCTTCGCACCCGCTCCGACAGCCGAGCGCTTCCAGCCGCCGAACGGCTGACGCTGCACGATCGCCCCGGTGATGCCGCGGTTCACGTACAGGTTGCCGGCCTCGACGCGGTCGAGCCAGGTGGCGACCTCCTCGGAGTCGAGCGAGTGGATGCCGGCGGTCAGGCCGTAGTCGACCGCGTTCTGCAGACGCAGGGCCTCATCCAGGTCCTTCGCGTGCATGATGCCGAGCACCGGGCCGAAGAACTCGGTCAGGTGGAAGTACGAGCCCTCGCGCACGCCGGTCTTGACGCCGGGCGTCCACTGCTTCCCGTCTTCGTCGAGCTTGCGCGGCTCGACCAGCCAGCGCTCGCCCTTCTCGAGCTTCGTGAGCGCCGTGAGCAGCTTGCCGTTCGCGGGCTCGATGATCGGACCCATCTGCGTGGCCGGGTCATCGGGCAGGCCGACGCGCATCGAGGTCACGGCATCCACCAGCTGACGCTCGAACCGCTTCGAGTCGGCGACCGATCCGACGAGGATCGCCAGCGACGCGGCGGAGCACTTCTGCCCCGCGTGGCCGAACGCGCTGCGCGCCACATCGGCGGCCGCGAGGTCGAGGTCGGCGGAGGGGGTGACGATGATCGCGTTCTTGCCGCTGGTCTCGGCCAGCAGCGGCAGGTCGGAGCGGAACGACCGGAACAGCTGCGCCGTCTCGTACGCGCCCGTGAGGATCACGCGGTCCACTGCGGGGCCGGCGACCAGGCGCTTTCCGAGGTCGCGTGAGGCCAGGTCGACGAGGGCCAGCAGGTCGCGCGGCACACCGGCGGCCCACAGCGCCTCGACCATGACGGCGCCGCAGCGCTGGGTGAGCTTGGCTGGCTTGATGATGACGGCGGAGCCGGAGGCCAGCCCCGCGAGCACGCCGCCGGCGGGGATCGCGACCGGGAAGTTCCACGGCGGGGTGACCACGGTCACCTTCGACGGCACGAACTCCGCACCCGAGACGGTCTCGAGGTCCTTCGCGCGCTCGGCGTAGTAGTGCGCGAAGTCGATGGCCTCGCTGATCTCGGGGTCGGCCTCGGCGATGGTCTTGCTGGCCTCGTTGGCCATGATCTCGATGAGCTGACCGCGGCGCGCGGCAAGCTCGTCTCCCGCGCGGTGCAGCACGGCGGCGCGGTCGGCGGCCGGCAACGCGGCCCACTTCTCGGCGGCGGCGGTCGCTGCGACGAAGATGCCGTCGAGCTCGGCGTCCGTGTCGACCTTGGCGAGCGCGATGGTGTCGAGACCGAGCGTCGAGCCGACCGAACGGCTCAGGATCTCGCGACCCCAGGCACGGTTCGCGGCGATGGCGGGATCGGTGTCTGCCTGGTTCTCGAAGCCGGTGGTGGTGGCGGAGGGAGCCTCGGCGGTGCGGTCCTGCACGCGATGGGGACCGGGGACGAATCCCGCCTCATCGGTCGCGAGCGCGGCCAGCGAGCGCTCGAAGCGCTCCCGTTCGCGGGTGAGCAGGGTCGGGTTCGAGGCCAGCTCGAACACCGCGGACATGAAGTTCTCGGGGCTGGCGTTCTCCTCGAGGCGGCGCACGAGGTACGCGATCGCGACGTCGAACTCGGCCGGGTTCACCACCGGCGTGTACAGCAGCAGGCGTCCGACATCCTTGCGGACCGCCTCGGCCTGACCCGTCGCCATGCCCAGCAGCATCTCGTACTCGACGAGGGGGTCGGCACCGGTCGGGTCGGCCACACCGCGCGCCTGCGCGAGCAGCCAGGTGTAGGCGATGTCGAACAGGTTGTGGCCCGCGACGCCGATGCGCACGGCGTCGAGCCGCTCGGGCGTCATCGCCCAGTCCAGCACGCGCTTGTAGTTCGTGTCGGAGTCCTGCTTGGTGCCGTAGGTCGCGAGCGGCCAGCCGTGCACCTTCGAGTCGACCTCTTCCATCGCGAGGTTCGCGCCCTTGACCACGCGCACCTTGATCGGGGCTCCGCCCTTCGCACGGCGGGCGGCGGCCCACTCCTGCAGGTGCTGCATGGCGCCGAGGGCGTCGGGGAGGTAGGCCTGCAGCACGATGCCGGCTTCGAGGTCCTCCAGGCCGGGCTGGTCGAGGATGCTCGTGAAGGCCGCGATCGTCAGGTCGAGGTCGCGGTACTCCTCCATGTCGAGGTTGATGAACTTCGCCTTGCCCTGGGCTTCGGCACGGGCGGCGAGCTCGTAGAGAGGAGTGAGCTTCTCGACGACATCGGCCACCGCCTCGTCGAACGACCACATCGACAGCTGGCTCACGACGCTGGACACCTTGATCGAGACGTAGTCGACGTCGTCGCGGGCGAGGAAGTCGCGGGTGCCCTGCAGACGGTGCCCCGCTTCGCGCTCGCCGAGCACGGCCTCGCCGAGGAGGTTGAGGTTCAGGCGGTTGCCGCTCTTGCGCAGCTTCGCGATCGCGGGGCCGAGCTTGGAGGGCGTGGCATCCAGCACGAGGTGCCCGACCATGGCGCGCAGCACGCGACGCGAGATCGGCACGACGACGCCGGGGATCTTCGGCGCCCAGAAGCCGCCGGTCTTGATCGCGGCGCGCAGGTAGCCGGGCAGCAGCGCCGGGGTGATGTCGCTCAGCTCGGCGAGCTTGCGGCCGGCGACGCGCAGGTCTTCCGGACGCATCACGCCGTCGACGAAGCCGACCGTGAACGCGAGTCCGTTCGGGTCCTTGAGCACTTCGGACAGGCGCTGGGCGGCCGGCTCGACGGGGTGGGTCTCGCTCTCGACGAGCCAGCGCTGCACCAGGGCGGCGACGTCTTCGGTACGGGGAGTGGTGGTGTCGGCGGCGACAGGCATCGGTGGGACCTTCCAAGAGAGCGCACACCGGGATTTCGTGTGCGGGCTGGATCATTGTCCTGCCGCTCGGTAGGCTCCGTCTATCAACCGATTTGCGTGGATTCTGTTCACCCAAAGTGAACAATAGGGAGGGTGCGTGCTCGACGTCCATCGGCTGCGGATGCTGGTCGAGTTCAGCCGCCGCGGCACGCTCTCCGCGGTCGCCGAAGCCCTCTCGTACAGCAAGGCCTCGGTGTCGCAGCAGCTCGCGGCACTGGAGCGCGATGTCGGCGTGCCGCTGCTTCGTCGGGTGGGCCGGGGCGTGCAGCTGACCCCGCAGGGGAACGTGCTCGTGGCCGAGGCGATCGGCATTCTGGACCAGCTGGAGCACGCCAGGGTCGCCGTCGCCGAATCCCTCGCCGAGGTCACGGGGACGGTGCGGATCGCGGTGTTCCAGACCGCGGCCCACGCGTTGCTGCCTCCGGCTCTGCTGGCGCTTCAGGCACAGCATCCGTCGCTCCGTGTCGACGTCACCGAGTGCGACCCGGAGACGGGGCTCGTCGGCGTCGCAGGCCGCGACTTCGACCTCATGCTCGCCGAGCAGTATCCGGGGCGCACGCGGCCGATCGTCGCCGAGCTCGACCGCGTCGTCCTCGCTCACGACACGATCGCCCTGGCCGGGAGCGCCGGCGATGCGACCGCGACCTCACCGCCGTCGGGAACGGATGCCGCGGCATCCCTGTGGGCGATGCGCAGCGAACCCTGGGTGCTGGAGCCTGCGGGCACGGCCTCTCGCGCCTGGGCTGAGCAGCTGTGCCGCACCGCCGGCTTCGAGCCCGACGTGCACTTCGAGGTCGCTGACCTCACCACGCATATCCGCTTGATCAGAGCCGGACTCGCCGTCGGACTCCTCCCGGAGCTCGTGTGGGCGGGTGACGCCCCGACGATGAGGCTCAGCGCGCTCCCCGGCTCCCCTCGACGCGAGATCTTCTCCTCCGCACGACGAGTGTCGGCCGACGCCCCGTCGATCACGGCCGTGCGACGCGCGCTGGCGGATGCGGCATCCGTGATCCTCCCCGGCTGACCCCGAGCGGGAGACCGCGTCTCGCCCCGTCACCGTGCTCTTCGCTCCGCCAGAGGCCACGCCCCTCCGCGCCCGTCAGTGCGTGTGCACGTGCTCCTCGGCGGCGCCCGATCCTGTCGAGACCGGGTCCTCGGCACGCGCGGCCGTCGGCGCAGCCAGAGCGCCCGCCGAGTGCGCGAAGCGCCCGCCGACCACGGTCAGCTCGGCGTGCTGATCGAGCAGCCCTGCGGGGTCGCGCTCGTGACGGTACAGGTCGTCCGACCACACCACGAGGTCGGCGAGCATCCCCTGCCGCAGCCGGCCACGGTCGCCTTCGGCGTGCCAGGCATGTGCGCCGTGCACGGTGTACGCCTCCAGCGATCGGTCGAGGCCGACGGTCTCGGCCGTGGTCCAGGCGTCGGCCCCGTCGAGACCGGCGCGCGTCGCCGCGGAGTACAGGCCGACGAGCGGATCCATCTCACCGACCTGCCAATCGCTCGAGAACGCCACAGTCGCCCCGCTGTCGAGAAGGCTCTTGAACCGCCAGGCCCGCGACCATCGGTCCTCGCCGACGTTCTCCATCCACGTGCCCGCGACGAGGTCGGGCGAGCAGTGTCGCGGCTGCATCGCGGCCGTGACCCCCAGCTGCCGGAATCGCGGCAGGTCGTCCGGATGCAGGCACTCGACGTGCACGATGCCGTGACGACGGTCGGTCGTGCCGTTGCGCAGGCCCGCCTGCTCGATCGCGTCGAGGGCGAGACGGATGCCGGCATCCCCCGTCGCGTGCGTGTGCGTCTGGAAGCCCATCCGGTCGAGCTCGGAGATGACCTCGACGAGCTCGCGTCCGGGATAGCTCGGGCGCCCGCGCAGGCCGCGACGGTTCGCATAGTCCTCGAGCATCAGCGCCGTGTGCGGTTCGATCACGTCGTCGGCGTAGAGCTTGAGCGGCCCCAGGCGCAGCAGACCATCCGGATCGGCGGATGCCGCGGCATCCGTCACCGCCTCCTTGAGCCGCTGCCGGAAGGCGCCATCCGCACCGACCGGGTGGAACAGCGCCGTGATCACCCGAGACGACAGCTCTCCCGCGGCGAGCGCGCGCTGGAACAGACCGATCTCGGCGAGCGGCACCTGGGGTTCGACCGCAGTGGTGATGCCGCTCGCCGTGGCCATGCGGATGCTCGACAGCAGCTTTCGGTAGCGGCGCTCCGGCGAGTACATCGGGATGTCGCGCTGCAACTCGGCGAGCCCTGCGATCGTCATGGCGCTGGTGTAGAAATCGGTGACCCAGCCGGTGGGCTCTCCGTCGGCATCCCGCTCCGGGCGCCCCCAGGCGATGTCGACGCCGCCTGCGATTCCGAGGACCCTGAGCGCCTGACGGTTCAGCCACACCGAGTGCTGGTCGTAGGTCGTGACGAACACCGGTCGGTCGGTGAGACCGTCCAGGTCGGAGGCGTTCGGCCGGCGCCCTTCGACGATCGAGTACACCGCGTTCTCGGCGCAGATCCACGTGAGGTCGGGTCGCCGGGCGGCGAACTCCGCTATCCGGCGGCGCACCTCGATGAGCGTGTGCGCACCCTCGAGAGACACCGCGTCCTCGTCGAAGCCGAGCAGCAGATGGTTGTGGCTGTCGATGACCCCCGGGGTGACGAGTCGCCCCTCGGCCTCGATCGTGCGGCGGGCGGACGGGGCGTCCGCCTCCGTTCCGACGTAGGCGATGCGGTCGCCGTCGAGACCGATCGCCTCCGCCCACGGCTGTGCAGGGTCGAATGTGCGCACGCGTGCGCCGGTGATCAGGGTGTCGATGCTCATGCAGAGCACTCCTCACTGAGGTCGTCGGAGGCATCCGCCTCCAGCAGGTGGATCGCGCCGGGGTTCGCGCGCAGGTACACGGCGTAGTAGAGGAACCCCGCGGCGATGATGCCCGTGGAGATCCCGAGGCTCAGCCACTGGGCGGGGTCGAGGATGCCGATGACGAAGATCGTCCCGATCGCGAGGAGGGCCACGACGGGCGGCACGGGCCACAGCGGCATCCGGTAGCTGCCGGTGACGGACGGCTGGCGGCGCACGATCAGGGCGGCGAGCGCGATGAATCCGTAGGAGAAGGCGAGAGTCGAACCGGTGGCGTTGAGCAGCACATCGAAGGGGATGAAGCACCCGATCAGCGCGATCACGCCCATGGTGATGGTCGCGGCGACCGGCATCCGCGTGCGGGACGAGATGCGCGAGAGACGCCGGCAGAGAGCGGGCGGCATGGCCCCGTCGCGGGCGGCGGCGAACAGCAGACGCCCGGCCTGAAGCGCGATCGCGATGATGGCGTTGACGATCGCGAGTGCGATGGTCACGAGGATGACCGTCGACACCGCGTCACCCGTCCGCGCGGAGAGGAACGACTCGACCGGCAGGTCCGCCCCGAACAGCTCTTCCAGGGTGTCGGCTCCGAGCATGATCGCCGTGAGGGGGATGATCTCGGCGAGCACGGTGATCAGCGCGCTCCACAGCAGGGCGCGCGCGATCGTGCGGCGTGCATCCTTCGTCTCCTCGGCGAAGTAGATCGCGCCGCCGTAGCCGTTGTAGGAGAAGATGCCCTGCGTCACGGCGAGCACGAGTCCCGCGATGCCGAGCGGGGCGAGACCGCCGGCGTCGTTCAGCGCCTGCGGGTTCAGCAGGTCGGTGAGCGGACGCTCGATGTGGATCACGCCGAGGAAGGTCAGGTAAGCCAGCGCCGCCATCTCGATGAAGAGGAAGGCTCCGGTGACCCACGCGTTGGTGCGGATGTTGAAGCACGCGGTCGCCGTCGCGAGGGCGATCACGATCACGGCGGTCCACAGCGGATCGAGCCCCGCGATCGCGACGCCGAGGTAGTCGGCGACGCCGAGGGCGAAGATCGCCACGATCAGCGGCAGCGAGATGAGGCCGATGAAGAACACGGCAGCTCCGGGAGCGGGACCGAGCACGCGACTGACGAGGGTGTAGTCGCCGCCGGCGAGCGGATGCCGCGAGCCGAGCTCCGCATAGCAGAGGGCGACGAGCAGGCTGATGACACCGGCGATGATGAAGCCCCAGAAGACCCCGGTGCCGTAGCCGGCGAACGCCGCGCCCCCGAGGATGAAGACGCTGGATGCCGGAGAGATGCCGGACAGCGTGATGAGGACGTTGCCTCCGACGCCGAGCGATCGGGAGAGCTGACCGCCTCCTGTCGTGGTGGCCGCGGTATCGAGCGGTGGCGCGCTCGCGGGGTGGTTCGGTGTGGACATCGTCGGGCTCTCTTCTTCGCGATCCGCGTCGTATTCATTCTTTGACTTCACCGTCAAAGAACTCTCGAAGTGTGACACGCTGCTCGGGTAGTGTCAAGGCATGGCACGACCCAAGAGGCAGGAGGAGCGACGCGCGGCCCTCATCGAAGCCACCTATGCCGCCGGCAAGGAGCACGGACTCCGCTCCCTCTCGCTCACCGACGTCGCGACGACCGCCGGACTCACCCGCGGCGCGATCCTGTACTACTACGAAGACCTCGACGCACTGCTCGTGGAGGCGCATGCGGCCGGCATCCAGCGTTTCTGCAATGAGCGCGACGCGGTGCTCGCGGCCATCGACGACCCGCGTGACCGGCTCGGCGCCGCCATCGACGCGGGCCTGCCAGACGGACCGGACGACGCGCTGATGAGCCTGCTCTACGAGTTCGACGTGCTCGCCGGCAACTCAGCCCTGCACGACGAGCTCGTGCAGGAGCTGTACCTGCGCCAGCTCGAGACCTACCGGGGCGTGATCGCCGCCGGACGGGCGGCAGAGGTCTTCTCGCCCGGCATCGACGACGAGCAGCTGGCGATGACGTTCGTGGCGCTCGAGGACGCGTACGGGCTGCACATCGTCGGCGGAAACGCCCTCATGACCGTGCCGAAGGCTGCCGCAGCGATGCGCGCGGTGGCGGAGCAGCTGGGCTGCCCGCCGCAGTCCTGACGACGGGACCCCGCACGATCCGCCCCCGAATCTCCGTCAGAGGCACCCGGCGGGAATATGCATGCACATGCATCTGTTCACCTCCGTGTACCCGGACGAAGGAGTCCGATCCACTCCTTTCGAAAGGCACCTCTGTGAGCACTCCCGTCATCGACCGCACCGCACCGACCGAGCACCCCGTCCTCGACGTTCTCGCCGGTCGCTGGAGCCCCCGCGCCTTCGACGCGCAGAACTCGATCGACGAGGCCAAGCTCGCCACCGCCCTCGAGGCCGCCCGCTGGAGCCCTTCGGCGAACAACTCGCAGCCCTGGCGCTTCATCGTCGCCCGCCGCGGCACGGCACTGCACGCGCAGGTCGTCGACGCCCTGATGGGGTTCAACCAGGCATGGGCGGGCAACGCCGCCGTGCTCGTGGTCGCGATCGCCGAGACGGCCGACGCTTCCGGCGCCCCGATCACCCACGCCCTCTACGACCTCGGTCAGGCCGTTGCGCACTTCTCGGTGCAGGCCCACCACGACGGACTGGTCGTTCACCAGATGAGCGGCTTCGACCCGGAGGCCGTCCGCGAGTTCGCCGACCTCGAAGAGCGCTTCGTGCCCTTCACCGTCTTCGCCGTCGGCGAGTTCGGCGACATCGAAGCCCTTCCTGAGGTGCTGCAGGAGCGCGAGGTCGCCCCGCGCGTGCGTCGTCCCATCACCGAGACGGTCATCCTCAGCGCCTGAGCGCAGACCGCACGAACAAGAGCGCCGCCCCGGTTTCATCCGGGGCGGTGCTCTTGTGCACGCGGTGATGCTCAGTCTTCGAGCATCTCAGTCCTCGAGCAGCTCGGCCTCGATCACATCGTCGTCGGCCGCGGGTTCGGGCGTCGTCGAGGTGAGCACGAGGCCCATCCCGTCGGCGGCCACATCCACCCGCACCGTGTCGCCGTCGTGCACGCCGCCCGAGAGCAGCGCGGTGGCCAGCTTGTTCTGCACCTCGCTCTGGATGAGGCGGCGCAGCGGTCGGGCGCCGAACATCGGGTCGTACCCGCGCTCGGCGAGCCACGACCGGGCGTCCGGGGTGACCGCGAGCGTGAGCCGGCGATCCTTCAGACGCTTGTGCAGCTGGTCGATCGACAGCTCGACGATCTGGGCGAGGTCGTCTTCGCTCAGAGCCGAGAACATCACGATATCGTCGAGACGGTTCAGGAACTCCGGCCGGAACGCCTGTCGCACGAGGGCCATGACCTGGTCGCGCTTCTCATCGGGTGCGAGCACAGGGTCGATGAGGATCGGCGATCCCAGATTCGATGTCAGGATCAGGATCACGTTCGAGAAGTCGACCGTGCGGCCCTGCCCGTCGGTCAGCCGACCGTCGTCGAGCACCTGCAGCAGCACGTCGAACACCTCGGGGTGCGCCTTCTCGACCTCGTCGAGCAGGATCACGCTGTACGGACGACGCCGCACGGCCTCGGTCAGCTGACCGCCCTGCTCGTAGCCGACGTACCCGGGAGGGGCGCCGACGAGTCGCGAGACCGAGTGCTTCTCGCCGTACTCCGACATGTCGATGCGCACCATGGCGTGCTCGTCGTCGAAGAGGAACTCGGCCAGGGCCTTGGCAAGCTCGGTCTTGCCCACACCGGTCGGTCCGAGGAACAGGAACGAACCGGTCGGGCGACCGGGGTCGCTGATGCCCGCGCGCGAGCGTCGAACCGCGTCCGACACCGCCTTGACGGCATCCTTCTGACCGATCAGGCGCTTACCGAGCTCGTTCTCCAGGTGCAGCAGCTTCTCGCTCTCGCCCTGCAGCAGACGCCCGACGGGGATGCCGGTCCACGCAGCGATCACGGCGGCGATGTCCTCATCGGTCACCTGCTCGTTGACCATGCGGGGCTCGGCGGGGGTCGCTGCCTCGGCCTGCTCGGCCTCGGCGATGTCGCGCTCCAGCCGCTTGATGGTCTCGTACTCCAGCTTCGAGGCCTTCGTGTAGTCGGCGTTGCGCATCGCGAGATCGCGCTGGGTGATCGCGTCGTCGAGCTGCTTCTTCAGCTCACCGACCCTGTTGAGCCCCTGACGCTCGCGCGCCCAGCGGGCCTCGAGCTCGGCGAGCTGCCGTTCCATGCCCACGAGCTGCTCGCGCAGAGTGCTCAGTCGCTCCTTGGAGGCGGCGTCCTTCTCCCGCTTCAGCGCGAGCTCTTCGAGCTTCATCCGGTCGACCTGGCGCTTGAGCTGGTCGATCTCGACCGGCGACGAGTCGATCTCCATCTTGAGCCGCGACATCGACTCGTCGATCAGATCGATCGCCTTGTCGGGAAGCTGGCGTGCAGGAAGATACCGGCTCGACAGTGCGGCCGCGGCCACCAGGGCGCTGTCGGAGATCGTGACACCGTGATGCGCCTCGTACCGCCCCTTGAGGCCGCGGAGGATCGCGATCGTGTCCTCGACCGTCGGCTCGCCGACGTACACCTGCTGGAAGCGGCGCTCGAGAGCGGCGTCCTTCTCGATGAACTCGCGATACTCGTTGAGCGTGGTCGCACCGATCAGGCGCAGCTCGCCGCGGGCCAGCATGGGCTTGAGCATGTTCGACGCAGCCACCGAGCCCTCGCCGCCGCCCGCCCCCATGAGCACGTGCAGCTCGTCGATGAACGTGATGACCTGACCGTCGGACTCGGTGATCTCCTTGAGCACCTGCTTCAGCCGCTCTTCGAACTGCCCGCGGTACATGGCGCCGGCCACGAGTGCGGAGATGTCGAGCGTGACCAGCTCCTTGTCCTTGAGGGACTCGGCGACGTCGCCCGCGACGATGCGCTGGGCGAGGCCTTCGACGACGGCGGTCTTTCCGACTCCGGGCTCACCGATCAGCACGGGGTTGTTCTTCGTGCGGCGGGTGAGCACCTGGCTGACGCGACGGATCTCGCTGTCGCGTCCGATCACGGGGTCGAGCTTGCCCTCGCGGGCACGGTCGGTGAGGTTGATGCCGAACTGCTCGAGGGCGGACTGCTGCTCTTGATTCTGGTTACCGGTCTGCGGGGTGGTCATGCGCTCCTCCTGGAGATGCTCCTTCTGGTCGTCTCCCACCTGCCGGATCGGAAGACGGGATCAAAGTTGAGTGTTGTTGACTCAAGTTTAGCACGCGCTGCTCTGCGATGACACCCCAGATCGCGGCGGCGACCGCCCGCTTGGACCCCGAAGCCGCACCCGCCTCGACGCCCCCTGGCCCGAGGATGTGCACCGCGTTCTCGACGGACTCGAAGCCGCGCTCCCATCCGACCTCGTTCACCACGAGGACGTCGACGCCCTTGCGCTGCTGCTTGCCGCGCGCGCGGGCGAGCATCTCGGCCTGATCCTCGGGGGTCTCCGCGGCGAAGCCGACGACGAGCTGCCCCGGTCGCCGCGCCGCGGCCAGAGACGCCACGATGTCCTCGTTCTCGATCAGGTCGATGGCCGGCACCCCGCCGCCCTCTTTCGTGAGCTTGCGCTCCGAAACCTGCACCGGTCGGTAGTCGGCGACCGCCGCCGCCATCACGACGACGTCGGCGACCTCGGACTCACGCGTCATCGCCTCAGCGAGGTCGGCGGCGGCACCGACGGGCACGATGCGGATCGACGGATGCCGCGCCTCGGCGAGCACATCGCCGGAGATATGGGCCGACACCAGGGTGACCTCGGCCCCACGGGCGGCGGCCTCGGCCGCGAGCGCGACCCCCTGCCTCCCGCTGGAGCGATTGCCGAGGAAGCGCACCGGATCGATCGGTTCCCGCGTGCCGCCGGCCGAGACCACGACGCGCACCCCGGCGAGGTCGCCAGGAGTCAGCAGCGCCTGCGCGGCGGCGAAGATCTCCTCCGGCTCCGACATCCTGCCGGGACCGCTGTCGCCGCCGGCGAGTTCGCCGTCGGCGGGTCCGACCAGATGAACCCCGCGCTCCCGCAGCGTGGCGATGTTCGCCTGCGTCGCCCGGTTCCGCCACATCTCCGCGTGCATCGCCGGGGCGAGCAGCACCGGGGCCTCGGTGGCGAGCAGCGTCGTGCCCAGGAGGTCGTCGGCGAGGCCCGCGGTGATCTTCGCGATCGAGTTCGCGGTCGCCGGGGCGACGATCACGAGTTCGGCGGCCTGGCCGAGGGCCACGTGCCGCACCTTCGCCACGTCGTCGTGCACGCTCGTGGTCACCGGGTGCCGGCTGATCGCCTCCCACGTGGGCAGACCCACGAAGCGCAGCGCATCCTCGGTGGGCACCACGGTCACGTCGTGCCCGCCCTTCGTGAGCAGGCGCACGAGGTGCACCGTCTTGTACGCGGCGATGCCGCCTGTGACTCCGACGACGATGTTCACGTCTCGATTCTGCCCCAGCATCCGCCGTCGTGGGCCGACGCCGGCATCCTCGACCTAGACTTGGCACCGTGTGCACGGTCGTGATCGATGTCGAGAATGCCGGTTCCGCACGACTTCTCGCGGTCCGGGACGAAGACCCGCTGCGGGCGTGGGACTCCCTCGGAGCCTGGTGGCCCGAGGAGCACCCCGGCGTGATCGGGATCCGCGACCGTCGGGCCGGTGGAGCCTGGCTCGCCGCGAATCCCGCCGAGCGTCGCCTCGCGGTGCTGTTGAACCGCGCGGATGTGCAGGGCCTCCCCGAGGCGCACGTCGTCTCGCGCGGCGCCCTCGCGCTGGAGTCGGTCAGCGGCCGCTCCCCCGTCGCGCCGCTGTCGATGCATGGCTTCAATCTGCTCGAAGTGCGGCCGGAGGGCGCCAGGGTGCTGTCGTGGGACGGCGTCGAGCTGCGTGAGACGCCCATCGATCCGGGCACGCACATGATCGCCCACGACGACCTCGACGATGTGACGACCCCGCGGATCGAGGCCTGGCTGCCGGAGTTCCGCGCCCTCGGGCCGACCGCTGACAGCGCGGACTGGACGGCCGAGTGGACCGCGCTGCTCGCATCCTCGACCGCCCTTGCGCCGGAGGACGACCGGGCGATCATCCGCGACAACCGTCCGCACGGCTACCCGACGCAGTCACTGCTCTACTGCGTCGCCACGGTCACCGGCGACGGTGTCGAGGTGCGCGACGTCACCCTCCCGACCCCGGCGCACTGGACCGAGTAGCCGACGCGACCGGCTACTCGTCCGGTCCGATCCCGGCTCAGGCTGCGGGCGCCGCCGACTCCTCGGCGCAGGAGAACCGCGCGCGGTAGGCCGTCGGGGTCAGGCCGAGCACCCTGGCGAAGTTCTGCCGGAGCACGGCCGCCGAGCCGAATCCGCACTCGTCGGCGATGTGCTCGAGCGGGAGGTCGGTGCGCTCCAGCATCCGCTGCGCGTGGATGATGCGCTGACGCGCGAGCCAGGCCGCGGGCGTGGCACCGTACTCGGCCTTGAAGCGGCGGGCGAAGGTGCGCGGCGACATCAACGCCCTGGCCGCGAGCCGGTCGACGCCGAGGTCGTCGCGCAGATGCGCGACCGCCCAGTCGGCGACGGCGGCCAGCGAGTCGGTCGGGACCACCGGGATAGGACGGTCGATGAACTGTGCCTGGCCGCCGTCGCGCTGGGGCGGCACGACCATCCGGCGGGCGATGCGGTTGGTGAGCTCGGCGCCCACCTCCTGCCGGAGCAGGTGCAGGCACGCGTCGATCCCTGCGGCCGTTCCCGCGCTCGTGATGATCTTGCCGTCCTGCACGAACAGCACGTCGGGGTCGATGTCGATCCCCGGGTACATCTCAGCCATGACGTGCGCGTACATCCAGTGCGTGGTGGCGCGCCGACCGTCGAGCACTCCTGCCGCGGCGAGGATGAACGAGCCGCTGCAGACGCTCATCACCCAGGCGCCACGGTCGACCGCGTGCCTGGCGACGTCGAGCAGGAGCGGGTCGATGTCGCCCCACCGCTCGCGAGGAAGGGGACAGAACACCACGAGGTCGGCTTCGTACGCGAAGGTCAGATCGTGCTCGACGTTGACCGAGAAGCCGATCTTCGAGGTCACGACCCCGGCACGGGGAGCGACGATGCGGAAGTCGAAGTTCGGCACGCCGTCATCGGCGCGGTCCAGGCCGAACGCCTCGCAGGCGACGCCGAACTCGAAGGGTGCGAATCCGTCTTGGATGACGCAGGCGACCGTCTTCATTCTCACACTCCCGTTGGCGGTTTTCTGACGTTGATAGTCAATCCTGCCACTCGTGGCGGTTCGACATCGAACGTAGCGTTTCTGCCATGGTACTCCTCATCGCACTCCTCATCCTCGCCGCGTGGGCCACCGTCGCCACCGTCATCGAGCTGCGCCGCGACGGCTACCGACGCACTCCCACCGATTGGACGCGCGTCGCCGGCCGCGACATCGACCAGCAGGCCGAATCGGGCCACGTCTATCGCTGATCACCGCGGCACAGCACCCGGGGCTACGCTCGTCGTCATGAGCGAGCCTCAGCAGCCTCCCGTTCCGCCCGCCGTGCATCTGCCCGCCGCGCCGCAGTATCCGGGGGTCCCGCACCCAGCCGCTGCACCGCATGCGACCGCCCCGCAGCACCCCGCCCCGGCCTCCGGAGCCCCGGCTCCTCCCACGGCACACCCGACCGCGTACCCGACGCCCGCGAGCCCGCTGTTCCCCGGTCACCTCGCGTACCGGGCTCAGGCCCGTGAGGGCAACCCGCTCGGCGTCACGGCCTTCGTGATCGCGGTGGCCACTCTCGCCGTCAACCTGTTCGGTGCCGTCGCCCGGCCGCTGGTCTACAGCGGCGACGGAGGGTTCGAGTTCATGCTCGCCCTCGACAACGGCATCGGCATCCTCAGCTTCTTCACCTACGTCGTGGCGCTGGTGCTGGCACTGGTGGCGGTGCGCCGTTCCTCCGCGCGAATGCTCGCTGGGATCGCCATCGGGGTGGCAGGAGCCGGTGCCATCGGGCTCGCCTTCACCGGTCTCACGATCGCCCTGTACCAGTACTACTGAGCCGGCGCCCGCTCCGGGAAGCCACCGGGTCAGCCGCCGGCGCGCACCCGCTCGTAGACCTCGACCATCGCCGCCGTGCGCGATGACTGCCGGAACGCCTCGGCGACCTCCGGAAGGGGCGTCGGAGCCGTGCCGTCGGCGATGTCGGATGCGGCCTGCCGCAGGGTCTCGGCGAGCGCGGCGGTCCGCCGGTCTTCACCGGCCGCGTCGGGAACAGCCCAGAGCCCGCCCCCCAGCTCGGCGGCGATGTCGGGGTCGCAGATCACCGACGGCGTCCCCAGCGTGGCGGCTTCGAACGGGGTCATCCCCTGGGTCTCGAAGCCGATCGACGTCTGCACCAGCGCGTCGGCGGCGGCGATCCGCGCCAGGGTCTGCGGGTAGGTGAGCCGTCCGGCGAAGTGCACGCCGTCGCGTCCGCGGACGATCTTCTCGGCGGCCGCACGCTGGGCCCCGCCACCGATGATCTCCAGATCGGCGTCGACCCCCGAGGCGACGAACGCCTCGAGGAACGGCAGCAGCCGCTTCTCGGGGCTCATCCGACCGAGCCAGACGAACCGTGGGCGCCCGGGGGCACGCTCGGCGGGTCCCTGTGCCAGCGTCTGCGCGCGCAGGTCGTCGTCGATGCCGTTCCAGATCACATCGACGTGAGGGAAGACGTCGTGCTGTTCGAGGCGTCGGGCGAAGTGCGTCGACGGCGCCGTGACGGCGGAGGCCCCGGCGGCCAGGCCGCGCAGGAACGCCCACCCGTCGCTGCCGCGCACCCGGTCGCGCCCGCTGCTCGTGGCGACGCCGCGCATCGCGATGCCGCGCCACGTGTTCAATGCGACGAGCACCGGACGATGCAGCGGAGTGACGGCCGCGATGCCGACATCGACCCGGTTGTGCATCGTGTGCACGACCGGGATGCCGTGGCGCTGCGCGTAGCGGTGCCCGATGAACGCGCCCCAGAAATCGGCCTGGACATGCACCAGATCCACGGGCGGCCGGCGGGTCATGGCCTTGTCGAGGAAACGGTCGGTCGCACGCCCCGGCCAGCTCATCGAGTACTCGCGGTCGCTCGTGATCGGCATCGAGGGCAGATCGACGTACGCCCCGCCGTGCGAGCCGGACGAGGACCGCGACCCGTGCATCTTCGGAGCGACGACCGTGACGGTGTGTCCGGCGCGCTCGAGGAACTCGCGCTGGAGTCGCATCGACACCTGAGCTCCGCCGAGGGAGTCGAGGTGCTGATCGCCGAAGAAGACGATGTGCATGGCGGGCTACTCCGGCAGCGGCTCGTCGCGGTACAGCGCCTCGAACGTGTCGAGGGTGCGGTTGATGTCGTGGATCGCGACGCCGTCGAGCGAGGCCCGCTGCATCCGCTCGTACTCCGCAGGCTCCGCGGTGAGCACGTCGGTCAGACGTGCGGCGAGCTCATCGACGTTCCCGGGCTCGAACAGGTACCCGTTCTCGCCGTCGTGCACGAGGTGCGGGAGGGCGACGGCATCCGCGGCGACGATCGGCAGAGCCGAGGCCATCGCCTCCATGGTCGCGATGGACTGCAACTCGGCGATCGAGGCGATCACGAACAGGCTCGCTCGCGAGAGCAGCGCGCGAAGCTCCTCATCGCTCGTGCGGCCATGGAAGGTGACGCGATCGGCCAGGCCGAGCTGCGCCGTCAGATGCTCCAGCTGCTTGCGCTGATCGCCGCCGCCGACGATGTCGAACGTCGTGGCGAGCGCCGGGTCGAGCTTCGTCATCGCCTTGAGGATGACCTCGACCTGCTTCTCGGCGGTGAGCCTGCCGACGAAGATGATCCTGTTCTTCTCGCGCGGGGCGATCACCGGCGTGTACTGCGTGCGGTCGATGCCGCAGCTGACCGGGATGACGCCCTCCACCTCGACGGTCTTCTCGAGGAAGTCGGCGGCGCGGCGCGTGGGCGTGGTGATGGCGCGGGTCATGTCGAACGTGCGCTTCGCATCCGCCCAGGCGAACTTGAGCACCAGGTCGTCGATGAACTTCGGCATGGTCGTGTGGTCGAGGATGTTCTCGGCCATGACGTGATTGGTCGCGATGACCGGGATGCCTCGTTCGTTCGCGATGTACGCGAGCCCGCGGCCGATCACGATGTGCGACTGGATGTGCACGACATCCGGCTGCACCTGGTCGAGAACCTTGCGTGCATAGTGCTTCGAGCGCCACGGCCACACGAACCGCAGCCAGTCGTGCGGTGCCCAGCGCAGCGACGGCAGCCGGTGCAGGGTCATCGGCTCGCCCTCGATCACCTCGGTGTGCGGCTGCGTACGCCGATACGCCTGGTTGGGGGCCACGACGTGCACGTCGTGGCCGCGCTGCACCAGGCCGGCGGCGAGACGCTCGGCGAAGCGGGCGGCGCCGTTGATGTCGGGCGAGAAGGTGTCGCAGCCGATCACGATCTTCAACGGTCGGGGCGAGGATTCGGCGGCGGAGCCGCTCGACGGATCGATCGGATCGTCGGAGGAGGTCACAGACATGCTGCCTTACGATGTGGCGGCCAAGGAAGAGCCCTGGTCGGGCGCTGGCCACTCTACCCGAGGGGCCTGATCGCACGGCCGAGGCGTACCGGCCATCGCCCAGGCGCCAGCCGATACCGTGGAGTCATGCGACTGACTGCCGAGGCCGATCCCCAGCTGTGGATTCCCGTGACGGACTCGCTCGGTTGGAAGGGGCGCCGCCACCGCAAGGCAGCGATCCGGATGCTGCTCGGCCAGGTCAACGCGGCCGTGGGTGCGACCGAGCGGCCGGGGTCGAAGTTCGGCGCGTGGGCGATGAGCCAGGCGGCGCCGATGCTCATGAAGCGCGCGGACGGCCGCGTGCTGGTGTGGACGTGGAACGCGGAGCCCGAACTGATCGTGGCGATGGCGACCGCGCAGGTGCTGACCCCGGACGTGCGCATCGCACGCGCCTCGATGCCGATGGACTACGACGACACCGAGTCGTTCCCCACCCGGCTCGGGGTGGGCGAGAAGCTGCTGGTCCCGATGCCGCCCTCGCCGGCGTCACCGCCCTTCGCGACCTACACCTGGGACACGGGAACGCACCTTGTCACCCTGACGGCGGTGTGCAGCGACAAGGAACGCTTCGGCACGCTGATCGGTGCACTCGACGACCTGGCGCGCAGCCTCCGCATCGCCGACGACCTCGCGGGTGGGGAATCGCCCGACGTGCTGCGACTCGATCCCGCCTGAGGCACACCCTCGAATAGGACCTGGGCAGATCCGCAACCCAGGGGGGTAACGAGATGTGGACTAACCACCAGAGCGAGCCGGCCGCCGGCACGATCGTTCCGCCGGTGCTCTATCTGCCGGTGAGCGAAAATCTCGAAGGCCAAGGGCAGCGGTTCACCGTGCACCCGCTGACAGACGGGCGGTCGGGTCTGCTGGCGCATACGGCGCTCGATCGACTCGCGGCATGCTGCGGAGAACAACAGCCGTGGGTCATGCTGGCGACGCCTGATCTCGGCCGAGTGAAGCGCGTGCAACCGTTCGACGTGGTGGCATTCGACGTCCCCGTCCCCATCTCTCTACGACAAGGCGGACGGCTCAGATGATGACGGACATCTATATGGATCGCGACGGGATGGAGCTCCGACTGAAGGAGGTTGTCGCCCGTGTCGACGAATTTGACACCAAGCTCGGGGAGTTCCCGTCCACACCGGACGCCGGTATCGCAACGTCGATCATTGCTTTGATCGCTTCGGCCGGGGCCGAAGCAGCCGGCGTAGCGAATGATGCGACACGCGCACTGTCGGCCGTCACGCACGATGTGCTCAACGACCTGACCCTCTCCAACGAAGAGATCGCGGACGAGATCCGCGACATCGAGGAGGAGCTGGACAAGTCATGAGCATTGACCTGAACATCCCCGGCGATCCGCCGGCCATCCGAGCCCGAGTCGACGGCGGCGTGGGACGCGTTCCTGTCGCGCGTCGCCACGTACAACGACCTCGCAACCCGCGTCGGCACGTGGTGGGGAGAACTCGAAGCGTGACACTTTTACCGATCAGCTCCGTTCCGGCAACCCCGCGACCGGCGGCGCCATCGCCGCGGCCGGCGGACCGGTCGGATGGGTGATCGGGGGTGCGGTGGTTGCCACGGTGGCTGTCGGCTCCGCGGCGACCTGGGCATGGGAGGCGTGGGTGCCGATCGATGCTCGCGAGTCGATCGACGAGTGGCTGGCGGACGGCACGCGCTTCTGGCAACCGCCCCAGCTGGCAGGCTGAACGGATGCCGATGAACACTGTCGCTCGTTCTCCACGCATCGTCGACGGATCGCGGTCAGTCCATCCGAACGGCCGCTTCCCGACCGCGGCGCTCGTGGTTGTCGGCGTGCTTCCGCTGGTGCCTCTGCTACTGGCCGTCGTGGACGCACGCCCGGGTTTCCGGCTCGTCCTGCTCTCGCTGACCGTGTACGCCGCGACGCTCGCGGTCGCGCTCTGGTTCTGGGTCCGGTCAATGCGTGAACGCCTCATCCGGATCGCTGAGACCGGCCCGCTGCGGTTCGCGCCGCCCGGCGGAGTACGTACCACTCAGTGGCTTATCCCCATGGCAGGCCTCCTTCCCGCCGCCATGACCTACCTGGTCCAGATCCTGGGCCTTCCGACGATGAGCAGTCGCCTGCTCGATTGGGGACCGTACCTCCTCGCGGCCGTCTCCCTCGTCAGTCTCGGGCGAGAGGTCATGTCACTTCGCCGGCCGCTCGGCCTCGCGGTCGACGAGCGCGGCCTCCACGGGGTGCGCAGATCCGCGCCGCTCGAGGCCTCCTGGGAGGAGATCGGCACCGTCACGCCCGTCGGGCCCTACGGGCCGAAGCTGGCGGTCTCGGTCGCGGGACGCGCACCCGTGATCGTCGATGCACATCACCTGGGCTCCGACCCGGCGGCGGTGGCTGCCGTCGTCTCCTTCTTCCGCGACTCTCCCGAGCAGCGCATACCCTGGCCGACGGCACCGTCGCGATGCGCACGGCCGAGAGCGCGTTGCGGAGCTGAGAGCGCCCGCTTGCCGACGGGTGGATCAGTCCGACTCCGCCGGCCGCTGCCACAGCTCGATCGCGAGACCTTCAGGGTCGTGGATGCGGGCGAACGTGCCGTACTCCTCGGTGTTCCACTCGTCGCGGCGCTCCACGGGGATGCCTTCGGATTCGAGCCGCGCGGCGAGCTGCTCGATGTCGGCCACGCGCAGGTTGAGCATGAACTGCTGGTCGGCGGCGAAGTAGTCGCTGTCGGCGGGGAACGGCGCGAACACGGTCATGCCCGCATCCTGTTGCCAGATCCCGGTGTGACCGGCGCTGATCCCGAGATGCTCCTGGTACCAGGCGGCCCTCGCCTCCGGGTCCCTGCTGCGGAAGAAGAGGCCACCGATGCCCGTAACGTCTGAAGTCATGTTCCCGTTCTAACCGACCCACGGGCGGGGATCCAGTCATTCCCAGCCGCGCGCCTCCAGCCACTCCTTCGCGACCTTCGCGGGTGCCCGCACGAGCCAGGCGTCCGTGATGATCTCCGCCAGCCGGTCGCGGTCGACGGTGTCGAGACGCACGAGCAGTCCCGGATATCCGTGGAAATACGGGATGGTGAACAGTGCCTCCGGTTCGGCCGCGAGCAGCGCCTCCTTCTCCTCCAGGTCGGCGACCCGCACCGCGAGCACGACGCCCGCCGGCCGCTCCCGCCCAAGCTCCGCCAGCTGCCTGAGATCGGTCGCGCTCGGCCCGCGCAGCCACGCGAACTGGCCGCTCTTGAGCCGCCAGGCCGCCGCGCCCGTGTGGCCGCTCACCGATTCCTCGACCCCCGGCAGTGCGAGGGCGATCCCGCGCACGTCGTCGATCGTCACCATCCCGACATCGTCCTCCACCCGGCGTCCTGCCACAATGTCCTCATGCTCCCCGCCTGGACACGCCCGCTGTCGCATCGCGAACTCCTCGAGCGCGGCGAGGAGGCCCGAAAGCGCGCGCCGCGACGCGCCCTCGCCGAACTCGCGAGCGGCACGCGCGATCCCCTCGGCATCCTGGCGGCACAGAACAGCTCCCGAATCCCCGAGCTGCTCCCCCTGCGGGCCGAACGCATGTCGACGACTCCCTTCGCGTTCTATCGCGGTACCGCGGCGCTGATGGCCGCCGACCTCGCGG
The DNA here is from genome assembly GCF_000340625.1 of Microbacterium sp. UCD-TDU. Classification (NCBI taxonomy): domain Bacteria; kingdom Bacillati; phylum Actinomycetota; class Actinomycetes; order Micrococcales; family Microbacteriaceae; genus Microbacterium; species Microbacterium sp. UCD-TDU. The sequence continues at coordinate 1,027,478 of NZ_KB454446.1, forward strand.
ATGCGCCGCACAGCGGCATCCTCGTCGCCTCCTGCGGCGACGCCCACGTGTCGAACTTCGGGTTCTACGCCTCGGCCGAACGACGACTGATGTTCGACCTCAACGACTTCGACGAAGCCGCATGGGCGCCGTGGGAGTGGGATGTGAAGAGGCTCGTCGCGAGCATCGTCGTCGGAGGCAGGGCGAGCGGCCGCTCCGATGAGGTCATCGACACCGCCGTCCTCACCGCCGTCTCCGGCTACGCCCGGGGCATCGCACGCGCGACCGAGCTGAGCCCGACCGCCCGCTACTTCACGCACTTCGACGTCGCCTCGTCACGGACCATGCTCGACAAGGCCTCGCAGAAGGCGATCCGCCGGGCGGTGAAGCAGGCGGAGCGACGCACCGGCGAGCGTGCGGTGCGCCGGCTCACTGTGGAGGATGCCGACGGCCGCCGTCGCTTCGTGCCCGACGAACCGACCACCACCGCGGTCGGCCCCGCACTCCTCGACGCCGTGCACGATCTGCTGTCGCAGTATCGCCGCACCACGAGCCCCGACGTCGCCCTGCTGTTCGACCACTTCACCGTGAGCGACGTCGCACGCCGCGTGGTCGGCGTCGGCAGCGTGGGCACGCGCTGCTACCTGGTGCTCTTCCAGGATGGCGAGGGGGCCACGATCCTGATGCAGCCGAAGCAGGCGTCGCAGAGCGTGCTGGTGGAGTACGGCCGCATCCCCCAGCCGACCGCGCTGCAGGAGGTGATCGACGCCGACGGCGAAGGAGCGCGCGTCGTCGCGATGCAGCGCATCCTGCAGGCCCTCTCCGACCCGTTCCTCGGGCACATGCGCAACACGAACGCCGACTTCTACGTGCGGCAGTTCCACGACATGAAGGGCAGCATCGACGTCGAAGACCTCGACGACGGGCCGTTCATCACGTACGGGCAGGCGTGCGCCGCGACCATCGCCCGCGCCCACAGCCAGTCGCTGACAGCCACCGAGGTCGCCGGCTACATCGGCAACGGGCGGGTGCTCGGGCAGGCGCTGCTCGAGTGGGCCCGCGCGTACGCCGCGGTGTCGCTCGCCGACTACGAGGCCTTCCGCGCGTCCCTCTGACGACTTCCGACCAGGACGCCCCTCTCAGCGCACGATGCGCAGTGTCCGCACCTCGAACGGACGCAGCTTCAACTCTCCACCGATCCGCGCGTCGTCGATGTCGTCTTCGATCAGGCTCACCTCGCGCACCTCGCGGTGTGCGAACCCGACCGACAGCTCGCCGACCGTGCGCCGTCCGAGCGCCTCGTACACGCGCACGATCACGTCGCCCGAGCCGTCGTCGGCGAGCTTGACCGCCGACACCACGATGCCCTCTCCCTCCACCGACACGAGGGGCTCGACCTCGCGCTCACCGCGCACGACGCTCGGAAGCGCGTTGATCCGGATGCCCTCGGCCGTCGCGATCGCGGCATCCGCTCCGATCACGAAGCCGACCTCGATCTCGTGGTGGCCGTGGTCGGTGTCGGGGTCGGGGAAGCGCGGCGCCCGCAGCAGCGAGAGTCGCACGGTCGTGGCGACCGCGTCGTCGGACACCTCGCGCGAGGTGTCGTAGCCGTAGATCGAGTCGTTCACCAGGGCCACGCCGAAATCCTGCTCGCGCACCAGCACGAAGCGGTGCATCGAGGTCTCGAACTTCGCAGCCTCCCAGCTCGTGTTCGTGTGCGTGACGCGCGACTGGTAGCCGAACTGGGTCTCGGCGTCAGTGTGCGCGGCCTGGATGTCGAGCGGGAAGGCGAGCTTGAGCAGCTTCTCGGTCTCGTGCCAGTCGATCTCGTTGCGCAGCAGCACGGTCCGCGACTCCGGCTGGAGGATGATCGTCTGCTCGATGGTCGACTCCGAGAACGGACGCACGACCACGATCCGGGCGGAGCCGCCGACCATCGAAGCCTCGATCGACGACACCGCCGTGAGGTCGTCGACGCTGCCCAGGTAGTACCGGTCGATGTCCCACGCATCCCACATGTTCGGGAAGTCCTGGTGCAGCTGGAACAGGTTCGCGGCCTTGCCCGGCGCGACGGCGTCACGTCCGGTGGCCTTGTCGACGGCCGAGACGATCAGACCTTCGCCCGACACCAGCACCGAGACGAGTTCGTTCTCCAGGCGCCAGCCGCCGTCCTCCTCGGTGAGCGAGACCGCAGCGGCGGTCGACTCGGAGACGAACGCCGCGCCGAGCGCGCGACCGCTCCCCACCGACGTCGGCTCGAACCGCAGCTCGCGATCACCCTCGCCGGCGAGCGAATGGCGGGCGGCAACCGCGATGTCGCGAGCATCCGACAGCACATCCGACAACACGGCGACAGCTTCACGATGCACCCACGCGATCGACGTGCCCGGCAGGATGTCGTGGAACTCGTGCAGCAGCACGGCCTGCCACAGCCGGTCGAACTCGGCCTGGGGATACGCGGCGCCGGTACGCACGGCATCGGTCGCGGCCCACAGCTCGGCCTCGATCAGCGCGTGCTCCGCCCACCGGTGCAGCGCCTTGGTGGCGTGCTGGCTGGTGAGCGTTCCGCGGTGCAGCTCGAGGTACAGCTCGCCGACCCACACCGCCGGGTTCGGCAGCTCGGCCTTGGCGGCGTCGAAGAAGTCGTCCGGGTGCTCCCACACGACCTGCGCGCTGCCCTCGAGGTCGCGCAGGCGCTCGGCCTTGCCCGTCATCTCGCGGGTCGTGCCACCGCCGCCGTCACCCCAGCCGACCGGGGCGATCGACCGCGAGCTGAGGCGGTTCTCCTTGAACTGGCGAGCGGCCTTCGCGACCTCCATGCCGCTGAGCTGCGAGTTGTAGGTGTCCATCGAGGGGAAGTGCGTGAACACCTGCGAACCGTCGATGCCCTCCCACAGGAAGGAGTGGTGCGGGAAGACGTTCTGCTGGTTCCAGGAGATCTTCTGCGTGAAGAACCACTCGAACCCGGCGCGGCGCATCAGCTGCGGCAGGGCCGGCGAGTACCCGAAGCTGTCCGGCAGCCAGACGCCCTTCGAGCGGATGCCGAACTCGCGCTCGAAGAACCGCTGCCCGTGCGAGAACTGCCGCACGAGCGACTCCCCCGTCGGCATCACGGTGTCGGACTCGACCCACATGCCGCCGAGCGGCAGGAAGCGGCCCGCGGCGACCGCGGCCTTGACCCGCTCCCACACCTCGGGGCGGTGCTCCTTGATCCACGCGTACTGCTGCGCGCTCGACATGCCGTACTGGAACTGCGGATGCTCGTCGATGAGCGTCGTCATCGACGACGTGGTGCGCGCGACCTTGCGGATCGTCTCCCGCACCGGCCACAGCCACGCCGAGTCGATGTGCGCGTGTCCGACGGCCGAGATGCGGTGCGCACTCGCCTCGGCGGGCGCGGCGAGCACGTCGGCGAGGCGGGCGCGGGCGGCGGGCGCGGTCGCCACGATGCGCTGTAGGTCGAGCACGTCGAGCGCGTCGTCCATGGCCTGCAGGATGCGCATGCGCCGTGGCGAGGTCGCCGGCAGCTCGGCCTGCAGCTCGAACAGCACCTCCAGGTCGAGGGAGAGGTCGAAGACCTCCTCCTCGAACACCGCCAGATCCATCCGGCGCGTGCGGTAGAGCGGCTCCTTCGAGGAGGTGAGGATGTCGCCCTCCTGCGTCGGCAGGAAGGGGTGGTAGTCCAGCAGCACCGGGTTGGATGCCGCTTCGAGGTACAGCTCGACGGGCTCGTCGCCCGCGGCGGCCTCGGCGATCGGCACCCACTGGTTGCGCGGATTGATGCTCTTCACGGGGACCGGGTCGGAATCCGCGGCACCCCGGCGATAGGCCAGCGCCTCGCACTGGAAGCCGGTCATGTTCACGTCGAAGCCGAGATCGATGAGGGCCTCGACACGACGCCCCGCCCACTCGGCGGGCACACGGCCGGTGAGCTTGAACCAGGTGGTGCCCCAGGCCGGCCCCCAAGGAGCGCCGACCGCACCGGGCTCGAAGTCGAGCGCGAGTCCCTCGGCAGGAGCGATGGGCTCCCCTGGCAGCTCGCGGATCTCGACGCCCAGCGGCACGGAAGCGGAGTGGATCGCGGGGCGGATGCGCTCCTCGAGCACGCGCTTGACGCGGCCGACGGTGAGCGAGGTGTCGTCATGCATGGGTGGGTCTCCGGGCTCGACGGTGGGTGGGGGACGGGGTTCTGAACAGGGATGACTCGGATCGGTGCAGACGGCTCGACGCTACCGGGCGCACGGCCCCGGGGCGGTCGCGACACCGATCGCCGCGTCGATCTCGCAGAACTGATCGTGCGAGAGTGCGCTGATGCCGTTCCATGCGCGCTCGGCCATCGCCCGCAGCGGCCTGCGGACGCCGTCGGCGACCTCTTCGGGGGTCTGCGCCGAAGCATCGTCGGACCAGACGGAGAACGAGGCGCCGAGGAGCCGAGCGGGGTAGGGCATCGGGATCTCCTGCCGGGTGCCGTCCGGGAGCGCGGGGAACAGACCCGGGTGCCACTCGGACTCCCAGATGCGCGCGCTCGTCGGATACGTGTAGCCCGTCTTCTCTCCGAGGACGTAGTACAACAGGGCGTCGTGGAAGTTCACGAGGGGGTTCCCCGCGTCGACGGCGGCGGCGAGCGGCCGCATCTCGACGTGCCAGTTCGTCCACCAGGTCAGCACGAGATCCGGGTCGAGGGCGACGGTCTCGCTGCGGAGCATCCCGTCATTCCAGACGCGCGGGGCGAGGCCGCGTGCACGGAGGTGCGCCGACAGGGCGTTCACGAACGCGGTCAGGAGGTCGAAGCCGGTGGCGCGGGGGCCGTGCTGCTCCCTGGCGGCGGCGGCCAGCGCGGGGTACTCCTCGATGCGCGCGAAGTCGACGAATTCGTCGCCGCCGAGGTGCCAGCGCGTGCTGCGCGGGAACAGCGCGGCGACGTCGTCGATCAGCGCCGCGGCGAAGTCGATCGCCGCGGCGCGGGTGATGTCCAGCGCATGATCGGTCGGCAGGCCGCCGGCGTCCGGCAGCCGGAGATCCGGATGCGCGGCGAGGGCGTGGCGGAGGTGGCCCGGCATGTCGAGGGAGGGCACGAGGTCGATGTGCAGGTCGGCGGCGGTGTCGGCCACGACCAGGGCCTCGGCACGGGTGACATGAGCGCTCGAGACGATCTCGGGGAAGGCCTCCGAGCCGATCCGGAAGCCCTCGTTCTCGGACACGTGCCATTGGAAGGTCGTGACGCCGACGTCGGCGAGCGCGTGCAGCAGGTCGACGATCCACGGCGCGGGGAAGTGCTTGCGGGCGGCGTCGAGGTGGAACCCGCGCTCCGCGACCACGGGCGCGGAGCAGACCCGGCCGTGCGGCACGAGGCCCTGCGCCCGCAGGTTGTGCAGCAGCTGACGTGTCGCCCGGAACGCCCCGGCCGCGGTGCCTGCGGACACCGCGATGTCCTCGCCGACCGTGATCTCGAACGACTCGTCGGCCCTGTCGTCTCGCCGCAGACACACGACAGAGCTTTCGCCGTCCGGGATGCCGAGGGCTGCGAGCTCCCGGGTCAACCGCTCCGCCTCCCGAGCGAGCATCGGGTCATCGGCCGTGACCCTGACCGTGGAGGGTCTCCATACGCCGCTCGACAGCTCCGCCGTCGTCGGCTGCGGGATCGCGAGCCAGGCACGCGGGCTGTGGGCGCGGCCGGTGTCGTGCAGCGCGGTCACCCCTTGACGCTTCCCTCTTCGACGCCCTTGAAGAACTGCCGCTGCAGCACCGCGAACAGCAGGATGATCGGCACCAGCGCGATCATCGTCCCCGCCGCGATCACGCGCGGATTCGCGGCGAAGTTCGAGCTCAGATACTGCATGCCGACGGTCAGCGTGTAGTTCGCGGGATCCGACAGCACGACCAGAGGCCAGAGGAAGTCGTCCCAGGCGCCGATGAAGGCGAACAGCGCGACGACCGAGACCATGCCGCGGACGTTCGGCCACACGATGTGGCGCAGACGCTGCATCGTGTTGGCGCCGTCGATGGTCGCCGCATCCAGGGTGTCCGGGGGGATCATGCGGCACGCGGCCATCATCAGCAGCACGTTGATCGCCGCGATGGCTCCGGGGAGGAACACGCCCCACAGGGTGTTCGCGAGGCCGAGCGACTTGACCGTGAGGTACTGGCTCGTCAGCGTGACCTCGCCGGGCAGGAGCAGCGTCGAGAAGAAGATCGCGAGCACGATCCACTTGCCGCGGAACTTCATGGTGCCCAGCGCATAGCCGCCGATCGTGACGAAGACCACGTTGGTGAGCACGGTGCCGACGCCCACGAGCAGCGAGTGCCACGCGTAGTCGAGCACCGGGATCGTGCGGAACACCTCGGCGTAGTTGTCGAGGGTCGGCGCGCTCGGGATCAGCGACGGCGGGAAGTCGTAGATGTTCTCGGCCGCGCCCTTGAACGAGGTCGACATCTGCCACAGGAACGGGAAGACCATGATGGCGAGCACGCCGATGAGCAGCGCGTACTTGCCGATCAGACCACCGAGGGACGGCTTCATGATGTCGGCCGAACCTCGCGTGCGGTAGGGCCGATCGCGCCGCTCCTTCGGGGTGCTCTCCTGAGTGACCATCGCTCGCGTCGTCGTCATCGCCTGGCCTCCTCTGCCGCTGCGAGCCTGGCGAGCTTCGCGTCCCTGGCCGCGCGCCGTCCGGCGAGGGCTTCCTTGATCGTGTCGCTGTTGTTCGCGACGCCCACGATCGCCAGGGGCACCAGGGTGAGCAGGAACAGCACGAGCGAGATGGCCGAGGCGTAGCCGACCTGACCGTTGAGACCCTTGCCCATCGATTGGATGAGCATGACCATGCTCATCGCCTGTCCGCCGGGGCCGCCGGAACCGCCCGAGAGCACGTACAGCTCGGTGAACACACGCATCGCCCCCACGCACACCAGCACCGAGACGAGCATCATCGGACCGCGCACACCCGGAACGGTGACGGACCAGAAGCGGCGCCAGCGTCCTGCTCCGTCCATCGCCGCGGCCTCATGCAGCTCGCGTCCGACGTTTCCGAGCGCTGCGAGATACACGACCATGTAGTAGCCGAGCCCCTTCCAGACCGTGAGCCCGATGGCGCAGCCGATCAGGAGCCACCGATCGGAGAGGAACTCCACAGGCCGATCGATCAGCCCGAAGAAGCTCAGCGCCGAGTTGATCGTGCCGCTTCCGGAGAACAGGAACTCCCACACGATCGCCACCACGACCGCCGATGCGATCACGGGGAAGTAGAACGTGGTGCGGAAGAAGCCGATCGCCGGGATCTTGCTGTGCACGAGGAGCGCGAGCAGCAGGGGGAGGAACGTCAGCAGCGGCACGCACACCACGACGTAGACGAGCGACGTCGTCAACGCATAGCCGAACCGGTCGTCTCCGAGCATCTTCTCGAAGTTGTCGAGTCCCACGAACTGCGCGGGACGAAGGGGGCGGGCGTCCGTGAACGCGAGGGCGATCGTGTTCAGGAACGGCCAGAGGGCGAACACGAACACCCAGATCACACCGGGGAGCACGAGCAGGTACGGCGTGTACCAGCGCTGTCGTCTCATGAGGCATCCACCCCCTTCATCTCCGCGTCATCGGCTCAGCCGACGACGTTCTGCTCCGCGTACTCGACGGCCTTGTCCAGGGCCTCCTGCGCCGTGATGTCACCCTTGACCGCGAGAGCGATCTGCTGCTTGGCGTAGGTCTCCATGGCCTCGGTGAACTGCGGGGCGCCGAGCATCCGCGCGTCGTTCATCTGCGAGGCGGCGAGGTCGTTGGCCGTGGCCTGCATCTCGTTCTGGGCGGTCTCGGCGAACACCGACGGGTCCTCGTTCGCGGCCTTGGTGCCGGGGAAGAACCCGGTGGCGAGCTTCACGAACTCGATCTGGTTATCGGTGTTCGTGAGGAACTCGGCGAAGGCCAGAGCAGTGGCGGCGTTGTCGGAGTTCGCCGAGACGCTGATGCCCTGCACGAACAGCGGCGGGTTGCCGAAGCCGTTGGTCACGTCGACGTCGGGGAGCAGGGTCGGGGCGTTGACCGCGATGTCCTTGTCGATGTAGTTCGGGCCTGCGGTCGCCCAGGCCACCGTGCCCTTGTTGAAGTTGTTGATGTTGGCATTCGCGGTGCCGGCGTTCTGCAGCGCCTCCGGCGAGATCGCGCCGGCCTTGTAGAGCTCCGCATAGCGCTCGACGATCGCAACCGCCTCGGGCGTGTTGAAGACGAACTTCCCGTCCTTGTACACATCCTGCGTGCCCCCGCCGTCGGACACCATGATCTGGAGCGATTTAGGGCTCGGCACGTCGGAGATGGTCTGGATGCCGGCGGCGGCGAGCTGCTCGGCCGCATCCATCGTCTCCTCGAACGTCTGCGGAGTCGCGGTGACGCCTCCCTGCGCGAGCAGCGCCGTGTTCCAGTAGTTGAGCTCGGTGCCGAGATACCACGGGAAGCCGAACGACCCGTCGATGCCGTCGTACGTGTAGGCCTCGACACCGCCGTCGACGTAGTCGCCGATGACCTTCGAGGCGCTGCCCAGGTCGAGCAGCTGGTCCGCCGAGGCCAGCGAGTAGGCGTACTCGGGCGGGAGGTTGATGACGTCGGGCAGCTCGCCGGACTCGGCCTGCTGCAGGATCTTGTCCTCGTACCCGTCGGCGGGCTGGTCGATCCACTTCACCGTGGTGCCGGGGTTCTCCTTCTCGAAGGCATCGATGACGCCCTCGAAGTACGGGGTGAACTTGTCGTTCTTGAGCGACCAGGTCTGGAAGGAGATCTCTCCCCCCACCTCCCCGTCCGCGGCCGATCCGCCGGAGGTCGAGGCCCCGCCCGTGCAGGCCGTGAGCGCGAATGCTGTGGCCACCGCGATGCCTGCGGCGACACTGGTGCGGATCTTCATGGACATTCTCCTTCGAAGTGATCCAGGCTGCGGCGTCTCGTTCGAGTCGCTGTGACAACCCCTACTAAAACGATATAGTGACCATAGCATGCCATAACGGCGCGCTCGGGGTCCAGCCCCGCCGCACGCCGCTCCCCCACCGTCGGTCCCGGAAAGGACAGCGATGACCATCTCCGCCGCCCCGCTGCGCTTCGGCGCCAACTACACCCCGCGCTCCCAGTGGATGCACGCGTGGATGTCGCTGGATCTCGACGAGGTGCGCCGCGACTTCGCCGCCCTCGCCGACCTGGGCCTCGACCACCTGCGCATCTTCCCCCTCTGGACCGTTCTGCAGCCGAACCGCACGCTGATCCGCGACGAGGCCGTCGACGACGTGCGGGCCGTGGTCGATGTCGCTGCCGAGTTCGGGCTGGATGCGAGCGTCGACGTGATCCAGGGACACCTGTCGAGCTTCGACTTCATCCCGTCATGGCTGTTCACGTGGCATGACAAGAACATGTTCACGCACCCGGATGCACTCAGCGGCCAAGCCGAACTCGTCACCCGCCTCGGCGAGAGACTCGGAGGCGCCTCCAACTTCCTGGGCTTCACGCTCGGCAACGAGACCAACCAGTTCTCGGCGCAGACGCATCCCTCCCCGTGGCCGGTCACCGAGGCGGAGGCCGCGAACTGGATCACGACTCTCCTGGACGCCGCGCACGCCGCGGCCCCCGCGCAGCAGCACGTGCACAGCGAATACGACGCCGCCTGGTACATGGACGGACACGGCTTCACCCCCGCACTGGCCTCGCGCCTTGGCGATATCACGACCGTGCACTCGTGGATCTTCAACGGCACCGCGCAGAGGTACGGCGGGCGGTCGGTGGCGTCCGACCGCCACGCCGAGTACATGATCGAGCTCGCCCGCGGATTCGCCACCGACCCCGCGAAACCCATCTGGCTGCAGGAGGTCGGCGCCCCGTCGAACTGCCTGACGCCCGCACAGACACCCGACTTCCTCGAGGCGACCCTGCGCTCGGTNGACCGCCACGCCGAGTACATGATCGAGCTCGCCCGCGGATTCGCCACCGACCCCGCGAAACCCATCTGGCTGCAGGAGGTCGGCGCCCCGTCGAACTGCCTGACGCCCGCACAGACACCCGACTTCCTCGAGGCGACCCTGCGCTCGGTCGCCCGCACCGAGAACCTCTGGGGCGTGACCTGGTGGTGCTCGCACGACGTGAGCCGCAGTCTCGCCGACTTCCCCGACCTCGAGTACACGCTCGGGCTCGTGGATCAGAACGGCGAGGCCAAGCCGATCGGCCGCCGTTTCGCCGAGCTCATCCCCGAGCTGCGCGAGCGCAGGCCCGCCCCCGCCCGGAGCGTCGGCATCGTCGTCGAGGTCGATGAGAACGACACGCCTGTCAGCCGCGGCGCGATGAGCCCCGGCGGCACGATCTTCCAGGCCTGGGTCGACGCCTGCGAAGCGGGCGCGGACCCCGCCATCGTCACGTCGAGCGACGCGGCCCGACCCGAGGTGCTCGCCGCGCGCGGGATCACCGAACTGATCAGACCGGTCGTCGAGCGCACCGAGTACGCCTCACGGAACACCGTCGTCTGAGCTCTCCCCCTCAGCGCGGCGCGGCCGTGCTCTCGCGAACCGTGAGCTGCGGGACCGCGGCCACCCGATCGGGGAGCATCTCGGCGGCGTCGATCTGTTCGAGCAGGAACTCCGCCGCATCCGCCCCGAGCCCGAACGTGTCGCGGGTGATGCAGGTGATCGAGGGGTGCACGAGTCCGGCGACGACGGAATCGTCGAACGAGGCGATGGAGAGATCGGACGGCACGGCCAGCCCCATCTCCTGAGCCACGCGCAGTCCGGCGATCGCCATCACGTCGTTGTCGAACACGACGGCGGTGGGCCGGTCGGCACGGCTCAGCAGACGACGCATGGTGGCGGAGGCTGCGGCCGGCGAGAAGTCGGTGGCGATGGTCTCTCCCGTGACGCCGCGGCCGCTCAACCCGCGGAGCACGTCGGTGCGCAGACGCGTGTGCTGGAACTCGGCGGGCCCGGCGACATAGGCGATCGAACGGTGCCCCAAGGCCACGAGGTAGTCGAAGAGCGAGTGGGCGACCTGACTGTCATCCAGCCAGATCGTCGCAGGGTGCCCGTCCTCCGAGGCGTCACTGCCGATCACGACCGCCGGCAGCGGCAGGTCGCGCAGGACGGGGAGGCGGGGATCGTCGTCTCGCGGGTCGATCACGATCACTCCGTCGACCTGATTCGCACTGCGCCAGCGCCTGTAGGTCGCCACCTCCTCTTCGATCGAGGAGACCAGCACCATCTGCATCGCGATGCGTCTGGCGGCGAGAGCGGACTGCGCTCCGGCGATCAGGTCGGTGAAGAAGGCTTCGGTGCCGAGGGTGTCGGCCGGGCGGTTGACCGCGAATCCGACGACGCCGGCGCGGGCTCCCACGAGTGCCCTGGCTGCGGAGCTGGGGAGCCATTGGTGCTCCTCGGCGATGTCGAGGATGCGCTGCCGGGTCTGCTCGCTGACGCCCGGGCGGCCGTTGAGCGCGAAGGACACGGCTCCCGGTGACACTCCTGCCAGCCGGGCGATGTCCGTGATGGTCACGCGCTTCGCTTTGGACATGCCCCAACTGTAGCGATACAGGTCTCAGGCGGTTTTTGGACTGTGCACAACAGCCCAACACTGATACCGTGCTACTAAATCGCTTAACCAGTGCGATCCGACGATGAAGTCTGGAGTGTGAAGATGAAGAAGTCATGGTCCGCCGCAGCAGCCGCAGGGCTCGCCGCGTCATTGCTGGTGGCCGTCGCGCCCGCGTCCGCTACCGCACCCGGAGACGCCGCCTCGACAGACGGCGCATCCGCCGCCTCGTGCGCAACCGACCCGCAGTACTTCGCCTACTACCGCACGTGGCGTGACGCGAACGCCTCCTGGCCGGGCAGCGAGAACGACCCGGAGAACCCGGCGAACAACACTCAGCGGATGGACGATCTCCCCGCCGGCGTGGACGTCGCCTTCGTGTTCAACGCCTATGTGAGCGACGATTCCGGGTTCTGGGACGTGCTGAAGAACGAGTACGTGCCGAACCTGCATGCGCAGGGCACCCGGGTCGTCCGCACGGTCGACATCGGTGTGATCCTCGACGCGCCCGCGGCCGACACTCCGGCCGCCTATGCCGCGGCAGCCGACGAGATCCTCGCCGAATACGTCACCGACGACGGCCTCGACGGACTCGACGTCGACATGGAGCGCTCTCTCACGGCCGCCCAGGTCGCTCGCGTGACCGGCGTCTTCCGGGCCCTGTCAGAGCACCTCGGACCGCAGTCCGGCACCGACCGGCTCTTCATCTACGACACGAACCAGGAGGGCACACACCCGCTCACGGCCGGGATCGCCCCCTACGTCTCCTACGTCCTCGTGCAGTCCTACGGCCGCTCGGTCTCTGGGCTGCAATCGACGTGGGAGAGCTACGCACCCTACTTCGACGCGTGCCAGTACCTGATCGGGTTCTCGTTCTACGAGGAGCGCGGACAGGACTGGGGCGACACGACCGAGCCCTTTGACGCCTCCCGCGCCGCGCAGTACGCCGACTGGCAGCCCACGGGCGCGACCAAGGCCGGCATCTTCTCCTACGCCGTGGACCGCGACGGCAAGGTGCCGGGCGACGACACCATCACCGAGTCCGACTTCTCGTGGAGCACTCGGCTCATCGAGCGGCAGGATGCCGCAGCGGCTTCTCACTGAGACGGCTCGACGCGGAACACTCACCAGCCGATCAGACCGTCACATCTCCCACCAGGTTGACCTTGATGCCCATCCCGGCGAACATCGCGGCCTTCGCGATCAGGGCCTTGTCCGCCGTCTCCGCATCCGGGGCGTAGACCAGCTGCGCATGGTTGGCCTTGTGGCGGGCCATGAACTGGTCGCGCGAGATGCCGTGCAGCACCACGTGGGCGATCGGCCATTCCGGGTTGGTGGCGTCCTTGCGGCGCTGCGTCTCCTCCTCCGGCAGCTCCACGACCGAGGCCCGGAAGATGTCGGCCTGCAAGACGCCCTCGGCGATGAAGACGCGCGACAGCACGATCTCGCCGGGCTTGGAGACGCCGTTGATCGTGGCACCGCCCGCGGGGAAGAACACGTGGCCCTGACGCCAGCCCTCGGCGTTCTGCCACCCGCCCAGGTGCGAGGCGGGCACCGAGCCGGAGATCTCATAGACCCACACGAACCGGCCGTCGTAGTCCTCACCCCAGCGCACGTCGTGCAGGGTGTTGTCGGGCACGAGTCCCATCGCGCGCCACACGCGATCGGTCACGAGCGCGTCGACCGCGACACCCTCGTCGGCTTCGTTGAAGTGCGGGAAGGCGCGGCCCTCGTGCAGCACGCGCGAGCCGTCGCGCGAGGTCACCGGCGGGCGTTCGGTGGAGTTCAGGATGCCCTCGGCGAGGTCGGATGCCGGCACCAGGTCCTTCAGCCCCTGCTGGTACTGGATGCCGACGGCATCGAGCCCGAAGTCGTCGGCGATGCGGAGCGCGGCGATGTACATCTTCAGCTGCCACTGCACCTGCTCGCGCGTGAGCTCGGTGGCGGCGTCTTCGCCGTAGATGAAGGTCATGCCCGCGTCGATGAGCCAGTCGTAGGCGGCATCCGCCTCCTCCTCGGCGACGTTCAGCATCTCGGCATACAGCGCAGACTGCGACAGGCGCTCCTTGTAGATGCCGGTCTTGTTGAGCAGTTCGTCGTCGAAGATCGCGTTGTACATGCCCATGCAGCCCTCGTCGAAGACACCGATGATGGCCTTCTCGGCGAGCAGCTCTGCCGCGAGCGCCTCACCCAGCTGCTTCTCGGGGCTGTCCGGCAGCGCGGGCAGCGCCCGCACGTGCGAGGCGTCGTGCGTGATGGCGCCGGTCTCGGTCCACTCCCTGATGCCGTCGGTGAACCACTCGTCGGTGAAGTCGACCGACCAGGTCGTCGCGTACGGCTTGTCCATCTTGGTGAGCCCCGCGTTCAGGCCGAGCAGCCCGACGAGGCCGGGCCAGTCCCCCGCGAAGTTCGCGACCGTGAGGATGGGCCCCTCATGCGACCGGAGACCGGCGAGCACGTGGTGGGAGTACTGCCAGTTGGCGATCGCGACGATCAGAGGAGCATCGACGGGGATGCCCTTGAACACCTCGAGGCCCATGCGCTGACTCGAGATGAAGCCGTGCCCGGTCTGCGGGTCCACCCCGAACGGACGGATGACCTCCCAGCCGAGCGCGTTCAGCACTCCGGTGACACCGCTCTCGAGCTCGACCTGCGTCGGCCAGCCGGCGACGTTCGCCGACTCGCGCAGGTCGCCGGACGTGATGATGTACGCGGTCTTCGGCGCGGTGGCCGGGCGGGAAGCCGCGGTCGGCAGGGTGTACGTGGTCATGATGCCTCCGGAGCGATGGGGGTGGTGGTCGGGGCGGTGGTCGGGGTGGCACCGCGCTGCGCGGCGGCGAGTTCGTGCACGACGGACCTCGATCCCTCATAGAGGCGCACGTAGCGTTCGAACAGGGAGTCGTAGAGCGGCCGCAGCGCCTCATCCGGGCTGATGCGCTCCGAGATCGGGTTCCAGGCGGTGATCGTCGGCTCCTCGCCTGGTGCAGCGGTCGCGGTCGCCGCGAGGAAGGCCGCGCCGTAGCTCGCGCCGATCGTCGTCGCAGGCACCTCCTGCACGAGGCCGGTGACGTCGGAGACGATCTGCATCCACAAACGCCCCTGCGTTCCACCGCCGACCGCGACGATGCGGCGGATGTCGGCACCCGCCGCCCGCATGGTCTCGACGTTGTGCCGAACCCCCAGGGCTGTCGCCTCCAGCGCCGCACGGTAGAGGTCGCCGCGCGTGTGCGCGAGGGTGAGGCCCGCGATCACGCCACGGGCGTCCGGATCCTGGATCGGCGTGCGCTCGCCCGCGAAGTAGGGCAGGACGAGGAGGCCGTTCGCGCCGGCGCCCGACGCGGCAGCCTCGGCGAGCAGTTCGGGATAGTCGGCACCGGTCAGGCCCTTGAGCCATGCGGTGAGAGCACCGGACGTCGAGAGGCCGCCGGCGAGGTTGCGGGTGCCGGCGAAGGCTCCGGCCGTGGTCCACATCGACGGCGTCCGCAGGGTCTCTTCGCCGGTGGCCACGAGGAACATGGTCGTGCCGTACATCAGCATCAGGTCGCCGACCTCGTGCGCGCCGACGCTGACGGCTTCGGTCCACGCGTCGATCGTGCCGGTGACCACGGGGGTACCGGCGGGGATGCCGGTGAGCGCCGACGCCTCGGTCGTGATCTCGCCGGCGATCTCGCCCGCCCATCGCAGCGGAGGTTGCTCGATCTCCCCGGCATACTGCGTCCACCACGGGTCGTGCCAGCACTCGCCCTCGATGTCGTAGAGAGGAGAGACCTGACTGGCGGACTGGTGATCGAGCACGTACGCACCGGTGAGCCGGCGCGCGAGCCAGGACGCGGGCATGTACAGCCGTCGCGCTCGCTCCCACGCCTCGGGCTCCTCCTCCGCGATCCAGGCGATCTTCGGCCCGCCCGCCTGCGAGGTCAGGGTCGATCCGCCGATGCGCGTGATCTCGTCGACGCCGAGCTCGGCGGTCATGCGCTCGATCTGCGCGGTCGAGCGGGTGTCGACGCCGTAGAGGATGGCCGGGCGCACGGGTTCGTCTCGTTCGTCGGCGAGCAGGATGCAGGGCCCCATGCCGCTGACGCCCACACCGACGACCTCGGCATCGGGGACTCCGGCGAGCAGTTCGCGCGCGATCGCGACGAACTCGTCCCACCAGATCGCGGCGTCCATCTCGACCCAGCCCGTGCGAGGGCGTTCGACGTCGTGCGCCCTGGTCGCCGTCGCCAGGATGCC
The DNA here is from genome assembly GCF_000340625.1 of Microbacterium sp. UCD-TDU. Taxonomy (NCBI): domain Bacteria; kingdom Bacillati; phylum Actinomycetota; class Actinomycetes; order Micrococcales; family Microbacteriaceae; genus Microbacterium; species Microbacterium sp. UCD-TDU. Next base: position 1,043,226 of record NZ_KB454446.1, read on the forward strand.
GCCGTCGGCACCGACCAGCACGCCCTTGCTGCTGGACGTGCCGATGTCCACCCCCAGGGTGCAGCGCATGGAGTCCTCCTCGTGCCGGGACGACGGAGTCCTCGGTCTGATCGCCACTGTACGCGAAATCGATTTCATGCCGCAAGGCGCGAGTAGTCCTGCACCACTCGCGCCAGAGCGTGATCTACCCACCGAAGGCGGCTTTCTGGCTGACCAGCACCGGAATACCGTGACATTCTGGGCACCCCGAATCAGACTGGAGGCATGCGCTTGGACGACCCGCAGGTATGGACGCTGATCGGCGTGTTCACGACGATGATGCTCGGCGGCATGACCCTCATGACGATGCAGTTCAGCCGCGTGATCCGCGCCGAGATCGGTGGTCTGCGCGGCGAGCTGCGAGGTGAGATCGGCGGGTTGCGCGGCGATCTGAGCGGGCGACTGGAGAGCCTCGAGGGGCGGCTCACCGGCCGCATAGACGCCCTGGAGCACAAGGTCGACAGTCTCGACAAAGAGGTGGCGAACCTCGCAACGCGGTTCTGGCGCTCACAGTAGTCCGCCCGACGCCCCGCCCGACCGCCCGCTCAGCTCCGCGTCGCGCTCGCGGGCTGGAGCTCGTTGCGCAGCACGACCGTCCGCGCCGGCTGCGTGTCACCCTTGATCCGATCCAGCAGCATCCGCGCCGCAGTCACGCCCATGTGCCGCGCCGGCAGTCGCACCACGGTCACGGCCGTCGGCGAGAGTGTCGTGAACGGCAGGGAGCCGATCACCGCGACACCGACATCCGGCGGAGTGCGCCCGTGCTCCGTGAGCACCTGGATCGCGCCGACCCCGATCAGGTTGTTGCCGGCCACCACCGCATCCGGCGGCTCGGGCAGCGCGAGCAGCTCCTCCATCGCCGACCGGCCACCGTCGACGCGGAAGGTCGTGAAGCGCTCGAGCCCGTCGAGGTCGAGGTCGGGGTGGGCCGTGGTGAGCGCGGAGCGCCACCCCGCGGCGCGCTCGGCGGCGGTGTCGATGTGCGCGGGGCCGCCGATGTAGGCGATGCGGCGGTGGCCCGCATCGATCAGGCTCCGCGTGGCCGAGGTACCCGCCGCGCGATTGGCCATCGTGACGCCGTCGATGTCGTAGGCCGTGCTGCGGTCGACGGCCACGACGGGCCGGCCGGTGGCGAGGATGCCGTCGAGGTCGGAGTGCTCGTCGGCTGTCGCGATGATCACGCCGGACATGTTCTCGGCGATCGCGATCCGGAGATACGTCGCCTCCTTCTCCACCTGCGCGTCGGAGTTGCAGAGCACGACGGAGTAGCCGGCCTCGGAGGCGACGTCCTCGACCCCGCGCGCCATCTCGGTGAAGTACGGGTTCTCGATGTCGGGGATCACGAGGGCGATGACCTCGGAACTCTGTCGACGCAGCGAGCGGGCGGCGCGGTTGGGGGTGAAGTCGAGCGTCGCTGCGGCCGCACGGACGGCCGCCACCTTCTCGTCGGAGACGCTCGTGCCGTTGAAGACGCGCGAGACCGTCGCGGGCGAGACCCCCGCGAGCTCGGCGACGTCGTAGATCGTTGCCATGCGCTCCCCTGGTCCGGGCGACTCCTGTTTTGGCCGGCTCCTGCTCCCGCCGACTCCTGCTCCGGACGAGCGCGGCGGATGCTGCAACAGTATCGCGCGGAGGCCACGGATCCCCGAATGGTGAAATCGATGCCAGCGCCGAGAGGGTGGCCGCGGGAGCCGCCGCCGACCGCGCCAGCGCCAGCGCCAGCGCCACGAGTACGCTGAGGGGATGCCAGAGTGGTCGCAGACGGTCCCCGCAACGGTGCGGCGCGAGCAGATCGTGTCGATCATCGAACGCCAGGGCTTCGCCCGTGTGCAGGAGCTGAGCCGCACGCTCAGCGTCTCCGAGGTCACGGTGCGTAGCGACCTCGACCTCCTCGCCGAGGAGAACGTGATCCAGCGGGTGCACGGCGGGGCGATCTCGGGCATCAAGTCCACCGCCCACTCCCCCGACTACGAACGTGCACTCACGCGCGCTGTCACCGAGAAGCGACGGATCGGCAATGCGGCCGCCGCGCTGGTCGAGAGCGAGATGGCGATCCTGCTCGACGCGGGCACGACGACGCTCGCGATCGCTCGCTCCCTCCGTGCCCGCGAGGACCTGCGAGGTGTCGTGGTGTTCACGAACTCCCTGACGATCGCACTCGAGCTCGGAGTCGCGGAGCCGCATCAGATCACGGTCGTGGTGACCGGAGGCACCGTGAACTACAAGCAGCGCTCCCTCATCGACCCGATGGGCGACATGTTCATCGGCTCCGTGCACAGCGACATCTGCTTCATCGGCTGCAACGGGGTGTCGGAGCGCGGATTCACGAACTCCAGCCTCCCCGAGGTGACCATGAAGCGGCGGTACCTCGACTCGGCGGCACGGGCCATCGTGGTCGCCGACAGCTCGAAGATCGGCAAGAGTCAGGTGATCCAGGTGGCGCCGCTCGCGCGCGTCGACATGCTGATCACCGGCATCGAAGCACCCCCCGCAGAGCTGGAAGCCCTTCGCGAGGCCGGTCTGACGATCGAACTCGCCTGACACGCAGCCGCGACCCGCGGCACAGAGCCTCAGGCGCGACCCGACGACCCGAACTCGCGCATGCGCTGCGTGACCATCGCGCGGAACCCGCCCATCGCGGGCCGCAGCTGCTCGCTGGGCTCGACAACCGCGGGGTTGTCCTGCAGGAACGTGCGCAGTGCGGCGCTCCAGGCGAGGTGCGAGTCGGTCCCCTGATTGATCTTGCGGATGCCCGCGGCGATGCCCTCAGACTTCTGGGCGGGCGTGATCCCGTACGAGGGGCGCACCTCTCCTCCGTGCGCGTTGATCGCGGCCACCGCTTCAGCCGGCACCGATGACGAGCCGTGCAGCACGAGGAACGTGTCCGGCAGCCGTCCCTTGATCTCCGCGATGAGGCCGAGCCGCAGCCGCTGGCCTCCGGCCTCGTCGGTGAACTTCACCGAGCCGTGGCTCGTGCCCACCGCCACCGCGAGCGCATCCACTCCGGTCTGCTCCACGAACTCGACGGCCTGATCGGGGTCGGCGAACACGATCTCCTCGAGCACCCCGGCGATCCCGGCCTCCGCCCCGCCGATGGTGCCGAGCTCACCCTCGACGCTCGCGCCGGAGGGCGCGGCCGCCTCGACCACCCGACGAGTGAGCGCCACGTTGTCGGCGAAGGATGCGGGCTCATCCGTGCCACTTGTCCTGCTCGCGTCGATCATCACGCTGGTGAAGCCGTGGTCGATCGCCCGCACGCAGTCGTCGTACGTGCGCCCGTGGTCCAGATGCAGCACCGCGGGGACGCCTCCGTACTCGGCGACCAGGCCGCGCAGACGGTGCCACCAGCGCGATTCGTCGTCGTAGGCGGACATCCCGGCGATCGCCTGCACGATCACAGGCGAGCGCTCCGCCGCGGCGGCATCGAGCACCGCGATCGCCTGATCGATGCTCGACACGTTGAAGGCGCCGACGGCATAACCGCCGGCCTCGGCGGCCGCGAGCGCGGTGCGCAGCGTCTGCAGTGTCATCCCCGATCCTCAGAGCGACTCGGTGATGCCGAGAGTGTCGTAGTCGAGCACGATCGGGGTGTCGGTGAGCGCGCCGGCGTAGGCCTGCACCTTGGCCGCGGATTCCACCGCCACACTCGTCTTGAAGGCGTCACGCAGGTTGGGCCCGACCGTGAGCAGGCCGTGGTTCGCCCACACGACCGCGTTCAGGTCTCCCATCGCATCGCACATGTGCTCGCCGAACTCGGTGTTGTTGCTGAGCTCGAACGGCATGATGGGCACGTCGCCCTTGGTGTAGATCACCATGTTCACCAGCGTTCCCAGGATCGGGGAGCCCACCACACCCCAGACGTTGGAGAACACCGGCTCGGAGTGAACGATCGCGTTCACATCGGGCCGACGCCGGTACACGGCCATGTGCACGGTGACCTCGCTCGACGGCCCGAGACGTCCGTCGATCACTTCGCTGTCTCCGTTGACGAGCACGATGTCGTCGGCACTCATCTTGTCGTACTCGAGGTCGGTCGGCGTGATGAGGAAGCGATCCTCGACACCGGGAACGCGGATGCTGATGTTTCCCTGCGTGTTGAAGTTGAGCCCGTACTGCATCGAGCGCAGGCAGTAGTCGAGGATCTCCTTGCGCGCGGCATCGATGTCGAAGTCGAGCTGGAGCGTCGTCTCGGTCATTTCGTTTTCTCCTTCTGATGTGGCTGGTTCTGGGGCGACGGGTTCTGAGACGGGGTCAGGTGCGGGGCGATGCCTCGCGTCACGTCGTAGAGCGACACGTAGGCCGTGCGCTGCGCGGCGTACCATCCGGCCGACGACGCACCGGGCTCGGCCGCGGCCGCGGGGTCAGGGGCGACGAGGAGATCCCGGGCATCGCCGCCGAGACCACGGAGCGCGAGCATCGCCGCTCCGCGGGCGGAAGCATCACGCGCGACGGGCGTCATCCGCACTCCGGCGGCCGCGGCACGGGCGGCGAGCGCCGCGGAGTTCTCAGCCCCTGCTCCGGTGACCTGCAGGTCGTCGACGCGCACGCCATGGGCTTCCAACGCCGCGATGATCTTGTGGAACTCGAAGCCTGCGGCCTCCACGACCGCTCGCGCCAGTTCCGGCACGGTCGTGTCGAGCGTGAGGCCATGGATCGTTCCGCGCGCGGAGGGGTCGTTGTCGAGGGTGCCGGAGCCGGCGAGGTACGGCAGCACGATGAGGGAGGGCGGATCCTCGGCGAGCGCTCCGAACACGTCACCGATGTCGCGGCCGAGCAGGGTGGCCAGCCATTCCAGCGCCCATCCTCCTGCGGCGGTTCCGGCGAGGGTGATCCATGTCTCGTCATCGAGTCGGTAGCTGGCGAACCCGGTCGCCTCGAGTCCGCGCGGACGTTCGCGGGTTGCGACGGTGAGGCAGTCGCTCGAGCCGAGCGCGATCACGGAGCGCACTCCCGCCTCTCCGCCAGCGCCGACGAACGCTGCCGCCTGGTCATGTGTGCCGGCGACGAGGAGTGTGCCCGGTGCGATGCCGAGCACGGCCGCTGCGTGATCATGGACGCCACTGATCACGGTTCCCGAGGCGACGGGGACCGGGAGGCGGTCTTCCCGCACCCAGGGGGCGGAGGCGGCGACGGCTTCGAGGATCTCCGTGCTCCATTCGCCCCGATCGACGTCGAGGATGCCGGTGCGCGCGGCCTGACCCAGGTCGATCGCGGCGACTCCGCTCCACCGCTCGGCGACCAGATCCCCCATGCAGCGGTAGCCCGCGGCGGCAGCCCAGGCGTCATCGCCGGCCATGATCTTGAAGACCGAGAACATCCCGTGCAACGGCTGTCCGGTGATCGCGGTGAAGCGGCCGTCCCCGAGCCGCACGCCCAGCGCGGCGGCGTGTTCGATGCCTCGCGTGTCCATGCTCACCGCCACCGGGGCGAGCGGTGTGCCGGACCCGTCGACGGGCACGACGGCCTCGCCGAGCACGCTGAAGCCGATGGCCTGCACCGCGTCGCCGACCTGCAGAGCCTCTGCGGCCGCTGCGCGCACCACGCTCTCAGCGGCGGCGATGATCTCCTCGGCGTCGAGTTCGACCCGCCCGCGACCGTCGCGCCGCAGCGTCAGCGGTGCCGATGCGCCGCCGAGCATCCGTCCGTCCGCGGCGAAGGCGACGGCCCGCACGCCGCTGGTTCCGAGGTCGAGGCCGATGACGCTCATTTGATCGCTCCCGACAGGCCGTTCACCAGGTACTTCTGGATGAAGATGAACAGCAGCACGACGGGGATGGAGATCAGCACCAGGATCGCGAACAGCGCCCCCGGCTGCGACAGGTACATCCCGCGATAGGCGAGCGGCACGAGGGTGAGCGGTTTGAGCTCGTTGTCTCCGAGTGTGACGAGCGGCAGCAGGAAGTCGTTCCAGCTCATCATGGTCTGCCACACCGCCACGACGGCGAGAGCGGGCTTGCCCAACGGCAGGTAGATGCGCCAGAAGATCTGCCAGCTGTTGGCTCCGTCGAGTCGCGCCGCCTCGTAGGTCTCGAGCGGGATCGCCAGGTACGAGGTGCGGATGATGATCACCGCGAACGGCAACCCGAGCGCGCTGTACACGAGGACGAGCCCGAGGAGGTTGTTGTACAGCTGCATCGACTGCAGGATGCGGAAGGTCGCGACCACGATGCTCGACATCGGCAGGATCAGCGCGAGGATCAGCACCCCGAAGATCAGGGCCTTCAGCGGCACGCGCAGTCGGGCGAGGGCGAAAGCGGTCATCGATCCGAGCAGACAGACCAGCAGCACCGACGGCACCGTGATGAGGAGACTGTTGAGCAGGTGCAGCAGGATCGGATTCTGGTCCCAGATCGTGAGGTAGTTCTTGACGCTGAACTCCGCGGGGAACAGCCCGAAGAACTGCGTGCCGGGGTTGTTCGGCGGCATCATCGAGAGCCCGACGACCATGATGATCGGCACGAGCCAGAGCACGGCGAGCGGCACGAGCACGAAGTGCAGCCAGCCGACGCGACGTCCGGGAGCACCGTGTCGGTGACGGCCGGCCGTGTCCTTCGGAACGATCAGGGTGCGGGTCTCGCTCGTCGCGGTCATTTCTCGTCTCCTGTGATGAATCCAGCTCCGAACACCCGCACCATCGAGAGCGAGCTCACGACGGCGACGATGAGCAGGACCACGCTGATGGCCGAGGCGTACCCGACGTTCTGCAGCTGGAACGCCTCCAGGAACGCGAAGGTCGGCAGCATCTCCGATGCATGGTTGGGACCGCCCTGGGTGAGCACGTAGACGAGCTCGAAGGTCTTGAGCGAGCCGATGATGCCGAGGAGCACGAGGGACAGCGTCGTCGTCTTCAGCAGCGGGAACGTGATGCGCACCATGGTCTGGAAACCGCTGGCACCGTCGATGCGCGCCGCCTCCACGAGGCTGGGGTCGATCAACTGGAGCCCTGCGAGGTAGAAGAGCATCGAGAACCCGGTCCACATCCACACGTTCACGAAGATCACCGCGAAGATCGCCGTCTGGGGGTCGGCCAGGTAGTTTCCGCCGAGGAACGTGAGCCCCGTGGCCTTGCCGATGGCCGTGAGCACGCCGTTGAAGGGGTCGAGGATCCGCTGCCAGACGATCCCGACCACGACCGGGGAGAGGATCGCGGGGATGAAGAAGATCGCCCGGTAGACCGTGCTGCCGCGGAGCCCCTGGTTCAGGGCGACGGCGAGGAGGAAGCCGATCACACCCTGCGGGACGATCGTCAGCACGATCCAGAAGGCCGAGTTGCGCAGGGTGATGAGGAACGTCGGATCCTGGAAGAGCTCCAGGTAGTTGCCGATCCCGACTGCCGTGCCGACATTGACGCCGTCCCAGTTGAGCGTGCTCGCCTGCACGTTGTACACGATCGGGTAGACGACGAATACGGCGAACAGGATGAGGGTCGGTGCCAGGAAGGCCAGGCCGACCAGCCGCTCTCTCGTCAGGATCTTCATGCGCGCTCCTCTCGGGGCAGGGTCCGGGGAAGAGGCCCCGGACCCTGCACGAACTCCGCTGCTGCTACAGGTTCCCCAGCTACAGGGTGGCCTGGACGGCCTGGACGGATTCCGCTGCTTCCTGCGGAGTCGCGTCACCGGTCGCGATGGCGGCGAGCGCATCGGCCACAGCCTGGTCGAGCTTGGGCGACTCGAAGTAGCGCGAGTACTTCACCTGCGGGAGCCACTCGTCGACGAACAGGTTCCAGATCTGCTCCTGCTTCTCGCTCGTGAACTTCTCCGGGGCGAGGCCGGTGACCGCCGGCACATCGTTCATCGTGTTGACGAGCTTCTGCGCGGCGGAGCCGGCGATGAAGTCGGTGAGCACCTTGCAGGCGAGCTCGGGGTTGGCCGTGTTCTTCGAGATGCCGAGGCTCACGTCGATTCCGCCGACGAACTGTGACTCCGCTGCCCCGCCGGGGATGGTCGGGAACAGGAACGGCTCGTACCCGGACATGCCCTCCGAGAGGGGCGGGATGTCGGACTTCGTCGGGTCGGACTGCTGGATCCACCAGGCGCCGAGCGGGATCATAGCGGCGTTGCCCGCCTCGAACTGGTTCACGGCCGACGGGTAGGCGTCGAGACCGATCGCGCCGTCCTGGGCGATGCCGTCGGAGAACAGCTTGCCCCAGTACTCGAACGCCTTCACGATCGCGGGGTCGGTCCATTGCACGGTGCCGGCCTCGGCCTCGTAGACGGTTCCGGGCGAGACGTTGTTGGCGATCTGCAGGAACACGACGTTGCGCAGCCAGGAGTCCTTCGCCGGCAGCAGGAACGGGGCGGCGTCCCCGCCGCTGAGGTCCTTCGTGGTCTGCACGAGCTCGTCCCACGTCTTCGGCACGCTCAGACCCGCATCGTCGAAGATCTCGGAGTTGGCCCAGAGGTTGACCGTCTGGGTGAGGATCGGGAGCGAGTAGAAGTTGTCATCGCCCTCGGGGTTTCCCATCCGTGCCTGCTCGATGCCGATCGGGTAGAACTTGCTCTGCCAGTCGTCGCCCCATGTCTCGGCGGCGCAGTCCTGCAGCGGCATCAGGTTCTCGCGGTACTGCTGGGTGAGAGCTCCGGGCTGCAGGCCGAGCACGTCGGGCATCGTGTTCGAGCTGGCGCGGCTCTGCAGGTCGACGAGGTACTCCGGGTAGTTGAAGATCGTCGCATCGATCTTCGATCCCTCGTTCTCCGCCTGGAAGGCCTCGATCATCTGACGGGTCGTCTGCTCGATCGGGCTCCACGAGCGGAACGTGATGGTGTCGCTGGAGGCGTTCCCCGACGCGTCCGGCGCTGCGCCACCGGCGCAGGCGGTGACTCCGAGTGCGGTAATGACCGTTGCCACTCCCGCGAGGCTCCTCTTGAGCTTCATCTGCAATCCCCTTACTTCGCTGTAAAAGTCCTCGGCAAGATGCCGGATGCGCTCAGTTTAGGTTTATTTGCGTATTAATCGCCAGAAATTCAGGGCACCTCGGGGAAAGTCTTTCTTTTTCTGTGTTTTCACATGTCTTCGTCGTCGGAAACGAAAGCGGATGCATGCGCAGACGCCGCAACGGCGCGGAGCAGGGGTTTCCCTTCCGCAACACCGGCCCTTCGCAACAGCCCGCCCAGACGACGGATGCCGCGACCCCTCGGGCCGCGGCATCCGTCGTGTAGCCGAGTTTCTTCAGCTCAGCCAGGCCGGCGCGCGTCCTCGCAGGAACGCTCCGTCGAGGGAGAACCGCCCCGCACCAGTGAGCGCCAGGGCGAGAGCTGCCGCGCCGAGGACCGCGACGAACTCGTAGCCGCCGTCACCGACCCAGAGACCGGCGGGGAGGTGCACGGCGACGAGGGCGACGATCATGTCGATCGCCAGCAGGATGCCGACCGGACGGGTGAGGAGCCCGAGGATCAGCAGGATGCCGCCGATGAGCTCGACGAAGGCGACGACCGGGCCGGCGATCTCCGGCAGGGGGACCCCCATGCCCGCGAAGCTGCCGATCGTCCCGGGAAGCGTGAACTCGAAGATCTTCTGTGCGCCGTGTGCGGCGAAGATCGCGCCGACGACCACGCGGAGGACCAGGAGTCCCAGCGAGGGTGCGGCGGAAGGGGCTTTGGTGTTCGTCATGAGGAGTTCTTCCTTCGTGGCAGGACACCCGCGCGCCAGGCGCGGAGCAGGGTCGTTCCCTGCTTCCACGCTAGGAAGGCGACATTTCCATCTCCTGTGACCGGGTCACCGGTGCGCGGCGACCACCTCGGCGACGGCGGTGCGCTCGGCGGCGGTCGGCTCGGCGATGGCCATGCGGCAGTGCGTGTCGACGACGTCGAGCACGCGGTACGCCTCCTTCATGCGCGCCATGTCGCCTCCGATGAGTGCGACGACGTCGTCGACGGCGGCCTGGGCGGCGACGATGGCCGCCGCGTCTCCCGCTCGACCCGCATCTGCGAGTGCGCGGAAGGGCTTCGGCGTGACCGACGACACCCCGGAGACGACGCCCTGCGCGCCCACCTCGACGGCGGCGATCAAGTCGCGGTCGGCACCGGTGTAGAGGTCGAAGTCGGCGGGCACGACGGCCCGGTACGCGGCGATGTCGTCGAGCGAGAGCTCGCTGATCTTGGCACCGACGACGTTGGGCAGCTCGGCGAGCCGCACCAGAAGCTCCGGCGAGACCGGATTGCCGCTGCGAGCCGGGTAGATGTACACGTACAGGCGACCGTCGCCGACGGCATCCGACACTGCGCGGTAGTAGTCGAAGATCGCGTCGTCGGTGGCGCGCAGGTAGTACGGCGTCAGTGCGGCGAACTCCACGGCCCCCAGTTCGCGGGCGATGCGGGTCAGCCGCACAGCCTCGAAGGTGCTGGGGCGGCCGACGTGCACGACGACGCGCATCCGTCCCTGCAGCTCGGCGAGCGCCGCGTCGACGATGGCCGCGAACTCCTCGGCATCCACCGCGGGGAACTCCCCCGTGGTGCCGAGCACGAATGCTCCCTCGTTCCCCGAGTCGGCGACGAATCGGAAGATCGCACGCGAACCCTCGATGTCGAGGGCGCCGTCGCGGTGGAACGCGGTGGGCACGGCGGTCAGGATGTCATAGCGGGTCACTTCTCGGTCTCCTCGGAGTTCTTGCGGGGCTTGCGGGAACGACGCCGCGGAGCGTCGATGTTGCGGACGGTGGAGGTGAGCAGGTCCGGCTGCGCGGCGAGCTCGTCGTGCGCCTTCTCGATCTGCTGGATGCTGTCGTCGTGCAGGATCGAGTCCGCGAGCGAGGCGCGCTCGGCACGGGGACGACGGGCGGCACGGATCGCCGGCATCACGATCGAGAGCACGGCCAGGGCGAGGAGCACGAGCGCGATGGGGCTGACGACCTCGAAGAACGGACGCGTGGGCAGGATCGCCAGCGTCCGGGCGAGGTTCTCCTCCGCGAGGGGTCCGAGCAGGAGCCCGAGCACCACGGGGCCCGCCGGCACCTGCATGCGCTTGAGCATCACTCCGATCACACCGAAGACGAGCATCGTGACGACCGTGGAGAGGCTGTTCGAGGTGGCGTACGTGCCGATGATGCAGAAGATCAGGATGCCGCTCCACAGATACGGCTGCGGCACGTCGAGCAGCTTGACCATGCCCTTCATGCGGATCAGGCTCAGCACGAGCGACAGGATCGTCGCGATCAGCATGATTCCCACGATCGACACGACCAGGTCGGGGCGGTTCGTGAACAGCGTCGGCCCGGGCGTGATGCCCCAGATGATCATCGAACCGATCATCACGGCCATCACGGAGTCGCCGGGGATGCCCAGCGCCATGGTCGTGGTGAGCGAGCCGCCGAGCGTGGCGCTCGAGGCGGTGTCGGAGGCAGCGACGCCCTCGATCGATCCCTTGCCGAACATCTCGGGGTGCTTCGACGCCTTGCGCGCCCGCTCCCACCCGATGAGTCCCGCGATGTCGCCGCCGGCCGCGGGGATGAGCCCGACGCCGAGTCCGACCGCACCGCCGACCGCCGTGGCCCGACCGCTCTGCTTCAGCTCGGCACGGTTCGGCCACCAGCGGCCGAGGCTCGAGATGGGCCGCACGTTCGACCTGCGGTGCGTGAGCAGCTGGTCGAACAGCTCGGCGATGCCGAAGAGTCCGATGATCACGGCGATGAAGTTCACGCCCTCGACGAGTTCGAGCACTCCGAAGGTGAAGCGCTGATCGGCCGTCGCCGCATACGTGCCGACGCTGCCGAGCATGAGGCCGAAGAGCCCGGCGAGGATGCCCTTGAGCATCGACTTCGACGAGATGCCGATCATGATCGAGATGCCGAAGACCACCAGGGCGAACAGTTCGGGGGATTTGAAGTAGTCACGGGCGAAGCTGGCGATCGGCACGGCCGCGACCGCGAAGAGCACGAGTGAGGCGAGGATGCCGACGGCCGAGACGATCGCGGAGATCGTCAGGGCGAGACCGGCCCGCCCCTGTTTGGCCATGGGATAGCCGTCGAGCGTCGTCGCGATGGACGCGGGAGTGCCGGGGGTGTTGATGAGGATCGAGGGCACCCGATCGCCGAAGTTCGCGGCGACGTAGATCGTCAGCAGCACCGCGAGACCCTGCACGGGCTCGAGGGTCATCGTGAAGCCGGCGGCGAGCGCGACCGCCATGGTCGCGGTGATGCCGGGAAAGGCGCCGACCATGAAGCCGAGCACGAGGCCGACGAGCATGTAGAGCAGGATCGAGATGTCGAGGAGCGAGTTCAGCCCCTCCATGAGCGCGTTCACAGGGGGATCCTCAGGAGCATCCCGAACACGACGTAGACGAACGCCGTGACGGAGGCGGAGTAGATGATCAGGCTCAGCCAGCGGCGGTGGCCGTAGAGGAGCATGAGGGAGGCCATCAACAGAGCTGCGGCGATCGGGAAGACCTCGATGCGGTAGCCGAAGAGGATGACCGAGCCCAGCGACCACAGCACGATGAAGGCGCCGGTGATCGCGAGCGTGGCGATGACGCGGAGGTAGCCGCCGGGCTGGATGCGTTCGAGGTCTTCGCGGGTGGGCGCCGGGCGGGTGATCGCGACGGCGAGCAGCGCGATGGCGACGACGACTCCGGTGACCCCGATCACGAGCGGCCAGAAGCGGGCGTCGATCTGCCCGGGGGCGGCCTCACGGCGCAGCGGGATCTGCGTCGAGAGGAAGAGGTAGCCGGCGGTGAACGCCAGGGCGACGACGGCGAACACGATCTCGAGGGTTCGCGACGCGGGCGCGCCCTCGTACTCGTCACCGGCGGATTCGTCGCGGCCCGCCGGTTCTGCAGCGGTGTCGGGGGTGGACATCATGCTCCTTCTCCTTCGTCGAAGGGGAACGGCTGCGGGGCCGGTCTGCACCGGCCCCGCAGTGTTCTCAGCCCAGGAGATCCTTGAAGAGGTCGAACTGCTCGTCGACGAATGTCGTCCATTCGGCGGAGTCGCGGTACACGACGAGGTTTCCGGCATCGGCCTGGAACTTCTGGTATCCGTCGGACTCAACGGCTTCCTTGACCGCGGCCTCGAGCGTCGACTTCACCTCGTCGGGCAGACCCTTGGGGGCGTAGATGCCGCCCCAGCCACCGAAGACCACGTCTTCGCCGATGGCCTCTTCGACCGTCTCGACGTCTTCCGCGTCGGGGTGACGCTCGTCGTTCATGACGGCGAGGATGCGCACGGCCTCGCCCTGTGCCAGGGCCTCGCCGAGGCCGGAGACGGCCGCGACGGTCTCACCGGATGCGGCTGCAGCGACGGCTGTCGCTCCGCCGTCGTAGGGGACCGGAGTGAAGTCGGCGTCGGTCGCGGCACCGAGTCCGAGGGTCGCCGCCTCCCAGATGGAGCCGGCACCGGAGTTGGCGACCGTGACGGCGCCGGACTTCGCCTGGGCGACGAGGTCTTCGAGCGTCTCGATGCCGCTGTTCGCGCCGACCGTGACGACCCCGGGGGCGAGCATGATCTGGCCGAGCAGGTCGAAGTCGTCCGGCAGCACGTTCGCGCTCTGCGTGGTGTTCAGCATCGCGATCTCGACGGGTGCGAATCCGATGACGTAGCCGTCGGCATCCTGCGCGCCCACGTACTCCATCGCGAGGGCGCCGGCAGCACCGGGCATGTTCTCCGGGATGACGCTGACGCCGAGGATCTTCTCGAGCTCCGTGGCGAGCGCGCGCGACGAGAGGTCGGATCCTCCGCCGGGGTTGGCCTGGATGATGAGTCGGATGTCGTTCTCGGGGAACGCCGATCCGGCTTCCTCGCCCTCTTCGACCTTGGTGCAGGCCGAGACGATGAGAGCGGTGGCTGCGAGGGCGGCGATCGCGGCAGCCGCCCGGGTGATGCGCTTGCGGGGCATCTTTGCTCCTCTACGTGGGTCGACCTTGTTGTCGACTCCCCGACCGTAGCAGTGTTGACTGTTAACAGTCAACACTGACGAACGTTCGCGCCTCCCCCGGCGGGCAGATGCCCGCCGGGCTCAGGCGCGGGTGGCGATCTCGCTCAGCATGCGCTCGCGGGCGCCGTCGAGGTGCTCCGACAGCACCTTGGCCGCCTGCGTCGGCGTACCGCTGCGCATCACGTCCATGAGCTTGACGTGATCGTCCGACGACTCGTGCAGGTCTTCGTCGTGGTTGATCGTGACCTCGAGGAGCGCCGTGAACGTCGGGAGGTACTGATTCCACGCCCCCTCGAGGCGTGGATGGTCGGCGAGCGCGTAGATCTGCGAATGGAACTCGAGGTCGGCCGCCACGAAAGCAGCGTGGTCACCGGCATCCGCGGCCTCGCCCATGCGCCCGACGGCCGCAGCCATCGCCGCCCAGCGCGCCTCGTCGTCGACACGCATGGCGCGCGAGAGGGCGAGCTGTTCGAGAGCACCGCGCAGGCTGTACAGCTGATCGACATCGTCGTGAGTGAGCCCCACGATGTAGACCCCGCGAGGACGCTGCACCTCGACGAGCTTCTCGAAGCTCAGCTGGGTGAGGGCATCGCGAACCGGTCCTCGGCTGACCGAGAACTCCTCGGCGAGCGCCTCTTCGGTGATGCGCGCGCCGGGGGCGAGCTCGCCGCGCACGATGCGCTGGCGGAGCACCCGCGCCACCTGGGCGCCGAGGGATTCTCCGCGCGTGACGGTCTGCGTCATGGTGACCTCCTGTTAACAGTTGACAGGATACACACCGTGACGGAGCTCTGACCTAGGCGCTCCCGCGCGGGTCCCAGAGCACGACCTCGGTCGAGCGGCGCAGGCGTCGTCCGGTCGGCATGGGTACGACACCGGCGGACCCCGCGGCGAACACGCGCACTCCGGGGCGGCTCTCGCGCTCGGTGCGCAGGGCGTTCTCGAGCACGGCGATGCGGTTGCGCAGCGCCCTGTTCTCGTCTTCGAGGTCGAGCAGACGGGCGATCGCGGGGAGGCTCACGCCCTCGGAAGAGAGCTGGGCGACCTCGCGCAGCTGCTCGATGTTCCGGGGGGAGTACCGACGCGAACCGCCGGAAGTGCGTCCGGGGACGACGAGCCCGATGCGGTCGTACTGCCGCAGCGTCTGGGGGTGGAGCCCGGAGAGCTCGGCGGCGGCCGCGATCGCGAACACCGGGGTGTCAGCATTCATCATGAACGCCTCCGCCCCCGGCGCCCGCTTCGACGATCGGTCATCGCCGCGCCTTCGCCATCAGCTCGGCCCGCGGGTTCTCGTCGGGCTCGAGTTCCTGGAACTTCTCCAGAGCCGCACGCGCGGCGTCGTCGAGGTGCGTCGGCACCGCGACCTGGAGCTCGGCGAGGAGGTCGCCCGTGCCCTTCGACGTCGCAACCCCTCGGCCCTTGACCCGCAGCACCCGCCCGGAGGGGGTACCGGGTGCGACGCGGAGCTTGACCACGTCGCCGCCGAGGGTCGGGACCTCGATGGTCGCACCGAGAGTCGCCTCGGTGAACGTCACAGGCACCACGACGCGCAGGTTGAGTCCGTCACGCGTGAAGACCGGGTGCGGGCGCACCGCGATCTGCACGACGATGTCGCCGCTCTCCCCGCCATCGGGCGAAGGACGACCGCGCCCGCGGAGGCGGATCTTCTGTCCGTCGGCGACCCCCGCGGGGATCTTCACCTTGAACGGCTTGCCGTCTTCGCCCTGCAGGGAGATGGTCTCGCCCTGCACGGCGGTGACGAAGTCGAGCGTGGTGCGGGCCGTGACGTCGGCTCCGCGCTGCGGGCCGCCGAAGCCGCGGTATCCGCCGCTCGGCTGCCCGAAGCGTCCGTTACCGAAGCTCGCGCCCTGCCCCTGGTTGAACATCGCGAAGATGTCCTCGAAGTCCGCCGTCTGTCCGCGGCCCTGCTGTCCGAACCGGCTGAACACGTCTTCGAAGCCGCCGGCACCCGCACCGCTCGCCGTGAAGCGAGCGCCGGATCCCATGGCGCGGATCTCGTCGTATTCCTTGCGCTGTTCGGTGTCGGAGAGAACCGAGTAGGCCTCGCTGATCTCCTTGAACTTCGCTTCGGCTTTGGCATCACCCTGATTGGAGTCCGGGTGGTACTTCCGCGCGAGCTTGCGATACGTCTTCTTCAGATCCGCATCACTGACGTCCTTGGAGACCCCGAGGGTCTTGTAGAAGTCCTTGTCGAACCAATCCTGGCTGGCCATCGATCACCTACTCCGCAGGGACAGCGACGACGACCTTCGCGGGGCGCAGCTCGACGTCTCCGAGGCGGTAGCCCACCTCGACGACCTCGAGGATCGTGGTCTTCTCGGCGCCGGGGGTCGGCTGCTGGAAGATGGCCTCGTGGCGCTGCGGGTCGAATTCCTCGCCCTTCGCGCCGTACGCGACCACTCCGAGACGCTCCACGACCGCGCGCACCTTGTCGGCGATCACGGCGAAGGGCGTGCCCTCCACCAGATCACCGTGCTGAGCCGCGCGGTCGAGGTCATCGAGCACGGGGACCAGGCCCTTGGCGGCCTCGCCCTTCGCTCGTTCGATCTCGACCTGCCGCTGCTCTTCGGTGCGGCGACGGTAGTTCGCGTACTCGGCCTGAAGGCGCTTGAGGTCGTTCAGCAGCGTGGACTCGAGGTCGGCGAGCACGGCGTCTTCCGCCGCGGCCTCGCCGGTCTGCGTGGCACCGAGGATGTCGTCGACCGTGAGGTCGTCGGCGCCGTCATCAGGAGTCTCGTCCGCCCCCTCGGCGGCCTTCGCCTCGGTGGAGTCCGGGTTCTGCGGCACGGGGCCGGATGCCTGAGCATCCGACCCCTCGCTGCGACCTTCGGCGGACTCAGGAAACTGGTTCTCGTCGAAGTTCTTGTCCGTCATGATTACTTCTTCTCGTCCTCGTCGTCGACGACCTCGGCGTCGATGACGTCTTCCTCGGAGGAGGGAGCGTCACCGGCCGGGGCCTCGCCGTCAGCCGAAGCGCCGGCAGCGGCATCCGCCTGCGAGGAGGCGTAGATGGCCTCGCCGAGCTTGGACTGCGACTGGTTGAGCTTGTCGAACGCGGTCTTCACGGCCTCGTCGTCTTCGCCGGCCAGCGCCGTCTTGAGCGCGTCGACGTCGGCCTTGACCTCGGTCTTCACGTCTTCGGGCAGCTTGTCGTCGTTCTCGGTGATCAGCTTGTCGATCGAGTACGCGAGCGTCTCGGCCTGGTTGCGGACCTCTGCGGCCTCGCGGCGCGCCTTGTCCTCAGCAGCGTGCTCCTCGGCCTCGCGCACCATGCGCTCGATGTCTTCCTTCGACAGCGACGAGCCGCCGGAGATGACGATCGACTTCTCGGTGCCGGTGCCCTTGTCCTTGGCGGACACGTGCACGATGCCGTTGGCGTCGATGTCGAAGGTGACCTCGATCTGCGGGATGCCGCGGGGAGCCGGAGCGATACCGGTCAGCTCGAACGTGCCGAGCGGCTTGTTGTCGCGCGTGAAGTCACGCTCGCCCTGGAAGACCTGGATCGCGACGGACGGCTGGTTGTCGTCTGCCGTGGTGAAGGTCTCGCTGCGCTTGGTCGGGATGGCCGTGTTGCGCTCGATGAGCTTGGTCATCATGCCGCCCTTGGTCTCGATACCGAGGCTCAGCGGGGTGACGTCGATAAGGAGAACGTCCTTGCGCTCACCCTTGAGGACACCGGCCTGGAGGGCGGCGCCGACGGCGACGACCTCATCCGGGTTGACGCCCTTGTTCGCGTCCTTGCCGGTCTCGCGCTTGACGAGGTCGGCGACCGCAGGCATACGCGTGGATCCACCGACGAGCACGATGTGGTCGATCTCGGACACCTTGATGCCGGCTTCGCGGATGACGTCCTCGAACGGCTTCTTGGTGCGGTCGAGAAGGTCCTTCGTGAGGTCCTCGAACTTCGCGCGGGTGATGGTCTCGGAAAGCGACACCGGGCCCGACTCGGTCAGAGACAGGTAGGGCAGGTTGATGCTCGTCGAGGTCGAGGAGGAGAGCTCCTTCTTCGCCTGCTCCGCAGCCTCCTTGAGACGCTGCAGGGCGATCTTGTCACCCGAGACGTCGACGCCCGTGGTCTCCTTGAACTGCTTGATCAGGTAGTCGACGAGACGCTGGTCCCAGTCGTCTCCACCGAGACGGTTGTCACCGGCGGTCGAGCGCACCTGGATCGTGGAGAAGTCGTCGTCCTTGCCCACCTCGAGCAGCGAGACGTCGAACGTTCCGCCACCCAGGTCGAAGACCAGGATGAGCTCGTCTTCCTTGCCCTTGTCGAGGCCGTAGGCGAGCGCGGCCGCGGTCGGCTCGTTGATGATGCGCAGCACGTTGAGGCCCGAGATCTCGCCGGCCTCCTTGGTGGCCTGACGCTCGGCGTCGTTGAAGTACGCGGGGACGGTGATGACCGCGTCGGTCACCGTGTCGCCCAGGTACGCCTCGGCGTCGCGCTTGAGCTTCATGAGGATGCGCGCGGAGATCTCCTGCGGCGTCCACTTCTTGCCGTCGACGTCGAAGCTCCAGTCGGTGCCCATGTGGCGCTTGACGGAAGCGATCGTCCGATCGACGTTGGTGACGGCCTGGCGCTTCGCGGTCTCACCGACGAGCACCTCCCCGTCCTTGGTGAAGGCCACGACCGAGGGGGTCGTGCGGAAGCCCTCGGCGTTGGCGATGACCTTGGGCTCGCCACCCTCGAGGACGCTGACGACGGAGTTGGTGGTTCCGAGGTCGATACCGACAGCACGTGCCATGTGTTCTCTCCTTTGTTGGAAGTTCGTTGTGGTTCGGAAAATCTGCGGCGATCAGGAAAACCTGAGTCGCGATGACTCAAGTGTACCCAGGGGTCGAGGAGGAGTCAAATGAACTTGATATGAATTGGCTCAACTTTGAGAGTCGGCGCCGTTCCGGGTGCACGGCGACGCGCCTCAGAACGGGGCGACCTCGGGATCCTCGGTGAAGGTGACGGTGTTCTGGGGAGGCGGCCGGTCGATGTAGATCCTGCCGGTCGGGCTGGTCCAGGCGTAGAGGCCACCACCCCGGGGCTCGACCGCCCAGGGCGAATGGTGCTTGAGCACATGATGGCGTCGACACAGATGGCCGAGGTTCGACTCGACGGTGGAACCACCGAGCACGGCGTCGCGATGATGATCGATGTCGCAGTCGGTCGACGGGTACCCGCAGGTGGGGAATCTGCAGCGCTGATCCCTGGCACGAAGATGTCTCCTCAGATCCGAACCCGGCCGATAGCGGTCGACCGCGAGGACCGCTCCGGTGATGGGGTGGGTGAGGATACGGTCCCACCCGGATGCCGCACCGGCGAACCGGCGGGCGGTCATGGGGTCGATCGGGGTGCGGCCGTTCAGCTCGGCCGGTGTCGCGTCGCCCGCGATCAGGGTCATGACGGGAACCGTGATCGACACCGTTCCGCGGATCGCCGCGAGGGAGCCCTCCGAGCCGTCGTGCCCGACGGGGTACCGGTGAGGAGCAGGTCGAGGGCGAGATCGGCGCGGAGCTGCGCGATCGTGCGCCGATCGGGCTCCTCGGACTCGGGCTCCTGGGACGCGGGCTCCTGCATCGCCTCGGCCATCTGCGTCAGGCGATCCAAGGCACCGTGGACGAGCGCCGAGGGACCGAGCACCCCGAGCTGTGTCATCCCGTCGCCGACGTCTTTCACCCACACGGCTCTCTTCTCCCGCGCGACGAGATGCCGCTCCTCGATCGACCGCGCCTGGAACCGCTCGGCCACCCGCCGCGCCATGCGGCCGACACGGGCGGGAGACTCGGTCTCGGCGAAGACGATCATCTGCGTCGCATAGGCATCGCGGCTCGCCGCATCGTCGAGGTGCTCGCCCGCTTCGCACACGACGCGGGCGTGCGCCGCGCTGATACGACCGGCGCCCTGCGCTTCCCAGACCATCGGGAAGCGCTCTACGACCCACGCCGCATCCGCCATCCGCCGCTGCACCGTCCGATCGCTCACCCGCAGGGCTGCGGCGAACTCCGCAGCGACGGTGCGCGCCGACATCTCCCCCTGATCGGGATGCTCCGCCTGCTCAGCGACTTCGAGTGCGAGACGCGACCCCACAGCAAGGATGCCGTCGCGCGCGGCCTGCAGACTGCTGATCGTGCGCTCGACCTCGACGAGCATCTCGGTGAGCGCAGCGAGCGCATCCGTCTGCTCGAGAGTCGCATCCGCCAGTGCCGTCATGCCTTCAGCGAACCAGGGGCCACCGACATTCAAAGGCCCAGATCAGGGCAGAAAAACGATATACCGGCATGTTCTCGCGCCGCGCGCGGCCCACCGCCCGAGCGGCCGAGCTCAGACCCCGCCGAGCGACCGCGCCCACCGCGCCCGATGCTCTCGCACGAATGCCAGCGCCTTCGCCCAATGTTCGCCGTGACCGTTCGCGTACATCGACGCCCACGGCTCGTCGCCGGTCGCGTGCGCCCCTTCGAGCAGTGCGAGCATCGCCGCCGTCCGCTCCTCCATCGCCTGAGGCAGATCACGGCGCATGACGTCGTCCGCGCGGTATCCGTCGACGATGGCGGCGAGATCCCGAGCCGCACTCTCCGGATCGCGTTCACCGCCGGACAGCGCGAACGCCTGGGCCGCGTAGGCGAGGTCCCACAGGCGAGTGCTCGGGGCTGCGGCGTCCCAGTCGATGAAGACCCAGCGGTCGCCGGTGATGAGGTTCCAGGGGGCGAGGTCGTTGTGACAGACGAGCTCGGCGGCGGGCGCGGGGATCGCTGTCCGCCACACGGCATCGGCCTCCGGCGTATAGAGGGCGCCGGCGTCATGGATCTCGCGGATCATCGAACCGACTCGTCGCAGCTCGTCGGCGTCCAGTGGCATTCTCTCGATCGCCGGTGTGCCCGGCACGAATTCGACGACCTGCCGACCCTGCTCATCCCGCCCTCGCGGCTCCGGCACATCGACGCCCGCTGCCCGCAATGCCCGCACGAAGCGGGTGACGCTCGGGGTCGCCTCCGACCACGACTTTCGCACCGTCTCGCCGAGCCGCATCACGGTGCCGCTCGCGTTCCCGCCCGCCAGTACCTCTTCGCTCATCCGTCGACGCTAGCGCGCCGAGGCCTCCACCTCCCGACGCGATACTTGACTCTGACACAGTGGCAGACGGGAGAACTGAGACATGTTGTCCATCGGAGCGTTCGCGCAGATCGGCCAGGTGACCCACCGGATGCTCCGGCATTGGGACACGGCCGGCCTGCTCGAGCCCGCCCACGTGGACGAGTTCACCGGATACCGCTCCTACGATCCCTCGCAGCTGGAACGGCTGCACCGGATCGTCGCCCTGCGCCAGCTGGGTTTCGGTCTCGATGATGTCTCGGCGATCCTCGAACGCGGCGTCGATGCCGAACGCATCGCCGCCCTGCTGAGGATCCGTCGCGCAGAGGTCGAGCAGGAGCATCGGATCGCCGCGGAGAGACTCGTCGACGTGGAGAGGCGTCTCCACCTCATCGAGAGAGAGAAGCACATGTCCCAGATCGAGATCATCGACAAGCCCCTCCCCGCCGTGCGCCTCGCTGCCATCCGCACGGTCGTGGCCGACCAGCCGGCCGTCGCCGGAGTGGTCGGGCTCGCCTTCGACGCCGTGGCCGAGATCATCGGCGACACGCACTCCCTGACCACCCCGATCGCCCAGTACGAGACGCTCGACGACGGACTGCAGGTCATCGCGGGCTACGTGTACAGCGGCCCCGCGCGTGACGGCGTCGAGATCGTCGAGCTCCCCGGCGCGACGGAGGCCGTGTGCGGCATCCATCTCGGATCGATGGAGCACATCGCCGAGAGCTGGCACGCGATCCACACCGAGATCTTCGCGCGCGGTCTGGTGCACGACGGCCCGTGCCGCGAGCTGTATGTGCGCGCGGTCTCCGAGGACCAGTCCGATTGGGTCACCGAGCTGCAGCAGCCCGTCCGTCGCAGCTGAGCGCACCGAGCCCTTCGCGCTCAGGCGGCGCTCTCGACGGTCGGCACTGGCGAGAGGAGTCGTCGCGCGGCGCCGCGCGCGAGCATCAGGACGACGATCAGCAGGGTCACCAGGAAGAACCCGCCGAGTTGGACGGCATCTCCGAACACGACGTCCACCAGCTCCAGCACGAGGAACTTGCTGCCGGGGAGGATCAGCAGCAGCACGACGACGCCGACCGCTCGCCGGGCCGCCGTGCCGTCGGATCGGATGTGGGCGATCGCCCTCCCCTTCACCCAGACGACGGCCTCGAGGACGATCTTCAGGAGGATCGCCGTCAGAAGCGACAGCAGGAACGTCTCGGAGATGACCGCGGGGAACAGCTGACTGAACGTGCCGAGCACGATCAGGTACATCAGGACGTCGACGAGGTCGATGGCACGGAGCCGCATAGGGGGATCCTAGCGAGCACGGGCCCCTGGCCTCGGGCGCCCGAGACACCGTCGAACCGACCGAGACAGCGTCGAACAGTGGCAAAATGAGAGTAAGGCGAGCCTTAGCGGCCGCCCGGCGGTGTCGCCCCGGCAGACGCCGCGCGATGGATCCGCCCCTTTCTCGGAAGGACCGTGCGGATGACATCACCGATGGCGGACATGAACGAGCGTGCCGACTACGACGTGCTCATCGTGGGCGGCGGACCGGCCGGTCTCTCCGCCGCCCTCAACCTCGGCCGTGCGCTCGCACGCGTGCTGGTGATCGACGCCGATCGTCCGCGCAACGCGGCGACGCTGCGATCGCACGGGTTCCTGACCCGCGACGGCATCCCGCCGCACGAGCTGCGGCGCCTCGCCAGAGAAGAGCTCGCGGCCTATCCGAACGTGGAGGTGCGATCGCGGACGCGCGTCACCGCCCTTCGACAGACCGATGGAGAGGGTGCGGGCCCACAGGGGGATCGACGCGTGTTCGCGGCGGACATCGGCCGGAGGGATGCCGAGACCACCGTCACGGCCAGAGCGGTGCTGCTGGCCACCGGGCTGCGTGAGACACTCCCCGATGTCCCGAACCTGCGCGGCTTCTACGGCATGAGTCTGTTCAGCTGCGCCACCTGCGATGCGTGGGAGCTGCAGGGCCGCCGCCTCGCCCTGATCGGTGAGACGCCCGACATCGCCGACCGCGCGCGACTCATCGGACGCTGGACCGAGAGCCTCACCGTGTTCACGCACGGCGCGGACGTCGTGACCGCGGACGAGGAGGCGGAGCTCGCCGCCTCCGGCATCGACGTGCGTCGCGAGCCGATCGTCGAGCTCGTGGGTGAGCGGGGAGGCCTCGACGCCATCCGTCTGGCCGACGGCACATCAGTCGCGGTCGACGGCGGTTTCGTGCGCCCCGAGTGGGAGAACGCGCTGACGTTCCTCGACGGGATCGCGCCCACGCTGGATCACGCCGGGCATCTGCGCACGGACCGCTCGGGTCGCACCGATGTGCCGGGGCTCTACGCCGCCGGCGACGCCGCGACACCCGGTCCGCAGCAGCTCATCGTCGCGGCGGGTGCCGGCGCTCGGGTCGCGACGGTCATCGTGCACGACTCGATCGGGGTCGTCAGCGCCCACTGATCAGTCGACCTGGGTGGAACCGTGGACCGGACCGGAGACGACGACGGTCCGGGACTAGGCTGACCGGCATGACGCGCACCTCCTCCTCGATCCCCCTGCGCCTGGCCAGCACCGCGATCGCCGCTGTGGCCGTGCTGTCACTGAGCGGATGCCTGTACGCGCAGATCCCGGCGGGGTCACCCACCGGCGCCCCCTCGTCGAGCCCGGAGACCGATGCGCCGAGCGACGAGCGGTCCGGCTCGACCCTGACCTTCGCCGAAGGCCTCGACCTCGCGAGCGACACCTACATCGAATGGGGCGACGGGCTCGTGGTCGACGAGGGCTGGAAGATCGTCTCGCCCGACGACGGCAACGGCGGCTGGACGTACGGCACGGTCGACGGCACCTGCACGGCGCGGTTCTGGCAGGGATACACGACAGACGTTCCCGTGGTCGCCGGAGACGACAGCGCCTCGTCCGACGCGATCCTCGGTGTGCTGCTGCAGACCCCAACCAGCGAGGTCACCCCTCTCGCCACGACCGGCGAGTTCAGCTACATGGCGGGCGGCAGCGGAGGCGTCGAGACGCGCCAGGTGGTCGGCGTGGACGGCAGCCGCACCTGGCTCATGGCCG
Source organism: Microbacterium sp. UCD-TDU (assembly GCF_000340625.1). Taxonomy (NCBI): domain Bacteria; kingdom Bacillati; phylum Actinomycetota; class Actinomycetes; order Micrococcales; family Microbacteriaceae; genus Microbacterium; species Microbacterium sp. UCD-TDU. The sequence continues at coordinate 1,067,295 of NZ_KB454446.1, forward strand.
CGCGTGCGTTCACGCAGACCGGGGTGGGCCTGTCGGTGGTCGTGGACTGCACCGCCGCGGATGCGGAGGCGACGCTGGCTGCGATCAACGAGGAGAACGCGGTCGTCGTCACGCCCTGAACCCGGCGAGGGAGCAGACCCCGCCGGGCGTCACTTGCCGCCGGGAGGACCCACCAGCAGCAGGATGACGTACAGCGCGACGATGCCGACGACCAGAAGCAGCGCGAGAACCCACGGCCGCTGCAGGAACCACCGCATCAGCCGGTCGTACCAGCGGCGATCGCGCGGGTCGTCGGTCGCCTCGAGACGCCAGGCCCCGGTGAGCCGCCCGGTGCGGTGCAGCCAGATCTCGGTCGGGATCGTCGCGTAGGGGATGACGGCGCTGGCGACGGCGAGAACACCCACACCGACGTGCCAGCGCTGGTTCAGCGCGACCAGGATCGCCGTCGCCGCGTAGCTCAGGAAGATGAACCCGTGGATGCCTCCACCCACGGTCACCACGACCCCGGGGGCACCGACGGCGCGGGCGATGATCGCGGCGATCAGGATCGTCCAGGTGATCGCCTCCGCGATCGCGAGAACTCGGAACAGTCGGTCGGGGGTGCGGAACACGGTACTCCTCGGGTGGTGTCCCTCCACCGTATCCGGCGGTCACCCCCTTCGAATCAATCGAATGGTTGAGTCCGTCGGCACGACGCGACCCGTTTCGCGCCTCGACGGGGGCGGCGGCGGAATAGCACGCCGCTCGACGACGTTGCCGAAGGCATGGTGACAGTGGATGCAGACGCGCTCTCGAACGTGCTCGGTGCGGTCGACCTGCGCGTCGGCATCGGCCGCCGCACCTCGGTAGCTGCGGGAGCACTGCTGCCGATCCCCGCCGACACCATCACCCTGGTCTACATCGCCGAGGGCGCTGTAGAGGGGCATCCTCCGCTCGGAGACGGCTGCCGCCTCGACGTCGACCCCGACTCGCAGCGACTCAGGGTCGACACGAAGGCGCGTCATGACCGGCTCGTGGCTGGCGACGCGTTCCTGACCCTCGGCCGGTCGCCGTTCGTGCTCGAAGCGCAGGATGACACGAGCCTGATGATCGCCGACATCGAGCTCGCCGATGCGGCCTCGCCGTTGCCCGCCCTGCTGCCGCCGTTCCTCACCGTCACCGGATTCGACGCCGTGGAGCCGGCCGCCGCCGCCCTGGCGCTGAACATGGGCGTGCTCGGCGACACGGCGATGCCCGCCCGCCAGGGCGACCCCATCATCTGCCGCATGATGGCGACGACCGTGCTGCTGTCGGTCATCCGCGCCTGGGCTGCCAACGGCTGCGCCCCGACGGGCTGGCCCTCGCTCTCGAACGACCCGTTCCTCGACCGCGTCGTCGACGCCATCCGCGAGGAACCGGGCCGGGACTGGACGGTCGAGCGCCTCGCCGGCATCGGCGCCATGTCGCGCTCGACCTTCGCCGAACGGTTCCGCAGCACCGTCGGCCGCTCCCCCGCCGACTACGTCACCGAGGTGCGCGTCGACGCGGCCAAGCGGATGCTCGAGGCCGGGCGAAGCGTCTCGGACGTCTCCCGCGAGCTGGGCTACGCCTCCGACGAGGGGTTCAGCCGGGCTTTCCGCCGCCGCACCGGACAGACTCCCTCGTCGTGGCGTCTGGCGAACCGCACGCCGATCTCGGCCTGAGGATCGCGGCCTTTCAGGCCCTGCTGCTGACGCGGTTGGACGCGCCGAACAGCACCGCGCCGGCGAGCAGCGCGATCGCGCCGATCACGTAGACCAGCTCGACGTTCAGGGTGTCCACGAGCAGTCCGCCAATGCCGGCCGCGAGGGTGATCGCCCCCTGGAACCCCACGACGACGAGACTGCCGCCGGCCTCGAGCCGATCCGGCATCCGGTGCCCGACCCACGTGTTCGCCACGATCAGCCAGGACGAGAAGAAGAAGCCCCACACCAGCACGACGATGCCGACACCCACGATCGATCCGGAGAACAGGATCATCGACATCACGGACACGGCGATCACGAGCGGCGCGAACACTGCGAAGAAGGCGAACGTGCGGTCGATCACGAGACCGATCGTGATGTTGCCGAGGAGGCCGCCGACGCCGAACAGCGCGAGCAGCACGACGATGGTCGAGGCCTCGACCTCGGGGATCCGGTCCAGCGCGAGCCGCACGTACGTGTAGGCGAGGAAGTGCCCGAGCACGACGAGCACGTGGCCGACCATGCCGAGACCGATGCCGGGGCGGCGCAGCGTGTCGACGAGCAGACGCAGGCTCGACGCCCGCTCTGCCGGCACCGACGGCAGAGCGAACCGCAGCACCACCGCGAGCACCACCATCAGCACGCCCGCGATGGCGAAGACCGTCCGCCAGTCGACGAGTTCGCTCAGCATGACGCCCAGCGGCACGCCGGCCACGGTCGCCAGTGACACGCCCGCGGAGGTGAACATCACACCGCGTCCGAGATTCTCCGGTCCCGCCAGGCGCGCCGCGACCGTGATCGACATCGCCCAGAAGGCACTGATGGCGGCGCCCAGCAGGAACCGCGCCAGCAGCACGATGATCAGGTTCGGCGCGATCGCCACGATCAGGTTCGACACGGCGGCGGCGAGCGCCATCCACACCAGCAGCGACCGCCGATCCAGCCGCGGGAACATGAGTCCGACGGTCGGCGCGACGATGAGTCCGACCAGCGCGGTCACGGTCACGGTCTGTCCGGCCTGACCAGGAGTGACCCCCAGTCCGTCGGCCATCTCGGTGAGCACGCCGTTGGGGAGGAACTCGGCCGTGACCAGCAGGAAGCCCATCAGCATCAGCACGATGAGTCCGCCGTAGCGGATGCGGGACGCCGCGGAGGGCGGCATGGTGGGAACGGGCGCTGTCGTGGTCATGGTTCCACGTTCGCAGCCCCCGGAGGCCGTCGCCCGACCGGTCGTCCGCGGCATCCGACCATTCGTCCGACGCGCTCCCGGTCGGTTCTCAGCCCGAGCTTGCAGAGTGTCAGCATGCGGGATCGGAGACGGAGACGGGCACGCCTGCTGCGCGCTGCCGCCGCCGTCGCGGCGGTCGTGCTCACCTCCGGATGCACCGGGCAGCGCGCCGCCGGCCCGGACGACTGGGCTCTCGAACCGATCTCGTTCCAGAGCTCCTTCGTCGGTTCCGGACCGGAGGCCGCCCCCGCCGGGCCCCCGACCGACCTGTCGTACGGGATGCACGTGCTGTCGGCCGACGGCGCAGGCGGTTTCTGGGCCACTTCTTCCGGATCGTGGCTGCACGTCGGCGCCGATGGCGAGACCCTCACGCGGTTCGACACCGATCCCGGCGACCCGGCCTCGCGGATCGCGGCGATGGCTCCGCTCTCGGCCACCGAGCTCGTCGTGCTGCAGGGCGACCGCGCCCACGTGATGCCGATGATCTCGGTGCTCGACACCACCACCATGACGATGCGGGACCTGCCGGGCGATGTCGTGGGAGACGAGGGCGACTTCGACTACGGGGACTTCGAGTTCGGCGATGTGGCCGTGCACGACGGCGACGCCATCGTGGTGCGCTACCAGCCGCGCCCTCCCGACGCCTACCTGGACTACGAGGTGCTGCGCGTGGACCTCGACAGCGGGACGCGGACCCTGCTGCACAGCGGCCCGATCGCCCTCGGCGAGGCGCCGAGCGCTCGACCCGGCGTCCCGCCGATCGGCATCGACGTCGACAGCGCGGGACGGGTGTATCTGGCGACCCCCTCCGCACGGATCGTGCTCGCGGCCGACGGCACGGAGCTGAGTCGGGATCGGCAGGTCGCCGAGCACCCCCTCGTCGCCGTCGCCCCCGACGGCACGGCCCTGTGGTGGGGCGGAGAGCCGGAGCAGAGCGACGTGCACGGCGTGATCGTCGGCGGCTCCCCTGACGCGCGGACGGCGATCGAACGCCGCCTGGACTGCGCCGGGACCTCGAACGGTGACATCCTCCGCCGCGACGACGCCCTCCGCCTCGGCGACGCCGCCGGACAGCATCCGCTGCCGTTCCTGTGCGGCGCGAACGCGGCCGCGTGGTCTGGTGGGTCGTGGGTGGTCGCGACCGGCGGCGAGGGCGACGGCGTGCTCGTCCGCCTCACCCCACCCCTCGGAGGCTGACCCCCGCCTCTGGACAGAGGTGCATCGACGCCCTAGGCTCGACGACGCACCGGGACCGGCCCGGGAAGCCCGAGCGGAAGGAGCCGAGGACATGAACACCGTCTTTGTCGCGCTCTCCGCCGACCACCTTCCCCTCGAGGCCACCCGCTCCTGATCCTGGTGTGGCCTCCTGCTCCCGGAGCCACATCTTGTCTGATCCCTTCACTTCCTCGGAAGCCGCGTCCTTCGACGCACCCTCGTTCGATTCCCTCGAAACCGAGCTCGCCTTCGCCGACGTCGACCCCGGCGAGGGCCAGCGCTGGTCCACGTGGCCGGCGATCACCCCGTCCGAGCGCGGCCCCGAGCCGTGGCCGGCATGGGTGGTGACCTCGGCCGGCGCACTCGACACCGAGCGCGGAATCCTCAAGACCGGCAAGGAGGCCGACGTGTTCCTGCTCGAACGCGCCGTGCCGGGAGACCCGCGCCGGCACACCCTCCTCGCGGCGAAGCGCTATCGCAGCGCGGAGCATCGCAGCTTCCACCGCTCATCCGTCTACACAGAGGGGCGCAGCACCCGGAACACCCGTGACGCGCGCGCCCTTGCCAAGAAGTCCGACCACGGCCGGGAGGTGGCCGCCGCGCAGTGGTCGTTCGCCGAGTTCACGGCGCTGTGTCGGATGTGGAAGCTCGGGGCCCCGGTGCCGTATCCCGTGCAGGTCAACGGCACCGAGGTGCTGATGGAGTTCCTCGGCGACGCCGACGGCACGGCCGCCCCCCGCCTCGCCCAGACCCGCGGCTGGCGCACCGAGCTGCAGGGGTTCTACGCGCAGGTCGTCGACCTGATGCGCATCTTCGCGGCGGCGGGGTTCGCCCACGGCGACCTCTCGGCCTACAACCTGCTCGTGCACGAGGGGCGGGTGCGCGTGATCGACCTGCCGCAGATCGTCGACATCATCGCGAATCCGCAGGGGCTCGATCTGCTGCATCGCGACTGCGTGAACATCTGCGACTGGTTCACCCGGCGCCGTGTCGAATGCGACGCCGAGGAGCTGTTCGCCGAGCTCGTCGCCGCCCTTTACTGAGAGTCAGACCCCACGCGGGCTGCCAGCAGGCACACGAGCTCGTAGACCACGTGGCTCGCGGCGATGCCGGTCATCTGCGCGTGGTCGTAGGCGGGCGAGACCTCGACCACATCCGCGCCGACGATGTTCTGCGAGGACAGGGCGCGCAGGATCCGCAGCAGTTCGCGGCTGGTCAACCCGCCCGCCTCGGGGGTGCCGGTGCCGGGCGCGTGGGCGGGGTCGAGCACGTCGATGTCGATCGACACGTACAGCGGCTTGTCGCCGATGCGCTGCAGGATGCGGGCGATGCCGGCCTCCACGCCGTGCTCCTCGATGTACTCGCTCGACACGATGGAGAAGCCCAGGCGCTCGTCGTCTTCGAGGTCCTGCTTCGAGTACAGGGGTCCGCGGGTGCCGACGTGGCAGCTCGCGGTGAGGTCGATCAGACCCTCCTCGCTCGCGCGACGGAAGGGTGTGCCGTGCGTGATGGGAGCTCCGAAATAGGTGTCCCACGTGTCGAGGTGGGCATCGAAATGCAGCACAGCGACCGGACCGTGCTTCGCGGCGACAGCCCGCAGCAGCGGCAGCGCGACGGTGTGGTCGCCACCGATCGTGACGATGCGCTGCACCTGCTCGCCGAGGGCCAGTGCCGCGCGCTCGACCTCGCTCACGGCCTCGGTGAGGTCGAACGGGTTGACCGGGATGTCACCGGCATCCACCACCTGCGCGATCGCGAACGGCGACACGTCCTGCGCGGGGTTGTACGGGCGCAGCAGTCGCGACGACTCGCGCACATGCGACGGACCGAACCGCGTGCCCGGCCGGTAGCTCACGCCGGAGTCGAAGGGGATGCCGACGACGGCGATGTCGGCGCGCGGCACGTCTTCGATCCGCGGCAGGCGCGCGAAGGTGGCGATGCCGGAGTAGCGGGGGTTCACGGACGCGTCGATGGGGCCCACGTTCTCGGTCATTGCTCGTTCCTGTTCGTCGGGGTGCGGGAGGGTGCCCGCGGCGGGAGGTCAGAGGGCGTTCTGCGGGAGGTGCACCAGCTGCACTCCCCCGTCGGCGATCGCGGCGCGGATGCTGGAGGCGATGTCATCGCGGTTCTCCACACGCCGCCCGGTCGCGCCGAAGGCCGTGGCGAGGGCCGCCCAGTCGGGCTGCACCAGGTCGACGCCGATCGGGGTCATCCCCCTGTCGAGCTCGTTCTGCCGGATCTCGGCGTAGCCGCCGTTGTCGACGCACACGATCGTGAGGTCGAGACGCTGCTCGATCGCCGTGACCAGCTCGTTCACGCAGAACATCAGCGCGCCGTCGCCGATCACGGTCACGACCGGATGCTCGGTCTGCGCGACCCGTGCGCCGATCGCCGCGGGCAGGCCGTAGCCGAGGGTCGCGTAGGTGGGGGTGTAGAGCAGGGAGTGCGGATGCGCCGACGCCAGCACGCTGCCCAGCGCCATGTAGACGATCTGGGACGAGTCGCCGGCGACGATCGCGTCGTCGGGCAGGGCGCCGGCGATGATCTCGGCCAGCGCGACCGTCTCGGGGGCGGTCTCCCGCATCTCGGCGGCGATCGCGGCGCGTTCTGCGGTCAGCTCACGCGGCGGGCGGGTCTCGGCGGGGAGGGCCGCGAGGAGCGCCTCCAGCACGGCGGCCGCGTCGCCGGCGATCCCGACCGTCGCTGCGAGGTTCTTGTCGCGCTGTGCCGGCGAGATGTCGATGCGGATCACGGATCCTCGCGCCTCGAGTCGCGGTGCCCAGAGCTCGGCCTCACCGAGCTTCGAGCCGACCACGAGCAGCACGTCCGCGTCCTCCGCGACCGCGCGCGCCGCGGCCAGGCGCAGGTTCGAGCCGAGCGCGAGCGGATGCCGCTCATCCACCACGCCCTTGCCGTTGAGGGTCGTCAGCACCGGCGCGCCGAGGCGCTCGGCGACGACCGTGACCTCGTGCGCGGCATCCACCGCTCCGCCGCCAGCGACGATCACCGGGGTCTTCGCGCCGACCAACAGGCGTGCGGCCACGGCCAGCGCCTGCGGATCGCCGGAGGCCCGCGCGGGGACCGGACGCGGCCGCCGCGCCTCGGCGGGAACCCCGGCCGGCGCCTCCAGCACGTCGAGGGGGATCTCGATGTGCACGGGACGAGGGCGACCGGTGCGGAACAGGGCGAACGCATCGTGCACGGCATCGACCGCCTCGGCGGCGCTGGTCACGCGGCGCGACCACTCGGCGATCGCGCCGACCATGGCCGTGGCATCCTTCGTCTCGTGCAGCGTGCCCACGTCGGCGAATTCCGCGCCGAGCGGCACACCGGGCGAGAGGACGATGAGCGGTCGCGACTCGCAGAACGCCGTGCCGATCGCGCTCATCGCATTCTGCAGACCGGGGCCCGACGTCGTGATGACGACGCCGGGCAGACCCGTCTGCTGCGCCCAGCCGTCGGCACCGTAACCGGATCCCTGCTCGTGGCGGTTCGTCACCGCGCGGATGCCGAGGTCGGCGAGGGGCCGGTAGAGCTCGAGGTTGTGGGTGCCGGGAATGCCGAAGATCGCGGTCACGCCGTAGGCGCGGATCGTCTCCAGCACCGCGCGGCCGGCGGTGTCGGTGTACTGCTCGGAGTTCATCGGATCATCCTCACACCCGGTGACGGCGAACGCCGTCGACCCAGGTCTCGCGCACCGTGATCGCCGAGATCTCCTCGGCGGGAACAGCCAGCGGGTCGCCGGAGAGCACCGCGAAGTCGGCGTACTTGCCGACCTCGAGCGAGCCGAGGTCGTCTTCGCGGCCGATCGACACGGCGCCCTCGATCGTGTGGGCGCGCAGGGCTGCGAGCGCGGAGACGCGCAGGTCGTCGGGGCCGAGCTTGTGCCCGCGGCGGGTGACGCGGGTGACGGCGGTCTGGATGGCCTCGAGCGGGATGGGCTCGGCGACCGGCGCGTCGGAGGAGATCGTGAAGGGCACGCCCGCACGCTCGAACTCGCCCAGCGGGTTGAAGCGCTCGCCCGGAGTGCCGATGGCCTCCTCGACGCCCTCGCCCCAGTTGAAGTAGTGCTGGGTCTGATTGACGGGGCGGATGCCCGAGGCGGCCATCCGCTCGATCTGCTCGGGCGTCGGCAGCCCGCAGTGCTCGATGCGGTGCCGGGCGTCGGCATCCGGATGCTCGGCGAGCGCGGCCTCGATCGCCGACACGACCATCTCGATCGCGGTGGGCGACTGCGCGTGCGTGGCGGTCTGGAGACCGGCGGCATGCGCCTTGCGGATGAGGCCGGCGTACTCCGCGGGCTCGTGGTAGAGCTGGCCGGTGCGGCAGGGGTCGCCTACGTAGCCGTCGGGGAAGTAAGCGGTCCAGCCGCCGAGCGTGCCGTCGGCGTAGAACTTGATGCCCGCGAAGCTCAGGTGGGCGTTGCCGAACTGGCCGACGAGTCCCATCTCGAGGGCCTCGTCGAGCAGGTGCGAGAGCAGGTACATCGACACGCGCAGTTCCAGGCGTCCGGCCTCGGCCAGGCGCAGGTACATGTCGAACTCCCGACGAGTCACCTGGGCGTCGCCGATCGAGGTGACCCCGCCTGCGAGGAAGCGCTGCGTCGCCGCATCCAGCTGGCGCAGGTGCTCCTCCGGCTCATCGGCCAGGTGGAAGTTCGGACCGTGGTGACCGATCTTCACGCCGTGCACACCCGTGAGGATGTTGCACGCGGCATCCGACAGTTCTCCGGTCAGCTCGCCCTCCGCGTCGCGGAAGAACTCGCCGCCGTCGGGGTTCGGGGTGTCCCGGTCGACGCCGTTGACGGTGAGGGTGTGCGAGTTCACGACGCCGCCGTGACCCGACGCGTTCATGAGGTACACCTCGCGATCGGCCGCGACCTCGTCGAGCTCGAAGCGGGTGGGGTGCCGCTTCTCGGCGAGGTTGCGCTGCTCGTAGCCATAGCCGCGCACGGGGCGCCCCTCGGGGAGGTCGGCGGCCGCCGCCTTCAGCAGGGCCACGATCTCGGGGATGCTGCCGGCCTTCTCCGGACCGCAGTCGACCCAGCTCATCATCTGCCCGAACATGAGCGGATGCGCATGGGCGTCGACGAAGCCGGGGACGACGACGCCGTCGCCGAGGTCGATGCGCTCCGGAGAGAGCCCACCCCGTTCGGCCGCCGCCTCGCACTCGGCGGGGGTGCCGATCGCGAGGATCCGCCCGCGATCGGTCAGCATCGCCGTGGCGGTGGTGGCCGCGGCATCGGCCGCGTGGATCGCGTGCGCGGTCAGAAGGACGGGTGCCGTCTGGGCCGAGCGGTCGAAGGGGGTGAGCTTTCTCATGGCAGCCTGTTCGCGGTCGTGTCGGTGCGGGCGGTGAAGGAGGCGGTGACGGGGGCCTCGTCGGAGTGCTGCGGTGCGAGGCGCGTGCAGATGCCGGCGATGACGGCCATGCCGATGAACATCGCGATGACCGACCAGATGCTTCCGGTCCAGGCGATGAGCTGCGTCGCGAACCAGGGCGAGAAGCCGGCCCAGACCGCCGCGCCGACGCCGTACGACAGCGCGATCGAGGTGTAGCGGGCCTGCGGGCGGAACATCTGCGAGAGCAGAGCAGCGATCGGCGCGTACGTCGCACTCATCGCGATGCGCACCAGCGAGGCGAACAGGAAGATGAGGGGTTCCACCCGCCCCGGCAGGATCAGCAGGAACGGCACGAAGGTCAGCACCGAGGTGACCAGACCGATGTACATGACGTTCTTGCGGCCCCACTTGTCGCCCAGCCAGGCGACGGGGAGGGTCACCACGAACTCCACGAAGGAGGCGATGGTCATGGCGTCCAGGATCACCTGCTCGCTGATGGCGACCGTGTCACCGGTGGCGTACGCCGTGGCGAAGGTGGTGGCCAGGTAGTAGCCGCCGGTCGAGATGGGCAGGATGCCGATGCCGAGGAGGATCGGACGCCAGTTGGTGCGCAGCGCGAAGGCCAGCGGCATCGACTGCTTGCGGCCCTCGACCTTCGCCTCGAAGACGGGCGTCTCCTCGACGCGGTAACGCACCCAGAAGCCGACGCCGACCAGCACGATCGACAGCAGGAACGGGATGCGCCAGCCGCCGTTGATGATGAAGTCGTCGCCCATGCGGGTCATGATCGCGAAGATGCCCGAGGCGAGCAGCGCGCCGGCCGGGTTGCCGAGCTGCGTGAAGCCGCCGTAGAAGGTCTTGGACTTCTCGGGGGCGTGCTCGACGCTCATGAGCACCGCACCGCCCCACTCGCCGCCGACGGCGAGCCCCTGCACCGCACGGAGCAGGATCAGCAGGATCGGGGCGAGGATGCCGATGTTCTCGTAGGTCGGCAGGCAGCCGACGAGAACCGTGGCCGCGCCCATCATCACCAGCGTGATGACCAGCGACGTACGCCGACCGAGCTTGTCGCCGATGTGGCCGAAAATGATGCCACCCAGCGGGCGGACGAGGAAGGCGACCGCGAAGGTCGCGAAGGCCGCTGCGGTCTCGGCGAGCCGGTCGCCGCTCGGGAAGAACAGCGGACCGAAGACGAGCGCCGCGGCGGTCGCGTAGACGTAGAAGTCGTACCACTCGATGGTGGTACCGACGAAGGCGGCGATGCCGGCGCGTCGCGCCCGGCTGTGGGTGCCGCTGGTGGGGGTAGTGGTCATGGGGGTGCCCGCTCCTTTGCGGAAGATGTCGGATAGCGAAGGATGCTACGGACGTGCGGCCCGGCCGGCAAGCGCAGAACTCCAGTGATAACGCGGATTCACTGAATATATGATCGCCCATTCGTGCAATGCACGCCTACCCGGTCGCCAGCAAGGCTCTTACACTGGCTTTACGCACCACGAAGCGTGCGATCGCGGGAAACTGACCGAATCGAGCGGCACCATGGATTTCGACGCAGAACTCATCCGCGCGCTGCAGGAAGACGGTCGCGCCAGCATCCTCTCGCTGGCACAGCGACTCGGGCAGTCTCGGGCCGCCGTCGCCGCGCGGCTGCGCACGATGCTCGCCGACCGCACGGTGCGGGTCGTCGCCGCCGTCGACCCGGTCTTCCTGGGTCAGCACGTGCTCGCCCACGTCTCCATCCGCACCGACGGCTCGGTCGAGCTCGTGGCAGAGCACCTGCGCGACATGAGCGAGACCGTGCTGGTGTCGGCCGTCGGCGGGGCGCACGACGTGGTCACCGAGGTGCGCGTGGGCTCGATGTCGGAGCTGCACGACCTGCTGGCCCTGATCCGTGCGATCGACGGCGTGCTCGACATCAGCACGATCATCTACTCGACCGTGATCAAGGGCTTCTTCGTCTCGGAGTACCACGGCGGTGTCACCCTCGACACGATCGATGAGGCGCTGATCGAACAGCTGCAGGCCGACGGACGCAAGAGCTTCCGCGCACTGGGCGAGGAGGTGCGCCTGTCGCCCTCGGCCGTCGCGACCAGGGTGCAGCGGCTGATCGACGCCGGGGTGATCAAGATCAGCGCGGTCGAGGCGCGCGGGCTCGCCCACCGGCAGCTGTCGATGGGGGTGGGCATGACGCTCGGCGACGACGACGAGGCTGTGATCGACGAGCTGCGAAGGGGGCGCGGTGTGGACTTCGCCGCCCGCACGCTCGGCCGCTTCGACGCCGTGGCCACGCTGGTCGAGCCCTCGGCGGGGGCGCTGTACGCCAGCCTCGAGCGGCTGCGCGCGCTGCCGGGGGTGACGCGCATCGAGGCCTGGCTGCACCTCGCCGTGCTGAAGGAGGACTACGCGCGCACGCTGCGCCCGCTGCGCACGGACTGAGGTTCAGGACGCGAGCGGTGCGAGGAAGGCGCGACGGACGGCGGCGATATCGGCGTCTTCACGCGATGGATGCACGCGGTTGACGAGCAGCACACCGAAGCCGCCGGAACCGGAGTGGACGGCGAAGCACGTGCCCGTGAATCCGGTATGCCCCACCGCGTCGATGCCGGACATCCACGACTCGTCCCGTACCCGCAACCCGATCGCCTGGCCGTAACCGGCATCGGCACGCACGGTCGGCACGCGGAGTGCGCGCGAGGAGTCAGCGGAGAGCACGCGCTCCCGCGGCCCCTGCCCGTCCTCACGGATCATCCGGGCCAATGCCGCGACGTCGTGCACCGATCCGAACAGCCCGGCGTGACCGGCCGGGCGTTGGAGCGCGTGCGCCAGCTCGTCATGCACGTCTGCGCGCACCGGACCGCGGTGCGGCTGCTCTTCCGTCGCCACGGCCTCGCGCAGATCGGGCGACGATGTCAGCGACCCCGCGCCGATGACCGTCGCCACTTCCGCCCACAGCTCGGCGAGGGGTCTCCCCGCGACGCGCTCCAGGTACTCCCCTGCGGCGATGAACCCGACGTCGGAGTAGAGGTGACCACCACCGGGTTCATATACGAGCGGTCGCTGCAGGACCCGCGCGCGCAACTCATCGCCGCGGATCCCGTCCCGCCACTCGCGTCCCTCGGCCGGCAGCCCTGAGCTGTGCGTGAGGAGGTGGCGGAGGGTGATGCGTCCAGCGCCCTCACCAGAACCGGCATCCAGGACCGGCGCGACGGGCGCGTCGAGGTCGACCCTGCCCTGGTCGACGAGCCGCAGTGCGGCGACCGCGGTGAAGACCTTCGTGAGCGACGCGAGATCAAACAGGTGCCGCTCGTTCAGAGGCGTCCGGTCGTCGTGGGCCGGGGTGCCGAGGATCAGCAGCTCATCGGCTCCCCGCCCCGGCGTCGTTCGCAGGGAGGCCCACGCCGACCCCGGCGCCCCGTTCACCACGGCCGCTCTCCCGTCACTTGCTCATGCCGGAGGTGAGTCCGTTGATGATCTGCTTGGTCGCGAGCAGGAACAGCACGATGAGCGGGATCGTCGCGATCGTGAGCCCGGCGAACAGCTGCGGCCAGTCGGTGGAATACTCGCCGAAGAAGCGGGTGAGCCCGACGGGAAGGGTGTACGAGTCCCGGTCGCGCAGCAGGATCAGCGGGTAGAAGAAGTCGTTCCACACCGGTACGAAGCGGAAGACGATCACGGTAGCGAGCGCCGGACGCACGAGCGGCAGCAGGATCTGCACGAAGGTGCGGAACGGACCGGCGCCGTCGATGCGCGCCGCCTCTTCGAGCTCGATCGGCAACGCGCGGAAGAAGACCGTCAGCACGAACGTCGTGAACGGAATGCCGAGGGCTCCGTAGACGAGGATCAGACTGAACACGTTGCTGGTCATCTTGAGCGAGTCGAGCAGGTAGAACAGCGGCAGGATCGCCAGGTGCACCGGCAGCATGAGCCCGGACAGGAAGACCGCCTCGATGCCACGGAAGAACTTCGCCCGAGCCCTCGCGAACGCGTACGCGGCGAGCACCGAGACGACGGTCGTGACGATGACCGAGCCGACGGTGACGGTGATCGAGTTGAGGAAGTAGGTGTCGAACGACGCGGTGATCCACGCGCTCTGGAAGCTCGTGAACGTCGGCGGGACCGGGAGTCCGAGCGGCTCGGTCGCGATCTGCTGCTGTGTGCGCAACGAGTTGTTGACCATCAGCAGCAGCGGGCCGATGGCGACGAGCGCGTAGCCCCAGAGGAACACATTCGCGAACAACCGCCCGATGAACGGGGCATCGGCGGTACGGCTGGAGCGGCGGCGTGGGGCGGAGGAACGACCGGAGACGATCGCTTCGGTGGTGGGCTCCGGACGGGTGTCGAGGGCAGTGCTCATCAGAACAGCTTTCGTTCAGCGCGACGCATCGTCGAGGTGATCACGACCGAGATCACCATGATGAAGATGAACAGGACGGTCGCGAGCGCGGAGGAGACGCCGATCGAGTTCGGGTTCCCCGATTCGAAGGCGGTCCGGTAGAAGAGGAGCATCATGACGTCGGTCGACCCGGCGGGCGCCCCGTTCGAGCCGGCGAGCGCGAACGGAATGGCCATCGCCTCCATGCTGCCGATGAAGGTGAGCACCGTGATGATGCCGATCGTCGGCGTGAGCATGGGCAACGTGATGTAGCGGAAGCGCTTCGCCGCGGTCGCCCCGTCGAGCGAGGCGGCCTCTTCGATCTCCTCCGGGATCCCGCCGAGAGCGGCGCCGTACAGCAGGATCGGGAAGCCGATCCACTGCCAGGCGCTCACGAGCACGATCACCCAGATCGCGAGCTGCGGGTCGCCGAGCCAGGGAAGGGCGAGGCTCTCGAGGCCCACGCCGCGGAGGATCGCATTCACCGGGCCGAACAGCGGCGAGAGCATGAGCGACCACAGGTAGCCGATGACCATGGGGCTCACCAGGTAGGGCAGCGCGAAGATCGTCTGGAAGAAGCGCTTGGTGCGCTTACGGCGGTGCAGCAGGGTGGCGATACCGAGGCCGAGCGAGTTCTGGAAGACCAGCGCACCCGCGAACAGCAGCAGGTTGTGCCCGAACGCGTTCCACAGCTCGGAGGCGTAGGGCTCCTTCGTGAGGAGGGTGATGTAGTTGGCGACCCCTGCGAAACCGCCCTGCTTCGTACCCTGCCAGTCAAAGAACGAATAGCTGAGCGCAGCGAGCATCGGATAGAGGATGAGCACGGCGAACAGCACGGCGGCCGGCAGGACGAACAGGGCGGCCGTCGGGGTGGACAGGGCGATGCCTGCGCGTGTGCGTCGCTTCGTGCTCTCGCGCTTCGCGGTGTCGCGCCGGACGGGGATGGTCAGTGCCATGGTGTGTCTTTCGCTCCGCGAGGGGGCGCCGGATCGACGCCCCCTCGTGTTCGGATCAGGAACCAGGGGTGAACCAGGTGGAGACCCCGGACTGCAGGTCGGCACCGAGCTGCTCCGGCGTCTTGTCGCCGAGGAACATCGCCTGGATGTCCGGGCCCAGGACCGCGGTCCCGGTCGGGTCGCCGTAGCGGAAGTCGACCAGCAGCAGGTACGGCGCCGGGTTGGCGGTGTACTGCTCGTTCATCTCCTGCATGAGCGGGTCGGAGTACTTCACTCCGGGGAGGGCGGAGAACTGGTCCACCTCATCGGCGACGAGCTGACCGAATTCCGAGGTCGTCATCCAGTTCAGCAGCTCTGCCGCCGCCTCCTGGTTCTCGCTGGAGGCGTTGATGCCGAAGCTGCCGTCGGCGTAGCCCGGGGTGACCGCATGGTCCAGAACGCTGCCGGGGGCCGGGGGCACCTCGTACACGCCCCATTCCGTATCGGGCGCGGAGTTCTGGAACGTCGGCAGATCGAACGATCCACCGGGCCATTGCGCTGCCTGCCCCGAGGTGAACTGCAGCACGGCGTCGGCAACGGCGATCGCGTTGACGTTCTTGTCGAGGTACTTCTGCATGTCCTTGACGATCTGCAGCGACGAGACGTACGTCGGGTCGGTGAAGTCGATGTCGCCGGCGAGCACCTTCTCCTCGAACTCGGATCCGCCGTAGTTCGCGGAGCCCACGATGTCGTGGAACATCGGCAGCACCCAGTCTTCACGGGCACCGAGTGCCATCGGGGTCACGCCTTCTTTCAGCAAGGTCTCCTGCAGGTCGATGAACTCGTCCCAGTCGGTGGGCTCCTCGAGGCCCATCTCGTCGAACATGGTCTTGTTGTAGAACATCTGCATCGTCTGGTACGCGAACGGGACGCCGTAGGTCTTCCCGTCTTCCTTGCCCTGAGCTGCCCGCAGCACGGTCGGATCGAACTGATCGAGTCCGTCGACGATGTCGTCGATCGGCACGATCTGCTCCGACTGGATCGCCGACTGGATGCCGCCGTACGCGCGGAGCATGGCAATGTCGGGTCCATCGCTCCCCTCGAGACCGGTCGCCAGGATCTGGTTGTACTCGGTCGGCTGGAAGCCTTCGAACTGGATCGTGACCCCGGGGTGGGACTCTTCGTACTTGTCGAAGACGGCCTCCCACTTGGGCGAGGAGGAAGCCTGCCACGACCAGATCGTGAGCGTGACATCGCTCTCGGCTTCACCGCTGGACGCGGCGGGGGCACAGCCCGCGACAGCGAGCCCAGCGACGAGAATGCCTGCTGTGGATGCGAGGCGGACGGGGCGGTTTCGCATGATGTTCCTCTCGGACGGTGGCAGCTGCCTGGCACGTCGTGGGCTGCCGTTACTTCGGGGGGAACGCCCTTCGAAGTGCCCTCGGTGCTGAGGACACGTCGCGTGACGTCGATGTCATGCGGCACTCCCGGGGTTGAGGGAGATGCCGACATGCCCACTTTGGGCAATCTCTTACAGAAATGCAAGCAAATCTGAAAATTTCTTCCGAAGTGGGTTTCGGCCTGACATCATGGGCACGTGCCGAACAGTGTCGTGACAGCCATCCATCAGCGTCTCTCCGAGTTGACCCCGACCGAGCGCCGTATCGCCGAGTACGTCCTCGCCGAGCCCCAGGCCGTCGTGGAGAGCTCCATCACCCGGTTGGCCGAGGAGTGCGAGGTCTCCGTCGCCAGCGTCGCCCGCTTCACACGCAGCGTCGGCTTCGGCGGCTACCCGGACATGCGATTGGCGCTCGCGACCGAGCTCAGCCGCAGCGCATCCGACCAGGAGAGGTTCCAGGTGTCTGCGGGCGACGTCAGTCGCTACGACGACGTCGCGACGACGGTGCGCAAGATCGCCTTCGCCGAGGCCGCCGCGATCGAACGCACCGCCCGCCAGATCGATCTCGACGAACTCGAACGCTGCGTGGCCGAGGTCCGCGACGCGCGACGCATCGACATCTACGGTGCCGCCTCCAGCGGACTCGCCGCCCAGGATCTGGAGCAGAAGCTGCACCGCGCAGGACTCGTCGCCCAGGCCCGCACCGACCACCATCTCGCACTGACGGGCGCTGCGCTGCTGGATGGGCGGGATGTGGCGATCGCCATCTCCCATTCCGGACGCACGCTCGAGATCGTGCAGGCGGCGCAGGTCGCGGGGAGAGCCGGGGCGACCACGATCGCCATCACGAACAACCCGAAGTCGCCCCTGGCCAGAGCGTGCGACCTGGTGCTCGTCACCGCGGTGTCGGAATCCACGTTCCGCTCCGGCGCGATGGCGAGCCGCATCGCGCAACTCGCGATCCTCGACTTCCTCTACACCCGTATCGCGCAGGCCGACTACGACACCATCTCGGCGAACCTGCAACGCACCCTCGACGCCGTCACCACTCACAGAATCGACTGACCATGCACCTCGGTATCGACCGGCTCCTCCGGCACGACCTGCCCCCGCGCCTGTTGACCACGCTGCGCACCGCGCGGATCGGGATGCTCACCAACGACCTGGCACTGACGTCGCAGCTCACGCGTGGGCGGGCCGCGCTCGCGGCGGAGGGGTGGTCGCTGAGCCTGCTCTTCGGCCCGGAACACGGGATGGACGGGCGGGCGAAGGAGGGCGCGCTCATCGACGACGTGCGAGACCGCGTCACGGGCGTTCCGGTGCGCAGCCTGTACGGCCCCACCGTGCGCCCCTCCGCGGAAGACCTCGCCGACCTCGACGTCGTTTTGGTGGACCTCCCCGATGTCGGCGCACGCTTCTACACCTACATCTGGACCATGAGCCACATGCTCGAAGCCTGCGCGCATGCGGGGGTCGCCGTCATCGTGCTCGACCGCCCCAATCCCCTCGGCGGTCTCCTCGAACAGGCAGAGGGCCCGATGCTCGACGAGGCGGCGCAATCGCTGGTCGGACGCTGGTCGATGCCGATCCGTCACGGACTCACCATCGGCGAACTCGCTCGGCACTGGGTGCGCACCCGCGGCATCGATGTCGACCTCGACGTCGTCGAACTCGACGGCTGGCGACGCGGGGACACCGCGATCGGTCGCGAAGAGCTCCGCTGGATGCCGCCGTCGCCGAACCTGCCGAGCGCGGCGACAGCCCTGCTCTACCCCGGGACGTGCCTCGCCGAGGGCGTGAACGTCTCCGAAGGGCGCAGCACCGCGGTGCCGTTCCGTGTGATCGGGGCGCCCTTCATCGACGCCGAGGACTATGCGCAGGCGGTGGTCGACCTCGATCTCCCCGGGGTGACCGCCTCCCCTTACGGATTCACCCCCCTCGTGCGCGACCATGCCGGCGCGCAGTGCGAGGGTGTGATCCTGCACGTGACCGATGCCGCGGCCCTGCGGCCGGTGCACACCGGGGTGCGCCTCCTGTCACTCCTGGCCGAGATGTACCCGGAGTCGCTCGCCGAGCGGTCGCTGATCCCGATGCCGGGAGAGTCGAACTGGTCGCCGCTGGAGAAGCTCTTCGGCGTGCGCGGCGCATTCCGCCAGATCGCCGACGGGAGCTGGAACGACCCGGCGACACTCGCGGTACCGGACTGGTCGGCGGCCGTCGAGGCGGACCTGCTCTACGCCTGAGCATCACTGCGGTTCCGGTCTCTGCCCCCTGGCGCGGCGCGCCGTCACCGGGCGTTCACCGTGGCCCGCCAGACTTCCCCCATGAGCGAACCCGAACCTCACCAGGGCGTTCCCGAGCCCGTGGCGACCGCGAACAGCGGCGCCGTGGCCGTCGTCGGCCTGGATCTGCGCGGCGAGACGCCCGCGCCGAAGAAGCAGGTGTACTCCTGGGCGCTGTGGGACTGGGCGACGCAGCCCTTCAACACCGTCATCCTGACGTTCGTGTTCACGGCGCTGTATCTCGTCGGCGAGGGCTTCCTGCCACCAGAGGTCGCGTCGCTCGATGTGGACGACCCGGTCCGACTCGCCGCCGAGGCGGATCTCGCATCCGGTCTCGGCCTGGGGTCGACGATCGCGGCCTTCGGCATCCTCCTGCTGGCCCCCGTGCTGGGTCAGCGCGCGGACGCCGCCGGGCGCCAGAAGCTGTGGCTCGGAATCGGCACCGGCGCACTGGTCATGTGCATGCTGAGCCTGTGGTTCGTCGAACCCACACCGAGCCTGTTCTGGCTGGGAGTCGCCCTGATCTCGGCCGCGACGGTGTTCCAGGAGATCGCGGCGGTGAACTCCAACGCGATGCTCATCGGCATCGCGAACCCGAAGAACGTCGGTCGCATCTCGGGCCTCGGCTGGGGCTTCGGCTACCTCGGCGGCATCATCGCCCTCGTGATCGTGGTCGTGCTCGACACCTTCGACTGGTTCGGCATGTCGACCGACAACGGCCTGGCCTACCGGCTGATCGCGGTCGGATGCGCGGTTTGGGCGATCATCTTCAGCATCCCGATCTTCCTCAACGTGCCGGAGCCCTCACTCGGACGCCCCGAGCGCAGAGTCGGATTCTTCGCCTCGTACCCGCTGCTGGTGAAGGACGTCGCCGGTCTGTACCGCGACCCGGAGACCCGGCCCACCTTCTGGTATCTGCTGGCGAGCGCCGTGTTCCGCGACGGCCTCGGTGGCGTGTTCGCCTTCGGTGCGATCATCGGCACAGCGGTGTTCAAGTTCGAGACGCAGGAGATCATCATCTTCGGCATCGCCGCGAACCTGATCGCGGGGGTCTCGACGATCGCCGCCGGACGACTCGACGACTACCTGGGTCCGAAGCGGATCATCCTCGCCTCGATCGGGTCGATGATCGTCGCCGGCCTCGCGGTCTTCTTCCTGAGGGACGCGGGCCCCTTCGTGTTCTGGATCGGCGGACTCATCCTGTGCGCGTTCGTCGGCCCCGCGCAGGCGGCGGCACGGTCATTCCTGGCCAGGGTCACCCCGGCAGGACGCGAGGGCGAGATCTTCGGCCTGTACGCCACGACCGGTCGGGCCGCGAGCTGGATGGCCTCCGGCGCCTGGACCCTGTTGATCGTGCTGACGGCCCAGACCGCGTTCGGCATCCTGGGCATCGTGGTCGTCCTGATCGCCGGCTTCCTGCTCCTGCTCCCGGTGAAGGCGCCGCGCTGATCCGAACCCGGGTCAGCGCTGCCAGTTGTCGGCGAGCTTGTTCAGCAGCCGGGCGAGCTCGGCGCGCTCCTCTTCCGTGAAGGAGGTGAGCGCCGTCGCCAGCATCTCGCGACGTTCGCCGCGCATGCCCCTGGCGAGGCGACGCCCCTCGTCGGTCAGCGCGATACGTGTGCGCCGCGCGTCGTCGGGGTCGGCCTCGCGGCGCACGTAACCGCGTTCGACGCCCTGCTGCACGAGCCGTGACGCGCGGGGCTGATCGACCCCGATCGCGGCACCGAGGTCGCTCACGCTCAGCGGCGCTGATGCCGCGGCGAGCGCCTCCAGCATCCGCATGCGGGCAGGACCACCAAGACGCCCGGAGGGGTCCGCCATCCACGGCGGCATGCCCGGGTGTCCACGGTGGTGGTCGAAATGGTCGTGCGCATCGTCGCCGTGCGGCCCGTCGCGCCAGCCGTGGGGTCTGCCTCGCCCGCCGTGCCCCCGATCGACCGGACGGCGTCCGCGCAAGCGGGACAAGGCCCGGGCGATGGCTTCGGCGGGATCCGATTCCGCGGGCTCGTTCTCTTCGGTCGTCACCCTCTGATTTTACATGCGACTTGACATGCATCTTTATTGCATGTCATTCTACATTTACATGCACTGTGACATATACATGCACACTGACAACGAAGGATCCCTATGAACACCTCTGAATCGCAGAACCCGGAGAACACCTCCCACCCCTTCGGCTATTGGCTGAAGGCCGCCGACCGCCTCATGGCGGCCGAGTTCGCCACCGCGTTCGACAGCGAGCACGCGAACCGCCGCGACTGGCGGATCCTCAACGCCGTCGACGGCACCGTCGCGCCGGATCGTCCGCTGAACACGCACAAGCTGCACGACCTGACCGAGCGCGGATGGGTCGCCACCGACGGCGACGGATGGGCACTCACCGACGAAGGTCGCGCGGCGAAGGATCGTCTGGGTGCCATCGTCGACAAGATCCGTGCGAAGGTCGCCGACGCCGTGCCCGCCGAGGACATGGCCACCACGCTGGCATCGCTGGAGAAGATCGCGCGCGCGTTCGGCTGGGACGAGGAGACTCCTCTCCCCCGCGGACGTCGCCACGGCTTCGGCGGCCCCCGGCATGGTCGCGGAGCCCCTCGCGGATTCGGCCACCGACTCCGCCATGACTTCGGTCCGGGCATGGAGGCCGAAAGCGGCTGCCGCCACGCGCACGGCCACGGCCACACGCACGACCACGGCCACAAGACGCAGCACGCATTCGAACGCGGCTTCGACGCGGGCTTCACCCGCGGTCGCGCCCTCTGACGCCGCGCACACCATCGACGAAACGCCTCATCCGGCAGCGGGTGGGGCGTTTCGCATGCCCGGGATCGGCGTCAGAGGTCGAGGAGTGCCGCAGCGGACTCCTCCGCACCGGCAGCACGGAGGCGACCGCGCATCGCCGCGGCGGCGAGCGCGTACGGGCGATCATCGTCCATCAGCAGCGAGTGCGCGTTGGCGTGTTCATTCAAGGCGACCAGCTCGAACGCGAGCACTTCCGCATCGGCGTCGATCTCCTCCGCGGCCACCGCGTGACGGAGCTGGGCCTCGATGTACCCGTACCAGTCGACCAGCGCCGCGCGCACCGCGTCGCTCACAGGTCCCGACTTCGAGTCCACGTCGGCCGCGGTGGCGGCGAAGAAGCACCCACCGGTGAAGACCCGATCCTTCGAATAGGCGAGGGAGTTGCGCAGCAGCGCGGCGAGACGGTGGACACCTCGCGGACACTCCCGAGCGGGCTCGACGACCCGGGCGGTGAAGATCTCCCGCGCGGCCTCGACCGTGGCGAGCTGCAGCCCCTCCTTGCTCCGGAAGAGCGTGGCGATACTGCTCTTGCTCGACCCGGAGGCTTGGGCGAGCCGCCCGATGGTCAGCCCGTCCAGTCCTTCGACGGAGGCGAGATCGGTCGCACTGTGCAGCACGATGCGCCGGGAGGCGTCGCCACGAGCCCGCCGCCCGTCCTGCACCACAGGAATCGACATATCTCTAGTATACGAACGATCGTTCGCCTAGTATGCGCATGATCGTTCGTATTCTTCCTGGCGAAGGAGCATCCATGCCATCCGTCCTCGAACTGCTCACCCGCAGCATCCACTCCGCCGCCCGCGTCTCTCCCGCGCTCGCGGGCGACCTCGCCTACCACCTCTTCTTCACCACCTCCCCCCGGATGCCGGTGCGCGAAACCGATGCAGCGACACTCGACGACGCACGCCTCGGGAGTCTGCGTGTGCGTGGCATCGACGTGTCCACATACGAGTGGGGCCGCGGTCCTCGCACAGTGCTGCTCCTGCACGGATGGCGAGGACGGGCCTCGCAGTTCGCACCGCTCGTGCGTGAACTCGTCGCGGAGGGCTTCCGCGTGCTCGCCTTCGACGCGCCGGCGCACGGCACCTCCGGCGGTAGTCGCACCGATGTGCGCGACTGGGTCGACGCCGCCGAGCAGCTGCACGCCGCCCGCGGTCCTTTCGCCGCGATCGTCGGCCACTCGTTCGGAGCCTTCGCGGCGTTGACCATCGCCCGGTCGACGGTGCCCGCCGACGCCGTCGTCGCGATCGCTGGAGCGGCCGGGCCCGATGCCTTCGTCGCGGAGTTCGCGAAGGAGCTCCGTCTCGATCCCGCGACCATCGCACGACTCTCGGAGCGATTCCGCCGACGGCTCGACCTGGATCAAGCCACGATATCGGCGCGCTATGACGCCGCGCGGCATCCACTTCCGGCGCGGACAGCGCTGATGGTCATCCACGATCGCGATGACCGACGGATGCCGGACTCCGACTCCCTGCGGCTGCATGCGGCTCACGGCGAGCGCTCCCGTCTGCTGCGTACCGAAGGACTCGGACACACCCGCGTGTTGTCGGCGGATGCGACGCTCGACGCGGTCGTCGCGCTCGTGACGGGCGGGCTCGAGGCCGTCGATGCACTCGGGTCGACGGCACCGGGCGCGACTCAGGCTCGTCGACGGGCTCCGCGCCGCACCACCGGCAGGACCGCGGCGGCCACGACCACGGCCGGAGCACCAGAACCGTCAGGGCGTTCGGCGACAGCGGGACAGCAGCGCCCGCCGGTGGACGCGTGACAGCGTTCAGATCCGGCGCGGACCGGGACCGTCGTCGGCGAGCGCGTCTTCGGGGTTCAGCAACCGGCATGCCTTGAGCGACAGGCAGCCGCAGCCGATGCAGCCGGTGATCTCGCGACGCAGATGCTCGAGCTGGGTGCGACGGAGGTCGAGTTGCTCACGCCACAGTCGTGCGACCCGCTGCCAGTCCCGTTGAGAGGGCGATTCGTCCGCGGGCAGGCTCTGGAAGACCTCATGCACATCGGTGAGCGGGATGCCGAGACGTTTCGCGACCACGATCAACGAGATCCGCCGCAGCATGTGTCGCCGATACCGGCGCTGATTCCCGGCCGTCCGCGTGGATGAGATCAACCCCAGCTGCTCGTAGAAGTGCAGGGACGTCGCCGGGACGCCGGTGCGCCGGACGACCTCACCGATGGCGAGTAGATCGTCGGGTTCCAATGACATCTCTCCGCCTCCTCTTGACCTCGAGTTTACTCGAGGTATTAGCGTGACGATCGGCCGCCGAGAAACGGCGCCCTGCGGGCGAGACCATCGCCCGCTCCGACGCCATGAAGGACAGCCGATGACTCAGACACCGCACCGCACGCACCCCGCCGGAAGCTGGCGCGAACTGCTCGGTAGCCGCTACGCACCGATCGCCTCCGTGCTCGCGGGAGGTGTGCTGCTGGAGGCGAGCAATGTCTACCTCACCACCAGCCTGCTCCCCACGATCGTCGGGGACATCGGCGGCGCGGAGTTCTACGCCTGGACGATGACGACCTTCCTCCTGGCATCTGTGGTCAGCTCGATGATGGTGAGCCGGGTCCTCACGCAACGGGGTGCGGTCCAGGCCTACCTGTGGGC
Source organism: Microbacterium sp. UCD-TDU (assembly GCF_000340625.1). Classification (NCBI taxonomy): domain Bacteria; kingdom Bacillati; phylum Actinomycetota; class Actinomycetes; order Micrococcales; family Microbacteriaceae; genus Microbacterium; species Microbacterium sp. UCD-TDU. Next base: position 1,091,184 of record NZ_KB454446.1, read on the forward strand.
ACTCGGCCTGTTCGGACTCGGCTCGCTCCTCTGCGCCGCGAGTCCGTGGATGTGGGCACTGCTCGGCGGTCGGGCCGTGCAGGGTCTCGGCGGCGGGCTCCTCGCCGGGCTCGGCTACGCGCTCATTCAGCGCACCCTCCCCGAGCGACTCTGGGCACGGGCCGCCGCCCTCGTATCGGCGATGTGGGGCGTCGGCAACATCGTCGGTCCGGTGGTGGGCGGAATCTTCGCTCAGTTGGACGCCTGGCGCGTGACGTTCATCGGATTGGCCGTGGTCTCCGCACTGATCGGCGTCGTCGTCGTGCGCGCCCTGCCACAGACCACGCGGATGCGATCGAGCGAGTCCGTCCCGTGGGCATCCCTCGTCCTCCTCGCCGGCGGCGTCGCCGCCGTGGGGGTCGCGAGCATCGTCCCCGCCGGCTTCGGCACGGGAGTCGCCATCGTCATCGGTGTCGTCCTCGGTGCGTGGTTCCTGCGTCACGAGCGGCGTGGGAGCAATGGCATCCTGCCGCGCGTCACGTTCGCCGCGGGCTCCTCACTCGGATGGGTGTACATCACGGTCGCCGTCCTGGCCTTCGCGATCGGCACCGAAGCGTTCATCCCGCTGTTCGGGCAGGAGATCGGTGGACTGATGCCCTTCGTCGCCGGCCTGCTCGGTGCGGCGCTCTCGCTCGGATGGTCGATCACCCAGGTGTTCACGGCCAACGCCACCGGTGTCCGTTCGCGTCGCCTCCTCATCACCATCGGTCCCGTCGTCATCGCCGCCGGCCTCGCCGGCTACGGACTGCTCCAGCACCAGGGCCCGTCCGCGCTCGTCATCGCGCTCTGGTTCGCGACCCTCTTCCTCGCGGGAGCCGGCATCGGCCTGGGATTCCCGCACCTGACCGTCGCCGCGCTCGGCAGCACCTCCGGCGAGGAGGAAGGCGCCAAGGCGGCCGCAGCCGTGAACACGGTCTTCATCATCGCGAGCGCGTTCAGTGCGGCGATGGCCGGAGTGCTCGTCAACCTCGCGATGCCCGACGTCGTCGACGCCGCCCGACTCCTGATGCTGGTCTTCGCCGGCGTCACACTCCTGGGCGCGTTCGTCGCCAGAGGCGCGAGCTGGGGCATCGGCGCAGCCACTGAGACCGAGACCTACGAAACGGAGACGCCGTGACCCCCTTCGGGCCCCAGCTCTCGACGCCTTCCTCGCCGATAGTCTGCACGTCGCGGAGGCCGGAGGGATCCTCGCAGATCTGCGCTGCCGTGGGCTCATCGCCGACGTAGGCTGGATCGGTGGCGGATTCGCGGGGCAGAGTGTGGACGGGCGTTCTGCGCGTCGAACCGCACCGCGGTGACCACCGGGTCGCGCTCCGCGCCGCGATCAGCGTCGCGGTCCCCCTCCTCGTGCTCTGGATGCTGGGGCGCCTCGACCTCAGCATCTACGCGAGCTTCGGCGCCTTCGCCGCGCTCTACGGGCGCCATGACGTGTTCCGCGATCGCTTGCGGATGCAGGCCACCGCCGGCGGGGTGATCCTCGCCTCGATGCTCGTCGGCACCGCCCTGTCGGTCCTCGCCGCTCCCGCCCCGGTCAGCATCCTCGTCGTCGCGGCCATCGCATCCGCCGTCACCCTGCTCGCCTACACGATGCGGTGGCACCCTCCGGGACCGCTGTTCCCGGTGTTCGCGGTCGGGGCATGCGCCACGATCCCGGCGACGACCGCCTCGTTCGGCGACGTGCTGCTGGTCGGCGGTCCGAGCGTGCTGTTCGGACTGGCCATCACCGCCCTCATCGGCGTCCTCACGCGCAGCACGGCCGATGCGGCGTCGCGGTCCCGGCAGCCCGTGGGGCCCATCGCCGGCGAGATGGCCGCATCGGTCGGAGTGGCGATCGTGGGAGCAGGCTTCGCCGGCCTGCTGATCATGGACTCCCACTGGTACTGGGCAGCCGTCGGCGCGGTCGCCGCCGTGAGCGGACCGCAGCTGAACGCCCGGGTGATCCGCGGCATCCAGCGCCTCGTCGGCACCCTGCTCGGCGTGCTTGTCGCGGCGGCGATCCTCGCGATCGATCTGCCTCCGCTCGCCGTCATCGCCCTCGTGGTCGCGCTGCAGGCCGCCGCCGAGCTGTTCGTCGGCCGCAACTACGGCATCGCGATGGTGTTCATCACCCCGCTCGCGCTGCTCATGGTGCACCTCGCCGCACCCACCCCCGTCGATATGCTCCTTCAGGACCGCGCGATCGAGACCGTGATCGGCGTGGCCATCGGCACTCTCGTCGCCGTGGCATCGGCGGCGCTTCGGCGTCGGCAGGGACGCACACGCGCCTGAGCGCGCCTTGCGCCGAGGGTCAGGAGCGCAGCGCGAAGGCGATCGCCGTCGCGGCGGCCTCGTCGGCACCCGCGAAGGGGAAGGTCGTCGTGTTCAGCAGGTACACCCCGACGATGATCGCGGCGACGAGGAGCACGAACAGGAACGCGAAGATCACGACGGTGAGCACGCGATAGCCGCCGGATGTCGGCGCCTCGGGCGCGACCGACGGCTGGGACCAGTCGTCGGCCACCGCGGCGGGCGGCTCTCCTTCGAGGATGGCGGGGGTCGGGCGTGCACGGTCGGAACCACGACGCGTCGCGGGCGGCGGCGGGACGACCGCATCGACGGGCGACACGTCCGAGGGGACGTCCGACGCAGGCTCCGCCAGCAATCCCTCCGGGATCGGGATCTCGGGTGGCGGCGGCGGGATGACGACGTCGGCGGGCGGGATCAGCGGCTCATCCGGCACGGCCTCCCGCGCGTCGGGAAGATCCGCGTCCTCGGGGACGACGGGCTCTTCCGGCGGTGTGCCGCTGACGTCGCTCATCTCAGCCTCCGACTGCTCCGATGTCGGTGCTGCCGACATCCGTTCGATGGAAGTTCTGGAACGACCGCGAGGCCGTCGGTCCGCGCTGCCCCTGGTACCGGTTGCCGTAGGGACCGGAGCCGTACGGGTTCTCGGCGGGAGACGTGAGCCGGAAGAAGCACAGCTGCCCGATCTTCATCCCCGGCCACAGCTTGATGGGCAGGGTCGCGACGTTCGCGAGCTCGAGCGTCACATGCCCCGTGAAGCCCGGGTCGATGAACCCCGCGGTGGAGTGCGTGATGAGCCCGAGGCGCCCCAGGGACGACTTGCCCTCGAGGCGTGCCGCGATGTCGTCGGACAGCGTGACCTGCTCGAACGTGGCACCGAGTGCGAACTCCCCGGGGTGCAGGATGAAGGGCTCGTCGGGGTCGACCTCGATCAGCCGCGTGAGCTCGGGCTGGTCGACCGACGGATCGATGAACGGATACTTGTGGTTGTCGAACAACCGGAAGTACCGGTCCAGGCGCACGTCGATGCTCGACGGCTGGATCATCCCGTCTTCGCGAGGGTCGAGGCCGATGCGGCCGGATGCGAGTTCTGCCTTGATGTCGCGGTCGCTGAGAAGCACGGCACCAGCCTAGTTGTCGCGAGTGGGAACTTGTCCGGTCGATCGAGATCCGCTAGATTGTGTTGACGTCGACATGTTAACGTCAACACAATCTGAATGGACAACGATGTCTGCAAGAACAGCGACCACATCCCGGCGCGCACTCGCCATGGCCGCGGTGCTCGCCGCGACCGCGAGCGGTCTCGCCGCCTTCCCGCAGGCGGCCACGGCTGCCGAATCCGATGTCACCCTGACCCCCAATCCCGCCTATGCCGGCGCCCCCTTCAAGGGGTGGGGTTCGAGTCTGGTGTGGATGGCGAACGCGACCGGCTCGTACCCGGCAGAGCTGCGCGATGAGCTCATCGACAAGGTCTTCGGCGACGAGGGCCTGAACCTCAACATCGCGCGCTACAACATCGGCGGCGGCAACGCGACCGATGTGCCCGACTACCTGCGCCCCGGCGGCGCGGTCCCGGGGTGGTGGAACCCGGATGCTCCGCTCACCGACGACGACGGCGCGATCACCTCGAGCTTCGCCGACCGCGACCGCTTCCGCGCCGCCTGGACGGGTGAGAACGCGAGCGACTACGACTTCTCGGCCGATGCCGCACAGCTCGCCTGGGTCTCGGCCATCAAGGACCAGGTCGACACCTGGGAGGCCTTCAGCAACTCCCCGCCCTACTTCATGACCGAGAGCGGCTTCGTCAGCGGCGGCACCGATCCCTGGGCCGACCAGATCCGCCGCGACTCCCTCGACACGTTCGCGACGTACCTCAAGTCCGTCGTCGAGCACGTCGAAGACACCCAGGGCATCTCGTTCGACACGATCGACCCGCTGAACGAGCCGAACACCAACTACTGGGGCACCACGATCGGCGGCGACGGCTGGCCCACGAGCGCGAGCAGGCAGGAGGGTGCCCACGCAGGCCCCGCGCTGCAGGCCGACGTGATCAAGGCGCTCGCCGCTGAGCTGGCCGCCTCCGGCACCACGACCGACGCCGTGATCTCCGGCCCCGACGAGACGAATCCGCAGCGATTCGTGGAGGACTGGAACGGATGGGACACCGCGGCGCGTGACGCCGTCGCCCAGCTGAACGTGCACACCTACTCCACGGGCGGCCGCCACCTGGCTCGTGACATCGCGAAGAGCGCGGCAAAGCCGCTGTGGATGAGTGAGGTCGAGGGCAACTGGGGCGGCGACAGCTGGAACCCGGATGCCATCGAGAACGGGCTCGGCATCGCCCAGCTCGTCAGCTCCGACCTGCGCGAGCTCGAACCGGAGGCCTGGGTGCTGTGGCAGCCGGTCGAAGACCTCTACAACATGGAGAAGGTCGAGAAGAAGAACTGGGGCTCGGTGTTCATCGACTTCGACTGCAACGCCGAGGGCGACTCCGCCCGTCGCCTGGCCGACGGCGACGCGGACGCGGGATGCCACATCCGCACGAACGCGAAGTACAACACCCTGCGCAACTTCACGCACTACATCGAACCCGGCGACCAGCTGGTGCGGGTCGCCGACAACGACACCACGGCGGCCATCGACGCCGACGGCTCCGGCGCCACGCTCGTGCACACGAACGAGAGCGACCAGGCCCGCACGATCACGATCGACCTGTCGCTGTTCGGCGACATCGATCAGGGCGCCACGGTGACACCCGTCGTGACGACGGAGTCTCCGGCATCCGACCCGACGGCGAACGCTCTGCGCGCCGGCACAGCGGTCTCGGTGGGCGCAGACGGGACCGCCGTTCTCACGGTTCCCGCGAAGTCGGTGACCACTTTCGTCGTCTCCGGCGTCGAAGGCGTCGCCGCCGAGGCACCGGCGCTTCGCGACGGTGAGACCTACACGATCACCGGCGTCCAGAGCGGGCATGCACTGACCGCCTCCGATGACGGCGCCCTCCTCGGCAGCGCCAGGGATCCCGAACTGATCCCCGCGCAGACCTGGACGGCCTCGCTCCTCGACGACCAGCCGGGCACCTCGCGCGACCGCTTCGCCCTGCGTGCGACCGACGGACGTGCGCTGGTCGCCGACGGCGACTCCACGGCCCTGCGCGTGCTCGACGACGCCTCCGCGGCGACAGACCCGTCTGCGCTGTGGATGATGACCTCGACCGACGGCGCGGAGTTCAGCCTGCTGAACGCCGGACGCGGTGCTGTGCTGGATGTCGGAGGCTCCTCGACCTCCGTCGGTGCGAGCGTCGGGGTGTGGCAGTCGAACTGGGGCGCCAACCAGCTGTGGCGGCTCGAGTCGGCACGCGACGACATCGCCCCGTACGCGAGCTTCCGCCCAGGACAGGAATGGCTCGACTCCGACGGCGAGGTGATCCAGGCGCACGGCGGTCAGGTCGTGCCGTCGAAGGATGCCGACGGTCGCACCATCTACTACCTCTACGGCGAAGACCGCACGAACGGGTACCACTCGGCTCCCGGCGTGCACGTCTACAGCTCGTACGACCTGTACAACTGGGATGACCGCGGGGTGGCGCTGCGGGCGCTGTCGTCGAAGGACCAGTTCGAGGACGATCCCTACTTCGAGGCGCTGTACGGCGACTACTCCGCCGCCCAGCAGGACGCCGTCTACCGCGATCTCGGCACCGTGCCCGTCGACGGCGTGACCCCGCCGATCATCGAACGCCCGAAGGTGATCTTCAACGAGAAGACCGGCAAGTGGGTGATGTGGGCGCACATGGACGGTCCGTCGGCGACGTCGTCCGCTCAGTACGCCAAGGCCAACGCCGGGGTCGCGGTGGCGGACTCGCCGTTCGGTCCCTTCACGTACATCGACAGCTACCGGCTGCACTACGCACCCGCCGATGCCGAACCGACCAACCATGCCCCGAACAACCGTGGCATGGCGCGCGACATGAACCTGTTCGTCGACGACGACGGCACCGGCTACATCATCTATTCGAGCGAGGAGAACGCGACCATGTTCATCTCCAAGCTCAACGACGACTACACCGACCTGGCGACTCCCGCCGATGAGGCCGTGCTCGGTGTGGACTACAACCGCATCTTCGTGAACCAGTCGAGGGAATCCCCGGCGATCTTCAAGCACGACGAGCGGTACTTCCTGATCACCTCGGGCACCACGGGATGGAGCCCGAACCCCTCACGGTGGGCGAGCTCCAGCGACATCATGGGCGCGTGGACCGAGATGGGAGACCCGTTCCCCTGGTGGGCGCAGAGCAACTCCTGGAACTCGCAGCCCAGCTCGGTGATCCCGGTGGATCGCGAGCACGGCAAGTACATCTACATGGGCGACCGGTGGAACGGCGGCGGCGACCTCAAGAACGCGCAGATGGTGTGGCTGCCGATCAACATGGGCGAAGGCGGCGACTCGCTGGCGGTCGAGGTGCACGACGAGTGGACGCTCGACCAGCTCGACCAGTGGTCGGCGTGGGATGTCTCGGCCGTGCCCGAGACGGTTCCGGTCGGGGGCGCACTCGACACACCGGTGGTCAACGTCACCCAGAACGGCGTGATGACCGAGCAGCCCGTGACCTGGAGCATCGCCGGCTCGTTCGACGCACCGGGGATCGTCACCGCGACGGGCACCCTCCCCGAGTTCGGCGGACGCACGTTCACCCGCACGATCGCGGTCGTTCCCGAGGGACTGCGTTACGCGGTCAACGCCGGTGGACAGCAGACCGCGGACTGGCTGGCCCTGCGGGACGCCGCCGAGGACGAGGGTGACCTGCGCAACAGCCGTGCCGATCAGGCGTATGCCGAGGATGCCGCGAGCGGCGCGTCGTGGGGATACGTCAGCGAGGGCAGCAAGAGCGCGGGCACGGTCGACGGAACGATGTTCTCGACCCTGCGATACGCGGTCGACGGTCGCGACATCGCCTACCGGTTCGGCGACCTCGAGCCCGGTCGGTACAGCGTGCATGTCGGCTACGCGGACCCCTGGGACCAGTGGGACGACCGCGGCGCGAAGGTGAGCGTGAACGGCACCGTCGTCGAGCAGGACCATGATTACGGCGCGGCCGACGAGGTGCGCAGCTACGGCGACATCGCCGTGGGCGACGAGGGCCAGATCGAACTCGTGCTGCAGCCGACTCGCGACGCCGACGTGCAGGTGAGCTGGATCATGGTGACGCTCGACGAGGCGACGACGCCGGAGCCCGCGCAGGTCACGCTCTCCGCGGATGCCGTCACGGCCGGTGACCGGATCACCGTCGACGTCGCCGGGCTGGAGCCCGATGAGGTGGTGTCGTTCGCGCTGCACTCCGACCCGATCGACATGGGAACCGTCACGGCCGATGGATCCGGAGCCGGGACGCTGTCCTGGCGCGTGCCGACCGATGTGGCCGCAGGACAGCACCACGTCGTGATGACCCGCGCAGACGGCACGGAGGTGCGGGCTCCCCTGACGGTGCGCGCCGCACAGCCGGGGACCGGCGGAGTCGGCGGGGGGAACACCACCGGAATCGGCTCCGGCGCAGCCGGTGTCGGCGGCCTGGCCTCCACCGGGCTCGACGCCGCCGGGCTCACCTCGGCGCTGGCCCTCGCAGCCCTGCTGCTCGCGGCCGGCGGCCTGGCGTTCGCCCGACGACGGGGCGTGCGCCGCTGACCGACGCGATCATGGGGTGCCATCGCAGACCACCGTCTGCGGTGGCACCCCGACGCGTCCCGTGCTTTGGCCATCGGGCGGCGTGCAGGTAGGCTGGCCTTCGCTCGCTCCTCGGATGCGAGTACGGGGCTGTAGTTCAATGGTAGAACTTCTGCTTCCCAAGCAGACAGCGCGGGTTCGATTCCCGTCAGCCCCTCCACTTGTCGTCTCGCCCCGAGCGAACTCACGTGCACCTAGATCCCGGAGCGTACCGTGGCGCTCCGAATGCGGTGGACCAGAGTTGTCAGAGACTCTTCGTTGCGATGACGGTCGTCGTCACGGTGTCGGCGGTCACCTGTCTGCCGGGGGTGTAGTCCGCGATGAGTTCGACGTGCGCGAACCCCGCCGCTTCGAGAGCGAGCACCACCTCGTTCGTTCCCCAGAATCGAAGCGCGAACCGGTCGAGTTCTGTGTGCTGCAACTCGCCGTTCCGCCAGAGCTCATAACGCAGCTGAGACACGGTCGTCTGGGCGGCGTAGTCGGTCCGCTCCAGCGCGCTGGTCATGGTCAATGTGTCAGCGCCATCGGTCCAGCATCGGGCTGGCGCTTCCGCCTGAGCGAGCGTGCTCAACGGATCGAGATCGAAGACGAACTGGCCACCGTCACAGAGGGCTGAACGCACGCGTGCGAACACATGCTGGACCCGAACCGGGTCGGTGAGCAACTGGATCGAGCCAGCGGGAATGATCACCGCGGAGAGCTCGAGATCCTGCGGGATCGATTCGAAGGTGCCGACGGACAACGTCGTCTCCAGCCCACGGCGAGCACACTCCGCGCGGCACACGTCGAGCATCTCGTTCGAGGGATCCGAGCCCGAGATGTTGATGCCGCGTTCGAGCAGCGGGATCAAGACCCTTCCGCTTCCCACTGCGGGCTCGAAGACTGGACCTGCGATCGCGCTCAAGACGTCACCGTAGAACTCGACATCGCCGAACGAATGCCCGATGGGCTTGTCCAGGTGATAGACCCGCGCAGCAAGCGCTCCATAGCGGTTCTGTGACTCGTCAGCCATCAGATCAGCCTACAACTCGACCCGCACGAACCTCCGCGCCCAAAGCGCCTCATCGCGTGCTGAGTGCCAGGGGAGGCTCCACCGGCGGCGGCCCTATGCGCGCGCGATCGCCCTGACGCGATTGTTGCGAGCATTGTGCTCGAGCTCGACGAGTCCGAGGGCTTCGAGAAGGGGCGGCAGGTACATGCCGAAACGGCCTCGGTACCCCTTCCGCCGGCCGTACCAGCCACCCACGGGGTTGTCCTCAGAGCGGCCCCATGCCTCGACCGAGTCTGGCGCCGGCTCCTTCTTCTCGTCGGCGGCGCCCAGCGTCACCCAGTCGCCACGTCGGAGCAGCTCTGCGTGGAGGTCATCGATCGCGCGCGCGAGGTACGTAAGTCTGGTCGACCCCACCTGGCAGACCAAGAGGGCCGGATCGGTGTCGTCATCCCGAAAGATCGTGTACTCGGACGACAAGGGCGCGGTCTTCAGGACCCAGGGGTCCGTCGGAGTCCCTGCGCCGGACCAGTGCTGCTCGTTCGTGCTCTCCTCGGCGCTGTCGACCATGCGCTCACGATACTCCCGAAGGCCCGGCGGGGTCTCCCTGTCTCTCGTGCGGTCCGCAGGCGGCAGGAGCCGTATCATCTGGAAGTGACATCCATGAAGCCCCCGGACCCCGGGGGCTTTGTCGTCGGGTCGACCACTTCGCGCCCGGCAGGACATCCCATCCGAATCGTCATCGGTTCCGAACAAGAGCGGATGGGCGATGCTCGCGCGCCCTCCGAGCCGCCCGCACGACCGAGAGGAGCCCCGATGCTCGAGTCATCGACCCCGCCGCTTGCCGCCCTCGACGGCTACCGCAACGTCACCGACCTGCTCGTGGCGCGGGCCGCCGCCGCCCCGGGCCACGTGGCATTCGAGGTCGAAGACCCGTCGACCGGCTCGTGGCGACCGATCACGACGCGTGGTTTCGAAGACGAGGTGCGCGCGCTGGCGAAGGGCTTCATGGCCCAGGGCATCCAGGCCGGCGACCCGATCGCGATCATGGCGCCCACGCGCTACGAGTGGGCCGTCGCCGACCTCGCGGCCTGGTTCGCCGGTGCCGTCGTCGTGCCGATCTACGAGACCTCCTCGCCGTCGCAGGTGAACGCCATCGTCGCGGATGCCGGTGTGCGTCTGGCGATCGGCGGCACCGCGGAGCACACGGCGCTCCTGCAGGAGGCGCTCGCGAAGACGAACGCCGTCACGCTCGGCGCGTGGACGATGGATGCCGAGACGACCGGCACCCTTGCCGATCTGGTCGCAGGCGGTGTCGGCGTCACCGACGAGGAACTCGAGGCCCGCAGAACGACCGCCACCCAGGACGATCCTGCGACGATCGTCTACACCTCGGGCACCACGGGCGAGCCCAAGGGCGTCGTGCTCACCCACCGGAACTTCCTCGGTCAGGTGCTCAACATCGCCGCCGCGTACAGCGAGATCGTGAACGAAGACGGCAACACCGTCATCTTCCTGCCCCTCGCCCATGTGCTGGCGCGCGGGCTTCAGCTGATCTGCCTGGCCAGCGGCATGCGCATCGCGCACCTCTCCGACCCGTCGACGGTCGTCGCCACCCTCGACACCCTGCGCCCGACCTTCCTGGTCGTCGTGCCGCGGGTGCTGCAGAAGATCCAGGCGGCTGCCGCGGGCAAAGCCGCCGACAAGGGCCTCGCGGGAGTCTGGGCGAAGGCCGAGGCCACGGCCATCGCGTGGGGCCGCCGCGCCGAGCGGATCGACGCCGGCAGGCGCATCGCCAGGAACCGCGGCCTCCGCGTGCGCCACCGTGTCTTCGACGCCCTCTTCTACCGGCGTCTTCGCACCGTGATGGGTGGGAGGGTCGGGTACATCCTGTCGGGCGGAGCGGCCCTCGACACCGAGCTCTCGCTCTTCTTCCGCGGCATCGGGGTCCCCGTCATCGAGGGCTACGGCCTCACTGAGACGACGGCGCCGCTCACCGGCAACCTGCCAGGTCGCATCGCCTCGGGCAGCGTCGGCTCGCCCCTGCCAGGGCTCACCGTTCGCATCAGCGATGAGGGCGAAGTGCTGGCCCGCGGCCTCGGCGTCTTCAGCGGCTATCGCAACCCGGCCCATGACGAGGGCGCCTTCGTCGACGGCTTCTTCCGCACCGGCGATCTCGGGCGACTCGACGAGCAGGGCAGGCTGATCCTCGAAGGCCGGCTCAAGGACGTGATCGTGACGTCGAACGGCAAGACGATCGTGCCGACCCGCTGGGAGAGCGCGGTCGAAGCGAATCCGCTCGTCTCGCACGCGGTGATGGTCGGCGAGGGCAAGCCGTACCTCTCCGCGCTGCTCGTCCTCGACCCGGAGCAGGCCAGGGCGTGGGCCGCCGCGGAAGGCACCAGCATCCCCCTAGCCGCACCGTCCGACATCCGTGCGGTGAACGACCCGGCGCTGCGCGCCCACCTGCAGCGCGCCGTCGACGCCGCCAACGCCCTCGTGGCGCGCAGCGAGCAGGTCCGCCGGTTCAGCGTGGTCTTCGCCGACCTCGACGACCGCGGGCTCGTCACACCGACCATGAAACTCAAGCGGAACGTCGTGCTGGATCGCGCAGCCGTCACCGTCGAAGACCTGTACCTCTGAGAAACAGAAAGCACGCCATGTCCTCCCCCGCACCCACAGCCCCCAAGTCCTCCCGCTCCTCACTCATCGCGATCATCGCCGCGCTCGTGATCGGCGCGCTCGTCGCGCTCGCCGGCAGCCAGAACAGTGCGACACTCGGCGGCATCCCGCTGTTCGCCCTGGCCGTCGCCGCGGCTTTCGCGATCCAGGTCATCGCCTTCATCCCCGCGATGATCCTGCAGACCGAGCGGTTCTTCGATCTCACCGGCAGCCTCACCTTCCTCGTGATCTCCGCGGCACTCGTCCTCCTGTCGCCCCTGCCCGACGCGCGCAGCTGGATCCTCGCGGCGATGGTGATGCTGTGGGCCGCCCGCCTCGGATCCTTCCTGGCCCTGCGCGTGCACAAGGCCGGATCAGACGGCCGTTTCGACGAGATCAAGGGCTCCCCGCTGCGCTTTCTCCAGGTGTGGGTGATCCAGGGCGCGTGGGTGTCGCTGACCGCGGCCGCGGCCTGGATCGCGATCAGCACGGATGCCGGTGCCCGGGCCCCCATCGGGTGGCTGACCGTCGTGGGCATCATCGTGTGGGTCATCGGGATGGCGATCGAGATCATCGCCGACGCGCAGAAGTCGGCGTTCCGCGCAGACCCGCAGAACCGGGACGAGTTCATCCGCACCGGCCTGTGGTCGCGGTCGCGCCACCCCAACTACTTCGGCGAGATCGTCATCTGGGTGGGCGTGTTCGTCACCGCCGCCCCGGTGCTGGCCGGATGGCAGTGGGTCGCACTCCTCTCGCCGCTGTTCGTGATCCTGCTGCTCACCCGGGTCAGCGGCATCCCGCTGCTGGAGGCGCGCGCCGAGAAGAAGTGGGGCGATCGCGCCGACTACATCGCCTACCGCGAGAACACGCCCTCCCTGATCCCGCGGCTCACGCGGCCGGCCGTGCGCGAGAAGGCCGTATAGACCCTCAGCGCACCTCGGCGCCGTAGCCCGGCACGAACGCCTTCTCTTCGACGGCGCAGGTCACGACCGTGACCTGCGCCGTCGATGTCTTTCTGCGCGTCCTCCGAGGAAGTTGAAGGAATACCCCACCGGGGTATACGGTTATGACGAGTACCCCATACGGGTACGGACCACGAGAAGAGGAAACGCGATGACCACGAACGAGTTCCAGGTGACCGGCATGACCTGCGGACACTGCGAGATGTCGATCCGCGAAGAGGTCTCCGAAGTCCCGGGCGTCGAAGACATCCAGGTGAGCGCACAGACGGGCACGCTCGTCGTCACCGGCTCCGGTTCCCTCGACGATGCGCAGATTCTGGCTGCCGTCGCGGAGGCGGGGTACTCGGCGGTGCGGACGGCATGAACGCCGGGGCGCGCCTCACGATCTACGGGATCGGCGTCGTGGTGGCGTTCGGCGGGGCCTTCGGCCTCGCCAGCGCCATCGTTCCCCCGAGCGTTGTCAGCGAGTGGAAGGAAGGTACGCAGATGAACAGTCACGACGGCCGCCACGATGCCGCCACGACGGCCGCGGAGGAGTCCGCGAATGCCGCAGCGGACAGCCTGAAAGGCCTCTCGCTCGGCCTGGAAGGATACGTCCTGTCGCCGGTCGAGGCGCCGGGAGCCGTCGCGACCTCCGGCGAGCTGCAGTTCCAGATCCTCGACGCCGCAGGCACCCCGGTCACGGACTACACGACCGCGCATGACAAGGACCTGCACCTGATCGTGGTGCGCTCGGACGGGAGCCTGTTCCGTCACGTCCACCCGACGCTGGATGAGAGCACGGGCACGTGGTCATTGCCGTGGGAATGGGCGGAAGCCGGGACCTATCGCGTCTTCGCGGACTTCACCCCCGCCGGCGCGGATGCCCCTTCGCTCACTCTCACACGCACGGTCCAGGTGGCGGGCGAGTTCACCCCGGTGACGCCGCAGCCGACGCAGACCGCGCAGGTCGGCGACTTCACGGTCTCGCTCGACGGCGACCTCACGGCAGGATCGGCCAAAGACCTCACCCTCACCGTGACGCGAGACGGCAAGCCCGTGACCGCTCTGGAGCCCTACCTGGGGGCTTTCGGCCACCTCGTCGCATTGCGCGACGGCGACCTCGCCTACCTGCACGTGCACGCCAAGGGGGAAGAGCCTGAGGTCGGCGAGACCTCAGGGCCCGAGATCGAGTTCGCCGCCGAGGCGCTGACCGCCGGCCGGTACTTCCTGTACCTCGACTTCCAGGTCGACGGACAGGTGCACACCGCCGAGTTCGTGGTCGACGCCACTCCGGGAGTTGACCCGGCCGCGTCCGACGGCGACTCCCACGACGACGGGCACTGAGCGACGAGCATCGCCCCGTGGCAGCTCCGCACTGCTTCCCGCACACACAGCCGACAGAAGGAAAAGCACATGAGTACATCAGCACCTCCGAGCATGGGGTCAGGCGTCGAGTTGGAGATCGGCGGGATGACCTGCGCGTCGTGCGCGATGCGGATCGAGAAGAAGCTGAACAAGCTCGAGGGTGTCGTGGCGACCGTGAACTACGCGACCGAGAAGGCGAAGATCACGGTCCCTGACGGCTACGACCCGGCGGTGCTGATCGCAGAGGTGGAGAAGACGGGGTACTCCGCGGCTCTGCCCGCCCCGAAGGGGAAGAGGAACGACGGGACGGCCGCCGGTGATGCCGATGACGCGGATCCTGAGTTGCGGTCGCTGCGCAACCGACTGATCGGCGCGATCGTGCTGACCGTGCCCGTGATCGCGATGGCGATGATCCCCGCGCTGCAGTTCACGTACTGGCAGTGGGCATCGCTCGCGCTGGCTGCTCCCGTGATCCTCTGGGCGGCATGGCCCTTCCACAAGGCCGCATGGACCAACCTGAAGCACGGCGCCGCCACGATGGACACGCTCATCTCGATGGGCACCTCGGCCGCGTTCCTGTGGTCGTTGTACGCACTGTTCTTCGGCACAGCGGGCACGCCGGGCATGACGCACCCGTTCGAGTTCGCGCTGGCCCCGTCCGACGGGGCGGCGAACATCTACCTCGAGGTGGGCGCAGGGGTGACCATGTTCATCCTCGCCGGGCGGTACTTCGAGAAGCGGTCGAAGAAGCAGGCCGGCGCGGCCCTGCGCGCTCTCCTCGAACTCGGCGCGAAAGAGGTCGCCGTCCTGCGTGGCGGTGTGGAGACGAAGATCCCCGTCGAGGATCTCCAGGTGGGCGACGAGTTCATCGTGCGCCCCGGGGAGAAGATCGCCACCGACGGCGTGGTCGTCTCCGGCACCTCGGCCGTTGACGCATCCATGCTCACCGGAGAGGCCGTCCCGGTCGAGGTGGCCGAGGGCGACGCCGTCACCGGTGCCACGACGAACGTCGGCGGCCGACTCGTGATCCGCGCGACACGAATCGGCTCGGACACGCAACTGGCACAGATGGCGCAGCTGGTCGAGGACGCCCAGACCGGGAAGGCCGAGGTGCAGCGCCTCGCCGACCGGATCTCCGGAGTGTTCGTGCCGATCGTGATCGTGATCGCTTTCGTGGCGCTCGGCGGCTGGCTCGGGGCAGGATTCCCCGTGACCGCGGCGTTCACGGCGGCGGTCGCCGTGCTCGTGATCGCCTGCCCGTGCGCGCTCGGTCTGGCGACCCCCACGGCGCTTCTGGTCGGCACTGGTCGCGGCGCACAGATGGGCGTGCTCATCAAGGGCCCGGAGGTTCTGGAGTCCACCCGCAAGGTCGACACCGTCGTGCTGGACAAAACCGGCACCGTCACCACCGGCAAGATGACACTCGTCGGCGTGTTCACAGAGGACCGCACAGATCGTGCGGAGCTGCTGCGGCTGGCCGGCGCCCTGGAGGATGCCTCGGAGCACCCCATCGCACAGGCGATCGCCAAGGGGGCGACCCAGGAGGTCGGCGCACTGCCGACGCCCGAGGACTTCGCGAACATCGAGGGTAAAGGAGTGCAGGGGATCGTCGACGGCCACGCCGTGCTCGTCGGCCGCGATTCGCTCCTCGCCGAGTGGTCGCAACAGCTGAGCCGTGAACTCGCGTCGACGAAGGCCCGCGCCGAGAGCGAGGGCAAGACCGTCGTCGCCGTGGGGTGGGACGGTCAGGCCCGAGGCATCCTCGTCGTGGCCGACACCGTGAAGCCGAGCAGCGCCGAAGCGATCGCTCAGTTCACGGCGATCGGGTTGACCCCGATCCTGCTCACCGGAGACAACGAGGCCGTGGCCCGGCAGATCGCGGCCGAGGTGGGTATCGAGGAGGTCATCGCCGAAGTCCTCCCGAAGGACAAGGTCGATGTCGTCTCTCGATTGCAGCGCGAAGGCAAGGTGGTCGCGATGATCGGCGACGGCGTCAACGACGCCCCCGCACTCGCACAGGCCGATCTCGGACTCGCGATGGGTACCGGCGCGGATGTCGCGATCGAAGCATCCGACATCACCCTGGTGCGCGGCGATCTGCGCAGCGCGGTCGATGCGATCCGGCTGTCGCGAAAGACACTCGGAACGATCAAGACCAACCTGTTCTGGGCCTTCGCCTACAACGTCGCGGCGATCCCCGTCGCCGCACTCGGAATGCTCAACCCCATGCTCGCCGGCGCGGCGATGGCGCTTTCCAGCGTCTTCGTCGTCGGCAACAGCCTGCGCCTGCGCGGGTTCAAGAGCATCGCCAAGTGATGACACGCACCATCTCCCTCCACCAGAAGCACTCGAGAAAGGAACCATCCCGCATGACGAACAACACCGAGGCCGCACCGAGCTGTTGCAGCACCAGCGCCATCAACCCCGCCGCCGCAGGCAACGGCCGCGAGAACCTTTTGACCAGCACAGCAGGCGACGACCTCACCACCTGCCCGGTCATGGTCGGCAACCCGGTCAGCAAGAAGGCCGCGGAGGCCGCCGGCCTCTACCGTGACCACGAGGGCGAGCGGTACTTCTTCTGCTGCGCCGGGTGCGGTCCGGCCTTCGACGCGGACCCCGCGAAGTACGCCGCCCAGATGGCGTGAGCCCGACGCGGGGTTCGCGGCGCCTCTGCGTGCGCCGTGAACCCCGCGGGCATCGTGGAGAGAAACGCCGCCAGCCGTGTCACTCTGACGGAGCCGAGCGGATCGCACGTCTCGTCAGGAGCGCGACCGGAATGTGGCCGATGGCGAGGACGACGGCGGCGACCGCGATCCACGGGTTGCTCACCCACGCCGCGGCGCCGAGGAACACGAGCGCCGGCATGACCGCCATCGGCACGGGAACACGCCAGAGCGAGGCATAGAGCAGAACCTGCGCACGACCGGCGACGAGATACCGGCCCCACAGCGCGTAGTAGGCGGCAAGAGCGACGGCGACGGGCAGCGCCCACCCCCAGACGATCGCACCGGGGAGCGTGATCGCCGGCACCACCAGGCACAGGGCCTGTCCCGCCCGTTCGCTCCCTTCGAGCAGGCGTGGCACGCGCACGACCACGTTCGGTCCTCGCGGGGGGAACCACAGCAGCAGGAGGTTGGGGGCGAGCACCACGATGCTGACGAGCAGTCCGAGCAGCGAGAA
This sequence comes from Microbacterium sp. UCD-TDU, assembly GCF_000340625.1. Classification (NCBI taxonomy): domain Bacteria; kingdom Bacillati; phylum Actinomycetota; class Actinomycetes; order Micrococcales; family Microbacteriaceae; genus Microbacterium; species Microbacterium sp. UCD-TDU. Next base: position 1,108,362 of record NZ_KB454446.1, read on the forward strand.
TCCCACGTTCGAAGGCTACCGACGCTCACCGCACGCCGGAAAGCAGCCGCCTTCGTGACCCCGCACACATCCGATGGCGACACTCGGTTCCCGCGGACATGACTTCGCGCGCCGGGCACGAGAGGCTGGAGACGAACCGGCGTTCCTGCCACCCCAGAACAAGGGAGTCTCCATGTCCAGCGAAACCCTCGTGGTGCCGCTCGTCGATCAGCTCGATGCCTTCTTCGGCCAGTACACGGCGGCGGGCCAGTCGCCGGGGCTCGTGTACGGACTCGTCGGGGCCGACGGCCTCGAGCACACCCGGGGGTTCGGGACCGCAGACGACCAGGGCAACGCCCCCGACGCCGACACGGTGTTCCCGATCGCGTCGATGACCAAGAGCTTCGTGGCGCTCGGCGCGCTGCTCGCCCGCGACCGCGGACTCCTCGACCTGGACGCCCCCATCACCGACTTCTATCCGCAGTGGCACGGCACCGTGGGCGATGAGCCGGCTGACGTCCCGACCCTGCGGCAGCTGCTCAGCATGGGCGGCGGTCTCACCGAGGACAACTCGTGGGTCGACCCGTTCCTGGGCCTGTCCGAAGCGGAGCTCGTCGAGCGGATCCGACCGGGCTTCAACTACAGCAACCATCCCGGCAGCGCCTTCGAGTACTCGAACATCGGCTTCACCATGGCGGGCCTCGCGGTGGGTAAGGCCGTCGGTCGGCGCGTGGAGGACTGGGTCACCGACGAGATCCTGCGGCCGCTGGGGATGAACAGGACGTGGTTCGACAACCGCGCCCCGGAGGGCGGCACTCTCCGGGCGGTCGGCTACTCGCTGAACACCGAGGGCGAATGGGCGGGGTTCCCTCCGGCCGTGTCCGACGCCATGGCCGCGGCCGGAGGCATGCAGTCCACGATCACCGACCTGAGCGTCTGGGTGCGCTTCCTCGCCGCAGCCACCCGACCAGCCATGGCCGGCGCCGACGATCACGGCGCGGTCGTCAGCCGGGCCTCACGGCGCGAGCTGCAGCGCATCCATCAGGTCGACATCCCCTCCCTCCAGGCGCGACCCGATGGCACCTGGAAGTTCGTCACGGGCGGCTACGCGCTCGGCCTCTTCGTGCGTGAAGACCTGCACCGCGGCCGGATCGTCACCCACAGCGGCGGTCTTCCCGGGTTCATCCTGAACATGGTGTGGCACGCCGATTCCGGTATCGGTGTGGTCGTGCTCACCAACAGCCACCGGGGCAACCCCCGTGGCTCTGTCGGAGGATGCGCTGTTCCGCGCCCTCGCCGTGCACGACACCCCCGCCCGGACCGTACGGCCGTGGCCGGAGACGCGGCGGCTGATGGCGGCAGCAGACGCGCTGGTGCGCTCCTGGGATGACGATGCGGCCGCCGAGATCTTCGCCGACAACATCGACTTCGATCGTCCGCTTCCTCAGCGCCGCGCCGCGATCGACGAACTCGTCGCCCAGGTGGGTCCGCTGCGCCAGGATGCCGGAGCACCGGAGATCGTCTCCTCGGCGACTCCGGCCGACATCACGTGGTCGATCCCCGCCGAGCGGGGCGAGCTGATCTGCATGATCCACCTCACCCCGGTGCGGCCAGCGCAGATCCAGGAGTTCGAGGTGATCGCGGTCGACCGCGGCGTGCCGCGCGCGGCCCGGCCCACCGACATCTCCGCCCGACGTCGCACCTACGCCCGCCCGACCGTGAGCCCGCTGCCGAACACGCACGTCGTCTGAGGGGCCCGCGCGTCGGTCAGCCGCGAAGTGCCTTGCGCGCCTTCTTGGCCGCCTTCTCGGCGGCCTTGTGGCGCTGCTTCCTGGCCTTGGGGTCGTTCCACATCCGCACCAGCTGATGCCTCACCGACTCGCCCTTGTTGATCTGCACGGTCGCCGACCGACTGCCGAGGACGTACGCGACGAAGGCGACGCCGACGACGAGGAGGATCTTGTTGCGCATGATGTCTGCTTTCTGCGGAGGTGCGGCGACCCGCGCGCTCAGGAGAGTCGACGCTGGTCGTGCGCGAGGCGGGCCCGAAGGCTCGTGTGGACCGAGACGAACGTCTCTGTGTCGCGGCCGGTCAGGACCGCGAGGTTGGCGAGCAGTCGGTCGACATGGTCGACGAGCTCGCGCGGATCGGTGTTCTGCCGCGGGGTGACCGACACGTGCAGCACCGGCCGGCGGCGCACGTCGTTGGCCGTGACCTGCGCCGAGAGGACCTCGTCCCGAGTGGTGAGGGAGTTCTTCACCGCATCCGAGACGAACGACTCGTTGACGGTCACGCGGCCCAGAGGGTTCTGCGCTCCCGTCGAGCGGAGCACGGTCTTCGAGCGGCGACCCGCGATGCTGGTGAGCGCGAGGATCAGCAGGACGATGACGACCACGATCGCCGCGACAGCGCCGATGCCGATCCATGACAGGCCGCCACCGGCGATCGCGGTCGCGGCGATCGCCTGGTCGAGCCAGGACTGCGCGTCCTTGCCGCCTGCGGCCCAGATGTCCGACGCGGTCGGCCAGCTCATGATGGCGATGCCGAGGGCGCCGAGCCCGAGGAACAGCACCCCGATGATCAGGAGCAGGGTGCGATTCAACGCACGATTGGTGTTGTTCACAGTTCGTCCTCCTTCTCGGCGGGTCGCTCGATGCGCACCCGGGTGCGGACCCGGTGGGCCAGCCGGTAGGTCTGCAGCTCCGCCTCGGCGGCCGAGGCCACGTCGGCCTTGTCGAGCGGGATGCCGATGCCGGGGCGCACGGTCACGTCGACGGTGCGATGACCGACGCCTACGGTGATGCTGTCGCGGGCGAGGCCGGTCTCCTCTGCGAGGTGCTGGGCCAGCGCGCTGGCGATCACACCGTTGTCCACGACCACGGCCCGTCCACCCCCGTCCAGGACGTGCTTCGAGAGCCGCCCCGGGGTGATGGCCAGCACGATGAAGATCACGCCGATGAGGGCGAGGACGACGCTGCCGGCGATCACGAGCCCGGCGGGCTGCGCGGTGGGAAGCCCGATGAGCCACCCTCCGGCTGCGGCGGGACCGATCAGGAGCGCGGGCTGCGCGGCGAGGCTCAACACGATCTCGAGCCCGATGTATGCGAGGGCCAGGATCAGCAGGACCACCGCGACGAACATCGCGACGGTCCGCGGCGAGTGCGTCTCGCGCCGGATGACGCGGCGCAGAACCGGGGTGCTCATTGCACTCGTCTCCTTTCCGGGATGGTGGCACCGGTGACGGTGAGGTTGATGCGGATGACGTTGCGTCCGAGGATCGTGCTCAGGTGCTGCTGCAACTGCTCCTGCAGATCCCGCGCCCGCTCGAGAACGGGGACGGTCTGAGCGATCGCGGCCGTGTCATCCAGGCGGGGGACGGGAAGAGGCGCGGCGATGCGCACCGTGATCCCCCGGGGGTGCTCCGCGACATCGACCTTCACGTCGCTGCGAGGCACCCCGATCAACGTCGCGGACGCCTTCTCGGTGACCGTGCGATAGACGCGCTCCTTCACCTCGACGCGACCGCGGAGGGCGGCCCCGCCGGCGGCGACTCCCGAGAGAGCGTCGCCGCCGGCGATGTGCTGGTCGGCACGCATCAGGAGGTGCGCCGCCCGGTGAAGACGTCTGCGAGACCGCGGACGTCGAGCTTGCCGGAGGCGATTCGGCCCACGAGCGCCCCGATGCCCGCGAACACGGCCATGAGGAGGAACCCCCAGAACCCGAACAGCAGGGCGGCGAGGGCCAGCAGAGCGCCGATCAGGGCGCCGACCGTTGTGGCACTCATGAGACGCGCGACTCCTCGTCGTCGCTGTCGTCGCCGGGCACGTGCACGTCGTTGACCTCGACGTTGACCTCGACGACCTCGAGGCCGACCAGGCGGCTGATCGCACCGGCGACAGCAGCACGGACGTTGTTCGCGACGTCTTGGATGGGTGCCGGGTACTCGACGACGATGGTCAGGTCGGCTGCGGCCTGCGTGTCGCCGACCTCGACCTTGACGCCCTGAGCGAGGTCGGTGGCGTTGATGACGTCGCGGATGGCGCCGAAGGCGCGGGCTCCGCCGCCACCGAGCGCGTAGACGCCGGGGACCTCACGCGCGGCGATGCCGGCGACCTTGGCCACCACGCCGTCGGCGATGGTCGTCTTACCCGCGGCGTTCTCGTCGGCGGGGATGCGCGAAGCGGAGAATCCGCTCGACCGGTCGACGCGCGACGCGGAGGCGCCGGCAGCCTTCGGAGCAGCCTGAGCGAGCTCCTTCTCGGCCGGAGCGGGGGTGTTCTGGTCCTGGTTTGCCATGAGGTGTCCCATCTCGATCTGAAGACCGGTCGCGGGTCCCGTGTGAGACTCCCGCCGGGAGCGAAACGCTCGCTCGGAGATAGGACGTGCGTGCACGTCGATTCGTCACAAACTCGTTCCGGATCCGCGCAGGAGCCCGGAAGACCAGGCGCTCAGGCGCTCAGGCGCTCAGGCGCTCCCGACGCCGTACATCTCCCCGACCGGGACGGCGGTCGGGAGCACGTTCCCCGGTTGCGCGAGTGGGCAGGCCCACGCCGGGTCGTAGGCGCACGAGGGGTTGTAGGCGAAGTTGAAGTCGAGCACGATCGTGCCGCGCCGGGCGTCGGATCCGAGGTCGGCGCCCTTGACCGTGTCGATCAGGTAGCGTCCGCCGCCGTAGGTTCCGCCGGGGCGGCCGGCCAGCGCATCACGCACCGGGATGAAGAGACCGCCGCCGTAGGAGGCCAGCCGCCAGACGTCGAGCGATCCGGCATCCGGGATCTCCACACGGCCGATCCGCTCGAACGGGACGATGCCGTCGGTGCCGGTCGCGAACTCGAAGCCGCCGGGGTCTGCGGGGAGGATCGGCAGTTCGAAGCGCCACTGCGGGTCGTACGAGGCGATCGGGAGCCCCTCGAACAGCGCCCTGTCCTCGGGCAGCAACGGGGTGGCCGGGTGGTGGAGCATCAGGTCGTCCCGTTCGATCCGCCAGAGTTCGTGCGCCTCCTCCGGGGAGTCCGCGATCCGCACGGCGTCGTACAGGGCGAAGACCCGGCGCCGCCAGTCGACGACCTCCATGGCGGTGCGCGCAGCTGTGCTCGTCATGGCCCCAGGCTACGCGGCGCTGCCGACGACGGCGCCTCAGCTCGCGGTGGGGTCCGCGATCATCTCGGCGTATCCCTCGCGATAGGTCGGATACTCGAGGGCGCCGAGCAGCGACCGCAGCAACGACCCGTCGTACACGAAGCCCCCCGGGTCCGCAGAGCCGATGTCGGGGGGCACGTCGACACCGAGCTCGCGCGCGATGAACCCGACGACCTCTCCCAGCGGTGCCGGGCTCTCGTCGACGGCGTGCACGAGCCGCGGAGGGGCGGGCGTCCGCAGCAGCAGTTCGAGGGTGCGCACTAGGTCGGTCTCGTGGATGCGGTTCGTGCGCCGCGCGTGTTCGACCGCCGCGCCCTCGCGCACCTTCCGCAGGAGGAAGTCGCGGCCGGGTCCGTAGATGCCGGCCGGCCTCACCACGACCGCATCGAAGATCTCGACCGCCGCCCGCTCGCCGTCGCGCAGTCCTCGTGAGCGCGCGCTCGTCGGTTCCGGATCGTCCTTCTCGGTGATCGGCTGCACGGCCCCTGGGCCGTCGAACACCCCGGTCGACGACACGAACACGGTGCGAGCAGGGATCGCGGGCAGGGCCTCGGCGAGATGCGTCAACGCCGTGCGGTAGGCCGACACGCCCTCACCGGGCGGAAGCGTGACGACCATCGCGTCGACCGCGGGAAGTCGCGAGTCGAGCGTCTCCGCGAGGTCGGCGCGGATCCCGGTCACCCCGGCGGGCGGCTCGGCGTCGCTCCTGCGCAGCGCGAACACCTCGCCGTGCTCGAGGATCAGCGGTGCGAGGCGTGCGGCGATCTTGCCGGAGCCGACGAGGAGCGTGCGGGAGGGCGTGGTCATCATGGAGCCGTCGATCGGTCGGGATCAGCCTGCGGCGAGCGCGGGCAGCGCGACACCGTGCAGTGCCTCGACGACGGGTGCCAGTTCCGGCTGCGCCGCCGCGTCTTCGAGCACCCGCTCGAGGGCGGCGTCATGGATCGGTCGCGCACGTTCGTAGAGCTCGCGACCTGCGGGAGTGAGCTCGGTGTAGATGCCGCGACGGTCATCGGCACACAGGATGCGCGTGAGGAGACCGCGGTCCTCGAGGCGGTTGACCAGGCGGGTCGTCGCGCTGGGGCTCAGGGCTGCCGCACGCGCGAGTTGCTGCATGCGCATGTGCCATCCGTCCTGCCTGTCGAGCGCGTCGAGCACGGTGTACTCCACGACCGAGAGCGATGCCGCCTCTCCCAGGCTGCGCTCGAGCGCGGTCTCGATCAGGCCGTGCAGTGCGGCCAGCGTCCGCCAGCCCTGCGCACGCACCTCGACCGCGTCGTCACCGATACCCATGGACATCCTCCGAGATAGTTGCTTGCGCCAGATACTTGCGTGTGCAATCATTAACGTTCGATGCGCAATATGCGGCGTCTGCAAGTATCCTCCCCAATCTATCAGGAGAATCGTCATGCCTCCAGGACTGATCGCCCTCGCCATCGGGGCGTTCGGCATCGGGCTCACCGAGTTCGTCATCATGGGCCTGCTGCCCGAAGTCGCCCACGACTTCGGCGTCACCGAGTCGGCAGCCGGCTGGCTCATCTCCGGCTACGCGCTGGCTGTGGTGGTCGGCGCACTCGTGCTCACGGCCGCCGCCACCCGGCTGCCCAAGAAGCCCGTGCTGCTCGGGCTCATCGTGCTGTTCATCGTCGGCAACGCCCTCACCGCTCTTGCCGACGACTACGGCGTCGCGATGCTCGGCCGCATCATCGCCGCCCTCTGCCACGGCGCGTTCTTCGGCATCGGGTCGGTCGTCGCCGCCGGCCTCGTCGCCCCCGAGAAGAAGGCCGGCGCGATCGCGATCATGTTCACCGGCCTCACCGCCGCGAACGTCTTCGGCGTGCCGTTCGGCACCTTCCTCGGTCAAGAGCTGGGCTGGCGCTCGACCTTCTGGGCGATCTCCGGCATCGGCGTGCTGGCCTTCATCGGCATCGCCCTCCTCGTCCCGCGCCTTCCTCGCCCCACCGCCCAGGTCAGCCTCCGCGGTGAGCTGGCCGCCTTCCGCTCCGGACAGGTGTGGTTCTCGCTCGTCGTCACGATCCTCGCGTTCGGCGGGATGTTCGGCGCCTTCACCTACATCGCCTACACGCTCACCGAGGTGAGCGGCTTCGCCACCTCCGCCGTGCCGTGGCTGCTCGTGCTGTTCGGCGCCGGGCTCGTGCTCGGCAACTGGCTGGGCGGACGCCTCGCCGATCGCGCGATCGACCGCACCCTGGTCATCTTCATCGCCGCTCTCGTGATCGTCCTCGTGCTCTTCGCCGCATCGGCGCAGTCAGGCGTGGCCACGATCGTCGCCCTGTTCCTCATGGGCGGCTTCGGCTTCGGCACGGTCCCGGGCCTGCAGAGCCGCGTCATGCAGTATGCGGGCGGCGCACCCACCCTCGCCTCCGGTGCGAACATCGGGGCGTTCAACATCGGCAACGCGCTCGGCGCCTGGGCGGGCGGAGTCGGCATCTCCGCCGGTCTCGGCTACACCTCGCCGATCTGGATGGGGGCGATCCTCACCGGCGTCGCACTCGTCGTGATGGTCGTCGCCGCGGCCCGCGCCCGAGCCCACGCCGCAGATACCCGGGACGGGAAGCCGACCCCCACCGCACCGGTGCCGGTCGGCTGACGCCCCCGCACGCAGAAGCGCCGCATCCTCCGAGGAGGATGCGGCGCTTCGGGCGTGCGGGGAGACTACTCCGCTGCGGCGATCTTCTTGGCGTCGTCCGTGTTGAGCACGCGGAACAGGATCGCCGCGATCACGGCTCCGACGACGGGGGCGACGAGGTAGAGCCACAGCGAGCTCCAGGCGAAGTGGCCGCTGACCGAGAGACCGAGCGCGACGGCCGGGTTGAAGCCGCCACCCGAGATCGATCCGACGGTCGCCGCACCCACGAACACGGTCGCACCGATAGCGAGACCGTAGAAAGAGTTGCCCGCGGTGTCCTTCGACGTGGCGGTGTTGAGCACGACCCACACGAGGATCAACGTGAAGAGGGCCTCGACGAGGAACGCAGGGCCGACCTCGACGATCATGGCCTTCTCGCCGACGGGCCACACGGACATGCTGACGAGCGCGGCCAGTGCGCCACCGACGAACTGGGCGATGAGGTAGGAGATGAAGTCGGCGACGCTGAGGCCGCCGCGCAGGAACACGCCGACCGAGACGGCCGGGTTGAGGTGTGCACCCGAGATGTGACCCGTCGAGAACACGAGCACCATCAGGGTGAAACCGATCGCGAGCGGAGTCAGCGGGCTGCCGCTGTTCACTGCCGCGATGATCGCGAGGACGAAGAGGAAGGTGGCGAGCGCCTCTGCGAGCGCCTTGCGTGCCGTACCGGTCATGAGAGTGCCCTTTGTGTCGGAGATTCGAGAGAGAGGAAGCCCGTCCTGCCCGCACACTCCGGTCGACCGAGCCTCTTGCGGCACTGACGCTATCGCCGCATCCCGCGGAATTCCGGGAGCCGCGCGGGCTTTCTGTGAATTCGCTGAGCCTGAAGACGGGCGCCGATCGGCGGGCGGACGGGCGGCGAGGAGGCCACGGCGTCGGGATGTCAACCCCGTGGCCGGTCTCACCCCTCCCCCGTAGCTTTCGAGGATGACGACCGAGACCGCTCCCGCCGCCGAGACCTCGCCCCGGCTGCGGAGGGCGATCACCGGGCCTCTCCTGTTCGCCTTCATCCTGGGAGACGTGCTGGGCGCCGGCATCTACGCGCTGATGGGCGTGCTCTCCGAGAAGGTCGGCGGGATGCTGTGGGCGCCCCTGCTCCTGGCGCTGCTTCTCGCGATGCTCACCGCAGGCTCGTACGCCGAGCTCGTCACCAAGTACCCTCGTGCCGGTGGTGCAGCGGTCTTCGCCGAGCGCGCCTTCCACAGCCCCCTGGTGTCGTTCCTGGTCGGATTCAGCATGCTCGCGGCGGGCGTCACGAGCGCGGCCGGACTCGCGATCGCGTTCGCGGGCGACTACCTGGGCACGTTCCTCGACCTGCCGACGATCCCGGTCGCCATCGCGTTCCTCGCCCTCGTCGGCCTCCTGAACGCCCGCGGCATCCGGGAGTCCATGGGAGCCAATCTCGTGATGACGGCGATCGAGCTCAGCGGCCTCGTCATCGTCGTCGCCGTGGTCGCGATCTTCGTCGGCGGTGGTGGCGGTGACCTCTCCCGTGTCACCGAGGTGCCGGAGGGCACGAATGCTGCGATCGCGGTGCTGTCGGGCGCCGTCATCGCCTACTACTCGTTCGTCGGGTTCGAGACCTCCGCGAACATGATCGAAGAGGTGAAGGATCCGCGCCGCACGTACCCCCGCGCCCTCTTCGGCGCACTGTTCACCGCCGGAGCGGTCTACGTGCTGGTCGGGTTGGCGAGCGCGATCGCGCTCCCGCCCGCAGCGCTGCAGGAGTCGAGCGGACCCCTGCTCGCCGTCGTGGAGGCCACCGGCGTCAGCATCCCCTCCTGGCTGTTCAGCCTCATCGCGCTCGTCGCCGTCGCCAACGGCGCACTGCTGACGATGATCATGGTCAGCCGCCTGACCTACGGCATGGCCGAGCAGAACCTCCTGCCCGCCACCCTCGGCCGCGTGCTCCCGAAGAGGAGGACCCCCTGGGTCGCGATCCTCACCACCACCCTCGTGGCGATGGGCCTGACCCTCGTCGGGGATCTGGCAACGCTCGCCGAGACCGTCGTGCTGCTGCTTCTGGTCGTCTTCCTCAGCGTCAACGTGTCCGTGCTGGTGCTGCGTCGGGACCGCGTCGAGAACGATCACTTCCGCGTGTGGACCTTCGTCCCCGTGCTCGGCATCGGGTCCTGCATCCTGCTGCTGACCCAGCAGCGTCCGGCCGTCTGGCTCTTCGGTGGGATCCTGCTCGCCGTCGGCGGTGTGCTCTACCTGCTGGCGCTCTGGGGCAGGAAGCACGCCGAGAAGAGGAACGAGACCTCCGGCGGCGAACCCGTCGGCAACCCGAAGGAGAACCATGAGCACGCCTGAGCACGCATCCGACGAAGAGATGACGAGCGCACAGAAGCGACACGACCAGCTGACGGCGGCGCCGGAGGCCACCGAGGCCGACGCCGCGCCCCGCATCGAGGTCAGCGAGCACGACGGCAACACCCGCATCGACATCGCCCCGGAGGCGCCTGTGCGTCCGGGACCCGGCCCGGGAATGCCCGAGGCCGATCCCGAGGGCTGACGCATCCGGTCGGGCTCAGGACGAGCCGGAAGGAGGTAGGGGCGGCACGTGGGGGTGTGCCGCCCCTGTTGGGGAGGTGCTGTGCACCAGGTGACGGGGAGGTGTCACCGAGCCCGGGGAGGACTCATCTAGAACAACGGATGTCCGGGCGGAATCTGTCGGCGCGTGCAGCGCCGACACGTCATACCCGTCGACGGCTCCTGGTGAACAGCAGATAGCCGCTGCCGACGACGATCAGGAGCGCTCCGGCCCCGGCCGCGTACGCCGCGAACGCCGCGGTGCCGCCGGTGACGGCGAGCGAGGCGCTGCCGCCGGACGTGCTTCCTCCGCGAGGCGGGTCGGTCGGGTCGGTCGGATCGATCGGATCGATCGTCGGGATCACCGTGCGCTCGCGGATCACGACCACGTACTCCTGGGTGTCGGTCCCGTACTGGTTCGTCGCCGTCACCGTGAAGGTGTAGGTGCCCGCGGTCGTCGGGGTGCCGGTGAGCGCCCCCGTGGCCGGATCCAGGACGAGCCCCGGGGGCAGCGAGCCCGTGGTTACCGCGAGCGTGATCGGCCCCGGTCCCGTCGCCTCGACCGTCGCGGTGTAGGCGGTCCCGACGGTCCCGTCCGGGAGGGAGGGGGTGACGATGACCGGCGGCTCGAGGTACGTGAACCCGCCGGGGTAGGTCGTCGCGGACTGATACGGCGTGGCTGTGGTCCCCGCCATCAGGCCCGTGCGCACGACGACGTCGACGGGGCCGTGAACGTGCGGCGGGGTCACGACGCTGATCGGGCACCCCGACGCATCGAGGTCGGTGCCGGGGATGCCGTCGAAGGTGACCTCGGTCACCCCGAAGCTGAGCGCGAGCCCCGGCCGCATCCGCCCCTCGCTCGCGTAACTGCCGAGCTGCGCGGGACCGGAGATGCTGCCCCAGGTCGGACGCATCCCGCCCCAGCTGTAGAGACGACCGTCCGAACCGAGCGCGAACGACGCCTGCAGCCCGATCTCGACATCCGTGGCGATGACACCGGCGGGGATGTCGCTGGTGTCGACCTTGACGGGCGCCGCCGCGTCGACGACGGAGTTGATGCCGAGTTGACCGTCGGGGTTGTATCCCCAGCTGTACATGGTCCCGTCGTCGGCGAGCACGAGAACGTGGAACTCGCTCGCGACGATCTTCTTGATGCCGAGGCCGGCGGGCATGTCGCCCGCAGCGACGAGCACGGGTTCTCCGGCCGCGGTCACACCCGTGTCACCGATGCCCAGGCGGCCGTTGCCGTTGTACCCCCAGGAATAGATCTTCCCGTCGGTTCCGAGCCCGTAGCCCACATAGGAGCCGGCAGCGACCTGCGTGAACGTGACGCCGGCGGGAACCGCCCCCTGTGCGATCCGCACCGGTGCGAGCCGGTCGGGTCCGCCGACGTTGCCATCGCCGTTGCCTCCCATGAAGCTGCCACCCCAGGAGTAGATCCAGCCGTCGCTGCCGAGCGCGTAGGTGTTGCCGTTGCCGTTGGCGAGCTGGGTGATGGTGACACCTGCGGGGATCTGCCCCTGCGCCAGCGCGACGGGCTCGGGACGCCAGGCATTGGTGCCGTCTCCGTTGGACGGCTCGCCCCAGCTGTACACCCAGCCGTTGTCGGCGAGCACGGCGGCACGCCCCGAGCCGGCGGCGATCGAGACCGGCTTCACTCCCGCCGGGATCTGCCCCTGGTTCACCTTCACGGGCGTCGCCGATTCCTGCGGGTTGAAACCGCCGATGCCGAGCTGGCCGGACGAGTTCATGCCCCAGGCGTAGATCGCACCGTCGGCGGCGACCACGTAGCCGGCGTACTGGTCGTAGTCGGCGTCGACGATGTCGGCATCCGCGGGGATCGCCCCCTGCGAGATCTGCCCTGGCCCTGATCCCCCGCCGTTCCCGTTGGATCCGTACTGCCACGCGCCCCAGGTGAGGACCTTCTCATCCTTCGTGACGATCATGGCGTTCATCCCGCCTGCGGCGAACATCTCGATCGGCGAGATGTCCGCGCATTCGATGAGAACCGTGGTTCCTCCGGCGACCGGGCCGGAGTCGGGTGTGGGCGCAGCCCACCCCGCCGTCGGAACCGCGAGAGCCGCGGCGACGCCGATGACCACGGCACCTGCCAGGCGATGACGGATATGCGTGTTCCCAGTAGACATTGCTGACCCCCAGCATTTCGGGCGTTGTCCCCGCGACACGCCCGGAAGGAGAGACTCCGTTCGGGCGCCTTTCATTACGCGGACAGTGCGAATTCGCAGGCACGCCAACCGGCGTGACCCCTCGGAGGTACAAACGAGCGAGCCGAAGGAATCTGTCGGTGTCAGCCGACCGTCGCCGTGACGGTCTGCGTCTCGGAACGCACCTGCCCCTCGGCGACACCGCTGACCTCGCGGTCCCCGCGATGCCCGGCCAGCAGGAGTCGGTACGTGCCGGTCTCATCGGGGCGGGAGTCGACGAGGGAGAAGGTGACGCGGGAGGTCGCATCCCCCCGGCAGATGACACCCGTCGCGGAAGGCGAGCAGTCCCACGCCTCTGGAGTGCTCAGGATGCTCAGTCCGGGCGGAAGAAGGACCTCGACCACGACGTCCTCGGTGTCGGCCAGCCGCAGATCCACGTCGATCTCGGCACGTTCGATCGGAAGCGCTCGTGAGGTGACGGCGAGCTGGAGGCCGCCGACCGGCCCTCCCGAGAGGAGGTTCTGCACCGCAGGAAGAGCCAGCGCGATCAGGAGCACCCCCACCACGACCGAGGCGATCGCCATGACCTGCGGCACCAGGGAGATCCCTCGTGCGCCGGAGAGCCGCCGGACCACCGACGGTGGCGCGGTCGGCGTCCCCCGCGGACGATCATCGGCCTCGGCGGAGCCGGTCGGGCTGAGCACGCTTCCGGCGACGAGGAGCGCGACCGTACCGAGCGCGGAGGTGAGGGCGCCGAACCTTCCCCAGGCGGCCCTGCACCGATCGCACGTGCGGATGTGCGCCATGCCGCGCGATCGAGGGACATCCTCCATCTGCACCGCGACCGACTCCGGGAGGTCGCCGGCGGCGCGACGGCAGTCCGCTGGCGCGTCTTCTTCGAGGACCACCCGCAGCGTCGCCCGGCGCAGGCTGAGTTTGGCGCGCCGCAGCAGGGACGAGATCGCCGGTGCCCGCCGCGCCAGTTCTCCCTCGAGGTCTCCCGGCTTGCGCCCATCGACGACGACGGCTTTCAGCACCAGTTGCTGATCCGGCGGGAGGGACTGCAGAGCGGCGGCGACATACGCGTACTCGCGGTGAAGATCAGTGCGCCTGGTCGAGTCGAAGTGCGGCTGGAGCTCCTCATCGGCATCGAGGATGCCGCCGACGCGGGAGCGCGGCGAACGGTACTCGTCGATCAGACGGTTCCTCATCGCCCGCGAGAGATAGGCGTTGGGGTTCGAGGTCGGTCCCCTGCCCTCTGCCCACAGCGCGAGGAGAGCGGCGATGGCGTCCGCGGCGAGATCGTCAGGATCGAGCACGCCGTTGGAGATCCGTCGCGCTATCGACAACAGGTACGGGAGATTCTCGGCGAGGTACGCCCCGGCCGCACCACGGTCCCCCGCATTCGCCTCTCGGGCCCGTCGATCATCGACGACACGCCGATCGACCTGGTCCGTTGCTTCGCCCATTGCCCACTCCCCTGAGTGCGCCCCCTCCGCTACTGATGAGATTACGCGATGGCACGCCGCGCATCTCCCAGCGGGATCGCCCCTTCCGGACAACGAGAATCGCGACGGAATCTGTCGGTGGGCGACGACGTGGTGGGGAATCCGGACGGCTCTTCTAGGGGAGACCGGGTGTCCGGACCGCTCCGATCCATTCGCTCGTGCTCGCGATGGTCGCGAATCCCCGGGCCGCCAGGATGCTCTCCGTACGGCGCATGATGTCCTCCCCCGACACGGCGGCCAGCCCGCCGTGCGCAGGGATCGCCGAGGTCGTGGTCGCATCGGTGACGAACTCCACCTCGTAGCCGAGGTCGGCGGCGACGCGGGCCGTCGTCTCGCAGCACTGCTCGGTGCGGATGCCGCAGATCACGACGCGACGCACACCCGCGCTCTGCAACCTGTCATGGAGGTCCGTCGAGCCGAACGAGTTGACCGTGGTCTTGGTGAGGGCTGCTTCGGATTCGCGCGGGTCGAGGTCCTCGATCACACGCACGAAGCCCGATGCGGGGTCGAACACACCCCCGCTCCCCGGCTCGGAGTGCGTGATCCACACGACCGGGTCGCCGACCTCCCGCGCATGAGCGACGAGGAGCGCGATGTTGTCGATCACGGCGGGATTCGCCGTAGCCGCCCAGTCGTCGGCACGACGGCGGAAGGACTCCTGCGCATCGATGACGAGCAGGGCGGTGTCGGAAGAAGACGTCATGCGCTCATCGTGCCCGCCCTCGCCGACGCGGACAAGACCGCACACTGCCGACGACCGCAGGGATCCGGACACACGTCTCGGATAGGCGTCTCGGCGGGCAGAGCGGTCGCCGCCGAGGATTCGTCCCCGGCGGCGACCACCGTGCCGCTCAGAACAGCGTGTAGCCGCCGTCGACGACCAGCACGGTACCCGACATGAAGCTCGCGGCGTCCGAGGCGAGGAACACGATCGAGGGGCTCACCTCGTCCGGCGTCGCATAGCGCTGCTGCGCGGAGTCCTCGATCCAGAAGCGACGGTACTGGGGCTCGTCGACCGGCGACATGTCGGTCTTGATGTACCCGGGGGCCACGGCGTTCACGCGGACGCCGGCCGGCGCCCACTCCGCGGCGAGCGACTTGGTGAGGTGGTGCACGGCGGCCTTGGACGCGTTGTACGCCGGCTGGAACTGCGGCCGGTTGACGATCTGCGCCGAGATGGAGCCGACGTTGACGATCGAGCCTGAGCCGCGTGCGACCATGTGCCCGCCGACCGCCTGCGACATGCGCCACAGCGCCGTGAGGTTGGTGTCGATGACGTGCGACCACTCGTCGTCCGTCACCTCGAGCGCGGGACGGTGGATGCACGCACCGGCGTTGTTGATGAGGATGTCGAGGTGCCCCGCCGCACCGATGGCCTCGGCGGCGATGCGGTCGACCGAGGCGCGATCGGTGAGGTCGCCGAGCACGATCCACGCCCGGCGCCCACGCGCCTCGATCTCGGCGGCGACCTCCTTGGCCGCCTCCTCGTCGCGGCCGTGCACGACGATGTCGGCTCCGGCCTCGGCGAGGGCCCGCGCGAACTCGCGACCCAGCCCTCGGGTGGCACCGGTCACGAGTGCCGTGCGGTCGGTGAGGGCGAATGCTTCCATGACGCTCATGCGTCGTCTCCTTCGGTCAGGGTGATGATCGCGTCGGCCCGGTGGCGGGTGGCGCGGATGAGGACGGCGTTGGGGCCGTCGACGTGGGAGGCCCACCGCACGGCGTCGTCGTGCGTGCGGCCGAACGACTCGTGGCGGGCGACGAGTCGGCGCAGCCGGAGATCCTCCGGCACGTCGATGTACCAGACCTCGTCGAGCAGCGGGCGGATCCGCTCCCACCCATCGGCGTCATGGAGCAGGTAGTTGCCCTCGACGACGATCAGGCGGTCGGCGGCGGAGAGGGGCAGGGCACCAGCGACGGCGGCGTCGATCTCGCGGTCGAAGCGAGGCGCGACCACGTCGCGTCCCGCCCGCAGGCGACCGAGCTGGGCGGCGAAGCCGTCGACGTCGAACGTCGCCGGCGCTCCCTTCCGGTCGCGCAGGCCGAGCCGATCCAGATGCTCGTTGGCGTAGTGGAACCCGTCCATGGGGAACGCGGGTTCGCCGAGCGCCTCGGCGAGGGTGGACTTGCCGGCGCCGGGCGGCCCGACGATCCCCAGCAGGAAGGGACGTCCATCCTGGGCGAGCCGGCGCGCGCGATCACGGGCGTCGGCGAGAGCAAGAACGAGCATCGCGGGATCTGCCTTCCAGGAGGTGTGCGGGCAGACGTCGGGGGAACGGGCGGGCGCCCGCTCCCCCGACGTCGGTGTCACCGCTCGGGCGACGTCACTTGTCGAGGAGTCCGGCTTCCTTGTACAGGTCGATGTACTCCTGGACGTTGTCCTTCGTGATCAGCGGGTTGCCGATGTCGACGTTCACCTCGTCCTCCGCGCCCGTGAGCAGGTCGTGCACGGCCTTCAGGTTGAGCTGGGCCAGTTCGCGGGCGTTCTGGAGCGAGGTCGCGGTCATCGTGCCGGCCTCGATCAGGAGCACGGCCTCGGGGGTGCCGTCGACGCCGTAGGCGAGGATGCCGTCGAAGCCGCCCTTGCCCTTCACAGCCTCGAGCGCACCCGACGCCATGTTGTCGTTCATCGAGATGATCGCGTCGACGTCGGGGTTGGCCAGCGACCAGTCCTCCATGAGCGTCATGGCCTCATCCTTGTTCCAGTTCGCGATGTCCTCCGCGACGATCTTCACGTCGGGACGCTTCTCGAAGAACTCCGCCTCCCACGCTTCGCGGCGTGCGGTGCTGTGGAAGTTGCCGGCCGGGCCGTTGAGCACGACCACGTTCGCGTTCTCCGGAATCTCCTCCAGGGCGAGCTGCGCGACGACGGCGCCCTGCTTGTACGGGTCGGCGTCGACCGAGTTGCCGCCGGTGAGTCCCTCCACGCGCGGGTTGGTGGTGATGGTCACGATGCCCGCGTCGATCGCCTGCTGGATGTAGGGCAGCTGGGCGTCGGCGTTGTTCGCCTGGATGATGATCGCGTCGAACTTGTTGGCGATCGCGTTCTCGATCATCTTGTTCTCGATCTCGTCGTCGGCCTGGCCGTCGAACACCTCGAGGGTGAGGTCGTCGTAGTTGCCGGCCTCCGCTTTCATCTCGTTGGCAAGCCAGGCGGCGAACGAGTCTGCCTGGGCTCGGGCGATGTACGCGACGCGATACTCGTCCTTGTCCTCGGTGGCACCGCCGCCGCCTCCGGTCGGGTTTCCGGTGGTGACGGCGCAGCCGGCGAGACTGATCGCTGCAGCGGCTGCGGCGCCGAGGGCGATGATCCTGCGGGTAAGACTCTTCATTGTCTTCTCCTGTTTTCGTTGGGTGGGTGAAGCGTTGCGGAAAGGGGAGGGTCAGGCTTTCACCCGACCGCCTCCCGGATCGGTCGACGAGGCCCGGACGGGGAAGGGATCGCCCTTCGCGTCGGACTTGAGGATCGTGGTCTTCGCCTTGCCGCGCTTGCTGAAGACGTCGTAGGCGACGGCGATCACGATGATCGCGCCCATCACGATCTGCTGGATGTACGAGCCGATCCCGATGAGGTTCATGATGTTGCCGAGGATGCCGACGATGAGCGCACCCGCGAGTGTTCCCATCACGGTGCCGACGCCTCCGGAGAAGCTCGTGCCACCGATGATCGGCGCGGTGATCGCCTGCAGCTCGTAGCCGACGCCGGCGTTGGGCAGACCGGCGTTGACGCGCGACATGAAGATCACGCCGGCGATGCCGACCAGGGCGCCGTTGACGAGGAACGCCTGGTACTTCACACGCGCGACTGAGATCCCTGCGGCCCGCGCCGCCTCCTCGTTGCCGCCGACCGCGTACACCGAGCGGCCGTATCTGGTCTGGTTCATCAGGTACCAGATCACGATCGTCACGCCGATGAGCACCAGCACCGGAATCGGCAGCCAGCCGAGGTTGCCCTGTCCGATCAGCACGAAGTCGCCGAGCTGGAGCACGTTCTGACCCTGCGTGAGCTCGAGCACCGCGCCGCGGGCCATGAGCATCATGCCGAGGGTGACGATGAACGCCGGGGTCTTCAGCGTCGCGACGAGGAAGGCGTTGACGAGGTTGCAGATCATGCCGATCGCGATGCCGGCGAGGATGGCGAGCAGCAGGTTGCCGCTCGACTTGTAGACCATGACCGACACCACACCCGCGAACGCCATCACGGCGCCGGCGGAGAGGTCGATCATCCCGCCGATGATGAGCGTCATCGCCCCGAACGCGAGGATGGTGATGACCGACACCTGCCGGAGCACGTTGAACAGGTTGTCCGAGCTCAGGAAGTTCGGGCTCAGCAGGCTCGCCGCGACGATGACGATCAACAGGATGATGTAGATCGAGAAGCGGCTCACCTCGAGTCTCTTCAGGTTGGAGAGCATTTTCATGCCACCTCGATTTCATTCATGGCGTACGTGAGGATGGTTTCCTGCGAGAACTGATCGGGTGTCAGTTCCGCGGTGAGGCGTCCGGCCGACATCACGTAGATGCGGTCGCACATCCCGATGAGCTCGGGCAGTTCGGACGAGATCATGAGGATGCCGCGGCCCTGCTTGGCAAGTTCGGTCATGATCTTGTAGATCTCGAACTTCGCTCCGACGTCGATGCCGCGGGTGGGCTCGTCGAGGAGGAGGATCTTCGGGTCGGAGATCAGCCAGCGGGCGAGAAGGACCTTCTGCTGGTTGCCGCCGCTGAGGTTCGCGATGCGCGTCTGCAGGCTGGGCGCCTTGACGTTCATCTTGTCGAAGTACTCGGTGACGAGCTTCTCCTCCTCCCGGCGCCGGGCGAAGCCGCCGTGGATCACCTTGTGCATGCTCGCCAGCGTGGCGTTCTTCATGATGCTGAGCTGCGGCACGATGCCGACCAGGCGCCGGTCCTCGGAGAGCATCGCGACACCGGCTTTGATCGCCTGCGTCGGGTTCTTGATCTTCACGGTGGCCGTGTCGATCTCGATCTCGCCCGCATCGAGCTTGTCGAGTCCGAACACCGCGCGGATCACCTCGCTGCGACCCGCGCCGATGAGTCCGGCGAGCCCGACGATCTCGCCCGCGCGGATGTTCAGGTCGATGTCCTCGAACATGTGCGCGGACGACAGCCCGGTGGCACGGAAGACCGTGTCGCCGATCTCGACCTGCTCCTTGGGGTAGGCCTGGTGGTCGAGGTCACGACCGACCATCTGCGCGATGATCTGGCTGGAGCTGATCTCGGCGGTGGGCTGCGAGCTGACGACGGTGCCGTCGCGGAGCACGCTGACGTCGTCCGCGAGCTCGAACACCTCGTCCATCTTGTGCGAGATGTAGATGATCGACTTGCCCTGTGCGCGCAGATCGCGGATCTTCGCGAACAGCGACTCGACCTCCTTGTGGGCGATCGCCGAGGTGGGCTCGTCCATGATGAGCACGTCGGCGCTGTGGTAGACCGCGCGGAGGATCTCGAGCGTCTGGATCTCCGAGACGGTGAGCGTGCCGAGGCGGCGGTTGATCGAGAAGTCCAGCCCCTCCTCTGCGAGGATGCGACGTGCCTCGCTGCGGATGAACTTCCAGTCGATCTTCCCGAGCTTCATGGGCAGGCGACCGAGGAAGAAGCTCTCCGCGATGGTCATGCCCGGCACGTAGTTGAGCTCCTGCGAGATCATGGCGATGCCGCGGGCGCGGGCGTCGATCGGGTTCTTGATCCGCACCTCCTCGCCGCGCACCCGGATGGTGCCGGTGTCGGGCTGGTAGATCCCGTTGATGATCTTCATCAGGGTCGACTTGCCGGCGCCGTTCTCGCCGCAGAGGGCGTGCACGGTGCCGGGGCGCACATCGAACGAGACGTCGTCGAGGGCCTTCACGCCGGGGAACGACTTCGAGATCCCCTGGACGGACAGCAGCGCGTCGGTCATGACGCCGCCCTGATCTCTGGCTCGTCGACACGACGCACGCGCGGCAGGACGATCCGCTTGAGGGAGTCGACCGATCCTTCGCCGGAAAGCGCCTCCTCGACCTGCTCGATGCCGTACACGTGCGTGACGAGCGAGTCGAGCACGACCTGGCCGGATTCCAGCAGCGCCCGGGCGATCGGCCAGGTGCCGGTGTAGCGGAAGATGCCGGTGACGTTCAGCTCGCGCATCGCCACGTCGGGCACCGAGAGCGGGAACTCGTCGGCGCTGCCGACCAGGACCACGGTGCCGCCGGCACGGGTGGAGCGGATGCCGTTGACGATCGCGGGCGTGGCACCGGAGGCATCGATGAAGACGTTCGCGGCGAGGTCGACGGTCGACTGCGCCGCCGGGTCGACGACGCGGGCACCGTACGATGCGGCGAGCTCCCGGCGGGCCGGGTTGATGTCGGCGACCACCACGTCGACGGCGCCGAACGCCTTGGCCACCTGAGCGGCGATGATGCCGATCGGTCCGCCGCCGGCGATCAGCACGGTGTCACCCACCTTGATGCCGCCCTTCTGCGCGGCTGCGATGCCGACGGATAGCGGCTCCATGAGCGCTGCCGCGTGATCGCTGATCGAGTCGGGCACGTCGTACGCGAAGTCGTCCTGGATGATGACGTAGTCGCAGAACGCACCGTCGATCGGCGGCGTCGCGTAGAACTCCATCTGCGGGCACAGGTTGTAGTCGCCGGCTCGGCAGAAGTCGCAGCGACGGCAGGGCCTCTGGGGCTCGATGGCCACGCGTCGTCCGATGCGCGCCGGGTCGACATCGGCACCGACGGCGACGATGCGCCCGCTCACCTCGTGACCGAGGATCAGCGGGGTGTCGACCACGTACGGACCGATGCGACCGTGCTCGTAGTAATGCACGTCGGAGCCGCAGACGCCGACGCTCGCGACCTCCACCAGCACCTCGTCAGCGGCGGGCACCGGGACGGGGCGCTCTTCCAGCACCAGATCCTTCACCCCTCGCAGCACGCTGGCGGTCATCGTCGACGGGATCTCAGTCATGAGAATCCTCTCTCTCCTGTGAGAACGGGGTGGTGCGGGGCTTCGGGCTGCTGCGCCCGAAGCGGTTGGGGTATCCGGCGACGGGCCTGCCCGGGCGACGCGTGTCGATCCGGGGGCCTGCGATCGCTTGAATATTAGAACGTAAATCAGTAGTCGTCAACAACTCCTCATCCATCCTTGATTTATCAATAAAAATGCGCGCGAACAAAGGGTCCACTCGGTCTTGAAACGTCAAATCCACTAGGCTGAGAAGATGACCAAGACGCCCGGAGCGCCGCCGCCGACGCTCACGAGCATCGCCCGGTCGCTCGGCCTGTCGCCGGCCACGATCTCGAACGTCTACAACCACCCCGAGCGGGTCAGCGACGACGTCAGAGAACGCGTGCTCGCCACCGCCGAAGCCGTCGGCTACGCGGGACCGGATGCCGCGGCCCGCCGCTTCCGCCGCGGGAAGTCCGAGACGATCGGCGTGGTCTTCACCGACGAGATGCCCTTCGCCCTGGCCGACCCCGCCTCCGTGGCCCTGCTGGCGGGGCTCTCGACCACGCTCCAGGAGGCGCGGCTCAACCTGCTGCTGCTGCCCACGGGCCCGCCCGTCGGGGCATCGCGGGTGTCGAACGTGATGGGCGCCGTCGTCGACGGCTTCGTCTTCTACTCGGTCCCGGAGGGCGATCCGCACCTCGATGCCGCGCTGCGGCGCCGCCTGCCCACCGTGGTGGTGGACGAGCCGCGCGACGGTCTCACCGCCGACTGGGTCGGGCTGGACGATCGTGCCGCCGCCGCCGAGCTCGGGCAGCATCTGGCCCATCTCGGCCACCGGAAGGTGGGCGTCATCACCTCGCGCCTCGGGCGCGCGCGCTACAACGGCCCCGCCGACGAGGACCGCTGGACGCAGGCCGTGTACTCGGTGCAGCGCAACCGGATCGCCGGCCTCCGCGACGGTCTGGGCGGCGTTGCGCTGGTCGTCGAGGAGCGCTTCGAGAACGCGGTCGAGTCCGGCGCCGCCGCCCTCCAGTCCCTGCGCCAGCGCCATCCCGACCTCACGGCGATCTGCTGCTTCGGAGACGTCCTCGCGATCGGCGCCCTCGACGCCGCGCGCCGTCAGGGTCTGAGCGTGCCGGGCGACCTCACCATCACCGGGTTCGACGACATCCCCGAAGCGGGACGCGTCGGCCTCACCACGGTCAGCCAGCCACTCGTCGAGAAGGGCCGCATCGCCGGTGAGATGCTGCTGAGCCATGCACTGGCCGAGACCCCGCGGCGACGCTTCCTGCCGACCTCGCTCGAGGTGAGGGCGACGAGCGGTCCCCCGCGTCCCTGAGAGCGCGCGGCAGGAGCGCGGCGGGGTCATGACGGCACCTCCGCTGCACGCGCCGCCGCCGCCACGAGCTCCTCGAAGTCCGCGGTCGCGGCCTGCGTGAGCTCGTCCTCGAAGAGGTCGCCGGCGATCGACGGCGCGAGCGTCACATCGTGAGCGCCGACCCCGGCGACGGCCGCGACCTGGTCGGCGGAGCGCAGGCTCGCGGCCAGGATGCGCACGCTCGGCACGCTTCGGGCGATCGCCGCGACGAGCGCGAGGCCGTCGCGGCCGTTCTCGCTCGCCCTGCCCACGTAAGGTGCGACCTCCTGCGCGCCGGCAGCGGCGGCGAGGAGCGCCTGGGACGGGTGGTACACCGCCGTGATCAGCACCTCGCGTCCGGCGTCCGTCAACTCGCGCGCGACGGTGAGCGCCGGGGCTGTCGCCACGAGCTTGATCACCACGTCGCCGCCGAGATCCGCGATCTGACGGGCGGTGTCGCGCAACTCCTCGATCGTCGTCCCGGTCGCCTGTGCGTAGAAGCGGGTCACGCCACGTTCCCGCAGCCAGGTGGCGAGCGCGGGCAGGTCGTCGGCGGTCAGTCCGGCGCGATCGAGGATCGCAGGGTTGGTGGTGACGCCGGCGAACAACCCGGTCGCCAGAAGCGGCGCGAGCAGGTCACGGTCGGCGCTGTCGATGTAGAGCACGGGTCCTCCTAGAATCGTTCGCCGTCGGACTGCAGGTCGGCCAGGCGGATGTAGCGGTCCCAGATGTCACCGCGGTCGGCGACCGGCTCGGTGACCGAGGTGGCCTCGGGGCTCCAGGCGGCCGTGACGGCGGCGACGGTCTCGCCGCGCACCACCGCTGCGGCCTGGATCGCAGCGCCGCGCGCCGTGCCTTCCGGCGCATCGACGGTGTGCACGGCGCGACCTGTCAGGTCGGCGATGATCTGGCGGTAGGCGTGCGACCGCGCTCCCCCGCCGATGGCGATGGTGCGTCCCGTCACGGGGATGCCGAGAGACTCCATCCCACGCTCTCCTCGCACGAGGCCGAGGGCGACCCCCTCGAACGCGGCCAATGCGAGCTGCTCGCGGCTGGTCGCGGTGCTCAGACCCGCCAGCATGCCGCGCGCCGAGGGCAGTCGCGGCGAGCGCTCACCGTCGAGGTAGGCCGCGAGCAGGGGGCGTTCCGGGTCCAGCGGCGCGGCGAGGGCGAGGGCGGCGAGCGCGGCGTGATCGACCGCGAGCAGCCGCGCGATGGTGTCGGTGACCTTGGTGGCGTTGAGCGTGCAGACGAGCGGGAGATAGCCGCCCGTGACGTTCGCGACGCCGTCGACCGAACCCGTGACGTCGACGACGGGGTCGGGGGTGGTCGCGAACACGACGCCGGAGGTGCCGAGGCTGTATGCCACGTCGCCTTCGCCGAGACCGATGCCCTGCGCGGCGAGATGCTGGTCGCCACCGCCCGCGCCGACCAGCGCGCCGGGATCGATGCCGAGCTCTGCGGCCGCGGCGGGTGCGATCCGTCCGGCCGCCTCATCAGGTGCGAGCACCTCGGGAAGCAGCGGGGCCCAGTCGCGCTCCCCCACGACCTCGTCGAGGATATCGGTGCGCCAGCGCCCGGTGTCGGCGGAGTAGTACCCGGTTCCCGAGGCATCCGAGCGATCGGTGACACGGCGTCCGGTCAACCGGTACGTCAGCCAGTCGTGGGGGACCGAGATGTGGCGGACACGCGCGAACGCCTCCGCGTCGGTCTCGGCCAGGAGCGCGAGCTTCGAGATGGTGATGGCGGCCGAGGGGACGATCCCGATCTGCCGGGCCCACCAGGAGGCGGGATGCCTGTCGAGCAGCGCGGCAGCCTGCGGCCCGGAGGTGGTGTCGTTCCAGAGACGCGCGGGGCGCAGCACGCGACCGGCCTCGTCGGAGACCACCAGACCGTGACACTGCGCGCCGACGCTCACGCCGATGATGCGCACCTCGACGTCGCGGCGCGCGTCTCCCATCGCCGCCACCAGCGCCTGCCACCAGGACTCGGGGTCCTGCTCGCTGATCGGCGGGTGTGTGACCGGATGCGGGGCGCGACCGGTCGAGACGAGCGCTCCGGATGCGGCGTCGCGGAGCTCCACCGTGCACGACTGGGTGGAGCTGTCGACTCCGGCGACCACGTCGATCATGATGCGACCTCCCGGTACGCGGGGATGATGATCCGGTCGGCGTCTGCCGGAAGGTCCTCGAGGCGACCGACCGCGCCGGCGGGATGCGTGGTCATGAACTCGGCCCAGGTGTACCCCCGCCCGCGCATGAGCACCTCGGCGAGCGCATCACCCCACGCCGACTGCGCGATCGTGATGCCGGTCGCGACGATGCCGCCGATGTCGGCCGCGGGCTGCACGGCGACGGCGACGCTGTGGTCGGCCAGGAGGGCGAGCGGCGTCGAGTGGCTGCGCGAGAGGGAGATCACCCGCGCCCCACGACCGCGGGCGATGCGGGCGAGCTGCACCACCTCGTCGGAGGCTCCGCCGTTCGAGATGAGCAGCACGATGTCGGCAGCCGTGATCGCACCGGAGGCTCCGTGCAGGCCGTCCATGGGCGAGAAGGGCAGCGACGGGGTGCCGGTCACCGAGAGGATGTGCGCCATCCGCCGTGCGACGGTGCCGGATGTGCCGGAGCCGCCGATGAAGAGCTTGCCCGTGCCGGAGAGGATCAGCGACGCCGCCGTGACGAGGGAGTCGTCGACCGTGTCGATCAGCGATGCCACGGCGTCGGCCTCTGCACGCAGGCGTCCGCGCGCCACCGCGAGGATGTCGTCATTGACCGTCAACTCTTGCTCCTTCAATCGCACGATGGAATCAGTCGCGCTCATCTGTGATGCTTGGATGTACGTTTGAGCATAGGAAGCTCCTCGTGCCGAAGAAAGGCAGCCGTCACATATGTCACAGTTTCGTGATTTCGACGCTCAAATGAGCGAGGTATCGACGAGTATGGACCACGACCGCGCCCTCATGGCAGCCGTCGCGCGCGCCCACTACCTCGAAGACCGGTCCCGCGTCGACATCTCCGACGCCCTGGGGATCTCGCGCTTCAAGGTGGCCCGGCTGCTCACCCGCGCCCGCGAAGAGGGCGTCGTGACGATCGAGATCCACGACTGGGGTCTGCCCGACGTCGAGCTGAGCCAGCGACTGCAGGAGAAGCTCGGCCTCGAGCGCTGCCTCGTCGTGCGCTCGCACGGCGACGACGACACCGTGCGTCGACAGATCGGCGGGGCGGCGGCGCGGGCGCTCAGCGAGAGCCTGCACGAGGACGAGGTGC
The DNA here is from genome assembly GCF_000340625.1 of Microbacterium sp. UCD-TDU. Classification (NCBI taxonomy): domain Bacteria; kingdom Bacillati; phylum Actinomycetota; class Actinomycetes; order Micrococcales; family Microbacteriaceae; genus Microbacterium; species Microbacterium sp. UCD-TDU. The sequence goes on from NZ_KB454446.1 coordinate 1,133,913, forward strand.
TCGGCGTCACCTGGGGCCGCACCCTGACCGCGACGGTGAGTCAGTTCGACCACCTCCCCCGGCTGTCGATCGTGCAGCTCACCGGCGTCGTGGCCGGCGACCTGGCGTCGTCACCCATCGAGGTCGTGCGCCAGACGTCGCGCCGCTCCGGTGGGGATGTCTACCCGATCTTCTCCCCGCTGATCGTCGACGACCTCGAGACCGCGAAGAGCCTGCGCCGCCATCCCGACATCCGCTCGGCCATGGATCTGTTCCCCGCAGTCACCACCGCCCTGCTCTCGGTCGGCGCCTGGAACCCGCCGGTGTCGCAGGTGCGGGACGTGCTGCCCATCGACGACCTCGCCAACGCTCTGCGCAAGGGATGCGTCGCCGACATCGCGGGCATCCTCATCCAGAGCGACGGCACCCCGGTCGACCCCGATTTCCAGGACCGCTGCGTCAACATCTCGTACGAGCAGCTGCAGAAGGTGCCGCGCGTGGTCGCCGTCGCCGGTGGAGCCGCGAAGGCCGATGCGATCCGCACGGTGTCCCGCGTGGGGCTCATCACCGAGCTGTTCACCGACCACACTCTCGCCGAGGCCGTGCTCGCGGAGGATCGCTGATGCGGATCGCCGGCTCGCTGTGGTCCGTTCCCGCCGAGGATCGCCTGACCACCGCGCTGCGACTGCGGGACGCCGGTCTGCGTCGGCTGCACTGGGACACGACCGACGGCAGCTTCGCCGCGGCGGGAGGGTTCTCGCCCGATGCCGCCGCCGAGCTGGCCTCGGCGACCGGGCTCTCGGCGGAAGCCCACGTGATGGCTCATCGTGCCGGGCGGGAGGTGGACGCCTGGACCACGTTCTGCGACCTCGTCTTCGTGCACATCGAGAGCGACGACTGGCAGGAGGCGCTCGCGCGCATCGAGCGGCGCGGCGCCACCCCCGGCCTCGCGGTCTCACCGCAGACCCGCGCCGCCGACGTGCCCGCCGATGTCGCGGTGCTGTGCATGTCGATCGTCCCCGGTCAGGCCGGAAGCGCGTTCGACACCGCCGTCCTGCACAAGCTCACCGCCCTGCGCAGAGCCTCGCCCGGCCGTCGGCTCGGAGTCGACGGCGGCGTGCGCCGCCCGCACGCCGACGCCCTCGCCTCCGCCGGCGCCGACTGGGCCGTCGTCGGCACCGATCTGGTGTTCGACCAGGAGGACGCCTGGGCCGAGGTCCTCGCCGCCGGGGTCGACGCCTCGGTCTGATCTCCCCGCTTCCCGACCTGCAGGCGCCCTAGGCGGCCGGAGGCAGCTCGAGACCGAGCGTGCGCGCCGCCTGGCGGGCCATGCCCCAGGCGACGAACTCGCCGGCGGGTGGCGCGGTCATCGGGATGCCGAGGATCTCGGGGGCCATCGCGCGCACCGCCGCGGACCGGGCGCCACCGCCGATGAGGATGCCCCGCTCCGTGGGCACCCCGAGGTCGCGGATCGCGTTCAGGCCGAACAGCAGACCGCCGAGCACGCCCTCATAGGCCGAGCGGGCGACGTTCTCTCTCGTGGTCGAGGCCAGCGTCATGCCGAAGAGGGTTCCGGTCGCATCCGGGAGGTTCGGGGTGCGCTCGCCCTCCAGGTACGGCTCGAGCACCAGACCGCCGGCACCGGGAGACGCGGCGAGGGCGAGTCGGCTGAGTTCTTCGTGATCCACTCCGAGGAGGGCGGCGAGCGTGTCGAGCACCCGCGCGGCGCTGAGGGTCGCGACGAGCGGCAGATGTCCGTCGGCCGCATCGGCGAATCCGGCGACCGTTCCCGAGGGGTCGATCGTGCGATGAGCGCTCGTCGCGAAGACCGTCCCGCTCGTGCCGATCGACACCACCACGTCTCCGACACGCGCTCCCAGCCCCAGCGCGGCGCCGGCGTTGTCCCCGGATCCCGGTCCGACCGAACGGCCGTCGGCATCGCGGACCGCTGCGTCGTGGGCGAGGACCCGCGGCAGCACCGCGTCGTGCCCCAGCGCCTCGGCGAAGAGCTCCCGGTCATAGCCGGCATCCGTCCAGTACCCCGTTCCCGAGGCCTCGGAACGGTCGGTCACGAGCTCGTCCAGGTCGGCGCCGAGACGGGAGTCGGGGCCGAAACCCCGCAGACGCCAGGTGAGCCAGTCATGCGGGAGTGCGACGGCGCCGACCGCACGGGCGTGCTCGGGCTCGTGTGCGCGCAGCCAGTGCACCTTGGTGAGGGTGAACGAGGGCACGGGCACGAGGCCGGTGCGCTCCGCGAGGGCCGTCGCGCCATACCGGGCGATCAGTGCCGTTGCCGCATCCGACGAGCGCAGGTCGTTCCACAGCAGGGCGGGCCGCACGACGCGTCCCCCGCTGTCCAGCGCCACCATCCCGTGCTGCTGCCCGCTGATCGCCCAGGCGCGCACGTCGTCGAGGCCGCCCGCCGCCGCGATCGCCTGCTGCAGCGCCTGCCACCAGGCCTCCGGGTCGACCTCGGTTCCCGGCGGGTGAGCCGCCCGCCCTTCGCGGACGACCGTGCCGGAGACCGCGTCTGCGATGACGACCTTGCAGGACTGGGTCGAGGAGTCGATTCCCGCCACGAGTTCCATGCTGCGATCATCCCATGCGGGGCGACGGGCACTCATCCGGCTCGGTGTCAGAGCCAGCCCTTGCGTTTGAACGCCGCGTACAGGCCGAAGCCCAGCGCGATCATCATGCCGACCGCCATGGGGTAGCCGAACAGCCAGTGCAGCTCGGGCATGTGGTCGAAGTTCATGCCGTAGATGGTGCCGACCAGCGTGGGCGCGAACAGGATCGCCGCCCATCCCGAGATCTTCTTGACCTCGTCGTTCTGACGGATGCTGAGCTCCGTCATCCGCCGCATCTCCTCGTTCTGGCGGCGCGCGACGATGGTCGATTCCACGGTGAGCGCGTTGTCGAGCACGGTGCGGAACGTCGTGGCGCGGTCGCTCACGCGCAGGGTGTGATCCAGCACGTCGCGCAGATACCGCTGCAGCTCTTCGGTCACCTGGTACTTGTCCGACCCCCGAAGCAGTGCCTCCAGCATCCCCGACAGGGGCTGCGTGGCCCGCTGGAAGTCGATGACCTCCCGACCCAGATCGTAGATGCGCTGCGTGGCGTCGGTGTTCTCCTCGAACAGCTGGCTCTCGATCTCGTCGATGTCGTTCTCGAGCCCCGCGAGGACGGGCGTGTACTCGTCGACGACCTCGTCGAGGATGGCGTACAGCACGGCTTCGGGGCCGTGGGCGAGGAGCGCGGGATCGGCTTCGAGGCGACGCCGGACGCGGCCGAGGTCGGGGGACTCCGCGTGCCGGATCGTCACCACGAAGTCGGGACCGACCAGCACATGCACCTCGCCGAACTCGACCTCCTCGAGGTCATCGAGATAGCGGGCCGGTCGCAGCACCATGAACAGCACGTCTCCGTAGCGCTCGAGCTTCGCGCGCTGGTGCCCGGAGAGGGCGTCCTCCACGACGAGCACGTGGATCCCGAACTCCTCGGCGACCTCGCGGATCTCCTCCTCGCTCGGTCGATAGAGGCCGATCCACCCCATGCCGTCGCGTTCGCGCATGCGCTCGAACGTCTCGCTGAGGGTCACCGGGTTCTCGGTGCGGACGCCATCCACGTAGATCGCATTGTCGATGATCGCCATCGTCGCCCCTTCGAGTACCTGTGGGTCAGCCCGGATTCACTCCGCGGCAGGAGGAGCGACACAGGCGATCGCCGCGTCGGTGATCGTCTGGTGGTACTGCTCGGCGGTGAACGGCAGACCGAACTCGGGAGCCGTCTGGCCTTCGGCGGCCGGCGCCTTCGAGGCGATCGCTGCGAGCTCCCACGAGAGGTGCTGGGCGAACTGGGCCCCGGCCGTGGAGTCGTTGAGCACGACCGCCACGGTGAATCCGGTCGCCGGATCGGAGTACGCCGCGGTGGCGTATCCCGGAGTCCAGCCGTGCTGGCCGATCATCGATCCCACCAGGTAGCCACCGCCAGCGGCCTGGAACCAGGAGGCGGCGCCGTCTGCCGCCGAGAGCGGATCGGCGAAGCGCTCCGGCTTCTCCTTCGTGCGCAGCACCTGCTTCGCCTCCGCCTGGGCGTAGCGACCGAGGTCGGTGATGGTGGAGACGACTCCGGAGTCGGTGAACCCCGAGCTGGACGACAGCTTCGTGATGTCGACGGGGGCCGCGCAGTCGTATCCGCCCTCGACGGCGTTGAGGTAGTGACCGTTGAGCACCGCACCGGTTCCCGGCGCTGCCGGGGTCGGCCCGGGAAGCGAGGTGTCCGGCAGCGCGAGAGGTTCGGTGACGTACTCGGCGATCAACTCGGAGGCCGTCATGCCCGACGCGCGCTCGAGGGCCAGGCCGAGCAGGAGGTAGCCGGCGTCCGAGTCGCGGAAGGTCGTGTGGGGCGCGACGCGCTCGCGCGCCAGCCCGAAGCCTGCGAGCTCCAGCGGCGACCACACCCGCTCAGGAGTGTTCAGCCAGGCCGACTTCACGGTTCCCTCGGAGGATCCCGCGCCACTGGTGCCGTTGCACAGATCGAGGAGGGTGATGCCCTCGTCGCGCATGTCGGCGACGCCCGAGACGTAGTCGGCGACGTTGGCGTCGAGCTCCACCACGTCACGGTCGGCGAGGGCATAGAGGACGTCGCAGGTCATCAGACGGGTGACGTCCGCGATGCGGAAGGACATGTCGGTCGACAGCTCCGCACCGCCTTCGCGATCCTGCGTGCCGATGCCCGCCACCCAGCTCCCGCTCCAGGGCGCCCACACACCGACGATCGCGCCGGTCGCACCGGAGGAGACGAGCGCGTTGTCGACCGCGGCCTGCATCGCGGCGACCGTGTCGTCAGGGAGCGGACCGTCGACCTGGGCGGGCGGCGTATAGGAGAAGGACTCCTCGGACGAGCATCCGGTGAGAGCGAGAGCGAGCACGGCTGCCGTCGCCGTTGCGGCGCGCCACCGGCGCGACGAGAGAAGCTGCATGAAAGGGACCCCCGAAGACGTGTCTCCCGAGTCTAGAGCGCCGAGGCTGAAAGTCGGCCCCGGAGCGATCTCGGAGCCGCCGTAAGGTGGTCACCGTGCCCCACATCTTCGACACCGACGTGATCACCGCCGTCCTGCGCCATATGAACGGCGACCACGCCGATGACAACATCCTCATCGCCCGCGCCTTCGCGGAGCCTTCGGATGCCGAGGTGACCGGTTCGGTGATGACCGGGTTCGACGGAGACGCCGGCGTGTGGGAGATCACCCGCGACGGTGAGGTCGCCGAACTGCGAGTGCCGTGGCCCGGCGGCCCGATCGCCGACCGCCCCGCCGTGCGCCGCGAGGTCGTGGCTCTCTACGACGCCGCCTGCGCCCGCCTCGGCGTCGAGCCGCGGCCGCACGCCTGAACTCTGCGACTTCCCTCCGGGGTTAGGTAACCCTTACACTGGCCTCATGCCCGAGATCCTCTCCTTCTCCGCCGCCCTGCGCGAGCGTTCGTCCGGATCGCACTCCCGCAGCGAGACCGCCGGCTTCATGTCCGACCTCCTGAAGGGCGAGGGGTCGCGCGAGGACTACATCTCCCTCGTCGCGCAGCACTACTTCATCTACGAGGCGCTCGAGGGCGCGGTCGAGCGCATGCGTCAGGATCCGGTGGCCTCGGTCTTCATCACCGACAAGCTCACCCGGCTCCCCGCGCTGGAGGCCGACCTCGAGTTCCTGCTCGGAGCCGACTGGCGCGAGCAGATCGTCGCCCTGCCCACCACTCAGCGCTACGTTGACCGCATCCGCCAGGTGGGCGCCACCTGGGCCGGCGGCTTCGTCGCACACCACTACACCCGCTACCTGGGCGATCTGTCCGGTGGCATCTTCATCGGCCGCGTGATGGCCCGTCGCTTCGGCTTCGAGACCAACGGCATCGGCTTCTACCTGTTCGACGACATCGCCGACCCGTCCGCCTTCAAGGACGTGTACCGCGAGCAGCTCGACGCCGCCCCGTGGGATGAGGCCGAGCGCGAGCGCGTGATCGACGAGGTGCTCCTCGCCTACCGCTTCAACACCGAGCTGTTCGAAGACCTCGACCGCGCTCGCGCCGCCGCCTGAGCGGATCCCGCGCCCGGGAGTTCAGCTCTTCGGCAGCTCGGGGGCGGATGCCGCGAGCCAGGCATCGCGCATGAACCGACGCACGTCTTCGTCCACCCGGATATCGCGTGGTCGCAGCGCACGCGACAGATAGAGCCCCTCGAGCGAGGTCAGCCGACTGAGGGCGACATAGGTCTGCCCCGGCGCGAACGCCCCGGAGCCGAGGTCGATGATGGCCCGCTCATAGGTCTTGCCCTGCGACTTGTGGATCGTGACAGCCCAGGCCAGACGCAGCGGGAACTGCGTGAACTCGGCGACGACGTCACGGGTGAGCTTCTTGGTGTTCTGGTCGTACGCGTAGCGGAACCGTTCCCACACGGCGGGCTCGACGTCGACCTCCTCACCGTCGATGTCGACGCGCACGGCGCTGCCGAGGATGCGCACCACCGTTCCGATCGTGCCGTTGACCCAGCGCGGCGGCTCGCCGGACATCGCGGTGTCGTTGCGCAGGAACATGACCTGCGCCCCCACCTTGAGCTTCAGCTCCGACTCGGCCGGGAGCGCGGCCTCGCCCCTGCCGAAGTCTCCGCTCACCTCGGCGCGCGCGGTCTGCTCCTTGCCCGGCAGCGCGGCCAGGTGTCGGCTGTTGATGCTGTTCACGATGTCGTTGCGTGTCGCGAGCGTGATCATCGGGACCTCGCCGGGCTCCGGATCCGGTGGTGTCCGCGCCCCCTGGGCGTTCAGCACGCCCGCGATCTCGGCGGTCACCCGCCCGTAGCGCACGGCGTTCAGCATGGCCTTGAAGCCGTCGTCGGACTGCCGGTGGATCTGCACGAGCTCGCGCACGTGCAGCTCGGCGCGCGTGTCGACGGCGAACAGCCCCTCCTGGTCCGACTCGCCGGTGCCGCCGCCGGTGCCGGCCCACACCTTCGCGTCGAAGAACCAGAACGAGCGGTAGTGGTCCTGCACGTACCGGGCCTCGTCGCCGCGGGGCGGCACGGGCGCCAGCTGGTACGGGTCGCCGAACATGACGACCTGCACGCCGCCGAACGGCTCGCCCCTGCGCCCCCGCGCCTGGCGGAGAGAACGATCGATCGCATCCATCAGATCCGCGTTGACCATCGAGATCTCATCGATCACGAGCGTCTCGATGGCGTTCAGGATGCGACGGGTCGCGTCGTTCTGATCGATGTCGGCGTCCCCGATCAGACCGATCGGCAGGCGGAACAGCGAGTGGATCGTCTGTCCCTCGACGTTGAGCGCCGCGACGCCCGTGGGCGCGCAGATCGCGATCTGCTTCTTCGTGTTCCATGCGAAGTGCTGCAGGAGCGTCGACTTCCCTGTCCCGGCTCGCCCGGTGATGAAGACGTGCTCGCCCGTGTCCTCGATGAGTCGGAACAGCTCTTGCTGCTCCTCGGACAGGGCGGGAAGGGACACGGTTCTCACAGGGGCAGCGGACGGACAGGGCGCTCGTCCATGCTACGTCCCGGCATCCGCTCACGGCCGCCGACGCTCGGCGTCCCCCCAGGACGCCCTCCTAGACTGACGCCATGGACCGGGCACGTGCGAGCGCGCCCCGGCGTGCGCGCCTGGGGGTCGATCTGGCGATGCTCGCCGTCGTCGGCCTGCTGCTCATCGCGGCTCTGGGAGCTGGCGGCGTCACGCTGTACCAGCAGTTCTACGGCCCCTCAGCGTTCGTCGTCCGCTACCTCGACCTGCTCTCCTCCGGTCGTGCCGCCGATGCGCTGCGCGTACCGGGCGTCGCGATCGACCGCGAGACGCTCGACGCCGCCGGCATCGATCCCGGAGCGTCCGAGGCGATGCTCCGCCGCGCCGCACTCGCCCCGCTGACCGACGTGACGATCACCTCGGAGAAGCCGGCAGAGGGCGGCACGGCCGTCACCGTCAGCTACCAGGCGAGCGGACACGCCGGCACCAGCACCTTCCTGGTCGAGCAGGACGGTTGGGCGGGCGTCACCCCCAACTGGCGCTTCACCACCAGCCCCCTGGCCGTCGTGGACCTGACGGTGCGCGGCGCCGACCAGTTCGCGGTGAACGGGTTCGAGGTCGACCGGCGCCAGGTGTCGATCGACGGCATCGATGCGGTCGCGCTCGACCCGCTGCCGCTGCTCGTGTTCACGCCGGGCCTGTACGCGGTGACGGTGGACACCGCGATCTCGACCGCCACGGGCCACGGGGTCCTCGCCGACACGCCTCTGGCCGTCACGCCGCTCGACGTGCAGACAGAGCCGACCGACGAGTTCGTCGACGTGGTTCAGGATAGGGTCGAGGCCTTCCTCACCGAGTGCACGACGCAGGAGGTGCTCCAGCCGACGGCCTGCCCGTTCGGCCTGCGCGTCACGAACCGACTCGCCTCCGCGCCGAAGTGGTCGATCGCGACGCAGCCCCAGGTCACGGTCACCCCCGACGGCGGGCAGTGGCAGATCCCGACGACGGACGCGGTCGCCCACGTCGAGGTCGACATCCGCTCGCTGTTCGACGGAAAGACCCAGCCGCTGTCGGAGGACGTGCCCTTCCAGCTCACCGGGACGATCGCGATCCTGCCCGACGGATCCGCGTCGATCAGGATCGGCTCCCCCGGCGACCCCGCCGTCGACTGACCGGGTCGAGCGTCGGCCTCAGCGGCTTTCGCGCTGGTCGCGCTCCGCGAGGGCGGCGAGCTTGGCGTTGTACTCCTCGAGCTCGGCGTCGCCCGTGCGTTCGGCGTGCCGGTCTGCGCGGCGCTGCAGCTTGGTGTCGCTGCGGCTCCACTGGATCGCGACCGTGATCGCGAGGATCAGCGTCGGGATCTCGCCGATCGACCAGGCGATGCCGCCACCGACGTACTGGTCCTGCAGCGGGTCCACACCCCAGTCGCGGCCCATCGACCCGAACCAGTCGGCGACCATCAGCCCTTCCTGCATCATGATCGCGATGCCGAAGAAGGCGTGCATCGCCATGACGGCGATCAGGGTGATCAGGCGACCGGGGTACGGCAGACGGTACGGCACAGGGTCGGCGCCGATCAGGCTCATCACGAACAGGTAGCCCGAGATCAGGAAGTGGATGACCATCCACTCGTGACCGAGGTGCTCGTACATCGACCAGCGCACCAGGTCGGTGAAGTAGAAGGCCCACAGCGACAGGATGAAGATCGCCGCTGCGACGAACGGATGGGTCACCACGCGGGAGAACGGCGAGTGCACGGCCCACATGATCCACTCGCGACCACCGCGGGTGCCGTCGTCGCGCTTGTGGATCGCGCGCAGAGCGAGCGTGATGGGGGCGCCGGAGACCAGCAGCAGCGGGATGGCCATCGACAGCATCATGTGGCCCATCATGTGGATGCTGAACAGGTACTCCTGGTACGCGTTGAGCGGGCCGCTCGTCACCCAGACGAGCATCAGCATGCCGAGCACCCAGAACACGGTGCGGTGGATCGGCCAGCGATCGCCGCGCAGGCGCAGGCGCCGCACGCCGGCGAGGTACAGGAAGAGGCCGAAGCCTGCGGCGACGAGCCAGAGCACGTCGAAGTCCCAGGCCGTGAACCAGCGCTCGAGCGTCAGCTCCGGAGGCAGCGTCGCGCCGGTGAGGATCTGCGCGGGCGTCTGGGCGAAGGCGGCGACCTCGCCGGTGGGCGGAGGCGTGCGCGCGAGCGCGGCGGCCGCTCCCGAGGCGAGGCCCATCAGCGCGACCTCGCACAGCACGAGGAGCCAGAACCAGCCGGCCGCCCGCTGTCCTGTGAGCCGCGGGATCAGACGTGCGCGATACCAGGCGCCCAGCAGTCCCATGCCTCCCAGCAGCACGACCTTGGCGAGCACGATCCAGCCGTACGGCGTCGCCCACAGGGCGTCCCAGCCTCCGACGGCCACGATCGACCGGGTGACCCCGGAGAAGGCGACCACGGCGAAAGCGGCGATCGCGAGCGACGAGTAGCGTGCGACGAGCCGCGGGGTGTCGATGTCGGCGCGCCCGCGCAGCAGCACCAGCAGCAGCAGCCCACCGAGCCAGACGGCGGCGCCGATGGTGTGCAGCAGGATCGAGTTGACGGCCATGTTGTGCCCGGCGAGGTCGCCGGCATGGCCCTGCGTCGCGAGCGGAAGGAAGGAGACCGCGGCGAGCAGCGCCGTGATGAGGGTCGGCGTCCACGAACGCCACGCGAACGCGAGCACCGTGATGATCGCGCCGAAGATGGTGGTGATGAGCCAGGACTGACCCAGCGGCAGCTCCAGCAGGAAGCGCCCGAGCTGCGTGCCGAACTCGCGCTCGATGCTGAGCTTGGGGTTGAACGCGGCCATGAAGGCGAGGAACCCCGCGAGGCCGGCCGAGACCGTGAACACGGCCGCACCGACCGAGGCGATGTTCAGGGCGGCGTCGAACGATCGCTCCCCCGCGCGCAGGCCGAACAGCGCGAGCACGAGCGCGCCGAGCATGACCGCGCCCGAGACGTTCATGACGAGCTTGGCGACCGGCGTGCCCCAGAGCACGAAGGGGCCGGGGTCCTGCAGCAGCGGCGGCTTGGCGCCTCCGCCGACGAGGAGCGCCAGTACCAGGGCCGCCAGGGCGGCGATGAGGAGGATGATGACGCCGGCGACTCGATACGCCGAGATCCGACTCGTCGACTCGCTGCGGGAACTCACCCCTCCAGCCTAGGCGCGCCCGACGGTGGGAAAGCACGCAGGCCGCCCCCGTCAGAACGGGAGCGGCCTGCGAAGAGGTGCGGTCGAATTACTTGACGGCAGCCTTGAGCTTGGAACCAGCGGTCACCTTGACGCGCTTGCCGGCCGGGATCTTGATCTCGGCGCCGGTCTGCGGGTTGCGGCCCGTGCGAGCAGCGGTGTCGACCTGCTCGAAGGAGATCCAGCCCGGGATGGAGACCTTGCTGCCCTTGGCAACGGCGTCGGAGACCGTGGCGAACAGCGAGTCGAGGACACCGGAGACGGTGGCCTGGCTCTGGCCCGTGGCGCTTGCGATGCTCGCGACGAGCTCGGTCTTGGTGATGGACTTGTCAGCCATGTCATCCTCCAGCGACGAGTTCCCGTCGCATCGTTGTGGGTGTCGGAGCGGATGCTCCTGGTCTAGCGACCGCCTTGAATGTACCAACCACCACCCTCATTTCCGCGTCATTTCGCGGGTTTTGGGCAATTACTGGGCGTGTCGCGTCACTTTTGTCACTCCAGTCACAGATTCGAGGGGCGGATCCGCGCCCCGGAAGCCGGATCGGGGGGGCTCGCGGATGCCCGTGGCGGTGCCGGAGGTCAGGGCAGGTTGCTGAGCAGACGCACCTCGAGCACCGGATGCGCGGCGGTGACCTGCGCCCTGATGCCTTCGCCGACCGAGGCTGAGACCCAGCCGATGATGCCCGTGGTGAACGCCCCCTCCGTGAGGATCGTGCCCTCCCACTCGACGTCGCAGTTCGTCAGCTGCCAGGTGCGGGCCGAGTTCACACCGATGTTCGCATCCTCGGGCAGCACGTCGCCGACCGCCCGGTCATCCGGGATCAGGTAGACGTCGAAGGTCCCGAGAGGGATGCCGACGAACTGCTGCGGCTCGGCCTCGGCGCTGCGTATCGGCGTGCGCCACGCGATGGCACGGGTCTCGGCGTCGACGAGGATCAGCCACATCGGCACAGGGCCAGGCACGTAGTCGGTGTCGCACTGTGCGAGAGCCGTCTCGAGCGGGATCGTGTCGGTGCCGCGCTCCTGCTCGGGGTCGTACAGGCCCACCGTCTCCGGAACACGGTCGTGCGTTCCCGCCCACTCCTGGGCACGCGCACCGAACACGTCGAGGCGCGTCTCGACGCCCGGCTGGGGCTGCGGTTCCGGCTGCGGCTGCGGCTGGACTGCGGGGCACGACTCGGCCGCCGTCGCCGAAGAGGGCGCGACGATCAGGCCCCCGCCGGCCACCGCGACGGCGAGCAGCAGCGCTCCTCCGGCGAGACGACCGCGGCGCCCGCGACCGCCGGCGCGGACTGTCAGCACGAGACCGCCGGCGATGAGCAGCACGGCCAGGGCGAGAAGACCCGCGAGCAGCAGCGGGTCGGCGCCGGACTCGGCGAGAAGGCCGGAGGCGGGGATGCAGTCGTTCATGAGTCCTCTCCACCCCCCGGTTCACAGTGAGGGTATCGGTATCGCGGCGCGCTGCGCATCCCCCGGATGCGCGAAAAGGGCGAGGATCCGAAGATCCTCGCCCTTTTCGACTGTCTGCTGAGACTTACCAGCTCGACTTGGTCACGCCGGGCAGCTCGCCACGGTGTGCCATGTCACGGAAGCGGACACGCGAGATGCCGAACTTCGTGAGGACACCGCGGGGGCGGCCGTCGATGACGTCGCGCGAACGCACGCGAGCCGGCGACGCGTTGCGCGGCAGCTTCTGCAGGCCGACGCGTGCGGCCTCGCGGGCCTCGTCGGTGGCGTTCGGGTCGACCAGGGTCTTCTTCAGCTCGGCGCGACGCTCTGCGTAACGCTCGACGATGACCTTGCGCTGCTCGTTGCGAGCGATCTTGCTCTTCTTAGCCATTGATCAACGCTCCTCTCGGAATTCGACGTGCTGACGGATGACCGGGTCGTACTTCTTGAGCACGAGGCGGTCGGGGGTGTTGCGGCGGTTCTTCTTCGTCACGTACGTGTAACCCGTACCTGCCGTCGAACGCAGCTTGATGATCGGACGTACGTCCTGAGCCTTCTTGGCCATTAGAGCTTCACACCCTTCGCCTGGAGGTCCTTGACGACGTTCTCGATGCCACGGACGTCGATCACCTTGATGCCCTTGGCGGACACGTTGAGCGTGATCTTACGACCGAGCGACGGAACGAAATAGGTCTTCTTCTGCACGTTCGGGTCGAAGCGGCGCTTCGTCCGGCGGTGCGAGTGCGAGACGTTGTGACCGAAGCCGGGAACAGCTCCGGTCACCTGGCACACTGCTGCCATGATGGTGACTCCTTCTATACCGTGAGGCCGGACGGCCTCACCCAAGATCCCTTGTCTGCACGCGACCCCGCCCCGCCGATCGCTCGGCCGCAGAAGGGGAAGCACGCGAACTGCGCACAGGAGTGTGCGCAGACAAAGAGTCAGTTTAGCACGGTGACGATTCAGACTCGAACGGCCTCGATGAGCAGCGCCGCCCCCGGAGCCAGCAGCGGCAGCGGCACACCGATGGTCTCGAAGAAGGCACCGGATGCCTCCACCCCGGCGTCGGTCCACGCGGGGTCGGCGACCTGATGCCGCGCGACCCTCCCGAGGTCCTCCCGCATCCGCAGGCGATAGCGCTGCGCCGCCGACAGTCCGGGGATCCGCGTGCGCGGGGTGAAGCCGTCGACGGATGTGCCGAGCCGCACCCAGGCGAACACCGCCCGCGAGCCGTCGGGCGCGACGACGCCGTGCAGCAGGGTCTCGTCGTCGACGTCGTCACTGCGGACAGTGACGCCCGAGTGCAGCAGCGGGCGCAGCTCGCGATAGAGCGCCGTCCAGCGAGCCAGCGTCGCGCGCTCGGCATCCGTGCAGCGGGTGATGTCCCACTCGATGCCGGCGTGACCGAACAGCGCCGTCGCCATGCGGAAGGGCAGCGACGCCGCCCGATGGGTCGTCTCGGCGATCGGCGGCCCGACGTGCGAGCCCACGAGTTCGGGAGGGATGAGGGTGCCGGTCCACCGCTGGATGCGCTGACGCTCCACGGGGTCGTTCGAATCCGAGGCCCACACGCGCTGGGTGCGCCGCAGGACCCCGAGGTCGACACGGGCACCGCCGCTCGCACAGGACTCGATCTCCAGGGCGGGATGCCTCACACGCAGCGCATCGAGCAGGGCGTAGAACGCGGCGGTCTGGGCGTGCACGGACGCGCGCCCGGTGTGCGGGGAGACGGCGGCGTGCAGGTCGCGGTTGTGGTCCCACTTGATGAAGTCCACGCCGATCTCGGCGACCAGGGCATCGAGGCGCTCGAGGAGGAAGGCCGAGGCATCCGGGTTCGCGAGGTCGAGCACCTTCTGGTGCCGCCAGGTGGGCGAATCGGGCGATGCCTGCAGCACCCACTCCGGATGCTGCGTGGCGAGGTCGGACACCGGGTTCACCATCTCGGGTTCGAACCAGAGGCCGAACTGCATCCCGAGCGAATGCACGTGATCGGCGAGAGGTCGGAGGCCGTCGGGCCACTTGGCGTCGTCGATGAACCAATCGCCGAGTCCCGAGCGATCGTCGGGTCGTCCGCGGAACCACCCGTCGTCGAGCACGAACCGCTCGACGCCGACGGATGCCGCGGCCTCGGCGAGCTCGATGATCTTCGCGGAGTCGTGGTCGAAGTAGACCGCCTCCCACGTGTTGAGCACCAGTGGCCGCGGCGTCGTGGGGTGCGCGGAGAACGAGCGCACCGTCCTGTGCAGACGCGACGACACGGAGTCGAGCCCGCTCCCGCCGTAGGTGAGGAACATCCGCGGCGACACGTAGGTCTCCCCCGCACCCAGTCGGATCTCGCCCGGCAGCAGCAGCTCTCCCCCGCCGAGCACCGCACCGTGCACTCCGGCGCCCTCGGGCAGCCGCTCGACGCCGACCTCGACGTCGCCGCTCCACGCGACGTGTGCCGTCCACAGCTCGCCACGGCGGAAGCCGAATCCGTCGGTGCCGACCGCGGTCAGGTACGGGGCGTCGTGTCCGCCCCGGCCCCGGCGCACCTGGCGCAGATGCGCACCGTGACGCAGGGCGCCCCGCTGCGGGTGGCGCTCTCCCGTCCATCGTCCGGTGTGGTCGAGCACCTCCGTCGCGTGCGCGGGGATCGGCAGCAGGATGCGGGCGGCCAGCAGGTCCAGCGGCTGGCCGCCATCGGCGGCTGTGCTCGTGACCGACAACTGCGCGGTGAGCACGCCATCGGCGTCCAGCTCGAGGTCGAGCACGGCGGTGGCCTGGGCCTCGGCATCCGCGAACTCCGCCCGCAGCGATGTCGCCGAAGCCTCCCACCCGGTCGGCCGCAGCAGCGGGGCGCTGTGCCGCCCGCCCCGATGCCAGGCGAGCGCCGGTGCCCCCGACCACCCGTCGGCTTCGACGGCGAGCAGCGGGAAGGTGCGAGGAGCGTCGAACGAGCTGAACGTCACAGATCCGGTCGACGACGCGGCGAGCGCGTCGAGGTCGACGGGGTCGAGCGCCGCACCCCAGTGCAGCAGCCGCGCTCCGGTCGTGTCGATGACGACGCTGACGCCGCCGGAGGTCAGGTGGACGAGTTCGCTCATTGCCGCTCCAGACGAAAAGGGAGGCCCGCCCGTGAGCATACGGGCGGGCCTCCGAAAAGCCTTACTCCTTGACGGGGATCGACGCCGCCTTGAGCGCGTCGACGGTCGCCGTCTGGCCCTTCTCGATCGCGTCGAGCAGGGTTCCGCTGCCCGAGACCGCGGCCTTGAAGCCGTCCGAGACGTCTGCGTAGGTCTGGGTCATGGTCGGACCCCACGCGAAGTCGGGAGAGACCTGGGTGGCAGCATCGGCGAAGACGTCGTAGATCTTCTGCCCGCCGTAGAACTCCACGCCCTCGCTGAACACCGGCAGCGCGAGTCCCGCCGTCGTGGCGGGATAGAGGTTGGCCGCCTCGGCGAGCGCGGTCAGCGCCTCATCCGACGTGTTGAGCCACAGCGCGAACTTGGTCGCCTCGTAGAGGTGCTCGCTGCCCTTGAGCACGGCGGTCGAGGAACCACCCCAGTTTCCGGCCGCGGATCCGCCGGCCTTCCACTGCGGGAGCGGAGCGACGGCCCAGGAGCCTGCGGTGTCGGGGGCGCCGCTGGAGATCGAGTTGGCACCCCACACCGCGGAGTTCCAGGTCCAGACCTCGCCCGAGTTGTAGGCGTTGTTCCACTCGTCGGTCCAGGCGGGCACCGTCGCGACGAGGTCGTCGTCGAGCATGCTCTGCCAGAAGTCGGCCACGGTGGTCGTGGCGTCGTCGGCGAGCGTGACCGTCCATCCCTCGTCGTCGCTCGAGAACCACTGGGCGCCGTCCTGCCATGCGAATCCGGCGAACTGGTTGATGTCCGACTGCGAGAAGTTGGTGATGTAGCCGCCCAGGTCGCGGATCTTCACGGCCGCCTCACGGTACTCGTCCCAGGTGGTGGGGATCGCGATGCCGTTCTGCTCGAACAGGTCGGCACGGTAGAACAGCGCCATGGGTCCGGTGTCCTGCGGAACGCCGTACACACCGTCGGTGCCGAGGGTCACCTGTCCCCAGGCCCAGTCGACGAACTGGTCCTCGGCGGCGACGACGTCTTCGCAGGCGCTGAGGTCTTCGAGGCCGTCCTGCACGAGGAAGTTCGGCAGGGCGTCGTACTCGATCTGCCCGAGGTCGGGCGCATCGCCCGCCTTGATCTGGTTGAAGAAGTTCTGGTAGGTGCCGCCGTTGCCGTTGGGGCCGGTCTGCACATCGACCTGGATCTCGGGGTTGGCGTCGTTCCAGATCTTCACGACGTCTTCGATGCCGGGGATCCAGGAGGTGAACTCGAGGGTGACGTCACCGTCGGCCGGGGTGCAGGAAGCGGCGGCGTCGCCGCCTCCGGTGCTGTCTCCGCCGCCGGCGGAGCAGCCTGCGAGCGCGAACGCCGAGATGGCGATGACGGCCGCTGCCTTCTTCTTCGAATGCTGCATTTCGATCCTTTCGTGGATGCGATGGGGGTGGTGCAGGGGTGGTGCGTCACACGGGAGGTCCGTGTGACGACCTGCTCACTTCAGGGCGCCGGCGCCCAGTCCGTTGCGCCAGAAGCGCTGGAGCAGGAGGAATGTCACGATCAGCGGGATGACCGACAGCAGGGCGCCGATCAGGACGAGACCGCGGAGTTCGGGGAGCTGGTTCAGCTGGTTGTTCCAGTTGTAGAGACCGAACACGACGGGGAAGAGGTCTTCACTGCGCAGCATGATCATCGGCAGGAAGAAGTTGTTCCAGATGGCCACGAACTGGAAGAGGAACATCGTCACCAGTGCCGGGGTCATCAGACGGATGCTGACGGTGAAGAAGGTGCGGATCTCCCCCGCCCCGTCGAGGCGGCTCGCCTCGAGCAGTTCGTCCGGCACCGAGGAGGCGGCGAAGATGCGCGCGAGGTACACGCCGAACGGGCTCACGATCGAGGGGAGGAAGACCGACCAGAACGTGTTGGTCAGCTGCGCTTGGCTGAAGATCAGGAACAGCGGCAGCGCGAGAGCCGTCGCGGGAACGAGCACTCCTCCCAGCACGATGTCGAACAGCACGTCGCGGCCGGGGAAGCGGTACTTGGCGAGGGCGTACCCGGCCATGGCGGCCAGGAGCGTGGCGATGGCCCCGCCGAGAGCGGCGTAGAGCATCGAGTTGCCCAGCCAGCGCAGGTACACGCCGTCCCGGTAGGTGAACAGCTCCGCGATGTTGTCGAAGAGGTGGAAGTCGGCGAACCACAGCGGCGCGGTGGTGAGGATGTCGCCGGTCTCCTTGCTGGAGGCGACGAGCAGCCACCACAGCGGCAGCAGGAAGTAGACCGTGAACACGGCCATGATCAGCATGGCGCCCGTGCGGGAGATGCCCGATTCCCGAGCGGTGCTGCGGCGCCGGCCGGGCGCGACGATCGACGCGGTGGTCATGCGTTCTGCTCCTTGCGCTGCATGTACTTCATGAACCCGAACGACAGTACGAACGTCGTCACGGCGAGCACGACCGAGAAGGCGGCGGCCAGGTTGGTGTTCGGGATGGATGCGGTGGCGTACACGGTCATGTTCGGGGTGAAGGTGCTGGTCACGGCCGAGCTGAACGACCGGAACACCTGTGGCTCGGCGAGCAGCTGCAACGTGCCGATGATCGAGAAGATCGCGGTCATCACGATCGCGGGCCGAACCAGCGGGATCTTGATCGACCAGGCGATCCGCCATTGGCCTGCGCCGTCGAGGCGGGCCGCTTCGTACAGCTCCTGCGGGATCGACAGCAGTGCCGAGTAGATGATCAGCATGTTGTATCCGACGTAGACCCAGGTCACGACGTTCGCGATCGACCACAGCACCAGATCGGCGCCGAGGAAGTCGATGTTCTTGGTGATGGCGGTGAAGGGCGAGAGGTTGGGCGAGAAGAGCGAGCCCCACATGATCGCGGCGATCACGCCCGGCACCGCGTAGGGCACGAAGAACGCCAGACGGAAGAAGCGCTTCCCGCGCACGAGAGGCGAGTCCAGCAGCAGGGCGAACAGCAGGGCCAGGCCCAGCATGACGGGCACCTGCACGACGCCGAACAGCAGCATGCGCCCCATCGAGCTCCAGAAGGCCTCGTTCTGGAAGACGAGCACGTACTGGGCGAGGCCGCCGAACACCTGCTCGGCCTTGCCGAAGGTGCCGTCGCGCTCGACGACGAGCAGGGACTGCCAGAACGCGTAGGCGATCGGCACGACATAGAAGAGCGCGAAAAGAACGCCGAACGGCACGATCAGGAAGGCGATTGCCCCCTTGTGCGGGACGCGCCGACGGGCTCGCACCGCGGTGGGCGCAGAGACCGCCGAGGCGGTGAGCGTGGTGGTCATACATCCTCCTTGATGATGCGAACCGCTCCGGCCGGCACGATGCCGGTGGCAGGGGCGTCCGTGACGAACTCATGACCGGACGCCGTGACCTCGGCGTCGGTCGACCCGTGGTTGACGACGAACAGGAAGCTGCCGGTGTCGCCGACACGTCGGACGATCTCGACGTCCGGCCCCGCGCCCTGCTCCCGTGCGACCCCGGCTGCGGCGGCGATCCGCGTCATCAGCCCGGCGTAGTCCGCCCGCGAGAGCTGGGTGGAGAGGAACCAGGCCGCGCCGTCGCCGGCCGTCCGCCGCGTGATCGCCGGGCCCCCGGCAGCGGGGCCGTCGACGAACGATGCGATGACCTCGGCATCGGTCGCCGCGAACCGCTCGCTCCAGACGGTGCCCGTCGTGCCGTCGGTGAGGGTGACGACCTCGCCAGGACGCAGCGGAGCGAACTCCTCGGAGCGGATGCCCAGCAGATCGCGGAACGCCCCCGGATACCCGCCGGTGCGCACGCGATCCTCTTCGTCGACGATGCCGCTGAAGAAGGTGATGAGCGCGACGGCACCGCCTTCGACCGCGCGTGCGATGGCCGCGGCATCCGCATCGCTGATGAGGTGCAGGGCCGGCACGATCAGCAGACGGTAGCCCTCGAGGTCGGCGCCGGGGCGCACGACGTCGGTGGTCAGACCCGCGTCCGACAGGGCCGCGTGCGCGGCATGCACCTGCCCGAGGTAGGTCAGCGCCTCGCTCGGACGCCCTTCGTTCTCGGCCGCCCACCAGCTCTCCCACGAGAAGAACAGCGCGGTATCCGCCGCGACCCTGGTGCCGGCGACCTCGCCGAGACGATCGATCAGCGCACCCAGTTCGACCACCTCGCGCCACTGGTCGGAGTCCTCTCCGGCGTGGGGGACGAGAGCGGTGTGGAACTTCTCCGCGCCCTGCGTCGACGCCCGCCATTGGAAGAAGCAGATCCCGTCGGCGCCGCGGGCGAGGTGGGAGGCGATGTTGCGCCGCATCTCCCCCGGCGCCTTGGCGAGGTTGTACGGCTGCCAGTTCACCGCGCCCGTCGAGGTCTCCATCAGCAGCCAGGGCTCGCCCTGCGCGAGGCCGCGCGTGAGGTCGGCAGCGAACGAGAGCTCCCCGCGGGCATCGTCGAGACGGCGATCGAGATAGTGGTCGTTGGCGATCAGATCCATGTCGCCCGCCCAGGTCCAGTAGTCGAGGTTGCGGATGTGCGCGGTGACCATGAAGTTCGTCGTGACCGCAATGCTGCTCCGCTCCCGCAGGATCGCGGCCTCCGCGCGGTACAGCGCGAGCTGCTCGTCGGAGCTGAACCGCTGGAAGTCGAGCATCTGCCCGGGGTTGCGCAGCGACAGGGCCTGAGCGGGCGGACGCACATCCGCGAAGTCGCTGTACCGCTGGCTCCAGAACGTCGTCCCCCATGCGCGGTTCAGCGCGTCGATGTCGTCATAGCGCTCACGCAGCCAGACGCGGAACGCCTCGGCGCTGACGTCGCAGTAGCAGAGGGCGTTGTGACAGCCGAGTTCGTTCGACACGTGCCACAGCGACACCGCGGGGTGATCGCCGTAGCGCTCGACCACGTGCGTCACGACGTCGGCGGCATAGGCGCGAAAGAGCGGAGAGCTCGGGCAGTACCCCTGACGACCGCCCTGCTGGAACACGGTGCCGTCCGCACCCACCGGGAGCATCTCGGGATGGCGGGCGGTGACCCACGGGGCGGGCGAGGCGGTGCCCGTGCCGAGGTTGATGCGGATCCCGCTCGCGTGCAGAAGACCGATGATCTCGTCCAGCGCGCTGAAGTCCCAGACATCAGGGGCCGGGTTGATCGACGACCAGCCGAAGATGTTGATCGCGACGAGGCCGATACCCGCCTGCTTCATGAGGCGCACATCCTCGGGCCACACGCTGCGATCCCACTGCTCGGGGTTGTAGTCGCATCCGAAGACGAGGCCGCGCCCTGCGGAGAGGGCGGCGATGCGGTCGGGCACTGCGGCGGCCATACGGAGACGCTCCTTTGCGAAGATGTGTGCACGTGCACAGAATCGGCCATGAAAGCGCCGATCGGGATTTCTGTGAACGTGCACACATGGTTGCATGTCGCCGTGGAGGTCGTCAAGTCCGGGTCGCTAGGCTGTCGATCATGACCACTTCCGCCCGCCGCCGCAGCACCGTGCACGACGTGGCACGGGTGGCCGGGGTGTCGAGGGGAACCGTGAGCCGCGTGATCAACGGCGGCTATGTGTCCGACACCGCTCGGGCGGCGATCGAAGAGGCGATCCGCGAGGTCGGATACGTGCCGAACACCGCGGCGCAGAACCTGGTGCGCCAGCGCACCCAGGCCATCGCGTTCATCGTGCACGAACCGCACGCGCTGTTCCTGGAAGACCCGAACATCGGCGCCATCATGCTCGGCACCAACGAGACGCTGTCCGAGGCGGACTACCAGATGGTGTGCCTCGTGGTGGACTCGGTGCGCGACACGGAACGCGTCGCCCGCTACCTCAACGGCGGCTTCGTGGACGGTGCCGTGATCGTCTCGGCCCGCGCGCAGGATCCGATCACGAACGCGGTCATGAGACTCGACCTTCCCTTGGCCTATGTGGGCCATCCCCCTGATGTGGATGCGGCCTGGGTCGGCGTCGACAACCGCGGGGCCGCGAACGCCGTGACATCACGCCTGATGGCGACAGGACGCAGGCGCGTCGGCATGATCGCCGCGGCACTCGACCGCGACTCGGGCACCGATCGCCTCGCGGGGTTCACCGACGCACTGGGCCCGGACTTCGACCCGGACCTGGTCGAGGAGGCGCCGCTGTACTCGTACGCCGAGGGAGCTGCGGCGATGACGCGGCTGCTCGCGCGCGCCCCCGACATCGACGGGGTGTTCGGCGCCTCCGACGCGGTCGCCGCCGGAGCGATGCTGGCACTGCGCCAAGCCGGCCGCCGCGTTCCCGAGGATGTGGGCGTCGTGGGATTCGACAACAGCTCCTGGGCGACCAGGACCACCCCGCCGCTGTCGACCGTCGACCAGCCGGCGGAAGGACTGGGTGCAGCCGCAGCGGCCGCCGTGCTCGCCCAGCTGCGCGACGATCAGCGCCCGCGCGCCGGCATCATCCTGCCCACCCCGGTCGTGTGGAGAGACTCCGCCTGAGCGCCTCTCCCCCACCGGAACGGCGACACGGTCGGATCCTCATCGATCCAGAAGCGCCAAGGGAAGGCCGCGGTTCCGGCCACGCCGGCGACTCCGACGCGCGGGCCGCTCACCACGTCGTCCCGCTGCGGGCCCAGCCATAGCTCGGCTCGCATTCCGTGCCGCTCGTCGCCCGTGATGGCATCGATCCCGTCGTGCAGCGGATGACGCAGCCCCACGGCCTGCCCGAGGCGTCCCGGCCCCCGTGCGAGGTCGCGCGACGTCGTGCGCCGAAGCGGAAGGGCGGCACCGCGACGGGTGGCCGCGGCCTCAGCGCCGGCCACGATCTCGCCCGCCCGGAGCAGCACGCCGTCACCCTGACCCTCGGGCCCGCACACGACGTTCACGCACGAGTGGATGCCGTGGCTGAGGTACACGTACAGATGCCCTGGCTCGCCCCACATGGTGGAGTTGCGCGCCGTGCGGCCCATGCGGGCGTGGGAGCCAGGGTCCGGGATTCCGTCCGTGCCCTGCCCGTGATAGGCCTCGACCTCGGTGATACGCAGCCGCACCTCGAGCGCGACGGCATCGGTCGAAGGCGCGACGAACGTGCGCAGCTCTCCCCCCAGCAGGCGCGGCGCGACGTCGACCGCGGAGTCGCTCAGGTCGGCGCGGATGGCACGGCGCAGCGCCTCCTGCGGCCGGTCGGCGCCGCGGGCGACATCGGGATCGCCGGACATCTCAGAATCGCGGGGCCGTCTGGCACCACGAGGCGTCGAAGCCGGTGAGGGCGACGATCTCCTTGCCGGAGGCCAGGTCGATCAGGTGCGTCTCGACGTTCTCCGGCAGCGGCAGCAGCATCCCGTCGTAGGCGTTGTTCGCCAGGTCGGGTGCGACCACCACGGCGGCGTACTGGCCGCTCGGCGACGCGCACGCCTGCAGGATCGAGTCTGTCGAACCGACCTCCACCAGCGGGGTCGCCGCCCCGTCGTCGTCCACCCGCACGACCACCTGTCCGATCGGGAGGCCCTCGTCGTCGCGGGCGACGACGTGGCGCAGCGTGCCGCCGGGGAACGGCGTGATCGAGCTCGCGATCCCGTAGTCGGGATCGGATGCCGCGAGCGGCTGCTCAGAGCCATCCGCCAGGTTGAGCTCGACCACCGCACCGTCGAGCCTCTCGACGATCGCGGTGTAGGTCCCGCGGGAGATCCCCTGGATGGTGGCGGCGAGGCCGAGCGCCTGCACGCCGGCGTCGGTCGAACGGTCGACGAGCGAGAGCGCACCGTCGAAGTCGATGAACAGCACCGCCGCACTGTCGGGCACGAACTGCCAGACGAACACGCTCGCCTCGGCTCCGGCGACCTCGATGATCTGCGGGTCGCCGTCGCCGGTCAGCGACTGGGTCACGAGCACACTCGCACGGCCTTCGGTGTCGCTGAGCTCCTTGTCGGAGTAGCTGTAACCGACGAGGCCCCCTCGCTCGGAGACCTGGATCGCACCCACATAGCCGTCGCCGGGGAGCTTGAGCTCGCGCGGGTTCTTGCCGTCGCGGTCCATCACGAGCAGCCGGGACCCCTCGTCCTCCTCCACGGCCACGACGAGCTTCGTGGAGGTCGCGCGGAAGTCGTTGATCTTGTCGTGCTCGAAGACCGGGACGGCCTTCTCGCCGCTGAGGTCGGTGAGGAAGATCTTGTCTTTGCCCTCGACGTCACGGCGCAGCAGGAAGATGTTCGACGGCGGCGTCGTGAAGCTCGTGGTCAGCGTCGTCTTCGGCCCGCCGCCGGCGCCCACGGCATCGGCCACACGGATCGTGTACTCGGTCGAGTCGTCGAGCGGGACGGTGAATCGCACGCCGACGCCGCGGCCGGAGGCGTCGACCGTGAACGGCACGGCCGGCTCGACCGTGACCTGCGCGGGGTCGATGTCGGCGAGGGCCTGGTTGGCGGTCAGGATGACACGGCTCCCGGACGACTCGATCGCCTGCGCGGCGTTCACCTGTACGTCGCTGATGCGCGGACCCTGCAGAAGACTGGCGATGCCCAACCCGGTTCCGGCGACGACGAGCACACCGAGAACCGCGACGAGCGTGAGGGCGAACCGGCGACGGCTCACGGGCGTGTGCGGAGCCTCCCAGCCCACAGGGGCACGAGGCACGGGCGGCGCAGGGAATTCCTCGGCTGCCTCGGCCTCGGCCGCAGAGATCGGGTCGGCAGCGGTCGGGGCGGCACCGACCGGGGCGGCACCGACGAACACGGGCTCCGTCGCGAGCGGGACGGGCGGAAGCGCGGTCGCCTCCGCATCCTCGCGCGCCGCGGCCTCGAAGGCGGCCATCTTGCGGGCGGCGGCCTCCTGCTCGGCGACCTCGCGGTCACCCGCCTCACGCACGGCGGCCTCACGGGCGGCGGCCTCACGCACGGCGGCCTCACGCACGGCGGCCTCACGGGCGGCGGCATCCTCTGCACCGGCGGCGGACTGTGCAGCGCGCTGCGTGCCCTGGTCGACGGGAGGGGCGACGTGATCGGCGGACGCGACCGCGCGGTCGATCCGCTCGGCCTCCGCCGCCTCGGCGGCTTCCCTCGCTGCACGCATCTCCGCACGGGTGCGCGGGACGGCGGGCACCTCTGGGCGCTCGTCGTCAGTACTCATACGGGTCTCCCGGCTCGTCGATCGCGACGACATCGGTCGGTTCGATGTGCAGCTTGCCGTCGGCATCCGCTCGCACGGTTCCGGTGATCTCGACCCATTGGCCGGTCGCGTACTCGTCGGCCTTCACATCCGCCGGCAGGACGGCGGTCTGGGCGTCGATGACGCAGTGGGTGATGACCAGACGGGTCAGATTCACACCGTCACCCGATTCGCCGGGCGTCACGAATCCTCTGAGCGTGACCGCTGCACCGTCGTAGGCGGCCGTGTTGGTCGCCGCCGAGAAGACGCTGGCCCAGTCGCCGACGCCGAAGGTCGAGGTGTCGGCCACGCCGAGCGCGACCGTGTCAGCGCCCACGAACAACGCGCTCTGCTCCCCCGCGCGCGACATGGCGAGCTCGACCGACAGCGAGGCCGGCGGCAGGATGAGACCGGCGACGACGACGCCCGAGGCGATGACGCCCCCGGTGACGGCCGCGACGGCACCGAGCGTGCGGCGGGAGGAAGCAGGGACCTCGCGCCCCTCCGTGCCCTCCACCGCTGCGGCGGCATGCCCATGCCCGTGTTCGTGGCCGTGGTCGCCCTCCTCGCCGAGCGGGAGGGTGCACGACCAGATCGCTCCGGCCAGGGTGACGACGGCGGCGGCGCAGGCGAACCACACCGACTCGGGGCTGATGTAGAGGTTGAGGCGTCCGGTGAGACCGAGGCCGAGCGTGACCACCGAGATCACGGCGGCGAGTCCCACCCCCAGCCAGCGGGTGCCGAGTGCGCGTGCGCGCGTTGCCGTCTGCTCAGACAAGGACGTTCACCCCGATCCCGATCGCGAAGGCCGCAGCCACGACGATGCCGACGATGCCGACCAGCGTGCGAGCGGTGAACGTCGTGCGCATGAGCGCGAGCATCTTGATGTCGACGAGCGGACCGACCAGCAGGAAGGCGACGATGGCGCCGGAGGAGAACGTGGAGGCGAACGACAGCGCGAAGAACGCATCGACGTTCGAGCAGATGGCCACGGTCATCGCGAGTGCCATCATCGCGACGATCGACAGCACCGGGTTCGATCCGATCGCGAGCAGCCACTCTCGCGGGATCAGCACCTGCACGGCTCCGGCGAGCGCGGAGCCGATCACGAGGGCGGGCATCACGGCACGCAGCTCGATGAGGAACTGCGTGAGGCTGCGGCGAACGGGCGTTCCCGGTTCGTGGGTGACGCGATCGCAGGTGTCGACGAAGCGCTGCGTGAGCATGCCGTCGGGATCGGGGTGCCGGCTGTAGATCCACCCGATCAGGTTGGCGATGAGGTAGCCGCCGACGAGGCGGGCGACGAGGATGCCGCCGTCCCAGCCGAAGGCCGCGTGCGTGGTGAGGATCACGATCGGGTTCACGATCGGCGCCGCGATGAGGAACGTCATCGCCTCGGCCGGGGCGAGCCCTCGCATCATGAGTCCGCGGGCGAAGGGCACGTTGCCGCACTCGCACACCGGGATCAGCATGCCCAGCAGCGACAGCACGGCGCGACGGGCCCAGGCACGCTTCGGGAGCCACCGGTGGATCACATCGGCCGGAAGCCACACCTGCACCACGATCGACAGCAGCACGCCGAGGACGACGAACGGCAGGGCCTCGATGAGCACGCTCAGCGCGAGGGTGAGCCCGTCCTGCGCCCTGGTGGGCAGCGAGGCGGGGAACAGCGTCGGCAGGAAGGCGTCGATCAGGAACAGTGCGGCGATGATCGCGGCGCCGAGGCCGACACCGATCCAGGCCGATCGCGGCGAGGGTGCCGGGCGATGGGAGTGGCCGTGACGGGTCGCCGTTGCTGCAGAGGAGCTCACGCGGACGCGGCCCTCTCGGCGTCGCGCTTGTTCGCGCAGGGAGTGCACAGACCGAAGATGTCGACCACGTGGGCGGCCTCGGTGAAGCCGTGCAGCGCCGCCGTGCGGTGCGCCCACTGCTCGACGTCCTTCGCCTCGATCTCGACGGTCAGACCGCAGGATCGGCAGATGAGGTGGTGGTGGTGGCCCTGCGTGGTGCAGGCGCGGTACAGCGCCTCGCCCTCGGGGCTCTGCAGCGAGTCGGCGTCGCCCGAGGCGGCGAGACCGGCCAGCGCACGGTACACGGTGGCCAGACCGATGCCGGTGTTGTCCTCGCGCAGCGAGGCGTGCAGGCCCTGCGCGCTCACGAATCCGCGGGCGTCGGCGAGTGCTTCGCGCACGCGTTCGCGCTGCCAGGTGTTCCGCTGAGCCATAGGAAGAGTCTAGGCCGCGGGGGTTGGGGAGGGCTGGGAGCGGATCTCAGACCCGCACACGGCGCACCCGGGCGCGCGAGCGCTGCACGATCCAGCAGACGACGTAGATCGTGAACGACAGCGTGGTGATGTAGGGGCTCACCGGCAGCGTTCCGGCGAGGGCGAGCAGGATCCCGCCGACCGCCGAGACGAACCCGAACAGCGCGGCCAGCAGCGGCACAGCGATCGGACCGGCGGTGACGCGCATCGCGGCGGCCGCGGGGGTGACCAGCAGCGCCATCACCAGGAGCGCGCCGATGATGTGCACGCTGACGGCGACGATCAGGCCGAGCAGCACCATGAACAGCAGACTGACGGCACGGGTCGGCACCCCGCGGGCGGCGGCCGATTCCGGGTCGAGCGAGTCGAATCGCAGCGGATTCCACATCACCAGCAGCCCGATCAGCACGACCATGCTGATGCCGATCAGCCAGCCCAGGTCGGGGCTGGAGACCGAGACGATCTGGCCGGTGAGCAGGCTGAAGCGGTTGGCGCTGCGGCCGTCGTAGAGCGAGAGGAACAGGATGCCGAGGCCGAGGCCGAACGGCATGAGCACGCCGACGATCGAGTTGCGATCCCTGGCCTTGGCTCCGAGGACGCCGATCAGGATGGCGGCGACGAGGGCTCCGCCGAGGGAGCCGGCAACGACGCTGCCGCCGAAGAGGAGGGCTGCGGCGGCTCCGGCGAAGGACAGCTCGCTCACTCCGTGCACCGCGAACGCGAGGTCGCGCTGCATCACGAAGACGCCGATGAGTCCGCCGACGATGCCCAGCACCGCGCCCGCGATGATCGAGTTCGCGAGCAGGGCGACGAGCTCGCCGTAGTCCTGGAAGGAGAAGACGTCGCTCCAGTCCACCAGAGGCACCATGCCCAGTGCGACGCTCATGCCGCTCCTCCGTGCTCGTGGTCGCCGTGGTCGTGGTGGGGCTCGGCGTCGGGAACCCCGACGACGACCAGCCGGTCCCCCGCGCGCAGCACGAACACCGGGGTGCCGTAGAGGTCGGTGAGCACGCGGGTCTGCAGCACCTCGTCGGGGGTTCCGAGCAGGAACCGCCCCCCGGCGATGTACAGGATGCGGTCGACCCGCCCGAGGATCGGATTGATGTCGTGGGTGACGAACAGCACCGCCGCCTCGCGTTCGCGGCGCTGACGATCGATGATGTCGGTCACGGCGACCTGATTCGCGAGGTCGAGGTTCGACAGCGGCTCGTCGCACAGCAGCAGGGCGGGTTCGTCGGCGAGGGCCTGTCCGACCCGGAGGCGCTGCTGCTCTCCTCCCGAGAGGAGGCCCACCCTGCGGTCGGCGAAGTGCGAGGCTCCGACCGCTTCGAGCAGACGGTCCACCTTGGCCCGGTCGCCGCGGTGCGGGATAGGGAGGCCGAAGCGGCTGCCCTGCACACCGAGGGCGACCAGGTCGCGCGCCCGCATGCTGGTGTCGGGAGCGAGCGAGCGCTGCTGTGGGATGTACCCGATGCGGGAGTTTCCGCGGTGCACGGGTTCCCCCGCGACGCGGATCGTCCCCGAGGACAGCGGCTGCAACCCGAGGATGCTGCGAAGCAGCGTGGTCTTGCCCGACCCCGACGGGCCGAGCACCGCGATGAACTCGCCCGGCTCGACCGTGAGGTCCAGGCCCGACCAGAGTTCGCGGTCGCCGCGGTGCAGCGACGCGTCGGAGATCTCGAGGACCGGATTCTCGCGCTGTGCGGCGCCGCTCACGACTGGACGGCGGCGGCGAGGCTCTGGATCGCGTCACTCATCCACTCAGAGTACGACGATCCGTCCTCGAGCAGCTCCGTGAAGGCGACGACGGGGATGCCGGCGTCCTTCGCGGCGGTCTCGACACGCTGCGTCTCGGATCCGCCGGTCTGCGCGTTGGTCAGCAGCGCGGTGACCTGGCCGCTGCCGATCACGTCGAGCGCCTCGAGCAGCACGGCGGGTGCGACGTCGGTGCCCTCCTCGACCGACTCGGCGAACCCCTCGGGGGTGACGTCGGTGAATCCGGCGGCCGCGGCGAGGTAGCCGGGCAGCGGCTCGGTGATGAAGACGTTGACGCCCGGCGCATCCGTCTTGAGGGTCGCAAGCTCCGTCTCGAAGCCCTCGAGGTCGGCGGTGAGGTCGGCCGCGTTGGCGGCGAACTCCTTCGCGCCGTCGGGGTCGAGCGCGGTCAGCTCGTCGGCGATGGCCTCGACGACGTGGATCATGGTGTGCGGATCGAACCAGACGTGCTCGTTGAAGCCCTCGATGTGGTCGTGGCCCTCGTGCCCCGCCTCGTCTTCGGCGTGGTCATGCTCGGCCTCGTCGGCGTGCGCTTCGTCGTCGGCGTGCGCCTCGTCGGCGTGCGCTTCGTCGGCGTGGCCCTCGTTGCCGGGGAAGTCGTGCGAGTACTCGACGGCCGTGACGACGTGCGGGTCCTTCGCATCCTGCAGCAGCGTGTCGATGAAGGCGTCGTAGCCGCCGCCGTTCTCGATCACGAGGTCGGCCTTCTGCACGGTCAGCCGGTCGCGGGCGCTCGCCTCGTAGGAGTGCGGATCCTGCGAGGCGGAGGTGATGATCGACTGCACGTCGACGCGGTCGCCGCCGATCGTCGCGGCGATGTCGCCGTAGACGTTGGTGCTCGCGACCACCGTGATGGTGCCGTCGTCGCCCTCGCCCGCAGTCGGGGTGGAGCATCCGGCCAGCGTGAGAGCGGCGACGGATGCGAGGGCGAGGGCGACGACGGGCTTCTTCATGCCCTCACTCTAAACGCTAATGAGAACCATTATCAAATCGGTTGGATGGCTATCGTGAAAGACCCGCCGGCGCGATCCAGACCGTGGCCTCGCCGGCCAGAGCAGCACCCTCCAGCGCGGCGCTCGCGAGCACCACGTCGGCGGCGTCCGCACCCAGATCGAACGACTCGGCACCGAAGTTCGACACCACCTGCCACCCGTTCGGCCGGGCGAAGCGCAGCACGTCGGCGCGTCCGGTGTCGATCCACTCCAGCGTCTCGTCGGTCTGCAGCAGGTGCCGCAGGCGCAGAGCCTCCCGGTACAGCGACAGCGTCGACGACGGGTCGGCCGCCTCGACGTCGACCGCGTACTGCGCGAACCATGCCGGCTGCGGGAGGTGCGCACCTCCCGCACCGAAGCCCAGGGACGAGCCCTGCGCGGTCCACGGCAGCGGCACGCGGCATCCGTCGCGCCCCAGACCGTCGAACTCGGCACCGCGGAAGAAGCCGGGGTCCTGACGCTGCTCCGGGGTGATCTGCGCCACCTCGTGCAGCCCGAGCTCCTCCCCCTGGTAGAGGTAGGTGCTGCCGGGAAGACCGAGTAGCAGCAGGGTCGCCGCGTGCGCCCTGCGGAGCCCGCCGTCACGATCGAGGCCCTCTGCCGGACCGCCGGCCTTGACCCACTCGGTGCCCTGCTTGACCGGGCGGCCGTTCAGCGCCGGGAGTCCGTAGCGGGTGGCGTGCCGGGTGACGTCGTGGTTCGACAGCACCCAGGTGGTCGACGATCCGGTCGCCTGCGCCTGCTGCAGGTTGTCGGCGATGATGCTCCGGAACTGCGCCGCATCGAAGTCGGCCACCAGCAGGTCGAAGTTGAACGCCTGTCCGAGACCCTCCGCCGAGGCGTACTTCGCGCGGCGCTCCGGTGTCTCCACCCAGGCTTCGGCGACGGCCGTGCGCGGAGGGTCGTACTCGTCGAACACCGCACGCCACTCGGCGTAGATCTCGTGCACGTCGTCGCGGTCGATCATCGGATGCGTGCCCGAGGTGCGGTCCATCGCGTCGAGCTCGGCGCGCGAGGGCAGCGGCTCGCTGAGGTCCTTCGTGAGCATGTGCGCGACGTCGATGCGGAATCCGTCCACTCCCCGGTCCGACCAGAAGCGCAGGGTCTTCAGGAAGTCGGCGCGCACCTCGGGGTGATCCCAGTTGAGGTCGGGCTGCTCCACGGCGAAGTTGTGCAGGTACCACTGCCCGTCTTCGACCCGCTCCCACGCGCTGCCGCCGAACACCGAGTCCCAGTCGGTCGGCGGCTCGGAGCCGTCGGGGCCGGTGCCCTCACGGAAGATGTAGCGATCGCGCGCGGCCGAGCCGCGACCGGCGGCGAGCGCCTCCTGGAACCATTCGTGCTGGTCGGAGGAGTGGTTCGGGACGATGTCGACGATCACCCGGATGTCGCGGGAGTGCAGCGCCTCGACCATGTCGTCGAAGTCGGCGAGGGTACCCAATCGCGGGTCGACGTCGCGGTAGTCGGCGACGTCGTAGCCGCCGTCGGCGAGCGCTGACGGATAGAACGGGCTCAGCCAGACCGCATCGATGCCGAGGTCGCGAAGGTAATCGGCCCGCGAGACGACGCCCGGGATGTCGCCGATCCCATCGCCGTTCGCGTCGGCGAAGCTGCGCGGGTAGATCTGGTAGACGGCCGCCTGACGCCACCAGGCGGCGTCTGGGGCGGTGCGGGTCTCGACGAGAAGCGCGTCGGTCATGAGGGGGGAACTCCTTCTTTGTTTCCGGGGGTCGGGGGCTTCGATGAGCGTCAGCCCTTGACGGCGCCCTGCGTGACGCCTTCCATGACCCACCGCTGGGTGAACAGGTAGGCGACGATCGCGGGCGCCATCGCCATCAGGTACGAGGCGAACGCGACGTTGTAGTTGTTGCTGAACTGGTTCTGGAACAGGTTCTGCCGCACGGGCAGCGTCTGCAGTGCGGGGTCGGCGATGATGAGCGACGGCATCATGAAGTCGTTCCAGGCGTACAGGAACGCGAAGATGCCGACGGTGGCGCTCATGGGGGCGAGCAGGGGGAAGATCAGCTTCCAGAAGGTCTGCCAGGTGGTCGCGCCGTCGATACGGGCGCTCTCCTCCAGCTCGATCGGGATCGACCGCAGGAACGCCGTGAACAGCAGCACGCTGAAGCTCAGCTGGAACATGGTCGCGAGGATGATCACCCCGAACGGGTTGTCGAGCCCGACGCGTCCGGTGAGCTGGATCTGCGGCAGTGCGACGACGGGGAACGGGATGAACATCGCCGCGAGCAGGTAGAAGAACGAGTAGCGGAACAGCCGGCGGTCCCAGTTGCGCACGATCGCGTACGAGGCGAAGGCCGCCAGCACGATCGTCGCGACCACGGTGCCGGCGGTGACCAGCAGCGAGATACCGGCGCCGACGGGGAACTTCGTCAGGGTCCATGCCTCGACGAAGCCGTCGAAGCTGAACGGAGCCGGGAGCGAGAAGGCGTTGCCGTCGACCGCCTGGCCCGTGGTCTTGAGGGCCATCGAGATGGTCACGTACAGCGGCAGGAGGACGGTGACGGCGCACAGGATCAGGATGATCGTGCCCGACCAGTTCACCCGCTCCATGCGCACGCGGCGCTTCTTGCCCGAGGTGGGGATGGTGGTGAGTGTCTGCGTCGACATCAGAGTGCGTTCCTTCCGCGCGTCAGCGACAGCTGGAGGAGGGAGATGAGCACGGCGACGATGAAGAAGATGGTCGCGTTGGCCATCTGGTAGGCGTAGTCGCCGCCGTTGAAGCCCGCGATGATCGTCATGGCGACGCTGCGGGTCGAGGTGCCGGGGCCGCCGTTCGTGAGGCCGACGATGATGTCGTAGGCGTTCAGGAAGCCCTTGAATCCGAGGATCACGTTGATCACGACGTACCCCGCCACCAGCGGGAGCGTGATGCGGGTGAGCTGCTGCGTCTTGCTGGCACCGTCGATGCTGGCCGCTTCGTACACCTCGCCGGGTACCGACAGGAGGCCGGCGATGTAGATCAGCAGCGTGCCGGGAACGGCCTGCCAGGCGGTGACGACGACGATCGCGATCCAGGCGAGGTCGGGGTTGGCGAGCAGGCTCGTCTCGAGCCACGGGATGCCGGCTGCCGCACCCGCCGCCGGGATCGAGTTGGAGAACAGGAAGTTGAAGACGTAGGCGATGATGATGCCCGAGATCACCATCGGGATCACGAAGATCGTGCGCAGGCCCGTCTTGAACCGGATGCGCGAGGTGAGCCCGACCGCCAGCAGGAACGCGACCACGTTCACGACGATGACCGTGGCGATGGAGAACCCGAAGGTGAACAGGTAGCTCTGCAGGATCGACGGATCGCTGAACAGCGCGATGTAGTTCGTCAGCCCGTTGAAGCTCCACTCGCCGATGCCGATGGAGTCGGTGAAGCTGAAGAAGATGCCGATGACACCCGGCACCGTGATCGCGAGCGTGAAGAGCACGAGCGTCGGCAGCAGGAACAGGTAGTAGATCGGCTCGACGCGACGCGTGTGCCGGCGGAGCTTTCGGTCGCCGCCGGTGACGATGAGGGTCGTGCTGTCGGCGGGTGCGGCGGGGGTGGTGGTGCTCATGGCGCGGACTCCTCTGTCTCGCCGGAAGCGGATGGCTCGCCCGACGCGGACGCGGTGTCCTTCGTCGAGGGGATCGGCGCGCGGAAGGCGATGCGGGCCCAGTCCGCGTCCATGGTGCGCAGGATGGAGCTCGGAGAGGCGCCGAGCACCATCGCCTGCGCGTAGTTCATCATCGGAAGCGTCTTGGGCACCAGCACCGAGGGGCCCTGATAGATCTGCCCGTTGTCGTAGTACTCGACCATCCCCTCGACCCGGGGGTCGTCGGGGGCGGAAGCGCCCTTCGTCGGGGTGAAGCCGAGCTGCGAGGCGTTGTACTTCTCGATGTTCTGCGGCTGGTAGAGGAACTCGAGGAAGTCGCGGGCGGCCTCCTGATGGTGCGAGCCCTCCGGGATCATCGCGGCGAGGTCCATGTTGACGCGCACGCCGAGGTCGGCGGGGTCGTTCGTCATCGGCAGCGGGAAGGTGCCCAGCTGCAGGTCGGGCGCGGTCTTCGCGATCTCGCTGAAGGCCCACGGGCCCTGCAGGTACATCGCCGCCTCGCCCTTGCCGAAGGCGAGGTTGCCGTCGCCGTAGCCGCGACTCGGGGCATCCGCGTTCGTGTAGTCGTTCGCGAGCTGCAGCATCCTGTCCATCGGCTCGGCGAAGTCCTTCGAGAACGAGACGTCGGAGTCGGGTCCCACATCCGCGCCCTCGGCGGCGAGCGCGTCGAAGAAGTCGACCACGTCGACCGAGCCGCCGGCGGAGTAGTCGTACCACCCCTGCCCCACGGTCCAGTCATCCTTGAACGTGCCGTAGAACGGATCGATGCCGGCGGCCTTCAGCTGGTCGCACACGGCGAGCAGCTCATCCCAGGTCTGCGGGACCTCGAGGCCCTGCGCCTGGAAGATCTCCTTGTTGTAGATGACGGATGCGGCCATCACTGAGTACGGCAGCGCGCTCGTGCGACCCTCGCAGGATCCGTACTGGTCCATGAGCGGCTGCAGGTCGTCGCGGATGCTGGCGGCGGCGTCCGTCTCGGAGAGGTCGGTGAGCGCGCAGCGCTGCACGAAGCGCGCGATCTCGTAGTTGTAGTTGGCGAGCATGATGTCGGGCGGATTGCCCCGCACGAAGCTCGCCGAGACGACATCGACGCCCGAGGTGTCGATCTCGACCTTCACATCGCTCTGCGAGGAGTTGTACTCGGCGACGAGGGCGGTCATGAACTCGATCGCCTCGCGCTTGCTGAACGTGAAGCGGATGGTCTCCGCTCCCGTGCCGGCGGCACAGCCTGCCAGCGCCGTGCCGACCAGGGTGACCCCCAGGGCCGCGGCCACCGCTCGCACCGCGTGTGTTCGTCTCTCAGACACCGTCGTCCTTCCGTCGTGTAGATCCGCGTACTAAATCTAGTGAGCGAATTTACTCTGCCGAAGGGTACTCTCTCATTGGAAGACAGGGAGGTCAAGTGCCATGACAGAAGTCTCCGCAGACCTGGGAACAGGGCGCGCGAGCGTCGGCGCCATCCTCGACTTCGCCTGGACGGCCGGTGAGTTCACCGCGACCGAGGCGATGGCGGGCACCTCCCTCACCCGCTCGACCGCGATCGATGCGATCGACACGCTCGTCGGCGCCGACGTGCTGCGCGAGCTCCCGAACGCCCGCGCGGCCGGCACCTACCGCGCAGGTCGCCCCTCGCGCCGCTTCGTGCTGGCCCCCGACCTCGGCGTCGTGATCGGGGTGGATGCGGGAGACACCCACCTCGCCGTCACCGTCGCCGATCCCCTCGACCGGACCCTCGTGCATCATCGCGTCGAGTTCGAGCCGTCGCAGTCGGCCGCCGAGAGGCGCGCGACGATCCTCGAGCGCCTGGGCGATGCACTCGCCGAGGCCGAGGTGACGCGCGACCAGGTGCTCGCGGTGTGCGTCGGCGTCGCCGCCCCCGTGAACCGCGACGGCATCTCCCCTCCCCACCCCGACGGCTTCTGGGAGCGCACCAACCCGGGTCTCGCCGAGGCCCTGCACGACTGGGCCCCGGTCGTGCAGATCAAGAACGACGCGCAGCTCGCCGCCATCGCCGAGGGTGCCGAGGGGGCGGCGATCGGATGCCGCGACTATGTCGCGCTGCTCGCGAGCGAGCGGTTCGGCGGCGGCGTGGTCGTCGACGGCCACGTGCTGCACGGTGCGCACGGCGGCGTCGGCGAGGGCGTCGTGTTCGACCACATCGTGGGTGTGGGGTCGGCGTTCGGCCTCCGCTACGCGGTGCAGGACCAGGTGCGCGCGGCGGTGGATGAGGGCGAGATCGCCGCAGACAGCGCGGTCGGCCGGCTCGTCGAGGCCGATCGCATCGACCCCCGGCTCGTGCTGACGCTCGCCGCGTCAGGAGACGCGGATGCCGCGCTGGTCACCTCCCGCGTCGGGGCCACCGTCGCCCGCATCGTCGGCGTGCTCGGCAGCATGTACGACCCGGCGCGGGTCATCGTGTGCGGAGCGGTCGCCGAGAGCATCGAGCCCGTGCTGACCGCGGCCCGTCGCATCCTCCCGGAAGAGCTGCACCTGCCGGCGCCCGAGATCCTGGCCTCGACGCTGGGGGCCGAGGTCGTGTCACGCGGGGCCGTCGCGACCGCTCGCCGCGCAGCCAGGGAGCATGCCGTGCCGCTGTTGGCCGAGGAGCGCCTGCGCCAGAGCGCTTGAGGCGGGGTCAGTCCACGAGCAGCGCCGGCTCCTCGAGAACCGATGCCACGTCGGCGATGAAGCGGCTCATGCCGTCACCGTCGATCACGCGGTGGTCGAACGACCCTGCGACCGTGGTCACCCAACGAGGACGCACCTCGCCGTCGACGACCCACGGCTTCTGACTGATGGTGCCCATCGCCACGATGCCCGCCTCGCCGGGGTTGATGATCGGGGTGCCGGCATCCATCCCGAACACACCGATGTTCGTGATCGTGATCGTGCCGCCCTGCTGATCGGCCGGCGGGGTCTTGCCCTCGCGCGCCGTGAGCGTCAGACGGTTCAGCGCCCGCGCCAGATCCTTCATGCCGAGGTCCTGGGCGTCCTTGATGTTCGGCACGAGCAGGCCGCGCGGGGTGGCGGCGGCGATGCCGAGGTTCACGTAGTGGCGCACGGCGATCTCGGCGCCGGCTTCGGTCTCGATCCAGGCCGCGTTCACCATCGGCGTGCGACGGGCGGCCCAGATCACGGCGCGGGCCATGATCAGCAGCGGCGAGACGCGGATGTCGGCGTAGTCGGGCGAGGCCTTCAGGCGCTTGACGAGCTCCATCGTGCGGCTGGCGTCGATCTCCTTCCACACCGTCACGTGCGGGGCCGAGTACGCGCTCTGCACCATCGCCGAAGACGTGGCCTTGCGCACACCCTTGACCGGGATCGACTCGGTGCGGTCGTCGCCGGCAGCCGAAGGCCGGGTCGGAGTGAGTCCTCGCGCGAGCCCAGCCGGAGCAGGCTGCGGTGCGGGCACGGTCTCCTCGCGCACGGTCCCCCACTCGGGAGTCTCGATGTTGCGGAAGACACTCGCCTGCGAGGCGTGCTTCATCACGTCGTCCCGGGTGACCTCGCCGTCGGCGCCGGTCGCGGCGACCGCGGTGAGGTCGACGCCGAGGTCGCGCGCGAGCTTGCGGATCGGGGGCTTCGCGATCACGCCGACCGAGGAGCGCACCGGACGCTCGGCCGCGCGCTTGCGACGCGAGGTGGCCCCGCCTCCCGTGCCGTAGCCGACCAGCACGGAGCCGCCCCCCTCTTCCGCCGCCGGGGTGGCAGGAGCAGCAGCCGGAGCACCGGCGGCGGGTTCCGTGACGAACGTGATGATGGGCGTTCCGACCTCGACCGTCGTGCCCTCCGCGACGAGCAGCTCGCCCACCACACCGGCATGCGGCGACGGCAACTCCACGAGCGACTTGGCCGTCTCGATCTCGCAGAGCACGTCGTTGATCGCGACCGTGTCGCCGGGGGCGACCTTCCAGGCCACGATCTCGGCCTCGGTCAGGCCTTCCCCGACGTCGGGGAGGGTGAAGTTCTGCGTGCTCATGACGAGTCCTTTCGGCCGAGCGGAGATGTCAGTATGCCAGGGAGCGATCGACGGCCTCGAGGATGCGGTCGGCATCCGGGAGGTAGGCGCCTTCGAGCTTCGCGGGCGGGAACGGGGTGTCGTAGCCGGAGACGCGCAGCACCGGCGCTTCGAGCGCATAGAACGCGCGCTCCATCACGGTCGCCGCGATCTCGCCGCCGATGCTGCCGAAGCCCTGGGCCTCCTGCGCGTAGACCATACGTCCGGTCTTGCGCACCGAGTCGAGGATGGGCTCATAGTCGACCGGCGAGAGCGAGCGCACGTCGACGACCTCGCAGCTCGTGCCCTCGGCCTCGGCGAGCGCGGCAGCCTGCAGGAGCGTGGTGACCATCGCACCGTGTCCGACGAGCGTCACGTCGCTGCCCGTGCGGACGACCCGCGAGGAGTGCAGCGGAACGGCGGAGGCATCGAGCTCGACCTCGCCCTTCTGCCAGTAGCGGCTCTTCGGCTCCATGAAGATCACCGGGTCGTTCGAGGCGATCGCCTCCTGGATCATCCAGTACGCGTCGTTGGGCGTCGACGGCGAGACCACGCGCAGGCCTGGGGTGTGCGCGAAGTACGCCTCCGGGCTCTCCTGGTGATGTTCGACCGCGCCGATGTGCCCGCCGTAGGGGATGCGGATCACGATGGGCATGCTGATCGCGCCCTCGTGCCGGTTGGTGAGCTTCGCGAGCTGCGTGGTGATCTGGTCGAACGCGGGGAACACGAAACCGTCGAACTGGATCTCGATGACGGGGCGGTACCCGACCATCGCCATGCCGATCGCGGTGCCGACGATCCCCGACTCGGCCAACGGGGTGTCGAGCACCCGACGGTCTCCGAAGTCGCGCTGCAGGTGCTCCGTCACGCGGAAGACGCCGCCGAGCTTGCCGATGTCCTCGCCCATGAGCAGGACCTTCGGGTCGTTCTCCATGGCCCTGCGCATACCCGCGTTCAGCGCCTTGCTGAGCGGCATCGTCTCCAGAGTCACTGGGCTCCTCCTTCGAACGACGCTTCATACTGCGCGCGCCAGGCCTTCTGCTGGTCGATCAGCGGATGCGGCTCGCTGTACACATGGTCGAAGATCTTGTCGGCGCTGGGTGGCCCGAGCTCCACGGTGCGGGCGCGCAGATCCTCCGCGGCATCCGCCGCCTCCGCCTCCACGTCGGCGAACAGCTGCGCCGACGCTCCCCGCCCTTCGAGGAAGGCGCGCATCCGGACGATCGGATCGCGACCGGCCCAGTACTGCTCCTCCTCGCTGCCGCGGTACTTCGTCGGGTCGTCGCTCGTGGTGTGGGCGCCGAGTCGGTAGGTGACGGCCTCGATCGCCTGCGGGCCCTTGCCGGCGCGGGCCTCGTCGAGCGCGACACGGGAGACGGCGTAGCTGGCGAGCACGTCGTTGCCGTCGACACGGACGCTCGGGATGCCGTAGCCCGCGCTGCGCTGCACGAGCGGCACGCGCGACTGGGTGGACACGGGCACGGAGATCGCCCAGTGGTTGTTC
The DNA here is from genome assembly GCF_000340625.1 of Microbacterium sp. UCD-TDU. Lineage (NCBI taxonomy): Bacteria > Bacillati > Actinomycetota > Actinomycetes > Micrococcales > Microbacteriaceae > Microbacterium > Microbacterium sp. UCD-TDU. Next base: position 1,172,383 of record NZ_KB454446.1, read on the forward strand.
TGGAGGAAGAAGACGGTCGGCGCCTGGTAGCTCGCGGCGAAGACCATCGCCTCGTGCACGTCGCCCTGACTGGATGCACCGTCGCCGTAGTAGACGATGACCGCTTCATCGCGGTCGGCATCGCCGGTTCCGGTGCGGCCGTCGAAGACGAGACCCATCCCGTAGCCGGCGGCGTGCAGCACCTGCGATCCGAGCACGAGCGTGTACAACCGGGTGTTGCCGTTCTTAGGGTCGGTCGGGTCCCACCCGCCGTGCGAGACGCCGCGCATCAGCTTGATGATGTCGACGGGATCGACGCCGCGGATGCGGGTCACGGCGTGCTCGCGGTACGAGGGGAAGATCGTGTCCTGCGCGCGGGCGGCGCGACCGGAGCCGACCTGTGCCGCCTCCTGCCCCCGGCTCGGCGGCCACAGCGCGAGCTGCCCCTGCCGCTGCAGGTTCGTCGCCTGGGTGTCGATCGCACGGATGACGACCATGTCCCGGTAGAACTGCTCGAGTTCCGCGTCGCCGATCGCTTCGATCAGGGGAAGGTATCGCTCAGCGGCGGCGGACGGCGCGTATCGTCCGGTCTCGTCCAGAACGCTCACAAGGGGTGTCTCGGAGGTGGTCACGCTCTCACGCTACCCGCGCCCGCATGCCAGGTCACGCATACCTAGGACGCCCTTGTAACTGGCGGGAACCCGGAGAAAACCGCGGAAAACCGCGCGAACCAGGAGGAGGGACCGCCTCAGCGGACGGAGGCTGCCACCTCGAGCACGCGGGCGATGGAGTCTTCCTCGCCCACCGAGATGCGGATGCCGTCTCCCGAGAACGGACGGACGATGAGGTCGTTCTCCACGAAGGCCGCAGCCACCTCGTCCGTGCGCTCGCCCGCAGGCAGCCAGACGAAGTTGGACTGGGAGTCCGGCACGTCCCAGCCCTGCGCGCGGAGGCCCTCCAAGAGGCGGGCGCGTCGCTCGACGATCACGGCGACGCGCTCCAGAAGCTCGGGCTCGGCGTCGAGGCTGGCGATCGCGGCATTCTCCGCGGCGGAGGTGACCGAGAGCGGGATGCCGGTGGTGCGCGCGGCATCGAGCACCTTCGCGTGCCCGATCGCATAGCCGACGCGGAGGCCGGCGAGACCGTAGGCCTTCGAGAAGGTGCGCAGCACGACCACGTTCGGGTGCTGTTCGAACACGCGCTCGGCGAGGCCGTCGACCGCGTCGGGCGCCGTGACGAACTCGGTGTACGCCTCGTCGAGGATGATCAGGACGTCGTTCGGGACGCGCTCGACGAAGGCGGCGAACTCGACCGAGGTGATGATCGGTCCGGTCGGGTTGTTGGGCGTGCACAGGATGATCGCGCGGGTGCGCTCGGTCACCGCGTCCGCCATCGCATCGAGGTCGTGGCGGGAATCGGCGGTGAGCGGCACCTGCACCCCGGTCGCACCGGCTACCAGCGGCAGGCTGGGGTACGCCTCGAAGGAGCGCCAGGCGTAGACGACCTCATCACCCACCGACGCGGTCGCGAGGATCAGCTGGTGCAGGATCGACACGCTGCCGGATGCGACGTGCACCTGGTCGGGCTCGACCCCGTAGCGGGCACCGAGACGCGCGCGCAGGCGCCCGGCCGTGGCATCGGGGTAGCGGTTGATCGGCGTCGTCCTCTGCAGCGCCTCGAGCACCGAGGGCAGGGGATCGAACGGGTTCTCGTTGCTCGAGAGCTTGAATGCGTCGGGGCCTGCCTGCTTGCCCTGGCGATACGGCGCGAGCGCGGCGATGGCGGGACGGATGCGGGGCAGGATGGGCTCGGTCACGAGGTCGAGTCTACGAGGGCGGCGGCGGGCGGCGGCGGGCTCGGACACGGCCCATCGAGGCGTGAAGTGCGGTGGTACCATTTTGGTATGGCCATGACGGTGCGACTTCCGGAAGAACTCGATGCACAGCTCGAGGCGATAGCACGCGCCCGGCACACCTCGAAGCACGCGGTGATCATCGAGGCGGCGACGCGGTTCGCGAACAGCGAGTCGAAGACAGACCGCGTGCTCTCGATCGCCGACGAGGTGACCGAACGCTACGCCGAGACTCTCAAGCGACTCGAAGACGCCTGAGCGATGGCGACGGAGTACATCGAGCCGGCGCAGGCCCTCGCCCTGATAGCGAAGCTCGGACTGCACGTCCGTGACGAAGGGTTGCTCTTCTCCGCGCTCGCTCGCCCTTCAGCGGGGATGTTCGGCGTCGATGCGTATCCGACCTTCGCGGAGAAGGCCGCGGCGCTGATCAGTTCGGTCGCACAGAACCATGCGCTGTTCGACGGGAACAAGCGGATCTCTCTGTACCTCACGTTCATCTTCATCCGACTCAACGGATACGAGGTGACGTTCACGAACGACGAGGCATTCGACTTCGTTCTCGACGTCGCACAGAGCCGACTGGACCTGCACCAGATCGCACAGGTCATCTCCGCACACATTGCAGAAGACACCGCAGGCTGACACTCGCGGGCGTCCGTGGGACACTGGTCGGACCATGCGCTTCATCATCCGCGTCGTCGTCAACGCCTTCGCCCTCTGGGTCGTCACCCTGATCCCTGCCCTGCAGGTCGTGATCACCGCCTTCCCGCCGGGCGAGACGCTGCAGCTCGTACTGACCTTGCTCGCGGTGGCTGCGATCTTCGCGCTCGTGAACACGATCATCGGCACGATCGTGAAGATCGTCGCGTTCCCGCTCTACATCATCACGTTCGGCCTGATCGGCTTCCTGATCAACGGCTTCCTGCTGTGGTTGACCGCGTGGATCACGAGCGGCTTCGGCTGGGGCCTGACGGTCGGCGACTTCTGGTGGGGCGTGCTCGCCGCGCTCATCATCTCGGTGATCAACGGCATCTTCGGCTTCATCCTGCGACCGCAGAGCAAGGACCGCCGCGACTGAGTCGGTCGGGTTCACCCCGCCCGCTCGGCATGGAACTCGATGCGTTCGACCTCCACGGCTTCACCGAGCTCTTCCCAGTACTCGTCGACGGCCTCGGCGCGCGGGTCATCTGACGCGTCGACCATCTCCGCCGTCGCGACGTAGGTCTCCAGGCCGTGGGTCTGCAGCCTCAGATCCTGGATTCCGCCGTGCGGATCGCCGACGCGCGACGCGGTGAAACTGTCGGGAGATCCCGTTCCCTCCGCCGACCCGCCCGCGGCGAGCGCGGACACGACGTCGTCGGTATGACGCAGCTGGAGCAGGGTCTGGTCGCCGGTCAGACTCGGCTCGGTGGGACTGCCCGCCGTCATCATGACCGACACCTCGAACGCGCTCTCCATCGCCAGGCGGGCGGCGATCATCCCGCCCTGCGAGTGCGCGACCACGTCGACCCGATCGCCCGGCTCCACGCCCGCCGCCGTCAGGGCATCGAGGGTGGCCTGATACGACGCCGACGGGCCGCCCTGATAGAGCTCGACGTTCGACTTCATGTCCCACGGCTCCGACTCCCCCGCCTGCCACGGCATCGAATTCCGAGTCCCGGCGATGTAGGCCACGTACCGGGTCGCGCCCCCGACCATGGTGTACTTCTCGACCGCGACCTGCGCGGTCGATCCTGGTACCCGCCGGAAGGCCGCAGCGAGGCCTGTCGGCGCGTTCGGAGTCGTCGTCTTCACCGGCGTCACCCGCACGGGATCCGCCGCCCCCGACAGCACCATGCCCGGTCGGACCTTGCCGAGCCCCGAAGCGACGCCCACCAGGGCGCCGGCCACGAACACCGACGGGAGCGGGCCGTCCGGGTCGTACTGGTCGCCGAGACCGTCGAAGCGCTGCCGCTTCCAGCCCGCCACCAGCCAGTCCGCCATGGTCCCCAGCCGTGCGTCTGCCTCGACCAGCTCGTCGGCGCGCGCCTGCGCTTCGTTCGCCGCCGCGGCGTCGGTGAGAGCGAGGGCCTCCGCCTGCGCTCGCAGCTCGACCACCTCGAACGCATCGGCCATCAGCAGCGTTCCGGCACCGGCGTTCTCGATCTCGGCACCCAGCTTGCCCACCTGGTCGCCGCTGCGTCGGAGAGCGCCGAGGTCGACCTGCGGATCCGCCTGCGCAGGGGAGGAGAGGAGCGCCTGCGCGCGACGGACCGCCTCGCGTGCCTCGGCGAACCTCGATGCCACCGTTCGCAGGCGCGCGCCGACCTCGCGCAGCTGCTCGGTGTCGACGGCGATCGCCCCGCCGTGATCGATCTCCAGCTCCCCGGCGCTCGTCGACGCCTCCGCACTCGTGATCCGCCTCATCCGGCGCCCCCTTCGCCCAGCTCCCACCGCCTCACCTCGAGGTTGCCGATCTCGACGGCGGTGTCATCGCGCACCCGCGCGAGCAGCTCGTTCAGCGCACGGAGACCTGCGGATCTCCAGTCGGACGCATCGATGAGCGAGACCAGCGTCACTCCCGCCTCCTCGAGCATCGAGAGGGCCTCGCCGATCTCCCGACACGCCAGGACCTGACCCCAGGACGTTGAGGAGCCGCCGGACAGGTCGTGCGTGAACGAGTACATGGCCTCAGCATCCGCGATCACGGGCCACCCGCCCCACCCGATCCGCACGACCGGTGGAGAGAGCGACGCCCGCTCGGGATGTGCAGAAGGTCGCGGGAGACGGTTCGCGCTGTGCAGGACGCCCGAGGGCGGGCAGAATGTATCTGTGACATCCCCGGATCCCTTCCGCGTGATCTTCGTCTGCACGGGGAACATCTGCCGCTCTCCCATGGCCGAGGTCGTCTTCCGCGACCTCGCCGAACGCCAGGGACTCGGCCCGCGCATCGTCTCGCGCAGTGCGGGAACCGGCGACTGGCATCTCGGCGAGCGCGCCGACCACCGCACGATCGATTCGCTGGCCCGACGCGGCTACGACGGCTCGCAGCACCGCGCCCGCCAGTTCACCGCTGCGGCGTTCGCCGACAACGATCTCGTCGTCGCGCTCGACCGCACCCACGAGCGCATCCTGAGGGAGTGGGCGCACGACGAGGACGAGGAGGGCAAGGTCACCCTGCTGCTGGCCTTCGACCCGAACGCCTCGAGCCACGATGTGCCCGATCCGTACTACGCGGGAGCGGAAATGTTCGATTCCGTGCTCGGTATGATTGAGGCGGCGACTCGGGGCCTGTTCCGTCAGCTCGAACCCGCTCTGCGTCTCCCCCGCACGCCCCGCCTCTGAGGGGCCCGATCAGGAGGACTCCCCTGACTTTCCAGCCTTCGCTCCCGCCCCAGCCCCTGAGCCCGCTCGACGGTCGCTACCGCGGCGCCGTCACCGGTCTCGCCGACTTCCTGTCCGAGGCGGGCCTGAACCGGGCGCGCGTCGAGGTCGAGGTCGAGTGGCTGATCGCACTCACCGACCGCTCGCTGTTCGAGACGACTCCGCTCTCCGACGCCGACAAGGAGCGCCTGCGCGCCCTCTACCGCGACTTCGGGCAGGCCGAGATCGACTGGCTGGCCGAGAAGGAAGCCGTCACCCAGCACGATGTGAAGGCGATCGAGTACCTCGTGCGCGACCGGCTCTCGACGCTCGGACTCGACGGCATCGCCGAGCTCACGCACTTCGCCGCCACGAGCGAGGACATCAACTCCGCGTCGTACGCCCTCACCGTGAAGCGCGCCGTCGAAGAGGTCTGGCTCCCGGCGCTCGACACCGTGATCGCGAAGCTGCGCGAGCTCGCCGTCGAGCACGCCGACGCCGCGATGCTCTCCCGCACGCACGGTCAGCCCGCGACGCCGTCGACCATGGGCAAGGAGCTCGCGGTGTTCGCGTGGCGCCTCGAGCGCGTACGCGGCCAGATCGCGGCATCCGACTACCTGGCCAAGTTCTCCGGCGCCACCGGCACCTGGTCTGCGCACCTCGCGGCCGACCCCGACGCCGACTGGCCGACCATCGCCCGCGAGTACATCGAGGGCATGGGCCTGGGCTTCAACATCCTCACCACCCAGATCGAGTCGCATGACTGGCAGGTCGAGCTCTACGACCGCGTGCGTCACGCCGGCGGCATCCTGCACAACCTCGCGACCGACATCTGGACCTACATCTCGCTCGGCTACTTCGCGCAGATCCCGGTCGCCGGTGCCACCGGTTCGTCGACGATGCCGCACAAGATCAACCCGATCCGCTTCGAGAACGCCGAGGCCAACCTGGAGATCTCGGGTGCGCTGCTCGCCTCTCTCGGCCAGACGCTGGTCACCAGCCGCCTGCAGCGCGACCTCACCGACTCCACCACGCAGCGCAACATCGGCGTGGCGTTCGGTCACTCGCTGCTCGCCCTCGACAACCTGCGCCGCGGCCTGAACGCGATCTCGCTCTCGCGTGACGTGCTGCTGGCCGACCTCGACGTGAACTGGGAAGTTCTGGCCGAGGCCATCCAGACCGTCATCCGCGCCGAGGTCGTCGCCGGACGCTCCACGATCACCGACCCCTATGCGCTGCTCAAGGAGCTGACGCGCGGACATCGGGTGGGCGCCGCAGACCTCGCCGAGTTCGTGCAGGGTCTCGAGATCGGCGACGCCGCCAAGCAGCGCCTGCTCGCGCTGACCCCGGCGACGTACACGGGTATCGCGGAGCGCCTCGCCCGCTGAGCGCGGTTCGCACTCGACGAGATCGGCGACCGCACGGCCCCGCGACTAGGGAGCCGGCTCTCCGGAGTGCTCGTAGACCCTGTCCTTCGGCATGAATGCGGCGGCGATCAGGGTGAGCACGGCGGTCACGGCGACCGCGACGAACACCCAGACGGACGCGTGGATGATCGTGCCGGGGTCGTCAGGACCCGCTCCCTGCGCGATGACCGCGTTGGAGATGGCGCCGAACACCGCGACGCCCACGGCGCTTCCGGCCGACCGTGCGAACGCGTTCATGCCCGTCACCGCCCCGCGCTCGCCCCAGCCGACCGAGGCCTGCGCGGCGATCAGGGTCGGCGCCGCGCTCCACCCGAGTCCGAAACCGAGCACGAACGCGATGCCGGCGATCACGAACGGGTTCGGCCACGCGGCGACGGCAGCCAGCGCGATCGCGGCGACCGTCGTGATGCTCATGCCGATCAGCGTGGTGCGGCGGAAGCCGATCCGCAGATACAGGCGTCCTGCGTTGGCCGCGGCGAGAGGCCAGCCCAGGGTCAGCGCCGCGACGGCGAGGCCGGAGAGCAGCGGGGCGATGCCGGTGGATCCCTCGAGGTAGGCAGGAGCGAAGCTGGTGACACCCAGCATCAGTGCGCCGATTCCGAGCGACACGAGAGTGGTGGTGAGGATGAGCCGGCGAGCCGCGAGACGCAGGTCGACGATCGGCTCGGCGACGCGGCGCTCGACGACGCCGAAGGCCACCAGGGCGATCACCCCGATCCCGAAGCAGAGCGCACTCTGCACGGACAGCCATGCCCACGCGTTGCCGCCCTCCAGCATGCCGAGGATGACCGCGGTCAACCCGATCGTGAGCAGCACCGCTCCCCCGTAGTCGATGCTGTGGCGCTGGGTCTGCTTCTGCTCCTTGTAGTTGCGCAGCAGCATCCACCCGGCGATCAGGCAGAGCGGGATGTTGATCCAGAAGATCCACCGCCAGGCGTCGAGCTGGGCGAAGATTCCGCCGAGTGCCGGACCGACGACCGAAGAGATGGCCCACACGCTCGCGACGTACCCCTGCACCTTGGCGCGCTCGGCGACGGTGTAGATGTCGCCGACGATCGTCATCGCCATGGGGGCGACGGCACCGGCGCCGATGCCCTGGATGATGCGGAACACGATCAGCGCCGGCATGCTCCAGGCGAATCCGCACAGGAGGGAACCGAGCAGGAACAGGACGATGCCGAGGAGGATGATGGGCTTTCGACCCACGGTGTCGGCGAATCGGGAGTAGATCGGCACGCTCACGGCCTGCGCGAGCAGATACACCGAGAACAGCCACGGGAACTGCTGGTAGCTGCCGAGATCGCGGACGATGCTGGGCACCGCGGTCGCGAGGATCGTGGCATCGATCGCGATGAGGCCGGTGGCGAGCATGAGCGCGCCGAGGATGGGGCCTCGCTCCGACCGGAGTCCGATGGAGGCGCGGTCGACGGAGGCAGTCACTACAGGGACAAGCCGATCGGTCGCACCGATATTCCGACCGGTGCGCGACGTGCGCGGATCAGGAGGAGGCGCGGCGGCCGGTCGCCTCGGAGTCGGGGTCGTCTCCCTCAGGCTCCTCGTCGTACAGCACCGGACGATCGATCGTCTTGGTGACGTCGGCCGGGTCGACGGCGAGGATCAGCATCGCGAGGATCAGCAGCGTCACGATGAAGGCCCCACCGCCGACGACGAGGCCCAGGGCCAACGGGGTCAGCCCGTCGTAGGTGCCGTTCGCGATCGACGCATTCACCCGCGAGGTGAAGGCACCGGTGGAGACCAGCGTGACGACCATGGCGAAGACGCCGCAGCCGGCCGCGATGAGGAGCAGGTGCAGGGGCCGCAGAATGTCCCGGCGGGTGGGCTTCTCGTCGCTCATCGCTCTCCTCCGTGCTCCGCGGGAGCGGCGCTGTCGTTCGAACCGGATGCCGCGGTCGCGGCGTCGATCTGCTTCGGCGTGAGGCCGGCGATGCCGAGGAAGACGGCGACGATCGCCGCATAGCCGCCGAACATGCCGACACCGAGGATGATGCCGGAGAGCACGAATGTGCCGGCCTTGTCGATCGTGTACTCCTGCAGGAACCCGGCCGGGATCAGCAGCAGGGCGACGCCGAGCAGAACACCCAGCGCCCCCACGGAGATCGCGTCGCGGGACAGCATGCCACCGGTGCGACGAGCCCGGATCCCGGTGAGCAGCTCGATGCCGCCGCTGACGATCGCCCAGGACGACACGACGACGAAGAACAGATCATCGGAACGCCAGGCCGGGATGCCGCTCACCATGCCGGCGACGATGCCGACCGCTGCGAGCAGCACGTACGACCAGCGCGACCCTGCGGGAACGACCAGCCAGGCCGCGAGCATCTGCACGAGGGCGGTGATGAGGACGAAGCCGCTGAAGACGGACAGACCGACGGGTGCCGAGTGATCGGACGAGAACGTGATCATCAGCGCAGCGACTGCGGCGAACAGGGCGCGCAGCAATTGGACGTGGCGCATGGTGAATGCGCGTGCAGGGGCAGACATGACGGTCCAGAGTCCTCCGGGGTATTGCTCCCAGTCTACGCGGGGCTGCGCAGACGCAACGCCGGGGGCCGCGCGGAGGGAGGATTCGTGAAGCCCGGCTGATCTCCCCAGATCGATTGCCGGGCTTCACGACATACGCAGCAAGGGGGGCATCACTGCGTCAGGCCGGTGATCGCAGGACTGGGCACCCTGCCTGCGAAGACGGCCAAGTGACCCCACATGCCCACCCGGTCCCCTGAGGTACGCGCGTGCGGTCGTATGCTCACTCTAAGGCGCTGATCTTCACATACCGGAGGGGATCTGTGATGAATATCGAAGATGACGCGCGCAGAGCCGAATCCGATGACTTCGCGAACGCCCTGCGCGACGCGATAAACGCCAAGCCGGTGACGCTGTCGTGGCTGCAGCGGCAGCTCAAGGCCCGCGGGAATCGCGTCTCCATGGCGACGCTGAGCTATTGGCGATCGGGCGCGCGACGGCCGGAGGGCGTGCAGTCGCTGGCCGCGCTCTCCGACATCGAGGAGCTTCTCGGGCTCGACGTCGGTGCCCTGAGCAGACTGCTCCGCTCGACGAACCGCACAGGGCCGCTCGGGCCGAACCAGTTCCCGATCGAGGAGGAAGAGCTCGAGCTGGCCGTGATCGAGGCCTTCCGCGCGCTCGGCGCCTCGTATCCCGACACCTCGCGCGAGCTCACGACCCATTCGGTGACCGATGTGGGCGCCGACGGCAACATCGCCTCCAGCATCACGCGCAGCATCGTGCAGTCCACTGTGGGCACCATCACGGCGATCCCCTTCCTGGAGATCAACCCCGGGGTGCGCACCCCGGCACCGGAGCTGGCGGCCGTGTCCGGCGGCAGGATCGCCGCTCGATACTCCCACCCGGACGGTGAGGTGCACGGGGTGCTGTTCGAGCTCGACGTGCCCCTGACAGCGCCGGAGACCGCGATGGTCGAATGGTCGGTCGAGTATCCGCCCGACTATCCCCAGACACGCGACACCGGTCACGCCGTGGCTCAGAAGGCCAGGGAGCTGCTGGTGTGGACGCGCTTTCACCCCGATGCCATCCCGGACTGGTGCGAGGAGCACGTCGAGACGCCGGAGGGCGTGACGGTGACGCCGCTGCCGCCGCCGCGCGGAACATCGGTGCATCTGGTGCGCAGGGCGTTCGGCCCCGGCGCCCTCAGCCTGCACTGGGGATACGGTCCCCGCGAGGATCAGCCGGGCTGATCGCCCGTCGCGACCGGACGGCCAGGGGTGTTGGACCACTGACTCCACGATCCGGGGAAGACCTTCGCGTCGATGCCGACCTCGTGCAGGACCAGCGCCGTGTGGGCGGCCGTCACGCCGGAACCGCAGTACGCCGCGACCGTCGTCCCCGGGGTCACGCCGACCTCGGCGAAGCTGGCCAGGATCGTCTCTCGATCGAGGATGCGCCCCTGCGCGTCGAAGTGCACGGGCTCGGGAAGGTTGCGCGCACCGGGGATGTGCCCGCCGACGGGGTCGTAGGGCTCGGAGTCGCCGCGATACCGATCGGCAGCACGGGCATCGATCAGCACGCCCGACGCCGGGAAGGCGGCAGCCTCGTCGATCGAGATCGCATCGCCGCCGATCGGGCGGAGGACGACGTCGCCCGGTTCCGGGCGCACATCGTCGGTCGCGACGTCGAACCCCGCGGCCTTCCAGCCCTGGATGCCACCGTCGAGCACGCGCACGTCGACGCCGCCCTGACGCAGCAGCCACCACGCGCGGGCAGCCGAGATGCTCTTGAAGTCGTCGTAGGCGACGACCGTGTCGCCGGCTCGCACACCCCACCGACGGGCCGCCTCTTGGAGCGCGGCCGTCGACGGCAGCGGGTGCCGTCCCTCCGAGGGCTCGCCGTGGGTGGAGAGCTCGGTGTCGAGCCCGACGAACACGGCACCGGGGATGTGTCCGGTGAGGTAATCGCCATGCCCCGCTTCGGGACGGTCGAGCCGCCAGCGCACATCGATCACGCGCACCGGCTCTCCCCGGGTCAGAAGGTCGTTCAGCTCGACGGCACTCATGAAGTCGCTCATGATGCGAGGCTACCGAGTCGGCCACGGCATCCGGTGCGCGGGCGTCTTCTCCCGTCACGCTCCGTGCGCCGGCCGCGGCCCGTTAGGCTCTATCCGGCAACGTCGAGAAAGGGCCAACGATGCCCTCTCGTCTGCGTTTCATGCGGCTGCGTCCGCAGGAGGCCGCGCTCATCGCGATCACCGCGGTCTGGGGCAGCACGTTCCTGCTGGTGCACTGGGCGATGGAGCACGCGGGTCCCTGGTTCTTCGTCGGCATCCGATTCCTCATCGCAGGGCTCATCAGCGTCGTGATCTTCCGCCGCGTGCTGCGCGGCATCCGCTGGCGCGACGTCGGTGCCGGCGTCGCGATCGGCGTGATGATCTACCTCGGCTACGGCTTGCAGACGCTGGGGCTGCAGAGCATCGACAGCAGCACCTCCGCCTTCATCACCGCGATGTACGTGCCGCTGGTGCCGCTCGCGCAGTGGGCGGTGTTCCGCAAGCGTCCTCCCGCCATGGCGTTCGTCGGCGCGGGGCTGGCCTTCGTCGGGCTGCTCTTCATCGCGGGACCCGACGCCTTCGCGCTGACACTCGGCGCCGGTGAGATCGCGACCATGATCAGCACCGTGCCGATCGCCGCGGAGATCATCCTGATCAGCCTCTTCGCGGGGAAGATCGACCTCGGACGCATCACCGTCGTGCAGCTGCTGACCGCGGGAGTGCTGGGGCTGCTCACGATGCCGGTGGTGGGCGAGGGCGTGCCGGAGTTCTCCTGGATCTGGGTCGGCTGCGCGGTCGGGCTGGGGGCGGCGAGCTGCCTGATCCAGCTCACCATGAACTGGGCGCAGAAGTCGGTGTCGCCCACCCGCGCGACCATCATCTACGCCGGAGAGCCGGTGTGGGCAGGGGTCATCGGACGCATCGCCGGTGAACGCCTGCCCGCGACCGCACTCATCGGCGGGGCGCTCGTCGTGCTCGGGATCCTCGCGAGCGAGCTGAAGCTCGTCCGGCGACGCCCGAAGCAGGAAGCACCCCCGGAGATCAGAGGGTGAGCAGCACCTTGGTCGCCCGGCGCTCATCCATCGCCCGGTAGCCCTCCGCGGCCTCCTCCAAGGGAAGGGTCAGGTCGAAGACCTTGCCCGGATCGATCTTCCGGTCCCAGATGAGCTGGATCAGCTCGGGGAGGAAGCGGCGCACCGGCGCAGGACCGCCGTGCAGGTGCACGCCGGAGAAGAACAGCTCGTCGCCCGGCAGCGCCACGTCGTGGGAGACACCGACGTAGCCGACGTGGCCGCCGGGGCGGGTGGAGCGGATCGCCTGCATCATGGACTCCTGCGTGCCGACCGCCTCGATCACCGAGTGCGCGCCGAGGCCGTTCGTGAGCTCCTTGATGCGCGCGACACCCGCGTCTCCACGCTCGGAGACGATGTCGGTCGCGCCGAACTCGCGCGCCAGCGCCTGCCGATCGTCGTGCCGGCTCATCGCGATGATGCGTTCGGCGCCGAGCTCCCGCGCGGCGAGGATGCCGAGGAGCCCCACGGCACCGTCACCGACGACGGCGACGGTCTTGCCCGGTCCGACCTCGGCGGCGACGGCCGCGAACCAGCCCGTGCCGAGGACGTCGGATGCGGCGAGCAGCGAGGGGATCAGGTCGGCATCGGGCTGTCCGGGTGTGACGACCAGCGTGCCGTCGGCGTGCGGGATGAGCGCGTACTCGGCCTGCGTGCCGTATCTGCCCATCGGCACGACGTGCACGCAGCGGGACTGGTAGCCCGCCTGGCAGATCTCGCACGTGTTGTCGGACGCCATGAACGAGCCGACCACGAAGTCGCCGACTTTCAGCGTCTGCACCGCGGCGCCGATCTCCTCCACGACGCCGACGTACTCGTGCCCCATCGGGTCATGATCGACCTCGTTCGCACCGCGGTACGGCCACAGGTCGGAACCGCAGATGCAGGTCGCCGCGATCCGGATCACGGCGTCGGTGGGTCGGGTGATGGTGGGCTTCTCCCGCTCCTCGACTCTGACGTCGCCGGGGGCGTGCATGACTACTCCGCGCATTCGTGATGCTCCTTCTCTCGCGTGACATCCAGTCAACGCCGATTCCGCCCCGGATGGGAGGTACTGAGGGAACCCCTTCGAGATTCACAGATCCGGGAATACTCGGCAGGAGCACGTGTTGCACCCGACATGATTGAAACTTCAACCGTCGCTCCGGTCGCCACGGAGCGCACGCGCGTCCGCGTGCCGCTGCGCTTCGGCGACGGCTTCTCCACGACCGCCGACGTGGTCACGTTCGACGGACTGATCGACGCCCGCGAGCACCTTCTGCTGGGGCTCGGCGACTGGAACGCCGCGATCGAACGCGCGACCGACGGCGGGGATGCCCCGCTCGTGCGACCGCACAGCGAGTGCCTCACCGGCGACGTCTTCGGGTCGGAGCGGTGCGACTGCGGCCCCCAGCTGCGCGAGGCCGTGGAGCGCATCGCCGCCGAGGGCGGCTTCCTGCTCTACCTGCGCCAGGAGGGTAGGGGCATCGGCCTCTACGCCAAGCTCGACGCCTACGCCCTGCAGGACGCGGGGCTCGACACGTACGAGGCGAACGTCGCCCTCGGCCGCGGCGAGGACGAGCGCGACTACACCGTGGCCGCCCAGATGCTGAAGGCCGTCGGGGTCGACGGCATCCGTCTGCTGAGCAACAACCCCGACAAGGCTGTGCAGCTCGAGGAGCTCGGCATCCGCGTGACCGAGCGGGTGCCGACCGAGGTGCACCTGTCGGAGTCCAACTCCCGCTACCTGCAGGCCAAGCGGGACCACACGGCGCACACGCTCGACCTGTCGGCGGCGTGACAGTCCAGGAGGACACCATGACGGCGGAGCAGCCGCATCCGCGTCGACTCGACGACACCGAGATGGACACGTGGCTTCCCGTGATCCGCTTCGTCCAGCTGCTGCCGCAGGTGCTCGATCGCACACTGAAGGACGAGGTCGGGCTCAACCACGCGCGCTACGCCATCCTCGTCACCCTGGCGGGCCGGGGCGAGGGCGCCGTCACCATGACCGAGCTCGCCCGCATCGCCGGGCTCAGCCGTTCGCGTCTGAGCCACGCGCTGGACTCGCTCGAGGAGCGAGGCTGGGTCGAGCGCGCCTCGTGCGGCGCCGACAAGCGCACCCTCTCGGCCGCCCTGACGCCGGCGGGGCGGGAGATGCTGCGCACGGCCGCTCCCGTACACGTCGAACAGGTGCGCGAACTCGTGCTCGATCCGCTCACCGCCGAGGAGCGCGAACAGCTGGGAGCGATCCTCGGGAAGCTCCTGCCGGGTGTGACGGCGGCGCTGTGAACGGGTGCGGGCCGGTCACCGGTACCGCCAGTACCTCCCTTCGCGGCCGCTGAGCGCGTAGCGTCAGATCATGGACACCCGCAGCGAGGTGCGCGAGTTCCTCTCCACGAGGCGCGCACGCATCACCCCCGACCAGGCGGGCCTGCCCGCATTCGGTGGCAACCGCCGGGTCCCTGGCCTGCGTCGCGAGGAGGTCTCGTTGCTCGCCGGCGTCAGCGTGGACTACTACACACGGCTCGAACGCGGCGACCTGTCCGGCGCCTCCGACAGCGTGCTCGACGCTCTCGCCCGGGCGCTGCAGCTGGATGAGGCCGAGACCGCGCACCTGTTCGACCTCGCCCGCGCCGCGAACGCCTCCCCGGTCGCGCGGACGCCTCGCAAGAAGTCGACGGTGCTGCGGCCCAGCATCCTCCGCCTGCTCGACGCGATGACCGAGGCGCCGGCGATCGTGCGCGACAACCACTTCGACTACCTCGCCGCGAACGCCCTGGGCCGAGCCCTGTACGCCCCCGTGTTCGCACAGCCGCAGCCGAACAGCGCCCGCTTCGCCTTCCTCGATCCGGCGGCACAGGACTTCTACCCCGAATGGGAGCGCAACACGCAGGAGCTCGTGGCCGCGATGCGGGGCGAAGCCGGACGCAACCCCTTCGACCGCAGGCTCACCGATCTCGTCGGCGAGCTCTCGACGCGGAGCGAGCGGTTCCGCACCCTGTGGGCTGCCCACAACGTGCGCTTCCACCGCACGGGAGTGAAACGCATCGCGCATCCGGTCGTGGGGGAGATCGAGCTGACATACGAGGCGTTCGAGCTGCCCGCCGATCCCGGCCTGCACCTGTCGACCTACACGGCGGAACCGGGAACACCCTCGGCCGACAAGCTGAGGATGCTCGCCAGCTGGGCGGCGACGGATGCGGGGACATTCCCCTCCGCAGCATCCGCACCCGACCGCGCGGAGGCCTGAGCGCGCGTGGTTCTGCTCTGAGCAGAACCACTCGAACGCGCCTGATGCCGCGGATTATCGTGAGGCATGGCCGACATCCTCTCGTTCCCGCGCGCCCCTCGCCCCGACCGTCCGCAGCCGCGCGGTCCCGAACCGCTGTGGCGGCACATGCTGGGCGACCAGCTGCGGCGTCGACGCCACGACCGCGAGGAGACCCTCACGGAGACCGCGGGGAAGGCCGGCGTCTCTCCGCAGTACCTCTCCGAGGTCGAACGCGGGTTGAAGGAGCCGTCGAGCGAGATGATCGCCGCGATAGCCGGCGCTCTCGACACGAGCCTGATCGAGCTGACGAGCGCCGTGGCCGATGAGCTGCGCTCGGCTGCGGTCCCGGCATCCGCTGCGGTGTCGGTCTCGGCGGCCCGCTTCACGTTCGCCCTCGCCGCCTGATCCCCGGAGCCGTCATCTCAGCTCCGCGCGCCCAGCACCGTGTCGATCAATCCGTACTCGAGCGCGGCCGCGGCGGTGAACACCCGATCGCGGTCGGTGTCGGCGCGCAGTTCCGCGACCGTGCGACCGCTGTGCCTGGCGAGAATCTCCTCCATGTCCGAGCGCACCCGCACCACCTCGTCGGCCGCGAGGATCAGGTCGGGGATCGCGCCTCGAGACTGCCCGGCCGGCTGATGCAGCACGATGCGGGCATGCGCGAGGGCAGCCCGCTCCCCTGACGCGCCGGCGGCGACGAGGAGCGCGGCGGGGCCGATCGCCTGTCCCACGCACGTCGTCGCGATGCGCGGACGGATGTGCCGCATCGTGTCGTAGATCGCCAGCGCCGCACCGGGATCCCCGCCCTCGCTGTTGATGTAGAACTGGACACCGGACTCGGAGCTGTCCGCGTCGAGGTGCAGCAGCTGCGCGATGAGGGCGTTCGCGACCCCCGCATCGATGCCGGTGCCGAGATAGATGACGCGCTCCGCGAGCAGGTGCGAGTACACGTCCATGACACGCTCCCCTCGCGGATGCTGCGCGATGACGTTCGGGATCGTGTAGCCGCTCATGCGTCCGCCCCCAACCCCACTCGTGTGCGTCGCCGCGGCATGACCTCGGCGACCGAGTCGACGATGCCGTCGATGAAGCCGTACTCCTGCGCCTGCGTCGCGGTGTACCAGCGGTCGTGCAGCGAGTCCTCGAAGATGCGGGCGACCGGCTGCCCCGTGTCGGCGGCGATGAGCCCGAGCACGGTGTCGCGCATGTGCCGGAGGTCGTCGGCCTGCGTCTCGATCTCGCCGGCCGAGCCGCCGATGCCCGCCGACCCCTGATGCATGAGGATGCGTGCGTGCGTGAGCGCCCGCCGCTTGCCCGGCGTGCCCGCGGAGAGCAGGAACTGCCCGGCGCTGCAGGCGAGCCCGAGGGCCAGGGTCGCGACGTCGTTGGGGATGAGCCGCATGATGTCGCGGATCGCGAGCATCGACGGCACGGAACCGCCGGGCGAGTGGATCCAGAGCGCGATCTCGGCCAGGGGGTCTTCCGCCGAGAGCGCGAGCAGCTGCGTCATCAGCAGCGTGCCGTTGTCGTCGTCGAGAGCACCGTCGAGCACGAGCACCCGCTCGTGGAACAGCGCCCGCCGGGCTTCAGGACCGAACTGCCGGATGGGGTTGTCTTCGCTCATGCCCCCAGCATCCGCCGCCGCGCTCCGCGCAGGACCGGATTCTGCCGTGGGCGGCTCTGCCCTGAGCGGATGCGTGCAGACGCGGGCTCACCGCAGGCCGTCTTCGCAGTTGCTGCCCCTGCGCTGTTCCCACCACAACCCGTACTCCTCCCCGTCTTCGGTCTGGATTCGCCACGGGGGAAACTTGACATACCTGTCCATCGCGAGGCTCCACGATGCGTCCGCCCGCGTGGACCCGGGGTCGTCTGCGGGCAGCTCCTCCTCCGTCGTCCAGTGTTCGGCAGGGTGGCTCTTCGCCCATTCGTAGATGTCCTGGCCGGTCCGGGACCAGTCGCGCGCATTCATCCGCTCGGCGATATCGGCGGGCATCGGCAGGTGGTCCGGCGTGCGGTAGTCGTACGTGCAGGAGTACGTCTGTCCGTCATCGGCGACGTAGCTCAGAGGAATCGTCACGTTCGTGGTGAAGCCAGGCCTCCACGAGACCAGAGCGACCATCGCGACGATGACGACGAGGGCGGTCCCCGCGACGACGATGAGCCAGCGAACGAGGCGACGTCGCGGAGTCGGTCCGGTGAGTGATGGAGTGCTTCGAGCCACGAACGGATACCTCCCCGGGTCGCGGAGGGCGAGAGACGTCTCTCCCGGGACACGATCGCATCGTATCCGCGCCGTGGGAATCCCCCCGCACTCCATGGTGCAGGTTCAGGATGCGAGGCGCCAATCGCACGGCGACCGCCTCGTGCAGATCGGTGGCGTCCGCCTCTGAGGTGTTCCCCGCGCCCCTGAGCGGATGCCGGTGGGGAGGCATCCGCCCAGGGGACTCGGGTGGGGTGGGGATGGGTGGGGTCAGGCAGCCAGGGCGAGAGCGCGCCGGTGGGTGATGCGGTGACCGACCCAGAAGCCGATCGCGATCAACCCGGCCAGGGCGACGCCGAGGATCCAGGGCAGCATCGAGGGCGCGGCCCCCGCGGTGGCGGTGGCGAGGGTGCCGGAGCCTTCCGCGATCAGGCCGTTGCCCTCGGCGAGATCGGCGGCTCCGACTTCGAGCTTGTCCCCGCCCACTGCGAGATCACCCGAGCCGTCCGCGACCGCGGAGGCTCCCGCCGAGAGTTCGCCGATGCCGATGTTGAGGTCGCCGGCACCGGACTGCAGCGCGCCGACGCCGGTGGCGAGCGTGCTCGCGCCGTCGTTCAGGCGGGTCGCGCCCGCACTGAGGTCGGCCGTGCCCGAGTAGAGGGAGGAGGCTCCGGTGGAGAGTGTCTGCAGACCGGAGGCGAGCTTCGCGGCGCCGGCCGAGAGCTGCGACGTGCCCGACTGCAGAGTCTGCGCGCCGGCGACGAGGGCGGGCGCCCCCTGGGGCGCGACGAGCGCCGCAGTGCCGGGCCACTTCTGGGACGCATCGCCGCTGATGAGCGCGTTGACGCCGGCTGTGACCCTCGCGGAGCCACCGGCTGCGGCGACGAGCCCCTGCGCGAGAGCGGGAGCCGACGCCGCTGGGGCCGCCAGAGCGTCGACCTCCCCGTCGACCTGCATGGCGAGCGTGACGAGGTCACGGAGCTTCGCGTCGTCGGGGTAGGTCGCGACCAGAGCGGCGAGGCCGTCGGCGAGCTGCTGGGAGTGACCGGGAGCCATGGACGCGAGACCCTTGAGCGCCGCCTCCGTGGACGGCTGCGCCAGGCCCTGCACTGCGGGCGTCACACCCGCGCGAAGCGTGTCGCTGAAACCTGTCGCGCCGACGAGCACGCCGTTCGCGTATGCGTGCGCACCGTTGACGCCTGCTGCGAGCGTCGACACCCCGCTGGAGAGCGCCTGGGCCCCGGCATCCGCCGTCGCCAGCTTCGACGCGAGCTCCTGAGCCCCGGCGAGCGCCGTCTGCGCTCCCCCGCTGACCTTGCCCGCGCCGGCCACCGCCGAAGAGGCTCCGGCGGCCAGGCTGCTGGCACCCTCGGCGAGCGTCGTGGCGCCGGTCGCGGCCGTCGTGGCGCCGTCGCTCAGCTTCTGCGATCCCGCGTGCGCGCTGGCGGCCCCCGCGGAGAGGTCGGTGCTGCCTTCGGCGAGCTGGGATGCGCCGGCCGAGAGGTCGGCGGCGCCGGCGGCGAGATCGGCGGAACCGTCTTTCGCCGACGTGGTGCCGTCGGCGAGCTCGGACGCTCCGGCGGCGATCTTGCTCGTCGTCACGAAGAACAGGATCACCATGGCGGCCAGCAGCAGGCTGAGGACGATCACGGCGATGCGCATGCCGATGCCGTGCGAATGGGGTGTGGTACTCGTCATCGAGGACTCCCGAGGTCAGTGGCGTCGTTGCCACCGGCGACTGTATGGGCAGGCTCGACCCCGACCTTCGGATTTGCCGTTCGATACCAAGTCTCAGCACTTCCGGGACTCAGTTTCTTGTGGCAGGTGCACAAACGATGGGCGCAGACCGCTGTGCCTTCCACGAAAACGGAACGTAACATCGTGGACTCACGGCCCGCCTAGTCTCGGGCCCATGGCGAAGCAGAAGGCACCGGCGTGGCAGTGGTCGGAGGACGGACTCAACTTCCGCACCCGCAAGTGGGTGCGCCCGGAGGATCTCAACGCGAACGGCTCGCTGTTCGGCGGCAGCCTGCTGAAGTGGATCGACGAGGAGGCGGCGATCTACGCGATCGTGCAACTGGGCAACTACCGTGCCGTGACCAAGCACATCTCGGAGATCAACTTCGAGGCCTCGGCCGTGCAGGGCGATCTGATCGAGATCGGCCTGCAGGCGACCCACTTCGGCAGGACCTCCCTGACGATGCGCGCGGTGGCCAGGAACATGATCACGCGCAAGCGCATCCTCACGATCGAGAAGATCGTGTTCGTGAGCCTCGACGACGACGGGACACCGACTCCGCACGGCTACACCGAGATCACCTACGACCGTGATCGGATGCCGACCGAGCACATCGCCACCGGGACGATCCGGCTCCCCTCACCCTGACACCGCTCGAGAGCGCCGAGCCACCTCCTCAGGCGCGAACAGCCCCCCGGTGCGTCTCGCTCGAGGAGGTGACCCGGTCGGAGAGGGGCGCTTCGACCGGGAAGGCCGGCGCAGCGGCGAATGCCTGAGCCAGATCGGCGATGAGATCGTCGGCGTCTTCCAGGCCGATCGACAGCCGCAGCACGTCGGCGGCGGGCCGCGCCTCCGGCGGCACCGGGCGATGCGTGAGCGCGGCGGGGTGCTGGATCAGCGAGTCGACGCCGCCCAGCGAGACGGCGTGCGTGAACAGCGTCGTCGCGGTCGTGACGGCGGAGGCTGCGGCGAAACCGCCCCGCATCCGCATCGCGATCATCGCACCGGTGCCCCGCATCTGCCGTTTCAGGATGCCGCGCGGGTCGCCGTCCAGACCCGGGTAGTAGACCTCGGCGACCTCTGGCCGATCGATGAGCCACTGCACGATCCGTCGCGCACTCTCCTGCTGGTGACGCACGCGCACCGGCAGCGTCGTGAGGCCGCGGTGCAGCAGATACGCCCCCAGGGGATGCAGCAGCCCGCCGGTCACCGCCCGCACGCGGCGCAGCGCCTGCGCCGTCTCCTCCCCGCACGCGACCACGCCGGCGATCACATCACCGTGGCCGCCGAGGTACTTGGTGGCGCTGTGCAACGACATCGCAGCACCCAGATCGATCGGATTCTGCAGCACCGGGGTCGCGAAGGTGTTGTCGACGACGACCGGCACCGCCCCGGCCTGACGCACCACGTCGGCGATGTCGGCGATCTCGAGCGTGGGGTTCGCCGGGGTCTCGACGACCACGAGGCCGGTATCGGGACGGACGGCTGCCGCGACCTCGTCGGGATGACAGTAGGTGGTCTCGACGCCGAGCAGCCCGGATCCGAGCAGGTGGTCGGTGCCCCCGTAGAGCGGACGCACAGCGACCACGTGGCGCGCCCCCGTCGCACCGGTGTGCGCGAGGATCACGGCCGTCATCGCGGCCATGCCCGAGGCGAAGGCGACTGACGCGTCGGCATGCTCGAGTTCGGCCAGCGCCTCCTCGAAGCGGGCGACCGTGGGATTCCACAGCCGCGCGTAGACCATGCTGCCGTCGGCCGGGGGACGCCCGCCCGTCGCCATCGCCTCGTACGAGTCCCCGCCGCGCTCGATGTCGGGGAGCGGATTCGTCGTCGACAGGTCGATCGGCAGCGCGTGGACCCCGAGACCCTCGAGATCGGAGCGTCCGCTGTGGACGGCGACGGTGTCGGGATGCAGCGGTGCAGTCATGCCTCCACGTTGCCGGAATCACGGCGAATGCGCAGAAGATCGACAGAAGCCGCCAGAAAATCGATGTTGAACGCTACTCTGTGCAATACCCAGCAGGCAAGGAGGCCTCCCGTTGGCGAAAGCACAACTCGACGAGATCGACCTCGAACTGCTCGCGGTCCTCACTCGTGATGCCGAGACGACGAACAAGGCGCTCGCGCATCGGCTCGGCCTCGCCGAGTCGACCTGCGCGCATCGGGTGCGGGCGCTGCGCGAACGCGGCGTCATCCGCGACACCCGCATCCGCATCGACGGGGCCGCCCTCGGATTCCCGCTGCAGGCGATCATCAAGGTGCGCCTCGCGAACCACACCGGGGCGAAGGTGACCGCGCTCTTCGATGCCCTCGCCGACATCCCGCGCGTGCTGCAGGTCTTCCACGTGGCCGGCGTCGACGACTTCCTCGTGCACGTGGCGGTGCAGGATGCGACGGCACTGCGCGACATCGTGCTCGAGCACATCACGGTCCATCCGGTCGTGCGCGGCACCGAGACCCAGCTCGTGTTCGAGCTGCGCGACGGACCGGGAGTGCTCTCCGCCTGACCCTTCCGGTCGCAGTTCCTGCCGTCCGATTCCGTCTCAGGCGGCAGGAACTGCGACCGGAACGAGCAAGGCGTCGATGCGTGCGCGAGGATGGAATGCACGTCAGCCAGGAGCAAGGGAGCACCATGAGCCGCAGCGCCACCGCCGCCACGCACACCGTCCGCGAGATGCGGGACTTCCTCTTCGCGAACGCCACGGACTACGAGGCGGCGCGGGCCGGGTTCGCCTGGCCGCAGGTGCCGGAGTTCAACTTCGCGCTGGAGTGGTTCGACGTGGTCGCGGGCGAGAATCCCGACCGGCCGGCGGTGCAGATCGTCGAGGCCGACCTGAGCCTGCGCTCCTGGACCTACGGCGAGCTTTCGGCACGATCCGACCAGGTGGCCGCCTGGCTCGCCGCTCTCGGCATCGGCCGCGGCGACCACGTGATCGTGATGCTGAACAACACGATCGAGCTGTGGGAGGTGATGCTGGCGATCACGAAGATCGGCGCCGTCTCCATCCCGAGCTCGACCCTCCTCTCCGCGGCGGATCTCGCGTACCGCGTAGACCACGGCCGCGCGCGGGCGGTCATCACGCTCGGAGCCCTCGCCGACCGCCTCGACGGCATCGGGCCCGACATCCTGCGCATCGGTGTGGGCGACGGCATCCCGTCCGACTGGGCGCGGTTCGAGGATTCGACCGCTGCCACGGCGGTCTTCGAGCCCGACGGCCCGACCCCCTCCTCCGACACCGCCCTGCTCTACTTCACCTCGGGCACCACGAACCGGCCGAAGCTCGTGCAGCACACGCACGCCTCGTATCCGATCGGGCATCTGTCGACCATGTGGTGGCTCGGTGTGCGCCCCGACGATGTGCACCTCAACATCTCTTCCCCCGGCTGGGCGAAGCACGCCTGGTCGAGCTTCTACTCGCCGTTCCTCGCCGAGGCGACCGTCTTCGTCTACAACTACGCCCGCTTCGATGCGAACACGCTCATGCAGGTCATGGACACCCACCACGTGTCGACGTTCTGCGCGCCGCCGACGGTGTGGCGGATGCTGATCCAGGCCGACCTCGCCCGCCTCTCCCACCCGCCGCGTGAGCTGGTGGGGGCGGGTGAGCCGCTGAACCCCGAGGTCATCGACCGGGTGCGCGACGCCTGGGGCGGAACGATCCGCGACGGCTTCGGTCAGACCGAGATGACCGCCTGCATCGGCAACTCCCCGGGTCAAGCCGTGAAGGTCGGATCCATGGGCCGCCCCCTGCCCGGCTACCCGGTGGTGCTGCTGGACCCCGTCACCGGAGAGGTCGTCGACGGCGAGGGCGAGATCGCGCTCGACCTGTCCCGGCCTCCGCTCGGGCTCATGGCCGGGTACTACGACGACCCCGAGAAGACCGCCGAGTCCCGGACGGGTGGTTACCACCACACCGGCGACATCGCGGTGCGCGACGACGACGGCTACCTCACCTACGTCGGACGCTCCGATGACGTGTTCAAGGCCTCCGACTACAAGATCTCGCCGTTCGAGCTCGAGTCCGTGCTGCTGGAGCACGACCTCGTGATCGAGGCGGCGGTGATCCCGAGCCCCGATCCGACGCGTCTGGCCGTGCCGAAGGCCTACGTCTGCCTGACCTCCGATGTCGCAGCCGACGACTCGGACGCGGCGCGCGCGATCTTCGCCTACGCGCACGAGCGGCTGTCGTCGCACCTGTGGGTGCGGATCATCGAGTTCGTTCCGGAGCTGCCGAAGACGATCTCGGGCAAGATCCGCCGTGTCGAGCTGCGCGCTCGCGAAGCTGCGCGGGTGGAATCAGGAGACGAGAGCGGACAGCACCGCGACCGCGACTACCGCTGAACGCTCAGCGCACGATCGCGACCGATGCCGTCGCCGGCCCGGTCTTCGACAGTGCGGGCTTCGAGGTCGGAGCCGTGGGTGCCTTCGAGGCGGGAACGGCCTTCGGCAGCACGTCTTCGGCCGCACGGTCGACCCGTCCGTCACCGGCCGCGTTCACGATCGCACGCACGATGGCGCCGACGATCAGCATCGCCACGAGCGATCCGCACGCCAGGATCAGCGGCGTCCAGTCCTGCCCGAACGAGGCTGCGACGCTCATCAGCGCGCCCACGATCCACAGACCCACCGCACCACCGGCGAGCCCACCGGCCCCTCGGATGATCGCGACCGCCGCGACGATCGCGAAGATGGCGGCGAGCGCCGCACCCGCGTAACCGATCGGCACCATCACCGCGGCCAGATCACTGGCCACTCTCATTGTCGTCATGACGACCCCCCGTCAGTGGTTACTCCACTCATTCGACATTAGAAGTGTCTCCCGGAAAGGGCATCCGTCTCAAGTGCGACGCGCATCATCCTGGAGGCGGATATCCGTGCGGATCGGACAGACCGAGACGGGCCTTCAGCGACGTCTCGGCCAGCGCAGGCGGCGCGCCCGTTGCACACGCACCGGCTGGGTGACGACCGCATCCACGACCATCGACCCGTCGGTCGGCCCGACGATCGCGATCGCCGAGGTCTCGGTCGCCTCCGCGGGGTCGATGGGCAGCCGTCCGAGCGCCCGATGAGCACGGACGTACGCGGGCACGAGCAGCACGATCGCACCGAGCCACGCGAGCGGGTTGCTCAGGGCGACGCCGTCGAAACCGATCCACGCGCCCAGCACGATGGCCGCCCCCACGCGCATCACGAGCTCGATCACGCCGGTCACGGTGGGCACGAGGGTATGGCCGAGCCCCTGCAGGGCGCCGCGCAGCACGAACAGCATGCCCAGCGCCCAGTAGCCGCAGCCGTTGATGATGAGCATCCGGTGCGCGTCGTCGACGACGGTGTCGGACCCTTCTCCGATGAACAGGCGCACCATCGGCGCACCGAAGGCGATCAGCAGCCCACCGAGCACGAGACCGGCGACGACGGCCATCCAGGTCGCCTCGACCACACCGCGGCGGATGCGGTCGGGACGACGTCCGCCGTGATTCTGCGCCGCGTACATCGAGACCGCGAGCCCGAGGGAGGAGAGCAGGGCGACCGCGAGGCTGTCGACGCGGGATCCCGTCGTGTAGGCCGCGACCGCATCGGCTCCGAGGGTGTTCAACGCCACCTGCACGGTGAGCGTGCCGATCGCGATGATCGACGCCTGGAAGCCCATCGGCAGGCCGAGGCGCAGGTGCTCGGCGATGTCGGACCGGGTGATGCGCCAGTCCGCACGGCGCAGATGCAACATGGGCAGGCGGCGGCGCACGAACTCGAGGCACAGCGCCACCGAGACGGCCTGCGCCACGACGGTGGCGATGGCGGCTCCGCCCACGCCCCACTCGAGGGGGCCGACCATGAGCACGACGAGCCCGACGTTCAGCACGCACGAGACGGTGAGGAACACCAGCGGCGTCTTCGAGTCGCCGATCGCGCGGATGATCGCGGAGAGGTAGTTGAAGAACATCGTCGCGCTCGCACCGAGGAAGCTGATCTGCGTGAAGATCGTGGCCTCGGCCATCAGCTCAGGCGGGGTCTGCAGCAGGGCGAGGATCGGGGCGGCGAGGAGGGGCGCTCCCACGGTCAGGATCACGCTCGTCAGGGCGCTCAGGAGAACCCCGGTCGCGACCGAACGACGCACGGCCGCGTCGTCTCTCGCGCCGAAGGCCTGCGCGATCGGGATCGCGAAACCGCTCGTCAGCCCCCAGGCGAACCCGAGCAGCAGGAACAGCAGGCTGCCGGTCGCACCGACGGCCGCGAGCGAAGTGACGCCGAGGTGTCGGCCGACGACGATGGCATCGGCGAACTGGTACAGCTGCTGCACCACGTTGCCGAGGAGGAGGGGGATGGAGAAGGCAAGGATGACGCGCCACGGGCGGCCCGTGGTGAGGGAGGTGGCCATGAAGGAGCGGCTCGCAGAACTGAAGGAGTGATCGGGGGTGGAACAAGCCTATCGAATCGATTCGGCGGAGTGGAGTACCGGATCAGGATTCCGAGCATCCCGGACTCGGAGGGTACCGTCGGAACGACACCGTCGACGACGACCGGAGGAAGAAAGTGACCACGCAGCACACGGGGGGAACCGGACGCGCGCGCGACATCGCCGCGGACGGAGAGGAACAGCACCTGCGGCGCGCGCTGAGCAACCGCCATATCCAGCTCCTCGCGATAGGCGGAGCCATCGGCACCGGACTCTTCATGGGCAGCGGCAAGACCATCTCGGTCGCGGGCCCGTCGGTGATCTTCGTCTACATGATCATCGGGTTCATGCTGTTCTTCGTCATGAGGGCCATGGGCGAGCTGCTGCTGTCGAACCTGAAGTACAAGTCGTTCAGCGACTTCGCGAGCGATCTGCTCGGCCCGTGGGCGGGGTTCTTCACCGGATGGACCTACTGGTTCTGCTGGGTGGTCACCGGCGTCGCCGACGTGATCGCGATTGCCGGGTACACGGATGCCCTCATCCCCGGCATCCCGCTGTGGATCCCCGGCGTGCTCGTCATCGTCATCCTGCTCGCCCTGAACCTCCCCACCGTCGCCGCCTTCGGCGAGATGGAGTTCTGGTTCGCGCTGATCAAGATCGTCGCGATCGTGGCGCTCATCATCACCGGCCTCGTGATGATCTTCACCGGCTTCCAGCACGACGCGGGTACGGCGAGCTTCTCGAACCTCTGGGACAAGGGCGGCATGTTCCCCCACGGGTTCATGGGCTTCGTCGCCGGATTCCAGATCGCGGTGTTCGCCTTCGTCGGCATAGAGCTCGTGGGCACCGCCGCGGCGGAGACCAAGGACCCGAAGCGCAACCTGCCCAAGGCGATCAACGCGATCCCGATCCGTGTCCTGCTGTTCTACGTGGGCGCGCTCATCGTGCTGATGGCGGTCACTCCGTGGACCGAGTACGTCGCCGGCGAGAGCCCGTTCATCGCGATGTTCGCGCTCGCCGGGCTCGGCATCGCCGCGACCGTGGTCAACCTCGTCGTGCTCACCTCGGCCATGTCGAGCGCGAACTCCGGCATCTACTCGACCTCGCGCATGGTGTTCGGCCTGGCGCAGGACGGCGATGCCCCTCGGGTGTTCGCCCGCCTCTCCCGCCGCCGGGTGCCGCAGAACGCACTGTTCCTGTCGTGCATCCTGCTGCTCTCCGGCGTCGTGCTGCTCTACGCGGGAAAGGACATCGGCACCGCCTTCGACATGGTGACGACGGTCTCGGCGCTGTGCTTCATGTTCGTGTGGACGATCTTCCTGTGCAGCTACCTCGTGTACCGGCGCACCCGCAAGGACAAGGTCGCCGCCTCGACGTTCCGGCTGCCGGGCGGCGTGTTCATGGTCTACGTGGTGCTGGCATTCTTCGTGTTCATCCTGTGGGCACTCACGACGCAGCCCGACACGTTGACGGCACTTCTGGTGACACCGCTCTGGTTCGTGCTGCTGTTCGTGGCGTGGATCTTCGTGCGCCGCTCACCGAACCACCTGGCCCGGCATGCGGCGCACATCGCCCACCTGCGCGACGACTCGGTCGAGGCGGACTAGCCGGCAGAGACGGAGGCAGCGGGGATGGCCGGCGTCGCGGGTACCGCTGCGAACAGGCGCTTGCGCAGTGCCAGGAACAGCAGGACCATCCCGGCGCTGAGCAGGATGTGCCCCATGCCGGCGATGCCCGCGATCATGCTCGACGACTCCTGTCCGAGCACCGTCAGGCAGCCGTGCCACACCATCATCGCCGACGTCAGCACGAGGCCGGCGTTGTACAGCCAGAAGAACCAGCTGAAGAGGCGGCTCTCGGAGAGCGCGAACGCCTTCTCCAGGAGCAGGACGATCAACAGCACGACGAAGCCCAGCGTGAGCAGGTGCGTGTGCACGAGGCCGAGCTGCGTCGCCTCCCCCTCGGGGAAGTCGTTCATCTTGGTGAACTCTCGGTAGAAGAGTCCGGAGGCGACGCCCACGAGCATGTAGGC
Organism: Microbacterium sp. UCD-TDU; assembly: GCF_000340625.1. Taxonomy (NCBI): domain Bacteria; kingdom Bacillati; phylum Actinomycetota; class Actinomycetes; order Micrococcales; family Microbacteriaceae; genus Microbacterium; species Microbacterium sp. UCD-TDU. Next base: position 1,200,208 of record NZ_KB454446.1, read on the forward strand.
GAACGCGGCGGAGAAGAGCCTGCGCATCGGGAATCCTTTCGGTCTGATTCCAGCCTCGTCGCCGCCTGGATTCCCGGGATCCATCGAACGGTTGAGATGCCGGAAGCGGGCCCGCCGCGCAGGGTCGGGCTCAGAGCAGGCCGCTGTCGCGCGCGATGGCGATGGCGCGCGCACGGCTGTCGGCGCCGAGCTTCTCGAACACGTGCACGAGGTGGGTCTTCACGGTGGCCTCGGTCACGAACAGGGTCTTCGCGATCTCGCGGTTGGATGCCCCCGTGTCGAGCAGTCGGAGCACCTCCAGCTCGCGGTCGGTCAGGCGCACCCGCGGTGCGCGCATGACCTGCACGACGCGTGCGCTCAGCTCGGGAGTGAGCACGAGTCCGCCCGAAGCCGCCTGCCGGATCGCGCGCACGATGTCATCGGGGGCGACGTCTTTGAGCAGGTAGCCGGCCGCTCCCGCCTCGATAGCGCCCAGGATCTCGGCGTCGCGGTCGAACGTCGTCAGGATCAGCACGGCGGGGGCGGGCTGCTGCGCACGCAGCGCGGCAGTCGTCTGCACCCCGTCCATGCCGTCGCCCAGCCGCAGGTCGCACAGTACGACGTCGGGACGCAGATGCCGCGCGAGGGTCACGGCCTCCTCACCGGACGCCGCCTCACCGACCACCTCGACGTCATCGCGATGGTCGAACAGCGAGCGCACCCCGGCGCGCACGATGGGGTGGTCGTCCACGAGCAGCACGCGCACCGCGGTCATCCTTCACCCCCAGGTCGCCGCGCCTGAGCGGTGCCGCCGAGGGGGATGTGCGCCGAGAGCGCGGTGCCGTCACCGGGGGCGCTCTCCACGTCGAGCCCCCCGCCGAGCTCCCGCAGGCGCGCACGCATCGAGCGCAGCCCGTAGCCGCCGCCCCGACTGCCCACCCCGCCCTGCGTATCCCAGTGCCGGGCGTCGAATCCGCGCCCGTCATCGACGATGTCGAGCCGCACCGTGTCGCCGGCATCGGCGAGGGTGACCACGACCCGGGTGGCCGACGCGTGGGAGCGGACGTTCGCGAGGGCCGACTGCGCGGTCCGCAGCAGAGCGACCTCGGCGTCGATGCCGAGCGAGGGCAGGTCGTCGTCGGCGTGCAGCGTCACCTCGATGCCGGTCTCGTCGGCCAGGCGTTCGAGCATCCGGGCCAGGGCGTCGCCGAGGGCGGTGGATTCCAACTCGGCCGGCATCAGCGCGTTCACGATGCGCCGCGCATCCGCCATCCCCTCCGTCGCAAGGGCGCCGATCTGCTCGAGGGCTCGCGTGCGCTGGGCCGGATCGTCCGCCTCCAGGGCCGAACGCGCCAGCATCCCGATCGACGACACGCTCTGGGCGACCGTGTCGTGGATGTCGCGCGACACCCGGGTGCGCTCGGCGCTCGCCCCGGACTCGCGCTGAGTGCGGGCGAGCTCGTCCTGCAGCGCGGCCATCTCCTCCTGAGTCGCGACGAGCGAGGCGATCAGCCGACGCCGCTCCCGCCCGTCACGGACGAGCTCGAGGTACCCGCGGGATATCCCCAGCGCGAAGATGCCGCCGACGAGAGGACCGATCACGTTCGCATAGGTCGTGGCACCGGTGTGCAGCAGCGGGGCGCTCACCACGACCACGAGGATCGCCGCGCTGAGCAGCAACGCCCACCGCAGGCGCATCACGAACCCGGCGAGCAGCCACAGCGGGAAGGCGAGCCACACGAACTCCGGCGAGACCACGACCGCGCCGAGCCAGATGAGTGTCAGCCCGAGCAGCCACCAGGTCGCCAGCCGACGGTCGGAGATGCGCTCGCTGAGCAGCAGCCCGCCGCCGTACCAGCCGAGGAACACCAGCGAGAGGGCCAGCACCCACGGAAGCGGCACTCCGTCGGCTGCGGCGCGCCCGGCGCCGACCACGAGCAGCACGACCGTGATGACGGCCTGGCCTATCCGGATCGATCCGACCAGGCTCGCCCAGGTGCGCGAGGTGCCCGAGCCGGCCGCGCGCTCGTCGCGGCCGGCTCGCTGAGCCCGGGTGGCTTCAGCTCGCGGCGGGAGAGGTGTCGACTGCGGCATCCTCGTATTCTCCCCCGTGCGGTCGCTGCGCACCTCGATCGGTGGGGGATTCGTCCGCCCCGCGCTTTCCCGGCCACCACATCCGATCCCCGACGATCGCGAAGATCGCAGGGACCACGAGGGTGCGCACGACGAAGGTGTCGACGAGCACGCCGATGCCGACGATGAGCCCGATCTGTCCGAGCGTGACCAGCGGCAGCAGCCCGAGGGCGGCGAACACCGCTGCGAGCACGACACCGGCGCTGGTGATCACGCCACCCGTCGCCGTGAGCGCTCGGACCATCCCCTGCCGCGTGCCGACCGTCCGCGCCTCCACGCGCGCCCGGTGCACAAGGAAGATCGTGTAGTCGATTCCGAGCGCCACCAGGAACAGGAACGACAGCAGCGGCACCTGCAGGTCGAGCGCATCCCATCCGAACAGCACCCGGCTCAGCCAGGTGCCTGCGCCGATCGCGGCGACGGCGCTGAGGATGTTCACCAGGAGCAGCAGCACGGGTGCCACCAGGGAGCGCAGCAGCACGATCAGGACCAGCAGACTGACGGCGAGCACGAGCGGGACCAGCAGTTGCAGGTCGCGCTGATTGCCCTCGCGCGCGTCGAGATCCGCCGCCACCGGACCACCGACCACGGCATCGGCCTCCGGAACCGAGGCCGCGGCCTCTCGCACGGCACTCACCAGAGCGAGGCTCTCCGCCGTACCAGGCGCCGGTTCACCGACGACCATCAGTCGCGTGAGAGCACCGTCGGTGCTCTCCCCGGTCGTCGACACCCGGAGCACGCCAGGCACATCTTCGACCGCGCCGGCCAGCGCATCGGCCGCCGCCGTGTCACCGATCACGATCATCGGCTGGGCCTCACCGGCGGGGAAGTGCGCGCCCAGCACCGTGAGACCCGCTGCCGATTCCGACGCGACACGGAACTTCTCCACCTGGGTGAGCCCGACGGATGCTCCGGCGAGACCACCCGCGAAGACCCCGAGCAGCGCGAGCCCGCCGACCAGCGGAACCCACGGACGCCGGGAGACGCGCTGCGCGACAGCACCCCACACGCGACCGGTCTTCGCGTCGTCGCCGACCCGCGGCGCGAACGGCCAGAAGATGCGGCGGCCGCACACCGCGAGAGCGGGCGGCAGCACCAGCAGCACGGCGGCGAGGGCGATCAGAAGGCCGATGGCCGAGGCGATGCCGAGTCCACGCGTGCCGGGGATCACCGCGAGGGCGAGAGTCGACAGGGCGAGCACCACGGTGAGGTTCGAGGCGACGATCGCGGGTGCGGTGGCGCGCCACGCGCCGACGAGCGCACGGCGGTGATCGGACTCATGCGCGAGTTCTTCGCGATAGCGCGAGATCAGCAGGAGCGCATAGTTCGTCCCGGCGCCGAACACGAGCACGCTCACGATGCCCGCGTCGAACTGCAGCCCGAGTCCGGCACCGATCGCCGCGGTGGCCTTGTTCGCCAGCTGGTCGGCGAGAGCGACGACGACGAGGGGGATCATCCACAGCACGGGCGAGCGGTAGGTGACGATGAGCAGCAGCGCGACGATCCCGAGTGTCACCATCAGCAGCGTGAAGTCGGCGCCGTCGAACGCGGAGGCGACGTCGACACCGAACGCAGGTCCACCCGTGACCTGCACGCTCACCCCCTCGATCGGATGCTCCGTCACGGTGTCGCGCAGACCGTGCACGGCCTCTGCGGCGGCATCGTCGTCGGCGAGCGTGAGCGTCGCCTGCAGCACCGCGGCCTTCTCGTCTTCGCTGACGATCGGCCCGTGCGGCTCGTGCCCTGTCTCCGCTTCGACCTCTGCCGAGAGGGAACGCAGGGCGGCGATGTCGTCGGCGGCGAGTCGCTCACCGTCGTCTCGGGACGCGACCAGCAACACCGTGGACTCATCCCCGTCGGGGAACTGCTCCGCGAGGGCGGCCGTCCGGGCCGACTCGGAATCCGGCGGAGCCACATCGGTGCCCGAGGGGAGCGACGCCCGGCCGAGCGCCCCGAGGAGCGCGGTGAACGCCACGACGGCGACCAGCAGGGAGATCCACCCGCCGCGTCGCGAGGTGAGCCACAGGGGAAGAGAGCGGAGGGTGCGGAGCATGGATCCAGTCCAGCCGTCACCGCCCTTCCGAGGATCGGGCGGGGGGCTGAGACTCGTCTCCACCGTTCGATGGATGCGGCTTGCCGCCAGCGGGGTTCCGCCAGCGGGGTCCCGCCAGCGGCCTTCCCGCCAGCGGGGTTCCGGCCAGCGGGGTCCCGACAGGACCTCCCTCGGCACCGTGCGCGCGCGTAGCGTCGGGGGCAGGCCGTCGATCCGTCTGCGGCCACGACGAAAGGACATCCCATGCACACGCGCACTCTCGGACAGGGCCTCCAGGTCTCTGCGGTCGGACTCGGCTGCATGGGCATGTCGCAGAGCTACGGGCCCAACCCCGGAAGCCGCGATGACATGATCGGGGTGCTGCGGTCGGCGATCGAGCACGGCGTCGACTTCTTCGACACGGCCGAGGTGTACGGCCCGTATGTGAACGAGGAGCTCGTCGGCGAGGCGCTCGGGCCGATCCGCGATCGCGTCGTGATCGCGACGAAGTTCGGCTGGAACATCCAGGACGGCAGGAGCGTGGGACTCGACAGTCGGCCCGAGCAGATCCGCCGAGTGGCCGAGGCGTCGCTGCGGAGTCTGCGCACCGATGTGATCGACCTCTTCTACCAGCACCGCGTCGACCCCGACGTGCCGATCGAAGACGTCGCCGGGACCGTCGGCGAGCTCATCGCCGAAGGGAAGGTGCGCCACTTCGGGCTCTCCGAGGCCTCGGCGGACACGATCCGCCGTGCACATGCCGTGCACCCGGTCACCGCGCTGCAGAGCGAGTACTCGCTGTGGACCCGCGATCCCGAAGCCGAGATCCTGCCGGTGCTCGCGGAGTTGGGCATCGGATTCGTGCCCTTCAGTCCGCTCGGCAAGGGCTTCCTGACCGGCACGGTCGACACGGCAGCCGACTTCGCAGCCGGCGACATCCGCGCCACGATCCCGAGGTTCACGGCCGAGAACCGGGCAGCGAACCATGCGCTCGTGGCGCACGTGACCGAGCTGGCCACGGCGAAGGGGGCCACACCCGGGCAGATCGCTCTGGCATGGCTGCTCGCACAGCAGCCGTGGATCGTGCCGATCCCCGGCACCCGACGCACCGTGCGCATCGCCGAGAACGCCGGAAGCACGGCGGTCGCCCTGTCGGCCGACGAGGTCGCCGACCTCTCGACCCTCGCCACGCGCGTCGGGGTGAGCGGCGACCGCTACAACCCGCAGCAGATGGCGTTCGTCGACCGTTGAGTCCTCCGCGGCCTCGGTATCGTGAGGCGGGTGACATCCGCCCGCAGCTATCCCGCGACCATCGCGTCCGCTGTCGAGCACGAGACCGTCATCCGCAAGTCGCGCTTCCTCACCCGCATCGAGCCCGTCTCCTCGGTCGAGCAGGCCGACGCCGTGATCGCCGCCATCCGGAAGAGGGCCTGGGACGCCACCCACAACTGCACCGCGATGGTGACGGGTCTGCTCGGCGATCAGGCGCGCTCCTCGGATGACGGCGAACCCTCCGGCACCGCGGGGATCCCGATGCTCGAGGTGCTTCGTCGGCGCGAGCTGACCGATGTGGTCGCCGTGGTGACCCGCTACTTCGGTGGTGTGAAGCTCGGGGCGGGGGGCCTCGTGCGCGCTTACTCGTCCGCCGTGTCCGAGGCACTCGATCTGGTGTCCCTCGTGCGGCGGGCAGCCCTCCGGCAGGTGACGCTCGAGGTGCCGCACGCAGACGCCGGCCGCTACGACAATCTGCTGCGCGACTGGGCGGTCCATCATGGTGCGACGCTGGGCGCGCCGAGCTATGCCGCGATGGCCACGCTCGAGCTGTGGGCCCCCGAGGCAGAAGTCCCCCGGTTCGTCGACGATCTGGCCGCGGCATCCGCAGGTGCGATCGTGCCCGTCCTCGGTGTCGAGCGCATCGTCGACGTGCCCGCCTGACTCCGACGGGCATCGGCGAAACCACAACGAACGACGGATATCCTGGATGCCGCGGTCGCGGAGGGAGAGCGATGTTCGACAGTCCGCTCTCGGCCTCGGCCTACGAGATCCTCGGGGTCGACCCCTCCGTCGATGACGCCGAGCTGCGCCGCGCTTACCGTCTGCGGCTGCGCCAGACGCACCCGGACACCGGTGGCGACGCGGCGATCTTCATCCAGGTGCAACGCGCGTGGGAGCTGGTCGGCACCGTCGAGAGTCGTGCCGCCTACGACCGCCGCTCCGGTGTGGCATCAGCGGCGACACCCGACGCCGACACGGGGTGGAGCGGATGGCGCCCTCCGGCAGCGCGTACCGACACCCGTCCGCGCGCCCGCTCCTACGGCCACCCCGGCGGATGGCGTCGTGAGCGCTACCTCGTCCTCATCCGCGAATGGGTGGGCCGTGGCGTCGAGGTGCCCGACCCCTACGACCCCGCCCTGGTGCGCTCGGCTCCCCGCGATCTGCGCCGACTGCTCGCCGATGCCCTGGCGGAAGAGGCCACGGCGCGCACGGTCTCCGACCTCGGCATGGGCTTCACGGTGTGGCACGACGTGGCCGCGGGGACGGATGCCGACGACAAGCTCGACCATGTGGTGCTGGGCCCCTCCGGCCTGTACGGGGTGATGTCGGAGGACTTCGGAGGAGTGGTCGGCTTCCGGCGCGGCGAGATCACCGGGCCGAGCCTGGGAACCCGCGCGCCGGTCACGGCTGCCCTCGGTCGGATGCGCACGATCGCCAAGGCCGCCCGCGTGCGGTTCAGCGGTGCGATCATCGTGCTGCCCGACGACGACCTCGCGCAGGCCGTCACACCGCTCGGCACGAGCCGCGGCGTTCCGGTCGTCGTCGTGCGCCGCAGCGCGCTGGCGATGGTGCTGCGTCAGGGCGTTGCGCAGGCGCGGGCGATCGGCGGGAACGAGCTGTTCGACGTGCGCACCCGACTGCAGCAGACCGTCCGCTTCGTCTGACGCCGGTCGGCTGTGCGGACCCACGAGCTGGTCGTGGGACCAGCTCGTGGGCCTGCACAGCGCCTCACGATCGGGCGCTCAGGGTCAGGTCAGTCGACGACGCCGGATGAGCGCCGACCCGACGACCAGCATCAACCCTCCGAGGAGCAGACCGGCCGAGAGCGTTCCGCCGGTCACCGCGAGGGTGGGCGGCGGCGACGGGAAGACCCGCGTGGTCGTCTCCGAGGTCGGCGGGTCGATCGGGTCCCCACCGGGCGTGGTTCCCGTTGCCGTGGCCACATTGCGCACCTGTCCGTTTCGCACGTCGGCAGCGGTGACGGTGTGCGCGGGCACGGTGCAGATCATCTGCGCACCGGAGGCGAGGCTGGTCTGCGGACACGTGACCGCACCCGCGGTGGGGTCGGACACCACGATGTCGGCGACCGTCTGAGCGCCGGTGTTCGTCACGATGATCGTCCACTCGATGCGATCACCCGGATCGATCACACCGTTCCCGTTGACATCGACCGGATTCGCGCGCTTGTCGAGTCCGAGGGAGTTGGTGCCGTCGAAGGGCACCTCGACCGTCGACGGCGGCGACACCGGCGGCTCGCCGGAAGGCGGCGTACCCGTCGCGGTGGCGGTGTTCGTCAGCAGCCCGGAATCGACGTCGGCCTGCGTCGTCTGATACTCCGCCGTGCAGGTGACGAACTGGCCGGGCAGGATGCTCGCGGCTCCTGCCGGGCATGTGACCACCGGAGCGGTTCCCGTCCCCGTGAACGCCGTCTCATCGACGCTCACGTCGGTGAGGGTGACGTTGCCGGTGTTGGTGACCACGAACGAGTACGTGAGCGTCTGCCCCACGGTCGTCATCGTCTCCGGCGTGGCGGACTTCACGATGCTCACGCCGGGGGCAGGGACGACCGGGATCTCGGTGGTCGATGGGGGTGAGACGGGGGGCTCGCCCGTCGGCGGAGTACCGGTCGCGGTGGCCGTGTTCGACACGCTCCCGGAATCGACATCCGCCTGCGTCAGCACATACGACGCCGTGCACACCACCTGAAGACCCGGCNACCGGGATCTCGGTGGTCGATGGGGGTGAGACGGGGGGCTCGCCCGTCGGCGGAGTACCGGTCGCGGTGGCCGTGTTCGACACGCTCCCGGAATCGACATCCGCCTGCGTCAGCACATACGACGCCGTGCACACCACCTGAAGACCCGGCGCGAGCGAGGCCGCACCCGCCGGACACGTGATCGCCGACAACGACCCCGAACCGGTGAACACACCCTCATCCACCGTCACATCCGTGAGAGTGACATTGCCGGTGTTGGTCACCACGAACGAATACGTGATCTCCTGACCCACCACATACGCATCAGCCGTATTCGGGCTCGCCGACTTCACCATCGTGATCCCCGGAGCCGGCACCACCGGNACACACCCTCATCCACCGTCACATCCGTGAGAGTGACATTGCCGGTGTTGGTCACCACGAACGAATACGTGATCTCCTGACCCACCACATACGCATCAGCCGTATTCGGGCTCGCCGACTTCACCATCGTGATCCCCGGAGCCGGCACCACCGGAATCTCCAGAGTCGACGGCGGAGACACCGGCGGCTCACCCGACGGCGGCGTACCCGTCGCCGTCGCCGTGTTCGACACCCCACCCGCATCCACATCCGCCTGCGTCACCACATACGACGCCGTACACGTCACCGCTGCCTCCGGAGCCAACGACGCCGCACCCGCCGGGCACGTCACCACCGGAGCAGTCCCCGTCCCCGTGAACGCCGTCTCATCCACACTCACATCCGTCAACGTCACATTGCCGGTGTTCGTCACCAGGAACGAATACCCGACCGTCTGACCCGCCGAGCCGATCTCCGTCGCATCCGCCGACTTCACCACCGTGATCCCCGGAGCCGGCACCACCGGAATCTCCAGAGTCGACGGCGGAGACACCGGCGNATCCGTCAACGTCACATTGCCGGTGTTCGTCACCAGGAACGAATACCCGACCGTCTGACCCGCCGAGCCGATCTCCGTCGCATCCGCCGACTTCACCACCGTGATCCCCGGAGCCGGCACCACCGGAATCTCCAGAGTCGACGGCGGAGACACCGGCGGCTCGCCCGACGGCGGAGTACCCGTCGCCGTCGCCGTGTTGTCGAGCGAATCGGTACGGTAGTCGTCTGCCGTCGTCGTATACGTCGCCGTGCACGTCACGCTGGCCCCCGGCGCGAGCGATGCCGCACCCGCCGGACACGTCACCACCGGAGCGGTGCCCGTCCCCGTGAACGCCGTCTCATCCACACTCACATCCGTGAGAGTGACATTGCCCGTGTTCGTCACCAGGAACGAATACCCGATCGTCTGACCGGCCGAGGTGATCTCCGTCGCATCCGCCGACTTCACCACCGTGATCCCCGGAGCCGGCACCACCGGAATCTCCAGAGTCGACGGCGGAGACACCGGCGNTCCGTCGCATCCGCCGACTTCACCACCGTGATCCCCGGAGCCGGCACCACCGGAATCTCCAGAGTCGACGGCGGAGACACCGGCGGCTCACCCGACGGCGGAGTACCCGTCGCCGTCGCCGTGTTATCGAGCGAATCGGTACGGTAATCGGCTGCCGTCGTCGTATACGTCGCCGTGCACGTCACCGCTGCCTCGGGAGCCAACGATGCGGCACCCGCCGGGCACGTCACCACCGGAGCGGTCCCCGTCCCCGTGAACGCCGTCTCATCCACACTCACGTCCGTCAGCGTCACATTGCCGGTGTTCGTCACCAGGAACGAGTACTCGATCGTCTGACCCGCCGAGGTGATCTCCGTCGTGTCAGCGCTCTTGACCACGGTCAACGCCGGGGCCGCCGGGGCGGGCACCGTCACGGTGGAGGGGGGAGACACCGGAGGAACGAGGATTCCCGGAGGTGTTCCCGTCGCCGTCGCCGTGTTGGAGAGGGAGCCTCTGTCGATGTCGGCCTGCGTGAGCGTGTAGCTCGCCGTGCAGGTCGTCGAGGCGCCGGCGGCGAGGGTCGTCGTCGGACACACTGCCGGCGAGATCGTCCCCGAGCCGTCGAACGCGGTCTCGGTGACCGCGACGCCGGTGAGAGTCACGTCGCCCGTGTTGGTCACCACGAACGAGTAGTCGATGACCTGCCCGACGGTGAAGGCCTCCGGGCCGGAGGGTGTCGCGGACTTGACCAGCGAGATCCCCGGATTCACGGCGGCGATGGTGAGGGCGTAGTCCTCCACCTCGCCGGTGATGGCGGCACCCGTCGGGGTCGCCGTCGTCAGATCCGTGCCGTTCGAGATCCGGAATCGCGCGAACGTCGGGCCGGCGACCGTCTGGGAGATGATCCCCGGCCATGTGAGCGTGACGGACGAACCATCCGCAGTTCCTGCAGGCACGGGTGCGGAGACGCCCTCGTTGGCGTCGAAGACACCGTTCCGGTTGAAGTCGACCCAGCCGACGAGGGTCGCGTTCGATCCCGGCGCCTTGTTCGCCACCAGCACCGACACGGAGTAGCTGCTCGTGATGCCGGCCGTGATGGGCCCGAACGTCGAGACGCCGTTCTCGTCGTTGATGAACTGGTTCGGGGCCGCGCCGCCGACCTGGTTGTCACCGGTCGCGTTCGCGCTGTACTGCATCGCCGCCTCGGTGTCGGCGGACCATCCGAGATACGTCGCGGCGTTCAGCTCGTGGGAGGCGGAGCCGTAGCTGGCGGGAGCATCGCCGAAGTCGTCCGGGATGGTGGCGCACGAGGGGTTGAATCCGTCGATGCCCTCGCCGCCGCTCTGCGCGCGGTAGCCGCGCACCACGATGTCGCTCGTGCCGGTCGTGGTCCCGGGTCCGCAGCGAGGGGTCGGAGTCTGGAGCCCCCCGGTGGTGTTGAAGTTCTCGCCGATGGTCAGCACCGTCGGGGTGGCTGCCAGGTTCACCCGGAGCTGCCCGGCTGCGGTGAGGATCATCGGTCGGCAGGTGATCTGGACGGAGGACGGCCAGCGCGCCACCCCGTCGCCGACGAAGGTCGTGCCGGTGATGCGATGCACGAACGTGTTGGCGGGGCACGTGCCGGTCTGCAGGTTGCCCCGGCTCTGGTCGTAGACCGGGCCGTTGATCCACGTCGGGTTCACGGTGCCGGTGACGACGCCGGCGTTGCTCACCGTGATCGTCGAGCACTGCACGGCGAAGCGCGTCAGGATGGCATTCGCGCTGGTCGGGTTGATGTTCTGGCGGTTCTCGGTCCGCACTCCCGTGAGCACGGAGTTCGATGGGCACTCGGTCGGCGCGGTCAGATCCTTGTCGGATCCCACCACCGCGGCCTCGAACGACGGGCCGAGGTAGAGCTGGGCGGCGTCACCGGGAGCGGCCGTCGCTGTCGTCGCAGGAACGACGAGGCCCGCGAGCACGAGCGTCAGCAGGGCGACGACGGCGAAGGGCTTGCGACGTGCCCGGGAGAGCCGAAGACGAGCGAGGAGCGATTCGCGCCGCCGCTCGCGCACTCGCTGGATGGCACCGGATGTGCTGGTCTGAGAATGCATCAGGGCCCCCTCGCGTCGCAGAAGCGACCTCCCCGTCGCTCAAGCTGAGATTTTGCCCAGAGTACAGGAGGCGCCACCGGAGCCGACATGTTTTTTTCCACTTCACCTGGGTCAGTTCCGAACGTGCCGGAAGGACCCGAGGCAGCATCCCGGCATTCGTTCTTTTGAGTTATTCAAATCACGGGGTACACTCGAGGCATGGAGACGGAACTCGACTCAGCGCTTCGCGGTGCCGGGCTTCGTGCGACCGCGGGCCGCGTCGCCGTTCTCGAGGCTCTCGACTCCATGGCCCATTCAGACGCGGAACGGCTCTACCGCGCTGTGTCCGAAGTGCTGCCGACCACGTCGATCCAGTCGGTGCACAACATCCTCGCGGACCTGACGACGGCGGGCCTCATCCGCCGGATCGAACCGGCAGGCTCCGCGGCGCTCTACGAGCGGCGCATCGACGACAACCACCATCACGTCGTCTGCACCTCCTGCGGTGCCATCGGCGACGTGGACTGCGTCGTCGGTGAAGCGCCGTGTCTCACCCCGTCCTCGACGGGGGGATTCACCGTCCAGACAGCCGAAGTCACCTTCTGGGGCCTGTGTCCCAGTTGCCAGAACGCCGCACAGTAGCAGTCCGCCGATCGCCCATCCTCGGATGGGGTGTTCGTCGCGCCTGCACGGATGCGGATAAGGAGAAGGAGAACACCATGACGAAACCTGCCACCACGACCCAGACCGGGACCCCCGTCGCCAGCGACGCGCACTCCCTCACGGTCGGCGCCGACGGCCCCACCGTCCTGCACGATCGCTACCTGGTCGAGAAGCTCGCCTCCTTCAACCGGGAGCGTGTGCCGGAGCGCAACCCGCACGCGAAGGGCGGCGGCGCGTTCGGCGAGTTCGTCGTCACGGAAGACGTGTCGGCGTACACCAGGGCCGCGGTGTTCCAGCCCGGCGCCGTGAGCGAGACGCTCATCCGCTTCTCGTCGGTCGCCGGAGAGCAAGGGTCGCCCGACACCTGGCGCGACGTGCGCGGATTCTCGCTGCGTTTCTACTCGACCGAGGGCAACCTCGACATCGTCGGCAACAACACCCCCACGTTCTTCCTGCGCGACGCCATGAAGTTCCCCGACTTCATCCACTCGCAGAAGCGCCTCGGCGACTCGGGTCTGCGCGACGCCGACATGCAGTGGGACTTCTGGACGCTCTCGCCCGAGACCGCCCACCAGGTCACCTACCTCATGGGCGACCGCGGCCTTCCCCGCAGCTGGCGCCACATGAACGGCTACGGCTCGCACACCTACCAGTGGGTGAACGCGGCCGGCGAGCGGTTCTGGGTGCAGTACCACTTCCTCTCCACCCTGGGCTTCGAGACGATGGAGGCCGACGAGGCAGAGAAGCTCGCCGGTTCAGACGCCGACTACTACCGTCGCGACCTGTTCGACGCGATCGCGCGCGGCGAGAACCCCTCGTGGGACGTGTTCGTGCAGATCATGCCGTACGACGAGGCCAAGGACTACCGCTTCAACCCCTTCGACCTCACGAAGACCTGGTCGAAGAAGGACTACCCGCGCATCAAGGTCGGCACGTTCACGCTGAACCGCAACCCGCAGAACTTCTTCGCCGAGATCGAGCAGGCCGCGTTCTCGCCGGGGAACCAGGTGCCCGGCACCGGGATCTCGCCCGACAAGATGCTCATGGCCCGCGTGTTCTCCTACTCCGACGCGCAGCGCTACCGCATCGGCGCCAACTACAACCAGCTGCCGGTGAACCAGCCGCACGCCGCCGAGGTGCGCAACTACATGCACGAGGGGCAGATGCAGTACCGGTTCAACCCGGCCGAGCACCGCACCTACACGCCGAACTCCTACGGCGCTGCGGGCGGCCCCGAGGCCGATCCCGCGGCCGGCGTCGAGGCGAGCTGGGAGTCGGACGGCGAGCTCATGCGCGCCGCCGCCACCCTGCACTCCGAAGACGACGACTTCGGCCAGGCCGGCACGCTCTACCGCGAGGTCTTCGATGCCGAGCAGCGGGCGCGCTTCCTGGAGACCCTCACCGGCCAGGGACGCTCGATCACGATCGACGCGATCCGCGAGCGCTTCTTCCAGTACTGGACGAACGTCGACGCCGACCTCGGCGCCGCGCTGCGTGCGCGCTTCTGATCCGCACGATCATCTGATCGACGGGGTCATCTGATCCGCACGGTCATCTGATCCGCACGGCCTTCCGGGGACACCTCGTCCCCGGAAGGCCGTTTCGTCGTGTCGCCTTTTCCCGGGGGAACCGTCCTGCGCCGACGGCCCGGGAACGGGTCCAAGATGGAGGAGTGGCCGTCCCTCTCTCCGACCTGACCAGCATGCCCGAGCCCCAGCAGGTGTACGCCGCCGACGGCACCCGGCTGGCGACCTACACCTGGGGCGAGCCCGACGCCCCCGTCGTGGTGATCGTGCACGGCTTCGCCTCGAACGCACGCGACAACTGGGTGCTGACCGGGTGGGTACGTGAGCTCACCCGCGCGGGCTATCGCGTGCTGGCGCTCGACCAGCGCGGGCACGGCCTCAGCGAGAAGCCGCACGACCCCGACGGCTACCGCATCCGCACCCTCGTCACCGATGTCGAGACGGTGATGGACACCTATCTCGTCGACGACGCGTTCTATGTCGGGTATTCGCTCGGTGCGCGCGTGGGCTGGGAGGTGGTGCGCGAGCTGCCGCATCGCATCGGACGCGCAGTGCTGGGCGGAGTTCCGGACGGCATTCCGCTGGCTCGCCTGGATCTCGACCAGGTGCGCGGATACATCGCCGACGGCACGCCGGTGGCGGATCGGACGACCCAGAACTACATCGCGCTGACCGAGCGGGTTCCGGGCAACGACCTGCAGGCGCTGGTCGCGCTCGCGGAGGGCATGCGGGCGTCGGGCATGATCGACCCCGACCCCTCTGATGCGCCGACCCGCCCCATCCTGTTCGCCACCGGGTCGAAGGACGCCATCATCGAGGGCTCGCGGGCGCTGGCCTCAGCGACCCCCGACGGGCGGTTCTTCGAGATCCCGAACCGGAATCACTTCAACGCCCCGGGCTCGCGTGACTTCAAGGACGCGGCCGTGGCGTTCCTGGCAGAGGCGTAGCCCGGTCGAAACGACCGGGCTACGCGCAGCCGGAGACCGCTGTCGTCAGACGGCGGCGGCTTCGTCGCGCTTCGGCAGCACCCACCCCGCACGGGGGAAGTGGCACGTGTAGCCGTTCGGGTACTTGATCAGGTAGTCCTGGTGCTCCTCCTCGGCCTGCCAGAACGGGCCGGCAGGCTCGATCGTGGTGACGGCCTTCGCGGGCCAGAGGCCGGAGGCGTCGACATCCGCGATCGTGTCGCGCGCGACCGTCTCCTGCTCAGGGGAGAGCGGGAAGATCGCGGAGCGATAGCTCGACCCGACGTCGTTGCCCTGACGGTTCAGGGTCGACGGGTCATGGATCTGGAAGAAGAACGCCAGGATGTCGCGGTAGGTCGTCTGAGCCGGGTCGAACACGATCTCGACCGCCTCGGCGTGACCGGGGTGATTGCGGTACGTGGCGTGGTCGTTCGAGCCGCCGGTGTAGCCGACCCGGGTGCTGAGCACACCGGACTGGCGGCGGATCAGGTCTTCCATGCCCCAGAAGCAGCCGCCGGCGAGCACGGCGGTCTCGGTCCCAGGGGTGCGGGTGATGTTTCCCGTGTCGGTCATGACTGCTCCTCAGAGGTGTCGGTGGGGGTGTCGGTGGTGGGGGTGTCCGTCGTCGCGGCGAAGAGGGGACTGTAGCGACCGTACCCCTCCTCCTCCAGACTGGCAGCCGGGATGAAGCGGAGGGCCGCCGAGTTCATGCAGTAGCGCAGTCCGCCCTCGGCGCGGGGGCCGTCGTCGAAGACATGCCCGAGGTGGCTGTCGGCTCCTGCCGAACGTGCTTCCGTGCGCTTCATCCACAGCGAGCGGTCGGTGCGCGTGGTCACCGCGTCCGCCTCGATGGGCTTGGTGAAGCTCGGCCACCCGGTGCCGCTGTCGAACTTGTCGGTCGACGAGAACAGGGGCTCTCCCGAGACGACATCGACGTAGATGCCCTCGTCGTGGTTGTTCCAGTACGCATTGCGGAACGGCGGTTCGGTCGCGTCCTCCTGGGTCACCTCGTACTGCAGGTGGCTGAGGCCGCTGACGGCCTCGGGGGTCTTGCGATAGTCGTTCGACATGATCTGACTCCTTGTCCGGCGTCGCTGGCTGCGGCGTCATAGAAGGAGAACCGACGAGCGGCCCGTTTTGGTCCCGTGGCCCTGGGAGCGGGCTGTGAGTTTCGGGCCGCTCGCGACGTCGGTCTGGGGGTGACGGTGTGGCACGCCATGCTGCCGTCGCCACCCGCACCGATCGGGAGACCCGCTAGCGGCAGTGCCTGAGCACACCGTTGCGAAGCACCACGGGGCGGCCGTGTGGATCGCGGTGTCCGGTGCTGCCGAACCATCTGTTGGCGTCACGGTGAAGGCGAACTCCGCCACCTCTGCGGCGCGATCGGCAACCGTCTGGTCGGTCAGCTGGTCGGTGTGCTCTGGGATGTACAGGCCCGATCTTCAGGGCCCTGGGAGTACCGATGCGACCACCAGAACTAGCGGATTTGCCCTCTCGCCCCACGCAGATCCGCCCGTGCCGTACGTATCCTGCTGGTCGACACGCAGCCGCTCCGGCTCGGGTGCGGCTTACTGGTCGACGCCGAATTTCGTCGACCTGATGGATCGGAGGCGACTCCCGGGGTCTCTGAAAACGGACGACGAAGACAATACCGGGGATAAGGCTCGACCTTATACGCCGACCTCTGACGTCGGCGCATTGCCGTGAACGATTGGAATGATGTGTCTTTTCGAAATATGAGCAGGAGGGTGGCTACTCTGTTGATCGCCGCCCTGGTGGCGTCGGCCGCAGGGATCGCCGCGCTCGCTTCCCCCGCAACCGCCTCGATCAACGCGACCAACGCGACGTTGAACGCGGCCCAATCGTTCTTCACGTGGGTCGCGGAAGGCGAGACCTTCGCCGCATCGTTCGCGAAATCACGGAACATCTCATCAGCCCGCGGCAGTGCGATCATCACCGTGGTTCGGCCCGACAGCACGGAATGGTCCTGCACCGACATCGGCACATCATCGCCCGTGGGAACGAGCTGCGCGTTCGAAGAGGCCGCGACCACTGCTGGCGTGTACGAAGTGCGCTTGATCGGTTCCGACCCCGCCACTCCGGAGTACTTCGCTACGACGCTGACGTGGAGCATCGAGGCGCGAGAAGCGGATGCGACAGTCATCCCCGGACGGACGTGGTCCGAAGACTTCCGCATGCGCAACGAGAACACGGCCTTCGTGCCGGACCTCTCGATGTGGGTGCAGACCGAGCAGGGCTACACCTACGCACTCACTCTGCGTGAGCTCCACGGAATCAATTCGCGCTACAACTTCGATGCTTTCGGAGTCGTCGACACGAGCACCTGCATCTCCGTGCAGCACAGCGCCGCCTTCACGCCCAACGACTTCCCCGACATCCGAAACATCGTCGACTCCAGCTGCCCCTTCTCTCCCTACAAGATCTTCTTCGAGCCTCCTGCATCCGACCTGCCCCTCGCGGTCACCCTTCCCAGCGGCGAGGAGACCTGGATGATCCAGCCGGTCCTCGATCCGACGATCACCGGCCTCTCGTTCACGGGCACGACGCCTACGGCACGCTCAGGAATCATCGACTTCTCGGTCAGCAACTTCGAAGGAACGGCGCTGCTGCAGATCGATGCCGACGGCGACGGCGTCTTCGGAGGCCCTGCTGACCGAGAGGAGCCGATCTCGGTGACCGCCACCGGTCTTCTCTCCTTCCCCTTCGATGGCCTCGACGGTCTCGGGCAGCCGATCAGCGAATCGGTGAACATGTCGGTCCGTGTCCTCATCGACAGCGTCGCCGAAGTCCACTTCACGCTCGACGACATCGAACTCCTCGAAGGCGGTATCGAGGTCACCCGGCTGAACGGCCCCGCGGGAAACGAGTCGCGCTTGTTCTGGAACGACACGCCGCTGCTGGATGTCGCCTTCGACTCCCAGGCGCTGATCAAGTGCTCGACCACGCCAGTTCTCGAATCGCTCGCTGGCACGGACAGCACGGGTGGAGTGCACGGCTGGGGCTTCGGGGACTGCGCCAACGTCGGCGAGCTGAACACCGAACCGAGCAACACCCTCAACGGTGGCGGGTGGGGCAACAATCGTCAGATCGACAACTGGGTCCTGGTGGACGCCAACGCTGAGGCCACGATCAGCGTGCCCGCCGTCGTGGTGCCCCCTGTGGACCCCGAAACCCCCGTCGACCCGGGAACCCCTGTTGACCCCGAAAACCCTACGACACCGATCTCTCCGCCGGACGCAGGTGACAAGAACACCGGAAACACCGGCGCACTCGCACAGACGGGCTTGAGCTCGCTTCCCCTGCTCCTTGGCTCTGCGGCCGCCGCTGCGCTCCTCTGCCTGGTCGGGGTACTCGTCCTCCGGCGCGCGCGGCGCGATATCGGCTAGCCCCTCCCCTGCGAACACCGCAAGAGCGGAGGATCCCGCTGCCACGACTCGCCCCTCTCCCCGGCGAGCGTCGGCGGCCGAGGCCGGGTGTGCGGATGAGGCAACTCATCCGCACACCCGGCCTCGCGGACTCTGGCGGCGTCACGAGACCGCGACGCTCCGCGAGATGTTGCAACGCCGAGCGCAGTTGGTGAAGCCTGTCGAGGTCACCCCGACGCTGCAGAGCGGAGATGCGCCCAGCGACGACCGGCTCGGATCGCATGAATCGTCGACGTGCTGACGCCACATCGTTCAGAAAGATCTGCTGCGCTCGCTGCGCGATCTCGGACTATCGCACGCGCATCGTCTTCCGTGAGCTTCGCCCTGCCGTGGCTCTCACCCCAGCGAAATCTGCGCGCCTCGACGCGCTCGACGATGTGCAATGCCGGGGTGACCAGACGCAGGTGGGCGATGGCGACGCAATCAACGTGCGGGCACTCTGGAACAGTGACCACCCAGGCGTCCTGCTCAACGGCACCGTGCGCGTGCTCCCAGAGGATCCGCCGCACGGACTGATTGTGGGATCCCCCAAATGTCGCAGAGGGGCGTCCACGACGGAACGACTTGATCCACCGCAAACAGTCACCGTCTGGTGCCGTACGAGCGGCGAGCCATCGCTCCAATGGCTGCTTTCGCGGCGGCGGCACCTCGATGACCCGAAGGTGCCGGTAGATCCGCACGTCATTCGTGCCCAGTCGCACCGCCAGGGCCGCGACCGACGACCCGCGATCGAAGTTCTCAAGCCACCAGGACGGGTCTTGCGGCAGGTCCACGGCATGATGCCCGCGTGGAGCGTGCCCGGCCTCGCTGACGATCTGTCGAATACGCGTTCGCGACATCCCTGTCGACACAGAGATGCACCGAAGGCTCTGGCCCGAAAGGAACCGCTTGACGACCTCGGTTGCGGCGACTTCAGCAGATTCGCTCATGCACCCTCCGTCCGCATAGCCTCGACGAGTCAGCCTCGGACGCTCTCGAGGCCCAGGGTTCCGTGCTCCGGGTCTTGGGTGTTCGGGCATCGCACAGGCGACCGTCACCCACGCAGCGGGCATGGAAAAACTGCGCGTTCGGCGTACCCCTCATGTCGGGGATGGGAAGAGGGAAGAGGGAAGACCCTATAATGCCCTCTCCCCGACACGTCTTGGATTACCGGGCGGCCCCCTGCGCTGAGCTCATCGACCCCGAGGCTCCTGAGTCGATGACACACAGGAACGTACGATCCCCGTCATTCCAGCCCTCCGCGCGCGGTGCGAACATGGACGCCTCGAACTCCGAATAGTCGTAAGAGATGCCGACGTACTGCTCGAACGCAGGACCGCACTGCTCTGACTGGTGAGCGAGTATCGCGTCCTCACTCGGGAACGGCCCCTCCGGCAGCTCGAATGTGTGGAAGACCTCGCTCTGATGAAGAAGCGAGCAGTCCACCACGGACACGAGGTCTGCCACGGACGGCATGAAGCACGTCCCCGGCGACAGGTTGTTCATGAACGCGAGCGTCGACGTGGGGGCCGGCCCTTCCGCCCCGTCAGTCTCGGCCTCCGGGTCCAGCTCTTCGCAGACGGATCCGGCCGTGCGCCCTCCGCAGGTCCAGGCGAACTCCTCGTATGCGGAGTCGTCCTCGGACTCGAGGAACAGATCCTTGCAGGCATCGAAGCTGCCCTCCTCGCATCGATCCCACAGCACATCCAGGTGGGGATCGTCACCGTATGTCATCGGCGCGGTGCTACCCGATGCCGCGGCTCCGATCCCCACCGCGAAGATGATCGCTCCTGCAGTGATCACGAGGGTCTGGAGCGCGCCGACGACGATACCTGTGATGGCGAGACCACGGCCGCGTGCCGGCGAGCGCTTGATCTGGACCAGACCAACGATTCCGAGGATGACGGCCACCATTCCTGCGACCGGCGACAGGCACACGGACACGAGGGAAGAGATGTTCAGGGGAGGCCTCGACGCCGGATCCGACACATCAGCCGCGGATTCCGCCCCAGGGCCTGAGAATGGAGGAAGTGCGCCCCCGGAAGCGGGTCGGTTCGATGCCGCATGGTCGCCGAGGCCGGCGTGGGCATCTGCCCTGTCGACCG
Organism: Microbacterium sp. UCD-TDU; assembly: GCF_000340625.1. Taxonomy (NCBI): domain Bacteria; kingdom Bacillati; phylum Actinomycetota; class Actinomycetes; order Micrococcales; family Microbacteriaceae; genus Microbacterium; species Microbacterium sp. UCD-TDU. The sequence goes on from NZ_KB454446.1 coordinate 1,220,486, forward strand.
CCGGCATCGAATACGCCTGCGCGTGTCCAGCCTCGGGCGTGCTCGAGGTGATGTCCGATCCTGTGGGTACGTTCTCATTCTCTTGCGTCAAAGCGGTCTCCTTCTGCTGCCCGCAGCTGCCGATAGCATCAGACGCCATCGCGGGTGTCGTGTTCGTGTATTCGTCACTCAGACTCGATGAATGGAAGGGCGACGCCGACCGGTTCCCCGCAGTTGAGGTACCGTCGACGCACCGATACGTGACATGGGCACGACACGGTAGGTACTGGCCGCTGTCGCCCTCCGTGCCCCGTTGCCCGGCACTGCGCCGACCCGTCCTTCGTCTCACGAACGAGGATCGATACGGAGCCCATCGAGCCCCTTCCGCCCGTTCCGACGAGATCACCGGATACCAGGTTCCCGGTCTCCGCGCGTCGCCGCATTCCAGCTGCGGGACGGCGCACCGACACCTGGGCGTGCTCACGGAAGCCGTACCGCAACCACCACTGAACGTCGACACCGTCGTACGCAAGATCGCCGGTGCTCTTACCGGGTCCAGCGTCCACGAGCCCCGGCGGACATCTCCGCACCTAACGTCGAGGTCGTCCCTCGTTGGCAAAGCGAGAGTCTCAGGACGACCGGACACTGCCGAGGCGCGCTTCCGCGGGGCTCACTGACGGTTTCGCGCCTCGGCAGCAGACGTGCGTCGTCGCCGAGCGATCCCAGCTGCCCCGGCAGCGAAGATCCCGAGACTCGACTGCTGTGCCGACGTGTGGCTTCGGACGTCTTTGGGGAGGACATCATTTTCGGCAAGGGCGATCGCTGCGGCGACAAACCGCTAGTTCTGGGGTATTCGTGGCTGGGGGCTACCGCTATCTCCGACCCCACTCGTACTCTCTCGATGATCGCTGTGACATCGTGAGAAAGCGGGCTTCCATGGTCGTCGGACGCAAGCGCAACCTCGCCCGGGCAGTCGACCTCATCCAGGCAGGCATCAGTATCGATGTCGTTGGGGGCAGAGGAAGCGGTCGCACCGCATTCCTCGGCGCGCTGCGGAAGCGTCTCGAAGACAGCGATTGGCGCATCGTGACCGTGAGAGGAATCGCCTCCCTCCGACACCATCCCCTCGCCGCGCTCCACCTCTCCGGCATCGGAAAGGGCTCGCGCACATCGGCTGGTCTCGAGGAGACCGCCGACGCGCTCCAGAGCAAACTCCGTCACCCCCGTTCCGCCTTGTTCCTCGATGATTGGGACGACCTCGACGAGTCTTCCTGGGGCATCGCGGAGTCGATTCGACGAGCGACGGGCATCCCGGTCGTGATCTCTCGACTTCAGGGGCTCCGCGCACGGCACACGCCCAGCGGCCTCGTCGCCTCGACGCAGGAGTCGTCCTATGTGATCGACATGACACCCCTCGATTTCGAAAACCTGGAGCTCGCGATCAGCGCGCACCTAAATGGCCCTGTCGAGGCGAGCACCATGAGCCGGATCTATGCGAAGTCGGGCGGCAACATCGGACTGGCCATCAGCCTGGTGGATGCGACAGTGCGGGAGAACCTGCTGGTACGTCGAGGCTCGGAATGGGTCGCCGCGAGAGACCTCTGGAGTTCCGGCATGCGCGCGGTCCTCGAGGGATATCTCGAGAACCTCGACAAGAGCACGAGGGACGCACTCGAGATCATCGCGATCGTGGGCGTCGCAGGCTTGGAGACGGTCAGGAAGCTCGTCGAATGGGACACCCTCGAACTCCTCGAGGAGCGTTCTCTCATCGCCTTCGTCAACCGCGGTCCGTCGCAGCTGATCACCGTCACTCCCCCCTTGCTGGTCGAGTACTTCCGCCACGAGCCCTTGAGCACGCGGCAGATCCGACTTACCGAACTGATCATCGATCGCCTCGGCTCCTCGTCGTCGTCAACGGCGACCATACTGACCGAACGTTCCAACTCGCTGCACACAGCGACCGAACCCGACGCCCTTTTCGTCCGCCTTCTGCACGAGCGTGCGCGAGCCCGCCGCATCGTGATGGCGGCCGAATGGGAAGCCAACGCCACACCGGCGACCGCCGTCAGGTACGTCGCCGCTCTCATGGACACCTACACTCCGGCCGCCGACACCGACATCCGTCGAGTGATCGGCTCGACCGACCTGTTGTCGGGGGGGGATCGACGACCGCGCGCAATTGCTATCCCTTCGCGCTCGTTGGAGCGCGTACGTCGATCACGACCTCGAGGCGGCGCTGCAGATACTCGAAGAAGGCAGAGACGGCCTGGGCCCATACAGCAGGACTCTCGATGCGGTAGAAGTCGAGATACGGCACTCGATCGAAGCGCTTCCCGACGACTTCGCGGAGATGCTCGAAGTCACGGATGAGCTCCCTGACGCCGTGAAGGCGGAGCTTCTCGAGGTGCAGCTGCTCGTTCTCGTGTCTCTCGCGCGGTTCTCCGACGCGCACCGGGTCGCAACCGCGCTGAGCGAGATAAAGGACGTCGATGTCACTCATCGCCAGAAGGCGTTGAAGGCGCTCGCCATGATTGGGGAAGGACGCTATCAACAGGCGCGGGAAATGCTCGTCCAAGCGCTCGACGAAGCGCACGGGTACCTCGACATCGACGGCGTCCGGACGTTCGGTGCGGCTCTCGCCATCTGTCATCTCCACTCAGGTGACAACGTCGCCCTGGACGAACTCCTCAAGACGATCTTCGCTGCGGGAGATCCGACGCCGTTTCCCGCGGGAACACAGCGGGCCTTCTTGGCGATCGGCACGCTCAACGCCGTACGGCACGGACGTATCGCCAGCGCAGAGAGATTCGCCGCCGAGGTGGAGCATCTCCCCGGTCAAGATGGGCCGATGCCCGTGCAGTCAGCCGCGTGGGCGACAGCTCAGCTCCGCTCATTCGAAGGACAGAGCGCCGAAGCCGCCCGAGTGCTGTGGGAGTCGGCGACAAAGCTATGGGATCGAGGTGCCCGGTTCGCTGCTCTTGTCGCCTTCCTCGCGGCAGCGGAGATCGAGTCCACCCCGGAAAGACTCGATCACATCACCACGTGCCTGTCCTCGACGCCGGATGCAAGAGTTCTTCAGGCCCACCGGGACTACCTCTGCGCATGGGCGGCGCAAGACGGTAACGCCACCCTGGACGCCGCGGAGGAGCTCGATCGCCTCGGTCGCATCGGGGTTGCCCTCAGCGCATGCGAGCAGGCTCTGACCCTCGCGTCTGAGCGGGAAGACATCGAATTGGAGGCCCGTGCGAAGGATATTCAGACGACCATCCGACACGCCCGCGGCGCGGCCGGCTACGACGTCGCACGCTTTCGCGCACAGTCTGCATCTCTCACCGAAAGAGAGAAGGAGGTCGCGCGCCTGGCCGCGACGGGGCTTTCCAACCAGGAGATCGCAGCTCACCTGGTGCTCAGCGTGAGAACCGTCGAGAGTCACATGCACCGGGTGATGCGCAAGCTCGATCTGTCGAGTCGCCATCTCTTGGAGGAGAACAATGCCGCCCTCCTGTAGTACTGATTCGCCGCGTGGAAGTACCGAGGACAGGCCCAAGAGTCACTCATCTTGCCTCCGACGGGACCGAACAGCACGGGCGGTGAACGGGAATCGCCGCTGCGCGCGGTTCGATGGACATGTGCAGGACGTGATCGCCTTGCACATCAGCGGCTCCCGCCCCGGGGAGCCTTATCCGGCTACCCAGGCCGGCAGAGTGGGCGGCGGACGTCATCCCCAGCACGTCCTCTGCCCACTCCCACGTTGAAGGAATCCGCCTCCGATGATCCCGCTGCCCATGCGAGCGCTCGCGGAGAGAGCGCGCTGGAGACGTCTTCGCACGGGTACGCAGAAGAGAGGGGACATCGAGGCCGTCTCCGCTCCTGTGCTGAGGATGCTCGACCCGCGGGTGGCACGCCTCGAGGCACTGTCGAGGACCTTCGACAATGCGCCTGAAGCCGTCGCCCGTCGCTGCGCTGCGCAAAGAGTCATCGTCGGGCAGGGCGAGTGGGCCGCCGATGGCTCTCCCGGTGGCCGGAGGCGCACGCTCGGGCCGGCCGTCATCGAATCCCTCGCGGCCGCCTATGGGGTGCCGCTCTGGTTCCTCAGAGACATCGACAAGACAACCGAGACGGGCATCGCACTGGACCACGAGATCCGCCTGCTCCGCCTCGAACACCGCTTCCCCTCGCGATACGGCCCCCACTCTTGCACTCCTGACAGTCCTTTGGACCCCTCGGACGAACTCCGGCTCCTCACTGCGGCACGACGTGCCCTCGACATATCGCTGCTCCGTCGGGTCGTCACGGGAGTCGGCGCGATGGCGCTCTTCGCGCTGTTGAGCATGATCGCGATCCTCTCCCCCGTGCGCGCTGCCCTGCCCATCGGGGGCCTCACCGTCTTCCTGTTCTTCGTGCTCTGCGCCCACGGCGAAAAGTGGATGGCCGGGATGAGGACGACGCTGACGTCACGTCGGCTCGCTCGCCCCGAGCTCTCCCGCGCCGTGCAGGCGAGACTGCAGCAGTACATCGGCGAGAACCTTCCGCACCTTCTCGGGCCCGTGCGCACTCGGTGTGTCGTCCAGCGCGTGCTCTGCCACGGCGCGCCCATCGGATACGAGACCCTGACGCTGCTCACCTCCCGGCCGAGAGCCATGCTCCGCTGCGCTCTCGGCGCCCCCCTGCCGAGCGGAGCCCCTCCGGCTCGATAGAGTTGCCTCCGCACTGCACACCTGCCGAGGGGAACCGCCCATGTCCGTTGGACTGCTCGCCGTCGTCGATGACATCCTGAGCGCTGCGATGAAGGCGTCGGCGAAGGCGGCCGGCGTCGTGATCGATGACGCCGCGGTCACCCCGCAGTACGTGCAGGGCCTCACACCGGCCAGGGAGCTGCCCGTCGTAGGCAAGATCGCTCTGGGGTCGCTTGCGAACAAGTTCCTGATCATCATCCCGGCCGCCCTGCTGCTCACCGCGTTCGCGCCCTGGGTGCTGCCGTATCTGCTGATCCTGGGTGGTGCGTACCTCTGCTTCGAGGGCGCGGAGAAGGTGCTGGAGTGGTTCGGCGTGCAGCACGGCCACGCCGACGAAGGCGCGCGCGATGAGAAGAAGCTCGTGCTGGGTGCGGTGCGCACCGACCTGATCCTCTCGACCGAGATCATGCTGATCTCGCTGGCGAGTCTGGACAAGGGCCTCGACATCTGGGCGACCCTGGCCATCCTCGCCGTGATCGCGCTTCTGATGACGGGCGTCGTCTACGGCGCCGTCGCGCTGCTGGTGAAGATCGATGACATCGGCCTTAAGATGGCGAAGAACCCGGTGCAGCGCGTGCGTCACACCGGCACGAGGATCGTGCGGTCCATGCCCGCGGTTTTCCGGTTCATCAGCATCCTCGGCACGGTCGCGATGCTGTGGGTCGGTGGCCACCTGGTGCTCGTCAACCTCGGCGAGGTGGGCTGGCACTTCCCGGTCGACATGCTGCACGCCGTGGAGCACGCGCTCCACGGCCTCGGTCCGGTCGTGGTCTGGATCGTGGACACGATCATCTCCGCGATCGCCGGTCTTCTTCTGGGACTGGTCATCGTCGGGATCGTGCTGGGCATCGCGCGGCTGTTCGGCAAGACGCCCAACTTCCACGAGGGCGAGGAATCCCCCGCCGACGTGCACGTCTGAATCCAGCGACGCGACGGCGCCGACCGACCGACCGGAGCACACCCTCACGCCCTCACACCCTCACGCCGCGATGTCGTAGCGCGCCCTGCCGCCGAGTCTCGGTCTGCGCTCGGGGTCGACGTTCGGCGGCGGGATGAGCCACACTTGCGCGGCGAACCCGCACCCCTCGATCCTGATCTCCCACTCGTTATCGTGGATGCGGTGGTGACAGCTGTCGCACAGCAGCACGCCGTTGTCGAGATCGGTCGATCCGCCATCACGTTGCCACCAGCGCAGATGATGCGCCCTGGTCAGTTGCGGGGGCAGCCCGCACATGACACAGCCGCCGTCACGCTCCACGAGCGCGAGCCTCTGCGCACGGGTGAACAACCGCTTCTCGCGCCCCCAGTCGAGGATCTCGCCTTCACCGCCGAGCACGACGGGGATGATGCCGCCGCCCGCCGCCATCCGACGACATGCCGCGATGCTGACCGGCTCGTCGAGGCCGTCGACCGTCGCGAACCCGGCGCCGGCCGTCAGGTCGCCGAGCCCCACACGGACGACGACGGTCGCCCCGGACACCGGCAGCCCGCCGTTGTCGCAGCCGCTCGCATGCGCGCAGATCTCGGCGAGCGCGTCGGCCTGGATCATCGCGACCGTGCGACGGTCGGCATCGGGCGCCTCGGGGTCGAGCGCGTGCGCCCGCGCCTGGAACGTCGCCGTCACGTAGGCCTGGATCGCCGCCTTCACGGGAGCCCCGGAGGCGATGTCGGTCTGCAGGGTGAGGTGCAGCGACCCGTCGCGTTCGAACATCGCCAGCGAGCGCCGCGACCGGGCCTCTTCTTCGCGCGGCGCCACACCGTCGGGGTCGAGCCAGGCTTCGGCATGCGCGACGAGCTTGCGCACATCATCGAGTGACAGCCCCTCAGCACGCTCGACGAGCAGACGCTCGGCCTCGACGAGGCGGTCGACGCCGACCTTGAGTCGCGCCCGATCGAGCAGGTCACGATCAGCGCCGCGGATGCCGCACCGAGCACGCCGGCACCGATCGCCCGCTGCACCTCGGGATACCGCGGCGGAAGCGGCTCGCCGATCAGGTTCGCCCGAGGCGCCGTCGCCTCCCCCACCTTCACGAGCCGCACCGCGTCGCCCGTCGATCCGCCGGTCGTTGCGGCGATCATGGTCGCCGGGCTGCGGAAGCCCTGCTGCTTCGCGAGACCCTCAGCTCCCAGTTCGGGACGCGATTCCCGAGCGATGCTCGCCGCGATCTCGGCGTGGACGCCGTCGAGTCGACGCTGCACCAGCCCCAACGCCTGGTGGGCCTCGAGCAGCTCCGCTCGGGTCAGATCGCTCGCGTTCGTCGCATCGCCCCACGCGTCTTCGAGGCACTTCACTGCCTCGAGGACGGGGTTTAGATGCGGGTTCGCCATGCCCCCAGTTTAGAACATATATTCGAATAGTCGGAAGGGTTGTGGATAACTCGGGCATCGCGGATGCCGTAATCTCATCGCCATGCCCACGTCCCCGCCCTCGCCGAAGCCACACAGCGCGAAGCGCGACGCCGACCGCTGGTTCCGTGAACAGGGGCTTCCGACGTTCGTGCCGCTGCGGCGCTGGTTCACCGACCTTCCGCGACGCGTCGCGCCGCTGATCGCCTGGGTCGCGGTGGCGGCCTACCTCTTCCAGGACGGGATCGAGGTCGTGTTCGACTTCGCCCTCGACGACTCGTCTGAGGAGGCCGCCTTCGTCGTGGTCATCGCCCTCGTGCTCTTCACGCTCTCGGCAGGGCTCGCCTGGGCCGCCTACTTCCTGGTGCGCGCGGTGCTGCGTCGCCTCCCGATGGGCATCGGCACGGCGGTCGCGCTCCTCCTGATCGCCGCGTGCCTCGCCTTCACGATCAGCTACGGCTACAGCGTCCAGCCGGATGCGACCGTCGGTCCGGTCCTGAGGACGATCCTCGTCCTCGCCCTCTGCATCCTGGTCACCGGCATGGGCGGTGGCGCGATGGTCTCCTGGGCCTCGCGCCTCGCGGTGCGCAACGCCTCAGCGATCGGGCACATGGCCTCGATCGCTCTCCCTGTCATCCTGATGCTCGTCGTGTTCTCCTTCTTCTCGGCCGAGGTGTGGCAGATGGCCTCCGCCCTGTCCTGGGGATCGATCGCCCTGCTCGGCCTCGTCGTCGCCGTGCTCGCCGGCATCGTCGTGCTGCGGGTCAGCGCGTCCGAGATCGACGACGATGCGCAGGCGCCCACAGCGCAACAGCGAACCGCACTGCTGCTCGGCACCCCCGCCGAAGGGCGCCCCCTCGTGCCCGGCGCTCCGGGTCGACTGCGCGCACCGCAGCGCATCAACATCCTGCTCGCCATGACGGTCGCGCAGCTGGTGCAGGCGCTGTTCTTCGCGGGTCTCCTCGCGGCGCTGCTGATCGTGATCGGCGGCATCGCCGTCCCCACGGGAGTCGTCGGCATCTGGCTCGGCCCCGGCAACGCCGCGCAGCCGCTCGCCGTCCAGCCGCTGGAGTTCTTCGGAGCGAAGCTGCCACTCACCGTGAACCTGCTCAAGGCGGCCACCCTGCTCTCGGTGATCGCGGCCCTGCCTTTCGTGTTCTCCGCCGTGAGCGAGGCCCGCTATCGAGAGCGCTTCTTCGACCCGATCATGGTCGACATGAGGCGCGCGATCCTCGTGCGCGAGGCCGTGAGCGCGAGGCCCGTGGGCTGAGCTGCGTAACTGTTCGGTTGCTTCCCCCCGGACGCCGGTTCCTCCTGCTAGCGTCGGCGATGCGCACCCGAGCGCCGATGAAGAACGCGCACCCGAAGCGCTGAAGAAGAGAGACCGCCCGCCGATGACAGCCGTGCGAATCAGGGATGCCGAGACCGCCGATCTCGAGACGATCACCGCGATCCACAACCATGCCGTGCTGCACACCACCGCGATCTGGAACGAGGAGGCGGTCGACCTCGCCGACCGCGTCGCCTGGCTCGCCGAGCGCACCGCCCGTGGCTACCCGGTCATCGTCGCGGTCGACGACACCGGCGTGCTGGGCTACGCGTCATACGCGCAGTGGCGTCCCCACAGCGGCTACCGACTCACGGTCGAGCACTCGGTCTACGTTCTCGGCGGTCAGCACGGTCGCGGCATCGGCACAGCCCTGATGGCCGCGCTCGTCGAGCGCGCCACCGACGCGGGGATGCACGTGATGATCGCGGGGATCGACAGCGGGAACGCCGCATCCATCGCCCTGCACGAGCGCCTGGGCTTCGTCGAGGTCGGACGCATGCCGCAGGTGGGCACCAAGTTCGGGCGCTGGCTCGATCTGAGCATGCTGCAGCTGGTGCTCGACGACCGCGTCGAACCCGACGCCGGATCCTGACGATGAACCTGCTGGAGTGGTTCGTCGACGCCTTCAACTCGCAGTGGATGCTGCCCGGCGGGCAGACGCTCCTGGTGCGCGAGGTCGTGGGCAACGCGTTCGGTCTCGCGAGTGCGCTCGGCGGCATGCGTCGCAAGGTGTGGGCGTGGCCGGTCGGCATCATCGGCAACCTGCTGCTGCTCACAGTGTTCCTGGGCTCCGCGCTCAGCCCCGATCCGTCACTGCCGCATCTGCTGGGTCAGGCCGGGCGGCAGATCATGTTCATCGCCGTGGCGATCTACGGCTGGATCCGCTGGCGGAATCTCGACGGCGGACGCGTGGTGCCGCGCTGGGCACCGACGAGCGCGCGCATCGGCATGGTGCTGGTGATGGTCGTCGGCACCGTAGCCCTCACGCCGCTGTTCCGTCTGCTGGGATCGTGGGAGCCGGTCTGGGCCGACGCCTGGACGTTCGTCGGATCGCTGCTCGCCACCTACGGCATGGCCAAGGGCTGGACCGAGTTCTGGCTGGTCTGGATCGCCGTCGACGTGGTCGGGGTGCCCCTGCTGTTCAGCTCGGGCTACTACGCGACGGGATTCATGTACGTCTTCTACGGCGTCTTCACCGCGATCGGCTTCGTGATCTGGTGGCGGGCTCAGCGCACCGCCGCGCGTCCGATCGAGATCCTGCCGCCCGACCCGAGTCCTCGACGGCCGGAGGACGAGCTCGCCTGAGCGTTTCCTCGAGCACCTCGTGGAGTCACGGACGAGGGGTGTTCGGCTCCCTGCTGCTGTCGCGCGGGCGCTGCCACCGGTCGGCGAGTGCCGCGAGCCACGCGCCGCCGATGCCCAGGACGATCACGGCGGCGATCTTCGCCAGCGTGAACGATCCGGAGGTGACCGAGCTGTCGATGAGCGCCCTGCTGATGATCGGGGGGATGAAGACGACCAGCATCACGGCGTAGGTGGCAAAGCTCCGTGCGCGCACGATGAGCCACCCTCCGAGGCCGACCAGCAGACTGACCAACCCTTGATCGAGCAGGAAGACCCACAGACCGGCAGGGTCGACGACGTTCCCGACTCCGCGTTCGATCCCGATCGTCGCCCAGAGGAAGAGGACCACGCAGGTGAGCGTGACGGCCGCCAGCCGGCGTGCCGAGGAGGTCGGGAAGATCCAGAACGCGGTGACGAAGAGGCCGAGCGTGAGCAGGAACTCGAAGAGGTCGACAGCAGGGATGTCGGTGCCGAGGACGCCGGCATAGTTCGTCGCTTGCACGAAGGCGCTGTAGTCGGTGGAGACGCTGAGATAGCCGGCGAACAGCACCCCCACGAGGGCGGCCCCGTAGCGCGCGTTCGCGTCGAACTCCAGAACTGCGGGCATGGCTCGACCATAGCGAAACCCTTGCGGTCACGCCCGGAGATGGAGTGGAATCGATCAACGAGATGTAAGGAGTCGGCCCCATGACGCCCTCGCCCGACGACGTGAGCGCCGCCGCAGAGTCGGTGAGACCTTCGCGGCGTGACTTCTTCCGTCGAGCGGGGATCGGTATCGCAGGTGCAGCGATAGGGGCATCCGCCGGCGCAGCCGTGACCGCGGCGGCGACCGCGAACCCGCCGGAGTTCTCGCCCCTGCCGCTGCGGTCCGCTCCCGGTTTCGATCATGTCGTCGTCGTCATGTTCGAGAACCGCAGCTTCGACAACATGCTCGGACACCTGTACAGCAGCGAGGAGAAGACCCGCGCGCAGTTCGACGGGATCCCGCAGGGCTCGTACTCGAACGAGGGCCTGGACGGCGAGGACGTCGCCGCCCACCTCTACGAGGGCTCCACCGATGCGATCATGCAGTCGCCCCAGCCGGACCCCGGTGAGCATTACCCGCACGTGAACACGCAGCTCTTCAACGTCGTCGACCCCGAAACGAATGCAGACATCCGCGCGAACGGGCTGATTCCGCCGTTCAACACACCCCCCGTCGGCACTCTCGCCACCAACAGCGGGTTCGTACGGGACTACTGCATCAACTTCGAGAACGAGAAGGGCCGCCGTCCTCGCCCGGACGAGTATGGCGTCGTCATGGGCGGGTTCAGCCCGGCGATGATGCCCGTCCTCTCGACACTTGCTCGAGAATTCGCTGTCTACGATGCGTGGCACGCGGCGGTGCCCTCGCAGACCTTCTGCAACCGGCTGTTCTTCCATGCATCGACCTCGCACGGCTACGTCACGAATCACGGCGGCGATGGATACGAGAAGTGGCTCGACGGCCCCCTGCCCCGACGATCTTCAATCGGCTGCAGGACGCAGGAATACCCTGGCGCATCTATTACGACAGATCGCAGCTCGTGTCACTCACGGGCCTCTTGCACGCACCCGTTCTGCAGCCCTACTGGAAGACCAACTTCCGCGACATGGAGCAGTTCTACGAGGATGTGCGCACCGGTGACCTGCCGGCCTACAGCTTCATCGAACCCCGCATGGTCTTCAATCACAACGACATGCATCCGCCGTGGGGAGAGACGGTCCGCGAGAGCGAGGTCGACGAGGACGGTGAGAAGGTACCGGTGTACAACAGCGCCCTTTCCGATGTCAGGGCTGGCGATCGGCTCCTGCAGGAGATCTACGACGCCATCCGCACGAGCGCTTCCGAGAACGGTTCCAACGCGCTGAACACCGCGCTGGTGGTCACCTTCGATGAGCACGGGGGCACCTTCGATCACGTGCCGCCGCCCGCTGCGACGCCACCGGACCGCACAGGCCCTGGTGAGATGGGGTTCGCCTTCGATCGGCTCGGGCTGCGCGTGCCGGCGATCGTGGTCAGCGCATACACCGCGGCGGGAACGGTGATCCATGACGAGATGCATCACGGTTCGATCATCAACACCCTCTGCCGCCAACACGGTCTACCCCCACTGACGATGCGCGACCAGACCGCGAACCCCATCTTCAATGCGATCAACCTGACCGAGCCGCGTCAGCCCTACACGTGGCCCACACCGAAGGCCCTGTATGCCGGGCGAAACCCTGAAGAAGATGATGCGACGGCAGCGGCGACGACGCACAAGCACCGCCCGCTGACCGCTCCCGCCATCGGGCTCTCGGGTCTGTTGCTGGCGCGCTACAGCCCCGGAGCGAAAGCTCCGTCGACCTATGCAGAGGCGTACCGCGACATCAGCAGGTTCGGGAAGGGCCTCTTCGGCGTCGGCGACTGAGGCCGGTCAGCGCCGCATGAGAAGGACGACTGCCCACGCGATTCTCTGCGATCACGGGCCGGACGTCAGCTGAAGAAACTGTTCGCCCGAGCCGTGTACAGCATGACGATCCCGACCAGAGCGAGCACGACGGTGATGAGGGAGCCCACCAGGACGTTCGCGTCCTGATGGACGATCGCCTGGAGCACCGCGCCGACGATGCTGAGCACGAGGGACACGGTGACGATCACCCGAGCGATGTTGCGCCCCCCGAACAAGCCGAAGCTCACGAGAAGTGTGACGAACCCGATCACCAGCGCGAACCACGTCGAGGGGATCGAGACGGAGGAGACGGCGAGCACGCCCGTGAGGATGAGGATGCTGAGAACGATCTGGAGCACCGCGGAGATCCATGCGAGGACCGCGACGAAGGTCACTCCGGCGGGGCGGGAAGTCGTAGCCATGATGTCCTACTCTCCTAGTTCGTTGAGGAAGTCTTTGAGGCCGAGACCACCGATGTTCTGAGCCTCGAACTCGAGGACGTTCCCGGTGGTGTCGTCGGTGAGTTCGATCACCCGCACCGTGCCACTGTGGCGCGTGTGGACGGTCAGGTCGGCGCGGTCGATATGTGCGACGAGGGCGAGGTCCTTCCATCCGCCGACGAGGCCCGTGCGGCGTCGACCCAGCACGTAGAGCTTGGTCGGCGAGACGGCGAGGACGATCGACGGGTAGCTGCCCATCGACGCACTGTGAGCGCGCTGCGCGAGCATGCCGCCCGCCACGCCCCACGCCGTCTGGTTGTCGCCGCCGAAGCCGACCCCCAGCGCAGCCCCGATCACCCCTGACTTCGTGGACCCCCGCGGCATCACCACTGCGACATCGATCACCTCGTCGTCGGTGAGAACAGCTTGCACGCCTTCACGAGCGTGTTCCTCTCTGGACATATCCACCTCTCTCCGGTCGTGTTTCAGGACACTACTGATAAACACCGCAGGTGTCGATAGCCGGAGGAAAATGATGCGCATCGATCTCGTCGGTCGACGAGATCCCGATCTGAGGGCCTGCCGCCGCGATCTTCGTGTCAGGGGCGGAAGGACGCCACCTCGGCGAACAGCGAAGAGAGCCGTTCGCTGTGCATTTCGATCCCCGCAGCGACAGCGGCGACGGCATCCCGTCCCGCCTGCGTCGACTCGAGGACGACGGCGCGTCTGTCCCCGGGGACGGATCCCCGGGAGCGCCGGATGAATCCCTTCGCGAGGAGTTGGTCCGCGATGTAGGACCTTCCCGCGGGTGTCACCTCGAGCGCGGGCCCGAGAGCGGAGAGCCGGACACCACCCGGCGTGGAAGCGATGAGGACGAGCCCGGCCCGTTGCCGCGCCGCGAGCCTGCCCTGCATCGCCGCGGCCGGCATGTGGTGGACGAGCGCGGCGCCCGCTTCGCACACGCGTCTGAGCAGGTCCAGAGCATCTCCGGGCTCGGGTTTCTCGATCTCCGCCGACGCCGCCCCGAGTCCGAGACTGATACTCCGGGCGATCGACCCGCTGTCACGGAAGAGGTCAGAGATCCGCGATCGGAGCTCGTCGGCTCGCGCGTGTCCGTACGCCGTCAGGAACACTTCGATCACGCGTGCATCCCGAACCGAGCGTCGCGTGCCGATCACACCGTCCTCGTGCAGACGAAGCACCAGTCGCGACACCGTCCGCCGGCCGAGTCCGCTGACTTCTGCCAGCCTCCGTGTGGTGACGACGCTCTCGGCGGACAGCGCGATGAGCGCGAGGATCTCCTCGATCTCCGCCCAGCGGGTTCCGAACACTCCGTCGATCGTTCGAGTGATCTCGTCGTTGAATTTCCCCAGAAGCTGCATCGCCTGGGCGCGCGCCGCGTCATCCACCCTCGACCGCCCCTCCCCATTGATCCCAAGGCTCGTCTGCCGCTCCGCACCGATCACGTCTGGCCTCGCCGTCGGGTCGGACCGGAACCAGCGCGACCGGCGAGCCTTCTCCCGTCCCCTCGCACACGCCGCGGGCGCGGGTGGTGCGACTGCAGAGTATTCTGCCATCGTCACCGATCCGATCTCCGCCTGATGCCCTTCGGGCCACCGCCGGGTGCGGGTCAGGCGATCAGATGGGGCGAGGACGGCACGTCAGTGCTGCACGCGTGCCAGGAACTCCGCGGTGGCCGCGTGCTGCGGGGCGTCGAACACCTGAGAGGGCGGGCCCTGCTCGACGACGACGCCGTGCTCGAGGAACACGATGCGGTCGGCGACCTCGCGGGCGAACGACATCTCGTGAGTCGCCATCACGATCGTGGCGCCCTGCTGCTTCAGCTGGCGCACCAGGTCGAGCACCTCGCCGACCAGCTGTGGGTCGAGCGCGCTCGTGATCTCGTCGAGCAGCAGCACCTCGGGCTGCGTGAGGACGGCGCGCACGATCGCCACGCGCTGCTGCTGTCCGCCCGAGAGCCGATCGGGGTACTCGTCGGCCTTGGCGCCGAGCCCGAGAGTGTCGAGCAGCTCGCGCGCCTGGGCCCGCGCCTCCGTCTTGCGCATACCGTGCACGCGCACCGCCGCGAGGGTGACGTTGTCGAGCACGGTGAGGTGAGGGAACAGGTTGAAGTGCTGGAACACGACACCGATCCGCGCCCGCACGGCATCGGCGTCGACCCGCGGGTCGGTGATGTCTTCGCCGGACAGGAAGATCTGTCCGTCGTCGATCCCCTCGATGAGGTTCATGGTCTTGAGCAGCGTCGACTTGCCCGAGCCCGAGGCGCCGATCAGCACGACGACCTCGTGCGTGCCGACCGCGAGGTCGATGCCGCGCAGCACGTCATGGTCGCCGAAGCGCTTGCGCACGCCCCTGGCCTCGATCACGGGGACGCTCATACGACTCCTCCGGCCTGCTCGCGCTTGTTCAGACGCGCCGTGACGACATCGGTCAGGCGGATCATCGGCCAGCTGAGCACGATGAACATGAGACCGGCGACGACGTAGGGCGTGAAGTTGTAGGTCTCGGCGACCATCAGCTGAGCCGCGCGCACCGCATCGACCGCCCCGAGCACCGAGATCAGGCCGACATCCTTCTGCATCGACACGAAGTCGTTCATGAGGGCGGGGACGACCTTGCGCACGCCCTGCGGGATCACGACGATCCGCAGGGTCTGGCCGTGAGTGAGGCCGAGCGAGCGCGCCGCGATGCGCTGCGAAGGGTGCACCGCCTCCATGCCCGCACGGAGCACCTCGGCGACATAGGCCGAGTAGGTCAGCACCAGCGCGATCGTGCCCCAGAACATCGGGGGCATGCGCGGGAAGATCCCCAGCGCGGGAATGCCGAAGCCGACGAGGTACAGCACGATCAGCAGCGGGATGCCGCGGAAGAAATCGGTGTAGGCCGCGGCGAGCGCGCGCAGCGGGAAGAACACCGGGCCGCGCAGCGAGCGCATGGTGGCCAGGAGCGTGCCGAGGATCGCGACGCACACCACGGCGATGACGAGCACGAGCAGGTTGACGAGCAGGCCCTGGAAGATCGGTCCGATGCTCTGGAGTGCGACCTGCGGGTCGAAGAACGTCTGGCTGACGATCGCCCAGCCCGGGGTGTTGACGACGACCACGATCAGCACCGCCAACAGCGCGATGCTGCTGCCGAACGCGATCAGGACGGATCGGGTGGTCGCCCGACGCCGCAGAGCGCGGCGTGACAGCTCGAGCTCGCTCGGCTGCCACTCCGCGTCGACGGAGGTCGAGGTCATTTCAGGACGGGGACGTCGACCGCGTCGCTGAGCCACTTCTGCTGCAGCTCGTCGAGCGTGCCGGCGTCGCGCAGGGCGTCGACCGCCTTGGTGACATCGGCCGTGAGGGCTGAGCCCTTGGGCAGCACGATGCCGAAGTCGTCTCCGCCGTTCGCGTCGGCGAACTGTCCGGTGACCACGCCGTCGTCGAGCTGAGCGCCGACGACGTAGAAGGCGCCGGGAAGGTCGGTGATCATGGCGTCGATCTGACCGCCCTTGAGTGCGAGCACGACGTCGTCGACCGAGTTGAAGACGTTGAGGTTGTCCTCGCCGAGCTGGGCCTTGGCGACCGTGTAGCTGGTGGTGCCGCTGGCGACGCCGACCTTGGTGGCCTTGAGCTCGTCGATGGTGGTCGCCGATGCCGCGGGCGAGTCGCCGACCGCGACGACGGCCTGCGTGGTCGTGTAGTACGGCGACGAGAAGTCGACGGCCTTCTTGCGGTCGTCGGTGATGGAGAACTGCTGCAGGTTGATGTCCCAGTCCTTGGGGCCGGGGGCGATGGCGCCGTCGAAGGTGGTGCGCACCCAGACGATGTCGTCGGCCGTGTAGCCGAGCTGCTCGGCGACGGCGTTGGCGACCGCACCCTCGAAGCCCTCGCCGTTGGAGGGGTCGTCGTCGACGAACCACGGCTCGTAGTTGGGCTCACCCGTGGCGATGGTGAGCTTGCCCTCGGTCACGGTCGGGAGTCCTGAGCCGTCTGCGCTGCCGGAGTCGGTCGACGGCGTGCTGCACGCGGAGAGGGTGAGGGCGATGGCGGCGGCCGCAGCGGCGACGACGGTCGCGCGGAGTAGGGAGGGGGCGAAGGGCACGATGACTCCAGGGCGAGGAAGGGTATGGAGAAGACGGCGAGGCAGGACGGGTCTGCTTCTGCAGAGACGGGTCTGCCTCTACAGAGTAGGCGATACGGCCAGTCGCCAATCGGCGAAATCGAAACCTGGGGACACGAAGCATGAGACCAGGACCTCCTCGGCATCCAGCGGACGGGCGGCCTGCCAGACCCCGGCAGGCACCAGCACCTGCGCGGCGTCGTCGGGACCGAGCACCACGGGGGTCGCCTCGCCCGGTTCCGCGCCGTCGCCGCCGAGGCTCAGTTCGAGCCGCCCCGGTCCGTGCCATAGCCACAGCTCGTCGCTGGTCACGACGTGCCACTCGCTCTTCTCCGATGGACGCAGGAGGTAATGGATGCAGGTGGCCGCCGGTCGTGGACCGTTCGGCGTCTCGACGGGCAGAGGGCTCGTCCAGGTTCGACGGAACCAGCCGCCCTCGGGGTGCGGGGCGAGGTCGAGCCGCTCGGCGGTCGTGGGGCGCTGTGTCATGAGACACCTCCGGTCTCGAGGGTGACCGCGGCGCGGTCGAAAGAGTCGATCGCGAAACGGACCTCGCCGGAGACGATCGTGGCGGCGGTACGGCCCGCCCCGTGCTCGACGAGTTCGGGAACGGCGTCGGGGCCGGCCGGGACGTCGAAGAACGTCAGGTCGGCGAGCGCCCCCACGGCGAGGTACCCGGTGCGGTCGGGGCCCACGTCGATCCCCATGGCGTGCGCCCCGCCGAGGGTCGCGGCACCCAGCAGGCGGGCGTGCAGGTCGCGGTCGGTGTAGCCCTGCGAGCGGGCGATGCGCGCGAGCTCGGCCACGTCGGCCAGCACGTCGAGCGAGGGGCTCGACGACAGCGAGTCGGTGCCCACGGCGATCGGGCTGCCCTCGCGCAGATACGCCGCGATCGGCGGCTCCTCGAGTCCGATGACGGCGTTCGACCGCGGGCACAGGGCCACGGTCGTGCGGCGCTCGCGCAGGATGGCACGGTCTCTGGCGCTCATGTAGACGCCATGGGCGATGTGGCAGTCGGGCCCGAGCACGCCGAGCTGGTCGACGAACTCGGTGGCGCTGGTGCCGAATCCGGCCTTGCGCAGCTCCTGGAAGCTGGCGAGACCCGCGGTATGCCAGGCCTGCGGATGCTCGTGTGCGAACTCGCTCTCGAACGCGGCCTCTCCGAGGTGGATGTGGATGCGCCCGCCGCGCTCGCGCACGATGTCGGGGATCTCCAGGAGCGGCTCGATGTCGAGCGAGTACGGGGCGTGCGGCGAGAGGCCCGTCCCCGGCGGGGTCGGCAGCGCGTCGAGGGCCTGCTCGACCTGGGTGCGTCCGGTGCGCGCCCAGTCGGCGTTGGTCCAGCTCATCACTTCCCAATAGGTGATGCCGTGCAGCCGAGCGTCGTGCAGAGCGGTCGCCGCCGCACGATCGGTCACCACGTCGGCCACGGCCGTCGTGCCGGAGCGCAGCGCCTGGGCCGCGCCGTCCGCCGCATCCGCCGCCCAGTCGCGACCGCCTTCGTACACCGGGTCGAATGCCCGCACCCAGTCGTCGAAGCCGTCGTACTGCCCGCGGCCGACCGAGGCCATGCCGGTGTACTGCAGGTGCGTGTGGGCGTTCACGAGCCCGGGGGTCAGCACGCCCGGCCAGTGCACCTCGTCCGCGTCGATGCCGCGCTCGGACAGCGATCGGAGCACCCACTCGCGTTCGCCGACATGCATGATCCGTCCCTCGCGCACGGCCACAGCGCCGTCGACGATGGGAGGCGCGGTGATCGGCACCACGAGACCTGCCGAGTAGACGGTGACGGCAGTCATGCGGACTCTCCTCGGAATCGCGGCGAGCGCCACTCGCGCTGCGCGTCGACCTGCGCGCGGCTGCGCTGGTCGATGTGCTCTCCGCGCAGGGCGAGAGCGGCGGCGCCGATCGTGACGTCGGCCTCGGCAGGGAGCGGATGCACGCCGGCGGGCAGTTCGTGGGCGAGAAGGTGCTCGACGGCGAAGAGCTGCACCGAGAACGACAGGTCCATGATCTCGATCGGGTTGCCCTCACCCGCGGACAGGTTCACACATCCGCCGCGGGCGATCACGAGCGCCCCGGTGCCGGCGCGCTCGACGAAAGCGGAGGCCTCGCCGTTCACTCCCTCATATGCTCGCAGCGTCGACGCATCGAGGTCGATCTCGTGCGGGACGCCACCCGCGACCGCGACGATCGCCGCCGCGCGCAGCACCTCGGCGTCGACCGTGTGCGGCGCCCCTGTGGCCGAGACGACGAGCGCCCCGGGGGCGAGATCGTGCAGGCGTCCGATGCGGTAGCCGTCGTGCGCGGCCCTAAGGGCGCGCACCGGATCGGTCTCGCTGACGCCGACCTGCACGCCGAGGGCACGCAGATGGGCGGCGACGCCCTCGCCGACGGGCCCGTAGCCGGCCACGACCGCCGGCTGGTCACGAAGGTCGATGCCGGCGTCGTCCAGCGCGTCGGCGATCGCGAACACGCACGACTGCCCGGTGCCGTACCGGTTGTCGAAGGAGGTCTTGGTCAGGGCGTCGTTCACCGCGATCACGGGGATCTCGAGCACGCCCTCCCGCTCCATGAGCCGCAGCGGTGTGAGGCCGCTCGTGGTCTCCTCGGCCGCACCCCGCAGCTGCGGAGCGAGACCCTCCTCGTGCGCGAGGCGGATCAGGTGCGAGCCGTCGTCGAGCAGCAGGTCGAAGCCGCGGTGCAGGAACGACACGGCGGCGGCACGTTCGGCGGCACCCGAGAGCGAGGGATCGCCGTCGACCGGGATCCCGCGGGAACGCAGCACCTCGGCGACCTCGACGTCGATCTCATCGGGGTGGGCGTAGACGGCGACCGTGGCTCCCGCGTCCCGCAGCAGCAGGGCGAGCTGCGCGGTCTTCGGCTCGAGCACCATCGCGATGCCGATGCGTGATCCGCGCACCGTGCCGTTCTCGCGCAGACGCCGCGCACGGTCGGTCGCGACGGGCATGTGGCGTCCGGCCGCATCGACGCGATCCTCGGCCCTCTCGCGGGGCAGCAGCGCCTCACCGTCGAGCAGGATCTCAGGCGACCCTCCCGGCGCGAACACGACCCCCGTATCACCGAGATGCGCACCGAGCGCCGGAAGCAGGGCGCGGAGGGCCTCGGCCACGCCATCCGTCCCGATGACCGAGAAGTCCCGGCCCGACACGAGCAGGTTGGTCTCACGGGCGAAGCGGCGCACGAGCCTCTGGGCGGTCACGGTCTCGTCGGTCACCAGTCAAGGGTAGAGCCCGCGGGGGTGGCCGAATGCCAGGGAGAGGCAGACCCGCACCCGGAATGTGTCCGTGGATTTCGGCGACCCTGGATTCGCCGGCGCCCTTCGCCTTTCATGGGGGCATGACCCGTCAGATCCGCTTCAACGCCTTCGACATGAACTGCGTCGCCCACCAGTCGTCCGGCCTGTGGCGGCACCCCGACGACCGCTCGCGCCAGTACAACACCATCTCGTACTGGACGGAGCTTGCGAAGCTGCTGGAGAGCGCGACCTTCGACGGCATCTTCATCGCCGACGTGCTCGGCACCTACGACGTGTACGGCGGCACGAACGAGGCCGCCATCCGCAACGGCGCGCAGGTGCCGGTGAACGACCCGATCCTGCTGGTGAGCGCGATGGCCGCGGTCACCGAGAACCTGGGCTTCGGCATCACGGCCGGCACCGCGTTCGAGCACCCCTACCCGTTCGCGCGCCGGTTGAGCACCCTCGACCACCTCACGCAGGGCCGGGTCGGCTGGAACGTCGTGACCGGATACCTGCCCAGCGCCGCGCGCAACATGGGCCAGGAGGACCAGCTCGCCCACGATGACCGCTACGACCACGCGGACGAGTACGTCGAGGTGCTCTACAAGCTCTGGGAGGGGTCGTGGGAAGACGATGCCGTGGTCGAGGACCGCGAGCGCGGCATCTTCACCGACCCGGCCAAGGTGCACCCGATCGGGCATGAGGGGAAGCACTTCAGCGTGCCCGGCATCCATATCTCCGAGCCCTCGCCGCAGCGCACGCCGGTGATCTACCAGGCCGGTGCGAGTCCGCGCGGCGTGAAGTTCGCGGCCGAGAACGCCGAGGCCATCTTCGTCGCCGCCCCCTCGAAGGAGGTGCTCGCCGGAACGGTCAAGCGCATTCGCGACGCCCTCGAGGCGGCAGGACGCGACCGCTACGACGCGCGCATCTACACGCTGCTCACCGTGATCACCGCCGCCACCGCAGAAGAGGCGACGGCCAAGCACGCGGAGTACCTCTCCTATGCGAGCCCCGAGGGCGCCCTGACGTTCATGTCGGGGTGGATGGGCGTGGATCTGTCGCAGTACGCCGAGGACGAACCGGTCGGGAACGTCGAGTCGAACGCGATCCAGTCGGTTCTGCAGCACCTGAAGGAAGAAGCCGACCTCGGCCGCGAATGGACCGTCGGCGACTTCGGACGCCACAACGCGATCGGCGGCCTCGGCCCCACGATCGTCGGGTCAGGCGTCGAGATCGCCGACGAGCTGCAGTCCTGGGTCGAGACGACCGACATCGACGGCTTCAACCTCGCCTACGCGGTCACCCCCGGCACCTGGCAGGACATCATCGAGCACGTGATCCCGGTGCTGCGCGAGCGCGGCGCCTATCCCGAGGAGTACGCGCCGGGCACTCTTCGCAACAAGCTCCACGGCCGCGGCGACCGGGTGCAGGACACGCACCGCGCCGCGAAATACCGCGTCGGGGTGTTCGCCCGGGCGTGAACCGCTAGACGAGGGAGCGCGGCGCCAAGGCGGAGAGGAGTCGGAGCTTCTCGGAGCTCGCGGAGCCCGGGACCGCGGTGTACACGAGCAGGAAGTGCGACTGCTCGGGGTCCACGAGGCTCTGGCAGGACAGCTCCAGCGCGCCGAGCTCGGGATGCACGAAGTGCTTCGTCTCGCGGGGCCGGAGCCCGACCTCGTGACGCTCCCAGATCTCGCGGAACTCGGCGCTGTGCTCCTGCAGCGAGTCGGCCATACGCGCAGCGCGCGATGTCGGACCCCGCCGAGCGATGACCTCGCGCAGACCCGACACCCACAGTCGCGACAGGAACTCGTGCTCCGCGGGGTCGTAAAGGTCCCGCGTGGACGGGTCGCGGAACCAGCGATAGCCGAGGCTCCGCTCCATGCCGGTGAGGTGTGCCGTGTCGCCGGTGAGCGCCCTGCCGAGAGGGGTCTGCCGCAGTGTCTCTCCGAGTTCGGTCACGATCTCGGCCGGAGTGTCCTGCAGCCGATCGAGGATCCGCAGCATGCCAGGACTGATGTGGTCGCTCACTCCTCCTCGGGTGGGCGGAGGGTGCCCGGCCAGGCGGAACAGATGGTCGCGCTCATCGATCGACAGGTGAAGTCCTTGCGCGATGGCAGCGAGCATCTGCTCCGACGGCAGCGGGCCATCACCCCGTTCGAGACGGGCGTAGTAGTCGGCCGACATGTGGCTGAGGGCGGCGACCTCCTCACGCCGAAGGCCTTCGGTCCGACGCCTCGCTCCGCGCGTCAGCCCCACGTCCTCCGGTTGCAGGCTGTCTCGCCGTAGTCGCAGGAACCCTGCGAGTGCCGCCCTGTCGATGGCCATATCCGCGTCCTCCTGCCGACGTCCCGATCCTCGCATTCGCCCGATGCGCTTATCCACTGCATGGGGAGTCCTGGTTGCGCGCCGGCGCAGCCTCCACGCTGGCAGAAGACACGAAGGAGCATCATGACCGCGCGCATTCCCCCCATCCAGTTCCCCTCTCTCGTCGGCCGCCGCGCTGTCGTGACCGGAGGGAGCGACGGGATAGGCCTGCACATCGCCACGCGTCTCGCCCGCGCCGGAGCCGAGATCGTGCTTCCCGTGCGCAATCCGCGGAAGGGGGATGCCGCCGCCGCGACCATCAGGGATGCTGCGCCGGATGCGCAGGTGCGGACATCGCCGCTCGACCTCTCATCGCTCGACTCCGTGGCGGAGTTCGGCGAGGCGATGCGGAGGGACGGCAGCCCCGTGCATCTGCTGATCAACAACGCCGGGGTGATGACCCCGCCTGACCGTCAGACGACCATCGACGGGCTCGAGGTGCAGTACGGGACGAACCACCTCTGGCACTTCGCCCTGGTCGCGCACCTGCTCCCCCTGCTCAGCGCCGGGCAGGCGCGCGTGACCTCCCAGGTGAGCGTGGCCGCGGCCCGTGGAACGATCAACTGGCAGGACCCGAACGGGGAGCAGTCCTACGACGGGATGCGGGCCTACCGGCAGTCGAAGATCGCGTTCGGACTCTTCGGGCTCGAACTCGATCGGCGCAGCCGAGCGCTCGGATGGGGCATCACGTCGAATCTCTCCCACCCCGGAGTCGCCCCCACGAACCTGCTCGCCGCTCGTCCGGAACTCGGTCGCGCCGACGACACCGTCGAGGCGAGGGTGATCCGGTGGGCTTCCCAGCGCGGGCTGATCGTCGGCACGGCGGAGAGCGCCGCTCTGCCCGCCCTGTTCGCGGCGGTGTCGCCATCCGCCGTCCCCGGGCGGCTGTACGGACCGCGCGGTCCGGGTCACATGGGCGGCGCTCCAGCCGAGCAGGCACTGTACCGTCCGCTGCGGAGCACGGCGGATGCCGCGCGCAGCTGGGACCTCTCGGAGCAGCTGAGCGGCGTGACCTACCCGCGGTGACGAGTGGTCAGTCGTCGCTGCGGCTGAAGATCCCGCGGAGCACCAGGAAGACCACGACCGCGACGACGGCGACGATCATCAGCTTGAAGATGAAGGCCAGCACCGAGAACAGCGCGCTCACGATCCACCACGCGATCACGACGGCGAGGATGACGCCGATGATGGTCCAGATGTTCTTGGTCATGCCCCCAGCCTATGCAGTCGCGGCCGGGGGAATCTCGTCGAGCGACCGGTAGACGGGAAGTCCGAGCTCCTGCGCGATCTCGACGTCTTTGTCCGCACCCGAGGACTCCCCCGGCAGACGCAGCACCGCATCGCAGTGCTGCAGCAGGCGGCGGGCCGTCTCGTACATCACGTCGCCCTCTCCGGCATCCACCGGTTCGAGCGTGCGCAGCACCGGGAGCGCCACCCATTCTCCGATCATCGGCACGTGGCCGAGGCGGAAGATCGGGCCCGCAGCCTCCTCCAGGCGGGCGAGGTTCCGCGCGATGAGGGCGGGGTCGCCGTCGGTGCCCGAGCGATAGGGGCCGGCGATCAGGATCAGCAGTGGCGTCGTCATGGGGATGACTGTAGTCTGAATCATGCATAATCGTGCAACTTCGTGAGGAAACGCATGCTCGCTGCCCAGCGCAAAGACCACCTGCTCGACCTTCTCGCCCGTGATGGACGGGTGGTGGCCAAGACCGTCGCCGACGAGGTCGGGGTCTCGGAGGACGCGATCCGACGCGACCTCCGAGAGCTCGCCGAAGAGGGAAAGCTCCAGCGCGTGTACGGCGGCGCCCTGCCGATCCCTGCCCGGGAGGCCCCGGTGAGCGAACGCACCGAGCTGGCGACCGCGAGCAAGGAGCGCGTCGCACGCGCGGCCGTGGCCACCATCCGGCCCGACTCGACGATCATCCTCGATGCCGGCACGACCACTCTCGCCATGGCCCGGATACTGCCCTCCGGCACGGGGCTCACGGTGATCACGGCAAGCCCCGCCGTCGCACTCGCGGCGGCGGAGCACTCGGACGCACGGGTGATCGTGGTCGGTGGGGAGCTCTCT
The DNA here is from genome assembly GCF_000340625.1 of Microbacterium sp. UCD-TDU. Lineage (NCBI taxonomy): Bacteria > Bacillati > Actinomycetota > Actinomycetes > Micrococcales > Microbacteriaceae > Microbacterium > Microbacterium sp. UCD-TDU. Next base: position 1,244,942 of record NZ_KB454446.1, read on the forward strand.
CGACACTCACTGGTGACGGGCGGCGGAATGGCGATGGAGGCCATCCAGCACGTCGCGGCCGACACGTTCTTCCTCGGCGCCACCGGCATCGACCCCGCACGCGGCCTGACCACCGGCGAGCTCGAGGATGCCGTCACCAAGCGGGCACTGGCCTCGCGCTGCACCGAGACCGTCGTGCTCGCGAGCGAGGAGAAGATCGGCGCTGTCGCGCGCTATCCCATCCTCGCGCTCGACGCCGTCACCGCGATCATCACCGACCCGGCCGACGACAACCCGCTCACCGCGGAGGTCCGGTCGAGGATCGACGGACAGGAGTGATGGGCGTGGGAGGCGAGCGCACGAGCATGATCCTCTGAGCTTCACGCCCCTCCGGTTCCGGCCGACGCCGATCAGAGCTGAGCGCGACCGAGTCCGGGAAACTCGAGCGAGGTCTGCTCCTGGTCGCGCCAGGCACGGTGCACGAGGACGTCGGGATTCGACACACGATAGGCGTCGCGCAGCGCGGCGACGCACCTATCGGCGAACTCCCGATAGTCGGCCGCGTACGCGGGCAGCGCGAGTTCCGAGGTCCAGTTCGGCTGCCCGACCCCCGGCTCTTCCCAGCCGGCGGCCTTCAGCACCGTCTCGTCGGCATCCGTGACCACATCGAGTCCCGGCGCCTCGGCGTACAGCTTGTCGGGATCTCCGGCGAACTGGACATAGCGCAGCGGGTCACCGTCGACCGACACAATGAGGAACACCTGGTCGGTCACACCGCGGAGCGCCGTGACGAGACGGAGCCCGAAGGCTCCCCACGCCGACGGCTGCGCGTCGGATGCCCGCGGGACGGGACGCTGCGCGACGGCGTCTCGGCTCGTCGCCGCCCACGGCATCGGCTCAGGCGTGCGGATCATCTCGAAGTCGAGTTCGGGATCATCCATGGGCACGGACTTCAGCCATGGCTGCAGCTCCGGCCGCTCGAACCCGAGCATCTCGAATCCCTGCTCAGCTGCTCGCTGATCGAGGGTGCCGAGCCGCGCCATCCCTCGACGGTCCGGCCCGTCTCCGCCAGGCTCTACGGTGACCGTGATGCCGCGATACGTACCGCTGTATTCGACGCGGAAGCACTCCAGCTGTTCATCCGGAGCGATATTGCGGACCCACCCGTTCCCGATCCGCCGGAAGCCCTCGACCGGGGTCGAGCTCCAGAGTGCCCAATGGCCTCCGGGCGTGGCGAGCGGGTAGTCCGTGTTCCCGACGCGAACGTAGCGTCCTGACTTCTGCACGTTCAGCACCCCGGCTTCCGGGTCAGCGCGGCGAGCCCGCGCGTCGGCGTCGGCCGCAGAGAGCTGCATGTCATACGAGCCACCCTAGGCGAGCCGTCCGACGCCGCGGATGACGAGCGCCCGGGGGAGGTTGCGCAGCTGCTGCGCCGAGTAGCCCACCCGTCACCCGAGCCCGACCGTGGTCATCACATGCTCTGGAGGGTTTGCCATGATGTTCCCCATCCTTTCGGCATCCGAGTCCACATACGCACGTGACGTTCATCATTGAGGGATGGAGATGCAGGAGATCATCGAGACGGTCCGTGGCTTCCCGCAGGGTGCCGAACGGCGGGCGGGGCGAGTATGACAACTGCGCAGGGTATGACCGAGACCGAGCGACGGATCGTCGCGGTGTGGGCGGCCGACTGCGCGGCACGGGTGCTGCCCCTGTTCGACGCGGAGGCGCCCGACGACGACCGCGCGCGCGACGCCATCGCGCGAGCTCGAGCCTTCGCTCGGGGTGAGCTCACGACCGCGGGAGAGATCCGTCGACGCTTCGTCGCGGGCCGGGCCGCCCGCAGCGCCGCTTCGCCCGCGGGGGTCGCCGCAGCCCGCTCGGCCGCCCAGGCCGCAGGGGTCGCGCACATGGGTGCTCATGCGCTCGGAGCCGCCGCCTACGCCGCGAAGGCCGTGGAGCTCGCGCATCCGGAGGACCCGGATGCCCGCGCCGCCGAGGTGCGGTGGCAGCTCACCGCGCTGTCACCCGAAGTCGCATCCGCGCTCCGGAGACTGCCTCCCCTCGGCTCCGACACCGCGGGCCCCCTCGGCCCCGGCCTGCTCGCCTCCGGCACGCTCGGCGAAGTGATCCGCGAGATCCAGGCCGCCCTCGACGCCTGAGGCTCACGACCCGCTTCAGCCCCGATTCAGCGTCGAACGGCCACACTGGAGGCATGCGGATCCTGGTGGTGGACGACGAGGTGCGTCTGGCCGAGGGCGTGCGCCGCGGCCTGGAGGCCGAGGGCTTCGCCGTCGACGTGGCACACAACGGCGTCGACGGACTCTGGCGCGCGCGTGAGACACGGTACGACGCGATCGTGCTCGACCTGATGATGCCGGGCATGAGCGGCTGGAAGGTGTGCGAGGCGCTCAGGGCGGAAGAGAACTGGACCCCCGTGCTGATGCTCACGGCGAAGGACGGCGAGTGGGACCAGGTCGAAGCGCTCGAGACCGGGGCCGACGACTACGTCACCAAGCCCTTCTCGTTCGCGATCCTCGTCGCGCGCCTGCGTGCTCTCGTGCGGCGCGGAGCCGTCGCGCGTCCGGCGATCCTGGAAGCGGGCGATCTGCGGCTCGACCCCGCAGCGCACCGGGTCTGGCGGGGCGAGACTCCCGTGAGCCTGACCGCTCGGGAGTTCTCGGTGCTCGAATACCTCATGCGTCATCGCGGCCAGGTGCTGTCGAAGCGCACCCTCATCGACGGCGTCTGGGACGACGACTTCGACGGCGATCCCAACATCGTCGAGGTCTACGTCGGGCACCTGCGCCGCAAGCTCGACAAGCCGTTCGGACGCGAGGCGATCGAGACCATCCGCGGTGCGGGCTACCGGCTGGCGGCCGACGGTGGCTAGTCGCAGCTGGCGCTCTGTGCGCGGCAGGACCACGCTCGGTGCCACCGTCGTCGTCGCCGTCGCACTCCTCATCGGCGCCTTCTCGTTCTACGGCGTGCTCAGCGCCAGCATCCACGGCAGCACCGAGCGCGCGGCGGAGCAGCGCCTCGAAGAGCTCACCGAACGCGCGGGGGGCCCGGGAGGTAAGGGCATCGACGCGCTCGAAGACGAGATCCTGCAGATCATCGGTGCGGACGGTTCGGTGCGCGCCGCCAGCGAAGACGCCAGGGAGAAGCTCGGGTCGACACCCCTCCCCGTCGACGACGATCCGCAGACGACCACTGTCGACGGAGAGACCGTCCTCGTCGTCTCGGAGGACATCGAGCGCGACCAGACGCTCGTGCTCGCCGTCTCGATGGAGGACGATGCCGAGACCCTCGCGACGGTGGCGACGCTGCTGGCCATCGCCCTCCCCCTGCTTCTGTTGCTCGTCGCCGTCACCACATGGTCGGTGGTCGGCCGTGCCCTCCGCCCGGTCGAGCTCATCCGCGAAGAGGTCGACGGCATCACCGCAGAGCGACTGCACCAACGGGTACCGGTGCCGGAGACCGCCGATGAGGTCGCCGCGCTCGCAACGACCATGAACGGCATGCTCGATCGGCTCGACGCGGCGGCCACCGCGCAGCGGCGCTTCGTCTCGGACGCTTCCCACGAGTTGCGCTCGCCCCTCGCGACAATCCGTCAGCACGCCGAACTGGCCCAGGCCCATCCCGATGTGACGAGCATCGGCGAACTCGCCGAGGTGGTGTCCGAGGAGGGACTCCGCCTGCAGGGCATCGTCGAATCGCTGCTGCTGCTCGCCCGCCTGGATGAGGGGGCGAGCACCCATGACGAGGCGGTCGACCTCGACGACATCGCCCTCGGCGAGGTGCGCCGACTCCGGGCCACGGGAATCGACGTCGACGGCTCCGGGATCCATGCCGCCCGGGTGCACGGCGACCCGCGACTGCTCGGCCAGCTGGTGCGCAACCTCGCCGACAACGCCGTGCGCCACAGCCGCGGACGCGTCGCGATCGGGGTGACGCCATCGGACGGATACGTGTTCGTCACGATCGAGGACGACGGCACCGGAGTGCCGGCCGAGGAGCGGGAGCGGATCTTCGAGCGTTTCGTCCGCCTCGACGAGGCCCGCAGCCGCGACGCCGGAGGCAGCGGATTGGGCCTCGCGATCGCCCGCGGCATCGCCGCCAGCGGCCACGGAACCCTCACAGTGGACGACTCCCGCTGGGGCGGTGCACGCTTCGTGCTCACCCTGCCCCTCGGCGCCTGACGAGACGGATCCGAGGTTCCTGAAGAGGTCTTCAGGACGCTTCAGGGAGGCTTCAGCGCCCGCGGGAGACCATCGAGACATGGACGACAAGACACCCACTCCCGACCAGACGCCCGCTCCCGACCAGACGCCGCAGAGCACTCCGGACGCCGAGACCGTGCCGGTGACCCCGCCTCCGACGCCCGGCGCGGAGGTCCCGATCGCGGGGTCCGGACAGCACCCGGTCTTCCCTGCCGCAGAACCCGTGCCCACTCCCGCTGCACCCGCGTCGAAGCCCGGGCGCAGGCGCGCGCTCCTCATCGGTGGAGGCATCGCTGCGGCCGTCGTCCTGGCGGGCGGCGGCGTCGCGGTCGGCGCGGCGATCGGCGACGAGTTCGGCGACGACGATCGCTCCTCGATGTCCGACGACGGCCCCCGCCACGACGCGGATGACCACGGTCCGCGCGGCGACGACCGCGGAGACGATGACCGCGGCAACGCCCCCTCGAACGGCCGCGGCCCGGTGACCGGAATCGGCACGGCTTCCGCCGACGAGCTCATCGAGATCGCCGACGCCGCACGGGGAGCGGCCGACGGCGAGGTCACCTCGATCGACGCGAAGCGCGACGGCACCTGGGAGGTGCAGCTGACGACAGCCGCCGGAGCGGAGACCGAGGTCCGGGTCGACGAGGCCCTGGTCGCATCCGTCACCTCCACCGACGCGGCCGACGGCGACGACACCGGCCCCACGCTCACCCTCGACGACGAGACGATCCGTGCCCTGGTCTCCGCCGCACTCGCCGAGGCGGAGGGGATGATCACCGACCTCGACGTCGACGGCGACGACGTGAGCCCCTACGACGCCTCGGTGCTCACCTCGGACAACCGCTCGATCGACATCGACTTCAGCGCCGACTTCGCCGTCGTCGGACCCGACATCGACTGAGCAGATCAGGGCCGCGTCCTGTCGGGCGGACCAGAGACGCCCGGCTCGACGATGCTGCCGCTCCCACCCGGGCGCGGCGGCATCGTCGCATCCGTCGGCCTCGAAGCCGATTAGCATTCAAGGATGACGAACTCCGATCCGATCGACGACATCTCCATCGGCGGTGAGGTGATCCGCCTCGGGCAGTTCCTCAAGTTCGCCGGACTCCTCGACTCGGGCGGCGACGCCAAAGAGGTCATCATCGACGGGTACGTGACGGTGAACGGCGAGATCGACCGCCGCCGAGGACGCCAGTTGCGCGACGGCGACCTGGTGTCGTTCGAGGGACGAACGGTCCGCGTCCGCCCGTGACCGTCTGACTCCTCGTCAGCCGCCGCTCACGCAGGCATCACATCCACTCGAGCACCTGTTCGATCAGGATGCCCACGCCGATGACGGTCATGGCGATGCCGGCGATCCGCGTGACCACCGAACTCGCGCGGGGCCGGGTGCGCAGCAGTCGACGGGCGAGCAGACCGACCGTCGTATAGACGATCGCGATGTTGAGCAGGTGCAGTCCGCCCAGCGCGAGCATCTGCGTCGTCGACGGCCATCCATTCGGACTCGTGAACTGCGGCAGCAGGGCGAGGAGCAGCAGGAGCCCCTTCGGGTTGATGCCGCTGACCCCGGAGCCGCGCAGGAACTGCCCCCACCCTCCGGTCGCGATCGACTCGCCGCTCTCCGCGATCGGAGCCGGACGGCTGGCCAGGGTCGTGGCTCCGAGGAAGATCAGGTAGAGCGCACCGAGCAGCGTCAGGGTCGTGAGGGTGACGGGATACGCGGTGACCAGCGCGCCGAGACCGAGAGCGACGGCCACGATCACGACGGTGTATCCGGCGATCATCCCGAGGATCGACGGCGCGATGGAGCGGGCACGCAGGCCGGCGGAGATCGCATACGCCCAGTCGGCGCCGGGGGTCAGCGCGAGCATGACGGCGACCACCCAGAACTGCATCACCAGAGCGATATCCATCGGTTCTCCTCAATCCGAGGAAGAGACTACGAAGAATCACGCGAAAGGTGCTCCGATTCTTCGAGCCATATGGGCCTTCACCTGCAAGAATTGTCGGCATGGACGCACTCGACCGGGAGATCCTCTCTCTGCTGCAGGATGACGGTCGGATGAGCGCGACCCACCTCGCCTCGCAGGTCGGCCTGAGCCTGTCCGCCTGTCATCGCCGACTCAAAGAGCTGGAGCAGTCCGGCGCGATCGAGCGGTACCGTGCGGTGGTCGCCCCGGCAGCGGTCGGCCTCACCTTCGAGGCCATCGTCTTCGTGACGATCGGGCGCACCGACAAGGACACGATCGTGGCGTTCGAAGAGGCCGTCGTGGCGATCCCCGCGGTCGTCGAAGCGCAACGTCTGTTCGGCGATCCCGACTACATGCTGCGCATCCTCACCCGCGACATGGGCGCCTACCAAGAGCTCTACGACAACACCCTCGGCGCCCTGCCCGGCGTGCAGCGCCTCACCTCGACCATGGTGATGAAGCGGCTCGGGGCCGATCGAGCCGTGCCGATCCCCTGATGCGGCAAGGGCAGCACCGGCGATCTGATCAGACCGCGACAGCGCTGATCGATGCGTGCGGACGGCGTCCGTCCTGCACCCGGGCGTCGCTGTCGATCACGCGGAAGCCGGTGCGCTCCAGCAGTACGGACAGCCCCTCGACAGACCAGTAGTGCGCCGTCGTGACGGCATGCGGGAAGGGCTCTCCGTCGCGCCCGGCGAAGAACCCGACCAACAGGCCTCCCCCGTCGCGGAGAACGCGTCGAGCGTGGACGAGGAGGACCGCGAGCTCATCCGGCCCTGCGTGGATCAGTGAGTACCAGGCGAGCACGCCGCCGAGGGAGCCCGACGCGACGCCGACGTCCGTCAGCGATGCCACCCGATACGGAACGTGCGGGAACCGCGCGGAGGCACCGGCGACGAACTCCGGCACCAGGTCGATGCCCTCGGCGTCGATCCCTCGTCCGGTGAGGAAGGCGGTCCAATGCCCCGGGCCGCACCCGGCGTCGAGGATGCGCCCGTCGACCGCGTCCGCCCAGCGCCCGATGCGCTCGCGGTCGATGTCGTCCATCTGCCCGATGTCGCCGAACAGCTGCGTGTACTCGACGGCACGTGCGGCATATCCGTCGCGGACACGCCGGTCGCTCCCTGAGTCGTCCACCACGGCTCTCCCCTCAGCGCTCGTTCGCGATCGCTGTCGTCAACGGTATCCGGCCACGCAGCAGCACCCCCTCGACGCCCGGACGCGACGACCGATACTGTCTGGTCATGACTACGACCGACGCGCCGGTGCGCTCACCTCGTTGGCACCTTCTCGGTTCGCTGCCCTTCGCGGCGGCCGCGCTCGTCCTCGTGAACGGGCTCTACATCTTCCTGGTGGCGCTCGGGAACATCACCGACTACGGCACCAACTTCGATTTCGTGCAGCACGTCTTGGCGATGGACACCACGAACTTCGGCCAGGAGGCCGGCACGGGACTCGATCCCGACGTGATGTGGCGGGCGATCGACAACCCCGTGCTGTGGAACATCGCCTACATCGGCGTGATCATCTGGGAGTCGCTGAGCGCGATCGTCCTGATCATCGCGGTCGTGTTCTTCGTGCGCGGATTCCTCGGCCACGGCTTCCACGCCGCCCGCGTGTGGTCGTCGATCGGACTGGTGATGATCATCCTCCTCTTCGTGGGCGGGTTCATCTCGATCGGCGGCGAGTGGTTCCAGATGTGGCGCTCCACGTCGTGGAACGGACTCGATCCCGCGTTCCGCAACTCGGTGATCGCCGGCATCGGCCTGGTGCTGCTGCACCTCCCCTCGCCCCGCTGGGACGACACGGCGCCGCGTCGCCCTCAGTAGCCTTCAGAGGTGGAACAGGATGCCCAGGAGGCTCGCGGTGAACACGACTGCTCCGACGCTGGACCACACTCAGTTGAAGTCGCCGCCGGGGGCCATGTCCATGAAGCGCGAGTAGTGCCCCTGGAACGCGACCGTGATCGTCGCGGTAGGTCCGTTGCGGTGCTTGGCGACGATGAGGTCGGCCTCGCCAGGGCGCACGTCCTTGTCGTAGACCGAGTCGCGGTGCAGCAGGATGACCATGTCGGCGTCCTGCTCGATCGAGCCGGACTCTCGCAGGTCGCTGATCGCGGGCTTCTTGTCGGTGCGCTGCTCGGGACCACGGTTCAGTTGCGAGAGGGCGATGACCGGAACCTGCAGCTCCTTGGCGATGAGCTTGAGGCTTCGCGAGAACTCCGAGACCTCCTGCTGACGCGACTCGACGCGCTTGCCCGATGTCATGAGCTGCAGGTAGTCGATGATGACCATGCGCAGGCCCTCGCGCTGCTTGAGTCGACGGCACTTGGCACGGATCTCGACGAGCGTCATGTTCGGGCTGTCGTCGATGTAGAGCGGGGCGTCGTTGATGCGGCCTCGGGTCGCGGCGACGGTGGTCCAGTCGCGCGGGTCGAGGTTTCCCTTTCGCATGTTCTGCAGAGGGATCGCGCCCTCAGCGCTGAGCAGACGCATCGCGATCTCGCTCTTGCCCATCTCGAGCGAGAAGAAGACGGAGGGGAGGTTGTGGCCGATGGATGCCGCGCGGGCGAAGTCGAGCGCGAGCGTGGACTTACCCATGGCGGGTCGAGCGGCGACGACGATCATCTGACCGCCGTGCAGGCCGTTCGTGAGCTCGTCGAGCTCCTTGAAGCCGGTCGGAACTCCGGTCATGGAACCGTCGCGACCGCTGGCGGCCTCGATCTCCTCGAGAGCGGCATCGACGGCGATCTGCAGGGGGACGTAGTCTTCGGCGGTCTCGGATCCGGTGATCGAGTAGATCTCGGCCTGTGCGTTGTTGACGATGTCGGTCGCGTCGCCCTCACCGGCATAGCCGAGCTGCACGATGCGGGTGCCGGCGTCGACGAGCCGGCGCAGGATCGCGCGCTCCGAGACGATGCCGGCGTAGTAGCCGGCGTTCGCGGCCGTGGGCACGATCGAGGTCAGGGTGTGCAGGTAGTCGGCACCGCCGGCGCGGCCGAGTTCGCCCGTCTTGATGAGCTCATCGGTGACGGCGACGACGTCGGTGGGCTCGCCGTGCGAGTACAGCGAGAGGATGGCCTCGAAGATCAGCTCGTGCTTGGGGATGTAGAAGTCGGCGCCCTTGAGCGTCTCGATCACATCGGCGACCGCATCCTTCGACAGGAGCATTCCGCCCAGCGCGCTCTGCTCGGCGAGGAGGTCATGGGGAGGCGTGCGCTCGGGCGCGCGCTTCGCGCCCATGCGCTCCTCTGAGATGTCAGCGATCGACACAGTCTTCCCTTCGATGCGACGTTTCCGATGCGATGTTCCGAGGAGACGCCTCGACGGCGGGGCCTGTATGGATCTCGGCCCTCACGCCACCCTGAACAGCAAAACAGGTGCCTCCGACATTCGGTCGCTCGCCCACGCTACGAGCGACTCTTTCCACATGCAACACGGCCTGTGGATAACCATGTGGAAAGCGTGCGGACAAAGTCGGAGTGTCTGTGCACAACAGGTGTGGATAACCCCGTGGAGGACCGGGATAGCAGACTTTTTTATCGCCTCTGATCTGGGCTTTACCCTTTCCCCAGCCTGTGGATGAAAATCAGTTTAAATCGGGCGTTGAAGGTTGCCCTCTCCGGGGAGAGGATGTGTAGAACCTGGGGAAAGTCAAGCCGAGATTTCTCCGGGCGCGTCACACCCCGACATCCCCGGAAACGCGCGGAGAACCCCCTAGACAGATCGTGCGGCCGCGAGTATCGTCGCCTCCAATCGACGCAGCTCCGTCGAGATTCGTGGCTTTCTGAGGGGGAGGCACACGAGATCACCTTCTGAGGGGGAGGTTGACGTGGACGTTCGGGCCACCCGACGCGGCACACCTGCCGTCGTCTTCTGGGGTGGCATCGGCGTGCTCGCCTGGGCGACGCTCACCGTCCTCCTCTCGGGCGGAACCGCGCACGCGGACGACCAGGAAGACGGGCCGCTCGACGGGCTCACCTCGCTGGTCAGCAACACGGTGTCGGCCGTCACGGCCCCCGTGGCACCCATCGTCACAGAGGTCGTCGCTCCCGTGGTCACACAGGTGGTCGCCCCCGTGCAGCAGGCCGCCCCGGCCGTCGTCACCACCGTGACCGCGCCGGTCGTGAACGCTCCGGTCGTCGGGCCGGCGGTCGCGCCCGTGGTCCACGCCGTGACGGAGACCACGACGGCGGTCGTCGCGCCGGTCACCGACGTGCTGACCGGCGCACCGGTCTCCCAGATCACCGATCCGATTCTCGACACGGTCTCCGGCATCCCGGTGGTCGGCGGGCTCGCGTCCGACCTCGGCCTGATCTCCGCGGTGGGCGACGTCGTCGGTGTGGTCGATGACACCACCGCCCTTCTCGGGAACGTCACGAGCGAGACCATTCCTCCCGTGCTCGAAGCCCTCGACCCGACCTCGCCCGAACCCGGCGAAGGGCCGGCGAGCATCACGGAGCCTGCGGTGACGACGACCCCGACCGTGATCAGCGCGGAGGACATCGCGACGATGCCCCCGGCCACGTCGACGGCTCTGCCCCCCGCCGGATCGTCGCATCCGAGCGCGCTCCCCGCCGCGAACGGCGCCACCGGCGCCGGCGACGACACCACTCGTGTGCCCACCGACCCGCCGCCGTCGAGCCCGCCGGGAAGCACTGTTCCCGCGTCGTCCTCCGCCGGTCCCGGCGGCGGAAGCGGCGCCTCTCCCGCGCGCCTCAGCGACGCGAACTCTTCTCCGCTCCGTGCTGGTGAGCGGACATCCGGGGCCTCCGACGACGAGCTTCCTTCGTCGCCGGTCGCCGACACCGACGTCTCTCCTGACTGACGGTTCGTCACGTCGTTCCCCCGGGAACGACAGAAGCAGTGCTGCGCGCGCACTCTGATCGCGCGCACCCTTCAGACGAACGATCCAGTCAGGAGAAAGACCATGCGTACATTCATCAAGCGGGCCCTCTGGGGCGCGCTCATCGCCGGAGGCGTCACGCTTCTCGGCGCAACGGCCGCGAACGCGGCCGAGACGACCGGGGACGACGGGCTTCTCTCCGGCACACAGGTGGAGACGGCGATCACCGCACCGATCTCGGTCGTGAACAACGCGATCTCGGTGCTGGGCGACGCCGTGTCCACGGCCCCCGCCGCAGCCCCGGCTCCGGCTCCGGCACCCGCCGCAGCACCGGCTCCCGCACCCGCACCTGCCCCGGCGCCTGTCGCCGTAGAGACCAGCGGCGCTTCGGGTACGGCATCCGGCACCCAGGCGGCTGTCACCGTCAACCTCCCGGTCACGGTGGCGAACAACGCGGTGAGCGTACTCGACACGTCGACGACCACCGCCTCGGCCGCGACTCCCCAGAGCCCGACTCCCCAGAGCCCGGCTCCCCAGGCCGGGGCCCCGGCCCAGGCGCCTCTGGTGACCACGAACGGCCTGGACGGAGTGCTCTCGGGCACCCAGGCGCTGCTCGCGGTCAACGCACCGATCACCGTCACGGGCAACGCCGTGTCGCTGCTCGGTGACAGCGAGAGCACCGCGCCGACCGGGCAGGGCGCCGCAGCACCGGCATCCTCCGCTCCGGTGGACGTCACGACGTCCGGCGACGACGGCATCGGCAGTGGCACGCAGGTCACGGCGCCCATCACGGCACCGATCACGGTGTCGGGCAACGCGATCTCGCTTCTGGACGACGCGCGGTCGACGGGTACCGGCACTGCCGGTCCGAGCGTCTCCACCGCTCCGGCCACCTCGGCGGCGACCTCGGGTGACGACGCGATCCTCGGCGGCACGCAGGTCACGGCGCCCATCACGGCACCTGTGACGGTGTCGGGCAACGCGATCTCGCTGATCGACGACGCCACCGTCACCCGCACCGGAGGCACCACCCCCGCAGCGGTCACCACGGCCACCGGAGGCGACTCCACGACCGGCACCGACAGCGTCCTCGGCGGCACCCAGATCACCGCGCCCGTCACCGCCCCCATCGGCGTGACCGGCAACGCGATCTCGCTGCTCGACGACGCCACCGTCACCCGCACCGGTGCCGGTGCCTCCCCCACTCCGACCGCACCCGCGACCGGAGGCAGCACCACCACGGGAGCTGACAGCATCCTCGGCGGCACCCAGCTGGCGCTGCCGATCAGCCTGCCGATCACGCTGGGCGGCAACGCCATCTCCGTGGTCGGCGAGGCGACGGTGACCGACCCCGGCACGAACCCGGGGACCGACCCCGGCACGGACCCCGGCACCGACCCCGGCACGAACCCGGGCACGAACCCGGGTACCGACCCCGGCACGACCCCTGTCCGCACGACCGCAGCCGCCTTCGCCTCTGGCGCGGCGACGACCGGTCAGGCTTCAGGACTCGCGATGACCGGCGGCACGTCGTCGGTCGGACTGGTCGCACTCGCCGCCGTCCTGCTCCTCCTCGGAGGTGCGGGGCTCCTGCGACGTCGCCTGACGGCGTAGCGATGACGCCGGTGGTGCGGCCGTCCTCGGGGGAGGAGACCCGCACCGCCGGTGCGCCGCTGCGTCCACCCCACACGTCGACGGAGTCGTAGCCCCCCGCTCACACCGTCGTTCGACGCCGGCGCAGAAGGGCGGATGCCCCGTGGAAACCCCACCCACGGGGCATCCGTCGCGCCCGCGCGGAAGCACCCGGTGCACGCGGTGAGGCAGGATCAGTGCGCTCCTCGGGGGTCAGCACCCGGTCGTCGGCGACCGCATCGGGGCCTGCTCCCCCGGCGAGCCAGCCATCGACGAAGCCCTCGGTGTCGGCGACGTAGGCGTCCGCGTGGGCGACTATCGGGTGATCTACGACATCGAGGACGATCGTCTGGTCGTGCTCGTTCTCGCCGCAGGGCATCGCCGCGGGATCTACCGCTGAGCGAGTAGCCCCATGACAGCGGCGGGATAGAGGGGCAGTGCCTCGGCGGCGTCGTCGAAGCTGCGCCAGACGACGGGAACGACCGCACCGTCGCTCTCCGTGAGCGTCGCGCCCTCCGCTGCGGGTTCCGGATCGAGGCGTCCGGTGTACACGAAGACGATCTCGTGTCCGACCTCCCCGTCCAGGTGGAAGATGTTCTCCACCACCCCGAGGTAGCTCAGGTCCTGGATCGTCGCCGACAGCTCCTCACGCACCTCGCGCCGGATCGCATCGATGTGGGTCTCGCCGACCTCGACGCTGCCGCCGATGAGGCGGTGATATCCGCCCGGATTCTCCGCGGTCGCGGCATTGACGCTGACCGCGTGCGCGCTCCCGTGCGCATTCGGGGCGACGAGCATCGCCTTGACCCGGATGTGGCTTCGATCGATCGGCACCCCGCAAGGCTACTCGTCCGCCTCGGCCGGCGAGCATCCGTCCAGTGGCTCTAGGTGTTGGAGGCCCGATCTGAAGATTCCTCAGTCTTGCTCTTGCGCACTTCATAGACAAAGCGAAAAGTCCACGCCGCAGATGCGAGAAACGCGACGACCACAGTGACGTACGAGTACCACTCCGGTCCCACACCCTTGACGAGCGAGAAGATGCCAACGCTCAGGAAAGCGGCCGCCCCCAGCAGATTTCATTTTCCATAGCGCTCCATGACGAGCGATGCTACTTCACGGCTTCCCGATGTGGGCCACGCATCACCAAACCGTGACTCTGTCCGGCGGCGAGTGCCAGAGGGTGAACCTCGCGCGGGTCCTGGCCCCGAGGCCGACTTGCTTCTGTGCGATGAACCGACGAACCACCTCGACTTCCGGGCGCAACTGGACGCCCTCGTGCTTCTCGGCACTCGCGCGCTGATCGGAACCGTACGGCCGCAGCCTCAGCCGGCCTCGGCGGAGGCGAACTGCGGGACGACGACGAATGAGCCCAGTCGGTGCGCGAGCGCTTCCGCCTCGGCCTCCTGATCCGCCTGCTGACCCGCCTGCTGCGGAGAATCGGCGAACGCGGCGGATCCGGTACCCCCGCCCACTCCCGCCAGAACACAGGCCTGTGCGGGCTTGCGAAGCTGGTCGAAAGTCATGGGCAGGCTCTCGCAACGCGCATGTCCGCACAGCAGATGCGCGAGCTCGTGGATCACCACGTGCAGGCGGAACCACTGAGGATCGGCCCGGCGTACCGGGATCCTCGCCCGGTCACCGTCGATGAGAACGAAGCGCGGGACCGCGTTCCATTCCTCCTCGTTCAGCACCTCGACCTCGATGTCCAGCCTCAGCAGGGCGGACGCTCGTTCCAGGATGCACTGCACACTCGTGCCGCACTCAACCTCCAACTCTTCGAAGAGTCGATCCACTCGACTTCGACCACTCACGATTCCCTCACCCCTCGCAAAGCCCGGCCCCCTTTCGGCCGGACAACCCTCACAGTGAAGAGACGAAGGTGAGGGCCCAGTCATTACGCCGAAACCCTGAGAACTTTCGGCCAGTGTTTTCGCACCTCGGACTACGACTTTTGGGTCAGATCGTGCACAGCGAGGCCGTTCGAGGCCGAATCGACCGCGAACGGGGCAGTGGTGGCCGAGTCGAGCGTTGCCGAGTCGAGCGCTGCGGCGGCGAGGGTGGCCGCAGCGGTTCCGCACCCGGCCGCCTCGCATGCGCCCAGGATGCCCGAGTCCTCCCGCGGGGGGACGAGGATCACCCTGCGGGAGGATGCCCCGGCGCGCGCGACCCGGCAGGCTCGAATCGTCGATCGTGTCGCCGGAGCTCAGTCGCCTCTCGTCGCGCTGAGCCGGACCCACAGGATTCGGCACGGGGCGACGTGAGTCGAGTGATCACAGGCGGCTTCCGCGTCGCGCGCGTGCTCCTTCGCCCGCTGCTGCGACCCAGCCGAAAGCACCTCACCGCTCCATGTCGTTCCTCACACGCAGCAGTCTCAAGAACCGCCTGATCCTGTCGCTCGCGACACTGGCGATCGTCGCTCTCGGCCTGATCTCGATGGGCTCGCTCAAGCAGGAGCTGATGCCGTCGTTGCAGGCGCCCATGGCGTTCATCTCGGCGCAGTCGCAGGGTCTCGCGCCCGAAGAGATGGCGAGCACCGTGACCGAGCCCGTCGAGCAGGCCGTCCGCGCCGTGCCCGGTGTGACGAGCGTCACGTCCACCACATCCAGTGGGGGCGCGCAGATCCTCGTCGAGTGGTCGTTCGGGGAGAACGACGAGGAGACCCTGCGCACGATCCGCAGTGCGACCGAGTCGTTGAAGCCGAGCTTCCCCTCTGGCACAGAGGTCCAGGTGGCGTCGGGCGGTGCCGGCGACCTTCCCGCGATGGTCCTCAGCGCGGGCACCAGCGGCGACCAGGAGACGTTCGGCGACGCTCTGCAGCAGACCGTCGTCCCGGCACTCAAGGGCGTACCGGGTGTGCGCGCCGTCGAGCTCGCGGGCCAGGAGACGCAGCGCATCACGATCGATCTCCGCCCCGCGGATGTCACGCGGCTGAAGGTCGAGCCTTCGACGCTCGGCCCGATCCTCGAGGCGCACGGCGCCGCGCTTCCGGCAGGGCAGGCGGATTCCGCCGAGGGGCCTCTGTCGATCACCGTGGGGTCGCGACTCGCCACTCTCGAAGACATCCAGGCCCTTCCTGTACCCACGCCCGAGGGAGCCGTCACGGTCGCCGAATTCGCCGACGTCTCGATCGAGACGGTGCCGGCGCAGACCATCTCACGGGTCAACGGCAACCCGTCGCTCACGCTCCAGATCATCCCGTCGCAGGGAGCCAACGTCGTCGACATCTCGCACGGTGTGAACGCCGAGCTCGACAGGCTGGCCCCGATCCTCAAGGCCGAGTTCGTGACGATCTTCGACCAGGCGCCCTACATCGAGCAGTCGATCCACGACCTCTCCGTCGAGGGCGGACTGGGCCTGCTCTTCGCCGTGCTCGTGATCCTCGCGTTCCTGCGCTCGTGGCGCTCGACGGTCATCGCGGCCGTGTCTATCCCGCTGTCGCTGCTGATCACGCTCGTGGGCCTGTGGTGGAGCGGCAACACCCTCAACATCCTGACCCTCGGCGCGCTCACGATCGCCATCGGACGTGTCGTCGACGACTCCATCGTGGTGATCGAGAACATCTCGAGACGACGCGGCGACGGGCCGCTCACCATCGACGGCATCGTCGCCTCGGTACGTCAGGTCGCCGGTGCCATCACCGCCTCGACTCTCACCACCGTCGCGGTCTTCCTGCCCATCGCCTTCGTCTCCGGAATCGCCGGGCAGCTGTTCCGTCCGTTCGCGGTGACGGTCTCGATCGCGCTTCTCGCCTCGCTCGTCGTCTCGCTCACGATCGTGCCGGTGCTCGCCTCCTGGTTCCTCAACCGGGCTCCGAAGCACCGTGCCGCAGCTGCCGAAGCATCTCAGCCAGTGGCCGAGGGATCGGCGGACGACGCACCGCTCGCCCCCGAGGACGAGGTACCGTCCGAGCTCGACGAGATCCACACGGCTCCCGACCGCCTGCAGCGCACGTTCATGCCGGCCCTGAACGCGACCCGTCGACACCCGGTCATCACCCTGGTCGCCTCGGCGCTGCTGCTCGTCGCGACGCTGGGTATGACGCCGTTCATCCAGACCGACTTCCTCGGCTCATCGGGCCAGGCGAGCCTGCAGGTCGTGCAGACGCCCCCGAAGGAGGCCACGGCCGACCTGGTCGCCGCCGCGGAGCCGGTCGAGAAGACGCTCGGGAAGATCGCGGAGATCGATGACATCACCACCTCGATCCCGGTCCCCACACCCGGCACCCCGACGTCGATCACCTACGACCTGCGGGTGAAGGACGGAGCCGACGTCGCCGCGGTCGAGTCGAAGGTGCAGAAGGCGCTGGACGGTCTTGCCGACAGCGGCACGATCGAGCTCGCTTCGCAGGACGCCTCCCTCGCGGGTGCGGGTGACGGCATCGCCCTGGCCATCCAGGGCAACGATCCGGCCGCGCTGCGGACCGCGAGCGATCTGCTGGAGAAGCAGCTCGCCGACGCCGACGGGGTGCGCTCCGTGAAGAGCGAGCTCGCCGGCGAGCAGCCGGTGCTGCGCGTGAAGGTCGACGAGCCGCTGGCCGCGCGCCTCGGCTTCGACCGGGCCACGATCGCGAAGGCCGTGCAGGAGGCGCTCTCGGGCACGACCGTCGGCACCCTCATGTACGAGGGTCGCGAGCGCGACATCGTCGTGCGCACGCCGGGCTCGGCACGAACCGCCGACAAGCTCGGCGAGATCATGCTGCCCGTCACGGCCCAGCAGACGGCCGAGGCGCAGAAGGCCGCCGCCGAGGCACTCGAGGCCAAGGCCAAGGCCAAGGCCGACGAGGCCAAGACAAAGGCCGAGAAAGAACTCGACTCGCAGATCAACACGGCCACGAAGCAGCGGGCCGAGCTCGCGGGTCAGATCGGCGCCCTCAACAAGCAGCTCGCGGAGCTGTCGGCGGCGCCGATCGTCCCCGCAGACCCGCTGAGTCCTGAGGACGAGGCGGTGCTCCAGGCGCAGGCGGAGCGCGCCGAGCAGCTCTCGGCGCTGCAGAGCGCGATCGAAGGCGCGCAGTCCGGCATCAAGGCGGCGGACGAGCAGATCAAGGCCCTGCGTCAGAGCCGCACCGACGCCGCCGCCCAGCAGGCGGAGGCCGAAGCCGCCGAGGCGGAGCAGAAGGCGGCCACCGAGGTCACGGGCACCGCGATCCCTCTCGCCGCGATCGCCACGGTCGAGGAAGAGCTCACCGCGCCGACCATCACCCGCGCGGAAGGCGAGCGGCAGGTCACGCTGACGGTCACGCCGGAGAAGGGCGGTCTGTCGGCGGCCAGCCGGGCGATCGACGAAGCGATCGCCGAGACCGACTTGCCGGCGGGCGTCACGTTCGAGCAGGGCGGCGCGTCCGCCCAGCAGGACGAGGCGTTCAGTCAGCTCGGTCTGGCGATGCTGGGGGCCATCGTTCTCGTGCTGCTGGTGATGGTGGCGACGTTCCGCAACTTCCGCGGCCCGCTCGTGCTGCTCATCTCGATCCCGTTCGCGGCGACCGGCGCGATCCTCGGGCTCCTGCTCACCGGTACGCCGATGGGGCTTCCAGCCCTGATCGGACTGCTGATGCTCATCGGCATCGTCGTGACGAACGCCATCGTGCTGATGGACCTCGTGAACCGCCTCCGGGTGGCCGGGGCGAGCCTGGACGAGGCCGTGGAGCACGGAACGCGTCTGCGTCTGCGTCCGATCCTGATGACGGCTGCCGCGACCGTGTTCGCGCTGGTCCCGATGTCGCTCGGCCTGACCGGTGGTGGCGTGTTCATCTCGAAGCCCTTGGCGATCGTGGTGATCGGCGGACTGGTCTCATCGACGCTGCTCACCCTGGTGCTGGTACCGGTCCTGTACACGCTCGTGGAGCGCAGCCGGGATCGCCGGATCGCCAAGCGTGCCGAGCGACGGGCCCGCCGTGAGGAACGCCGTGCC
The DNA here is from genome assembly GCF_000340625.1 of Microbacterium sp. UCD-TDU. Taxonomy (NCBI): domain Bacteria; kingdom Bacillati; phylum Actinomycetota; class Actinomycetes; order Micrococcales; family Microbacteriaceae; genus Microbacterium; species Microbacterium sp. UCD-TDU. The sequence goes on from NZ_KB454446.1 coordinate 1,263,504, forward strand.
GCCTCTGCCGAGGAGTCGACGGACGTCTTCGAGGTGGCGGCCGACAGGGACTAGCCCCTCGCTCGCTCCCCGAGGTGCGGTGATCGCCGCACGGATGTCGGGAGGTTCCCACGGATCCCGCACGGATCTGCCGGAACCTCCCGACATCCGTGCATTCTCTCGACATCCGTGCGGGCGTGGGGCCGAACCGGCGCCGGGTTCAGTCGCTGGAGGAGGCGACCGCCCGGATCAGCTCCGCGAGGTCGCCGGGACGGCTCCACATCGGCCAGTGCCCCGTCGGCAGATCGACGACGTCGAGGTGGTCGAGCTCGGCGAGCTCGGCGAACATGGGGTGTCCGGCCTGCGCCAGCTCCCGCACCTGCGCGCCCGAGATCGAGCAGCAAACGAGCGTGGTCGGGATCCTGCGACGGGCATCGTCCACGAGGTCGACGGACTGTCGCAGCACGGGGCCGGGCTGCGGCACGGCCCGCTCGCGAAAGCGCTCGAGCACCTCCGTGCTCAGTCCCTCCAGACTCGCCTGCTGCCCCAGCACCTCGAAGGACGGCAGGGGAAGCTCCTCCACTTCCTCCGAGAGGTCGGGCGCGAACACGCTCCCCGTCGCCACCGGGCCGGAGTCGACCCACACGACCCGGGCGAACAGCTCCGGGTGCCGATCGAGCACGAGGCTGACGGGCGCGTTCGCGCCGCTGTGCGCGACGATGATCGCGGGCTGCTGCTCTGAGACACCCAGACGCGCGAGCTCTCCCACGATCCCGGCGGCTTGATCGTCGAGCGTCTTCGTCGCACGCTCGGGATCGTTCGCGTCGAGACCCGGCAGCGTCATCGCGACCGCACGGCTGCCCACGGCGTTCAGGTGTTCGAGGACCTCATCCCACGCCCACGCACCCAGCCAGTGGCCGGCGATGAAGAGGATGGTCGGGCTGCTCGTCGTCTGTGTCATAGCCCCAGCTTCCTCCGCACTGCGGGCAGGTGTGTGTCACTATTTATGTCATGAATTTCCAGGCGGAATCGTGAAGCGCGCAGAGCGCCTGCACGCGCTCTCCGAGATGCTGCGACGCAGCGGATCGCGGGGCTGCTCGGCCGAGCGTCTGGCGCGGGAGTTCGACGTCTCCGTGCGCACCGTCAAGCGCGACCTGGCGGCGTTGGAGCGCAGCGGCGCGCCGCTGTGGTCGCGCCCGGGTCCCGGAGGCGGCTACGGCCTGGCCGCGGGAGCATCCCTGCCGCCGGTGAGCCTGTCTCCCGCGCAGGCCGTGGCCCTCATGGCTGCCGTGTCCGCGGCACCCGACGCCCCCTACGCCGACCTGGCCGCGGCGGGTGTGCGGAAGATCCTGGATGTCCTCGATCCTCACACGCGCGCCCGGGCCGACGCGCTCGCCCACCGCGTGTGGATCGATGCACCCCCCTCATCCTCCCGCGCCATCCGGTCGGCGCTGGAGGAGGCGATGTCGGACCAGCGCGTGGTCCGCCTCCGGTACACGGCCGGAGACGGGAGCACGACAACGCGTGATGTCGAGCCCGTGCTGTTCGCCTCCACGAACGGCCAGTGGTACCTGGTCGGGTGGTGCCGTCTGCGTGACGCCATGCGGTGGTTCGCCGTGTCGCGCGTCGAGAGGGCCAGCGTCACGAACGCGGCCTGCAGCGGTCACACCGTCGATGAGGTCGGAGAGCCGCCGGCGAACGCGCGGCCGGTGCACGGTCGAGACGGGTGAGGCGCACGAGCGACCGGGCCGGGGAATGCAGAACGCCCCTGTCCCGGAGGACAGGGGCGTTCTCGACGTGCCTTACTTGGCGGCGACGACCTGCAGCGTGATCACTGCGGTGACGTCGTCGTGCAGACGCACGGTCGCCTCGTGCTCACCGGTCACCTTGATGGGCGACGTGATGTGCACCTTGCGCTTGTCGATCGAGCCCAGGCCGGCGGCTGCGACAGCATCCGCGACGTGGTCCGTCTTGACGGAGCCGAAGAGACGACCCTCCTTGCCGGCCTTGACCGTGAGGCGCACCTTGGTGCCCTCGAGAGCGTTCTTCAGCGCGACAGCGTCGTCACGATCGTGGATCGCGCGTGCCTGACGCGCGGCCTGGATCGATGCGACCTGCTTTTCGCCACCGCGGGTCCACGCCGTAGCGAAGCCCTGCGGGATGAGGAAGTTGCGGGCGTACCCGTTCTTGACCTCGACAACGTCACCGGCACTACCCAGCCCGGCGACCTCGTTCGTGAGAATCAGCTTTGCCATCTCGATACCCCTTACCGGCCGGCGCCAGCGTAGGGCAGGAGCGCCATTTCGCGCGCGTTCTTGATCGCCGTGGCGATCAGACGCTGCTCCTGCACCGAGACACCGGTGATACGACGGGCGCGGATCTTGCCACGCTCCGAGACGAACTTGCGAAGGGTGGCGACATCCTTGTAATCGATGACACCGACCCGGATGGACTTCGCGGGAGCGGTGGGCTTGCCACCCTTCCGCGGCTTGCGGCGGTCGCCGCTCGACTTTCCAGCCATTGTTTTTCCTTAGTGATGAGCGGATGCCGGCCGTGAAGGCCGGATCCAGAAGTTGTTCAGAACGGGGTGTCGTCGCCGAAGCTGCCGGGAGTGCTCCAGGCATCCGCGCTGGTCGACGAACCGGGCGTGGACCACGGCTCCTCCGACACCTGCTGCTGCGCGGGACGGGACTGTCCACCGCCACCGGCACCGCCGGTCGAGGCCGCACGGGTGACCTGCGCGGTCGCGTACCGGAGCGAGGGGCCGATCTCGTCGACCTCCAGCTCGATCGCGGTGCGCTGGTTGCCCTCGCGGTCCTGGTAGGAGCGCTGACGCAGACGGCCCTGCGCGATGACGCGCATGCCCTTCGTCAGCGAACCCGCCACGTGCTCGGCGAACTCGCGCCAGACGGATGCGCGGAGGAACAGCGCGTCGCCGTCCTTCCACTCATTCGCGGCACGGTCGAAGTTCCGAGGCGTCGATGCGATGGTGAAGTTCGCCACCGGCAGCCCGTTCTGCGTGTAGCGCAGCTCGGGGTCGGCCGTGAGGTTTCCCACCACGGTGATGACGGTTTCGCCGGCCATGGGACTTAGGCCTTCGCAGCCTTGGCGGCCTTGCGAGCAGCCTTCTCTTCGGAGCGCTTGGCCTCCGAAGCGACCATCGCCTGAGCCTCTTCCGAGCGGAGGACCTTGGTACGCATGATCTGCTCGTTCAGCTTCAGCTGACGGTCGAGCTCCTGCGTGGCCTCGCTGGTAGCGGTGAAGTTGACGACGGCGTAGATGCCCTCGGTCTTCTTCTGGATCTCGTAAGCCAGACGGCGCTTGCCCCAGATGTCGACCTTGTCAATCGAGCCACCATCGTTGGTGATGACCTTCAGGAACTTGTCGAGCGTCGGGGCGACCGTGCGCTCGTCGATCTCGGGGGTCAGAATGACCATGAGTTCGTACTGGTGCGTCACTTACCCACCTCCTTCGGACTAGAACGGCTCTCGGGACTTTCCCGGGAGCAGGAGGGTGTGTGCACGTGCCGGCCTCTGGAATCCCGAATGGACGCCGCGAGACAGACAACCTTGACAGTCTAGCGGAAGAGCAGTGATGCCGCGAACGGATCCTCGGGCACAGCGGCAAGCGGTGACGGGACGACGGCGGTTGTTGGCATGCTGGAGAGAGTGCCGGATGACGGTCATCGGGCACTCGACCAGAGGGGGGACGCGATGCGCGTCAACAAATGGGGGGTCGGCGTCGTACTCGCCACCGCCGTACTGCTCACCGGGTGCACCGGAGGCGGGTCGGACTCGACCACCGAGAAGAAGCCCAGTGCCGGCGCCTCGCAGGAGGCAGAAGCACCCGAGATGGACTGCCCCGAATTGAAGGACGGCGCGAGCCTCGACGGTTCCGTGCTCGGCGACTGCGTCGCGGACGCGATGTCGGAGACCGCAGGCTATGCCGCCACGTCCAGCGTCATGGGCATCGATTCGACGGCCCGCGTCAATCCGTCCGACAAGGCCATCGAGACGATCTCGCCCGCGGGCTCCCTGATCGTCATCGGCGATGACGTCTGGGTGAAGTCGGCGACGAGCGACTGGCAGGCCGCGGACCCGTCGTCGAGCGACCCGGTCATCGCCGCGCTCAGCGCGAGCGCCGCCGATGCTTCCCTGCTCGACCCGACCAAGGCCGCCGACGCCGTCACGGGCGCGTTCACCGTGACCGGCACCGGAGAGCGCCTCGGGCAGGCGGTCTACCTCTTGTCCGGCACCATGGAGCAGCAGGGAACCGCGGTCGAGGTCGTCTTCGAGGTCACGGCGGACTACGTCGTCCTCGCCTCGTCCAGCAGCGCGTCGCTTGAGGGCCAGACGGTGGAGGTCACGATGGAGATCACCGAGTGGGACGTGAGGCAGGAGATCGTCGCACCCGTCTGAGCGGGAGCGTGACACGACGGGCCGGGGCAGCTGCCTCGGCCCGTCGTGCGTGACGGTCGTACGCTGGTGCCATGCAGCCCGTCCGCACCGCGAACAGCGTCGACGCTTCGGGATCCTCATGAGACCGGAGGGGAAGCCCGAGGCTGCGCGATGCACGTCTGCTCGACGAAGAGGAACGGGCCGCGATCAGCGGACGCGCGGCGGAGATCCGCAGAGGAGAGGTCGAAGCGTATGCCTGACGTGATCGTGATCGGGGCAGGGCTGGCAGGACTCCGCTGCGGCGGGATGCTCGCGTCACAGGGACTCGAAGTCGTCATGCTCGAGGCTTCGGATGCCGTCGGGGGCCGCCAGCGCACCGACATCGTCGACGGGTTCCGGCTGGATCGCGGCTTCCAGGTGCTGAATCCGGCTTACCCGGCACTGCGCCGCAGCATCGATCTGGATGCCCTCGCCCTGCGCAGCTTCCCGGTCGGCGTGCGGGTGCGCACCGCTCACGGCACGGCTGAGCTACGGCATCCGCTGCGGCATCCGCTCTCGATCATGCGCACGCTGCGCAGCGGATTGGTGAACGGAGCAGATGCGGTCGCACTCGCGCGCTGGGCGGCGCCGGCTCTGGTGCGTCCGCTCTCACGTCTCGCGCAGGACGATGTCACGGTACGTGAGGGGTGGGATGCCGCGGGTCTGCGCGGCCCTCTCCGCACCGCCGTGCTCGAGCCGTTCCTCGCCGGGGTGCTGGCAGAGGACCGCGGCGTGACGTCGAACGCCTTCGCGCGGCTGCTCGTGCGGTACTTCGTGCTCGGGCGTCCCGGCCTGCCCGCTCAGGGGATCGCTGCGGTGCCGGAGCAGCTTGCCGCACAGGCACGGAGAGCCGGAGCCGAACTCCGCCTGGGCTCGCCCGTCGCACAGGTGCGCTCGCGCGGTGAGGGCGTGCAGGTGGAGGTGGCCGACGGCGACTCCCTCCACGCGGCCCGGGTCGTCGTCGCGGTCGGTCCGGAGGCCGTCGACGAACTCACCGGACTCTCCACGCCGGCGACGAACGGTCTGCAGACCTGGTGGTTCGCCGCCGCCGAAGCGCCGACCTCCTCCGCACTGCTCACCGTCGACGGCCGGCGCCGAGGTCCGATCGTGAACACCGTGGTGATGACGAACACGGTCCCGTCGTATGCCCCGGCCGGACGCCATCTCATCGCCGCGACATGTCTGCTTCCGCACGGTGGCGATCCCTCCACCGAGAGCGAGGTGCGCCGCCACCTGAGCGGGATCTGGGGCACCGACGTGAGCGCGTGGGAGCTGCTGCGTCGGGACGACATCGCCGACGCACTACCGGCCCAACCGGCGCCCCTGGAGCCGGCCCGCTCGCCGCGCTTCGCCGCGCGGATGTACATCGCCGGCGATCACCGTGACACCGCGTCGATCCAGGGAGCCCTGGCGTCGGGAGAACGCGCGGCCCGAGCGGTGCTGGTCGACGCGGGGATTCGAGAGTGATCGGCTCTCTCCGGATCCGGTGAACGCGGCTGCTCGCAGCGACGCGGTGTCGAGGCTCGTGCGCTGACGAATCGTCCCGGCCGGGACGGAGCGGTTGAGACCGACCTCAGTTCAGGACCGGCGGCACTTCCGACCAGACGATCCGTTCCTCCGTCGTCGGCGCGACCGGGATGCGCCCTGATCCGTCCGGCTCGGGGATCGCGGCCAGGAGCGCCTGCGTGTAGGGATGCCCGGGTGCCGCCCAGAGCTGATCCGTCGGACCCGACTCGAGCACGCGCCCGCCGAACATCACGAACGTGCGGTCGGCGATGCGCCGCACCACGGCCAGGTCGTGGGAGATGAACAGCATTCCCGCCCCCGACTCCGCCACGAGGTCGCGCATGAGTCCGGCGACACTCGTCTGGGTCGATGCGTCGAGCGCCGAGATCGGTTCATCGGCGACGAGGAGCGACGGCCGCGCGGCCAGGGCCCTGGCGATCGCGATGCGCTGCTTCTGCCCGCCCGAGAACTGGTGCGGGAAGCGCGTGCTCACGTTGGTCGACAATCCGACGCGTTCGAGCCATTCGTCCACGGTCGATCCCTCGGCGCCGCGCGCACGGGCGGTGGCGATGCCGTCCGCGATCTGGTCGCCGATGCGGCGTCGCGGGTTGAGCGACGTCGCCGGGTCCTGGAACACCATCTGGATGCCGGTGAGGGCGATCGAGCGACGGCGGATGCCGAGCGGCGACACCGGGGCGTCGCGGAAGAGCACGGACCCCGCGGCGATCTTCTCGATGCCGACCGCGGCACGGGCAAGGCTCGACTTGCCACTGCCGGACTCGCCGACCAGCGCGACGGTCTCTCCCGCGGCGACGCTGATCGACACACCGTTCACGGCGATCACCGGCGGGTTGCCCGGGTAGCGCACGACCACGTCTCGTGCGTCGAGGACTGCGACCTCACTCATCTGCGGCCTGCCCTTCCGGTGCCTCGTCGATGCGCGAACCCGGGAGGGCCGCGAGCAGCATGCGCGTGTATTCGTGCCGAGGATCGCGGAACAGCGTCTCGCGGTCGGCGAGCTCCACGATGCGGCCGTCCTTCATGACCGCCACACGGTCGGCGATCGCACTCATCACGCCGAGGTCATGGGTCACCAGGAGCACGGCGAGGTTGCGTTCGATCGCGAGGTCGCGCAGCAGCTTCAGGATGCCCGCCTGCACCGTGACGTCGAGAGCGGTGGTGGGCTCATCCGCCAGCAGCACCTCCGGGTCGCAGGCCAGAGCGCACGCGATCGCGATGCGCTGACGCTGCCCGCCCGAGAACTGATGAGGGTAGCGCCCCAGGGCCGCGGCAGGGTTCGGCACCTGCACGGTCTCGAGCAGCTCGACAGCCCGCGCTCGGGCGGCAGCGCCCTTGAGACCGAGGTGCACCCGCATGTGGTCGGTGAGCTGGCGGCCGACGGGCAGCTGCGGGTGCAGCGAGGCCGAGGGATCCTGGAACACCATCGCGATCCGCTTGCCGCGCACCCTGTTGAGCGCGCGGCGGTTGAGTCCGAGGAGTTCTTCGCCGCCGAGGAGGATCGATCCCCCGGTGCGGGCCTGACGCGGCAGCAGTCCCAGAACAGCGAGCGAGGTGAGCGTCTTGCCCGAGCCCGATTCCCCGGCCAGTCCGTGGATGCGGCCCGCCTCGAGTTCGAGCGAGACACCCTTCACGAGCGGGCGTCCGATGTCGATCGTCAGGTCGCGGATGCTGAGCGTCGATGTCTGCTGCACGGCAGCGCTGTGGGCACTCATGCGGCCACCCCCGCCGACGCCTTGTGCTCCGCAGCCTTCTCGTGCGTGATCTCGGCCGTCGGGTCGAGCACGTCGCGCATCGCATCTCCGAGGAAGTTGAACGCCAGCACCACGGTCAGGATCGCGAGACCCGGGAAGACCCCGAGCCACCAGGCGTCGAAGTTCTGCATCGCCCCCGAGATCATCGACCCCCACTCGGCCGTCGGCGGTTGCGCACCGAGACCGAGGAAGGAGAGTCCGGAGAGCAGGAGGATCGCCGCACCGATGTCGAGCGTCGCCAGCACCAGGACGGGGCCGGCGATGTTCGGGAGGATGTCGACGAACAGCGTGCGTGCCGGCGAGTGCCCGAGCAGTCGTCCCGCGATCACGTAGTTCTGACCGCGGAGCCCCAGCACGATGCTGCGTGTGACACGGGAATACTGCGGCCACGACACCACGATCGCCGCGATCACCGCGTTGAACAGCGACGGGCCGAGCGAGGCCGCGACCACCATCGCGAGGATCACGGTCGGGAAGGCCATGAACAGGTCGGTGATGCGCATGAGCGTCTCGTCGACCCATCCGCCGAAGTACCCGGCGAGCGCTCCGATGAGCGTGCCGATGATCATGGCCGCGATCACGAGCATGAGCGCGAGCGGCAGGCTCACGGTGGCGCCGGTCATCAGGCGGGAGAAGATGTCGCGTCCGTTGCCGTCGGTCCCGAGGAGCGTGTCGATCCCCGGGGGCTGCAGACGCGGCAGCACCTGCGCGTTCGGCGGGTACGGGACCCACCACTGGGCGGTGAAGGCCACGATGACCCAGGCTCCGGCGATGACGGTGCCGATGATCCCCAGCGGTGTGCGCCAGGCGCGGGGCCAGCGGAAGCGGAAGCGCCCGGCCGGGGAGGCGGCGGCGATGCGGCTCATGCGATCCTCACTCTCGGGTCGAGCACGCCGTACAGCAGGTCGACGATGAAGTTGATGAGGAGGTAGATGACGCCGACCACGAGACCGACGCCCATGATGCCCGGCAGGTCGAGGTTCGCGGCGGAGTTGTAGGCGTAGGTGCCCAGGCCCGGCCAGGCGAACACCGACTCGACGAGCACCGTGCCCGAGAGCAGAGCGCCGAACGCGACACCCACCACCGTGAGGATCGGCAGCGACGCTCCCCGCAGCACGTAGTCGAGGATCACCCGCATGGCCGGGAGCCCCTTGGCGCGGGCGGCGCGTACGTAGTCGCTCCCGAGGACCTCGAGCACCGAGGTGCGGATGAAACGGGTGAGCAGGCCGATGGTCACGAGCGAGAGCACCATGACGGGAAGCGCGAGGTGCGCGAGGGCGTCGAAGAAGCCGACGGCGTCGCCGTTCAGGAGGTAGTCGACCGTGTAGAGCCCCGTCACGCGCGGCGGCGGCGTGATCGACGGGGAGATGCGGCCGGATCCCGGTGCGATGCGCAGCTCGAGGAAGAAGACGTAGAAGCTGACGAGTGCCAGCCAGAAGGTCGGCACGCTGAGCCCGACCAGCGTCACGACGCGGATGACCTGGTCGGTGACGAGTCCGCGACGGTAGGCGGCGAGCGTACCGAGCACGATGCTGACAGCGAGGCTGACGATGATCGCCCCGATCGCGATCTCGATGGTCGCCGGCACCGCGGTGGCGAGGTCGCTGGTGACCGGGCGTCCGGTCACCAGCGACGTGCCGAGGTCCCCGCGCAGCAGGTTCCCCATATAGATGAAGTACTGCACGAACAGTGGCTGGTCGAGACCGTGCTCCTTGATGAACGCATCACGCGTCGCGGGGTTCTGCGACGCACCCTCACCGAGCGCGGCCGAGACCGGGTCTCCCGGCACCAGGTTGGTGAGCGCGAACGTGACGATCGTCACGCCCACCAACAGGAGCAGGGAGGTGCCGGCCCGCCGCAGCAGGTATCCGATCAGAGGCGATCGACGCCGCTGCGCCTGCCTCTGCACCGCCACTGTCGTCATGAGATGTCCGTTCAGCCGGCCGGCGTGATCTCGGCGATGTCCATCTCCCAGACGGAGTTGTACACCGCACCCTTCACGCTGTCCGCGGAGGAGATGTTGCGACCGGGAACGATCAGCGGCACGAACGGGCCCTCGGCCTGCATCGCCTCGGCGAATTCGGTGAAGGCTGCCGTGCGCTGGTCGGGGTCGGTCGCGGCGGCGGCACCGGCGGCGATACCGGCGATCTCCGGGTTGGCCTCGGCTGCCCAGCCGGCGCGGAGGCCGACCTTCAGCCCCGGGGCGAAGGGCAGGAAGTTCGCGGAGTCGGCGTAGTCCGGGCCCCAGAACCACAGGCCGAAGCCCTCGGTGCCGTTGACGTAGGCGTCGAGCTCGGTCGCGAACGGCGCGGGGGCGAGGTCGACCGTGATGCCGGCGTCTTCGAGCTGTGCCTGCACGCGCTCGGCGAGCGGGGTGAACTCCACGCCGCCGACCGGGTAGTCGTTCGGGAACTGCAGCTTGAGGGTCTGACCCGTGTAGCCGGCCTCGGCGAGCGCGGCCTTCGCCTTGTCGAGATCCTGCTTCACGCCGCCGTCGAGGGCGCCCTCGAATCCGGGCGGGATGACGCCGGTCGCCTGCACGGAGCCGGCGCCGGCCAGCTCCAGCAGTGCGTCGTAGTCGAGGGCGTAGCGGATCGCCTCGGCGATCTTCACATTCGCCAGGTCACCGGCGACGGCCTCGGACTGGTTGAGCAGCAGGAAGATGGTCTGGCCGGAGGGGACGGAGTCGACCGTGATGCCGTCGCCGAGACCGGCGACCTGGTCGCCGTTCAGGTCCATCGCGACCATCGAGTCGCCGCCCTTGAGGTTGGCGAGCTGGGTGGCGCTCTCCGAGACGTTGCGCACGACGACGCGCTTGTAGTCGGAGGCCTCGTCGCCGTTGTACTCGTCGTTCTTGGTCAGCACGACCTGCGAGCTGAGGTCGAGCGTGTCGAGCACGAAGGGGCCGGAGCCCGCGGAGGCGCCGTCGAGGAACTTCTGCGCCGAGTCGGTGCCGTCGATCGCGCCGCCGTTCTCGATGACGACGTCGGAGTTGACGATGCCGAGTGCCGGGTTCGCGAGGATCGCGGGCAGCTGCAGCAGCGGGGTCTCGGACGTGAACTCGATCGTCTTGTCGTCGACCTCGGTGATGGTGAGACCGCCGAGAAGGAAGTTGGGCTTGGCGTCTTCCATGCCCTGGATGCGCTGCAGCGAGAACACGACGTCCTTCGCCTCGATCGGCGAGCCGTCGGAGAAGACGCGGTCGCCGTCGAGCGTGAAGGTGAACTCGGTCGCCTCGTCGTTCTGCTCCCACGACGCGAGGCCGGGGACGGGGGTGGAGACGTCGGAGCCCTCGAAGTCGACGAGGGTCTCGTACAGGGCCTTCGCGATCATGTTGCCGGTCGGGTCGTAGGTGTGCCCCGGGTCGGTGGTCTCGATCGAGAACGCGGTGTCGATGACGAGGGAGTCGGATCCGGACTGTCCGCCGCCGGTCGCCGAGTTCCCTCCAGAGCAACCTGCGAGCGCGAGGAGCGCTGTGGCTCCGAGCGCGATGACCGGCGTGATACGGCGTGACGACATGAGGGCCTCCAGAGGCGAGGAGTACATTCGGGTGAGTCGCCACCGATGTGGACGACCGTGGATCAGATTCGCATCATATGCGACGATGTGTCCAGCAAGAGTGGGTCACCTCGACACGCTCTGTCCAGAACCTCGGATGTGAGGAACAATATGTCCAGCAAGAATGCGGAAGATTCGAAGCATTCTGGACGAAGTGCCGCCCCATTGGACGAGACGGCGTACAGAATCCTCGAAGTCCTGCGTGATAACGGTCGTGTCTCGATCGCCGCTCTCGCCGACAAGGTGGGGATCTCACGCGCGAACGCCTACACGCGCGTCGAGTCGCTCGTGCACGACGGCGTCATCACGGGCTTCAGCGCCCGCGTCGATCAGGCGAAGGCGGGGCTCTCCATCGGCGCCCTCGTCTTCGTCACCGTGATGCCGCAGGCCTGGGCGTCGTTCCGGGAGCGGGTGCTGGAGATGCCCGATGTGGAGTGGTGCGCGATCACGACGGGCGAGCACGACGCGATGCTGCTGATCCGCGCCGTCGATGTCAGCGGGGTGCACGAGTTCTCCACCGGAGTGATCGCTCAGCTGCCCGAGGTGCGCACGGTGGTCAGCGTGGTGGTGCTCGACGAGGTGATCCGCCGCCCCTACCTGCTGCCGGGGGACCTGCCGCAGCGCGACACCGAGATCCCTCTCGGCATGACGCGCTGGACGCCCGCCTCGCCCGGCCGCGATGCGCTGCCGCCGCGCTGAGACGCAAGCCTCAGGCGGTGATCTCCTCGCACACGCTCAGCTGCGGGAGTCCGTGCATCTCGTAGTGCTCGACCAGGCGGATGCCGCCGTCGTCGGTCAGCTCCAGCTCGCTCTCGCCGTCGCCGGTCACGACCGTGCCGTCGGCCTTGAGCACGTGCACGAAAGACACCCAGATCGTGTCACCCGTGCGGGTGCCGACGAACTTGCCGAAGGTGACCGTGTCGCCCTCGTACCCGCCCCAGATCGCGCCGTCGCGCTCGAAGTACTCGAAGATGCTCGGGGATTCCGGGTCGACCGCAGAGGTCGTGGACGACACCATGCGGAATCGGCGGCCGTCGAGGGAGGGAAGGGTTGCAGTCGCAGTCACATCCTCGATTATGGGGGATCCCGTCACGAGCCGTCCGCGCCGTCGCGCCCCCGCCATTCGTCTTCGAGGAGGGCGTACACGAGCAACGTCGTCCATTCGCCCTTGAACCATTCGCTCTCAACCAGACGGGCCTCACGGCGGAAGCCGAGCCTTTCCACGACCCCGGCGGATGCCGTGTTGCGCTCGTCGATGCGCGCCACGATGCGGTGCAGGCCCACGCCGTCGAAGCCCAGCGCGAGGAGCGCGTCGACGGCCTCGGTCGCATAGCCCCGGCCGCCGGCGCGCGGGTCGAAGATGTACCCGACCTCGCCGGATCGGTCGCTCTCGCTGCGCCAGAACAGCACCACATCGCCGAGGAGTGCGCCGGATGAACGCTCCTCGACGGCGAGGGAGACCGCGTCGCCCTCCTTCGCGAAGCGCGTGTTCGACCACGTGGTGGCTATGCGCTGTTCGACCTCCGCCAGCTCCAGCGGCGCGTAGGGCACGTACCGCACGGCATCAGGGTCGGACTTGTAGACGTGCATCGGTGCGGCATCGGCGGGCGCGATCGGGCGCAGGAGCAGACGCTCCGTGATGATCGGGTACTCGGGCCAGTGTCCGTTCACCGTCGTCCGTTCGCTCATTCGGATGCCCTCATCCACACGCCGCGGAATCGGCTGGCCGTCCAGACCAGGACGCCGGCGAGCAGCACGGCGACAAGCAGCCCGAGCACGTGGAGCATCAGCGAACCGAGCCCGCGTTCGGGGAGCAGGAAGCCGTAGGGCACCCAGCCGTCGGTGACTCCGCGCCACAGCACCACGACCAGCCAGATCAGGGGGTAGGGCACGAGCATCCAGAGTCGGGACCACGGCAGCCGGGGGCGATCGCCGACGAGCAGCCAGTCGAGCGCCACGAGCAAGGGGAACACGACGTGCAGCAGCACGCTCACCCAGGGCGGCGCCGAGCCCGTGCCGGGGACGAGCACGTTGTAGATCACGCCGACCACGAGCAGGTAGGCGGTCACGATGCCGCGCGGCAACACGAACCACGAGGGAACCGATCGGCCGGTCGTCACGAGTGCACCGCTGCCGATCAGGACGAGCGCCGCGATGAGACCGGTCTGGTTCGTGAAGTACCCGAAGTAGTCGAACGGGCTCGCGTCCCCCACGGCGATGCGCAGAGCGTAGGCGTAGAGGAGGACCGCGATGACCGAGCCGCCGACCACGATGCGGGCGATTCCCCACGCGCGGCGGGTCTGCGGCGCGACGGTCTCGGTCTCGGTCTCCACGACGTCAGCCTAGGGCGGCTCTGCGCGCACCCGGTGTCCGCCCGCCACGCGAACAGCGCAGTGCCGGGTAGCGTGGTCGCATGGAGTGGACGCCCGATCCCTCGGCGGGGGCATGGCTGCGTGAGCGGCTCGACGCCGGTAGCGAGACCATGCATGTGGTGGTGCCCCGCGGCTTTCCCGCGTATGCGCGCATCTTCCATCCGGCCATCGTCCGCTCATCGCCGGACCGGGCGATCCCGACGGCGGACGAGTGGGTGCGGATGCCCGAGTCCGCGCAGCACGCGCTCATGGCCGGATTCGTCGACGAGCCGGCGTCGTGGGCGCAGACGGCGGCGGCCTTCGGCACGGTCCTCCATCCGCTCGCGCAGTGGAACCGGCTCGTGCGCACCCCTCCCGGCGGCGACTGGCGCACCCGGATCGCCCCCGACGGTCGCGAGTTCACCGCGCCGATGGAGGGTGAGCTGGAACCTGGCCACCTGGCGAACATCGTCACCCACCTCGTCGAGCACACACAGACGCCGGATGCCGGTTTCGCCGCGCTCTGGGAGGGGCGTGGCGATCTGCTGGGCTTCGTCGGCATCACCCCATCGCGCTCGTTCCCGACGTTCTCGGACGATCCGAACCATCAGGCGATGCTCGACCGCAGCGCGCGCGATCCGTTCAACAACGTGTTCCGCAAGCCCACCTGGCAGGAGGGCATCCTCTCGAAGGAGATCTCGGAGGGGCCGAGGTTCGAGCTGCCAGGACGGGGACACGTGCTGTTCTCCGCTGCCCCGCGTGCGTTCGCCGATCCGGAGTGGGTGCTGCACGTCCCTTGGCGCGATCTCCCCGCCGAGGAGCGCGGATTCCCGCCGGCGGCACAGAGCCCGAGCCTCCTCTGGCCGGAGGATCGCGCCTGGGTGCTGGTGAGCGAGGTCGACTTCGACTCCACGATCGTGGCCGGCTCGCCCGCACTGATCGAGGCGCTGTGCGCGGACGAGCACCTGGAGGCCCTCCCGCTTCCGGAGGGCGCCGATCTCACGTGGGACGCCGATGCGGTGAACAGGTGACGTCCCCGCAGATGACCTTCGACGCCCGACCCCTCACCGATCCGGTCGACGCGAGCGCGGTGCGCGCCTTCGCCGCAGAGCTCCGTTCCCGGCCGACGGGTGGCGTCGGGGCATCCACGATCATCGGCATCGTGGCGGTCGCGATCGTCGCCGTGGTGATGCTGCCTGTCCTCATCAGCGTGGTCCTGAGCCTGGCGTCCTTCGGCGGCTCCCCCGCGTCCGCAGCGATCCCCCTCGTGCTGATCGCGCTGCTGCTGGCCGCCGCGGGCGTGATGATCCGGCTGGGCGTGCGCAATGCCCAGACGACGCGGTACCGCCTGCATCGGTTCGCACAGACGAACGGCATGACCTACGAGCCCAAGGTCGTCGACCCGCCACTGCCCGGCATGATCTTCCACCTCGGGCGCGGGCGGCAGTCCACCGATCTGATCCGCGGCACCAGGCCGCGCTTCGTGGAATTCGGCAACTATCAGTACACGGTGCAGTCGGGAAAGAACTCCACGACCTACCGCTGGGGCTACGTGGCCGTGAAGCTCGATGCACCGCTGCCGAACATCGTCCTCGATGCCAAGGGCAACAACGGGTTCGGCTCGAACCTGCCGGCATCGTTCCAGCGAAGCCAGCGGCTGTCGCTCGAGGGCGACTTCGACCAGCACTTCACGCTCTACTGCCCCGAGGGCTACGAACGCGACGCGCTCTATCTCTTCACGCCCGACATCATGGCGCGCTTCATCGACAACGCGGCCGAGCTCGACGTGGAGATCGTCGACGACTGGCTCTTCCTCTACACGCAGCGGAAGGTGTCGACCCTCGATCCCGACACCTGGGCCTGGCTGTTCGGCACCGTCGGCGCTCTGCTGACGAAGTTCGACCAGTGGGCGCGATGGCGCGATGAGCGGCTCGTCGCCGAGAACGGGGCGTTCGCCTCGGCTCCGACGCCGAGTCCGTCTCTGCCGTTCGCTCCGCCAGCTGGACTGCTCACCCCGCCACCCGGAGTCGCCCCTCAGGGGCGGCGACTCAAGCGCGGGGGCACATGGATACCCATCGCCATCGCGCTCATGATCGCCGGGTTCTGGATCGTGAGCAGATTCAACTGAGCCGATGCGACCGAGCGGAGTGGCGGAGGGCCGAGTGTGGGGGTGGGTGCCGGCTGGGGACCGAGCTCCCACCCCATCCCCCCTCGGGATCGAAAAGAGATCCACTCTCCCTCCGCATGACGGCTGAGCCGCCCCGCCCACGGTCAGCTGGGGACTGACACTGCTGGGCGTATGGCGAAATGGTATACCGGGCGAGGTTGCAACCCGTTGCATCCATTCGCACGAATGCGCTTCTGCCGACCTGTCAGCGCGCCGACCACCCGCCGTCGATCGTGTAGCTCGCCCCGGTCACCATCCCCGCAGTGTCGCCCGCGAGCCACAGCGCCAGGGAGGCGACCTCGCTCGGCTCGACGAGCCGCTTGATGGCCGACTCGGTCAGCATCACGTTCGCGAGGACCTCCTCCTCGGGGATGCCGTGCACCCGGGCCTGATCGGCCATCTGCTTCTCGACGAGCGGCGTGCGCACGTACCCGGGATCGATGCAGTTGCTCGTCACCCCGCGCGGTCCACCCTCCAGCGCCGTCACCTTCGACAGCCCCTCCAGACCGTGCTTCGCCGCGACATACGCCGACTTGTAGGCCGAGGCGCGCAGGCCGTGCACGCTCGAGACGTTGATCACCCGCCCGAAGCCCCTCTCGTACATTCCCGGGAGTGCGGCGCGGATGAGCAGGAACGGCGCTTCGAGCATGAGGCGAAGGATGAACGAGAACCGCTCCGGTGCGAAGTCCTCGATCGGACTCACGTGCTGCACTCCGGCGTTGTTGACGAGGATGTCGACGTCGATGCGGGCATCGGCGAGCGCACCGAGGTCGGACAGGTCTACGCACCACGCCTGCCCGCCGATCTCCGTGGCAAGAGCCTCCGCGGCCTCACGATCGACATCGGCGACCGTGACCCGGGCGCCCGCCGAAGCGAACTCCCGGGCACACGCGGCACCGATCCCGCTCGCACCGCCCGTGACGAGCGCCGTGCGTCCTCGCAGATCGGTCATGTCGTGCTCCTTCTGTGTGTCAGGCCGCGGCCGTGCGGGCGGCATCGGCGTCGTCGATCGCCTGCAGCGAGATGCCCTTCGTCTCGCGCAGCGAGACCACGGCGACCGCCGTCACGACGCAGGCGATGACGATGTAGATCGCGATCGGCAGCCAGGAGCCGAAATCGCGCAGCCACTGGATCGCGAGGATCGGCGCGAGCGACCCGGCGAGGATGGCCGTGACCTGGGAGCCGAGCGAGACCCCCGAGTAGCGCATCCGGGTGGGGAACAGCTCTGCCATCACCGCAGGCTGCGGGGCGTACATGAACGCGTGGAAGCAGAGACCGATGGTGACGGCCAGCACGATCAGCACCGGGTTGAGGGTGTCGAACATCGGGAACGCGAAGAACGCCCACGTCGCACTGAGGATGGCTCCGGTGAGGTACACGGGCTTGCGCCCCCACCGATCCGCGAGTCGCCCCAGCTGCGGGATGATCGCGAAGTGCACGACGTGCGCGATGAGCAGAGCGAGCAGCAGCTGGCTGGTGTCGTACTCGTGCACGGTCTTCAGGTACACGATCGTGAAGCTGACCACGATGTAGTAGACGATGTTCTCGGCGAAGCGGATGCCCATGGCCTGCAGGATGCCCTTCGGGTAGCGGCGCAGCACCTCGACGACGCCATACGACGTGGCCTTCTCGGCCTCGACCTGCGCCTTGGCCTCGAGGAAGATCGGCGCCTCCTCGACGTGGCGGCGGATGTAGAACCCGACCAGCACGATCACGGCCGACAGCCAGAACGCGATGCGCCATCCCCATTCCAGGAAGGCGGCCGAGCTCATCACCCACGAGCTCACGAGCAGCACGAGGGTGGCGAGGAGGTTGCCCACCGGAACGGCGGCCTGAGGCCAGCTCGACCAGAAGGAGCGCGAACGGTCGGGGCTCTGCTCGGCGACCAGTAGCACGGCGCCGCCCCACTCCCCACCCACGGCGAAGCCCTGGAGGAAGCGGAGCGCCACCAGCAGCGCGGGTGCCCAGTAGCCGATGCTCTGGAAGCCGGGGAGGCACCCCATCAGGAAGGTCGCCGCGCCGACGATGATGATCGTGGCCTGGAGGGTGGGCTTGCGGCCGAACCTGTCGCCGATCTGGCCGAAGACGATGCCACCGAGGGGGCGGGCGATGAAGCCGATCGCGTAGGTGACGAAGGCCGCGATGATGCCGTCGAGGGGCGAACCGGTCGCCGGGAAGAAGTAGGTGCCGAACACCAGGCTGGCCGCGGTGGCGTAGAGGAAGAACTCGTACCACTCCACGACCGTGCCGGCCATGGAGGCCGCGACGACCCGCTTGAGCTTCGAGGTCGGGACGGAGGGGGCGGTGGGGGCCGCGCTCACTGAGGATGTCATGTCTGTCTCCTTCGGGTGTCGCCGGTGACACCCGCGTCCCAGTGTCAGGCACCTGCCGCTTTGCAACAACGCCCAGTGCTGCACATCGCATGTGCATAATTGCAGAATGGATGCCGCCAAGCGCCCGCGCGCCGACGACCTGCTCGTGCTCCTCGCGGTCGCTCGCACCGGGCGCTACACGAGCGCCGCCACCCATCTGGGCCTCGACCACACGACGGTCGCCCGGCGCATCGCCGCCCTCGAAGACGTGCTCGGCGGTCGCGTGGTCGCACAGTCGGCGACGGGCTGGGAGCTGACCGACCTCGGCCGATCCGCCGCGGAGACGGGGGGCCGTATCGAAGCGGCGCTGTCTCAACTCGACGGCGGCGCCGAGACACCCGATCCGGTCTCGGGAGTCGTACGCATGTCGGCGACCGACGGCTTCAGCGCCTACATCGCAGCCCCCGCCGTCGCCGCTCTGCGCATCGCGCATCCGAGGCTCACGGTCGAGATCGTCGCGGCGACCCGGCGCGCCGCCGAGCACCGCGCCGGCCTCGATCTCGAGGTGGTGGTGGGGGCTCCGCAGACGCGTCGCGCCCATGCGGTGAAGCTCGGCACGTACACGCTGGGCATGTACGCGTCGCGCGACTACCTCGCTCGGGTCGGAACGCCGAGCACTGCCGCCGAGTTGGAGCAGCACCAGCTGGTCTACTTCGTCGACTCGATGCTGCAGGTCGACGCCCTCGATCTCCCGCGCCGTCTCGTCCCGCGCATGCAGGACGGGCTCACCTCCACCAATGTCTTCGTGCACGTGGAGGCGACCAGAGCAGGCGCCGGCATCGGGCTCCTCCCCTGCTTCGCGGCCGACCGCCATCCCGATCTCGTGCGCCTGCTGCCCACGATCTTCGCCGAGAAGCTGCCGTACTACCTGGTCGCACGGCCCGAGTCGTTGCGCCTGCCGGCCGTCTCCGCTCTCGCCGCAGCCCTGCGCGCGCAGACCCGCGCGTCGAAGGCGATGCTCGACGGCGCGAGCGGCTGAGCACCGCCATGCGTTACTCCGAGGAGCGGGGCAGCCGGATCACCGCGCGAGGGTCGCGCGTGCATCCCTCACGAGGAGGAAGAGGGTACGACGCGCCTCGGGGAAGGCGGTGAAGCCGAATCGCTCGTAGAACGGGACGATCTCGTCGTTGATCGCGTGCACCAGGATGGCACGGACGCCGATGGCGTCTGCGGCTTCGAGCGCTCGCATCGTCGCGTGCTGCAGGAGGGAGAACCCGAGACCCCGACCGGCGTACTCCCGGTCCACAGCCAGACGCCCGAGCAGCACGATGGGAACAGACACGGGCATGCCGCCCGCCAGCTGCGGCGGCCCGTCGCCGCGGTCGATGGCACTGGAAGCCAGGCAGTAGTACCCCGCGACCCTCCCCTCCCGCGTGACCGAGACCATCGTGCGCGAAGCGCCGCTCTTCTCATTCGAGCGGGCTCGTCCCCGCAACCAGGTATCGAGGCTCTCCTCCCCGCAGCGGAAGTCCGAGAGCTTGTCGCCGGACGCGAGAGGTCGCGGGGTCAGGAACTCAGTCAACGAAGACCGAATCGCGTCTCATCAGCTCTCGCAGACCCTCGACGGTGCGGGGCGGACGCTCCATGACCTCGATGAAGGCGTCGAACCGGACGGCATCGACGCGCAACCGACGCTCGCGCTCGATGACCTCCTGCGCCCTCTCCACCAGCACAGACGCCGAGAAGTCCGTCACAGTGCGACCCTCGATCGCGGCTGCCTCCTCGATCACCTCCTTCTGGTCCGCGGTGACGCGGAACTCCAGGCGGGCGCTCTTCAGCGGAGAAGTCGAAGTGCTCATCCTCGGAGTGTACGGCAGATACCCGTACGCCGGAAGGGCCGAGGCGATGCACCGCCATGCGTTACTCCGAGTGACGTGCGCGACCCGACCGCGTTCTCCATGCAAGAGAATTGAAAGTGATGTCTGAACGCGAAGATCACACCCATTGGCAGGCCGAGCGCCGCGCCGCCGTCACATCGGCGACCGGCAACCTCGCCCTGATCGAGACCCGCTGGACCGGCGAGCGCCCTGACCTGGATGCCGTGCAGCGCGACGCGCCGCCCACGGTGACCGTGACCCCGATCGAGCGCACGAACATCGAGACCGGTCAGGCCGAGCACGGCCTGCGTGCATGGGACGCCGAGGCGCCGGCCATCCGCGCCTTCGACCGCATCGACACCTACGACTACGACCCTGCGTGGGTTCTGGAAGGACACTTCACCCCGGTCTCCGGCGACCGTCGCGTGTCCTTCGAGCACATCCGCGACAACGGCGGCACGCGCGATCTGGTCGTCCCCGGCGACATCCGCCTCGAGCTCGACGGCCAGGAGTACACCCTCGCCGCCTTCGACGACGGCGGCACGCTGCTGCTCGTGTTCGGCGATGAGACCAACGGATCGGAGACCTACGGATCCGGTCGCTTCCTGTTCGTGCAGCTGCGCGACGACGAGGGCTCGGTGGTCCTCGACTTCAACCGCGCGTTCGTGCCGCCGTGCGGTTTCAGTGCCCAGTACAACTGCCCGCTGCCGCCGGCCTCCAACCGCTTCCCCCTGCCTATCCGAGCAGGCGAGAAGAACGTCGTGTTCCACGACGGCTTCGACATCTACGCGGCGTGACGCCGCACACCCTCACCCTGGAGCACTCATGAGAAGAACCCGCATCCTCGGCGCGCTCGGTGCCGTCGCCACGCTCGCCCTCGTGGCCGGCTGCGCGTCCGGTACGAGCGACGACGCCACCGCGAGCGAAGACGCCACGATCTTCATCGGCTCGCTGTACGAGCCGACCAACCTGAGCAACACCCAGGGCGGCGGGCAGGGCGTGACCGAGGCTCTGACCGGCAACGTCTACGAGGGCCTGTACCGGCTCACGGATGACGGCGAGGTCGAACCTCTCCTCGCCGAAGACGCCCAGGTGTCCGACGACGGCCTGACGTACACCATCACGCTGCGCGACGACGTCACCTTCCACTCGGGCGACCCGCTCACCTCCGCCGACGTGAAGTCGAGCGTCGAAGCGGTCACCGCCGAGGACTCGGTCTCGGCCCGCAAGTCGAGCTTCAAGACGATCGCCGACATCGCCACCCCCGACGACAAGACGGTCGTGTTCACGCTGTCGCAGCGGTCGATCTCGTTCCTGTACAACCTCAGCTACGTGTGGATCGTGAACGACGAGGCCGGCGATATCACCAGCACGGAGGACGGCACCGGCCCCTACACGCTCGACGAGTGGAAGAAGGGCTCGACGCTCACCCTTCAGCGCTGGGACGACTACTGGGGCGAGCCCGCCAAGAACGGCGAGGTCGTCTACACGTACTTCACCGACGCGACGGCGGAGAACAACGCCCTCCTCACGGGTGAGATCGACGTCATCACCAGCGTGCAGAACCCGGACTCGCTGACGCAGTTCGACTCCGACGACTACGTCGTGAGCGAGGGCACCTCGACCACGAAGGAGCTGCTCGCCTTCAACGACCGCGTCGCCCCCTTCGACAACACGCTCGTGCGCAAGGCGGTCTACTCCGCGATCGACACGAAGAAGCTCCTCGAGTCGATCTGGGGCGACTACGGCACGCTGATCGGGTCGATGGTGCCGCCGACGGACCCCTGGTACGAGGACCTCACCTCCGTGAACCCCTACGACGTCGAGCTCTCGAAGGACCTGCTCGCGCAGNTACTCCGCGATCGACACGAAGAAGCTCCTCGAGTCGATCTGGGGCGACTACGGCACGCTGATCGGGTCGATGGTGCCGCCGACGGACCCCTGGTACGAGGACCTCACCTCCGTGAACCCCTACGACGTCGAGCTCTCGAAGGACCTGCTCGCGCAGGCCGGCTACGCCGACGGCTTCACGTTCACGCTCGACACCCCGAGCTACGACCCGCACCCCGCCGTGGCGGAGTTCCTGCAGTCGCAGCTCGCCGAGGTCGGCATCACGGTCGAGATCAACACGATCAGCGCCGACGAGTGGTACACGAAGGTGTTCAAGGAGCAGGACTTCGAGGCCACTCTGCAGGAGCACGTGAACGACCGCGACGTGGTCTGGTACGGCAATCCCGACTTCTACTGGGGCTACAACGACGCCGACGTGCAGCAGTGGGTCGCCCAGGCCGAGCAGGCCGCCACGACCGACGAGCAGACGGCGCTGCTGAAGCAGGTCAACGAGAAGATCGCCGCGGATGCCGCGAGCGTATGGTTGTACCTGTACCCGCAGATCGTGGTCGCCTCCAGCGACCTCAGCGGATACCCGATCAACGGCCTGAACTCGCAGTTCTTCGCCTACGACATCGTCAAGTCCTGACGTGCGTGGGGGATGCCGCGCGTCGGCATCCCCCACGTCATCCTGAGAAGCCATGCTCGCCTACCTCCTGCGCCGCCTCGCGTTCCTCGCGGTATCGCTCGTCGTCGCGATGGTCGCGATCTTCGTGCTGCTGCGCCTTCTCCCCGGCGACCCGGCCAACGCGCTGCTCTCCGTGAACGCCACCCCGGAGCAGATCGCCGCCGCGCGCGCCCAGGTCGGCTCCGACCAGCCCCTGCTGCAGCAGTTCACGACGTGGGCGACGCAGCTGCTCCGTCTCGATCTCGGCGAGTCGTTCCTGAGCTCCCGTCCCGTCGGACCCGACATCGCCGATCGCCTCGCTGTGACGCTCCCGCTCACCCTCATCGCCTTCACCATCGCGCTGCTCGTCTCGCTCGTGATCGGCATCACCGCCGCCGTGAAGGCCGACCGCTGGTACGGCATCGCGCTCTCGGGCTTCGCGCAGCTCGGTGTCGCCGTGCCCGTGTTCTGGGTCGGTGTGGTGCTGGTCTGGGTGTTCGCGCTCGGGTGGGGCGTGCTGCCCTCGGGCGGCTTCCCTCGGAAGGACTGGGAGGATCCGGCGGATGCACTGCGCTCGCTCGCGCTGCCGGTGATCACGATCGTGATCGTCATGAGCGCCTCCCTGAGTCGCTACGTCCGCTCGGCGACGCTCGACGTGCTGGGCAGCGACTATCTGCGCACCGCCCGCGCCGGTGGTTCCGGCATGGGTGAGGCTCTGCTGCGCCATGGCGTGCGCAACGGCGCCGTCCCTGTCGTCGCGGTCCTCGGCATCGAACTGTCGACCACCCTCCTGGGCGCCGTGGTCGTCGAGAGCGTCTTCACGCTTCCCGGTCTCGGCAGCCTCCTGCTGTCCGCCATCGAGCAGCATGACTTCCAGGTCATCCAGGGCGTCCTCGTCGTCAGC
Source organism: Microbacterium sp. UCD-TDU (assembly GCF_000340625.1). Lineage (NCBI taxonomy): Bacteria > Bacillati > Actinomycetota > Actinomycetes > Micrococcales > Microbacteriaceae > Microbacterium > Microbacterium sp. UCD-TDU. Next base: position 1,286,863 of record NZ_KB454446.1, read on the forward strand.
ACGCTCTTCGTGCTGCTGGTCGGATTCGCCGCCGACATCGCGCAGCGGCTGATCGATCCGCGCCTGCGCACGAGCGTCTCGGGGAACCGATGAGCCGCGTCGCCGAACAGCTGATCACCGGATCCGCGCCCGTGCGCCGACGCCCGAAGGCGACCCTGCTGATCGGAATCGTGCTCACGGGGCTCATCGTGCTGATGGCCCTGGTCTCCCTGTTCTGGCTGCCCTACCCGCTCGCCGACACCAGCGGCGGCCGTCTCGAGGGGCCGAGCGCCCTGCACCTGCTCGGCACCGATCGGCTCGGGCGCGACCTGCTCTCACAGCTGATGTGGGGCGCGCGGATCGCGCTCGTGGTCGGCACCTGCGCGGTCGCGATCGCCGCCGTCCTCGGCACGATCGTCGGACTCCTGGCGGCGTTCGCCCGCCCCTGGGTCGACGACACGCTCTCGGCGGGACTCGACGTGGTGATCGCGTTCCCCGTGCTGCTGTTGGCGATGCTGGTCGTCGCCGTGCAGGGCGCGTCGCTGTGGTCGGCGGTGCTCGCGATCGGCCTGGCGATGTCGGCCGTCGTCGCCCGTCTCACCCGCATCCTCGCGCGGCGCGTGCTGCAGGAGCAGTACATCACCGCCGCGCGCACCAGCGGCACCGGCGTGCTCGGCGTGGTGTTCCAGCACGTGCTGCCGAACATCGCGCCCACCCTCGCCGTGAGCCTGGCGCTGCAGTTCGGGGCCGCCGTGCTGGCCGAGGCGAGTCTGTCGTACCTCGGGTTGGGAGCACCGCCGCCCAACGCGTCGTGGGGACGCATGCTGCAGGAGGCGCAGGGCACGGTCCTCACAGCCCCTGTGGGCGCCATCGCTCCCGGCGTCGCGATCATCGCGCTCGTGTTCGGTGTGAACTTCCTCGCCGACGGTCTGCGCGACCTCGCCGACCCGACCCGCAGGAGGAGCCGATGAGCATCCTCGACGTCTCCGGCCTCACGGTCCGCTCCGGAGCGGGCGTGCTCGTGCGCGATGTCTCGTTCTCCCTCGCTCCCGGTGAGCGACTGGGGCTGATCGGCGAGTCCGGTTCGGGCAAGTCTCTGAGCTCGCTCGCGATCACGGGCCTGCTGCCGGATGCGCTCAGCGCCTCGGGCTCGGTGCTGCTCGACGGTCACCAGGTGATCGGTGCGCGGGACGCCGACCTGCGACCGCTGCGCGGACCCGTCGCGCAGATCGTGTTCCAGGAACCGCTCACCGCGCTCGATCCGCTGATGCGGGTGGCGCGTCAGGTCGCTGAGCCGCTGCGACGCCATCTCGGGCTGCGCGGGGCGGAGCTGAAGAGCGCCGTCGCCGCGGCCCTCGACGAGGTCTCCCTGTCCGACACCCGCATCGCGCATGCCTACCCGCATGAGCTCTCGGGTGGTCAGCGTCAGCGCGTGGCGATCGCCATCGCCCTCGCGGCCCGCCCGCAGCTGCTCATCGCCGACGAACCGACGACCGCGCTCGACGTGACCGTGCAGGACGACGTGCTCGCACTGCTCGAACGCCTGGTCGGCGAACGCGGCATGGCGCTGCTGTTCATCAGCCACGACCTGGCCGTGGTCTCGCGCATGGTGGATCGCATCGTGGTGCTGCGCGACGGGCTCGTCGTCGAGGCGGGGTCGGTGGCGCAGGTTCTGCAGGAGCCGGCCGAGCCGTACACGCGGATGCTGGTCGACAGCGCCCGTGCGCTCGATGCGTTCCTCGACGCCGGGGAGGTCGGACGATGACGCTGCTCGAACTGCGCGGGGTCGGTTTCGCCTATGGATCGCGCCGCGTTCTCGACGACGTGTCGCTGCGCATCGATGAGAACGACTCGTTGGGCCTCGTCGGTGAATCGGGGGCGGGCAAGTCCACGATCCTGCGGCTGATGCTCGGGCTCGCCACCCCGCGCGATGGACAGGTGCTGTTCGAGGGCGCCCCGCTCGCTCTGCGCGATCGCGCGCAGATGCGTCGGTTCCGCGCGAGCGTGCAGCCGGTGTTCCAGGACCCGTACTCGTCTCTCGACCCTCGCCAACGCATCGACCGGATCATCGGCGAACCACTCCGTTCGCTGGGTCTGGCATCCGGCGCCGATGCGCAGCGCCGCATCGCGGAAGCCCTCGACTCCGTCGGGCTCCCCTCCGACACCGCGCGCCGCTACCCGCACGAGTTCTCCGGAGGACAGCGTCAGCGCATCGCGATCGCGCGCGCCGTGGTCTCGCGCCCCCGGGTGCTGCTGGCCGACGAGCCGGTCAGCGCACTCGACGTGACGACGCGCGTGCAGGTGCTCGAGCTGCTCGACCGGTTGCGCCGCGAGAACGGCCTGTCGCTCGTGATGGTGTCGCACGACCTGACCGCGATCGCCTCGGCCTGCGACCGCACGCTCGTGCTGAAGGACGGCCGCGTCGTGGAGCAGGGCGCGACATCGGCCGTGCTGCACGCCCCGCAGGACCCCTACACGCGGGCACTCGTCGACGCTGTTCCGCGGCTGCCGCGCTGAGTACGGCTCGAGTCACACCGCCGGCGAAGCCAACCCGAAGTACGTAAGCTCCGCGTCGTTCAGCATCCGCGAGCGGATCAGGAACCGCATCCCCGTCGGCCCCTCGACGCTGAATCCCGCGCCTCGACCCGGCACGATGTCGATCGTCAGGTGCGTGTACTTCCAGTACTCGAACTGCGACTGCGACATGAAGACCTCGACGGACTGATCAAGCCCGACATCGAGCGCCCCGAGCAGCACGTCCCCCGGCCCCGTGATGAACATCCCGATCGGATAGCACATGGGCGATGAGCCGTCGCAGCAGCCGCCGGACTGGTGGAACATGAGCGGCCCGTGCTGTGCGGTCAGCTCGCGTATGAGTGAGGCCGCAGCCCCCGTCACGTCCACGCGCTGGTAGGTGCCGATGCTGACCATGACTGCCGCCTTCCGCGGAGGGAGCCGGGCGGACGCTGAGGGAGCAGCGCCCGCCCGGGGATCGAACTCAGAAGAAGCCCATCGGGCCCTCTGCATACGAGACGAGGAGGTTCTTCGTCTGCTGGTAGTGGTCGAGCATCATCTTGTGATTCTCGCGACCGACGCCCGACTGCTTGTACCCGCCGAACGCGGCATGCGCCGGGTACTGGTGGTACGTGTTGGTCCACACACGCCCGGCCTCGATCGCCCGGCCCGCGCGATAGGCCGTGTCACCGCTGCGGCTCCAGACGCCGGCGCCCAGGCCGTAGAGGGTGTCGTTCGCGATCGAGATCGCGTCGTCGAAGTCATCGAAGGAGGTGACCGAGAGCACCGGCCCGAAGATCTCCTCCTGGAAGATGCGCATGTCGTTCGTGCCCTCGAACACGGTCGGGGCGACGTAGAAGCCTCCGCTCAGATCTCCGCCGAGGTCGACCCGCTCACCACCGGTCAGCAGGCGCGCGCCGCCTTGCTTGCCGATGTCGATGTAGCTGAGGATCTTCTCCAGCTGGTCGTTCGACGCCTGCGCGCCGATCATCGTCGCGGGGTCGAGCGGGTTGCCCTGCACGACCTTGCCGACGCGCTCGAGTCCGTCCGAGAGGAACCCGTCGTAGATCGAGCGCTGGATGAGCGCCCGCGAGGGACAGGTGCACACCTCGCCCTGATTCAGCGCGAACATCGTGAACCCTTCGAGGGCCTTGTCGTAGAACGGGTCGCTGGTCGAGCGGGCGACGTCTTCGAAGAACACGTTCGGGCTCTTGCCTCCGAGCTCCAGCGTGACCGGGATCAGGTTCTGCGACGCGTACTGCATGATCAGACGACCGGTCGTGGTCTCACCCGTGAAGGCGACCTTGCGGATGCGCTTGTGCTGCGCGAGGGGAGCGCCCGCTTCGATGCCGAATCCGTTGACGATGTTCACGACGCCGGCGGGCAGCAGGTCGCCGATGATCTCGAACAGGAACAGCAGGGACGCCGGAGTCTGCTCGGCCGGCTTGATCACGACGCAGTTGCCTGCGGCGAGCGCGGGCGCCAGCTTCCACACCGCCATCAGGATCGGGAAGTTCCAGGGGATGATCTGCCCGACCACACCGAGCGGTTCGTGGAAGTGGTACGCGACCGTGTTCTCGTCGAGCTGGCTGATGCCCCCCTCCTGCGCCCTCAGCACGCCGGCGAAGTAGCGGAAGTGGTCGACGGCGAGGGGGATGTCGGCGGCCAGCGTCTCGCGCACCGGCTTGCCGTTCTCCCACGTCTCGGCGACGGCGATCTCCTCGAGGTGCTGCTCGATCCGGTCCGCGATCCTGTTGAGGATCACCGAGCGCTCGGCCGGGCTCGTCTTGCCCCAGCCCGCGAAAGCCTGCCACGCGACCTCGACGGCCCGATCGATGTCTTCGCTGGTGCCGCGGCCGACCTCGGTGAACGCCTTGCCGTTGACGGGGCTGACGTTCTCGAAGTACTGGCCCTTGACGGGTTCGACGAACTCGCCGCCGATGTAGTGGCCGTAGCGCGGCCGGTAGTTCGCGAGGGCGCCCGGCTGGCCCGGGGCCGCGTAGGCGAGGGACACGTCTTCTTCGACGATGCTCATGGGAGTCTCCTTCGACGGGGCCGCGCATCGGTGCAGCGGCTGTCCTTCGAAGGTAGGTCGCACGAGGTTGCGCCCGAGTGCGCAACGTTGCGCCGAGTTGCAAGACTCGGTCAGGCCTCGAGGCGCTCGATCCGGGCGACCAGTCCCGCGCGCTTGGGCGACCGGGCGGGGAGCATCTCCAGCGCCAGTCGGAGGGTTTCGGCGTCGCCCTGCCCCTCGGGGATCTCGGCGTAGGAGAGCAGCACGTCGAGACTCGCCTCAGACAGCATCGCCTCACGCAGCGCTGCCCTCACCGACTCGCGGAAGTCCTCGACCCCGGGCGATGTCGACTCGGGCAGCACCGGACCCCGATAGGCCGTGAGCGCCACCCGGTGCGCGCCGCGATCGAGCAGGGACAGCACGTCGTGTGCGTCGGTGTCGAGGGCGACGGGAAGGCGATAGGGGCGCGATTCCGGCACGAGGTCGGGGGCGGTGCGCTCGAGCACCTTGCGCAGGCGCACCATCTCCGGGCGGAGCGTGTCGGGCGAGACACCGGGGCCGTAGACGAGCTCGCACAGGCGCTCGGCCGAGAGGCCCTGGCGATGCACGGCGAGCATGAGCAGGATCGCGGCGTGGCGCGCACTGAGCTCGATCATCGACTCGCCGTGCGCGGACTCGGTCTCCAGCCGCGCCCTGTCACGGCCCAGCACATGCAGCGTCGCCCTGGCGGTCGCCGGAGTGCGTCCCTTGGCCGCGGTGGATCGGGGTCGGGATCCCTCGCTCCGCTGCCGGAGCCGGGCGACCATCAGCTCCGACTCGACGGCGCGGGCCGTCGCATCGACCAGCAGTCGTGCCTGCAGCGAGACGACCTCGGGGCCGCCCGTGATGTCGATCACGCCGAGCACCCGCTGCGTCTCCGGATCGCGCACGGGGGCCGCGGTGCACGACCACGGATGCACGAGTCGGTTGTAGTGCTCCGCGCCACGGATCTGCACCGACTGCCCGAGCGCGAGGGCGGTTCCCGGTGCGCTCGTGCCGACGGCATCCTCCGACCAGTTGGCCCCGGCCACGAAACCCATGCCGTCGGTGAGCGAGCGCAGCTGGCTGTCGCCCTCGATCCACAGCAGGCGACCGGCCTGGTCGCCGACCGCGATGATCACTCCGGTGTCCTCCGCCTCACCCGGCAGCAGCAGCGCGCGGATCATGTCCATCACCGAGGCGAGCGGATGTGCGAGACGGTAGGCGTCGAGCTCGTCGCTGACCAGGTCGAGCGGCGGAGCACCCTCAGGGCCGACCCGCCCGCGCCAGGACCTCTCCCACGACTCGCGCACGAGGGGCCGCACCTCTTGCAGACGCCGATCGTCGAGGTTTCCGGCGAGCAGCTCCTCGTGCGCACGCTCGATGAGAAGTCGCGATGTCGGGGGAAGGGACTCGCGGGATACCTGCCACGGCGCAGACACAGCGGTCTCCGATCGTCGAGAGCGTGCGTTGCCTCAGTGTACGAGGAGCACTGCCCCGGAGGGAACACCTCCCCGTGTCAGTGCAGGAGCCCGGCGACCAGGTCGTCGATCACCTCATCGGTGGAGGTGTCCGGATCGATCGGCGTCGTGAGCCTGTCGAGCAGCAACCCGTCGATCGCGTAGTGGAACAGCGCGATCTCGCGGCGTCCGCCCGGGAGCCCGGCCGCGGTGTTGAACGCCACATCGCCGTCGAAGCCGGCGCGCTGCCAGGCAGCGAGCACGGCGGCGACCTCGGGGCGACGACCGCCTTCGAGTCGCAGCTCGAACAGCGCGAGCGTCACGTCGCGGTCCTCGGTCAGTCGCCGCACGATGTCGCGGATGTAGTCGGCGAACAGGGCAGGCCCGGGCTCCGCCGTCGCACGACGCTCCAGGTCTTCGGACGTGGGGGCGAGACGCTCTCCGATCCGCTCGACCAGACCCTCGATCAGGGCGTCCCTGCTGCGGAAGTAGTTCGAGGTGGTGCCCGTCGGAACCTGCGCCGCGGTATCGACCGCGCGGTGCGTGAGACCTCGCGATCCCTCTCGTGCAAGCACCGTGAGTCCCGCATCCGCGATGAGCCGTCGCCGGGAGTCGTTCTTCACCATGCACGGAACACTAGCGCAATCACTACGCCTGTTGTATTTTACCTGCGACAGATGTAGTGATTGGAGAATCATGCGAGAGCTCGTGTACTACGCCGCCGTCACCCTCGACGGCTACATCGCCGGCCCGAACGGAGAGTTCGACGCATTCCTCATCGAGGGCGACCACATGGAGGGCATCAACGCCCGGTTCGCCGACACCCTCCCCACCGTCGCAGCCACAGCGCTCGGCATCCCCCAGAAGCGCGAGCTCTTCGACACCGTGCTGATGGGGTGGAACACGTATCAGGTGGGCGGTGTGCCCAGCCCCTACGCGCACCTGCGCCAGATCGTCTTCAGCCGCTCGCGCACCGCAGAGGGAGAGAACCTCGAGGTCACGTCCGAAGACCCGATCGCCGTGGTGCGCCGGCTGAAAACCGAGGAAGGCGCCGCCATCTGGCTCTGCGGCGGCGGGGCTCTGGCCGCCACGCTCGCCGACGAGATCGACCGCCTCGTCCTCAAGCGGCAGCCCCTGCTGTTCGGCTCGGGCATCCCCCTGTTCGGCGAGCGCCCCTATCGCCCCGAACAGTTCGACGCGGTCGAGACCGTCGCCTACGACAGCGGCGTGGTGTTCACCGAGCTCGAACGCCGACGAGAGGGGTGACCCGGGTCAGCCGCGTGCGGCCCACCACTCCCGGAGCCGCTGCTCGGCGACCTCGGTTCCGAGCACGCCCTCGTCCAGACGCAGATCCAGCAGGAACCTGTAGGCCTCGCCGACCTCGCGCCCCGGGCTGATGCCGAGCACCTGCTGGATGCGGTTGCCGTCGATCTCCGGACGGATGGAGTCGAGCTCCTCCTGCTCGCGCAGTGCGGCGATGCGCGCCTCGATGTCGTCATATGCGCTGGCCAGGCGACCGGCCTTGCGCTTGTTCCGGGTGGTCACGTCGGCGCGGGTGAGGATGTGCAGACGCTCCAGCAGGTCGCCGGCATCGCGCACGTAGCGGCGCACGGCCGCATCCGTCCACGCCCCCTCGGCGTAACCGAAGAAGCGCAGGTGCAGCTCGATGAGCGTCGCGACGGCGTCGGTGGTGTCGGTGTCGAAGCGCAGCGCCTGCAGTCGCTTGCGGGCCATGCGCGAGCCGACCACGTCGTGGTGGTGGAAGGTGACCACTCCCCCGGCCTCGAGCTTGCGGGTGCGCGGCTTGCCGATGTCATGCAGCAGAGCAGCGATGCGCAGCGGCACGTCGGGGGCGGCGCCGGGGTGCCGGGAGTGCTCGAGCTGGATCGCCTGGGCGAGCACCGTCAGCGAGTGCTCGTAGACGTCCTTGTGGTGGTGATGCTCATCGACTTCGAGGCGCAGGTCGGTGACCTCGGGGAGGAACTCGTCGATCAGTCCGGTGTCGACCAGCACGCGGATGCCGCGCACCGGGTCATCGGTCTGCATGAGACGCACGAGTTCGGACTGGATGCGCTCGGGGCTCACGATCTTCAGCGTCTCGCGCAACTCGGTGATCGCCTCGGCCGTGGCGTCCTCGACACGGAAGCCGAGCTGCGCGCTGAAGCGAGCCGCCCGCAGCATCCGGAGCGGATCGTCGCCGAACGAGACCCGAGGATCGGCGGGCGTGCGCAACACTCCCGTGATGAGGTCTTCGACGCCGCCGGTCGGGTCGACGAGCTTCACGGCCGGCACCTGCAGCGCCATGGAGTTGACGGTGAAGTCGCGGCGCACGAGGTCGCCGTCGATCGTGTCGCCGAACTCCACCGTCGGCTTGCGGGTCACGCCGTCATAGCTGTCGGCTCGATAGGTCGTGATCTCGACCTGCTCACGTTGCACGCGTGCGCCGATCGTGCCGAACGCACGGCCGATGTCCCACTGCGCGGTCGAGATCGGCGTGACGATGGACAGGATCTCGTCGGGCGAGGCGTTCGTCGTGAAATCGAGGTCGTGGGTCGTGCGTCCCAGCAGCGCGTCGCGCACCGGCCCGCCGACGACGGCCAGATCGAAACCGGCCTCCTCGAACGCCGTCGCGAGGGTGCGGACGACCGGATTCTCGGCGAGCGCACCGAGACGGGCGAGGCCGTCAGCCATGTTGAGCATGGGTTCCAGCGTACCGGGGCGGGTGCGCCCGATCCCGCGACGCCCGTTCACCTCCCGGTCGCCCGAAGGCCAGCCCCCGGTCATCCGTCTTCGATGGGGTGGAGGGGCATCGTGCGATCGAGCACGAAAACCCCCACCCTGAAGGACTGACATGACCTCCCCCACCCCTGCGGTGCGGTGGCGGCGTCGCGGACTGACCTCCGTCGCGCTGCTCGCCGTGCTCGGCGGCGCCGTCGTCGCCCCCGCGGCCCTCGCCGCTCCCGACCCCGAGGTGCCGACGGGATCGCTGATCACCGCCGACACGGCCTGGCACTACCTCGATGACGGCTCCGACCCGTCTCCCGCTCCCGCAGCTCTGCGCGATTGGACCCTGCCCGCCTATGACGACAGGGCATGGAAGTCGGCAGCGGGCTCGTTCGGCGCCAAGGGCGGAAAGCTCGCGCCTGTCGGCTCGCAGACGCCGAAGACGCTTCTGAACCACTACCTCGACGGTGCGGCCGCTCCCACCGTTCCCACCTACTTCTTCCGCACGACGTTCGAGCTGGAAGCCGGCGTCGCCGAGCAGGTCGCGGCTCTGCAGAGCACCATCACGTACGACGACGCGATCATCGTCTGGATCAACGGCACCGAGGTCGCCCGGTACGTCGACGGACGCATCACCGACACGGTGAACGTCGAGTATGCCGGCGACGGCAACGGCAGCCCGCTCACCAGCACGTTCAGCGCAGAAGGCGACCTGCTGCACGACGGCACGAACACCATCGCCGTGTCGCTGTTCCAGGACCGCGAGACCAGCTCGGACATCTTCTTCGACATGTCGTCGCTGACGCTGGTGAAGGCATCCGCTCCCGGCACCCCGGTCGTCGCCCCGCCGACCCGCGTCATCCTCACCCCGACCGAGCAGCCCGCCGTCTCGCAGTCGTTCTCCTGGCTCGCCGGCGACGCCTCGCACACGGTCGGACAGGTCGAGATCGCGCCGTCCGCCGGCGGCGATCCCCGCACGGTCGACGCCTACGACGCGGGTGTGGTGAACGGCAATCCGAACAAGCACTTCTCGGCCACCGTGACCGGGCTCACCGCCGCGACCGAGTACCGCTACCGTGTCGGCCTCCCCGGCAGCTGGAGCGACTGGTACACCTTCCGTACCGCCGATCCTGCGGCCACGGACTTCCAGTTCATCTACTACGGCGACGCGCAGATCGGCCTCGACACCACGTGGCCGAGTGTCGTGAAGCAGGCCGAGGCCAAGGCGCCTCGCTCCATCGGCTCGGTGCACGCAGGCGACCTGATCAACACGTCGAGCAACGAGAACGAGTGGGTCAACTGGTTCAAGGGCATGAAGGACTCGGCCGTCCGCACCAACGTGATGGCCGCCCCCGGCAACCACGAGTACTCGGGCGACAAGCTGCTCACGGCATGGAAGGCCGCGTTCGAGTACCCGCACAACAACCCGTCGACGAGCTCGGTGGGCGAGCTGGCCGAGCTCGCGAGGGGCGACTCCGCGGTCGCACAGCAGTACCGCGCGTTCTTCGACCACTGGAGCTCGTTCGCCGCGGAGACCGCGTACTACACCGACTACCAGGGCGTGCGTTTCATCACGCTGAACGCGACCCGCGACACCACCTTCCTCACCCCCGCCGGCCTCCCCTCCTGCACCGGGGCGGAGTGCCCCTCCTCGCAGATCGGCGTGCTCTGGACCCGCTTCCAGGGCGCCTGGCTCGACCTGCTGCTGCAGAACAGCCCATCGAAGTGGAATGTCGTCACGTTCCACCAGCCGGTGTTCTCGGCATCCGAGGGTCGTGACGAGCCGGTGCTGCGCGCCGAGTGGCTGCCGGTCTTCCAGCGCAACGACATCGACCTGGTGCTCATGGGCCACGACCACACGTACGCCCGCGGCTACGTGAACACCGATGCGACCGAGACCCCGGGGCTCACCACCGGTCCGGTCTACGTCGTGTCGAACTCCGGGGCGAAGCACTACGACCTCGAAACGCCGGAGAAGAACGTCTGGACCAACAACGGCGCCACCCAGGTGCTGCGCGGCCAAGGCGTGACGACCTATCAGGTGATCGACGTGTCGAAGAACCAGCTGGTCTACCGCTCGTACCTCGCCGAGAAGCAGCCGGGCGCCACGACCGACCTTCCCCTCGGCGCCGTCTACGACACGTTCACCGTGACCAAGTCGGATGCCGGTGAGAAGTGGGTCACCGAAGACGGCGTCACACCTCCGGAGCCCGAGGTCCCGGCGAAGGTCGAGCTCGGCGCGGCATCCGTGAAGGCCGGTGGCACCGTCACGGTAGCTGGTAGCGGCTTCGCGGAGGGCGCTCAGCTGCGGTTCGAGCTGCGGTCCGACCCGGTGCAGCTGGGCACGGTGACCGCCGGTGCGGACGGCTCGTTCCAGCGCACGTTGACGATCCCCGCGAACACCCCGGCCGGCGCGCACACGCTCGCTGTGATCCGCGCCGACGGTACCGAGGTCACCGCCTCGCTCACCGTCACCGCGGCAGCCGGTGGGGGCAATACAACCCCGGGTACGAGCACCGGAGGGTCGACCGATGGCGACCTCGCCACGACCGGCGCCGACAGCGCCCCGTACGTGATCGCCGCGGTGGTCCTGCTCGCGGCGGGCCTCGGCCTGTTCGCGATGCGCCGCCGCCGCCAGCACGCGGAGGCGGACGCCGAGTAGCAGGAGGCATCCGTCCATGAGGGCGCCGTCGAGGCTTCGGTCTCGGCGGCGCCCTTCGCCGTGCTCCGGTCGACGCCGGCGCACCGTGGCGGATGCCGTCGATGACACGCCGTCGTTTCGGCACCACGGGCGGCGTGTCGGCCGCCCTCTGCGAAGTCGCGCACCGGGAGTCGGCCCCGTACTGGGATAACCTTCCACCGAGTCCGTCCCCGGTGAAGGAGAGCAAGTGCCCGCGAACGATGTGATGGCCGACGAGACCGATCGGATCGTCGCCGCGGCCCTGCAGGTGAACGGCCGTGCGTCCTGGGGGGAGATCGCCCGCGTGGTCGATCTGCCGGAGCGCACCGTCGCCCGTCGCGGCCAGCGGCTGCTCGACCGAGGCCTGGTGCGTGTCTCCACGTACGTCGATCCTTCGCGCGTTCTCCATGCCAGAGCCGTGCTCTTCCGCATCACCACCGAGCCGCACGCCCTGTGGCACGTGGCGCGCACCCTGGCACGGCGAGCCGATGCCTCGTCGGTATCGGTGCTCGAAGGCAGCAGCGACATCGCCGGGATGCTGCTCCCCCACGACGACGCCTCGATCCGAGAGCTGCTCTTCACCGATTTCCCCGAGCTCGAGGGCATCGACTCGATCAACGTCACGACGGTGCTGAAGTTCTTCCGCTCGGGGCATGACTGGCGCGCGGGAGTGCTCACCGACGAACAGGCGCGCCTGCTCGACGAGTCGTCCGGCTCCGAGGTCGACCCGGCCGATTCGCTGAGCGAAGACGAAGAGGCACTCATCCGGCTGCTGCTGAAGGACGGGCGCATGCCGGTCGCCCAGCTGGCACGTTCGCTCGGCCTGAACGTCACGACCACCCGGCGGCGGATGGAGTCCCTGAATCGCCGTGGCCTGATGCATCCGCGCACCGAGGTCGTACCGAGCCTGTTCGGCCTGGGACTGGAGGCGCTCGTCTGGCTCCGCGTGCCGATGGCCCGCCTCGAGAAGGTGGGTACCGCTCTGGCCGCGGCGCCCGAGGTGAAGTTCATCGCCGCGACCACCGGCACCTCGCAGCTGCTGGCCAACGTGCTCGTGAAGGACGCCGACGAGTTCTACGAATTCCTCACCGGGCCGGCCGTGGCAGGCCACGAGGGACTGGAGGTCGTGGAGTCGCTGGTGGTCATCACACCGGTGCTGCGCGGATCTCTGATCGTGGACGAGGCCCCCGAGGCACTGGCGAATGACATGCCCACCGGAGCCATCCGTTTGTAGTCTGATTCTGTTACTGGCATGTAACGAAATGGCGAGATCGTTCTTGACAGCTTGACCTAGTGGCGAAATAGAGCAAGTATCCTCTCCAGGGCCATCACCCCTGGAGAGGACGAACGTGTTCACGGCTACTGGAGACGACTGGGCGGATCGCGCGGCGACCCTGCCCCTGCACACGCGCATGTTCATCGGCGGCGCGTGGGAGGAGGGCTCGGCCGAGCCCCTGACTCCGGTGGCTCCGCGAGACGGACGTGCGCTCCCGAAGATCAGCGCCGCCTCGGTGGGCGATGTCGATCGCGCCGTCCGCTCCGCCCGCGCAGCCTTCGACTCCGGCGTGTGGTCACGGATCGCCCCGCGTGAGCGCGGCCAGTTGCTGATCGCCTTCGCCCAGAGGATCCACGACAACGCCGAAGAACTCGCGCTCACCATCTCGCTCGAGATGGGCAAGCCCGTCCGCGAGGCGCTCCAGACAGAGCTCCGCGCCGTCGTGAACTGCTTCCGCTGGTACGGCGAGGCCGCAGACAAGGTCCTCGACGAGATCCCGGTCACCGCACCGGGCAGCCTGGCCCTCGTCACGCGGGAGCCGGCAGGCGTGGTCGCGGCCGTCGTTCCGTGGAACTTCCCGCTGACCATGACCGCCTGGAAGCTCGCCCCCGCCCTCGCCGTCGGCAACAGCGTCGTGCTCAAGCCCGCCGAGCACACCACCTTCTCCGCGCTCCGTCTGGCCGAGCTCGCACACGAGGCCGGAATCCCCGCCGGCGTCCTCAACGTCACGCCGGGCACCGGACAGGTCACCGGCCGTGCCTTGGGCGAGCACCACGACGTCGACGTCGTCACCTTCACGGGGTCACCCGAAGTGGGCCGCAAGTTCCTGGGCTACTCGGCCGCCTCCAACGGCAAGCGCGTCTGGCCGGAGCTCGGCGGCAAGACCGCGAGTCTGGTGCTGCCGGATGCCGACCTGGAGCGCGCCGTGCGGGCAACCGCCGACGGCTGCTTCTACAACCAGGGCCAGATGTGCACGGCATCCTCCCGCCTTCTCGTCCCGCGCGCCCAGCGCGACCGTGCGCTGGAGATCGCCGCCGACGTCGCACGCACCAGCCTCCCTGCCGACCCGTTCGAGGTCTCCACCTCGATGGGCGCGATCGTCAGCGAGAGACAGCTCGCGGGCATCACCGGCTTCGTCGAGCGCGCCCAGGCCGAGGGCGGCGAACTCGCGGCCGGCAGCGCCGAGCGGTTCCACGCCGTCGACGGCGGCAGCTACTTCGCGCCCGTCGTGCTCGGCGTCACGCCTCAGCACGAGGTCGCGCAGCGCGAGGTCTTCGGCCCCGTGCTCTCGGTCATCGCCTACGACGATGTCGAGGACGCGCTCGCGATCGCCAACGGCACGGAGTTCGGCCTCGCTGCCGCCCTGTGGAGCACCGACCTCAACGCCGTGCACACCCTCTCACGCCGCCTGCGCGCCGGTGTCGTGTGGGTCAACTGCTTCGAGGAGGGCGATATGACGATCCCCTTCGGCGGGGTCAAGGGCTCGGGCTTCGGCCGGGACAAGAGCCTGCACGCGCTCGAGAAGTTCACCGATCTGAAGACCACCTGGATCGAGCTCTCATGACCCGACCGCTCATCGGCATCACCACCTGGCGCCGTTTCATCGACACCGACCTGGGCAGCGGCCGCCCGGCGCACAGCCTGGGCACGGAGTACGCCGCCCCCATCGAGGCGTCCGGCGGCGCGGTCGTGCTGCTGCCCCCGACGGCAGGGGTCGACGACGTGCTCGACCGTCTCGACGGGCTGGTCCTCTCCGGCGGAGAAGACGTGCACCCGTCGCGCTACGGCGCCCAGGCGCAGGAGGGGAAGAGCTACGACCCGTCCCGCGACGGGTTCGAGATCGCGCTGGCCCTCGGTGCGCGCCGCCGGGGGATCCCCGTGCTCGCGATCTGCCGCGGGCTCCAGGTGAGCAACATCGCCTTCGGCGGATCCCTCATCGTCGACATCCCGTCCACCGAGCACCACGAACCCGTCCGCGGGGCCGACCAGCAGCTCTCGGCCCGGCATCCGATCGTCCTCAGCGAGGGTAGCCGTCTCGCCGCGCTCTATGGCACCAGGCACCGGATCGTGAACACCATCCATCACCAGTCGATCGACGCCCCCGCCCCCGGCCTCCACCCGGTCGCGTGGGCACCGGACGGCATCGTCGAAGCCGTCGAGGCCGACGACGACTGGCCCTTCTGGGCGGTGCAGTGGCACCCCGAGAAGATGATCGCCCCCGATGAGGCCGCAGAGGAGATGCCGCTGTTCGCGGCGTTCGTCTCGGCCGCCCGTGAACGAGCAGCGGAACACCCCGCTGCGGAGAAAGGAACACGATGACCAAGCAGGTCTTCCTCGAGTACGAGAACGGCGTCCGCGCCGTCGCCACCCTGTTCGAGGACCTCGCCCCTCGCACCTGCGAGGCCATGTGGGGTGCGCTGGAGAAGCCGGTCACCATGCAGGCGATGCACGCGATGTACGCCGGTCCCGAGGTCATGGTCGGCCTCCCCGAAGAGGCGCAGAACTTCGACCCCGAGAAGGTGCCGTTCGAGAACCAGCAGGTCGTGCCGGCGCCGGGTGATCTGCAGTGGTACTGGCAGCGCCCGATGCAGATGGGCGGCCTGCCGTTCGAGTGGTACGAGATCGGGGTCTTCTACGATCGTGGTGCCCGTACTCTCGGCCCGCTCGGATGGACACCCGTCAACATCTGGGGCGGCATCACCGAAGGACTCGCGGAGTTCGCCAAGGAGAGCGCGGCGATCCGCATCGACGGAGCGAAGCAGCTCACCATCGGACGCCTGGTCTAGGCGTCTACTCAGTGCTGGACCCATCCCGAAGGAGCAGTGCATGAATACCCGAAGAATCCTCACCACCGGTGCGCTCGTCGCCACCGGCGCCCTCGTCCTCGCCGGCTGTGCTGCCGGTGACGACAGCGCTTCGTCCGGCGACAAGGAGTTCGCCGGCGAGACCATCGTCGTCACCTCGTTCGGCGGCGACTGGGAGAAGGCCTTCATCGAGGCCGTCGTCGATCCCTTCGAGGAGGAGACCGGCGCCAAGGTGGAGCTGATCACGCTCTACAGCGCCGACGCCCTCGCGCAGGTCACCGCCCAGAAGGTGAGCCCGCAGATCGATGTCGTGCACTTCTCCGGAGGGCAGGAGTTCACCGCCGCCGCGGACGGTCTCATCGCGCCGATCGCGGCCGACGAGCTGTCCGAGTCCGGCGACCTGATCGACCTGGCGACCGCCGGGCTCGAGCGCGGTGAAGGTCCGGTCATCCAGCTCGCCCCGATCGGGCTGGTCTACAACACCGAGGCGGACGCTCCGGCGCCCACCTCGTGGCTCGACCTGTTCGACGAGGCCTACGCGGGCCACGTCGCGCTCACGGACTTCTCGAACACGTACGGCGTGCTCTCGATGCTCCGTGTCGCCGACGCGCTCGGTGGGGGCATCGACGACCCGTCGCAGGCGATCACCGATCTCGGTGCCCTCGCCTCCTCGGGTGACGCGATCGTCGTCCCCACCTCGCCCGATCTGCAGACCGCCTTCGCCCAGCGCGACACCTGGCTCGCACCGTACGCGATGGACTACGCCGGTACGCTGCAGGACGCGGGCCTTCCGGTAGAGTTCATCGTCCCGGAAGAAGGCGTCACCGCCTCTCTCATCACGGCGAACGTGGTCGAGGGCCGGGACAACCCCGACCTCGCGAAGCTCTTCATCGATTTCGAACTGCGCCCCGAAGCGCAGGCCGTCTTCGCGGAGAGCATGCGGTACTCGCCGGTCAACACCAAGACCGAGCTCTCCGACGAAGCTGCGGACGCCGTGCTGACCGGTGACGAGCTCGAGACGGTCGTCGTCTACGCTCCGGGCGATGTCGCGGCCTCGCGACCGGCCTGGACCGATGAGTGGAATGCGCTGATCACCAAATGAGTGTGCGAACCCGTAGGGAGCCCTGGCTCCTGCTCCTGCCGGCGATCGTGCTGCTCGCGCTCGCCTTCATCACCCCGGTGGCTGGCATGCTCCTCATGAGCGTGCAATCGTCGGCAGGCGGGTTCACCCTCGACAACTTCACCCGGTTGTTCACGAGTGAATATCACCTCCAGGCGGCGCTGCGCTCGCTCCGCCTGGGGGTGATCCAGACGGTGATCACCTTGATCATCGCCATCCCGCTGTCCTACGTCATGGCCCGCGCCGGCTCGAAGGTGCGCTCCTTCCTGCTGATCGTCGTGATCCTCCCCCTCATGACCAGCGTCGTGGTCCGCACCTTCGGCTGGGTGGTGCTGATGGGCCCGTCGGGTCTGCTGATGAAGATCCCCGGAGCCGAGCTCCTCGTCGGCGGCACACAGGGCTTCCTCGGCACCGAGACCGGGGTCGTGATCGCGATGGTGCAGGTGCTCCTGCCTTTCGCGGTGCTGAGCATCCTCGGCGTCGTGTCGGGCATCCGGCCGCAGCTCGAAGAGGCCGCACGCACGCTCGGCGCCGGATTCTGGCGCACGCTGTGGCACGTCGTCCTCCCCCTCGCGATCCCCGGCATCGTCGCCGGAGCCTCGCTCGTCTTCGTCCTGTCGGTCAGCTCGTTCATCACGCCGCGCTTCATCGGCGGGGCGCAGATCCCGGTGTTCGCCCAGACCATCTACATCGACGCGACCACCAACCTCGACTGGTCGTTCGCGGCCGCACAGGCCGTGCTGCTGTTCGCCGGGGTCATGCTCGTGCTCGCAACCACGTCCCGACTCGGGAAGCAGAAGGTGTGACCATGGTCCGTTCCGTTCCGATCCTCGGCAGGGTCCTCGCCATCGTCCTCGGCGTCGTGGTGACGCTCTACATGCTCGTGCCGCTCATGGTCGTCGCCGGTGCTTCGGTGGGCGAGAACCGATTCCTGACCTTCCCCGGTCAGGGCTTCACTCTCGACTGGTACGTCGAGGCGCTCACCTCCGACACCTACCTCGAGCCGTTCCGCCTGAGCCTGCTGGTGGGCATCACGGTCGCGATCGTCGCCGCATCCATCGGCACCGCGGCCGCACTCGCGCTCACCCGGTTCAAGGTTCCGGGTGGTGCCGCCATCCAGGGGCTGCTGATGTCGCCGCTGACGATCCCCACGATCATCCTCGCCATCGGTGCGCTGTCGATCTCGTCCCTCACGATCGGGGCGCCGAACGTCGGCGTCCTGATCGCGATCCACGTGGTGATCGCGATCCCGTACGTCATGCGCACCGTCACGGGCGTGATGACCAGGGCCGACCACTTCACCGAGGAGGCCGCGCGCACCCTCGGCGCCAGCGCCTGGAACCGCTACCGCCTGGTGGTGCTCCCGATCGCCCGCCCCGGCATCGCGGCCGGAGCGTTCTTCGCCTTCAACATCTCGTTCGACGATGCGGTCATCGCCCTCTTCCTGCGCACCCCGCAGCTCGAGACGCTCCCCATCGCCATCTACGGCCAGCTGGAGTTCAGCACGTCGCCCACCGTGGCGGCGGTCTCGACTCTCATGGTCCTGCTCACCGTCGTCCTCATGATCGTCCTCGAACGCATCATCGGCCTGGGAAGGTTGTTCGTCTGATGACAACACTCACCATCACTGCTCTCACCAAGGACTTCAAGGGGACCTCGGTACTCAAGGGCATCGACCTCTCGATGCAGTCCGGGGAGTTCGTCTCGCTGCTCGGTCCCTCGGGCTGCGGCAAGACCACGCTCCTGCGCTGCATCGCCGGCCTCGAGTCGCCCAGCGGGGGCACCATCGAGATCGCGGGACAGGATGTCACCGACCTTCCGCCCGAGAAGCGCCACCTCGGCATGATGTTCCAGAGCTACGCACTCTTCCCGCACATGAGCGTGGCCGAGAACGTGCGCTTCGGTCTGCGCATGTCGGGCGAGAAATCCAAGTCGGAGCAGAAGGAGCTCGCCGTCCGCGCGCTCGAGCGGGTGCAGATGGGCCACCTGGCCGATCGGATGCCGGCACAGCTGTCGGGCGGGCAGCAGCAGCGCGTCGCACTGGCCCGTGCGATCGCGTTCGAACCCCGTGTGCTCCTGCTCGACGAACCGCTGTCGAACCTCGACGCCCGTCTGCGGGAGGACATGCAGGTCGAGCTGAAGGAGCTGCACCGCACGCTCGGCCTGACCACCGTGTTCGTCACACACGACCAGGAGGAGGCGATGAGCCTCTCCGACCGCATCGTCCTGATGAACGGCGGTGTGATCGAGCAGGAGGGCGCACCGGCCGAGCTCTACGGCGCGCCGCGCACCCCGTTCGCCGCCGACTTCATCGGCGCGGCCAACCTGCTGCCGGCCACCCGTTCCGGTGCGGTCGCCACGCTCGACGGTACGGCGATCTCGGTGCCGATGACCGGCGCAGGACCCGATGGCGCAGGGGAAGTGGTGCTCCGTCAGGAAGACCTCCACCTCTCCCCCACCGTCGGCCCCGACGCCCCCGTGAGCGTCGAGGTCGTCACGCATGTCTACCGCGGAGCGGACATCGTCTACATCGTCGAGCTCGCGGGCACGCGGATGCGCGTCGTGCGTCCGCGGCATGAGGAGCCGATCCCCGAGGGCACGGCCGGCCTCGGCTGGCGTGAGGGTGCCGTGCTCTGGATCGCCGCCGCCTGAGGGCCGGATCCGCTCCTCGTCGGAGGTCGTCCTCCGACGAGGAGCAGTCGGTCATAGGATCGCGGCATGGCCGAAGAAGTATCCTCCTCCCCCGACGCTCCCCGCGATTCCTCCCGCCGAGGCTTCTTCAAGATGGGCGGGGCCGCCCTTGCCGGTGCTGTGATCGGTGGAGCCGGGGGTGCGGCCATCGGAGCATCGATCGCCGGCAACACGCGTGACGGATTCGCGGCCGAACCCGATCAGTTCGCCGCCCTCACCCCGCGCAGCGAACCGGGCTTCGACCACCTCGTCGTCGTGATGGGCGAGAACCGCTCGTTCGACAACCTCCTCGGATATCTGTACTCGAAGGAGAGCCTGCCGCAGGGCGAGAAGTTCGAGGGACTCGCCTTCGGCTCCTACAGCAACACCGCATCCGACGGCACGGTCGTCGACGCCCATGTGTACGAGGGCGACACCGACCGCATCATGAGCCTCCCCGATCCGGATCCGGGCGAGGAGTATCCGCACGTCAACACACAGATCTTCGGCACGGTCGACCCTCCGACGAACGCCGACCTCTTCGTCGACGAGATGACCGCGCCCTTCAATGCCCCGACGCACGGCGAGAAGGCCACGATGTCGGGGTTCCTCGAGGACTACATCACCAACTTCCGGCGTCTGCGCAAAGGCGTCGCCCCGAAGCCCGAAGAGGCCGCGCACATCTTGGGCTCCTTCTCCCCCGAGATGCTGCCGGTGCTGTCGACGCTCGCTGCGGAGTTCGCGGTGTTCGACCACTGGTACGCCGGCGTCCCCTCCCAGACTTTCTGCAACCGCTCGTTCTTCCACGCCTCCACCTCTCACGGGTTCGTGACCAATCAGGCGGGCGGCGGCTACCGGAAGTGGCTGGATGCGCCGGCAGCGCCCACGGTGTTCAACCGGCTCGAAGACAAGAAGGTGAGCTGGAAGATCTACATCGACAAGCTCCAGCTCGTCTCGTTCACCGGGATGCTGCATGCGGCGGTGCTGGAGAAGTACTGGCGCACCGAGCACTTCGGCACGATGGAGGACTTCTACGCCGAGGCGAAGGCCGGGAAGCTCCCCGCGTACGCCTTCATCGAGCCGCGGATGGTCTATGACCACAACGACTTCCATCCCCCGTTCGGATCGCCCCGAGAGAGCGAGGTCGACGGCGAGGCCGTGTTCGACAGCGCCATCTCAGATGTACGGGCCGGCGACCGCCTCATCCACGACATCTACGAGGCGGTGCGCACGAGCTCCTCCCCGAAGGGTTCCAACGCCGTCAACACCTTGCTGCTGATCACGTTCGACGAGCACGGCGGCTGCTACGACCACGTGCCGCCGCCCGCGGTGACGAAGCCCACCCCCGACACGGGGCCGGGCGAGATGGGCTTCACGTTCGATCGGCTCGGATGCCGGGTGCCGGCGATCGCCGTGTCGGCCTACACGAAGCGCGGCAGCATCATCCACGACGAGATGCACCACGGCTCGGTCACCGCGACCCTGTCGCGCCTGCACGGTCTCGAGCCGCTCAACGACCGCGATCAGTCCGCGAACACGCTGCTGAACGTCGTGAACCTCGACAAGCCGCGGCATCCGTCCGACTGGCCGGTGACCACCCCGGCGTACACGCCGCCGAATCCCGAGGACTCCGCACCGCAGCCCGGCGAGAAAGACCAGCTGAAGCCGCTCACGCCGCCCGCGCGCGGCCTGCTGGGTCTGCTCCTGGCGCGATACGGCAAGCCCGGCGAACCGGAGCCGGAGACCTTCGCCGACGCCTACAAGCTCCTGCACGAGCACGGCGAGGAGCTGTTCGGCCCGCCGAGCGGGAACTGACCCGCGCCATCGATCACTCCCCCGGATCAGCTCTCGCGGGAGAACGTGATGTGCGTGACGCCGGACTCCGCGACCTCCGAGGTGACGCGATAGCCGGACTCGAACCCGCGCAGGTCGTCCCACAGACGGATCCCGCTCCCGATGAGGATGGGGGTGATGCCGACGTGCAGCTCGTCGACGAGACCGGCACGCAGATACTCGCGCACCGTGGTCGGCCCGCCTCCGACGCGCACGTCGCGTCCATCCGCAGCAGCCACCGCCGTGCGCAGCGCCTCGTCCGGCGCGGCCGAGAGGAAGCGGAAGCTCGTGCCGTTGGCGAACTCGATCGACGGTCGCGGTGTGTGGGTCAGCACGAACACCGGAGCGTGGAACGGCGGCTCCTCTCCCCACCACCCACGCCAGTCGGGGTCGTCGGGGTTCGCGTGGAGCCCGAACATCCCGGCGCCCATGATCTCGGCGCCGATGTTCTCGAAGTAGTGCGCGGCGTACTTCTCATCGACACCCGTGGTGCCGACGCCACTGGTGTCGAGGAAGACGCGTTCGTGGAAGGTGCGGGTGGCCGTGTATGCGGCCGTGAGCCTTCCCCAGTCCTCACCGAAGGGGTTCTCCGGGGTCTGATCGGTCGTCGTGGCGAAGCCATCGAGCGAGATGTTGAGATCGACGCGAACACGGGTCATCGCTGCCTCCGGAGCTGGGCTGGGTGACGGTGCGTCCATCGACGCGCCGTCACCCAGCGTCAGCGTTCCACGACGCCGTGTCAAGGAGGTGGGTCGTGATCAGACCGGATCGCCCTGGACCGGCCCTCCGGTGTTCGGCTTCCAGCCCAGCGCCGGGGCCACGTGCTTCGCGAACGACTCCAGCACGTGCAGGTTGTACTCCGGTCCGAGCTGGTTCGGGATCGTCAGCATCAGGGTGTCCGCGGCCATCACCGCCTCGTCCTGTCGAAGCTGCTCGATCAGCACGTCGGGCTCGGCCGCATAAGTCTTGCCGAACGTGGAGCGGAACCCGTCGATGATGCCGATCTGATCGGCGTTCTCCTCGCTCCGAAGGCCGAAGTAGGCGCGGTCCATGTCGGAGACCAGCGGGAACACACTGCGGCTGACCGACACCCGCGGGGTGCCGGTGTGCCCGGCCTCCTTGTATGCGGACCGGAAGAGGTCGATCTGCTCACGCTGCAGTTCGTGGAACGGCTGCCCCGTGGCCTCGGTGACGAGGGTCGAGCTCATCATGTTGAGGCCCTTGCGACCCGTCTCGATCGCGGTCGGGCGCGAACCCGATCCCCACCAGATGTGATCGCGGAGTGTCGGCGACTGCGGCTCGATCGCGAGATAGCGCCCAGCCCCCACCATGCGCGGGTCGCCGGGGGCGATTCCCTCCCCGTCGATCGCACGCAGGAACAGGTCGAACTTCTCCCGCGCGATGACGCTTCCGCGCTCGGTGTCCTCCTCATCGACGTAGCCGAACGTCTCGTATCCGCGCAGAGCCGTCTCGGGGGAACCACGGCTCACGCCGAGCGCGATGCGACCGTCGGAGATCAGGTCGAGAGCGGCCGCCTCCTCCGCGAACTGGAACGGGTTCTCGTAGCGCATGTCGATCACGCCCGTGCCGACCTCGATGCGCTTCGTGCGCGCCGCCATGGCCGCCAGCAGCGGCATCGGCGAGGCGGCCTGACGCGCCCAGTGGTGCACGCGCACGTAGGCGCCGTTCACACCGATCTCGTCGGCGCCCTCGGCGATCTCGATGGTCTGCTTCAGCATGTCGCCCGCCGTGCGGGTCGCTGAGCCGGGCACATCCGCGTAGTGCCCGAAGGAGAGGAATCCGAAAGCCTTCATGATCCATTCCAACGCATAGATCTGGGGACTATTCCCCCGGCACCAGAATGCCGTCGAGCACCAGGGAGCGGATGCGGGGCTCGAGCTCGGCCCACAGATCCGGCAACGGCACCTCGAAGAGGTCGGCCAGCGCCGAAGCGATCTGCACGACGGTGAGTTCGCCGTCGCAGGCGCCGACGAACCCGGCGAGCGCGGGATCGACGTTCACCGTGCGGGCGAAACCGCCGCCCTGTCGCAGCTCGATGACGCTCGGGTCGTCGTTGCCCGGCAGCAGGTGGCGCGCCTCGGTCACGTCCGCAGCCGTCACCAGGGTCGAAGGAATGCCCTCGGCGAGCACGTCGTGGGCGGCAAGGCCCGTGCCCAGAGCGGTCCCGACGTTCGAGACCTGCTGTGCGATCCTCTCCGTGCGTCGAAGTGGATGCTCCGGCGCCCCGCGGCGCATCAGCACGTAACCGAAGCCGATCGAGGTCACGCCCCGGGCGGAGAAGTCGTCGAGCCAGGCGGTCAGCAGTGGCGTGAAGGCCGGGTCACGCGGCGTCGTCCCCCCGTCACGGATCCACAGCTCGGCATAGCCGAGCGGGGTCAGCTCCTCGCGTTCGATCACCCAGAGGTCGAGCTCGCTCGGCACCCAGGCCTCGAGACGGGCGAGGCCGGTGATGCCGGACCTGGACTCCCAGTTGCCGAGCAGCTGCGCGATGCCGTTCTGCGTGAGGTACGCAGGCGCGCTCCGCACGAACTGCTCGACCAACGCATCGCCCACCAGCCCGCCGTCGCGGTACTCGTACGCCGGGACCCCCTCCACCCGCGGCGTGATGACGAACGGCGGGTTGGAGACGATCAGGTCGAAGGCCTCACCCGCGACAGGCTCGAACATGCTGCCGTACCGGAACTCGATGTTGACCACCCCGTTGAGGCGGGCGTTGAGTTCCGCGAAGGCCAGGGCGCGCTCCGAGATGTCGGTCGCGATCACCGTGCCGGCGCGACGGGCGACGAGGAGCGCCTGGATACCGCAGCCGGTGCCCAGATCGAGAGCCCGATCGACCTGGATGGGAACGATCGTCTCGGCGAGCGTGCGCGATGCTCCCCCGACCCCGAGCACATGGTCGGCAGGAAGAGGGCCATCGAGCGCCACCTCGTCGAGGTCGCTGGCGATCCACCACTCCCCGACACCATCCGCATCGACGAACGACTGCGGGCGCAGCAGCGCGGTCGGGGTCACCGTTTCGGCGTCGGACGTGCCCAGTCCGAGAGCCACGAGCCCGTCCACCCCGAGGTGCGGCAACGCGGCGGCGACGGCCGCCCGCGGCTGCGGCTTCCCGAGCACGAGCAACCGCCCGAGCGTCGCCAGCACGCCGGAGTCGCCGGCGATGGCGCGCAGGATCGGCTCGTGCATGCCGCGCGCGAGAGCGTCGTCCGCTTCCTCGCCCCACAGACGACGAAGCGGCTCGGAACGGAGGTCGGCGGCGTCGAGATCGGCAGCGAGCGCGGCGCAGCGAAGGGGGTCTGGGAGCGGTGCGGGGGTGTCGGACACGGCCGTCACTCTACGCGTCTTCAGGGTTCTCTTTCCCTGCGCCTCCTAGAATCGGGAGGTCAGTACTCACGATCAGCCCGTCTCCGGGCGTTCGAGGAAGACCTCCATGACCGCGATCACCCCCGAGCACGGCCTCCGTGCGCGCCTTCGAAGGCTCGCAAGCAGGACCGCTGTTCTCGCGATCGTGCTGGGCGCCTGCGCGGTCGTCGTGCCGAGCGCGGCCAGTGCAGCCGGGGCATCGGGTGCGAACGACGATGCACGGGTGGGCTTCCACATCTCCGCGGGCCTGCGCGGCCTCGTCGCCCCCGGTTCGGCGACCACGGCGATGCTCACGGTGCAGAACGACACCGAGTCGAAGCTCTCCGCCGGTCAGGTGCAGGTGGAGCTCAGCAGGACGCCGCTGACCGATGAGGCCGCTGTCACGAACTGGCTCGACGATGGCACGGCCCCGGGCGAGTTCGACACCATCGGCTCCGACACGACGGCCGCCCTCGATGCCGGAGAATCGGCCATGACCACGGTCTTCGTGCCCGCCGAGACCCTCGGGGCCCTCGCTCCGGGCGTCTACCCGCTGCGGGCGGAGCTCACCGGCGCAAAGATGCAGAACACCGACGACGACGAATCGGCGACCACCGCCACCAGTGTGCTGGTCGTCGCCGATTCTCAGACCGCTCAGGTCGGGGTGCTCGTCCCCATCACGGCGACGCCCGAGGGCGGTGCCCTGCTCAGTTCGGACGAGCTCGCTGCCCTCACCGGACCCGAGGGCGCTCTCACCGCTCAGCTCGACGGTGTGGCGGGCACCACCGCGGTCCTTGCGATCGATCCCGCCATCGTCGCGGCCATCCGCGCTCTCGGTTCCGCGGCACCCGAGAGCGCCCAGGACTGGCTGCGTCGCCTCGATGCCCTGCCCAACGCACGGTTCGCGTTGCAGTTCGGCGATGCTGATGCCGCGGCCCAGGCGCAGGCAGGCCTGCCCGAACTCCTGCAGCCGACGACGCTGGCCCCGTTCCTCAATGCGGCGAACTTCTCGCAGACCCCTGCCACGCCTGCGCCGACCGGCACCCCGCCCACGACACCCGAGCCGACACCCGGCCCGACCGGGACTCCGCAGCTGCCCGACGACGAGGAGCTCACCGCGATCGACGGCGCGCTCGCGCAGATCCTGTGGCCAGCCGACGAGCTCAGCGAGGATGATCTGGCCTCCTTCACGCGGTATCTCGGTGAGGGCACGACCACGATCGTCTCCTCCACCGCCGTCGGCGGACAGAGCGCGGCGCACGCCACTGCCGGCGGAAACGACCTGCTCGTCACGGATACCGCTCTATCCGAGTCCCTGTCGAAGGTTGCCGCCGAGTCCGATCAGGTGGATCGCCAGCGTCTGCTCGCCGAGGCATCCGCGCTGCTCATGCTGGCAGCGGATCGCGTGGCCGGCGCTCCGCTGCTGATCGGTCTCGACCGTGATGAGAACCGTGACGCCGATGCGCTGCGCGATGCGATCTCCTCCGCCGACTCGATCGGTTTCGAGCTGTCGGCGCTGCGTGCGACTCCGGCGATCCCCGCCTCCGTCACAGCCCAAGCCGACCCGGCACGGGCAACGGCGGTGACGGATCTCCTCGCCGACGAAGCAGCACTCACCGCCTTCTCATCGATGCTCAGTGATCCGCAGGTCCTGCTGAGCCCCGAGCGCATCCGCATCCTGCGCACCCTGGCCGTCGGGACACCGGCGAACGCCTTCGCCAAGAACGTCGAGAAGCACCAGAAACGCACGACGCAGACGTTGAGCGCCGTGAGCACGCCGCCCTCCAGCACCATCCAGCTGTTGACCGCCAACGCCGACCTGCCCATCGCCGTGCGCAACGACCTTCCGTGGCCCGTGACGGTGCAGCTCTTCGTCTCGCCGACCGACCCGCGTCTCGAGGTCACACCGATGACGGAGACGGTGGTCGAGGCCAACTCCACCAAGCGGGTCAAGGTTCCCGTGTCGGCACGCGTCGGCAGTGGCGAGGTCGACCTGCGGCTCAGCCTGTACAGCCCCACCGGCGTACAGATCCAAGGCCAGGAGGAGATCCGGGTCGCCGTCCGTGCCGAGTGGGAGACCATCGGCCTGATCGTCTTCGGAGGGCTCGCCGTCGTCCTGATCGCGCTCGGCGTGATCCGCACCGTGCGCCGCAAGCGCCACGAAGCAGCCGAAGAGGCCGCCGTCGAGGCGCAGATCGAATCACTCGAAGAGGTAGCCGTGGAATCACGACCCGATGCCACCGCGACCGAAGACAAGAATGAGTAGCCTCGGCCGCGCCAGCGCCATCATCGGCGCGGGTACCCTCGTCTCCCGCCTGACCGGTCTGCTGCGCAGCATCGTGCTCGTCGGAGTCATCGGCTCACTCGGGTCGCAGGCGGCTGATGCGTTCACCTACGCGAACCAGCTGCCCAACAGCGTCTTCTCCCTGATCTCCGTCGGAATCCTCACGGCGGTCATCGTCCCCCAGATCGTCAAGGCGACGGCGGATGCCGACGGCGGCAATGCCTTCATCTCGAAGCTGTTCACCCTCGGCACCGTCGTCCTTGTCGTGGTGACGGGAGTCGCGACGGCGGCGGCACCGTGGCTGGTACATCTGGTCGCCGGTAGAGCGACCGAGGCCACCCTCGCCCTCGCCACGGCACTCGCCTACTGGTGCCTGCCTCAGATCCTCCTCTACGGTCTCTACGCGATGCTGGGCGAAGCCCTCAACGCGCGGAAGATCTTCGGTCCCTTCACCTGGGCGCCCGTCGTCAACAACATCGTCTCGATCGTCGGCTTCCTCGCGCTCGGCGCACTGTTCGGTCCCGTCTCCACGAAGGCCACCGACTGGACGCCCGAGATGATCACGCTGCTCGGTGGCACGGCCACGCTGGGCATCGCGCTGCAGGCCGTCGTCCTGCTCATCTTCTGGCGTCGCACGGGCCTTGCTCTCAAGCCCGACTTCCGTTGGCGCGGTGTCGGTCTCGGCAATGTCGGCCGCCTGGCCGGCTGGACCTTCCTCATGGCTTTCGCGAGCCTGTCTGCCGGAGTTCTCCAGGGCTACATCGTCAGCGAGGTCGCCGGTCTCGGCGCCTCCGCCACCGTGACCGCGAACGCGTGGCTGATCTTCATGCTCCCGTATTCCGTCATCGTGCTCTCTATCGGAACCCCCTACTTCACCCAGATCAGCGCGCACGCGGCTGCCGGTCGCGATGACGACGTCCGCGCCGACATCGCGCAGAGCATCCGCACGCTGCTGTTCTTCATCGTCGCGGCCACCGCGGCCGTCGCCGCCGCGGCCATCCCGGCGTCGCGAGTGTTCACCGAGTCCGCCGAAGACGCCCAAGCGGCCGCGATGGTGCTGCTCGCCTACCTCGTCGGGCTCATTCCTCTCACGATCCTCTTCATCGTGCAGCGCACCTTCTACGCCTACGACGACACGCGGACCCCGTTCTGGTTCACGATCTTCCAGTGCGTCCTCATCGTCGTCACAGCCCTGGCCGCGCTCGGTCTGCGCGAAGCGGGGATCATCCCCCTCACCTCTCTCGCCGCGGCGATCGCCCTCGGCCAGTCGATCGCGAGCATCCTGCAGACGATCGTCGCCACCTGGCTGCTACACAAGAAGATCGGCGGCCTGCACGTCGGCTCCTGGATCACGGCCATCGGTCGCTTCACGATCGCCGCAATCCCGGCCGGATCCGCCGGCTGGGGAACGTTCCAGCTTCTCGGCGGCACCACGGGTTGGGCTACCTCCGGCGTCATCCCCGCCACCCTCGCGACCGCGATGGTCGGCCTCGCCGTCGTGATCGTCTACATCGCGATCCTCGCCATCATGCGTGCCCCCGAGCTCACGGCCGGCCGCGCGCTGGTCCGCCGCTTCCTCCCCGGTCGCTGATCGGCGCCCAGAGCCTTCTCCCAGCCCGGCGGCACACAGTGTGCGGGGAATGCCTCGCGGTTACCATGGGTTGAAGCACTCGAAGGTCATTCGACTGCAGTTTCTAAGACGGAGAGCACATGCGTCAGGTCATCATCATCGGCTCCGGCCCCGCCGGATTCACGGCTGCCATCTACGCCGCCAGGGCGAACCTCAAGCCGCTGCTCATCGCGAGCTCGGTCGAGGTCGGCGGCGAGCTGATGAACACCACTGAGGTGGAGAACTACCCGGGCTTCCCCGAGGGCATCCAGGGACCGGAGCTCATGGCCAAGTTCCAGGAGCAGGCCGAGAAGTTCGGCACCGAGGTCGTCTACGACGACGTCACCGAGCTGCAGCTCGACGGCCCCGTCAAGAAGGTCATCCTCGGCAGCGGTGCGGAGCACGAGACCCAGTCGCTGATCTACGCGACGGGCTCGGCCTACCGCAAGCTCAACATCGACGGTGAGGAGCGCCTCTCCGGCTACGGCGTCTCCTGGTGCGCCACGTGCGACGGCTTCTTCTTCCGCGAGAAGACGATCGCCGTCGTCGGTGGCGGCGACTCCGCGATGGAAGAGGCCACGTTCCTCACGCGCTTCGCCGAGAAGGTCTACGTCATCCACCGCAAGGACACCCTGCGGGCCTCGAAGATCATGCAGGAGCGCGCCTTCGCGAACGAGAAGATCGAGTTCGTGTGGAACAGCGAGGTCGCCGAGGTCCTCGGTGGCGACTCCGTGACGGGTGTGCAGTTGCGCTCCACGGTCGACGGAACGCTCCGCGACCTCCCGCTCGACGGGCTCTTCATCGCGATCGGCAACGACCCGCGCACGCACCTCGTGCACGACAAGCTCGAGCTGACGCCCGAGGGCACCATCTGGGTCGACGGACGCTCGTCGAAGACCTCGGTCCCGGGTGTCTTCGCTGCGGGTGACGTCATCGATCCCACCTACCGTCAGGCCATCACGGCTGCCGGCAGCGGCACGGTCGCCGCGCTCGATGCGGAGCACTTCCTCGCAGACCTTGAGGACGCGTCCGTGGAGGTCCCGGCCGCCGAGGCCGCCGAGATCCTCACCGCCAGGGCATAAGGCCGGGAACACTTTTCCCTCGTCGGCTGTTGTAGCAGGCGAACCTCGAATCAAGGAGAACTCTGATGAGTGCAAAGGCTACGAGCCAGGCGACCTGGGAGCAGGACGTTCTGCAGGCCGAAGGTCCCGTGCTGGTGGACTTCTGGGCCGAGTGGTGCGGTCCGTGTCGCATGGTCGCGCCGGTTCTGGACGAGATCCAGGCCGACAACCCCGACAAGATCACGATCCTCAAGCTCAACGTCGACGAGAACCCCGAGCTGGCGATGAAGTACCAGATCACGTCGATCCCGGCGATGAAGGTGTTCCACGGTGGTGAGGTCAAGACGACCATCATCGGCGCCAAGCCCAAGTTCGCTCTCGAGAAGGACCTCGCCGCTTTCATCGGCTGATCCTGCGATTCGAAAGGGCCGTAGCTCCCCCGGGGAGGTGCGGCCCTTTCTTCGTCTCCGTGCCCCGTGTCGTGCGCGATGCGCCTCTCCGTCAGTCTTTGTCGTACACCGGGACTGGTGACAGTCCACGAGCAGCACGGGCTCGATCGACGAGGAGCTGGATCACTGCGGTCTTGCCCGCGTTGTACGACTCCTCCCCCGTGCGCAAGGCATCGACAGCAGCGTGCTTCGCGCGTTCGTAGAGCTCGGCATCTTCCGGGTTCTGCAGCAGCCAGTCCCGAAGGATCCTCTGGTTCACCTCATCCCACCCTGACGCCTCGAAGAAGTGGGCGATTCGAGTGCGCACGCCATCCTCCTCGAAGATCATCACCCGGTGGCTTCGCACTCCGCTCCCGAGCGTCCACCCGACGGTCTCAAGGCCGGGTAGATGCCGGTCGAGGTCCTCCTCGTCGGCGATCCGCACGGCGACATCGATGATCGGCTTGGCACTCATCCCGGGGATGCTGGTCGAACCGATGTGCTCGACGATCCAGTTCGGGTTCCCCTGCGTCCGCAGTTCTGCCGCAACCCTCCGGAAGGCGTCCGGCCAGGCCGGATCGTACGGAACGAGGACGGCCCCCACGTCAGGAGGCGTCGGCGACGGACGGATCCCATCGGCGGTGGCGCTGCTTCTCATCCAACAGGCCCCAGACGGCGGAGGTCAGCTCCGGGTACTCCAGCGCGATCTGCCTCAGCACTCGATAGTGTCGGGCCGCATTGGGACGCACGCCGTCGTTCGCATTGATGTTGTCGGCGCGAAGAAGGTAGACGACGAGCTCGTCGACGCTCGGGAGCTCCTCCATGAACTCCCACGGATCCTCGCCTCCGAGCAGGCGCTCCTGGATGAGGACGGCGAGTTCGTCGGCCGCTTCGGCCCGCAGCACTTCCAGGCTGGCGCGACGCTGTACGGACTCGGTCATGCTTCAAGCCTACGTCGGCTGGGGACCCCTCCGGCGCTGAACCTTCATGTTCTCCGTCATGTCCTCGAGCTCTTTCCCCTTGGTCTCGGGCACCTTGAAGAAGACGAAGAAGAACGACAGAAGCGCGAAGAACGCGTAGAAGCCGTAGGCGAAGGTGAGTCCGATCTCCGCGAAGGCCGGGAACGTCGTGGAGATGAAGAAGTTCGCGACCCACTGCGCCGCAGCAGCCACCGCGAGGGCGCCGGCTCTGATCGAGTTCGGGAAGATCTCGCCGAGCAGAACCCACACGAGAGGGCCCCAGCTCGCGCCGAAGAACACGACGAATCCGTTCGCGCAGACCAGCGCGATAGTGGCCCAGGGGTCGGGGAGAGTCGCCGTCCCTTGCGCGTCCAGTGTGCCGAACGAGAAAGCCACAGCCATGAGGCCGAGGGTCACGGTCATCCCCACCGAGCCCACCAGCAGCATGATCCGTCGACCGATCTTGTCGACGAGAAGGATGGCCACGATCGTCACGACGATGTTCGTGACGGAGGTGATCACGGAGGTGAGCAATGCGCTGGACTCGTCGAAGCCCACCGACTGCCAGAGCGTGGTCGAGTAGTAGAAGATGACGTTGATGCCCACGAACTGCTGGAAGACCGACAGCAGGATGCCGATCCAGACGATCGGCTTCAGTCCCAGACGGTTGCCGCGCAGGTCGCGCAGAGACTCGGAGCGTTCGGTGTCGATGGTTCCGGTGATCTCGTCGATCTTCCCCTGGACGTCGACGGTACCGGTGACGGTCTCGAGAACCTCAGCGGCCCTTTTCAGTTCTCCCTTGCGCACCAGGTACCGCGGAGACTCCGGGAGCCGAAGAGACATCAGTCCGTAGACCAACGCGGGGATGGCCGCGACCATGAACATCCACCGCCAGGCCGTGAGACCCCACAACGGCTGATCCGCGGCACCGGCGAGACCGGCGAGCAGCGCGTCTGAGAGCAGCGCAGCGAAGATACCGGTCACGATGGCGAGCTGCTGCAGGGATCCGAGGCGACCCCGCACGGCCGCCGGCGACACTTCAGCGATGTATGCCGGCGCGATGACCGAGGCCGCGCCGACACCGAGTCCACCGACCACTCGCCAGATGATGAGGTCGACGACGCTGAAGGCGAGACCAGAGCCGATAGCGGAGATGAAGAACATCGCCGCTGCGACGACCATCACCGGAATGCGACCGTATTTGTTGGAGACCGGTCCTGCGAACCAGGCACCCACCGCACAGCCGATGAGAGCGGAGGAGACGGCGAAGCCCTTCAGGGCGGTGCCGAGATCGAACCCGGAGACGTCACCGGCGAGGGCATCCACGGCACCGTTGATCACGGCCGTATCGAATCCGAAGAGGAAACCACCCAACGCGGCCGCGATGCTCACCGCGATCACACGGCGCTTGATGGCTACTGGACCGGCTGTACTCGACATGACATCCCCCTCGTCGTCACGATGACGCGAGTCTAGGCTAGCGCTGCCGTCGCCGGGGCCTCACTTCGACGAGCCGTAACCGCTCTCTCCGATCTCCTCCAGGATGCGATTGAGATCCTGAATGGAAGCGAAATCGATCGTGACCTGGCCTTTCCGTGCACCAAGAGCGATCTTCACTCGGGTGTTGAGTCGATCTCCGAGCTTGCCGGCCACCTCGTCGAGGTATGCCCGGCGCGCACCGGGGGTCGGCTTCACGGACTTGCCGGCGTTGGGCTGCGACTTGGCGGCCTCCTCGGTGGCACGCACCGAGAGGTCCTCGTTCACGACCTTGTCCGCGAGGCGCTGCATCGACTCCGGAGTCTCGAGACTGAGGATGGCTCGCGCGTGCCCCGCGGTCAGCACCCCGGCCGCGACCCGCTGCTGCACGGGTACAGGGAGCTTCAGGAGCCGGATCGTGTTGCTGATCTGCGGACGCGAGCGACCGATGCGTGTGGCCAGCTCCTCCTGAGTGATTCCGAAGTCCTCGAGGAGCTGCTGGTACGCCGAGGCCTCTTCCAACGGGTTCAGCTCAGAACGGTGGAGGTTCTCCAACAGCGCGTCACGGAGGAGATCCTCGTCGGCGGTCTCGCGAACGATCGCGGGGATCACCTCGAGCCCCGCCTCACGAGCAGCACGGGTACGTCGCTCCCCCATGATGAGCTCGTACTGGCCCTCGCTGTTCTTGCGGACGACGACGGGCTGGAGCACACCGAACTCACGAACGCTGTGGACGAGCTCAGCGAGATCTTCGGGGTTGAAGTGCGTTCGCGGCTGACGGGGGTTGGCGACGATCGTGTTCGGATCGACCTGGATCAGGTGGATGCCGGGGACGACCTCGAGTTCGGCGGCATCGGCTTCGACCTCGGGTACTGCCTCCGCATTCGCCTGTCGCAGGCTCGCGCCAGGGAAGAAGACGTCGACAGGACGCTCCGACTGATCAGCCGTGGGGATGAGGGCGCCGATACCCCGACCCAGCCCAGTGCGCTTCGCCATCATTTCTCCTTGCTCTGCGTCGCTGTGCGCGATGCGATCTCAACGGCGGCCTCACGATAGGCGATCGCGCCGGCGGATTGACCGTCGTATGCGATCACGGTCTGCCCGAAGCTCGGGGCCTCCGATACCCGGACCGAGCGCGGGATGACCGTCTCCAGCACCTGTTCCGGGAAGTGTGTGCGGACCTCTTCCGCGACCTGCTGCGCGAGGCGTGTACGCCCGTCGAACATCGTCAGCAGGATCGTGGAGAGATGAAGGACGGGGTTCAGGTGCTTCTGGATCATCTGGATGCTCCCTAGCAGCTGACTCAGTCCCTCGAGTGCGTAGTACTCGCACTGGATGGGGATGAAGACCTCCGTCGCCGCCGTGAAGGCGTTGATCGTGAGCAGCCCTAGTGATGGAGGGCAGTCGATGATGACGAAGTCCATCGGGTGGTCGGCGAGATACACCTCGAGGGCGCGACGCAGGCGATGCTCTCGAGCAACCTGCGCTACCAGCTCGATCTCTGCACCCGCGAGGTGGATTGTGCTCGGCGCACAGAAGAGGTTCGAGTCCTCCGGGCTCTCCTGGACGATGTCCGCGAGTGGGAACTCATCGATCAATACGTCGTAGACGCTGGGGACCTCGGCGCTGTGCGGCACACCCAATGCGGTGGAGGCGTTGCCCTGCGGATCCAGATCGATGACCAGGACCTTCGCGCCCATTCCTGCCAGGGCGGAGGCGATGTTCACGGCGGTGGTTGTCTTACCCACGCCGCCCTTCTGGTTCGACACCGTCAGCACACGGGTTTCCCCGGTGAACTCCACGGTGGCGGCCTCGAGTGCGCGCCTTCGGGCGGAGAGGTCAGCGAGTTCCCGCGCGAGCGGCGTATCCATCCCGAACGTTCCGTTCGATGACGTCTTCTCGGATTGTTTCACGTGAAACATCCACTCCTTTCGGGGCCGCGTTCCACTCTAATCGCTGGGAGCGACGTTTGATGACGGAGGGGCGCACGGTGGGCCCGCTCCTGGACGGACAGGGTGCGGAAAGCCACCGGAACGCGCGTTCGATGGACGGTCGTTTCGGGCATGACGTTCGATGTTTCACGTGAAACAGTGACGATTCGCGGCCGTCTGCCCTCGCAAGCAGACGGCGCCCATGCAGCAAACCACTCGTGGGACACCTATTCGCGCATGACCACTCATGGCACTGCCCGCGGCGTGACTCGTACGGTGGGCCGCTTCGGGGCTGGACCTTCCTTCCCACATCACCCTCTCCTGGATTGCACTCGCGGATGCGCATACGCGCCTGCCGCTTGGACCGTCACATTCGTAGAGAGATGCGCGCTTCGAACCGGCTGACAACCGAAGGGATACTGACCGCAGCGAGAAGACGTGGAGACGCCCCTGGCGCCATCGACGCCGTTTCACGTGAAACATGCGTTGAGTAGCGGTATACGTCGCAAGGGTATCTCTAAGGGCCACCGACATGATTTCTGAATGGTGCCCACCTCGCTTCGACCGCCAAGCTCTCATGAGATCTGCGCGAGCCCGGGGCTCTGGCGCCGCACGATCATGGGGACAGGGCAGGCGCCCCTCCCCCACCTTCCCGGCACCCCTGCACCGCCCTCCGCGCTCTTGTATGCGACGCCTTTGCGTAGAACGGGGTGATCTCAGCCAGAGGGACGGTAAGCAGATGGGTATGTTTCACGTGAAACATGTATCCCTTGATGGTCGAACGCAGTGGTGAGCAGGGGTAGCCCCGTACATGCGGGTCTGCAGCCACAGAAGTCCCTGAAGTATCGATGTCCCTGACGTAACGCCAGACGTCACCGCACACCATGCAGGTACGTCAGGTACGTCTGGTACGTCAGGTACGTCAGGTACGTCAGGTACGTCAGGTACGTCAGGTACGTCAGGTACGTCAGGTACGTCAGCGTTTCATGTGAAACCAAACATGACAGGCGCCCATCTCGCAAGGACCTCCGATCACAGAGCTCGCTAAGACGCACCAATCGGGCAAACCGCGTACGTCCGACCAGCAACCTCCCCCGCAGCAGCAGCGTCTGGAGGAGCAGCAACCCATCAGCAACGTCTGCGCCAGCGCTATGAGCTGCACCGGCTCCAGTTGTTCAGACACGCATGCCGTCGACACTCGCTCCTGACGGAATCCCACCCTGGCGACGGCATCGGCCTCGCGCCCGCTTCGATCGACCGGTCATGCACCTCTACACCCAGGCTCACGACGCGAAGCACACTGATCCCCTTGTTTCACGTGGAACATGGGAACGCCATCGATCTCCGAATGAGGCAACGCCAACGAACCTGCCTGTCATCAAGGCCATCGAAGCGATCCTGGACCACAAGAGTGCCTGATCTGGAACCGATGACGATCGACTCCGCCGGGCGAGGTCGCACAGGCGCGGGTGAATGACGCTAGACGAAGGATCCAGCGTCCGAGGAAAGTCAGGTCGACACCTGTCATCAACGCCGTGTGATGCCGTGGTACCCATCCCCCGGACACAGAAAGCGGGGTGTTTCACGTGAAACACCCCGCTTACCCGTCACAACGTAGCTAGCGTACGCGGGCGCGCACCACCCGGGTCGTCTCGGGAAGGACACCCTCCCCGAGCACTTCGACCCTCACGTCTGACAGTCGGAACTTCTTGATCTGCTTCTGAGCCGCATCGATCTCGTTCGGTGCGTTCATCCCCTTGAGGAGCGTGAGCTCGCCGCCGTCTCGTACCAGAG
Organism: Microbacterium sp. UCD-TDU; assembly: GCF_000340625.1. Classification (NCBI taxonomy): domain Bacteria; kingdom Bacillati; phylum Actinomycetota; class Actinomycetes; order Micrococcales; family Microbacteriaceae; genus Microbacterium; species Microbacterium sp. UCD-TDU. Next base: position 1,322,860 of record NZ_KB454446.1, read on the forward strand.
GAGCAGTCAGCGGGATCAGGGTACGCAGCGCGCTGACGGCTCGAGCAGTCACGACGTCGAAGCCATCCCCGCGGTGTACGTCCTCCGCACGAGAGCGAAGAACAGTGACGTTGGCGAGTTCCAGAGCATCGACCTGCTCGTTGAGCCAGGTGATCCGCCGCTCCATCGGTTCGACGAGCGTCCACTGCACATCCGGGCGGGCGATCGCGAGCACCAGGCCAGGAAGTCCGGCGCCGGAACCGATATCAGCGACGGACCCGCGGAAGAGAGGAGCAGCGATCACACTGTTGAGGATGTGCCGCGTCCAGAGCCGAGGGAGCTCGAGCGGACCGATGAGTCCTCGCTCTTCACCCTCGCGAGCGAGAGCCGCAGTGAACGATCGCGCCACATCGATGCGGTCTCCGAAGAGATCTGCGGCGACAGAAGGTTCAGGCTCCAGCTCACTCATACGTGGCTCCGATCGACAGATGTTTCACGTGAAACATCAACGACGGCGAAGAACCGTGTGACGGTCAGCACCCTCACCGTAGGACTCGGAGACCAGACCACGTTCGGCCGCGATATCGTGCACCAGCTTGCGCTCGTAGCTCGACATCGAAGGCAGGGATGCCTGGGACGAGCCCTCATCGAGCTTCGCTGCAGCAGCGTCGACCAGCGTCTCCAGCTGACGGCGACGAGTGTCGCGAGAGCCGGCGATGTCGAGGATCAGTCGCGAGAACGAGCCGGTCTTGCTCTGCACGGCGAGGCGCGTCAGCTCCTGCAGCGCCTGCACCGTCTCCGGAGCGGAGAGCACCGACAGTGCATCACCTTCCGCCTCGACTGACACATAGGCACGTCCCTGACGAACATCCAGGTTGAGGTCACCGTCGATGTCGGCGATGTCGAGGAGCTCCTCGAGGTAGTCCGCGGCGACGTCGCCTTCGTTCTCGAGCTGAGCCACGGTGGGCTCGGCGTTGTCGGTCATGGTCTCGCTCATGAACCGCTCCCCTTCTTCTTCGCGCGCTTCTTGCCCACCGGCTGCTGGCGCTTCGGTGCTTCTGCCTTCGCCTTCTCCGCCTCTTCGAGCAGACGCTGCTGCTCTGCCTCGTAGGCGGCCATCGGGACGACCTTGCCCGAGGAGTCGATCGCCTTGCCCTTGCGGGCCAGACGCTCTTCGCGAGCCTTGGCGGCTTCAGAACCGGGCGTCGGCATCTCCCGGATGACGAGGAACTGCTGGCCCATGGTCCACAGGTTGGAGATGAACCAGTACACGACGACACCGAGCGGGAAGAACACACCCGAGAAGATGAAGCCCAGCGGCAGCACGTAGAGCATGATCTTCTGCATCTGATACGCCTGGCCGGTCTTGGCCTCCGGCGACAGGTTCTTCGAGATGATCTGCAGCTGCGTGAAGAACTGCGACGCGATCATGAGCACGACGAGCGTGACGAGGATGATGATCGCCGTGGTGTTCTGAGCGTCGACCGCGTTACCCAGGGTCTCATGCAGAGAGGCGACACCGAAGAGCTTGGCGTCGTAGAACTCCTTCGTCAGCTCCGGGCTCAGCAGCCCGACACCGCCGATCTGGTCCTTCGCATGCTTGCTGACGTCGCTGAGCACGCTGTAGAGCGAGAAGAAGATAGGCATCTGCACCAGGAGGGGCAGGCAGCTCGACATCGGCGTCGTGCCGTGCTTCTTGTACAGCGCCATGGTCTCGCGGCTCATGGCCTCGCGAGACAGCTGATCCTTCTTGCCTCGGTACTTTTCCTGAACTTTTCGCAGCTCAGGAGCGATTTCCATCATCTTTCGCTGGCTCTTGATCTGCTTCACGAAGAGCGGGATCAGGGCGGCACGGACGACGATCACGAGTCCGACGATCGACAGCACCCAGGTGATGCCGGACGCCGCGGGGAGACCGACAGCGGTGAGAAGCCAGTGCCAGGCGACGAGGATGAGCTCGACGACCCACTTGAGCGGCCACAGGATGGTGCCGATCAGATCGAACCCACCCCCCGCGGGTTCGGGGCTGGGAGTCGCGCTGGCGAACAGAAGGTCAAGACCCACCGATCAGTCCTTTCGGGAAGGGACGACGAAACCGTGTGCGGTCAGGTCGTAACGGAAGTGGTCGTGCGGACGGACGTCATCGACGCCGCCGGTGGTCCAGGGGTTGCAGCGGAGGATGCGCCATGCCGAGAGCGCCGCTCCCTTCACTGCGCCGTGCTGCTGCACCGCACCTACAGCGTAGGCGGAACAGCTGGGGTAGTACGCACAGACATCTCCATACATCGGGGAGATCACCTTGCGATACGCGGTCAGAAATCCCAGGACCAGATTGCGGGGGATCACGGGGATGCTGCGCACCAGGTCCTGCGAGCGAAGATGCGCAGTCCCGACCGACGAAGCCGGAAGGGCGGTCATGCCGACACCGCGTCGGATGCCGGCGTCAACCTGCTCAGACAGCGATCGACATCGGCTCGAAGCTCGGCGAACGATGCCGTGGCAGACGCAGGAAGGGCACGGATGACGACATCCGTGCCCTCGGGAACTCGCGGGAGCGCCTCCGCGCACACGGCCTTGAGCCGACGACGCACGGTGTTGCGCACCACAGCGGTGCCCACCTGCTTGCTGATGATGAATCCGAACCTCGCGGCTCTGCTTTCGCCCGTCGTCAACATCGAGGTGATGACGCGCGCCCCGCCACAACGGGAACCACGACGAACGACCAGACGATAGTCGCTCCCGCGGGTCAGCCGATACGGGCGGGCGAGCACAGCAGACTACGCAGAGAGCTCGGTGCGGCCCTTCGCGCGGCGGGCAGCGAGGATGCCGCGGCCTGCACGCGTACGCATGCGGGCACGGAAGCCGTGCTTCTTGGCGCGACGACGGTTGTTGGGCTGGAAGGTGCGCTTGCTCATGGAATCACTCCGGGAATGCTGCCACCGGGTTCACTGCGACCGGAGACATGGGGTACTGCCAAAAATGGCATAAGTCAACCAAGTAAGGGTACGTCTTACCGACGCACAGAGCAAATCTGCGCGCTCACGTGGTGGTCTCCCGGTACGAACCGCACAGCCATTATCCACAACCGGACCACGCCCGGCAGGTGCAACACGCGCGCGTATTTTCAAGGGCAGGTTGCCGTTCACAGCCGGGATGACTACCGTGGCATCCTAAGTTATCCACAGGGGGCACGGCACGTCGACCCCGCCTCGATCACTCGTCCGGAGCGTCATGTCATCACCTGCCCAGCCCGACGTCCCCATCTGGACCACGGTGCAGGAGCTTCTGGTCGACGACGATCGAGTCACCCCGCAACTGCAGGGCTTCCTGAGCTTGGCCGTCCCGGCCGGGGTCATGTCCGCCACCCTCTACCTCGAGGTGCCGAACGACCTCACCGCCGCGCAGATCAACAAGCGACTGCGCCTGCCGATCATGGAGGCCCTCTCCCACATCGGTGAAGAGGTCACCTCCTACCGCGTCGTCGTGAATCACGAGCTGGCCGAGCAGCAGACGGCACCGATCGCCGTCGGCGACTTCGGCCGGCACGAGCAGGTGCGCGTCGAGTCCCCGATGGAGCAGCCGACGCAGCTTCGCCATGAGTCCCGCCTGAACCCGAAGTACACCTTCGACAACTTCGTCATCGGCCAGTCCAACCGCTTCGCTCATGCCGCGGCGGTCGCTGTCGCCGAAGCGCCGGCCAAGGCGTACAACCCTCTGTTCATCTACGGCGACTCGGGCCTCGGCAAGACGCACCTCCTCCACGCGATCGGCGACTATGCACAGTCCCTCTATGCAGGAGTGAAGGTGCGGTACGTCTCGAGCGAGGAGTTCACGAACGACTTCATCAACTCGATCGCGAACAACCGAGGTGCCGCGTTCCAGGCGCGATACCGCGACGTCGACATCCTCCTGATCGACGACATCCAGTTCCTCCAGGGACGAGCCGAGACCCAAGAGGCCTTCTTCCACACGTTCAACACGCTGCACGACCACAACAAGCAGGTCGTCATCACCAGCGATGTCGCCCCGAAGCACCTGACCGGGTTCGAAGACCGGATGCGCAGCCGCTTCGAGTGGGGGCTCATCACCGATGTGCAGGCGCCCGATCTCGAGACGCGTATCGCGATCCTTCGGAAGAAGGCCCAGAGCGAGGCGCTCCACATCCCCGACGAGGTCCTCGAGTACATCGCGACCGTGGTGTCGTCGAACATCCGCGAGCTCGAGGGCGCACTCATCCGTGTGTCGGCATTCGCCAGCCTGAACCGCTCCGCGCTCGACATCTCCCTCGCGCAGACCGTGCTCCGAGACATCATCGACACGGCCGAGGACAACATCATCTCGCCGACCGACATCATCACGGCCACCGCGCAGTACTTCAAGCTCACCGTCGACGACCTGTACGGCTCCAGCCGTTCGCAGCAGATCGCCACCGCCCGACAGATCGCGATGTACCTGTGCCGTGAGCGCACCAGCCTCTCCCTGCCCAAGATCGGGCAGCTCTTCGGCAACCGCGATCACACGACGGTCATGTACGCCTACAAGAAGATCAGCGAGCTCATGAAGGAGCGCCGCTCCATCTACAACCAGGTCACAGAGATCACCACGCAGCTCGGCCGACGCTGACACGCCGCGTCTCCGAGAAATGGGGAGGACAGCACCTGATCGGGTGCTGTCCTCCCCATTTTTGTGACACGGACAGGGGTTCTGATCCTCGGATAGATGCCTCTATGCACATGTGGATAACTTGTGGATGAACGTGGATTCGGTCGGGACGAATGTGGGTTGATCACCCAAACCTGTGGATAACTCTGGGAGGACGCTTCTCGGGCCACAAGCCCTCAACCCGCGGATTCCTCAGGGTTTCCACAACTGACAACTGTGTAGTTCCCTACTCGCTCTTGCTATCCACCGAGTTATCCACAATATCCACAGCTGTTAACACCGTTAAGGAGTTAAGTCATTCAAGGCGCGATCCGATCACCAGACGGTGGGGAGAACCGGCGGACGAACGACAAGAACCTCGGCGTAGGGATCCGCCGGAGTGTGGGGCTAGCATGGGAAGCCCTGCACCGGCAGGGCAGACGACAACGCGTCACAGTTCGACGACAAGGGAGCACCCGTGAGGTTTCAGGTCAACCGCGATGTCTTCAGCGAGGCTGTCTCGTTCGTCGTCAAGCTTCTGCCGCAGCGCAACCCCCAGCCGATCCTGGCCGGAGTCCTGATCGAAGCCGATGGTTCCGGTCTGACGCTCTCCGCGTTCGACTACGAGGCATCCGCACGGACGACGATCGAAGCCACGGTGGAGACACCCGGCACGATCCTCGTCCACGGCCGGCTGCTCTCCGACATCGCCAGCCGCCTCCCGAACGCTCCGATCGAGATCGCGGTCGAGGAAGACGGCGGCATCGCCGTCACCTGCGGCTCCGCACGCTTCACGCTCGCTGCCATGCCGGTCGAGGAATACCCGTCGATCCCCGAGGTGACGGGTTCTTCCGGTGTCGTTCCTGCCGACGACTTCGGCACCGCGATCTCCCAGGTCGGATTCGCCGCGTCGCGTGACGACGTGACCCCCGTGCTCACCGGTGTGCAGCTCGAAGTCTCCGGACACAACCTGAGCCTCGTCGCGACCGACCGCTACCGCGTCTCGCTACGGGATGTGCCGTGGGACGGCGAAGCCGTCGAGGCCACCGCACTGGTTCCTGCGCGCACGCTCCTCGAAGTGGGTAAGACCTTCGGTCACGCCGGTACGATCCAGGTGGCTTTCTCCGGAGCAGGCGACCGAGAGATCATCGCCTTCACCGCCGGAAACAAGACCGTCACTTCTCTCCTGATCAAGGGCAATTTCCCGCCCGTCCGCCGACTCTTCCCGGAGCAGACGGATCACTACGCCGTCGTCAACACGGCCGACCTGGTCGAGGCTGTCCGCCGCGTTTCGCTCGTTCTGGATCGCGCTGCCCCGCTGCGTTTCACGTTCTCCAGCGACAGCGTCACCATGGACGCCTCGGGAGGAGACCACGCACGCGCCTCCGAGTCCGTCGATGCGATCCTCTCCGGTGGCGACGAGGTCACGCTCGGCCTGAACCCGCAGTACCTCATCGAGGCCCTCGGCGCCGTGAAGAGCGAGTTCGTCCGCGTGACGTTCACCTCGAGCGACAACGCCNTTCTGGATCGCGCTGCCCCGCTGCGTTTCACGTTCTCCAGCGACAGCGTCACCATGGACGCCTCGGGAGGAGACCACGCACGCGCCTCCGAGTCCGTCGATGCGATCCTCTCCGGTGGCGACGAGGTCACGCTCGGCCTGAACCCGCAGTACCTCATCGAGGCCCTCGGCGCCGTGAAGAGCGAGTTCGTCCGCGTGACGTTCACCTCGAGCGACAACGCCAACAAGCTCAGCCCGGTGCTGATCACGAGTCAGACCTCCGTGGACCAGGCCGGCCTCGACTCGTTCAAGTACCTGCTTCAGCCCAACCTGCTCCTGCGCTGATCCTCTCCGCTACCTCCCTGCCCGAAACGTTCCCGGATCCGTCCTCCAACCGATCAACGGGTCTGTGGCGGGTGACGATGCTCCTGTGTCAGACCCCGAAGGTAGGCTGACTCCGTGATTGTGGAGCACCTGAGTCTGGTCGATTTCCGCAATTACGCGACCGCCGAACTCACCCTGCATCGCGGACCGAACGTCCTCGTCGGGCGCAACGGTCAGGGAAAGACGAATCTCGCCGAGGCCATCGTGTTCCTCGCGACGCTCGGATCGCACCGTGTCTCCTCGGATGCGCCGATGGTCCGTGACGGGCAGGAGTTCGCGGTGATCCGCGCGCGACTCTCGCACGGCGAGCGTCGCGTGCTCGCCGAGGTCCAGGTGAACAGGCAGGGATCGAACAAGGCTCGCATCAACGGGTCGCCCTCGAAGCCGAACGAACTCCCCCGCTACGCACATGTGGTGCTGTTCGCTCCGGAAGATCTGCAGATCGTGCGCGGCGACCCCTCGGCCCGCCGCCGCTTCACCGATCAGCTCCTCATCCAGCGCACTCCGAGGCTCGCGGCCGTCCTCGCCGACTACGACCGTGTGCTCAAACAGCGCAATGCGCTGCTGAAGTCCGCCCGAGCTCGCGGTGTCCGCGGCGAAGGGTTGAGCACGCTGGACGTGTGGGACGACAAGCTCGTCTCGCTCGGGTCCGAGATCATCACGGCACGTCAGCGTCTGGCAGCGGATCTGCAGCAGCCGGTCGCCGACGCTTACGAGGCGATCGCCGGTGCCGATCATCGTCCGGAACTGGAGTGGGCGCTCTCCGTCGGCGGCGGCGACCCCGAAGAGGGAGAAGACGGTGGCGAAGGCGTCGACGGCGCATCGGCCATCGAGCGACTCAGCGATCCGCACCGTATCGCCGATCTCTTCCGCGCGTCGCTCGCAGCGAAGCGGTCGAACGAGCTCGATCGCGGACTGACCCTCACCGGGCCGCACCGGGACGACCTGGTTCTGCGTGTTCGCGATCTCCCCGTGAAGGGGTATGCCTCTCACGGCGAGTCCTGGTCGGTCGCCCTCGCCCTCCGGCTGGCCTCGGCCGAGCTGCTGCGCAGCGAATCCCCCGCCGGCGACCCGGTGCTCATCCTCGACGACGTCTTCGCCGAGCTCGACGCCGATCGGCGTCAGCGACTCGCGGCCCTCACGGCCGGCTACGAGCAGGTGGTGGTGACGGCGGCGGTGGAGGAGGATATCCCCGAGGTGCTGCATGCCCACGTGGTGCGCATCAGCGCCGGAACGATCAGCGACGAACGGGAGGCGGCAGATGACTGACGCGGCTTCGACTCCCGCAGCTTCGACTCCCGCGGCCGAGGTTCCCGAGACGATCGGCACGTACCTGCGCCTTCGCGGCCTGCAGCCGAGCTCCAAGAGCTGGAAGCGCAAGCGGCGCATCGCCAACGACGATGACAACGCTCCCTTCACTCCTGGGCGCGATCCCGGTGCTCTCGGCGCGGTGCTCGACAAGCTGAGCCGTGACTCCGGCTGGCAGATCACCCTCGCTCGGGAGGATCTCGTCCGTCAGTGGGCCGATCTCGCCGGGGCCGACACGGCGAAGCACTCCGAACCCGTCTCCCTGGAGCGCGGCCTGCTCACCGTGAAGTGCGACTCGACCGCGTGGGCGAAGAACCTGCAGTTCATGCGGGCCACGATTCTCACAGAGATCGGCCGACGGTATCCCGACGCGGGGGTCGAGAATCTTCGCTTCATCGGACCGGACGTTCCCTCGTGGAAATGGGGTCCCAGAGCCGTTCCAGGACGGGGCCCGCGCGATACCTACGGGTAGGGCACCACGCAAGGGGGTCGAAACGCTCACAGGCCCACACACGGCCGTTGAGCGGCATTTCCCGACGAAACTCCGCTAGAATGGGAGTTCGTGATATCGATGTGGAGAATGCCCTCTGATGACGCCTGAATCCCCTGCTGACGAGACGGAATCGAACACCGGGGGAACCCCCGCAACCGAGGGCACCATTGCACCCAAGGCGAAGCAGCCTGGTGAGTACGGTGCGGATTCGATCCAGATCCTCGAAGGCCTCGAGGCTGTGCGCAAGCGCCCCGGTATGTACATCGGGTCCACCGGGCCCCGAGGACTCCACCACCTGGTCTACGAGATCGTCGACAACTCGGTCGATGAGGCTCTGGCCGGCTACGCCGACACGATCTTCGTCACGATGCTCGCCGATGGCGGTGTGCGCGTCGTCGACAACGGTCGCGGCATCCCGGTCGATCCGCACTCCTCCGACCCGAACAAGTCGACGGTCGAGGTCGTGCTCACGATCCTGCACGCCGGCGGAAAGTTCGGTGGCGGCGCCTACGCCGTCTCCGGTGGTCTGCACGGCGTCGGATCCTCCGTGGTGAACGCGCTGTCGACGCGCTTCGACGTCGAGGTGAAGCAGAAGGGATTCGTCTGGCGGCACAGCTTCGCCGATGGCGGCATCCCGCAGCAGAAGCTCGAGAAGGGCGAGGCGACGGACGAGACCGGAACGAGCATCACGTTCTGGCCGGACGCCTCGATCTTCACCGAGACCATCGAGTTCGACTACGACACCCTGCGCACGCGGTTCCAGCAGATGGCGTTCCTCAACAAGGGCCTCCGCATCGAGCTGCGTGATGAGCGCGAGTCTTCCGCCTACGAGATCGAGGAAGACGGCTCGACCGTCACCAAGCAGCCGGGAGACGTGTTCTTCTACGAGCGCGGCCTGGTCGACTACGTCGAGTACCTGAACAAGGTGCGCCACGCCGAGGTCGTCAACGACGAGATCATCGCCTTCGAGTCCGAAGACACCGAGCGCAAGATCTCGCTCGAGGTCGCGATGCAGTGGACCACGTCCTACACCGAGAACGTGTTCACCTACGCCAACACGATCAACACCCACGAGGGTGGAACCCACGAAGAGGGCTTCCGCGCGGCACTGACCACCCTGGTCAACAAGTACGCCCGCGCGAACAACCTCCTCAAGGAGAAGGACGACAACCTCTCCGGCGACGACGTGCGTGAGGGACTGACGGCGGTCATCTCGATCAAGCTCGGGGAACCGCAGTTCGAGGGCCAGACGAAGACCAAGCTCGGCAACACCGAAGCCAAGGCGTTCGTGCAGAAGGTCGTCGGCGATCAGCTCGGCGACTGGTTCGAGCGCAACCCGAACCAGGCGAAGAACGTCATCCGCAAGGCGATCGATGCCGCGACCGCCCGTCTCGCCGCGCGGAAGGCGCGAGAGACCGCCCGTCGCAAGAGCGTGTTCGAGTCGGCGGCGATGCCCGACAAGCTCAAGGACTGCACGAGCAAGGACCCGTCGATCAGCGAGATCTTCCTGGTGGAGGGTGACTCGGCCGGTGGTTCCGCGGTGCAGGGTCGCGACCCGCACACGCAGGCGATCCTGGCGCTGCGAGGGAAGATCCTCAACGTCGAGCGCGCGCGTCTGGACAAGGCCCTGGGTAACAAGGAAGTCCAGGCGATGATCCAGGCCTTCGGCACGGGCATCGGTGAAGAGTTCGACATCGAGAAGGCGCGGTATCACAAGATCGTGCTGATGGCCGATGCCGACGTCGACGGCCAGCACATCACCACGCTGCTGCTCACGCTGCTCTTCCGCTACATGCGCGGACTCATCGAGGCCGGTTTCGTGTACCTCGCGATGCCGCCGCTGTACCGGCTGAAGTGGTCGAACTCCGCGCACGAGTACGTGTTCAGCGACGCCGAGCGCGACGCCCTGCTCAAGCACGGCATCGAGAACGGCAAGCGCATCCCGAAGGATGCCGGCATCCAGCGCTACAAGGGTCTCGGTGAGATGAACCCGAAGGAGCTGTGGGAGACGACGATGGATCACACCACGCGCACCCTGCAGCAGATCACCATCGAGGACGCCGCCGCGGCCGACGAGATCTTCAGCGTGCTGATGGGCGAGGACGTCGAGTCCCGACGCAGCTTCATCCAGCGCAACGCCAAGGACGTCCGCTTCCTCGACATCTGATGCCCACGGGGTCAGACCAGATGTGTGACAGAGAGATTGATTCATGACTGACGAAGAACGCACCGAACCGGAACACGATCACGGCAAGATCGATCAGGTCGACCTGCAGTCGGAGATGCAGCGCAGCTACCTCGACTACGCGATGGCCGTCATCGTGGGGCGCGCGCTCCCCGATGTGCGCGATGGGCTCAAGCCTGTGCACCGCCGTGTGATCTACGGCATGTACGACGGCGGGTTCCGCCCCGACAAGTCGTTCTCGAAGTGCGCCCGTGTGGTGGGCGAGGTCATGGGCCAGTACCACCCGCACGGCGACTCGGCGATCTACGATGCCCTCGTCCGACTGGTGCAGCCGTGGTCGCTGCGGTATCCGCTTGCCCTCGGCCAGGGCAACTTCGGCTCGCCCGGCAACATGGGTGCCGCGGCCCCGCGGTACACCGAGACCAAGATGGCCCCGCTCGCGCTCGAGATGGTGCGCGACATCGAAGAAGACACCGTCGACTTCACCGACAACTACGACGGCCAGACGCAGGAGCCGACGGTCCTGCCGGCCCGGTTCCCGAACCTGCTCGTCAACGGCTCGGTCGGCATCGCGGTCGGCATGGCCACCAACATCCCGCCTCACAACCTGCGCGAAGTGGCCGACGCCGCCCTCTGGGCCCTCGACAACCCCGGCATCTCCCGTGAGGAGCTGCTCGAAGGTCTGATCCAGCGTGTTCCCGGACCGGACTTCCCGACCGGCGCGCAGATTCTCGGGAACAAGGGCATCCACGAGGCGTACCGCACCGGTCGCGGCTCGATCACGATGCGCGCGGTCGTCAACGTGGAAGAGATCCAGGGTCGTACCTGCCTGGTCATCACCGAGCTGCCGTACCAGGTGAACCCCGACAACGTGGCGGTGAAAATCGGCGACCTCGCCCGCGACGGCAAGATCACCGGAATCGCCGACATCCGTGACGAGTCCTCCGACCGCACGGGACAGCGCCTGGTCGTCGTGCTCAAGCGCGACGCCGTCGCGAAGGTCGTGCTGAACAACCTGTACAAGCACACCCAGCTGCAGGAGAACTTCGGCGCGAACATGCTCGCGATCGTCGACGGTGTGCCGCGCACCCTCGCGATCGACGGCTTCATCACGCACTGGATCTCGCACCAGATCGATGTGATCGTCCGCCGCACGGAGTTCCGTCTGCGCGAGGCCGAGAAGCGCATGCACATCCTGCGTGGTTACCTCAAGGCGCTCGACGCGCTCGACGAGGTCATCGCGCTGATCCGTCGTTCGCAGACCACCGCGGATGCGAACGAGGGACTGCAGAAGCTCCTCGACATCGACGAGATCCAGGCCGACGCGATCCTGCAGATGCAGCTGCGCCGCCTCGCCGCTCTCGAGCGTCAGAAGATCATCGACCAGGCCAACGAGCTCGAGGCCCAGATCACCGACTACAAGTCGATCCTGGCCGACGAGGGTCGTCAGCGCACGATCATCCGCGAAGAGCTGACCGGCATCGTCGACCGCTTCGGTGACGAGCGTCGCACGCACATCCTGCACGGCTTCGACGGTGATGTCTCGATGGAAGACCTCATCGCCGAGGAAGAGATGGTCGTCACCGTCACGCGCGAGGGCTACATCAAGCGCACGCGCAGCGACAACTACCGCTCGCAGCACCGTGGCGGCAAGGGCGTCAAGGGTGCGCAGCTGCGCGCGAACGACATCGTCGAGCACTTCTTCGTGACGACCACGCACCACTGGCTGCTGTTCTTCACCGACAAGGGTCGCGTCTACCGTGCGAAGACCTACGAGGTGCCCGAAGCCGGGCGCGATGCGAAGGGCATGCACGTCGCGAACCTGCTCGCCCTGCAGCCGGACGAGAACATCGCACAGGTGCTCGACATCCGCGACTACCAGGTGGCGGATTACCTGGTGCTGGCGACGCGCGAGGGTCTGGTCAAGAAGACGCGACTCGACGCGTACGACACCAACCGCCAGGGCGGCGTCATCGCGATCCGCCTGAACGAGGAGGACGAACTCGTCAGCGCACTCCTGGTGAATGCCGAGGACGACATCCTCCTCATCAGCCGTCGCGGCATGTCGGTGCGCTTCGAGGCAACCGACGAGGCACTGCGTCCGATGGGTCGTGCCACGGCCGGTGTCCGGGGCATGAAGTTCAAGATCGACGAGGACTGCCTGCTCTCGGCTTCCGTCGCAGCGCCCGGTAAATTCGTCTTCGTCGTCACCGACGGCGGGTACGCCAAGCGCACCGCGGTGGAGGAATACCGCGTGCAGGGACGCGGCGGAACGGGCATCAAGGTCGCCAAGCTCAACGACGATCGGGGCACTCTCGCGGGTGGTCTGATCGTCTCCGAGGACGACGAGGTCTTGGTGGTTCTCTCCAGCGGCAAGGTGGTACGCTCTGCCGTGGCCGAGGTCCCCGCCAAGGGTCGAGACACCATGGGAGTGGTGTTCGCCCGTACGACGGAGGCCGACCGCATCCTCGCCATCGCCCGTAACGGCGAGCGTGGCCTCGCCGAAGACGAGGCGGAAGCGGAGGATGCCGAGCCCCAGGCCCCCGAGACGACACAGACCCCCGAGGATACAGACGCATGAGCACAGTGGCCGACAAGCTGGCGAAGAAGTCGACCCGCAAGACCAGTGGCAAGCAGGTACGCCTCCGACTGGTCTACGTGGACTTCTGGTCGGCCGTGAAGCTCTCGTTCCTCGGAGCGGTCGCCCTCGCGGTCGTCACGATGGTGTCGTTCTTCCTCATCTTCCTGGTGTTCCAGGCGACGGGGATCATGACGACGGCGGAGAGCTTCCTGCTCGGCATCACCGACAACACCTTCGTTCTCTCCGAGGTCGTCGGTCTTCCCCAGGTGATGGCCTTCGCGGCTGTGGTCGCCATCCTGAACCTGATCGTCTTCACGGTGCTCGGCGCCGTGGTGGCCGGAATCTACAACCTCGCGGTGAAGGTGACGGGCGGACTGCTCGTCGGCTTCATGTCGAACTGATCCTCGGAACGGATCAAACCAAGGGCGGATGCTACGGCATCCGCCCTTCGTCGTTCCACGTCGCGGTGGTCGCTAGTTGTTCTTCCCCGACAGGTTGAAGCTGCTGAGGTGGGCGAAGACCTCCGGGACGATGTGGCCACCACCCTCACATCGGAGTCCACGGAGGTCTTTGTGACTCACGTGAACGCGCCTTTGACGCCGGAAGGGCGTCGCCGGCTGGCCTCTCCGATCGCCGACGACGGTGGTCGGGTACGCCGGGCTGACGGACGGTTCCAAGTTTCGCAAGCGACCGCGCCCAGCCACTGTGCTGCCCGTTCGCAAGACCGAGCAAGACCGCGAATCACACGTATACAATCCCAGTCATGTCTTTCAACGTCACTCTGGGGTTCCTTCCGAACACAGCACCCTCGGAGGTAGGGGCATCGTCCTCCGCCGGCATCTCCTTCGAGGACGCCAGCAGCATTATGACGGACCGTCCATCCGCGGCTGCCGTCGGACCCCACACGCTGCTGGTCGATCCGACCATGCTGATGGTCGAAACACTGCCGTTCGTCCCCAGCCCCGGCACGGCTGTCGTCACGCTCTCGGGAGTCGCTGACGTCTACATGATCCAGATCTACGGCGACAGCCCCAGGTCCCGCGTCTTCTCCGAGTACGAAGTCGCGGAGGAAGAGGGCACGCCGGTAGCCGCCGAGTCCGTGTTCGAAGAGCTCGAAGACCCGGAGGATGCGCATATCGAATTCTTCTGTCGAGTGGCGGGTATCACGATGAACGACTTGTGGAATCTCGAATGGACACCGCTTGCACCATAGGTGCCACCGCATGTGATTGCGGCATAACTGTGAGGAGCTCGCTGTTCTTCCCCGACAGGTTGACGCCGGAAGGAGTACGTCAAGTCGCAAATGCGGTGGATAACCATCCATGACACTCCCCACTCTTCCTCGCTCACCATCGATTGAACCCCGCACCGAAGAGGATGTCACAGCCAGCTTGATCCAGTGGGCTTAGGTGCTGGCGCCGTGATCTGAAGGGGGCCGCAGTTCTCACCGATGGGACCGAATGGGTCCGGGGACGTTCAGCTCGAGGGTGAACGACCTGGTGGGAATCAGCTCCGTGGTAGCGCACTTTGGCCACTACCGCGACGTCCCCCGGTCGAAGGAATGGGCCATCGCACACGAGGTGACTATGTCAACTTGAAGTGGGCCAAGGGGGTCGGTCGGGTCTGCACATCCGGACGAAGCGGACTAGCTCGGCTCAGGAGCGGACCGTTGACGCGCGAGGGAGGATGCGACGGCAACTCGAGCATCACGTCATGCGAAGCGAGCGTATTGCCGGTCATCCTCAGATTCTGGCGGCGAAGAGTCCCAAGCGATAGGTGCGACAATCAGCGCCAGCTCACCGCCTTGGTTTATGACCATTAACCGACAATAGATCTCATGTCAGATTAGCCAGCGGCCACGGGTTCGCGACATGATCACGCGCGTCGCTGACTGCTCGCATCGACACCGTGATCGCGGACTCACTCCAGTCGGACGCTGCGGGGTCGGACGAAGTCAGTGTGGCGAGTGCATCAGGCTGGCTTCGATCGATTGACGGAGCAGCCCAGAGATCTTAGTCGGTTGGCAGGGCTTTGTCTGTCGGCCGAACGTCCTACAGACATGGAGCTTGCGGGTCGGCGAAGCTATAGCTTCCAGTTACCCAGGGAGATAGCTCATGACGAAGAACTTCTTGACAGCATCGTCACGCGGGGCGAAGGCGCTGATAGCCGAGGACGGTCACCAGGTCGAAAGTGATACATTTCATTTATGATGGTGTGGATCGTGTACTTGGAGGAAACTCCTGGTTTCATCGGCGTTTTTGACGTCGAAAGCGACGCGTACGAATTCCAGGAAAAGTATGCGGCTGATAGCGGACTCTCAGTTCTGCTTACCCCCGTCTCTGTGCCTTATCGGGTCGCAGGAACAGATGGGGCTCTTTATTCGCAGTAGACGCTACGACTCTCCTAGCGCGCGTCAAGCGGCTCGAGTGTCTAGCGGAAGTTTTAGTTGACTAGAAATAAGGGTATTCAAAGATGAGACACCGTCACCACCGTAAGTTCGGTTTTATTATCGCTGGATCATTGATCCTCGGGATCGTAGCAGCCGGCGGCAGCCCGGCTTACGCGGCATCATCAGGGAGCGACGCGCCCGACCTCCCGCCACTCACAGCGGTGAGCTCGGCGGACGTTCCCGACGACTACCTCGTCTACCCGGATGGAACACCACTTCCTGCTGATGCGGTGGTGATGACTGACGCGGAGATGGATGCACTTGGGTCGGACACGAGCATCGGCGCTCCTGAATCGACGCCAGGTGCGACCACGAGAGCGACGGTAGTAGGAAATTGCAATTTTGCGGTGGGACAAATGTGGAAGAGATCATCCGGACAGGGTTTCCCCTCCGGTTCAGTGGGCGCGAAGCCAGCAATCTCTAATTGTTGGGGAGCCGTCACCAACACGTACATCAGGTCCATCGTTTTCATGCATAACGGGTGGCTCTGGGTTCCCGTTACTGACGCCTTCGAGAGTTTTGGCACGTGGAACATGGTGCAAAAAAGTGTCCAGTACAAATGCAATGGGACCGGGCAGCACACGTTCCGCGTTGTCTCGTATTTCAAAGCCTCTGGGGCCAAGGATGTCACCGCTGCGTCAGCTCAGCTCAGCTCAGGCGATTACAAGCTCCAGTGCGGCTAAACAACTGTCTGATCTCATGACGCGGTGAGCAATCGCTGCACAGAACCGCGAGCTGGCACGTCACCCTCGAACCCGTCACCGTCATCTCGGACTACGAACGACGACTGCTCTCGAACAAGACGCTCGTCCACGCACTCGAGTCCGCATCAGCGGAAGTCGAGCGAGGCAAGATCGTCCCGGCTGAACGTCGACACGTCGCCGCTGACCAGCAATACGAAGAAGGCCCACGTTCGCACGTGGGCCTTCTTCGTATTGCAGCGCGATCCAACGCTACGAACAGGCGAGATCGGCGAAATCTTAGTGAATGAAGATTAACCGATAATAGATGTTATGTCTTTTCGTTTTCTCCACCCAGTCCCCGCGGCCGTCGTTTTGACCCCTACGTGTCAACGATCGCGGCCGTTGTGGAACACGCACATGTGCCCGTGGCGATCGCGACGGGCACATAGAGCTTGCAGGGGTCAGAATCGGTGACTACCCGACGTTCAGCGCGCCGTTCATCACGAGATTCGTAACGAGTAGGGCGATCAGCGTGATCGTGATGCCGGCCGCCGGGAGGAGCCAGGCCAAACGGAGTCGAGATCTTGTGAAGAAGTATGCGCCTGTGGTGACGATGAAGATGATCAAGGCGGACATCCAGAATCCGCGGGTTACGGTCTCCAACGTCGGGTAATCGCATTGGTCGGAGCAGCCGGCGATCTCAAGGGTCCGGGCCAGAATGACCAACGCAGACACCGTCGCGACGAAGAGACTCACCCACGCCAGGTTGTCACCGAGCTGCGATCGTGCGCTGCGCTGGTCGTTCATCATGCTCCTAGGGCCTAGATTGGGTCCGTCAACTCGTAGGTGATCCAGCCGGCGACCGAGTTCGCGTATTGCGCGTACGAGTTGTGGACAGCATCAGCCATGACGGGCTGATGCGCATTGCACACGGGTATGCGCCCAGTCCGCTGGTGCTCAGGCGTGCCGCGGCTGACGCGCTCCGCGGATGCCCCAGAAGATCGCGGCAACCGCGATGATGATGGCGGCTACGCCAAGCGCGTTGATCAAAGAAGGGCCTTCGGTCCCCACCTGAGGGAGCGCCCAGTTCTCTACTTCAGGTCGATTGGCGAAGGCTCGCCTGTTCGCTTCCGTGAGTACCTGCACGGACAGGAGGTAGGTGGCAAGTGCCGCCGCGGCCGCAGCTGCGGTCACCCAGAAGATCCCAGTCGCAAGACGAGTCTTTACCTTGCCCACGAACCTAATCTACGACACTGCGTCGCCGGCTGGCTTCTCTGATCGTCGACGATAGCTGGTCGGGTCCGCACCTCACAGGGAACAACAGCTAGACGACGCCCGTGGTACCGAGAAGGGTGCCGATGAGCCAGGTCGCGGCCAGAGCGAGCCCGCCACCGATGACCAGTCGGATCGATGCGCGCACCGGCGCCGAACCTCCGATCTTCGCGGACAGCGTGCCCGTCACGGCCAGAGCCAGGAGGACGGCCACGAAGGTGACGGGGACCCGCCACTCCGGGGGCGGAAGCAGGATGGCCAGCAAAGGCAGCAGCGCGCCGAGAGTGAAGGCGATCGCCGAAGACATCGCCGCGTGCCAGGGATTCACCAGGTCGTCCTGGTCGATGCCGAGCTCGACCTCCAGGTGCGCAGCCAGGGCGTCATGCGCCGTGAGCTCCTCGGCGACCCGACGCGCCGTCTCGTCGGAGAGTCCACGGTCGCGGTAGAGCTGAGTGAGCTCGTCGAGCTCCGCTGCGGGCATCGTGCGCAGCTCTTCGCTCTCCTTCGCGATGAGGGCACGCTCACTGTCGCGCTGGCTGCTCACCGAGACGTACTCCCCGAGCGCCATCGAGATGGCTCCACCCACGAGGCCGGCGATTCCCGCGGTGAGGAGTGCGGCGTTGTCGGTCGTCGCGCCGGCGACTCCGACCACGAGCGAGGCGACCGAGACGATGCCGTCGTTCGCGCCCAGCACCCCCGCGCGCAACCAGTTCAGTCGTTGACCGAGCCCCGCGCCGTGCGGCTCCCCTTCGTGTGTCGTCATGCCCCCAGTGAAGCAGATCGGAGCGGGCGAGGCGGGAACCACTCGAGACGCCTTACGGAAAACCCGAATCGGAGTGTCCGGTTGACTCGGTGTCGTGCCCACCCGGCCCGCCGTACCTTGGAATCATGACCACTCAGACTGCGACCCCGGCTCCCGCAACGGCGGTGAAGCCGCCGTTGCGCATCTTCCTCACGATCCTGCACCTGGCAGGCGTCGGCATCCTCGGCGGTGCCATCTTCAGCATGCTCGGCGGGCTTCTCGGCACCGGCCTCGGCCTCCTCTTCGCCGCGGGCATCGGCCTCGTCCTGCTGGTGGGATTGGTCTACGCGTTGTACGGACTCGGCTGGTTCGAGGTCGCGCGCGTCGGCACGCTGTACCGCACGCCGATCGCTCCGCTGCGCCTGCAGCCGCGCGACCGCCCCGGATTCGTCGGCTGGTTGCGTGCTCTCGGACGTCAGGCGATCGATGGGCGCATGTGGCGGGCGATCGCCAACTTCGCCATCTCCGCGTTGCTCGGCTGGGTCGTCCTCCGTCTGTTCTGGGGCCTGGTGTGGTCGATCATCATCTCCTTCGCTCCCCTCACCGCGGCAGACTCCGTCATGGGTCCGTTCGGCGGCGGAGGCATCCCCGTCGCCTGGGCTCCCCTGGTCGGCATCCTCGGCATCGCAGCCTGCGTCGTCGGCATGATCGGGCTGGCCCTGCTGCATCGCACACTGTCGCTCGCGATCGTGATCCGCAGCAAGGAGACCGAGCTCACCGAACGGGTGCGCACCTCCACGGCGCAGCGGGAAGGCGCCGTGCGGGCCGCCGACGTGGAACGCACCCGCATCGAGCGCGATCTGCATGACGGCGTTCAGCCCCGACTGGTCTCGGTCGGCATGACCCTCGGACTCGCGCAGCAGAAGATCGACAGCGATCCCGATGCGGCGAAGGAACTGATCAACGAGGCCCACACCTCCACCAAGGCAGCCATCACCGAGCTGCGTCAGCTGGCCCGCGGCATCCACGCCTCGGTGCTCGACGACCGCGGTCTCGACGCCGCTCTGTCGGCACTCGCCGGACGCTCGCACATCCCCGTGCACCTCGATGTGCGCATGGAAGGTCGCTGCAGTCGCGAGGCCGAGGCCGCCGTGTACTTCTCCATCGCCGAATCCCTGACCAATGCGGCGAAGCACTCGCGGGCCAGTGAAGCGCGGGTGATCGTGCGGCTCCGCGAGGGCAACACCCTCTGGGCGCGCGTCGAGGACAACGGCATCGGTGGCGCGCAGGTGCAGCCGGGAGGCGGACTCGACGGGATCGCCAACCGCATCCTGGCCGCCGGAGGAACATTCCGCCTCGACAGTCCGCAGGGCGGACCGACCAGCCTGGAGGTGAACGTCCCATGCGCATCCTGATCTGCGAAGACTCGGTCCTGCTTCGAGAGGGTCTGGTCCGTCTTCTCGAAGACGCCGGCCACGACGTGGTCTCAGCGCTCCCCGACATCGAGGGTCTCGACCAGGCCGTCGCCACCACGGCGCCCGACCTATGCATCCTGGACGTGCGCCTTCCGCCGACGTTCACCGACGAGGGCATCCGTGCCGCGCTCGGCCTGCGCTCGACGCATCCGTCGCTCGCGATCCTCGTGCTCTCGCAGTACGTCGAGGAGCGGTACGCCTCGGATCTGATCGCAGCGCAGGGGGGTCCGCTGGGCTACCTGCTCAAGGACCGCGTCGCCGATGTCTCCGAGTTCCTCGCCTCCGTGCAGCGGATCTCCGAGGGCGCCACCGTGCTGGACCCCGAGGTCGTCGCGCAGTTGCTGACCCGTCGCAACCGTGACGACCGGATGCTGCGGCTCACCGAGCGCGAACGCACCGTGCTCGCTCTGATCGCGGAGGGGAAGTCGAACCAGGCGATCGCCGGGATCCTGTTCCTCTCGGAGGCCAGTGTCGAAAAGCACATCACCTCCATCTTCCAGAAGCTGGGCTTCGAGCAGGACGAGTCGGGAAACCGTCGCGTGCTCGCCGCCCTCGCCCACATCGAGAACACCGGTGGCCCGACGCCGCCGACCGGCCAGACAGGAGTGGCACGATGACCACCGACAACAACGGCGCCCAGGGCGAGCACGCCCCGCTCACCCCTCCGCCCGCAGCCTCTCCCCATGCACCCGCATCGCCGTCCGTTCCGACGCCTCCTCCTTCCGGTGGTGGACGATCGTCGGGCGCCACCGCGGTCATGGTCGTGACCGCGGTCGTCGGCGGGCTCGCCCTGCTCGGGGCCGGGGGAACGGCAGCAGCCGCGGCGGCCGGGACCATCGTCTCCTCGAGCCGTCCTGATTCCGTGCAGAGCGTGGAGGTCGACGGACTCGAGAGCGTCGATGTCTCCGCCGACGCCAGCAGCATGCGGGTCGAGTTCGGTGATGTCGACGAGGCGACGCTCGCCATCACGAACGGCCGCGGTACGCCGTGGACGTTCGAACGCGACGGCGATGAGCTGGTCGTGCGGAGCCCCCAGGGGGTGTTCGGCTGGTGGATCGGCGGCTGGTTCGGCGACGAGGAGATCGCGGTGCTCACCCTCCCCGAGAGCCTGCGTGGCGCGCGACTCGATGCCGACCTGAACCTCGATGCGGGTAGCCTCGACGTGGTCGGCGACTTCGGAGTGCTCGATGTGAGCGTGAGCGCCGGTGCGCTCGACGTCGAGGGAGCCGCGAAGGAACTCGACGTGCAGATGAGTGCGGGTCGCGCCGACATCCTCCTGGACGGCGTCACCATGGCCGATCTGGGCGTCTCCGCGGGGGATCTCACGGTGGAGCTGACGGGGACCCCTCCGACGCAGACGGCAGTCGACGTGAGCGCCGGGACCCTGGATCTGACCGTTCCCGACGTCGAGTACGCGATCACCCAGGACATCAGTGCCGGCACATTGAACGCCGAGATCGAGGAGGCATCGAGCTCGCGCAGGAGCATCGACGTCTCGCTCTCGGCGGGTACCGCGACCATCAGACCGGGCCGCTGAACACGGTCGAGGGGGAAGACACTCCCGGGTGCTCCCCCTCGATTCGGATTTTCCGTGTTTCTCCGGTAAAGTCTTGGAGGTTGACGGGGCTATAGCTCAGGCGGTTAGAGCGCTTCACTGATAATGAAGAGGTCCCAGGTTCAAGTCCTGGTAGCCCCACTCCTTAACTCAAGAAAATCCCTCACGGGGCCTTAGCTCAGTTGGTAGAGCGCCTGCTTTGCAAGCAGGATGTCAGGAGTTCGAATCTCCTAGGCTCCACAGGATCGAGAAGCCCCCGGCACCTGCCGGGGGCTTCTTCTTTTCCTGCGCTGTCAGTCGAGATCGGTCTCGTAGTGGATCATCCCCGACCGGGAGGCGACGCGATCGTAGAGGCCGCGGGCGGTGGTGTTCGATTCCGCCGTGAGCCAGTAGAGCTTCGCCGAGCCGTGCTGCTCGGCCCAGGCGCGTACGTGCGCGATCAATGCCCGGCCCACTCCGCCACCACGAACCCCGGGAGCGACGAAGAGGTCCTCGAGGTAGCAGTAGTCCGTCGTCGTCCACGTTCCCTGGTGGGTGAGCCAGTGCACGATGCCGACCGCGGCGCCGCGGTCATCGCGCGCGATCGCTCCGCGGATGCCGGACCCGGGGTCGACGATCCTTCGGAAGGTCGCCGCGGTGGTCGCGTCATCCAGGTCGGTCTCGTAGAACGCCAGGTATCCCCTCCACAGGGCGTCCCACTCGGCGCGGTCGTCGGCAGTGATCGGCGCGATCGTCGTCATGAGTCGAGAGTAGCGAGTGTGGGCGGAGAGGTCATTCGACAGGACGCAGTGCCTGCAGGATCGTGGCGTGCCGCATGAGGAAGGTCCGCTCATCGAGCTTCTTGCGACGCAGCCAACCGGTGACCTCGTCATTGTGCTTGCTCGCATTGCAGGAGGCGCACGCCGGGACCACGTTCTGGAGCGTGTAGCGGCCGCCGCGCGACACGGGCTGGATGCAGTCGCGCTGCAGAGCGGCGCCTTCGCCACCGCAGTAGGCGCATCCGCCCCAGGCCTCCATGAGGTCGTACCACTGCTCGTCGGTGAGGTCGTTGTCGACGCGGGAGAGCCGATTCTGTCGGCGCTTGGCGTAGCGTGCACGGGTCGCCGGCGACACGTTGGCGGAAGAGACCTTGCGGCGGCGGCGCATGGCCCGATGCTATCGCGGTAGGGAGCGGCGGTCAGCGCGTTCCGCCTCCCCCACCGCCCCGAACATGCGGGGCGTCAGCCGAGGCCGACCGAGGTGAGCTCGTGCGGCGCGAGGTTCAACCGCTCTCCCCCGTCGGCTGTGACCACGACGATGTCCTCGATGCGGGCACCCCATTCGCCGGCGAAGTAGATGCCGGGCTCGATGCTGAACGCCATGCCCTCGCGCAGCACCAGATCGTTGCCCGGGGCGATGTAGGGCTCCTCATGCACCGAGACGCCGATGCCGTGCCCCGTGCGGTGCAGGAAGGCCTCACCCAGGCCTGCCTCGGCGAGCATGCTTCGCGCTGCGGCATCGACCTCGGCGGCGGTGATTCCTGGACGCACGGCATCCACGGCCGCCTGCTGCGCCCGCACGAGAACCGCGATGCGCTCAGCCGCTACGGGGTCGGGGGCGCCGACGGCGTAGGTCCTGGTGCTGTCGGAGTTGTAGCCGCTCGGCACCGCGCCGCCGATGTCGACCACGACCACATCGCCGTTCTCGATCACCCGGTCCGAGACCTCATGATGCGGGTCGGCGCCGTTCGGACCCGACCCGACGATCACGAACTCGACCGTGCGGTGGCCCTCGGCGACGATGGCTTCGGCGATGTCGGCGGCCACCTCGCGCTCGGTGCGTCCCGCCCGCAGCCACTCGTGCACGCGGCGGTGCACCGCGTCGATGGCGTCGGCTGCTCGACGCAGTTCCGTGATCTCTTCGGCGTCCTTGATCATCCGCCCCTCCCGCAGCACTGGAGTCGCGAGCTCGAGGCGCACGCCCAGTCGTTCACCGATCGGGATGACGTGCAGGGCGGGAAGGGCGTCGGAGACACCCACGCGCGATGCGGTGCCCACGGCTGCGGTGACCAATGCATACGGGTCTTCACCGTCGACCCAGTCGGCGACGGCGAGTCCGAGCTCGCCCACCGCGGTGGTGCGCACCTTCGCCAGCTCCATCCTCGGCACCACGACCGTCGGGGTGACGCCGGGTCCGAGCACCAGAGCGGTGAGTCGCTCGATCGTGTCGCCCTCGACGCCGACCAGATACTGCAGATCGGGGCCCGGTCCCACGATGATGGCGTCGAGCCCGGCCTCGGCGGCGAGGGAGGCGGCACGGGCGAGGCGGGCGGCGTAGACGGCGGCGGGGAAGGGCAGTGTGCTCACGCGCTCCACGCTACTGCGCGTCAGCTGATCGCGACACGGATGCGCTCGGCCAGGAACGCCAGGTCTGCCTCCGTGAGATCGGTCACCGCATACGCGGTCGGCCAGACGGTGCCGTCGTCGAGGTTCGAGATCGGCTCGAAGCCGAAGGTGCCATAGCGCACCTTGAACTTGCTCGCCGGCTGGAAGAAGCAGAGCACCTTCCCGTCACGACCCCACGCTGGCATCCCGTAGTACGTGCGAGGGACGAGTTCGGGAGCGACCTCGGAGACGAGAGCGTGCAGCTTGTTCGACAGAGCCTGGTCTTCGGGAGCGAGCTTCTCGATGGCCTCCTTGAGGTCGGCCTCCCCCGCTGCCCGCAGCTCTTCCGGTGACTTCTTCGCCCGGGAACGCCGTGTGCGGGCCTCCTTCGCGGCAGCCTGCATGGCCTCGCGTTCCTCGGCGCTGAAGTTCTTCTCGTTCTCGGCCATGATCGGTCCTCTCGATGTGCTGCCGGTGTGGTGCTCACACTACGGAGGATGAACACGGATGCGCTTCTCGATTCCTGATCGATCCCTCGCTGCGCCGCACCCGAGTGC
This sequence comes from Microbacterium sp. UCD-TDU, assembly GCF_000340625.1. Lineage (NCBI taxonomy): Bacteria > Bacillati > Actinomycetota > Actinomycetes > Micrococcales > Microbacteriaceae > Microbacterium > Microbacterium sp. UCD-TDU. Next base: position 1,347,025 of record NZ_KB454446.1, read on the forward strand.
CAGACTGACGCCATGACGACTGTCTTCACCGGCCGCATCCGCCCGTTCGCGCCGAGCACCGACATCGAAGTCGAAGCCATGGCGGTCGAGGACGCCACGATCGTGGCCGTGGGTTCGGCGGAGGAGATTCGCCGCACCTACCCCGACGCCGAGACGGTCGCACTCGACGGATGGGTCATGCCCGGGCTGATCGAGCCGCACGGGCATCCCGGGTTCGCCGCGATCCTGCTGTCCGACCTGGTCGTCGATCTCCGCCCCGTGGTCGTGCCCCGGGCCGAGGACGTCCTCGCAGCTCTGCGCACGGCGGTCGCGGAGGCCGACGGGGAACCCGTCTTCGCGAACGGATGGGACTCGCTGCTGCAGCGCGGACTCCCCGATCCCGACATCCGCTTCCTCGACGAGCTCGCCGGCCGTGCTCCTCTCGTCGTGATCCACAACTCCGGGCACTCGGTCTACTTCAACACCGCCGCCGCGCTCGCTGCGGGCATCGACCGCACCACGCCCGATCCGGTCGGCGCCTCGTTCGGTCGTGATGTCGAGGGGGAGCTCACCGGCGTCGCGCTCGAGGCCGCTGCGGTCGAGATGGTCGTCGCCCCGATGCTCGCCACGGCGCAGGAGCATCTCCCCCGCATCCTTCCTGCGCACCTGCGCGATCTGGCCGCGCGCGGCATCACCACCGTGTCCGACCTGTCGTGGAATCGAGGACTCGATCCGCTCATCGACGCCCTGCGCGCGAAGGGTGCGATGCCGGTGCGCCTGCGGTGGTACGAGATGTCCCGTCCGGGTGGGATGCCCTCCGCACGAGGCGGCGGCGATGCGTTCTTCCGCCAGACCGGCGTGAAGACCTGGTCGGACGGCTCTCCCTGGGTCGGCAACATCGCCACGTCCTTCCCGTACCTCGACACCCCGGCGACTCGTGCGCTCGGACTCGAGCCCCACCACATCGGGCGGGCGAACTACACCTCGGACGAGCTCTCGGCCATCGCCGAGCCCTATGCCGCCGCGGGCTGGCAGCTGGCCTGTCACGCGCACGGGGACCGCGCGATCGATGCGACCCTCGACGTCTACGCGCAGATCATCGCGCGGCACGGACTCACCGATCATCGGTTCCGGCTGGAGCACTGCGGCGCCATGACGCCGGCGCAGTTCGAGCGCGCGGCGTCTCTGGGAGTCACGGTCAGCCTGTTCGTGGACCACATCACGTACTGGGGCGAGGTGCTCGTCGATGACCTCTTCGGTCCGGAACACGGGGGCGCGTGGGCGGATGCCGGCGCCGCGGTCGCAGCCGGGCACCGCGTGACGTTCCACAACGACGGGTGGGTCACCCCCGACGAGCCCTTCCGCAACATGGCAGTCGCCGAGACCCGCACCACCCGCAACGGGTATCGCATGCCCGGAGGCTCACCGGTCACCAGGGATCAGGCGCTCCTCGCGCACACGGTGAACGCGGCCTGGCAGCTGTTCAGCGAGCACGAGGTGGGTGCCCTCGCCCCCGGCCTCTTCGCGGACTTCATCGTGGTGGATCGCGACCCGGTGACGGTGTCCTCCGAAGACCTCGCCGCGACGCAGGTGACGTCCACGTACGTGGCCGGTGTGCGAGTGGTCTGACGCGCTGTCATCGACCACCGTCGTCGACGGATAGTGTGTGATCCATGGACCTGCGTGTCGCGGCGTACGCGGTCGTCACCGATGACGACGGGCGGTTGCTGCTGGCGCGCTGGACCGAGGGCCGCCGCGTGGCGTGGACGATGCCGGGCGGTGGGCTGGAGGCCGGCGAGTCGCCGGAGGACACGGTGCGCCGCGAGCTTCGCGAGGAGACCGGCTACACGGTCAAGGTCGGCGAACTGCTCGGCATCCATTCCCGGGTGATCCCCGCCGGTCGTCGCGTGCAGAAGGCGGCGGATCCGCTGCATACCCTGCGCATCGTGTATCGCGCCGAGGTGACGGGTGGCAAGCTCCGGTTCGAGACCGGCGGTTCGACCGACATGGCGGAGTGGTTCCCGCTGAGGGCGGTTGCGGAGCTGCAGCGCGTCAAACTGGTCGACATCGCGCTGAGGATGGCCGGCATCCTCTGACCGGCCCTGCCGATGTGGGGCGCTCGTGCCGCGAACGCGGCGACGAGGATCAGCGCTCTTCGGGCACCGAGATGTCGGCGACGATGGCGCCGTACGCGGCGATCAGGTCGTCCGCCTCGACGAACAGGCTGTACCCATGGGCACCCGCGCCCATGGCGATGCGCTCGCCGACGATCGACTCGTCGGCGTAGATCGGCCAATCCGTGGTGCTGCCGATCGGGACGATGGTTCCCCGTTCGTAGCCGGTCGCCGCGAGCGCCAACTCGGGCTCGGGCAGGCGCAGCTTGTTCACACCGACCAGAGCACGCAGCTTGGGCCACGAGATCGATCGACCACCCGGCACGAGCGCGAACAGGAACGTGTCATCCGACCGCTTCACGACGAGGGTCTTCACGATGCCCGACGCCGGGATGCCGAGCAGTTCTGCTGCCTCGAAGAGGCTGCCGGCGGCGGGTCGTTCGCGGATCTCGATCTCCAGTCCCCGGGCCGCGGCCGCCTCCCTCACCCGGGCATGGTGATCGCCTCCGTCACCAGGGGCGACGGAGGCGGGGTCAGACGGCTTCACGCGTCGGGTGCGGCGAGCGGGTCGTCCGCGACCCAGAGCTCATCGTCCGCGCGCAGCGTCTGCCATGCGGCGTAGAGCACACCGACCGCCGCGGCAGCACCGAGGATGATCGCGATGATGGAGCCCAGGCCGGGGCCCGACTTCTGCGGCGCGGTCGCCTTGCGCACCTTCACGGCAACGCCGTGGCGCTTGGCGTTGGCGACGTCCCACGCGGTGAGAGCAGTTCCGACCACTCCGCCCACGATCGGGACGAACTTGTCGTCGACGACGTGCTTGCCGATCTTCACGCCGCGGTCGACGACCGGGGCGACACGGCGGTTGTACGTGTCCTGGATGACCGGCACGACCTGCTCACGATTGAGGCTGCCGAGCTGGCGTCCGGCTTCCCGGGCGACATCGGCGGCGTGACCGACGAGCACCTGCTGGTTCTCCCAGAGCTGGTTCGCGTCTTTCTGAAGACGACGCAGTTCCTTCTTCCGCTTGCGGCTGAGGCTCACGATGCTCTCCTGTCCATTGGAGTACGGGTTCCCCATCTTGCCACGAGAGGCTGGAAGCCGGGCGGGAATCGCCCGCCCCTTGCTTCTTCGTCCGAACAGGGGTAGTCACCACGGCCAACTCACCGGAAGCTCTGCGAGAATGTTGACATGGCTCACGCTTCTCATGTCGCAACCCTGCACACCAACCACGGTGACATCGTCATCAACCTCTTCGGTGACCACGCCCCGAAGACGGTCAAGAACTTCGTCGGCCTGGCCGACGGCTCCCAGGAGTGGATCGATCCCGCTACCGGCAAGCCCGGCGACGGACCTCTCTACAAGGACGTCATCTTCCACCGCATCATCCCGAACTTCATGATCCAGGGCGGCGACCCGCTCGGACAGGGCGTCGGCGGCCCCGGCTACAACTTCGACGACGAGATCAACATGGAGCTCAACTTCAACGAGCCCTACATCCTCGCGATGGCCAACGCGGGCCTGCGTCGCAACGCCATCACGGGCAAGCCCGAGGGCACCAACGGGTCGCAGTTCTTCATCACCACCGACCCGACCCCGTGGCTGCAGGGCAAGCACACGATCTTCGGCGAGGTCGCCGATGACGCCTCCAAGGCCGTCGTCGACGCGATCGGGGCGGTGCAGACCGGCCCGGGCGACCGTCCGGTCGAGCCGGTCGTGCTGCAGTCGATCGACATCGTCGCGGCCTGACGACAGCTGCGGCCGATCCGGATGACCACGCCTGAGTTCACGAGCAATCGCGACAACTTCTGCTACCGGCATCCGGATCGGCAGAGCTTCGTGCTCTGCCAGCGGTGCATGCGCACCATCTGCCCCGAGTGCCAGACTCAGGCGCCCGTGGGCGTCATCTGCCCGGAGTGCATGAACGCCGATCGCAAGAACCGCACTCCCGCGCAGAAGAAGGCGGCACGACGCTGGCGCGGCGGCGGCGCCACCATGGCGATGACTCGCGGCGGAAAGCCGGTCGTCACCTACGCGCTGCTCGCGGTCACGTCCTTCATCGGCCTGGTTCAGTTGATCCCGGGGTTCAAGGAACCGATCATTCAGGCTCTGGGGTTCTTCGCCCCATTCCTGTACCCGAATCTCTTCGCCGTGCCCTTCGAGCCCTGGCGTCTTCTCACCGTGCTGCTCGTGCACGGCAGCTTCATCCACCTGGCGCTCAACATGCTCGCCCTGTGGATGCTGGGCCAGAGCCTCGAGCCCATGCTCGGCCGCACCCGGTACCTCGCCCTGTATCTGATCAGCGGTCTCGGGGGATCGGTGATGGTCGCCATCCTCGCGCCGGGTTCGTGGACCGTGGGAGCCTCCGGGGCGATCTTCGGGCTCCTTGCTTCTCTGCTGATCATCGGCCGCCACATCGGCGCGAACGTGACCGGGATCCTCGTCATCCTCGGCATCAACTTGGCCTTCGGCTTCTTCGTCGGGGGCATCTCATGGCAGGCCCACCTGGGCGGAGCCCTCGTCGGAGCCCTCGTCGCCCTCATCCTCGTCAAGACGAAGCGCCGAGAACAGCGCACCCTGCAGATCGTGCTGCTGTCTGCGGTGGTCGTCCTGTTGATCGTCGTCGTGGCGTTCGTGCCGCCGCTCATCCTTTTGTCCTGATCCCGAGTTGTTAACAGGGTTGTTAACCCCTGTGAATAACACCGGTGTAATTCTCCCCAGGCTGTGGATGGACCTGTGGATAACTTTCGCTCCAGGTATGAGAAAGGCCCTCTCGCGATGCGAGAGGGCCTTTCTGGAAGAAGGGGGGGGAGGGTCAGCGCCAGCGGGTGGTCATGAGGAAGCCGATCAGCGCGATGCCGAGGCCGATGGCCAGGTTCCAGTTCGACAGACCCGGGATCGGGTACTGCATGCCGGAGATGTAGAAGACCAGGATCCACACGAGGCCCAGCAGCATGAAGCCGATCATCACCGGCTTGAACCACACGGCGTTGGGAGCGGCCTCGCCTTCGGCGCGCTCGACGGCGGGTTCTTCAGTCTTGCGGTCACGTGCCATTCCGTCATTGTACCCATCAGAGCTGTCCTCCGCCGAGGCACATATGCCCGCACAGACGGGGAGGCCTCGGCGTCCGCCCAGCGTTCCCGGATATGATCACCGCATGACTGCATCCGTCGTGCCTGGGGGGCGACGTCCGCGGCGGCAGCGACCACGCTCTCGCGCGACGTTCGCGAGTGTACTCGGCGAGCTCCTCCTCACCGCCGGCGTGGTGGTCCTTCTCTTCGTAGCCTGGCAGATGTGGATCGGCGACATCATCATCAGCGCCCAGAAGAACGAGGAGGGAGCCGCTGTCTCGCAGGCCCTCGCACAGGCCGAGGCACCAGAGCTCCCGCCGGTCGTCGAGGGTGAAGACGGTGTCACCACATACGTCCCGCCGGTCCCCGCAGCTCCGGCCGACGCCCAGTGGTTCGGACAGATGCACATCCCGCGATTCGGCGCGGACTACAACTTCGGGATCTTCGGGGGCACGAGCCGGGCACGCACCCTGGATCAGCAGGGCATCGGCGTCTACACCAACTCGAAGATGCCCGGCGAGGTCGGCAACTTCTCCCTCGCCGGACACCGCACCACCTGGGGCAAGCCGTTCAACCAGCTCGACAAGCTGCAGCTCGGCGACGCCATCGTCGTGGAGACGCCCGACGGGTGGTACACCTACCGCTTCCGCACCCTCGAATACGTGAAGCCCACGCAGACGGACGTGCTCGCCGATGTGCCGCAGATGCCGGAGCAGCAGACCGGAGAGCAGTACATCACCCTCACCGCCTGCTCCCCGCTCTACTCCCTCGCCGAGCGCATCGTCGCCTACGGGGTCTTCGAGAGCTTCCAGCCGCGCGCTGAGGGCCCGCCGACCGCTCTGACCGACCCGCCGCCCCCGCCGGCCGCACCATCGGTGTGATCGTGGACGTCGACAAGGGAGAAGACTGATGTACGCCGCAATCTGGCGCCTGCTGCCTGGTCCGTGGTGGCTGCGTGTGCTCATCCTCGTGGTCGTCATCGCCGCCGTGCTCTACGGACTGTTCTGGTACGTCTTCCCCTGGGTGAGCCCGATCATCGCTCCGGGCGAGGTCGACGTCGAATGACGCGAGTGCTCGTGGTCGACAACCACGACAGCTTCGTGCACACCCTGGTCGGATACCTGAGCGAGCTCGGCGCCGAGACCGTGATGATCGAGTCCGACGCCACCGATGCCGAACAGCTCGAGCACATGCTCCCCGAATATGACGCGGTGATGCTCTCGCCCGGGCCGGGCACCCCCGCCGGTGCCGGCGCCTCGCTCGACGCGGTGCGCATCGCCGCCCGGCTGCGCATACCGACACTCGGTGTGTGCCTCGGGCATCAGACGATCGGTGAGGCCTTCGGTGCACCGGTGATCGCCGCACCGGAGCTCATGCACGGCATGGTGTCGGCGGTCACGCACGACGGCTCCCCGCTGTTCGACGGCATCCCCTCGCCGTTCGACGCGGGTCGCTATCACTCGCTGGCTCTCGCGGCGTCTGACCTGCCCCCCGATGTCATCGTGACCGCCTGGACCGAGAACGGCACGGTGATGGCCCTGGCGCACCGTGACCTGCCGCTGTGGGGCGTGCAGTTCCATCCGGAGAGCGTGCTCACCGAGGGAGGGTACCGGCTCCTGGCGAACTGGCTGGAGCTGTGCGGTGACGAGAACGCCGTGGCGCGCGCAGAGGACCTGCACCCGCTGTCGAGGTGACGGGCGGGGTCGGCTCTCCGATCTGCGACCGCTATCCGGTGCAGAAGAAGATCTGCACCGATGAGCCGACGGGAACATCACCCGGAGCCACCGACATCGAGTGGACTGTCGCCGGCTGTGTGGCCGGGCACTCCGCCGTCTCGGCCGGCACGGCGACCAGACCGAGATCGCCGAGGTTGGTCGTGGCGGCATCGACGGTCCAGCCGACGAGGTCGGTCAGCGTCACCTTGCCGCTGGCCACGACCAGGTTGATGACGGTTCCCGGATCCAGTTCGGTCTCGGCCTTCTCACTGGCGGAGATGACGGTGTTCGCCGCCAGAGCCTTGTCGTTGCGTTGGATGACCGTGCCGAGCTCGAGCCCCGCCGCCTTCAGCGCGTTCGTGGCGTCGCCGAGCGCCATGCCCTCGATCTTGGGCATGACCACGGTCTCTTCACCCGCGGAGACGTACAACGTGACCGTGGATCCCTCCTCCACCGAGACGCCCGCTTCGGGGTCGGTGCGGATCACGTTGCCTTCAGCGACCTCGGAGCTCGTCTCGATCACGATCTTCGACGAGAGGTCGAGCCCTGCGAGGTCGTCCTGCGCGCGTTCCGACGAGACGTTGACGAGATTCGGGATGATCCGTGAGCTGCTCGACACCTCGGGAGGCCGCATGCTGATCGTGACGACCCAGAACAGCACGGAGGCCAGCAGCACGGCGAGCAGAGCCACGCCCGCCCAGATCCACGCGACCGGCGGACCGGACTGGGTTCTGGTCATGGTCGTGTCGGTGCTGAGCTGACGCAGTGACCGCGCGGTCTCCTGCGCCTGCCGCGGGCTCGCGCCGTAGAGCTCGCTGGTCAGCGCTCCGAGTTCCTTGCGGGTCGGAGCGTTTCCCGTCATGGCGGAATCCAAGGCCGCGCGGAAGTGCGCGGCATCCGGGTAGCGCTGGTACGGGTCCTTCGCCAGCGCGCGGAGCACGATCGGGTCGAGGGTGCGGGGAGCTTCCTCGTTCACCTCGGTCGGAGGGACGGGGGTCTCGCTGACGTGCTGGTAGGCGACGGCCACCGGTGACTCGCCCCGGAAGGGCTGGCGGCCCGTCAGCAACTCGTACAGGACGACGCCGGTGGAGTAGAGGTCGGCGCGAGCGTCGACGGGCTCGCCCTTCGCCTGCTCCGGCGAGAAGTAGGCGGCGGTCCCGATGATCTGGGTGGTCTCCGCCACGGTCGACGACGAGTCGGAGACGGCTCGGGCGATCCCGAAGTCCATCACCTTGACCTGACCCTTGTCGGTCACCATCACGTTGCCCGGCTTGATGTCGCGGTGCACGACACCGGCGCGATGCGAGTAGTCGAGCGCCTCGAGGATGCCGTCGACGTAGCGCACGGCGTCGGCCACCGGCACGGGGCCGGCGGAGATGATGTCCTTGAGCAGGGTGCCCTTGACGAGCTCCATGACGATGTACGGAGGCTCGTCGGAGCCGATCTCACTCGTCGACGGGTCGCCGGCGTCGAAGACGCGGACGATCGACGGATGCGACATGCGCGAGGCCGCCTGCGCCTCGAGTCGGAATCGGTTGCGGAAGGCGGTGTCACGCGCCAGTTCGGGGTCGAGGACCTTGATCGCGACCTCGCGCCCGAGAGTCAGGTCGTACCCGCGGTACACCTTCGCCATTCCGCCATGCCCGATGAGCTCGTCGACGCGGTACCGGCCCGCGATGACTCGTGGCTCTGTGGACACGGATGACCCCCCTGGAAACTACTCTTGCTGAACTGAACTACAGGTTACCCGTCGGTGCCGGTGTCCCCATCGCCGGGATTCGCTGCCGCGGTGATCGTGACCGAGAGCGGCGGAGAGGCGGCCGAGGTGCGCTGGTCGCCGCCGGAGCACATGCCCTGGTAGGTGACGATGAGCTGCTGGCCCTCGGCGTCGGCGATCTTCACCTGCGTGTTGCGCTGGGTCGGCTGGAAGTTCGGCCCGCCCGACACGAAGGAGCCGTTCTGCACCGAGACGACGTAGCCGGAGAGGGTCGTGCCGCTGGGGCAGGTGAAGCCGGTGCCCCAGGAGATCGTCACGGTGGAGCCGGCGACGGGATCGCCGGTGATGGTCGGGGCATCGCTCGGCGTCGGCAGACCGGCGCGAGCGGCGTAGACCGTGAGGGTGATCGGCTGGGTGGTCTCGACGTTGCCGGAGGGCGCGACGCGGTACACCGTGCCGACCTCGGCATCGGTGGGTGCCGGGTCGCCGTCGACGCAGGTGATCTCGCTGTTGAAGCCGGCCTCGGTCAGCGTTGCGGTGGCCGCCCCGCAGTCCTTGCCGTTCAGGTTCAGCGCGGTCACATCGACACGGGTCACCTCGGGTGTCGGAGTGGGCTTCGGCGTCGGTGTGCGGGACGCCGAAGTGCTCGGTGAGGCCGAGGGCTTGTCGTCGCCGTTGCCCTGATTCGCCAGCATCGCCCACACCGTGCCGCCGAGCACGATGACCAGCAACGCGATCAGGGCGATCAGCGGCCAGGTCCACGGGCTGCGCTTCTTCTTCTTCTCCTCTTCCGCAGCGTCCTCGGTGGGCAGCTGAGCGGTGGTGGGGAGGATGCGCGTGGTGCCGTCGTCGCCGGAAGCGTTCAGAAGCCTGGTCGCGTCGTCGCCGCCGGCGATGCCGCCGGTCGCGATGGCGGGAACGGCGATGGCCGCCGAGTTCAGATCTCCGCGACGCAGGGCCTGGGCCGCGCGTGCCACCGTCGCCGATGACGACGGACGGTCACTGGGCTTCTTGGCGATCATCGCCATGACCAGGTTCTGCACCGGGATCGGAACGGTGGGGGGCAGAGGCGGCGGCTGCTCGTTGATCTGCGCCATCGCGATCGCCACCTGCGACTCGCCGGTGAACGGACGCTTGCCTGCCAGGCACTCGTACGCGACGATGCCCAGGGAATAGGTGTCGGTCGCGGGCGATGCCGGGTGTCCTGACGCCTGTTCGGGCGACAGGTACTGCACGGTGCCCATGACCTGACCGGTCGCGGTGAGCGGTACCTGGTCGGCGATGCGGGCGATACCGAAGTCGGTGATCTTGACGCGGCCGTCTGGCGTGATCAGCAGGTTGCCCGGCTTGATGTCGCGGTGCACGAGGCCGGCGGCGTGGGCCGCCTGCAGAGCGGAAGCCGTCTGGGCCACGATGTCGAGCGTCTTGTCGGCGCTCAGCGCGCCGTCGCGCTCGAGCACGGTCGAGAGCGCCTCGCCGGGCACCAGCTCCATCACGAGGTAGGCGCTGCCGTTCTCCTCGCCGTAGTCGAACACGCTGGCGATGCCCTCATGGTTGACGAGAGCGGCGTGACGGGCCTCGGCCCGGAAACGCTCGAGGAACCCGGGGTCCCCCATGTACTCGTCCTTGAGGATCTTGATGGCGACGGTACGTCCGATGACGTGATCCGTCGCTTCCCACACCTCGCCCATGCCACCGATCGCGATACGCGACTGCAGCTCGTAACGACCACCGAACGACACACCTTGCGTCGGCCTCATCTGCCCAGCACCGCCTCTATGACCTTCTTCGCAATCGGAGCGGCGATAGTGTCGCCGCTACCTGATTGTCCCTGTCCGCCGCCGTCTTCGACGACGACCGCTACTGCGACCGCGGGGTCGTTCGCCGGCGCGAAGCCGGTGAACCACAACGTATGCGGCCTGTTTCCGTTCTCTGCGGTGCCCGTCTTACCGGCCACGTCGATCCCGTCTATTCTTGCACCCTGGGCCGCGCCCGTAGCGACGCTCGCGACCATGGCCGCAGTCACGTTGTCCGCCACGTCGGCCTCCATCGCCCGTCCGAACTCGCTGTCCTGGAACGCCTTGATGACGGAGAGGTCGTTTCCGATCACGGCGTCGACCATGCGCGGGTTCATCACGACGCCGTCGTTCGCGAGTCCGGCAGAGACCATGGCCATCTGCAGCGGGGTCGCGGTGACCTTGCCCTGGCCGAATCCGGTCAGCGCGGTCTGGGCGTCATCGAGGGCGCGCGGGTAGCTCGAGGCCGTCGAGGTCAACGGCGTGTCGAACGACTGGTTGAACCCGAGCTTGTCCGCCATCTCGCGAATGGTGTCGTCACCGAGCTCCACGGCGAGCTCGGCCATCGGGATGTTGCAGCTGAGCCTGATCGCCTCGGCGATCGTGACCGTCTCGCCGGGGCCGCAGGTGCCGCCCCAGGCGTTGGAGACGCGGTTGGTCGAACCGGGCAGGGTGTAGGAGATCGGGTTGGGCAGCGTCGAGTCGGGAGTCCAGTTGCCTGTCGCGTAGGCAGCGGCCGCGACGACGACCTTGAACGTCGAGCCGGGAGGGTTCAGATCTCCCGCGATCGCCCGGTTGGACAGCGGCTTGTTCGTATCGGCGACCAGCTGGTCGTACGTCGCGTTCGCCGCATCCGCGTCGTGCGTCGCCATCAGGTTGGCGTCGAAACCCGGGGTCGAGACCATCGCAAGGATGCGTCCCGTCTTCGGGTCCATCGCGACGACGGCGCCCTTGAGCCCGTCGAGGGCCTCGTAGGCAGCCCGCTGCGCAGCGGTGTTCAGGGAGAGCTCCACGCTGTAGCCGCGCTGCGGCTGGCCGGAGAGGATGCGCTCGACCTCGCCGAGGAACGCGTTCGAGCCGGTGCCGGAGAGCTCGGCGTTCATGGCCTTCTCGATGCCGGTGCTCGAGCCCAGAGCTGGGTTGAAATACCCGGTCACCGGCTCCCACATCGGGGCGTCGGTGTAGACGCGCTGGAACTGGTACCGGTCGTCGCTGGGCACCGAGCTGGCGATCGCGACACCGTCGACGATGATCGACCCGCGCTGGATCTCGTAGCTGTCGAGCCGGGTGCGCTTGTTGTTGCTGTTCTGGGCCAGCGCGTCCGCCTCGACGACCTGGATCCAGCTGGTCGCGGCGAAGAGGGCGATGAACATGAACAGCATGATGATGCTGAGACGGCGGAGTTCCTTGGTCATGTCAGCCGATCACCACCCTGGGCTGACGGCGCACCCCGTCGGAGATGCGCAGCAGCAGCGCCACGATGAGCCAGTTGGCCACGAGGGAGGAGCCGCCCGCCGCGAGGAACGGTGTGGTCAGACCGGTCAGCGGGATGAGGCGCGTGACACCACCGACCATGATGAACACCTGCAGCGCGATCGTGAACGAGAGCCCGGTGGCCAGCAGCTTGCCGAAGTCGTCCTGTCCCGCGAGGCCGATGCGCATGCCGCGGCTGACGAAGACCATGTACAGGCAGAGGATCGCGAACAGTCCGATCAGTCCGAGCTCTTCGCCGAGGCTGGTGATGATGTAGTCGCTGTGCGCCAGAGGCGTGACCTCCGGGCGGCCCTGGCCCCAGCCGGTGCCCATGAGTCCACCGCGTGCAAGCCCGAAGAGCCCCTGCATGGGCTGGTAACCGGCGCCGTCGGGGTCGACCTGATCGGCATCGAACAGGAACAGCCAGTTGATGAAGCGGCCCTGCACATAGCTGAGGATCTGCGTCGCGAGGGCGACACCGGCGACCACGAGGGCGAGGCCGATGAGCACCCAGCTGGTCTTGCCCGTCGCGACGTAGAGCATCGCGACGAACATGCCGAAGATCAGTGTTCCCGTGCCGAGGTCGCGCTGGAACACGATGATCCCCAGCGAGATCAGCCAGACGACGAGCACGGGGCCGAGCTCGCGCATGCGGGGCCAGGTGATGCCCATCACGCGCTTGCCGACGGAGGTCAGGCTCTCGCGGGTGCGCACCAGATAGCCGGCGAAGAAGATGGCGAGGCAGATCTTGGCGAGCTCACCCGGCTGGAAGGCGAACGCACCGCCGAGCGACACCCAGACCGCCGCGTTCGCGTCCGGGATGCGCAGGCCGGGCACGAACGGCAGCAGCAGGAGCAGGATTCCGGCGAGGCCGAAGATGTAGGTGTACCGGAACAGGATGCGGTAGTTGCGCAGCAGGATGACCACCGCGATCGCACCCGCGAGCGAGATCGCGGTCCACGCGAGCTGCTTGGTCGAGTAGGCGTTCCAGCCGGTGTTCTTGAAGGCGATGTCGATCCGATAGATCATCGCGATGCCGAGGCCGGTGAGCAGGGTCGCGATGGGCACGACGAACGGGTCGGCGTCGGACGCGACGAAGCGCAGCACGATGTGCAGGGCGAAGGCGAGAGCGGCGAGGCCGCCACCGATCGCCAGGATCATCGGGTCGATCACGCCGAGTGCGCCCAGCTGCACGAGCGTCAGCGCGGCGCCGCTGATCGCGCACGCGAACAGCAGCAGCCAGAACTCGCGGTTGCGCTGGTTCTGCGGCATCCGGATGCGCTTGAGGGCCTTGATGACACTGGTGTCGGCCGCGACGTCGGTGCTCATCCCTCACCGCCTTCGGGGGTGTCGACAGGTGTCGGCATGGGCGTGGGCAGCGGGGTCTCGATCGTGTTCGCGTCGGCACCCGCTTTGAGCCGGTCCACGATCGCCATCGCGTCGGAGAGTGAGCGCGCGGTGATGGTGCGCTCGACCGATGCCCGCTGGTACGGCGGCAGGTTCGCGAGGAGGATGTCGGTGTCCTGGATCGGGGTCGACAGCGTGATCGGTCCGATGTTCTGCTGCACGCCCTGGAAGATCACCACGCTGTCCTCGTCGGCGCCGATGAAGTAGCGCGTCTGGGTCCAGCTGTACGCGGCGAAGGCGGTCACGCCCAGCATCGCGATCACCACGAGAGCACCGGCGATCCAACCGAGTCGACGACGCTTGGCACGACGACGATCCTCTTCGATGAGCTCCTCGAGGTACTCGGGGGCGGGCTCGAAGTGGCTCGGCTCGTTCGCGGCCTGGCGCACCGGGTGCAGCCAGTTGCCGCGGGGAGGGCGCACCGGGGGTACGTACACGCCGTCGGGGTTCGAGGCCGAGCCCACGATCGTGGGCGTGCCCGAGTGGATCGGGTGCTGACCGCCGACGTCGACCAGGACGATCGTGACGTTGTCGGGTGCTCCGCCGTCGAGCGCCTGCTTGAGGAGGTTGTCGGCGGTGCGTCCCGGAGCGAGGCCGAGCTGCATGGCCTTGAGGATGTGGGGCTCGTCGACCACGCCGGAGAGCCCGTCGGAGCACAGCAGCCAGCGGTCGCCGGGTTGCGTGTGCATGACGAACATGTCGAGCTCGGGGTCGGAGTCCATGTCGCTGAGCACGCGCATGAGCACGGAGCGGCGGGGGTGGTAGCGCGCCTCTTCCGGGGTGATGCGGCCCGAGTCGACCAGGCGCTGCACGAAGGTGTGGTCGGCGGTGATCTGCGTCAGGGCGTCGTCGCGGTAGAGGTAGATGCGCGAGTCGCCGATGTGGCCGATGACCGCGTACTCGTCGACCATGATGATCGCGCTGACGGTGGTTCCGAGACCGGCGAGCTCCGGTCGATCCTTCGCGGCACGGATGAGGTCGCCTGCTGCCGTGGTGGCCGCGGCCTGCAGTGAGGCCTGCGCGTCTTCCGTCGACGCATACGGCTGGTCGAGGGGCTCCAGACGCTGGATCGCGATGCTCGAGGCGACGTCACCACCGGCGTGGCCGCCCATGCCGTCGGCGACGACGAAGAGGTTCGCTCCGGAGTATCCGGAATCCTGGTTGTTGGAGCGGACCTTCCCGGTGTGGGAGATCGCGACGCTCGAGCCTTCGAAGACCATGCCGGCGTCAGGCTCGCAGCTCGAAGGTCGTGGCGCCCACCTTGATAGGCGTGCCGAGCGAGAGGGCGACGGGCGAGCCGGAGACGCGCTGGCCCGCGACGAAGGTGCCGTTGGTGGAGTCGAGGTCCTGGATCGCCCAGCTGTCGCCGCGCAGCATCAGGCGCGCGTGGTGACTGGACGTGTAGTCGTCGCGGATCACGAGAGCGGACTCACTGGAGCGGCCGATCGTGAGGGAGTCGCCGCTGAGCGGCAGCTCGAGGCCGGCCTTGGGGCCTGAGGTGATCACGAGGCGCTTGGCGGTCGCGACCGTCGCCGGTCCGGTCGACGGGCGGGCGGATGCCGGCTTCGAAACGGGGGTCGCGGGTGCACCCGCCGCCGCAGGTGCCCCTGCCGTCGCCTCGACGGGGAGCTTGCGCACCCGCACACCGAAGAGGTCGGCGCGCAGCGAGTACACGACACCGAACACGAAGAACCACATCAGGAGGAGGAACCCGATGCGCAGGAGAAGAAGGATCAGTTCACTCAACCGAGGGCTCCGAACGCTCGGGTGGCGTCATCGCCCCTGGCCGCAGGACGCGAGGGTGCGGCCACGGGGACGATGCGGAACACCAGGTCGGTGCGTCCGATCGTGATCGTCGTGTCTGTCGGGAGGGCGGCTTCGCGCAGCTTCTGCCCGTTGACTTTCGTGCCGTTGGTGGAACCGAGGTCGCGCATCATGGCGCGCTCGCCGTCCCACAGGATCTCGACGTGCTTGCGGCTCGATCCGGCGTCAGCGATCGTGATGTCGGCATCCGAGCCTCGACCGATCACGGTGCGGGCGCGGGAGATGGAGTGGCGACGACCGTCGACGTCGACCACGGCCTGCCAGCTGACGCGGCCCTCGACGGTGCCCGAGCTCACGCGCACCGTGCCGGTGGCGACCTTCTCGTCGGCTTCGAGGCTGATCGAGAGCGGTCCCGCGAAGCTGTAGCCCTGCGATGTGGCGTGCGCGGTGAGAAGAGCGTGCAGCTCGTCCGTGAGAGCGCCGCCGAGCCCGCGCATCCGCTCCGCATCGTCGGCGCTCAGACGCACCACGAAGCTGTTGGGCGCGATGATGCGGTCGCGGCTCACGACCGCGGCTTTCGTGTCGGCTTCACGCCGCAGCGCCGAAGCGATCTCCACAGGCTGGATGCCGCTACGGAAGGTCTTGGCGAACGCGCTGTTAACTGCGCGTTCGAGACCCTTCTCAAAGCTGTCAAGTAGTCCCACTGGGCTCCTCTGGCATGCCGACTGGTAGACACATCGTAGCCAGGTGTCCTGGGGGAACGCCGCCGATGGCCCTCCAGGCATGTGCAACGAGGCCGAAAACGCATGATATCTTTGGGAAGTTGAGTTCTTCGGAACGAGACACTCGCGCGAGTGGCGGAATGGTAGACGCGCTGGCTTCAGGTGCCAGTGTCCGTAAGGACGTGGGGGTTCAAGTCCCCCCTCGCGCACAGCGAGATGAAGGGCCCGGTCCATGGATCGGGCCCTTCGCTTTTCCGGAAACGCCGATCGATCGGGGTCACCCTGCGGCTTCGGTGCCCTTCATTCGGAGTCCGATGATCCCGAATGGGCATGCCGCCGCAGAGACTCGCTGACCTGCCGCAGGTAGCGGGTGATCACGTCTTGTTCGGCAGGTGTGAAGGCGTCCAGTTCGGCGTCGATCCCCATGATCATGGGGATCAGGCGACCCATCGCCTTGTCACGCGACGCGCGCCGCGGAGCTACGAGGATTCCTCGGCGGTCGTTCGGGTGGGGTTCTCGGGAGACGTGGTCGAGCGCGACGAGGCGGTCGATGGAGGTGGTGGTCGCGCCCGCAGAGAGCCCCACTCGCCGCGCGAGCTCAGTCGGCGCCAGAGGACCGCTCATGAGCAGGTGCTCCATCACCTGCAGATCGGTGGGGTTGACCCCGAGTTCGTCCGCGAGGGAGGACTCGAAGACTTCGCTGAGTTCGATGAAGTCCCGAAGCAGGGCCGTCGCCGGTCGGGCAGGGATGAAGTCCGCCCCGTCGGCGTCGAAAGGTGGCACCCCGCTCGATTGCATGACTTCCACGATATCGCTACTATCTTTCGATAGTCATATAGTTTGACAATCAAACTACTATCCAGGGTTGGGACTTTTCATGGGCGCACTCACACGGTTCCTGACGTCGGCGAAGACATCGTGGATCATGCTCGTGATCACAGCGGTCGCCGCAACCGCGCTGTTCGCCCTCGCCGGCAGCGAGGAGTCCGAGACGGCCCCGTCCGTGGGGCTGCCCTCTTCCGCCGAATCCGTCAAGGTCGATCAGTTGCTCGAAGAATTCCCCAGCGCCGACGCGACCTCGGCGCTGCTTGTCTTCGCCTCCGAAGACGGAGTGCTCGACGAGGACACGCTCTCCCTCATCGATCAAAAGGCATTCGGCGATCTCGCCGCGCTCGCCCTTGACGGCGCCGTACCGCCCGCTCAGGTCTCCGACGACGGAACGGTCGCCCTCGTGGTGGTGCCTCTCGAACCGGAGCCCGACGTCGCGGAGCAGACTGCGCGCGCGCAGGAGATCCGCGACATCGCCGCAGCGGATCTGGAGGGAGTTCGCGTCTATCTCACGGGCGCTGAAGGCTTCGAGGTCGACATCGCCGCCGTGTTCGACGGCGCAGACTTCACCCTTCTTCTCACCACCGTCATCGTCGTCGCCGTTCTGCTGCTCATCACCTACCGCAGCCCATGGCTGTGGATCGTCCCCCTCGTCGTCATCGGCCTGGCCGACGCACTCGCGGGGATCGTCGCCCGACAGGTCGCCAGCGCCGTCGGCATCCAGCTCGATGCGTCGATCACGGGCATTCTCTCCGTGCTCGTCTTCGGCGCGGGGACGAACTATGCGCTCCTCCTGATCGCCCGCTACCGCGACGAACTGCGTCTGCATGAGAGTCGCAGAGAGGCGATGCAGCGGGCCCTTCGCGGAGCCGGTCCCGCCATCATCGCCAGCGGCTCGACGGTCGCGCTGGCCCTGCTCACCCTGCTCCTCGCCGAGATCGCGGGCAACCGTGCGCTGGGGCTGGCCTGCGCCGTCGGCATCGTCGTCGCGATGTTCTTCGCGCTCTTCGTGCTGCCCGCCGCTCTCGTGCTCTTCGGCCGCGGCCTGTTCTGGCCCTACATCCCGCGGTTCCAGTCGCCCGACGCGATCTCCCGCAGCGTCTGGGGGAAGCTCGGTCGCGGAGTGTCGAAGCGTCCGGTCGTGGTGGCGACGGTCGGGTTCGTCGTTCTCGGCGCGATGGCCAGCGGGTTGTTGTTCGTGCAGACCGGACTCTCCCAGAACGATCGCTTCCTGCAGAAGCCCGAAGCGGTGCAGGGCCAGGAGGTCCTCGCCGAGGCGTTTTCCGCTGGAACCACCTCGCCGGCCATCGTCGTCGTTCCTCTCGAGGACGCCGAGGCGGCGACCACCGCTCTCGCGGATCTCGACGGTGTCGACGCGGCGAGGCCGGGAGAGACGACGGATGAGTTCGCGCGGATCGATGTCACCCTCGACGCCAGCGCCGAGACCGACGCGGCTTTCGCCACCGTCGAACGCATGCGCGAAGCGCTCGACGACGTCGGATCGGGCGAAGGGCTCGTCGGAGGGCTCGACTCGCAGGCGCTCGATGTCGCCGAAGCCCAGGCCCGGGATCAGGCTCTCCTCATCCCCCTCATCCTCGCGTTGGTCTTCGTCGTGCTCGTGCTCCTTCTTCGGGCCTTCGTCGCCCCGCTGCTGCTCCTGATCGCCGTCGTCGCCAGCTTCTTCTCGGCGATCGGGGTGAGCTGGTGGTTGTTCCAGTCGCCACTCTTCGGATTCCCCGCCATCGATACGAACGTGCTGCTGTTCAGCTTCCTGTTCCTCGTCGCGCTCGGTGTCGACTACAGCATCTTCCTCGTCACCCGTGCGAAAGAGGAGGCCGCCCGACTCGGCACCAGCCAGGGCATGATTCGTGCTCTCGCCGCGACGGGCGCCGTCATCACCAGCGCCGGCATCCTCCTCGCCGCGGTGTTCGCCGTCCTGGGTGTTCTCCCCCTCATCACGCTGACGCAGATCGGCGTCATCGTCTGCATCGGCGTGCTCATCGACACACTCCTCGTGCGGACGGTCATCGTCCCCGCGCTCGCGTTCATCACTCGGGACAGGTTCTGGTGGCCCCGTCGGCCCGCTCTGACCGATGCCGAGGCGGCCCGACAGGGCGCCGACGCACTCGCGCCCGAACAGCCCCACGCGCTCTCGCGATGACGAACGACACCGATGCGCGGTGGTGGAACATCCGCCTGCGGTACGACGACGCCCCTCCCTCAGGCCGATGCGTCGAGCAGTCGGCTCGGCGACGATGGGAGTGTCCCCTCCCCTAGAGAAGGCGTCCCGTGACCTCACGCACCCCAGCCCTCGATTCGCTCGCGCTCGCCGCCGTCGGTCTTAGCACCTCGGCGCTCGCGCTCGCCGCCTGTGCTTCCCCCGCCCCTTCCGAAACGTCCCCCACGGGTGTCGGATCGCGAGATGCCGAGACCGTCGGGAACTCGCCGGAAGAGGCGCGGTCCGAGATTTCGTAAGCCGCCTAGTAATCTGGGGGGATGACGGATGCAGTGGGGACCAAGCAGGCGCTTCTGCTGTCGCGACTCGGCGACGACGAGGCTGCGCGCTTGGTGATGACGGTGCTCACGACCGCGCGGCGGATCGATGCGGCCTGCGCGGAGCTGCTCGCTCGACACGATCTGTCGGAGGGGCGGATGGCGGCCCTCCTCGCGGTCTCCGCCGAGGAGGGGATCACACCACGGCTGCTGGCGAGCCGACTCGCCGTGACCTCGGCGACCGTCACGGGACTTCTGGATCGACTCGACCGCGACGGGTTGATCGAGCGACACCCGCACCCGACAGACGGGCGCACGCACACGCTCGCGACGACCCTCGCCGGCGAGCGGCTCGTCGCCGAGCTGGTGCCGGTCTACGCCGAATGGCTCCGTCAGCTCGGGGCCGGGATCAGCGCCACCGATCGCGACCGTGCTGCCCTCGTCTTGGCTGCGATGCAGCGGAACCTCGGCGATGACTAGACAGGTGGGAGGAGGGGCGGCCCGCACATCGCCCGCCGTCGACGCGGAGCACCTGAGCGCACTCGACGCGGGCCTGGCAGCGTCGAGGACGCTGTCCGACGCTCTCGCAATCGATCACACGATTCTGTTCCGCAACGTCTTCCCCGACGCCGACGCTGCCCTGCGCGCCGAAGTCGCCGAGGCACAGCAGCTGGGCATCCTCAAGCGGATGACCCGCATCGGTGCCGCCCTCGCGACCCGCTGTGATTCCGGCGAGATCGAAGACATGGCCGTGCACCCGTCCGACACCGTGCGCGGGTGGGCGTGCTTCCTCATCGCTGCGCAGCCGTCCGCCACTCCCGTCGTGGTGCTCGATCGACTCCGACGGTTCGCCGACGATGAGCACTTCGCGGTCCGCGAGTGGGTGTGGATGGCAGCGCGCCCGGTGCTCGTCACCGACCTCGACGCCAGCATCGACTTGCTCGCCGCGTGGACCGGCGACCCTTCCGAGCGCGTTCGCCGATTCGCCAGCGAAGCGCTGCGTCCGCGAGGCGTGTGGGCCGCCCACATCCCTGCGCTCAAGAAGCAGCCGGAGCGCGGAGAGCCGATCCTGCATCCTCTGCGCGACGATCCATCCCGCTACGTCCAGGATTCCGTCGCCAACTGGATCAACGACGCGGCGAAGACCCGTCCGGACTGGGCCGTCGAACTCTGCGACCGCTGGGGCGCCGCGAGCGACGATGCCGCCACCGCTCGCATCATCACGCGCGCGCTGCGCTCTCTCGCTCGTTCTTCCGCGGGGTGAACGGCGAGGGCCCTCTTCGAATCCGACCGATTCGTTGCGTGCCGCTCCCCGCTGTGGCCGGAGTCGTGCACGAAACGCGATCAGCGCGATGCCCGAGCCGACTCGGACTCACCCCGTCGAGTGCCGTGCACAGAGAGGGTGCCGAGAGCCCAGGCGGCGAGGCCTGCGATCGCGAAGGCCGCGCCGAGAACCACGGAACCCGTCCACCCCGATGTGCTGAAGGCCAAGGTGGTCGTGGCCGCGCCGACGGCTGATCCCAGGGAGTAGAAGACCATGTACCCGCCGATGGCCGTCGAAACGCGGTCGGGGTGCAGCACGGTCAAGATGTGTTGGTTGCTCACATGGGCCGCCTGCACGGCGAAATCGAGTACGACGATGCCGACGATCACCATGGTCAACGACCAGGGGAGCTGCCCGATCAGCGCCCAGGATGCGAGCAGGGCGATGAGCGCGAGACCGGTGACCCGATTGGCCTTACCGGCGTCTGCCCAGTGGCCCGCGCGTACGGCACCCAGGGCGCCCGTCAGGCCGGCGAGTCCGAAGAGCCCGATCTGGGTCTCGGTGAGATGCCAGGGCGCAGATGTCAACGGAAGCGCCATCCCGCTCCACAGTGTTCCGAACGACGCGAAGAGGAAGAACGCGATCGCGCCGCGACTGACGAAGACAGGGTCGCTGAGGAGGCGACCGAGACCGCTGACGAGCTCTGTGTACGCACGGGCGGGCCGGCGCGCATCACTCGGAAGGGCGAGGAGGGCCATGGTTCCCAGAATCACGGCCAGCAGCGCCAGAGAGATGTATACGCTGCGCCATCCCCAGATGTCGGTCAGTACCCCGGCGATCAGTCGCGAGCCGAGAATGCCGACCACGACCCCCGATGTCACGAATCCCAGGTTGCGCCCTCGTTCCGCGGGGTCGGAGACCGCCGCGGCATAGGCCACGGTCGTCTGGACCACGACCGCGAAGAGTCCGGAGAACGCCAGCCCGGCGTAGGCCGCCCATGCCATCGGGGCGGCGGCGACCACGATCATGCCGATCCCCACCAGGCCGAGATGGAATGCGATCAGTCGTCGTCGGTCGAGTCGGTCGCCGAGTGGGACGAGCACGACGAGTCCGACGAGATAACCCAGCTGACCGACGGAGACGAGCCAGCCCAGCGCGTCGGGCGCAACGCCGAGATCTCGCCCGATCTCGGTGAGGATGGGCTGCGCGGCGTACACGCTCGCGACGGCGACGGCACAGATCGCGGCCAGCAGAATCTTGGTCTTGAGGTACACAGGTGTCCTTTGGTTGCATATTGCTACCGAATGAACCGTAGGTGATAATGGTTTCAAATCGCAACTCTTGGAGATGTCATGGGTGAATCCGCCGGAATTCCGCAGTGGACCGATCCGAACTGCCCGGTCGCTCGCGCGACCGACCTGGTCGGCGACCGATGGAGCATGCTGATCATCCGGGATGCGATGGACGGAGCCCGCACGTTCACCGACTTCCAGCAGCGCACGGGTATCGCGCGCAACATGCTCGCCGATCGCCTCCGCAGACTCACCGGGTACGGGATCATGACTCGCGTCGAGGCCCCGGCCGGCAAGCGGAAGCACTACGAGCTGACCGCTGCCGGAGAGGAGCTCTTCCCTGTCATCCTCGCCCTGCGACACTGGGGAGAGGGGCATGCTTTCGCCGAAGGAGAGGGGCACTCGGTCCTGGTCGATGCCGCCGGTGCGACTGTGGCTGCGACTGAGCCGGTCGGTACAGACGGCAGCCCGCTGACGAGCCGGAACACCCGCGTCGTGAGGTGAGTGCGTCCTGAACCGGCGAGATCGTCAGCCCAGCGGACCCTCGAGGATGGTGAGCACATCGACCTCTTCGAATCCGACCGATCTGTTGAGGGCGAGCATCGGTGCGTTCGTCAGGGCCGTGTAGGTCTGCAGGAACCGCGAGTCCGAGCTCTCCGGGAGGCTCATGAGACGACGGAGGTTGGCAACCTTCAACGCGCGGCCGATCCCACGACCACGAACCCGTTGCGTCACGAAGGTGTCGTCCTGAAGGACGATCTTCGGATCCGGCCGCGACAGCAGGATCTCGGTGTAGCCCACGGCCTCCCCGTCCGCGCGCGCCACGCTCCGCACCAGGGCATACCCCTGTTCGGACATGCGCTCCTCGTTCCGGCGAACGGCCGCGACGTCGGCGGGCGCGGCGGTCCGTGTCAGGTCGCCCAGCGGCACGTCCTCCGACATGTGAGCGCGAAGCCTCGCCCAGTCGTCGAGCAGGTCATCCGGACACGCGCCCACCCAGGAGACGATGTCGACGTCTGCGAGTGCAGTCGGGAGCCGGTCGATTGTCTTCGTGGAGACCGGGAGATCGACCACCTGGCGACTCTCGCGCACGCCCACCCGGAGCCCTTCGGAGCGTGCGAACGAGACCCCGGCATCGCAGTACGTCTCGGTGCGCATCATCGTGGCGGTGCCGCGCAGCGCCTTGCGGACGGCGTGGAGCAGTGCACGGGCGATACCGCGGTGGCGGAAGGCGTCGAGAACCGCGATCTCGACGTCGGCGGGTTCGCCAGCATGCACGTGCGCTTCGGCCGCCCCGGCCGGCACCTCGTCGATCTCGGCGAGCAGCAGCACTGAGCGGCGAGTCGGATGCGGGTTCTGGAACTGCAGGCGCGTCGCCTCGTCGCTGCGGGACCACACCTTCTGCCGCCCGGCCGCGTAGCCGTCGCGGAGGATGCCGTTCCATCGCAGAAGCTCAGCGACGTCGCGAGGATCGACATCCCTGATCCGGATGTTCATCAAAGGCCACGACGCTCTCGGTGTTCGTAGACGGGAAGGTTCACGATCCGGGTTGCCACACCGCCGAGCCCTTCTCCCCTCTCGTGCGGCCTCGGGGTATCTGCGCGCCGCGATGACACTCTTCGACTCTCCAGAGGGGGGATCGCGTCGTTGTTCCTCCTCGCGGTCTGGCTCCCTGTGGGGCCGCCACTTCTGATGGTCTCGTTCGACTTCACCTCGGCGGTGCCGGTCTACGTGAACGCCCTTGTGAGGTTGGGGCTGTGCGGTGCGATCGTCGCCGGGGTGCTCCGCAGTCCGCTGGAGAAGCCGTGGCGGTTCATCCCCGCGATCGCGCTCGCCGCCGTGGTGCTGGGGTCGTTGATGGAGGTCGCGATGATGTCGGGCAGTGTCTCCGACCAGAACGCGATGATCCTCGTCTCCAATGTGCTGATCCTGACGTGCATCCTCGCCACCGGGGCGCTGGGTGCCGTTGCGCTCAGGGCTGCACGCGCACGGGCGGGCTCGGTGGCCGTGTTCGGAGGATGACCGTCCTCACGGCGCCCGCTCGCAACCGCTCAGGGCAAGGTTCGCACACCCAGCTCGCTGGTGTCGCGGAGCCCGTGTGCGTCGAGATAGGCGCGGATGGTGTCGTGGACGATGCGGATCTGTGCTTCGTTCCCCATCGCGGCCCGCATGGCGTCCATCGTGGGGGCCGGCTTGCCGTTCACCCGGTCCAGCGCCTCCCAGACGATGTCCTCGCGGGAGCCGCGGCCCATTGCACGCGGCATCGAGCTGAACACCGGGTTGGGCTTCCAGTCGTTTCGGTTCTCCTCCATCAGTGCTTCCTCTCCTGTCGCCGGGCGCCCCTGAATGCGGGCGCACTCGGTCCTGTGCGCGGGCACGCCGAACACACCCGGGGTGGCGATGCTGCCCCCGATGGACGACGCGCTGTCCGGCGGCCAGACCCTTCCCCAGTGAGGCCGGATGCCGGTGGGAAGAAGGGGACGTGGTCGTCCGGTCCTCTTCGAGAGTACACCTTATTTTGAGTCGCTAAAAATAAGGGAGAGGGCGGGGCGAGAGCAGACGTTGAAAAGGCCCGATCCGCAGCGGGATCGGGCCTTCTCGTGGCGTGGCGGGTCAGTCGCGCGGGGCGTCGTTCCAGGACCAGATGTCGTCACCGCGCAGCACCGCGTCGGCGCCGCCGTCGCAGTAGATGGTCTGGCCGGCCATGTGGGTGTTGGCCGGGCTCGTCAGCCACACCAGCAACTCGGCGATCGAGGATGCCGGCTGGTGGTAGTTCAGCGGCATCGGCACGGCGGCGTCGACCTGCGCCAGACCTTCCGGGCTGGACAGCAAGCCGGCGGTCATCGCCGTGGTGACGGTGCCGGGGGCGACGGCGTTGAGGGGGATCCCGGCGCCGGCCCAGGCTTCGGAGATGGATTCGCGGCGGACCCAGCGCGACAGGGCGCGCTTGCTGGAGGAGTAGTTGAGGAACCCGCCCTCGGCCGTGACGGCGAGCTGATCGCCGATCTCGAGCGCTCGGCTCTCGTCGCCGCGCAGGGCCGCGTCGACGAGGTCTGCCGACACCGGCTGCAGCGATGCCATCGATGAGACCACGGCGGCGCGCGGCTGGTCTGCCAGGCTCAGCTTCGGCAGCAGCGCGGTGAGGAACTCTGTCACGCCGAAGTAGTTGATGGCCATGGTCTTGGCGATCGGCGCGGCGATTCCGGCGCAGGCGATGATCGCATCGATGCCGCCGTCGGCGGCGGCGAGCACGGCGTCCGCCGCAGCGGTCCGACCGACGGGTGTCGAAAGATCACCCGTGACCTCCACGCCGCCCAGGTCGACCCCGATCACGGTGTGTCCCTGTGCGCGAAGCAGTTCGGCGGTTGCGGCACCGATGCCGGATGCGGCGCCGGTGATGACGTAGGTGCGGGTCATGTTTCCTCCTGAGGTGATGGGACGTGGTCGGATGAGGACGGGGATGCGGTGGCCCTGGATGTCGCTTCGGGAAGGGCGGCGACGAAGCGGCTGAGGTGGGCCTGGAACTGGGTGATCTCGTCCGGTGACCAGCCGGTGAGCGCACCGCCGACCATCTGCTGCCCGGAGGCGACGAGGCGGGAATAGGCGTCTCGGCCCGCTTCCGTCAAGTGCACCTCGACCGTCCGCCCCGTTCGCACGCGATCGAAGAGCCCCCACGCCGACATGCGCGACACCAGCTTCGACGTCGTCGGGCGTGACATCGCCGCTCGGTCGGCCAGTCGACTGAACCCAAGGGAGCCGCCGTGCATGCCGACCACGTACAACGCTCGTACCTCGACCACGTCGAGGGATCCTCCGACGCTCGCGGCCACCTGTGTCTGCAGCTCGCCCTGCGTCCACTCGGCGACCACGCGAACCAGCGCTTCGCGGATGTCTTCGATCTCGTCATCGACCGCCATGACACAAAGGATATCAGCTTAGTTGCGCGGGGCAACTGTCTGGATGGGCCGCGCTCAGCTGAAGAGCACCACCAGGTAGACCGCGAATGTCACGAGGTGTGCAGCGCCGTGCATCGCGGTCACGCGCTTCGCGGCGAAGGTCGTCACCGACAGCAGCAGCGTGACGCCGAGCATCAGCAGATTCGCCGGCGATTCCGCGAGCACGACGCTCTGACCGGTGAACATGCCGATGATCAGCACCGCCGGGATGGTCAGGCCCACGGTCGACACCAGCGCGCCATGGCAGAGGTTGCTCACGCGCTGGGCTTCACCGCCGAGCGCGGCGCGCACCGCCGTGATCGACTCCGGAAGGAACACGATGCCCGCGATGAGCACACCGGCGAGGGCGACCGGGGCGCCGAGGCGGCCCAGCCCGTCGTCGAGAAGCGCCGCCATGTCGTGCGACAGCAGCACGATGGGGATCACGGTGACCACCAGCAGCGTGAGGCGCACGACGATCTCCGTGCGGTGCGCGGACAGCACCTGGCGGATTCCTCCCCTGGCCACGCCCTTCTCCTGATCCTTCACGGTCTGGAGAAGGCGCGGATCGACCTCGGTGAAGTCGCTCGCCTGCGCACCCATCTGCCGGTAGAGGAAGAAGGCGTAGAGCACGAGGGTGAGCACGATGATCGGGATCTCCTGCGCCGTCGTGTACGAGCCGTCCGTACCGATCAGAGCGGGGAGGCCGAACGCGAGCGCGACCAGTACCACCAGCATCGACAGATACGCCGACGTGCCGGTGCGGTTGTGCGCCATGCCGCGGTGGCGGAGCCCGCCGAAGAGGAGTGCGAGCCCGATGACGAGGTTGAGGATGATCATCGCGACGGCCATGACCGAGTCGCGAGCGATGGTGGCGTGCTCACCGGGACCGAGCATGACCGCGGAGATGAGGATGACCTCGATCAACACGATCGACAGAGTCAGCACGAGCGAGCCGTATGGGTCGCCGAGCCTGTGGGCGAGGGCCTCGGCCTGCTTGACGACACCGAACGCGCAGACGAGGATCACGGCGATGATCGCCCCGAGCGCGATCACGAGTACCGGCACGGGCACAGGGGGCTCCAGAACCGGGTGGAAGAGGAGGAGGGCCGCGAAAGCTCCCCATCCCAATGCGACGCGGACGATATCGGTGGCGCCGATCAACTGCTTAAGCTCCGTGCGTGACATCGCCGGACTCCTTCGAGGTGGGGCCGTCCCCGATCTGCCTCACCGTCGGAGGTCGTCCTCCGTCGTCGCTTCCCGCCTCACGGTAGCAAACCGCGTCGGCTCTGTGGTGTTGCGGAGGGAACATTCCGAGAACGGCATGAAAGCAGCGAGCGCAGAGAAGTGTGTGTTTTTTCCCGGTCAAAAGGAAATTTGACTTCCCCTGGTTCCGGGCTATGGTCGGAGGTTACGCCAGCCACCGAAGGGGAAGCGAGTAATCATGTCCGGAAAGTCCATCCAGGGTCGCGACAGCAAGAAGGCACCGCAGCTCTCGCTCAAGGAGAAGCGAGCTGCGAAGCGGGAGAAGAACGCCCCGGCCGAGTTCATCAAGCCCCGCAAGGGCGCGAAGGGCTGATCGGGTTCGGTCCGGCTTTTCGAAGAGATTTTTCGCGCGATCCTCGAAGAGCTGCGCCATGACGCGCGGGCATCCATGACGGCGATCGCGGACGCGGTGCACATCTCCCGCGCCGGCGCCCNCTTGGTCTTCGCAAAATCCATTCGAAAAGGATGGTCAACGGAAGACGCGGGTGATCCCACTCTCCATCTGGGTGAGCTGGATGTAGACGAGGAGACGGTGGAGCGGCTTCAGGACGGCGCGCACCAGGCGGCGGCCACCACGGCCTCGCGCGGTCTCCCACGTGAGGGTCGCGCGGATCTGCGTTCCGCCAGCGGCATGTTCGAGTTCGAAGTCGACGAGCCTCGGATTCGATCGGACGGCGTCCGGGTACGAGAAGCGCCACCGGATGAGGGCGGGTTCCTCGCACGCCGCCAGCTCGACGCGCTGGCGGCGGAACTCCTCCTTCACGCGCACGGACCTGCCGTCCGGGGCCTCAGTCGTGGACTCCGCCTCCCACGGCCCGGTCGTATCGTGGTCGGCATGGATGGTGCCCACAGCCGGATCCCATTCGGGGATCCGGCCGGCGGAGGACAGCAGAGCCCAGACATCGTCCCGCGAAGCAGGGGCGAAGAGGGAGCGCGTGCCGGACAGCGTGTGCGTGTCGCGCGCCTGCTGCGGCGCCAGGCGAAGTCGCTGCACATCATCCAGCCGAGCGCTGAGAACCCCCGGGTCGACATCGATTCGTCGCAGGATCTCCTCGATGAGACCGCTCGGTTCGTCGATGAGAGTGCGCAGCACCGCGGCGGAGTCGCCGCGCCGCTCCCCGCTTGATGCTTCCTTCAGGACAGTGAGCGCCCGTTCCGTCCACTCGTATCCTGAGGTCTCGTGGAAGACGATGCGACCGAGACCGTCGGTGTCTGAGGCGATGCCCACGAGCTCGAGTTGAGCTGCATGCTGTGCCGCGACCGCCGCGCGGGCCGCATCGAGACCGGCGCCCATGCCGCGCAGGATCTGCCCTCCCGTGTCGGGGTCGATGGTCAGGGCGAGGAGCAGGTGATCGATGTCGGCGTCGCGCACTCCGAAGCGTGAGGCCTCCTCCATGGCGGCCAGCGACAGGGTGTGCATCGTGGCGGCGGCGTGGGTGAATCTGCTCATGAGCTCCTCCGGGGAACGGCGATGGTCGGATCGATCCGCTTCGCGTGCTTCTTGTGCACTGCCTGGCGGGTGACGCCCAGAGCATCGGCGATCGCCTGCCAGCTCATGCCGGACCGCAGTGCGGCTTCGACCTGGCGCAATTCGAGTGCGTCCGCGAGCGTGCGC
This sequence comes from Microbacterium sp. UCD-TDU, assembly GCF_000340625.1. Lineage (NCBI taxonomy): Bacteria > Bacillati > Actinomycetota > Actinomycetes > Micrococcales > Microbacteriaceae > Microbacterium > Microbacterium sp. UCD-TDU. The sequence goes on from NZ_KB454446.1 coordinate 1,375,477, forward strand.
AGCGATGCCACCGCCCGCAGGCCTGCACGCGGTTCGGTCGTGTCCGCGGCGATCTGTGCGACATCGAGGGATTCCATGTCGTCAACCTACGTTGCTAACGAGGCGCTGTCAACTTGCGTTGCTACGAGTGCGGCAGACGAGGTCTCCGCGATCAGAACGCTCCGCTCACGCGTTCCCGGCGCGCATGAACTCCTCGGCCTCGCGCACCTGCTCCGCCGACGGCCGGATGCCGGTGTACAGCACGAACTGCTCCAGCGCCTGCAGCGTCGCCACCTCGGCCCCCGTGATCACGGGGGTGTCTGCGGAGCGCGCGGCGGCGATCAATGGCGTCTCCGCGGGAAGAGCCACGACATCGAACACCACGGATGCCGCGGCGATCGCCTCTTCCGAGAACGCGAGCGTGTGCTCCTCCGCGCCACCGGCCATGCCGATCGGGGTGACGTTGACGAGGATGTCTGCGGTGGCGTCTCCGACCTCGGCCGCCCAGGAGAAGCCGTAGAGGTCGGCGAGCGTGCGGCCGTTCTGCTCGTTCCTGGCGACGATCGTCACGCGCGTGAACCCGGCGTCGCGGAACGCGGCGGCGGTGGCCTTCGCCATCCCTCCCGACCCGCGCAGCAGCACCGAGGCCGCGGAATCGAGGCGATCACGTGCGATGAGCTGCGCGATCGCGGAGTAGTCGGTGTTGTGTGCGGTGAGCACGCCGTCATCGTTGACGATGGTGTTGACGGAGTCGATCGCGCTCGCCGAGGGGTCCATCCGGTCGACGAGGGCGATGACGTCTTCCTTGTAAGGCATCGAGATCGCGCATCCGCGGATGCCGAGTCCACGCACGCCTGCGATCGCCTGGGAGAGGTCGGTGGGGGCGAAGGCCTTGTAGATCCAGTTCAGCCCGAGCGCCTCGTAGAGGTGGTTGTGGAAACGAGTGCCGTTGTTGCTCGGCCGTGCCGAAAGCGAGATGCACAGCGTCATGTCCTTGTTGAGCAGAGTCACCGGATCAGGCTACTCGCGAGCCGGTCGTCGCGCGCGATGACGCCGACGTGACCATCCGTGACGTGCCTGGACGAGAACCGCCGACCCCGCAGGGTCAGGCTCCGACCGCGCCGGTCTCGCCCGGGTGAGACTCCGTGGCGGGAAGGCGCGTCCTCCCCTATGGTGAAGGTGCATGCACGAGGGGATTGATCGTCTACGTCTCTCCCCACGAGGCGGCGGCCCACCCCAGGGGCAGGCGATCTGTGCGTGCGATTGGGCCCTCTCGAGTAGTTCAGTCCCCAATGGGCTACTCGAGGGGGCCGCTATCGTTCGCTCTCGCGACGAAGTTCAGATTTGTCCCCCAAAAGGGGGACAAGGGCGTCGAAAAGGAGCTAAGCTGTTTCTGACGCACCCTCCGGTCGTCTTCGGCCCTCATCGCTCCCCCCGCGGTGAGGGCCACACCATTTTCTGGGCTCCTCCTGGGCAGCGCGTCTCCGAACTCGCCGGATGACGGCCGCGTGCCGCTCGTGCAACATTTGGATTACCTTCTTGCAGGTGCTATTCCCCTCGGGGCCTCCTCCACTAGCGTTAGCGGTGTCGGGGCATCCCTGCGTCGGCTTCTTCACCAGCAGAACAGGCAGTACATGAGCACCCAGGGCACGGTTAAGTGGTTCAACTCGGAGAAGGGCTTCGGCTTCATCTCCCCCGACGACGGAGGCGCTGACGTCTTCGCGCACTACTCCGCCATCCAGTCATCCGGCTACCGGTCTCTCGAAGAGAACCAGCGAGTCGAGTTCGATGTGGCGCAGGGCCCGAAGGGCCTGCAGGCAGAGAACATTCGCCCCGTCTGAGACGGGCGAGACACAGAACTCCCCACCGGATCGCGTCCCCGATGCGTCATCCGGCGGGGAGTTCTGTGCTTTCCGGGTCCGATTCGGCTCTTGTTCGCGTGTGGTCTGCGGGTCGCGCACCAGCGCGCGCCGGTCAGGTCAACAGCAGGGCGCGGAGTTCGGACACGGAGGCCACCCGGAATGCGGCCTCGTCACCCTCGTGGGCGTCGCTGAAGCCCCACTCGACGAAGATCACCGGGACGTCGTTGGCGTTGCCACCCTCGACATCGTGGTGCCGATCGCCGATGAGGACGGGGCGTGAGGTGTCGGCGCCGAGCTCGCGCAGTCGACGAAGAGCTTCGGCGACGATGTCGGTCTTCGAGGCGAGGGTCGACTCGTCGGGCGTCGCCCCGACGGTCGTCAGGAATGCGGGCCGGAGTCCGAAGTGGTCGACCAATGCGTCGACCTGGTTCTCGGGCTTCGAGCTGGCTGTCGCCTGCGGCACTCCCGAAGCGTGCAGTTCATTGATGAGGTCCACCACGCCGGGGTAGGTCGCGGCGTCGGTCGTGTAGCCGTCGGCCTTGCCGAGCGTGCGGTAGAACGCGACCGCCTCGGCGGACTGCTCCGGCGTCATGCCCGCCTGGTCCTGGAAGGACTGGAACATGGGCGGGCCGATCCAGTGCACCAGTTCCTCGCGTGTCGGTGCCGGACGCCCGAAGTGGGTGAGCGCGACATTCAGCCGGCGAAGGATGCCGACGGACGCGTCGACGATGGTGCCGTCGACGTCCCACAGCACGCAGGAGTAAGGGGAGTGAGGCATCTCTCCAGCCTATGGGCCGGAACGGCGATGACCGCTCTTCCTGCACAGGTGTGCAACAGAGTCACTTCTGCACACCTCATGTGAATGCCTGATGTCTACATATAAGGTCGTGACAACGGCGGACTCGCGGGCGAGAATGGGGGCATGTACGTGTCGGTGGAAGTCATCACGATGCTGGCGACAGCAGTGACGCTACTGGTGGCGATCATCAGCGGTTTCGGTTGGATGATCAACCGGATGGACGCGCGATTCGCGGAGGTGGTGGCGAGGTTCGATGCGCGGTTCGAAGCGCAGGACGCGAAGCTCGGTGCGCGGTTTGAAGCGCAGGACGCGAGGTTCGGTGCGCGGTTCGAAGCGCAGGACGCGAAGTTCGGTGCGCGGTTCGACCGTATCGAGCAAGAGATCGTCGAGGTGAAGATCGCGATCGCGCGCCTTGAGGGTCCGGCACCCCGGCTCATCGCCGCACGCTGACGGGCGACGCCTCAGAAAAGGCGGGGGATGCCCGACTCGATGCCCTTCATGTCGTCGTAGTCGAGCACCAGGCAGCGGATTCCGCGGTCCTCGGCGAGCACGCGTGCCTGGGGCTTGATCTCCTGCGCGGCGAACACGCCCCGCACGGGGGAGAGGTGCGGGTCGCGACCCAGAAGTTCGAGATAGCGGGTCAGCTGCTCCACGCCGTCGATGTCGCCGCGTCGCTTGATCTCGACCGCGATCGCGGCGCCGTCTGCATCGCGCACCAGAAGGTCGACGGGGCCGATGGCCGTCGGGTATTCGCGACGAACGAGCGTCGCGCCCTCGGAGATGCGCTCGACCTGCTCGGCGAGAAGTCGCTGCAGGTCGGCCTCCACGCCGTCTTTCTGGAGCCCGGGGTCGATGCCCAACTCATGGGACGTGTCGTGGATGATCTCGTAGATCTGCACACGCAGCGCATCGCCGGTCTTCTTGTGCGTCACGCGCCAGACTTCGACCACGCCGGCGCTCGCCTCTTCTTCGCCGGGGGTCTCGCTCGAGAGCGAGCACGGCGGGCTCATCCAGTTGAGCGGCTTGTAGCTGCCGCCGTCGGAGTGCACGAGCAGACTCCCGTCTCCCTTGTGCACGAGCAGACGCGTGGCGAGCGGGAGATGGGCATTGAGCCGACCGGTGTAGTCGACCGAGCAGCGGGCGATGACGAGACGCACCCGTCGAGCCTACTTCGTCAGGGGTGTGCCGCGGTCGCACTCGGCGGGCGCGGCGGTCACCGGTCGAGGAAGGACCCGATCGCCTGGAAGAGCCCGAGCTCGGTGGCGGCGGAGCGGGCGATGAGGAATCCGATGATGCCGATGATCCATGCCGTGTTCTCGGCGCCGGTGCGCTCCATCCAAGCGGCGAATCGTTCGAGCGGCCGTTGCACCAGCGGGGCGGCGACCAGGCGGAGGACGAGCAGCACGACAGCGGGCAGGATCATCAGCGCGCAGTAGCCGACGAGCGACAGCACGCGCAGCGGGGTGTCGATTCCGGCATCCGCGAGCATCGTCATCGCGACGATGTAGGGAAGCATGGTGGCGACCTCGACCAGTCCTGCCGCGACAGCCACCGCCATCACCGCGGTGCCGCGCGTGCGGGGATCGAGCAGTCGCTCCCGCCACCGGGTGATGCGACCGGCGCGCGCCCGAGGCTCCGTCACTGCGGCTGTCGCGGGAGGCGGGGTCATCATCGACGATCCGCCCGCCTCGTGTGCGGTCGGCAGGTCCGTTCCCGGCAGGACCGACGCGGAGGCGGGCAGCGAGGCGGACGGGGAAGCCGCTGCGGCACTCTTGTCACCGGTCGGCATCACGAAGGCGGTGATGAGGAGCGCTCCGCCCACGAGGAGGCGGATGGTCAGTCCGGCGGGCGAGGCCAGGAAATCGGACGCCACGTCGACGAGGTTCACCAACCCCCAGAGGAACAGAAGGCCGACGAGCAGGTAGAACGCGGCGATCGTCACCAGATACAGCAGGATGCGTCCGGCGCGCACCCGTCCCGGATGCAGGAGCAGGAAGACGGGGATGAGGAGGGTGCCGACGCTCAGCCCGTCGATCAGCGCCAGGAGAGCGAGAGAGAAGGGGAGCGGCAGACCGCCGAAGAGTTCCATGTCTCCACGCTCGCGGAGCCGGGGCCGCGACGGATCGGGCGAAAGTATCGTTCCCTCCGACCTCCTCATCCCTTCGTCGGATGCGCGGCGGCGCGCACCGTGATTGCATGAGGGCATGCACGAGCAGGTCGAAGGCGGATTCGGCGCCTGGTACCGTCGGCACCGCTGGTGGGCGGACCCGTTGGGGATGGCGCTCCTGTCGGTCGTCATGGCCTGGTTCGGGTTCCGCGGGATCTGGGGCCCGTTCTCGATCCTCCAGGAACCGGTCTCCCCGTGGTGGTCGCTGGCTCTCGCCCTGCCCGCCTGCGCCCTCGCCCTCGTCAAGAGGCGTCTGCCCGTGACGGTTCTCGTGCTCGTCACGCTCCTGTTCGTTGTCGATCTGGTCACGGTCGGGGGCATCGGCACCCTGGTGGTGCTGCTGGATGTGCTGTGGACGGCGTCGTTCCTCGCGGGGCCGCAGGGGCGACGGGTGCTGCTCATCGTGCTGGGCCTGTCGACGGTCGTGCTGTTCCTCGCCGCCTGGCTCTTCACCGATGTGTCGCTCGCCGTGGCCTTTCTCATCGGGGTCCAGTTCGGTGCGATCTTCGGCACCGACTACTGGTGGGCGGTGGCCGTCTCCCAGGCGCACGAGCTCGCCGAGCTGCACCGCCAGCGTGCGGAGGCCGCGGCTGCCGTCGCCGAGCGTGACCGCGCCGAGGCCGTGGAGCGGGAGCGCGAGACGATGGCGCGGGAGTTGCACGACGTGGTCGCAGGTCACGTGATGGCGATGGCGATCCGGGCCGAGGCCGCACTGTCGACCGCGCCCGACCGCACGGCGGACCGAGAAGCCCTGCAGGCCGTGCGCGACGCGGGGCTCGATGCCCATGGGGCGCTGCGATCCATGATCTCGGTGCTTCGGCGAGGCGATGGCACCCTCGCCCCCACGCCGCCGTGGGCGGATCTCGGGGCAATCGTGCAGGAGGCGGAACGTGGAGGGCTGGTGGTGCGCCTGGTCGTCGATGACGTCGACGATCTCGGAGCGGCACGCGAACAAGCCGTCATCCGCATCGTGCGGGAGGCGCTGAACAACTGCGTCCGCCATGCGAGCGGCGCCGACGTCGAGGTCGGGATCCGTGGGAGCAGCGCCGAGGTGCGGGTGGAGGTGCGCTCGCGTGGCGGCGTCGCCAGTCGTGCAGCCGCCCACGGCGACGAGGGCTGGGGGCTGCAGATGCTGCGGGAACGTGTCGGCGCACTGGGTGGTGCCTTCGCTGCGGGTCCGGTCGCCGGCGGATGGTCGGTTCACGCCCGGATCCCGAGGGAGGTGACGGCATGAGGGCTCCGTCTGTGCTGCTGGCGGATGATCACGGCGCGATCAGGGCGGGGCTGCGCATCATGCTCGAGGCGCAGGGCATCACCGTGGTCGGGGAGGCCGCCGACGGCGACGTCGCTGTGCGCAATGCCGCGGCGCTGCGTCCCGACGTCGTCCTCATGGACCTGCGGATGCCGGGGCGGGACGGGATCTCGGCGACCAGGGAGATCGTCGAGCGAGGTCTCGGCGATGTCCTGGTGCTGACGAGCTTCGACGAGGACGACCTCGTGTTCGGAGCGATCCGTGCCGGCGCGGTGGGCTTCCTGCTCAAGACGGTCGACGCTCCCGCTCTCGCAGAGGCCGTGCGCGCGGTCGCGGCGGGGGAGGGTGCGCTGGATCCGCGGGTGACCCGACGTGCGCTCGCCGCGGTCGCCCAGAGCGCGATGCCATCGGTGCCCGTCTCGCGTCAGGGGGAGTTCTCCGACCTGACGGCGAGGGAGCAGGAGGTGCTCGACGGGATCCTGCAGGGGTGGTCCAATGCCCAACTCGCCGCGAGGCTGCGCATCTCGGTGCCCACGGTCAAGACGCATGTCTCGAACGTGCTCACCAAACTCGGAGCGCGCAGCCGCTCGCACGCCGCAGCCCTCGCGCGGGGGCGCGAGGGCTGAACGTCAGTCCTGCGCCGCCGTCGTGACCGGGAACTTCTCGTCTTCGCGCAGCGGACGCGCTGCACCCGAGAACAGACCGGACATCACGACCAGCGCGACCAGAATGAACAGGGTGTTCAGCAGGCCGATGTGCTCGCTGATGATTCCGAGCACGGGCGGTCCGCCGAGGAACGCGATGTAGCCGATCGTGGCCGCCGCGCTCACACGAGCCGCCGCCTTCGCGGGATCGTCCGCCGCGGCGGACATGCCCAGCGGGAAGCCGAGCGATGCGCCGATGCCCCACAGTGCCGCCCCGACGAGCACGAGCGGGAAGGTGGGAGCGAGGATGAACAGCAGGATGCCCGAGGCCGCCGCCATTGCGAGGACGCGCAGCACCAGGACACGTCCGAACCGGTCGACGAGGGGTCCGCCGAACAGGCGCACGACGGTCATGCCGATCGAGAACACGGCGAGCGAGACGGCGCCGGTGCCCTCGGCGAAGCCGTGACCCTGCTCTGTGCCCAGCGCGATCCAGTCGTTGGCGCCGCCCTCGGCGAACGACATGCCGAGCATGACCACGCCGATCAGGTAGGTGCGAGGTTCGCGCCAGGCCTCGAGCGCGGTGTGCATGCGTGCGCGGAACGCCGGCTTCTCATGCGGCGCCGGGTCGAGGGCGGCCTCGCGCACGGGGACCTGGAAGAAGCAGACGACGGCGATCACGGCGATCAGTGCGCCCATGATCGACGCGTGGGTGGCGACGTCGATCGTGAGCTGTGCCGCGAGGGCGCCGATCCCCGCGCCGATGACCGTGCCGAAGCTGAAGAACGCATGGAAGACCGGGAGGATCGTCCGGCCCATCTGCTGTTCGATCGCGGTCGCCTCGACGTTCATCATGACGTCGACCGATCCGTTGCCGAAGCCGAAGAGCACCATGCCGATGAGCACGACGGGGACCGAACCGAAGACGTTGGCGCCCAGACCCACGAGCACGATGCCGAGCGCGAATGTCAGCATCGTCAGCAGCATCCCGCGTCGAGCGCCCAGGCGTGCCATCACGGCCGGGCCCGTCGAGATGCCGACGATCGACGACACGCCCATGCCGAGAAGGATGAGACCGACCTGTGCGTTGTCCAGACCCAGCGCCTCTTTGATCCCGGGGACGCGTGACGCCCAGGTCGCGATCGAGAGGCCGCTCGCGAGGAAGATGGCGAAGATCGCGGTGCGCCAGCGCACGAACTGCGAACGGGAGAGGGCTGTTTCCATGTCGGACAGCCTATCGAATCGATTCGACACGAGGGAAGCGAAGGGAGCTATCCTCGAAGTATGAGCAGTCAGGAGACGCCGCGTCGGCCCACGATCGCCGACGTCGCACGCGAGGCGGGCGTGGCGACATCCACCGCCTCGGTCGTCTTCAGCGGCAAGGCGAACGTGGCGGCTGCCACGCGGGAGCGTGTGCTCGCCGCCGCTGCCGACCTCGGTTACGCCGGTCCGGATCCTCGCGCGGCATCCCTGCGCCGCGGACGCAGCGGCATCGTCGCCGTCGTTCTCGAAGGGCATCTGCGCGCGGCATTCCTCGATCCGGTGACGACGGCCATGATGGATGGGCTCACCGACGGGCTCGCCGACCTCAGCGCCGGCATCCTTCTGATGCGGGACGAGCCGGGGGAGGAGGGTGCGGCGATCACGCACGCCCCCGTCGATGCCTTCGTGCTGATCGGCTGCTCCGGGCGGACGAAGGCCTCGCTCGAGGTGGTCGTCGGCCGTGGTCTGCCCGTCGTCGTGATCGAAGGCGATGCCGGAGGGGAGATCCCGCGCATCACCCTGGACAACGTCGCCGCTTCCGCCGACGTCGCGCGACACGTTCACGATCTCGGCCACCGCGATGTCGCCTTGGTCACGCTCCCGCTCGACAGCGAGCGCGAGCGCGCCGCGGTGACCCCGGAGCGGATCGCGAACGCCACCGTCGACGTCACCGTGCATCGACTCGAGGGGATGCGTCAGGTGTTCCCGGACGCGCCGGCGATCTCGGCATCCGGCAGTCTCATCGACGAGGGCGTGCTGGTCGGCAGGATGCTCCTGACGGACCCTGCCACTCGACCGACGGCTGTGCTCGCACAGAGCGACCTGCTCGCCGTGGGGGTGATCCGCGCGGCGGAGGAGCTGGGACTGCGCGTGCCCGAAGACCTCTCCGTGGCCGGCTTCGACGGCATCGAGGTCGACGGACTCGGCGGTCTCACCCTCACCACCAGCGTGCAGCCGGCCGTCGAGAAGGGCCGCGCCGCCGGGGAGCAGGTCGCCCGCATGCTCGGCGGTGAGCCCGGGATGACGCAGCACCTGACGTGTGTGTTCCGCGCCGGCACGACGACCGGCCCCGTCCCCCGCTGAGCGGCTGCGACGGCCGTCGCCTCAGCTGTGCTGCGGGCCGAGCGGCACAGTGGCGTCGCCGAAGTCGATGATGCGATATCGACCGCAGTCGATCACCTCGTCGGGGATCTCCGATGGGGGAAGACGCCACTCGACGGTCTGCGCATCCTCCACGAGGAACGACACCTCGAGGGCCCCGAAGTCCCCTCGGTTCACGAGCCATGCATAGCCGTTGAGCTGGTGATCGACCTGCACCAGACGGGCGGGATCCTCCACGTGCAGCTTGGGCAGGCGCACCGTCCAGAACTGGCCGGCACCGGTGCGACCCGAGGCGTTCACCCAATCGGTCACGCACCTCAGATCGGGATCGGGGTTCGCGCTCGCACCGGCCAGTCGGGGAACGCTGAGCACGCCGCCCATCAAGAGAACCGCTGACACTGCGGCCGCGACGACGGACTGCACCCGGAACGGCGCTCGCCAGGAACGCGGCGCCGCCACCAGGGCGAGCACCGGTGCGAACGCGAGGGGCTGCAGGTAGCGGGCAGCGTGCGTGCCCAGGCCGATCGCGCCGATGATCACGAGGACGGGCATGACCCACGCGACGGTGGAGACGAACCGTGACCCGGTGTCTTCCGCCCGTGCGGTGCCCACGACCGCGAGCACGATGAGCGCGATCACGATCAGAATGCCGATCACCCCGGCTGGCGTCCCCGCGCGCGTGGTGAGGAGGGCTCCGTAATACCCCACCGACTCCATCCACTGCTCGGGCTGGATGTAGTCGGCTCCGGTGTTGCTGATCCATGCCCGAAGCGGAATGCGACCCAGGAAGCCGAGGGCCGTGCCGGTGAGGAGCGCGACGAGGATCATCGTGGGGCGGATGCGGTGGGGCGCGCGAGGGAGCATCAGAGCGAGGATCACGGTGATCGGAACCGTCGCCCAGACGGCGTAGAGCGGGTTCGAGAGCGTGGCGACCGCGGCCGTCGTGCCCAGGGCGACCAAGAGTGCTCCACCGCCGCGGTCCCGGTCGACGAGCCGCCGCACCAGGCCGACCGACAGCACGACGGCGATGACGGTCGAGGAGTAGTAGGTGGTCGTCAGCAGGAGGGATGCGAGCTCCAGCGCGTCCCTCGATCCCGACACGTCGGTCATGGCCAGGACGCCGAAGGCCAGCAGTCCCACGAGAGCCCACGCGACCGGAGCCGTGCCTTTCCGCCGCGGACCAGCGACCAGCCGGAGGGCACCGTAGAGCGCGAGCATGTTGATGACGGCATTGACGGCGAGCAATCCGTTCACGTCGAGCGGAAGCAGTGTGTCGAGGCCGGCGAACACCGCGGACTCGGGCAGGAACAGCACGCTCGACATCGCCCAGTCGAGGGGGACACCTGAGAGGACAGACCTCGCGAAAAGGGCCACGATCAGGGAATCCCCATCACGGAACAGCAGCTCCGACCGAGCGGACGAAGCGACCTGTGCCGCCGTGACCAGGGCGATGGCCAGCGCCCCCGACCAGCCCGCGAGCTCTCGAATCCAGACCCGCCGCATGGGCCTACTCTCGCACGATCGTGCAACGGTGGACCTCAGCAACCTCTCGCGCCGGTAAACTGTCTGTACACCCGCCCGCCTGAGCCAAACGGCCGACGAGCCCTGAGGGAGCCGCGTATATGCTGATGCTCCTCGCTGTGTTCCTCCTCGGGTCGCTGTTGATGCCCGTTCTGGTGCGCTGGCTCGGAGCTCAGGCCTTCGCGATCGCCGCCCTCGTTCCGACCGCCGCCTTCGTGCACGCGCTCGTCATGACGCCCCAGGTGCTCGACGGGCCGGTGCCGTTCGAATCGGTCGAGTGGATCCCCCAACTGGGTCTGAACCTCTCCATGAACATGGACGTGCTCGGGTGGGTGCTCACCCTGATCGTCACGGGCGTCGGCGCACTGGTTCTCCTCTACTGCCGCTGGTACTTCTACGAGGACTCGGCGGGCGTCGGGCAGTTCGCCGGCGTGCTGCTGGGCTTCGCGGGCGCCATGTACGGACTCGTCCTGACCGACGACCTGGTGATCCTCGTGATGTTCTGGGAAGTCACGAGCATCCTCTCCTACCTCCTCATCGGTCACTACCGCCGCCGCGCGGCCAGCCGTCGTGCGGCGCTGCAGGCCCTGCTCGTGACCACGCTCGGCGGCCTCGTGATGTTCGTGGGTGTCGTGCTGCTCGTGGTCGACACCGGAACCTCGAGCATCCGCGAGATCCTCACGATCGCGCCCAGCGGGCCCCTCGTGGATGCCGCGATCGTGATGCTCCTGATCGGAGCGATCAGCAAGTCGGCGCTGTTCCCCTTCCACTTCTGGCTCCCCGGCGCCATGGCCGCTCCCACACCGGTGAGCGCCTATCTGCACGCGGCCGCGATGGTCAAGGCCGGCATCTACCTCATCGCCCGCTTCGCACCGATCTTCGCTTTCAGCACGACGTGGCGCCCGATCGTCATCACCCTCGGCATCGTGACGATGCTGCTCGGCGGCATCCAGGCACTGCGCGAGACCGACCTCAAGCGCATCCTCGCGTTCGGCACGGTCAGCCAGCTCGGCTTCTTCGCCATCGTGGTCGGCTACGGCACGCAGGCGACCGCGCTCGCGGGTCTCGCCCTGGTCATCGGGCACGCGCTGTTCAAGTCGGCGCTGTTCCTCATCGTCGGCGTCATCGACCGTCAGTTGTCGACGCGTGACATCAACGAGCTCTCCGGCGTCGGGCGGCAGGCGCCGGTCATGGCGACAGCGGCATTCATCTCGGTCGCCTCGATGGCCGGCATCGCCCCCACCATCGGGTTCGTCGCCAAAGAGTCCACCCTCACGGCCCTCCTCGACGACGCGCAGGGCGGTTCTCCCTGGGGCCTCGTCGCCCTGATCGGGATCATCCTCGGATCCATGCTCACTGCGGCATATGGCGTGCGCTTCCTCTGGGGGGCGTTCTGGAAGAAGCGCGACGAACAGGGCGCTCAGCTGCCGGACACGGCGTGGCCCGACCCGCCCGTCGGCTTCCTGTCCGCACCGATCATCCTCGCCGGCGTCACCCTCGCCGCCGGTATCGGCGCCCCCGCACTCGACACGGCTCTGCAGGGATACGCCCTCACCGCGACACCCGGGCTCGACCACGCCGGTGAGGCCGTCGAGGGCCCCGGCCACCTCGCGCTCTGGCACGGATTCGAACCCGCACTGGGCATCTCGATCCTGTCGATCGTCCTCGGCATCGGGCTCTTCCTGCTCACCCGGAAGACCGGCTGGGACCGCAAGGCGCGGTTCCTGCGCTTCACCGCAGCCGACGTCTACTACTTCGTCATGCGCGGGGTCGACCGGCTCTCGGTGCTCAGCACCACGCTCACGCAGCGCGGTTCGCTGCCGGTCTACGTCGGGACGATCTTCGTCGTGTTCGTCGCCGCCGAGGTCACGGCGCTGATCGCGAGCGATATCGATCGGTACCACCTGTCGGCCTGGCACACTCCGGCGCAGATCGTGGTCGCGCCGATCATGGCGATCGCCGGCGTCTTCGCCGTCCGCGCACAGAAGCGCTACACCGGGGTGGTGCTGGTCTCGGTCACAGGCCTCGGCATGGTGGTGCTGTTCGCGACGAGCGGCGCCCCCGACCTCGCGCTCACGCAGATCCTCGTCGAGACGGTGACGATGGTCACCTTCGCTCTCGTGCTCCGTCGCCTCCCCGCACGCATGGGTGAGCACAACGCCTCGGTCGGACGCATCCCCCGGGCGCTGCTGGCCATCGGGGTGGGGGTCACGATGGCGTTCGTCGCAGTCGTCGCCACCCAGTCCCGTGTGGCGACCCCGATCTCGGAGGCCTTCCCGAAGCTCGCGTACGAGATCGGCCACGGCAAGAACGTCGTCAACGTGGCACTGGTCGACCTGCGTGGCTGGGACACCATGGGCGAGCTCTCGGTGCTGGTGCTCGCCGCGACCGGTGTGGCCTCCCTCGTGTTCGTCACGCACCGCGCCGACCTGCTCGCCGCCACCAAGAACCTCCCGCGCGCCACGCGCAAGGCCGCGCGCAGCCGTCCGCTCGTCGAGACCACCGAGGGCATCCGCTTCCAGACCTCCGAGAACGAGAGCAGCCCCCGGGCCTGGCTCGTCGGCGGGCAGAAGATGAAGCCCGAGAACAGGTCGATCCTGCTCGAGGTGATCGTCCGCATCCTGTTCCACACCATCATCGTGGTGTCGATCTTCCTGCTGTTCGCCGGCCACAACCTGCCCGGCGGCGGCTTCGCGGGCGGTCTCGTCGCCGGCATGGCACTGGTGATGCGCTACATCGCCGGCGGTCGCTGGGAGTTGGGCGCCGCGGCTCCCACCGATGCGGGTCGGCTGCTCGGCACCGGCCTCATCCTGGCCGTCGGCACCGCCGTCGTCCCGCTGTTCTTCGGCTTGGCGCCGCTGACCAGCACCTTCTGGGAGTGGGAGATCCCCGGCATCGGGCACATGGAGTTCGTCACCTCGACCATCTTCGACGTGGGCGTGTATCTCGTCGTGATCGGACTCGTGCTCGATGTGCTGCGCAGTCTCGGTGCCGAGGTCGACCGTCAGGCGGCACTTCGCACCACGCCGGGTCCTGAAGGATTCCTCTCCCGGGGCGGGAGGAGCAGCTGATGGACGTCTCCCTCACTCTCATCGTCATCATGGCCATCCTCTTCGCGTGCGGCGTGTACGCGATGCTGGAGCGCAGCCTGACCCGCGTGCTGATCGGCTTCCTGCTGCTCGGCAACGCCACGAACCTGCTGCTGCTGATCGTGATGGGCGTCCCCGGCAATGCCCCGTTCTTCGGGACGGAGGGCGAGATGAGCGATCCGCTTCCGCAGGCGCTCACCCTCACCGCCATCGTGATCACGTTCGCGGTCTCGGCATTCCTCCTCGCCCTGATCTACCGCTCCTGGCAGCTGGGCCAGGCCGACACGGTCGAGGACGACGAGGCCGACATCGCGCTCCGCGAGCGCACCGACGCCGACGAAGACCTCATGGACGACGAGTCCGAGACCGACGACGACGAGGCGACGACGGACTTCGTCGGCGTGCAGACCGCGCCGATCACGGTTCTGCACATGCGCGACCACCCGTCGATCCACGACGATGCTCCCTTCGACGCCCCGACCGGATGGGGGAGCGAACCCGCTGCGCGCTCAGACGAGGGCCGTGAACCGAGCCCCGACGAACCCCATGACCGCGACGAGAACGAGGAGGGCACGCCATGACCGCCCTCGTCCCGCTCCTGGTCGCACTGCCTCTGCTCGGGGCCGCCGTCACGCTCGTGTTCGGTCGGAACCCGCGCCTGCAGGTCGTCGTTACGGTCGCGACCCTCGCTGCCGTCTCGGTGATCGCCGCCGTGCTCCTGGTCGTGGTCGACTCCGGTGCGCCGCTGGCGGTGTCGGTCGGCGGCTGGCCCGTGCCCTTCGGCATCGTGCTCTACGTCGACAGGCTCGCCGCGCTCCTGGTGCTCATCTCCAGCATCGTGCTGCTCGCGGTGCTGCTCTTCTCCATCGGCCAGGGCGCCGCGGACGGCACCGACGAGACCCCGATCTCGATCTTCAACCCCTCGTACCTGATCCTCGCGGCCGGCATCTTCAACGCCTTCATCGCGGGCGACCTCTTCAATCTCTACGTCGGCTTCGAGATCCTGCTCGTCGCCTCGTATGTGCTGATCACTCTCGGCAGCACCGAATCCCGCATCCGCACCGGCGCCGTCTACATCGTCGTCTCGCTGGTCTCGTCGATCCTGTTCCTCGCGTCGATCGCGATGATCTACGGGGCTCTCGGCACGGTCAACATGGCCCAGATCGCCGAGCGGATGTCGGAACTCCCGCAGGAGACGCAGCTGGTGCTGCACCTCATGCTCGTGGTGGCGTTCGGCATCAAGGCGGCCATCTTCCCGGTGTCGTTCTGGCTGCCGGACTCGTACCCGACCGCACCGGCTCCGGTCACGGCGGTGTTCGCCGGCTTGCTGACGAAGGTCGGCGTGTACGCGCTGATCCGCACGGAGACGCAGCTGTTCGCCTCGAACAGCATCGACACCGTGCTGCTGATCATCGCCCTCGCGACCATGATCGTCGGTGTGCTCGGCGCCGTGGCCCAGGCCGAGCTCAAACGAATCCTGTCGTTCACGCTCGTGAGCCACGTCGGCTACATGATCTTCGGTCTCGCGATCGCGACGCCCGCCGCGATCGGCGCCACGGTGTACTACATCGTTCACCACATCGTGGTGCAGACGACCCTGTTCCTCGCCGTGGGGCTCGTGGAACGTCGAGCGGGAAGCACGTCGATCCTGCGCGTCAAGGGACTGCTGAAGGTCGCGCCCCTGATCGCCATCCTCTACTTCGTGCCCGCGATCAACCTCGGCGGCCTGCCGCCCTTCTCGGGGTTCATCGGCAAGTTCGCGCTGTTCGAGGCGGCGGCTTCGGTCGGCACTCCGATCATGATCGTGCTGATCTTCGGCGGCATCGTCACGTCGCTGCTGACCCTGTACGCCCTGATGCGCGCCTGGAACCTCGCCTTCTGGCGCGAGGAGGAGGACTCCACCGAGACCGAGGGACGCATCTCGTACCTCGGCAACGCACCGGCCGCCGATGAGCAGCAGGAGCGTCGCCGCATCCCGAAGATCATGACCCTGGCGACCGGCGGCATGGTCGCGGTCACACTGGCCCTGACGATCTTCGCCGGCCCTCTCTACGCACTGTGCGATCGCATCGGCGCCTCGTTGCTGCAGCCCGTGAGCCTCGTACAGCTGGAACAGGAGGTGGGCTGATGGCGCGTGACACCCGACGTCACCTCTGGCGCGACATCCGCGTGCAGCTGCCGTTCCTCGCGTGGCTCGTCGTGCTCTGGATGCTGCTGTGGGCGCAGTTCACCGTGCTGTCGTTCCTCACCGGACTCGTCGTCGCGATCTTCGTCACCCGCGTCTTCCGCCTGCCGACCGTCGCGCTCTCGGGCCGGATCAACCTCTGGTACGCCGCGCTGTTCGTGGTGCAGTTCCTGTTCGCCGTGCTGAGGGGCGCCCTCTCGGTCACCGTGCAGGTGTTCGACTTCCGTCGTCAGCCGGGCACGGCCATCATCGCGGTGCCGTTGCGCTACGCCGACGACCTGGTGATGACGCACGTCGCTGTCGTGTCTTCGCTGATCCCCGGATCCCTGGTCGTCGACACCGATCGCGACCGGCAGATCCTCTACCTGCACGTGATCGGCGTGCGCGACCTCGACGACGTCGAGAAGCAGCGCGCCGGGGTGCTCCGCTGGGAGCGACGCGTCGTGCGAGCCCTCGGCGACCCCGCTCAGTACCGCGCCCTCAAGGCGGACGAGCGTGCGGGCGTCGGAGCGACGAAGGGCGGTGCCCGATGAACATCCTGCTGCTGCTGATCATGGTGGTGTTCGGCCTCGCCGCCGTCCTCGCCCTGATCCGCATCGTGCGCGGGCCGTCGATCCTCGATCGCGCCGTCGCCTCCGACGTGCTCCTCACCGAGGTGATGTGCGTGATCGGTGCCGAGATGGCCATCAACGGTCACACCCGCAACATCCCCGTGCTCCTGATCATCGCGGCCGTCGGAGTGTTCGGGTCGATCGCCGTCGCCCGGTTCGTCGCGAGAAGGGACAACACGACACCATGAACGTGTTCGGTCTCATGATCCCCGATGCCGTCATCGATATGGCGGTGCTGGTGCTCATCCTGCTCGGCGCCGTGCTGTGCCTGTCGGCGGCCGTAGGGCTGCTGCACTTCCGCGATGTGCCGTCCCGTCTGCACGCGGCGACCAAGCCCCAGGTGCTCGGGCTGCTGCTCATCTGCATCGCGATCGCGCTGTCGCAGCGTTCGATCGGCGGCATCCTGCTCGGCTTCGTGCTCGTCGCGCCGGTCGTGCTCATGCAGTTCGCGACCGCCCCGCTCTCAGCGCACATGGTCGGGCGGCAGGCCTACCGCAACGGCACCATCGAGCAGCGGGGCCTCGTCGTGGACGAGCTCGCCGAGTCGAAGCAGACCCCGCCCGCCGCGGGCTGATCCGCGGCCACCGTCTCAGAGGCGGGCGGTGAACTCGTGGATCAGCCGCGCCGCCGGCTCGGAATCGCTGATGAGTGTGCCGTGACCGTGGTCGGGGATGACCTCGAGGTCGGCACCGGGGATGGCGTCGATGATCTCGCGGCACCAGCTCATCGGGGCGAGCGGGTCGCTCTCTCCCCGCAGCACGAGCACGGGGCACTCGATGCGCACGAAGGCGTCTTCGGGCTCATGCACGATGGTGGCGCGCATCTTGCGGAAGAGGTGGGGGCCGCCGCGGAGGTACTCCCTGGCTCCGCGCCAGAGGACGAGTGGTCGTTCGCCGACGAGGTCGGTCAGCAGATACCGCGCCTGCGCGCCGATGTTGCGTGCCGCCTTGTTGACGGTCGGGCCCGCGAGCACCACCGCCTCGACGAGGGACGGATGCCGCGCGGCGAGTTCGGCCGCGATCTGGCTGCCCATCGAGTGACCGATCACCACGACGGGGCCCGAGTCCACGTGTCGGAGGTAGGCGGCGACGAGGTCGGCATGCCGTTCCATCGTGAGGGTCCGCGTGGGCTCGGGCGCTTCGCCGAAGCCGGGCAGATCGACCGCGATCACCCGCCCCTCCAGGCGCTGCACGACGTCGAGGTAGACGCTGCGGCCCATGCCGATGCCGTGCAGGAGAAGGTACGTGTGCGGTCCGTCGCCGAACGTCTCGGCGATGAGCGTCGCACCTCCGTGCTCGAACTCCAGGAGCGTGACGGAGGTGCCCTTGGGGGCGAGATAGCTGGATGGCACCCACCAACGGTAGCCGAGCATCCTGAGGCACCGCTCGGGACGCCGTCGCGCGCCCTTCGCTCAGCCGGCCGGAATCAGCACCAGGGTGTCGACGGCAGCCGCCTTCACCGCCTTCGCCGAGTACGCCCACGGCTTCTGGATGCCCGCTGCCCAGTCCGCCGTCTGATCCGTGTAGTGCTCGTTGTACGCATGGCCGGAGGCGCCGGTGAGGTGGTTCCACGTCGACGCGTCGAGATCCGACAGATCGATCACCATGCGCATCGACGGCACGGTGGTGGTCGCATACGAGACGCCGAGCTCCCATCCGGTCGCATTCACCACCGACGCACCTCCGCTCACAGGGAACGGCCCTCGGTTGAAGAGCGCTTCGATCGGCGCGATGCCCGACGAGCCGAGCGTGTCGCTGGTGAGGGTGATCGCGTGCAGGTCGCCCCAGTTCCAGCGTGAGACGGTGGTTCCCTGCAGCGCTGCGAGCTCGTCGTAGGCCTCTTGCGCCGACAGTGCCAGCATCTGCTCCATCCCGTCGACGTCGATCTGCTCGTTGACCCAGAGCGGGTCGGAGGGATCGTCCAGCATCGCGGAGACGACCGTGAAGAGGCGGGCCTGACCGTCGATGGGGAGGGGCTGCGCGCGCTCGCCGAAGATGTTCTGCACCAGGTTCGACCACAACACGTTCGCATAGGCCGCGGCAGGGGACGATGCCGTGTTCTGGGCGTCCCATCCCTGCAGCAGTTCGACGGCCTCGGTCGGACCGGCGCCGGATACGTCGACGTCTCCCATGACGCTCGCCAGCTGCGTGCCGATCCACATCTCGTTGTCCATCTGGATCTCGCGCATGTCTTCCGCGGTCAGGGGCGCGACGGCCGCCCGCCGTTCGATGAGGTGGGCGATCCGTGCCGCTCGGTAGCCGTAGTCCCAGTCCCGGGAGAGGAAGTACTCGTAGTCGTCGGTCACGATCGCGTTGTTCGCGGTCACGATGTACCCGGAGTTCGGGTTGTACGACACCGGCAGCTCCTCGAACGGGATGAAGCCCGTCCAGTCGTAACTGCTGTCCCACCCGGGCTGAGGCATCCACCCGTCGCCGGCGCCGCGGATGGGGAGGCGACCGGGCGTCTGGTACCCGATGTTGCCCTCGGTGTCGGCGTAGATGAGGTTCTGGGCCGGCACGTCGAAGAGCGAGGCGGCGTAGCGGAAGTCCTCGAAGTCCTGCGCGGTGGAGAGCGCGAAGATCGCGGTCGCCGCGGTGCCGGGGTCCAGGGCCGTCCACCGGAGGCTCACGGCGTACTCGGCGTCGTCCGCGGAGCCGGGGGCCGGGGCGGTCGGGGCGGCGGTCTCAGCCTCGAGCGCGGGTTCGGGGTCGCCGGCGATCGCGGTGAAGTCGTCGGTGAGGCCCGAGATGAGGGGCCCGTGCACGGTCGAGCGGATGGTGAGCTCGATGTCGTCGCCGCCCGCGACCTTGATCGTCTCGGTGCTCTCTTCGAGGGGTACCAGTGCCCCGTCGCGCCAGTACTGGTCGCCTTCGACGCGCTCGATGTAGAGGTCGGTGACGTCGGTGGTGAGGTTCGTGAACCCCCAGGCGACCTTCTGGTTGTGGCCGATCACGATGCCGGGGAGGCCCGAGAACGAGAAGCCTCCGACGTCGAACGGGCACGCCTCGTCCACCGTCGAGCACTTCAACTGCACCTGGTACCAGACGGAGGGGAGGGATGCTCCGAGGTGCGGGTCGTTCGCGAGCAGGGGCATCCCGGTCTCGGTGAGGGTGCCGGAGACGACCCAGGAGTTCGAGCCGATGCCCTCGCCGACGTCGCCAACCAGAACGCTCGCTGCCTCGATGACGCTCGACGTCTCCTCCCATTCGATGGTCGTGGAGGCCTGCTGGACTTCTCCCTCGGTCTCGGTGGGGGTGAACGCCGCCGGCTCCGCGTCGGTGCCGAGCGTCGGAACGGTCGAGATCTTCGGGACGATCACGGGGTTCTCGTCGAACGGGTAGTCGGGGTAGAGCTTGGCGAGAGTGTCTTCGGTCGCGGTGGGATCCGTGCCCTCCCCATCCGTGCCGCCGCTCAGCTCGGCTGCCAGGAGCGATCGTTCGGTCTCGTCCTCGATGTTGCCGCGGAGGTCCCAGGCCATGGCCTTGAGCCAGGCCACGGAATCCGCGGGCTCCCACGGCTCGGGCGCGTAGTCGGGATTCTGCAGGCCGATCACGGCGTACTCGAGCGAAAGATCGGCGCCCGACCGCGAGGCCAGGTAGGCGTTCACACCATCCGCATACGCCTCGTAGTAGCTGCGGGTGGTGTCGTCCATCGCCTCGACCTCGGCCTCGGCGACCTTGCGCCAGCCGAGGGTGCGCAGGAAGGCGTCGGTCCCCGCCTGCGACTCCCCGAACATCTCGGCGACGCGGCCGGCGGTGACATGGCGACGGAAGTCCATCTCGAAGAAGCGGTCCTGCGCGTGCACGAAGCCCTGAGCGTAGAACAGGTCGTCGGTCGAGTCGGCGGTGATGGTCGGGATGCCGCGGTCGTCGCGCTGCACCGTGACCTCGGCCGTGAGTCCGTCGAGCTCGACGGATCCGTCGGTCTGCGGGAACGAGCGCTGGATCGTCCACGTGACGAAGAACGCCGCAGCCACGGCGATCACGATGATTCCGGCGACCACGAGGAACGCGATGCGTCCGATGCGAACGCCCAGCGAGGGGCGAGAAGGTACGGCGGATTCCTGCGAATCGGTCATCATCGTCGAGAACTCTTTCGGGTAGACAGGTGGAACTCAGTCCCACCGAGCCCCAGTGCGCGTTTCAGGGTCGCGCCTTCGCATCATATCCGCACCGGCGCTCGCCGCGAGGCGTTCGGCGACGGTGCCCCCAGCCGCCCTCCGTCCCCGTCGTGTTATGTTACGCGTTGCGCGCTGGGGCGCGATGGGGGGATGGCGCCGGTCCCGGACGCGAGAGCGTGTGGTTCGCGAGTGTCGACCGTTTCGAGTGGTGGGGGAACCGCGGTGGTCGAAAGAGAGTGTGTCGTGGCAGGCATCGATGTCGTGCGAGAACGCAGAACGAGGAGTGAAGAGGTCTATCTCAGGCTGCGAGAAGCGATCGTGGGCGGAGAGCTGCCTCCGGGTGCACACCTTCGCGACTCCGACCTCGCGGAGGATCTGGGGACATCCCGGACGCTCGTCGGGGATGCGCTGGCACGTCTCGCTGCACAGGGGCTGGTCGAGATGCGACGGAACCGCTCCACCCGCGTGGCACCGCTCGATCTAGATCTCGATCCGATCCGCGACGCGGTGGCCCTCCTCGGCGACATCTGGATCGGATCGGCGGGGCGCGCGATGCTGTATGTCCAGCACGACGACGTCACCTCTCTCGTGGATCTGACGGACGATCTGCTCGCCGCGGGGAGCGAGGGTGACGTCCTGACCTACGGCATGGCCCTGCGTGCCATCGCGATCGGCTTCGCGCGGCTCGAGGGCAATGACGTGCGGGAGTGCGAGATCGAGCGGCTCGGACCGCAGATCCGACGCTTCGCGCAGCACGCGGCCGGCTCGTTCGATCGGGTGGCGAGCGAGGAGTCCACTCTCCAGCTCCGCGAGGCCATCGTGCGCAGAGATGCGACCCAGGTGCGTACCGCGCTCCTGTTCCTGTTCGACGACGTACTCCCGGGCATCATCGATCGCGCTGCGACGCGGATCGCCGAGGCGAGCAGAGTGGCCTGACGCACGAATGCGCCGACACCCTCAGGGCGTCGGCGCATCCGTCGTTCGTTCGTCGGGTCAGTCGGTGCCGGAGTCGAAGGCCGCGCCCTCGGATGCGGAGTCGACGGCGCCGGCCAGAGTCTCGTCGGCTTCGGAGATCGAACCGGGAACCGAGTCGGTGATCTCGCTCGACTCGCCCGCCGTCACGCGGCCGACGAGCTCACCGGTTGCACCTCCGACGAGACCGAGGCCCGCGTACTGCTCGAGTCGTGCGCGCGAGTCGGCGATGTCGAGGTTGCGCATCGTGAGCTGGCCGATGCGGTCGACCGGTCCGAAGGCGGCGTCGCCGACGCGCTCCATCGACAGCTTCTCGGGGCCGTACGAGAGGTTCGGCGAGACGGTGTCGAGGATGGTCCAGTCGTCGCCGCGGCGCAGACGGATCGTGACGGTGCCCGAGATCGTGAGGCCGACCCAGCGCTGGATCGACTCGCGCAGCATGAGCGACTGCGGCTCGAGCCAGCGTCCCTCGTACATGAGGCGACCGAGGCGGCGACCCTGCTCGTGGTACGTCGCGAGGGTGTCTTCGTTCAGGATGCCGTTGACCAGGCGCTCGTAGGCGATGAACAGCAGCGACATGGCCGGGGCCTCGTAGATGCCGCGGGACTTCGCCTCGATGATGCGGTTCTCGATCTGGTCGCTCATGCCGAGGCCGTGGCGTCCGCCGATCGTGTTGGCCTCCATGACCAGAGCCACCGGGTCGGAGTACTCGACGCCGTTGATGGCAACGGGGCGGCCGGCCTCGAACGTGACGGTGACGTCTTCGGTCTCGATCGCCACGGATGGGTCCCAGAACTTCACGCCCATGATGGGGTCGACGGTCTCGAGCGACACGTTCAGGTGCTCGAGCGTCTTGGCCTCGTGCGTCGCACCCCAGATGTTGGCGTCGGTCGAGTACGCCTTCTCGGCGGAGTCGCGGTAGGGGAAGTCGCGGGCGACGAGCCAGTCGCTCATCTCCTTGCGGCCGCCGAGCTCGGTGACGAAGTCGGCGTCGAGCCACGGCTTGTAGATGCGCAGACGCGGGTTGGCGAGCAGGCCGTAGCGGTAGAACCGCTCGATGTCGTTGCCCTTGTAGGTGGAGCCGTCGCCCCAGATGTCGACGCCGTCCTCCTTCATGGCGCGCACCAGCATGGTGCCGGTGACCGCGCGCCCGAGGGGCGTCGTGTTGAAGTAGGTCTTGCCGCCGGAGCGGATGTGGAAGGCTCCGCAGGAGAGGGCGACGAAGCCCTCTTCGACCAGGGCGGTCTTGCAGTCGATCAGCCGCGAGGCCTCGGCGCCGTACTCCAGCGCGCGACCCGGGATCGAGGCGATGTCGTCTTCGTCGTACTGACCGAGGTCGCCGGTGTATGTGAAGGGCACGGCGCCCTTCTCGCGCATCCAGGCGACGGCGACGGAGGTGTCGAGTCCTCCGGAGAAGGCGATGCCGACGCGCTCGCCGACGGGCAGGGACTGGAGGACCTTGGACATGGCTCCCAGTCTATCCGCGGGCGGCGTGTCGCCCTGTCTCGCATGACAGTGGCGAAAGCCCGTCAGGCGAGGAGGACCTCCACCCGCAACGCGGCATAGGTGCCCATGGCGCGGCGGTCGCACGTGAGAAGCGGGACCGCGGCGTCACGTGCGGCGAGGCCGACGAGTCCGTCGTACACCGATCCTCCGGCGATTCCCGCGTCGGCGAAGGTGGCGATCGCGGCCTCTGCCGACGTCGGCGAGAGCGGTGCGGAAGCGGGGAACGACCGCTCGATGATCTCCTGCGCGCGACCGGGGCTGACGCGCGCGGCGCCCGGCATCCGCGTCAGTACCGAGTACATCTCGACGGAGGCGTGCCCGGCGAGGCCGATGACGCGACCGTGGGTGAGTTGGAGTAGGCGTTCGTGTGCCGGATTCTGGTCGTGGACCAGCGCGACCGCGGCGCTGGTGTCGAGGAGGAGATCAGCGCTGATCGGCAAGCCGGAGCTCCCGGATCTCATCCACGGTGAGTGTCGGTCCTCCTGTGATGACCAGACGGCCATCCTTCTCGACGACGTTGTCCGGGGTATCGATCTCGATGCGAATGCCGTTGCCGTCGAGGATGAGATCTACCGGACCGGGGATCAATCCGACGCGCTCGCGCAGCGCGGCCGGAATCACGATCCGACCTGCCTTGTCCATGGTTGCTCTCATGCCATGACGGTACCATTCTGATGGTGGAGACGGAGTGCTTTATATCGGCGGCATACGCGCAGGACGGCCTCACGCTCAACGAAGACGGCGCGGTCGAGGTGTGGGGAATGATGCACGGTGAGGAGGAGCGGAAGCTCGCGTCTTCGCGGTGCGCCGTGCGCAACGGGGAAGGAACTCCCCTCGCGGTCACGGGACACGTCGCCGTCCTCGGCGACGCCAGGGCGGCAGAGCGCCGCAGAAGTGGGAGAGTAGGGCGCACGGAGGTCGGACATGGGTGGAGCGATCCTGTGGGGTCTGGTCGCGGCGGCGCCGCTGTTCGTCGGTGCGGTGCTCGCGCTGCTGCGCACATGGCCGCCGCGCTGGCTCGGCATCGTGCTGGGTTTCGGCGCCGGCGCGCTGATGGCCTCGATCGCCTTCGAACTCTGGGAGGAGGGACTCGACCTCGCCGGTCCCATCCCTCTCGTGATCGGCGTCGCGGCGGGAGCGATCAGCTACTACATCGCCGACCGCATCCTCGACGCCCGAGCCGCGAAGGCTAAGGAGAAGGCGGGCGGAGGCCAGCTCGCCGTGGGGGCTCTGCTCGACGGCATCCCGGAGCAGCTGGTGCTCGGCATCGGGCTCGCCTCCGGGGAGCCCGTCAGCATCGCGCTCGTGGTCGCCATCCTGGTCTCGAACCTGCCGGAGTCGATCGGTTCGGCCGCCGACCTGCTCGAAGGCGGCATGGCGAAGTCGCGGGTGCTGCTGCTCTGGGCGGGCGTGGCCGTGATCTGCGCTGTCGCGACGGTTGCGGGATTCGGTCTCGCGAGTGTCACCGGCGACGAGTTCCGTGCGGTGGCGAGCGGCTTCGCTGCCGGGGCGCTGCTGGTGATGCTGGTGGACTCGATGGTCCCCGAGGCGCAGTCCAAGGCCAAGGAGTCGACAGGACTCGCGACTGTGCTGGGCTTCGCGCTCGCCGCGGGGTTGGCCCTCGCGTCGTGAGAGCAGATCCGTGAGCCGAGATCCGTACCCGGGTCAGTCCTTGCCGCGGAACTGGTCCCGTTTCACACTGCGACCCGTGATGGTGTCGATGTGCAGGCTCAGCGGAAGGCTCCGGTCGTCGCCCGCCCACGGGTGCACGCGAGCGGCGTCGCCGGCGGCCTCGTCGTCCGGCACCCGCGTGAGCGAGCCGTGCATCAGCACACTCCAGGCCGTGCTGCCGAGGGGGTCGTGGTAGTCGACCTCGAACGCGACCTCCAGCGGCTCGCTGCTCAGGGCTCCCAGCACCCCGTCGGGCGCGGTGCGAAGGAGCAGATCGTGCCCGGAGACGGCGAAGTTCACGGGAAGGATCTGCACTCGTCCCTCATGGACGAAACCGACGCGGCCGATGGTGGTGGTGGTCAGCAACTCATACGACTGCTGCTCGTCGAGCACTCGGATCATTTCGCGCGCTCCTTCCCTCTGGCGCCAGGCTATCCAGCGCGGCACACGCCCTCAAGGGGTTCTCCTTGCAGGACACTCTGGCCCCGCCATCCGGCGGACTCCGGGCCCCGGATCGGCCCCGGCTGGCGGGTTAGCCTCGAGTGCGGCGTGCGCGAGGCTGGCGGAACGCCGCCGCGATGGCGGCCGAGGACAAAGGAGTTCTGATGACTGACACCACGCTGAGACGACCGCCCTTCGATCCCGAGCTCGAGGCCGCCCTCGCCCTCGTCGGCGACCAGCTGCCGTCGACCCTGACGCCCGAGATGATCCCGCTGATGCGCCAGTCGCCGGTGAGCGGTGAGGAGGAGATCTTCGCCGTGCTCGCGGAGAGGGGCTTCACCCGGCGCGATGTCACGATCGCCGGACACGGTGGCGACGAGATCGTCGTATCGGTGGTCGAGAAGGAGGGGCGTACGGGCACGGGCCCCGGCTTCTTCCACACTCACGGCGGGGGCATGATCATCGGCAACCGCTGGCTGGGTGTGGCCGGGTTCCTCGAGTGGGCAGAGCGTTTCAACGGAGTGATCGTCACGGTCGAGTACCGGCTCGCCCCCGAATTCCCCGATCCGTATCCCGTGGAGGACTGCTACGCGGCCCTGCTGTGGACGGCCGAGCACGCCGAGGAACTCGGCATCGACCTCTCGCGGCTGATGATCGGCGGCGGCAGCGCGGGCGGTGGTCTGGCCGCGGGCACGGCCCTGCTCGCTCGTGACCGCAAGGGGCCTGAGCTGATCGGTCAGCTGCTCATCTACCCGATGCTCGACGATCGCGACGAGTCGGTGTCCACCCGTCAGATCGACGGGATCGGGGTCTGGGACCGCGGGTCGAACGTGACAGGGTGGACGGCGTTGCTCGGCGACCGCAAGGGCACCGACGACGTCTCGATCTACGCCGCCCCCGCACGCGCGACCGACCTGAGCGGGCTGCCGCCCGCGTTCATCGACTGCGGCAGCGCCGAGGTGTTCCGCGACGAGGACGTCGCCTACGCCACGAAGCTCTGGGAGGCCGGAGTGCAGGCCGAGCTGCACGTGTGGGCAGGCGGCTTCCACGGCTTCGACATGTTCGCCCCGCACGCCGCGGTCGCCCAGGCCATGCTCGCCGCGCGCGACAACTGGGTGAACCGCCTGCTCTCCTGAGTCCGGCCTCCGCTCTACGGGGCCGTGCGCCGACCCCGTAGGGTGGAATCCCTGCGCGATGGAGCCTGACATGCAAGATCTGCTGGGGCGTCTCACCGCCCTCGACCCGGATGCCAGCGAGACGCTCAAGGTCGTCACGTACTTCGACGCCCTCGTCGCCCGTTCCGTAGGCGTCGAGAGCATGGTGCGAGGCGCGGCGGTGCTCAGCGGCGCGACGGTCGGACAGCGCGACGGTCGACAGATCGTGCGCGTGCGCCCCGATGGGGTGCGGGTGGATCCGCTCGAGCCGTCCCCTGCCTGGCCGGTCAGGGAGAGCGGACCGGATGCCGTCGCCTGGATCGAGCGCGAGGGCGATGCGCACACGAACGACGCGATGATCCTGGAACGATTGAGCCTCGCGCTCGGCATCATCCGCGCGCGCCGCTCGGTCGGACCCGAGAGCGCTGTCGAACTCGCCATCAGCTCCTACGCCGGCGCGGAGGAGAGGGCCGCCGCACTGCCGAGGCTCCGACTCGCCGGGAGGTCGCTGCGGCTGGTCGCCTCTCCTCCCGACCCTGCGCCGTTGCCGACGCATCCTTCTGCTGTGGTCGCCACCCGGCACGGCCTCACGCGCGCGACGATCCTCGACACCGCGACCGACGCGCCGGATGCCTGGCCACAGGGCGTGGACCTGCGCCTGGGTCTCGGCATCCCGGGTCCGGGGGATCGGCTTCCCGCGTCGTGGGCATCGGCGCTCGTGGCCGTGCGGCTGACGAGCCCGGGGGAGCCGGTGGTCGATGCCGCCGACCTCGGGGCGCTGCTGCTCGTCGCCGAGGCGGCCGAGTCAGGCCCCCTCCACCCCGACGCCGCAGCGCTCGCGGCCCTCGACCAGCGCAGTCGCGAGCTTCTGGATGCCGTCACCGAGCAGCAGAGCGTGCGCGCGGCTGCCGCGCGGCTCGGGAGGCACCACTCCAGCGTGCAGGAGCGTATGACCGCGCTCGTGGAGACCCTGGGGTACGACCCGCGCACATCCCGAGGACATGCTCGCTACGTGCTGGCCCGGATGCTGTTGACGCTCGGCTCCTGAACCGTGCCTGATCCGGGTCGCTGACGCCGGTCACTCGAAGCCGGGGTATTCCTGCAGCCTCGTCTGGAACTCCTCGCGATCGGCTTCGCTGAGCACCCCGCTCGCGATCACGGTCAGCTGCAGGCCCTCGAGGGGCTCGCCTGTGCGGGCGTTCTGCGCCTCGCGCGCGGCCCGGAATCCGCCGTCCCGATCGTTCGAGAGGTCGTTGATGGTGGCGTAGAAGCGCAGGGGGTCGGGGAAGTTCTCGGTGTAGTACTCCCACGTCGTCTGCGCGCGGGGGTCGTCGCTGCCGTACAGCTTCGCGATCATTCCGGGGTCGATGCCCGACATCATCGGATCGTTGAAGGAGTACAGGTCCCACAGGCCGTGGTCGACGACGACCTCGCTGATCACGGCCATCACCTCGAGCTTGCGGTCGTAGTCCTGGATGGGTTCGTTGGTCGCCCAGGATGCGGAGGTGTACTCGACGAGCATCGACTCACCGCCGTAGCCGTTGCGCTCCGGTCGCAGGTCTTCATCGCCCACCGGCGTCCAGGAGTAGCCGAACTCCTCGGTGAGCCGCGCGCGGACGTCGGCGAACATCGCATCCGCCTGTGCGCGCACCTCTTCGAGCGACTGCTGCGAGAGAGTCTGTTGCGGATCGGTGCCCTTGATCGCGGGATAGGCCTCTGCGTGCTTCTGCGCGGCTGTCTTCGTGCCCTCGTAGTTGCCGGAGGCCGAGGTCTGCAGGGCGCTCATGCCGCCGACGGTGGCGACGTTGAACAGGACCGTCACGACCAGGGCGATCGCCCCGAGCGTCCGCCCCCGTGCCGAGAAGAGTGCGGCCACGATGACGGCGACCACCACGAGCTGCAGCGTGAGCATCGTGACGCCGTAGAGGATGTCGGTGCCGCCGGCCAGGAGCGTGCCGAGCAGGATCAGGGCGAACAGGATCGACACGGTGAGGGCGATCCACCCCAGCGCGTTCGCCGGCTTCTTCGGTTCCTCGGGCGGCGCGGTGCTCACGACCGTCGGGCTCGGCGTCGATCCGAACGCCTCGCGTCGCGCGCCGCGGTAGCCCCCGGGCGGTGGAACGGGAGGAGCCCCCTCCGTGCCCGCGATGTACCGCGCTCGCTGCCTTTCGTGATCGCTCACCACGGCTTCTCCGTTCCCGAACCGCCCTGGTCGTCGCCTTGTTGCTGATCGCGTTCCTGCGTGCCCTGTTCGAGCTTGTCCTGCAGCCCCTTCAGCTTGTCCTCGGAGGGCTGCTCCTTCTCTCCGGGCTGAGGCTGGGGTTGTTGTTGCTGCTCCTCCTCCTGCTGCTTCTGCTTCAACCGGTCTGCGGTGCCGTCGAGGGAGTCCGCCATGTCACGCTGCGGGTCGGGCGACTGCAGCTGGGCTTGCTTGCTGCGGCACGCCTCGGGGGTCTCGATCGTGATCGTGAGCGCCTCGCCGTAGAGCTCGGCCGCGCCCGCGCCGTCGCCGTCTGCGCGGGCGGCATCACCCATGCGCTCGACGACGAGGGCGAGGTTGATCCGCACCCCGCAGACCTCCAGTCCGGTCGCGAGGTCGAGTGCCTCTTCGAGCTGGGTCCGTGCTTCCGGCAGCTGCTCCGCCCCGCCGAGCGCCGTGCCGACGTTGAACGGCGCCTTGTACGGCTCGAACCAGTTCAAGAACTCCTGTCCGCGCGCGGAGGCCTCCGATCCGGCGAAGTCGTCCACCACATAGGCGGTGATGGACTGATGTGCGAAGGCGTACATGCTCAGCAGCTTGCCCACGAAGAGCAGCGCCGCGAGGGTGAGCGGGATGGTGCCGATCGCGACCCAGCGGCGGATGCGTCGGCGACGGCGATTCGACCGGAGAAGGGCGGCTGCTTCATTCGACATCGTCATGAGGTTCCTCCCCGCCCTGAGCGCTGCCGTGGCGCGCGCAGCCGCCGGAGTCGTGCGATCAGCACCGTGGCGCGCGTGAGTTCCACGCCGAGGATGCCGAGGATGACGAGTGCCGCGATCCAGTACAGCTCGGTGACGTTGCCGACCTCGCCCGATTCGGCGTAGTCGGTGGTGGTCGAGGGGGCCTCGGGGAGCGCGGGCGCGGCATCCGCCGTCCGGTGCGCGTACTCGACGCCGAGCTCGCCGGCGATCGCTTCGAGGTTCGACTCGTCGAGCACCGAGAGCGCGTCGGCGCCCTGGTACTGGATGTAGCCGCCACCCTGATCCGAGACGCCGCCCGTGGTGATGCGCATCGGTCCGCCCTCGGCCGTGCCGTACCCGAACACCGCTCCCGCATCGGTGTACTTCTCACTCGAGCGGAAGGACTCGGGTGGTGTGTCGACCGTCTGCTCCCCGTCGCCGAAGTAGAAGACCATGCGCGAGCGGTCGGGAGAGGATTCTGCCGCCGATGCGAGGGTCTCCGACAGCAGGGGTGCCGCGATGCCGATGGAGCTCCCTCGGGACTGGCTGGTGACCTCGGGGCGCAGCACTTCGAGCGAGCCGATGAGCGCTGTGGTGTCGGTGGTGAGCGGCATGCGCAGCTGGGCCGCCGCATCCGAGGTGATGAGGGCGAAGCGCGCACCCGGATACTGCTCGACGAGCGCCTGCACGTCGTCGCGGATGCCGTCGAGCCGAGGTTCGCCGTCGCCCCAGTCCTCGGCCACGATGCTCGCGGTGGTGTCGACGACGAGCACGATGTCGGTGTCCGTCGCGAGGGTCTGGGTGGTACCGCCGGGGATGCCCGGGCGCAGCAGCATCGCGAAGCAGGCGAGCACGAGCAGCAGGCGCATGGCCCACAGGCCACGATGCTCGGCGAGCGCTCGACGATCGGTGATCGCCGCTCCGGCCGACTTCGGCGGGCGCACCAGCACCCAGACGGCGAGGACGGCGACGGGCACGCACAGCAGGGCGATCAGCAGCGGGGCGAGCACGGGTTGGAAGATCACAGTCGCACCCTCCACAGCACCACGACGAAGCCGAGCAGGCAGATCGAGAGCACCACGATCCACAGGTTCGGGGTGTCTGTCCAGAGCACCTGCGCCTTTCCGCGCAGCT
Source organism: Microbacterium sp. UCD-TDU (assembly GCF_000340625.1). Lineage (NCBI taxonomy): Bacteria > Bacillati > Actinomycetota > Actinomycetes > Micrococcales > Microbacteriaceae > Microbacterium > Microbacterium sp. UCD-TDU. The sequence goes on from NZ_KB454446.1 coordinate 1,405,888, forward strand.
CGGTCGCCTCCTGCTCCTGCACCTGGGTCACGATGTCGGAGACGGTCGTCGTGTCGCGCAGGCCGAATGCGGCGCCGCCGGTCGCCTCGGCCGCAGCGCTCAACTCGGCGCTGACATCGGCATCCTTGCCCTGCACCGGGTTCAGCGCGAAGACCCGCACATCCTTCGAGGCGGCGTAGGCGGCCGCCTCTTCGAGTGTCACGATCGAGGCGCCGTTGACCTCGTTGTCCGTGGCGAAGATCACCGAGCGCGAGCGGTCGTCGTCCGGGTTGTCGAAGCCCATCGTGCAGGCGGCCAGACCGTCTCCGATCAGCGAGGCGCCATCGCCGTTGAGCGTGCCGATCCAGTGCTCCGGAACCCCGGTTCCGCGATCGAAGCTCTGGATCATGCTCTCGACGTGCTCGCGGACGAAGTCGTAGTCGTCGGTCAGGGGGAAGATCTGCACGGGCGAGCTGTTGAAGATCGTCAGCCCGATCCGCTCGCCCTCGAAGTCGTCCAGCAGCTCGTGGAAAACGGTCAGCACCTCGACATCGACCTCGGTCATGGAGCCGGAGACGTCGAGGCACAGCATGATGTCGCGGCTCGTGTCGACGGGTTGGATGGTCTGCACCGACATCGGTCGCGCCGCCACCACGCCCGCCACGATCGAGGCCGTCGCACCGAGGGCGAGGATGCCGGAGAGGGCGAGCGCCCGTCGCGTCAACGCACGGCGGAAGGACGTCAGCGTGCGCAGGCGCTCGGCGCGGGCGATGCGGGCGGCGTCGCCACCCCGGGCGCGTCTGCTCCGCCGGAGTCCGACGACGAGACCGATCGTCAGCGCGATCAGTACGACGGCGGTCGCGGCCCACAGCATCCAGGTGTTGGCTAGTGCCACGTGCGCACCACCGTCCTGGCGGCATCAGCGCCGGCCACCGGGTCGATCACCGGTCCCTGACGGAAGATGCTCGGGTAGTAGTGCCTGCCCAGTGCGTCGATCAGAGCGGGATGCACGCCGCGCGCCACGAGATCGTCGAGCGCGAGCACTGGAGCCTCCAGGCCGCTGTACTCGTTCACGAAGGCACGGACGACCCGGCTCAGCTCGAGGTTCGCCTGTCGGGCGGAGATGCGGCGTTCGAGGTACTCGGTCTCGATCTGCTGGATGCGCGCCTGATACTCGGTGCGCAGCTGCGAGAGCACGTCGATGACCAGCGGAGACTGCCCGGCATTCGCGTCGGCGGTCGTCAGCGTGCGGCGCGGGCGGGTGAGCACGATCAGCAGCCAGGCGCCCAGCACCAGCAGAGCCAGGATGCCGATCGCCAGCAGCATCCAGCCCCAGCCGTACTGCGCCGGCGGGTAGAGCTCGTCAGACCCGGGCATTCGACCTCCGGTTCAGCAGCGTCAGCAGCTGCGCGACGGCGTCGTCCTGCCCGTCCAGCGTGGAGTGGCTGATCTCCATGCGAGTGAGGAGCTCAGCGAGGTGCGCGGCATCGGCCTCGCGTTGCGCGGTCAGCTCCTGCACGATCTCGCGGTCGCCCTGCACGAAACCCGGCACCTGCCAGCGGCTGTCGACATCCGAGCGGATGCGTCCGGTGGCGTGGTCCAGCACGGGTTCGGCGTCGCGCAGCGTCAGCCACAGCACGTCGTGCTGCACGCGCAGTCGGCGCAGCATCCGATCCGTCTCGCTTGTGACCGGGGCCTCGTCGGTGATCACCACCACGATCATGCGGCGGGCGATCGTGCGCGTGACGAACGACAGCAGTGCGTCACGGTCGCTCGGAGCGCTGCTGTCGTCGATGGCCCTGTCGATCGTGCGCAGCGCGTGTTCGAGCGCACCCTCGCTGCGGCCTGGCGCGAGCCGGCGCACTTTCGCGGAGTCGCCGTAGACCGTGGTGAAGTCGTCGCCGTGGCGCAGGGTCAGCACCCCGAGCACTCCGGTCGCGAGGATCGCCAGCTCCTTCTTCGACCGCTCGTCGGCGGCGAGGGCCGACATCGAGCGCCCGGTGTCGACCACGAACAGGACGGTGTGCATGCGCGTCGCGCGCGAGCGCTTGACCAGGGGCGTTCCCAGCCGCGCGGTCGCCCGCCAGTCGATGTCGCGCACCTGATCGCCGTACTCGTACTTGCGCAGGTCTTCGAAGTCGAGGCTCCGCCCGCGCAGCAACGACGCGTAGGCGCCATCGAGCGCGTGCAGCGACTTGCGCGTCGAGTGGATGAAGAGCTTGCTCTTCACCTGCGTGATCAGGCTGGACATGGGGATCAGGGTGTGGGGACCGACGCGAAGATCTGGTCGATGATCTCCTCGCTGCGGATGCCCTCGGCGTCGGCCTCGAACGTCAGCAGCACGCGGTGGCGGAGGACCAGGTGCCGCAGCTCCCGGATGTCCTCGGGCAGCACGTGCGAGCGCCCCTTGAGCAGTGCCAGCGCTCGCGAAGCCTGCAGGAACGCGATGCTCGCACGTGGGCTCGCGCCGTACTTGATGAAGCGGGCCCGCTCCTCGCCGATGTACGGCGCCGGGTTCCGGGTGACGTAGGCGATCGACACGATGTAGTTGCGGATCGCGGGGTCGACGTAGATGCGGCTGGCCACATCCTGCAGCAGGTGCACGTCATCGAGGCTGACCGCGCTCGCCACGTGCCGGTCGGGGTCGAGCACTCCCGAGTCGATGCGGCTGAGCACCTCGAGTTCTTCGGCGGGGCTCGGATACTCGACGATCTCCTTGAGCAGGAAGCGGTCCATCTGCGCCTCGGGCAGCTCGTAGGTGCCCTCCTGCTCGATGGGGTTCTGTGTCGCGATCACGAGGAACGGCTTCGGCAGGTGGTGGATCTCCCCGCCGATCGTGGTCTGATGCTCCTGCATCGCCTCGAGCATGGCGCTCTGGGTCTTGGCGCTGGAGCGGTTGATCTCGTCGAGCAGCACGAAGTTCGCGTGCACGGAGCCGAGCACGGTGCGGAAGGAGCCGGTCGCCGCGTCATAGATCTGGTTGCCCGTGATGTCGCTGGGCAGCAGGTCGGGCGTGCACTGGATGCGCTTGAACTGCGCCTTCACCGTGTCGGCGAGGGTGCTGGCGGCGGTGGTCTTCGCCAGCCCCGGCACGCTCTCGAGCAGGATGTGGCCGCCGGCGATGAGCGAGACGAGCAGGCTCGTGCGCAACCGGTCCTGGCCGACCATCTTCGCGGAGTACGAGGTGGAGATGATCCGCAGCACCTCGGAGGCCCTGGCCATCTCGGCGTCGGTCGGAGCGCCGTTCGTCGCGGCGCGCGGGGCAGCCGGCGCTGGGGCGGGCGGAGGCGGCGGTGCCGCGGGCTGCGGGGCTGCGGCGTTCAGATCGTGCATGCTCTCTCCTCCTGGGGAGCACGGTGCTTCTCCCCCCAGGCCAGGGTAGTCGCCGCATCCGGGAGGACACTCCGCCAGAATTGCCGTGAACCTGATCGAAGGAATCGAGCAATACGGATGTGAGCCCCGATAACGAGGTGATTGAGCGCTCGATCCGCGAACCGGCGGTGTTCGAGTCGCTCTACAGTCGTCATGCGACGTCCGTGTACCGCTACGCGGCGCAGCGCCTCGGCGACCATGCCGCCGAGGACGTGATGGCGGAGACGTTCCTGGTGGCCTTCGAGCGACGTTCGGCGTACGACGTCACGGTGCAGAACGCCCGGCCGTGGCTGCTGGGCATCGCGACGCGGCTCATGCGCAAGCACGTGCGCCTGGAGGCCACCGCGTGGAAAGGGGTGTCCGCAGACCTGGCGGCCCAGATCGTCCCGGACTTCATCGAGCAGGCGGGCGCGCGTATCGATGCCCAGCGGCTGGCTCGACGGCTGAAGAAGGCGCTTCGCCGGCTCTCGAAAGCTGACCGCGACACTCTGCTGCTCTACGCCTGGGGCGACCTCGATTACGCATCGATCGCCCTCGCGATGCAGGTACCGATCGGCACGGTGCGCTCACGGCTCAACAGGGCACGGCGGCATCTGCGCCGTGCCGCCGGAATCCCCGCCAACGAACAGGAGAAGGATCATGGACGAGTTGACACTGCTCCGCAGCACACGTGATCTGACCCGCGAGCCGAGCCGCGAGGCGCTGATGCGCGGGCGTGCCGCGCTCATCTCCCAGATCGACGGTGAGCTTCCGGTCGCGCTCTTCGCAGAGGTGGGCGAGCAGACCGCGTTCACTCCTCTGAAGACCCGTCGCCGTCGTCGTACCGTCGCCTGGGCGGGGTTCTCCGTGCTCGGTGCGGCGAGCGTGGTCGTCGCCCTCGTGGCCACCAATGTGCTGGGTGTCGCCGGCTGGAACGGCGGCGCCGAGCCCGCGGCCGCGAGTGCGCTTCGTTCCGCCGCGGCCGCCGCGATCCAGGTCAGCGACCCCGTCGTGGGCCCTGGGCAGTATCTGTTCGTCCGAACCGACGGCGTGTACGCCGGTGTGGGGACCCTCGAAGAGGACGCGGACCGGATCAGAGCAGAGGGCGGTGATGTTCAGCCCTCCGACGAAGTGGCCATCCTGGCCTCCACCCGCGGCGAGCTCTACGTGCCCGCCGATCGCAGCGACGCGTGGGTGTGGATCACGTGCACGTCGCAGCCCTCGCAGACCTTCGGACCGCGATCGGAACGGTACGCGCAGGAATATGCCGACGCCATGAACGCCTACGACCTCGACGTCATCCGCCGATTCCCCGGGGGCATCACGCCGGGTGGCGGCAGCTTCGGAGGCTACGCCGAGGGGACGACGACGAGCATCGACTATGACGCTCTCCCTCGAGAGCCGCGCCCGCTTCTCGACAAGATCTACGAGCTGAACGGAAACTCGGGGCAGTCGCGCGATGGTCAGGCGCTCGAGTGGATCATCAGCACGCTTCAGTGGGGCATCGTGCCGGCCGAGTTCCGCGCGGCCCTCTACAAAGCCGCAGCGGAGATCCCGGGCGTGGAGATCACGGACGATCAGGCCACGCTCGACGGCTCCACGGGCATCGCGATCGGCCGCCTCGAGACGGCCTCCAACACGCGCCAGGAGTTCATCATCGACCCCGAGACGGGGCAGTACATCGGCGAACGACGAGTGACCCTCGACGGGTACGCCGGCATCCCTCCGGGGACGGTCACCGGCTGGACGGCCGTGACCACCAGCGTCGTCGCGTCCGCACCGGCGGATGCCGCGTCGTGCGACGGCTAGGTGTCGTCACTGGCCGAACATCGCCGAGGTGGCCGCGATCCAGCCGAACGTGAGGGCGAGGAGCGTCAGGATGATCCAGATGCTCATGGCGATCGCGTTGAGCGTGATCCCCCACACCGCCTGCGTGCGTGCACGGGGCTCTCCTCGCAGTGACACGATCCCGAGGATGAGCCCGACGGCGGGCGCGAAGAAGGTCCAGCCGGCGAACACGGAGCAGATTCCGAGCACGAGGCTGGCGGTGCCCTTCGCGGTCGACATCGCTGGATCGGACGGCACGGCTGTGGCTGACGCGGAAACGGTGGTTGACATGACATCCACGCTATGGCGGGGGCCTGTCGACGGGCATCCGTCGGAAGTACCCGGCTCGTACTCCCAGCGGATGATTGTGCGACTACTCCGACCGTCGGTCGAGGAACAGCAGTTCGAGCGGTGAGGCGAGCAGCGCATCGACCCCCTTCGCGAACGCCTGGAAGTGCGGTGTGGCGAAGTGGGTGTCGAGCGCGGCCTGGTCGTCGAACGCCTCGCGCATGTAGAACGTCCCGGGCTCGCTACGCGATTCGAACAGCACATAGTCCTGGTTGCCGGGCTCCGCCCTGGTCGGCTCGATCAGCCCCTGCAGGGCCGCGAGCAGTTCGTCTCGGCGGTCGGGAAGCGCGCGCAGGATCGCGAGGCTGTACAGCGGGTCTGACGAGCGTGAGGCCATGGTGGGGTCCTTCTTTCGGGGATGTCGAGTGCGACGGGACCGCCGCGCTCCCATTACTACTCGAAGGGGAGCAGTTACCCGCAAGGAGTGCTGGTAACTTTCGGATACCATGAGGGGATGACCACCCTCAGCACCTGCGCCGCCGGCAGGCCCCACGATGTCTACGACGCTCAGTGCCCGTGCCGCGGGATCCTCGATCTGCTCGCCGACAAGTGGAGCGCACTCATCCTCGGCGCGCTCGAGGACGGACCGATGAGGTTCGGTGAGCTCAAGCGCAAGCTCGAGGGGATCAGCCCGAAGGTCCTGACCTCGTGCCTTCGACGGCTGGAAGACCGCGACCTCGTCGCCCGCGAGATCTTCGCCGAGGTGCCGGCCCGCGTCGAGTACTCCCTGACCGGCCTCGGCGCCGATGCGGCGAAGCCGCTGCAGAGCCTTCGCGACTGGGTCGAGTCGAACATCCAGCGCTTCCCCGACATCTGAGAGCGCGCCACGGTGGTCACCTGAGGGTGACCTGCACCCCTTGCGGGAAACCACGTGCCCGTCGGTACCGTCCTCGCATGACAGATCAGACACAGGCGAACAACGATCCCTACTACGCACTGCCGGAGGTGCCGGGCTTCGAGCTGCGCAGCTCCACCGTCGCCGACAGAACCCCCTTCGCGCCGGCACAGTACTCCGGGGTGTTCGGCGTCCCCGGCGGGCAGGACATCTCTCCCGAACTCACCTGGTCGGGTTTCCCTGATGAGACCCGGAGCTTCATCGTCACGGTCTTCGACCCGGACGCCCCCACCGGATCGGGGTTCTGGCATTGGGCCGTCGGGAACATCCCCGTGAGCACGACCCATCTCGTCGAGAACGCCGGATCCGAGACGCAGGAGCTGCTGCCTGCGGGTGCCGTCGCGTTCCCGAACGATGCCGGGCTCGCACGCTACATCGGTGCCGCGCCGCCCGCCGGATCGGGCGTGCACCGGTACTACATCACCGTGAGTGCGCTGGATGTCGCGCGGCTCGAGCTGGATGCGGATGCATCCCCGGCGTTCCTGGGCTTCAACGCCGGCCCGCACACGATCGCGCGGGCCACGCTCGTCGCCTACGCGGGGGAGTAGACGCCGGGTGCGGAGTGCGGACCCCCGGTCGGGTCCGCACTCCGAGTCCTCGCCTCCGGTCCCGGTCGCCGACCCTGCTAACGTCGAAGAGCAGCCGCTTTCCGGGCAGGTCGAGCATTCCGCTCCCACCGGGACAGAACTGTTCCTCGCTCGGATGCGGCCGTGCCGATACATGACTGAAGAGTATGAGGACAATACGTGACGAGCAGAGAACGAGTAGCGATCATCGGCGCCGGCCCCTCGGGCATGGCGCAATTGCGGGCCTTCGAGTCCGCGGCCCGCGCGGGGGCGGAGATCCCCGAGCTGGTCTGCTTCGAGAAGCAGGCCGACTGGGGCGGACAGTGGAACTTCACCTGGCGCACCGGGCTGGACGAATTCGGTGAGCCGGTGCACTCCAGCATGTACCGCAACCTCTGGTCGAACGGTCCGAAGGAGGCGCTGGAGTTCGCGGACTACAGCTTCGACGAGCACTTCGGGCGTCCCATCTCGTCCTACCCGCCGCGCCCCGTGCTGTGGGACTACATCGCCGGCCGCCTGGAGAAGAGCGATGTGCGGGAGCTGATCCGCTTCCAGACCGTGGTGCGCTGGGTCGAGTTCGACAGCGAGCGCGAGGTCTTCACCCTCACCAGCGAAGACCTGCCGACGGGCCAGTCGACCGTGGAGGAGTTCGACCGCGTCATCATCGCCAGCGGGCACTTCTCGTTCCCGAACGTGCCGGACTTCCCCGGAATCGAGACGTTCCCCGGCTACATCAGCCACGCCCACGACTTCCGGGGCGCCGAGGCCTTCGAAGACAAGGATGTGCTCGTGATCGGCGCGAGCTACTCCGCGGAGGACATCGGCAGCCAGGCGTTCAAGATGGGCGCCCGCTCGGTGACGGCGAGTTTCCGGTCGGCGCCGATGGGGTACGACTGGCCTGACGGCATCGAGGAGCGCCCGGTCGTCGAGCGCTTCGAGGGCAGCACCGCGTTCTTCGCCGACGGCACCTCGAAGCACATCGACGCCGTCATCCTGTGCACCGGGTACCTGCACAAGTACCCGTTCCTCCCCGACGACCTCGCCCTCTCCTCGCCGAACAACGTGTACCCCGACGGTCTGTACCGCGGTGTGGTCTGGCAGGGCAATCCGCGCCTGACCTACCTCGGCGCGCAGGACCAGTGGTTCACGTTCAACATGTTCGACGCGCAGGCCTGGTACGTGCGCGACCTGATCCTCGGTCGCCTCGCTCTGCCCGCCGAGCAGGAGCGCGCGGCATCCATCGCCGAGTGGCGCGCCCGCTTCGGCCGGATCGACTCGGCCGCGGCGGAGATCCGCTTCCAGGCCGACTACATCCGTGACCTGCTCGAGCTCACCGACTATCCGGAGTTCGACATCGACCGGGTCGTCGAGATCTTCCTCGCGTGGAAGCGCGACAAGAAGGACGACATCATGGGCTACCGCGACCGCACCTACGAGTCGGTCATGACCGGGACCATCGCCGTGGTTCACCACACGCCGTGGCTCGAAGAGCTCGACGATTCCCTCGAGCGCTACCTCGACGTCGATCCGGATGCCACCGAGACGGCGCGCATGATCGCGGGTCGGCCGCATGACGACGACCGTGAGGCGCTCGCGACCGCCTGAGCATCGTGTGAATCGACGACGCCCCTCCGCCCGTTCCCGGGTGCGAGGGGCGTCGTCGTGCAGATCAGGAGAGGACGGGGCGCGGCACGGCCCCGCGGCGGCGCCCGATCCAGACGACGAGTGCGGCTACGCCCACGATCGCGATCGCGATGCCGACGATGTACCCCGAGACGCCGAGGTAGCCCCCGGGAACGCTGTAGGGATTCAGGAACGGATACGGGTACCAGTAGGGTTCACCGGTCGCCGGAGCGATGATGAGGTTCGCGCGGAGCAGCGTGTACACCGCCCAGACCAGCGGGAAGATCGCCGTCACCGCGATCGTGCTCCAGCCCAGTGCCCGGCGGCGCGGGGCGAGCAGCACGTCGGCCAGCAGGAACAAGGGGATGACGACGTGCAGCACCTCGTTCGACCAGGGGACGGTGACGCCTTGGGGGAGCTCGACGTTTCGCAGCAGCGTGTTGTAGACGATGCCGGTCACGATCATGTACGTGCTGACGCACACCAGCAGCACCGCGAGCCAGCGCGGTTCGGCGTCGGTGGTGCGGCGGTGGCGCAGTGCCCAGATCGCGGCGACGAGCAGGACGATCGCAGCGAGGATGTTCGACTCGATCGTGAAGAAGCTGAGGAAGTTGGCCGCCACTGTCGGCAGATGCCCGCCCCACTCGGTCGTCGCATCGAGGGCGTTCTGCACCGAGCGGTTCAGCTGCGCGATGACAGCCGCGAGCGCGAGCAGGGCTGCGGCGATGCGCAGATAGGGCCACCAGGTCGTCATTTCGCCTCCGGTCGCAACTGTAGTCACCTCCGGATGCGCGCGAGCGTCAGGCGCGTCTGCGCCACCGCAGGCGCGTGATGAGCACGCCCAGAAGACACAGCGCTCCGCCGAGGAACATCAGCGGTGTCGGCACCTCGCCGAGGATCGCCCAGGACATGAGGATCGCGATCGCCGGCACGACGTAGGTGGTGGCCGACGTCTGCCCTGCGGTGCTGCGCTGCAGCACGTAGGCCCAGGTCGTGAAGGCGATCGCGGTGGGGAAGATGCCGAGGTAGACGACCCACAGCGTGGCATCCAGCGGAGCCGTCTGGAGGGAGCCGATGAGGTTGCCGATCCACGGCAGCAGCGCGATGGTGCCGACGCCCGCGCCGAGCCAGGTCAGGGTGGTCGGGTCGACCCCCGAGGTGAGCAGGCGCTTCTGCACGAGGGTGCACCCGGCGTACATGACCGCGGCGAGGAGGGCAAGCAGCAGGCCCGTGATGTCGGGGCCGGCGCTGGTGGAGGAGTTCATGCCGATCAGCACGACGCCGAGGAACGCGATGGGTGCGCCGATGACGAGCGGCTTCGGGAATCCCTCCCGCAGGAACAGTCCGCTGAAGACGACCACCATGAGGGGCGCGAGGTTCACCACCATCGCGGCCGTGCCGGCGTCGAGTGTGAGCTCGGCGCTGTTGAGCGCGAGGTTGTAGACGCAGAACCAGCCGACGCCCCACACCGCGATGAGGAGCCAGTGGCGACGGGCCGGGATGCGGATGCCGTGCCGCAGCGCGATGAACGTCAACACGACGGTGCCGACCGCCATGCGCAGCAGTGCCAGAGCGCCAGGGTCGTAGTGCGGGCCCGCGCCGCGGATGCCGATGAAGGCCGAAGCCCACAGCACCACGGTGACCAGCGCGGCGGCGAGCACGAGTGCGCCCTGCTTCTTCGGCGCTCCGGTATCGGTGCGGATCCCGGGGTCGCCGGATGCGGCTGCTGACATCCTTCGATCCTGGCAGTGGCGTCCGACATCGGGCGAGCTGCCGCAGCGCCATCCACCGTCGCTTTCCCGCCGACTCCTCCGGTCTGCGCCCGCTGCGCCCACCTCACGGGAGGGCGCTGCGAATCGCTTCGATAGGATGGGACCGCCCGAAGAGGGCCAGCTCATCGGCCGGTGCAAACCCGGCGAAAGCCAGGGGGTTACCCATGCCAGGAATCGTTATCGTCGGCGTGCAGTGGGGCGACGAAGGAAAGGGCAAGGCCACCGATCTTCTCGGTGAGCGCACCGACTGGGTGGTGAAGTTCAACGGCGGCAACAACGCCGGGCACACCGTCGTCGTCGGCGACGAGAAGTACGCGCTGCACCTGCTGCCCTCCGGCATCCTGTCTCCGGGCGTGACGCCCGTGATCGGCAACGGCGTCGTGGTCGACCTCGAGGTGCTCTTCTTCGAGCTGGAGGCGCTCGCCGCCCGCGGCATCGACGTCTCGCGCCTCAAGGTCAGCGCCAACGCGCACATCATCACGCAGTACCACCGCACGCTCGACAAGGTCACCGAGCGCTTCCTCGGCAAGCGCATGATCGGCACGACCGGTCGCGGCATCGGCCCGGCATACGCCGACAAGATCAACCGCGTGGGCATCCGCGTGCAGGACCTGTTCGACGAGAACATCCTGCGCCAGAAGGTCGAGGGTGCTCTCGATCAGAAGAACCACCTGCTGGTGAAGATCTTCAACCGTCGTGCGATCACCGCCGACGAGGTCGTCGAAGACCTGCTCTCGTACGCCGAGCGTCTGCGGCCGATGGTCGCCGACACCGGCTACCTGATCGCGCAGGCTCTGGACCGCGGCGAGGTCGTCGTGTTCGAGGGTGGCCAGGCCACGATGCTCGACATCGACCACGGCACCTACCCGTTCGTCACCTCTTCGTCGGCGACCGCCGGCGGCGCGGCGACGGGCGCGGGAGTGGGCCCCGGTGCGCTCGACCGCATCGTCGGCATCGTCAAGGCGTACACGACCCGCGTCGGCTCCGGTCCGTTCCCGACCGAGCTCTTCGACGAACAGGGCGAGTGGCTGCGCAAGCAGGGCTTCGAGTTCGGCACCACCACCGGTCGTCCGCGCCGTGTGGGCTGGTACGACGCGCCCATCACGCGCTACGCCACGCGTATCAACGGCATCACCGACCTGGTGCTCACCAAGCTCGACATCCTCACGGGCCTCGAGCAGATCCCGGTGTGCGTCGCCTACGACGTCGACGGCGAGCGGTTCGACGAGGTGCCGGTCAACCAGACCGACTTCCACCACGCGAAGCCGATCCTGGAGTACTTCCCTGGTTGGAGCGAAGACATCTCCGTCGCGCGCACCTTCGAGGATCTGCCGCAGAACGCGCAGGACTACGTGCTGGCGCTCGAGAAGATGAGCAACACGCGCATCTCGGTGATCGGCGTCGGGCCCGAGCGCGACCAGGTCGTCGTCCGTCACGACCTGCTCGACTGACCCGCGTCGTGACGCGCTTCTGGCTGGGCGGCTACGGGGCCGCGATGGACGGCTCGGCCGAGGGCATCGGCCTGCTCGCGGGGGATGAAGGGCGCGAGGCCTCCACGCTCGCCTACCGCGGCTCCGTGGTCGAGACGCCCTCACCCTCGTGGCTCGCGCAGCACCCGACCCTCGACGTCGTCTATGCGGCACTCGAAGGCGACTCCGCGGTGCAGGCGTTCTCCCGCGCGGGCGAAGCCGCTCTCACGCCTCTGGGGCCGCCCGCCGCGGTCGGCCAGTACGTCTGTCATGTCGCGGTCGCCCCGAACGGTTCGGCCCTGATCGCCAGCTGTTACGGCGATGGCCGCGTGGTGCGGTTCGATCTGGATGCGGACGGTCGCATCGTCGCCCCGAAGCCGGATGCCGCGGCGGCGCTTCGCGCGGCCCTGTTCGGTGACGCCGACCCCGATGCTCCGGCCGCGACTCCTCCCGGAGACGGCGTCGCGGCGGTCGATCCGTACGGGGTCGGCGGTGACCGCGTCTCGCACGCGCACGCGGCGACGTTCCTCCCCGACGGCCGTGTCGCGACCACCGACCTCGGGTTCGACCTCGTGCGGTTCTGGCGGCAGAGCGGCAGCGGGCTCACCCTCGACCACGAGGTGGTGCTCCCGCTCGGCACCGGTCCGCGGCACATGGTGCTGCACCCCAGCGGGCACCTGCACGTGGTCACCGAGTACTCGTGCGAAGTGTTCACGCTCGCGCCGGCGGCGGATGGCACCTGGAGCGTCGTGTCGGTGACGCTGACGAGCCCGATCGCCGAGGTGGGCACGGACTTCCCCGCCGAGCTCGCACGCACGCGCGACGGACAGTTCCTGTACACGGCCCTGCGCGGCAGCAACACGATCGCGGCGCTGCGGGTACGCGGCGGCGGCGAGTCTCTGGAGTCCGTGGCGCTCGCCGATGCGGGGGTCGACTGGCCGCGGCACCACCTCGTCCACGAGGGCAAGATGCTCGTCGCGGGGCAACGCTCCGACACCATCACGCTGATCGACCTCGATGAGCGCACGGGCGCGCCCCTCGGTATCCGCCACGAGGCGCAGGTTCCGACCCCCACGCACTTCCTTCCGGTGCGCTGACCGCGGCTCGTGCGGCCGGGTCGGCCGTGCCTGCCCGGGACACTTGTCGGGAGTGGGAGCGGATGTCGGGCGACACGCCGCATCCCGCTCCGATATCCGGCCGTTCTCCCGACGCCTGGCGCGGGTACGGGCGCCGGTCGGGCTCACTCGCACGCCGTGAGCAGCAGCGCCGCGTTGTGACCTCCGAATCCGAACGAGGTCGACAGCACTGTGCGGACCGGATGCGGTCGCTCCCGGTCGCGGACGAAGTCCCACCCGTCCGCGCACGGATGCGACAGGTTGATGGTCGGAGGCAGCACCTGATCGCGAAGAGTCATCGCGGCGATGACGGCTTCGGTGACGCCCGCTGCGCCGAGCAGATGCCCGGTGGTCGACTTCGTGGCGGTGAGCGGAACGGATGGCGCCCCCGCTCCCAGCGCCTGTGCGAGCGCGACGAGCTCGGCTTCGTCGCCGAGAACCGTGCCCGTGCCGTGGGTGTTCACATGGTCGATCTGCGCGGCGCGGATGTCGGCGTCGGCGAGGCATGCATCGATCGCCCTGGTCGCCCCGGCGGCGGCCGGGTCCGGTGCCGTGGCGTGATGCGCGTCGCTGGTCGCACCGAATCCGGCGATGGTCGCGAGGGGTCGAGCGCCGCGCTCGTGTGCGAGGTCCGCGGCCTCCAGCAGCACGGCGGACGCGCCCTGTGCCATCACGAAGCCCGTACGTGCGCGGTCGAAAGGGCGCGAGGCCGCCGAGGGGTCGTCGCCGAAGCCCGTGGCGAGCGAGCGGAGGTTGGTGTGCGCCGCCAGGTGCAGCGGGCCGAGGCAATCCTCCATCCCGACGACCAGCACTGCGTCGGCGTAGCCGTGACGGATCCTCCGGAGACCTTCTCCGATCGCGACCGCGCCACTCGCGCAGGCTGCGGCGATCGCGTGGGTCTGGCCGAGGAATCCGTATCGTCTGCTGAGCACTGTCGCGATCGCATCCGCGGTTCCGTAGACGGTGAGCCCTGGCGGTACCCGGCGGGGTCCGCGATCTCGCAGCGCGCCTGCCGCCTGCACCGTCGCATCCACCGGGCCCGACCCTGTCGCGATGATCACCTGCGCGACGTCCGCGATCCCCGATGGCGTGCCCAGGTCCGCATCGGCAAGTGCTTCATCGGTCGCGGCGATCGCCCACTGCTGCATCGGCGTGAGGTGACGCGCGAGAGATGTCGACACGTCGGAGGCGCCGCTGAATCCACGCACCAGTCCGCCGACCTGCACCGGCCCTGACCCGGCGATCTCCCGGGGAATCCGCGTGATGCCGCTGCGTCCCGCGCGCACAGACGTCCACAGTTCCGGTGCCGTGAGGCCGCTGGGGGTGACCGCCCCGACGCCGGTGACGACCACGGAGCGCCCGGCGCTCACGATCGTCCCCGTCCGACAGCCACGAGATCCGCGACCGCGGCGCGGTGGATCTTCCCGCCCGCGGTTCGGGGGAGCTCCGCCACCGTGTGCCAGCGACGGGGCCGGGCGGCCGGAGCGAGACGCTCGCGCGCCCATCGGCGCAGCTCTGCGGCCGGCGGCGCATCACCCTCGGTGACCAGCACGATCCGCAGACCCAGGCGATCATCTCTCTCGGCGATGGCGCACCACGCGCTGAGGCCCGGCATGCCGTCGAAGGCGCGCTCCACCTCGTCGAGCGCGACGGTGTGCCCGCCGGTGGTGACGACGTCGCCTTCCCTGCCGACGAACGTGAAGTCCCGGCCGCGCAGCCGCCCCTGATCGTGCACGCTCGCCCAGCCGTCGCCGTCCGTCAACGGCGCCGAGGCCGTGCCCGCCAGGTAGGCGGCCGAGCATGAGGGGGAGCGCACCCAGAGGCTGCCGAGTGCGCCCGGTGCCAGGTCGCTGCCGTCGTCGCCGCGCACCCGCGCCTCGACCTGCGGGTAGAGCCGGATGCTGTCGTGGCCGGCGCGGTCGTCACCGATGAAGCCGAGTTCGCCGGTGCCGAAGTAGCTGATCGTCCGGGCGTGGGGGAGGGCGTCGGCGACGGCCGTGCGCGCCGATGCCGGGAACCTCGCGCCCCCGGTGACGATCAGATCGATGCCGTCGTACCGCGCCGGGTGGCGCCGCGCCGCGTCGGTGAGAGCCGTCACCGCCGCAGGAACCGCGACCAGGCGTGCGATGTGCTCGTCGTGCACCCGCGAGCTGAGCCAGAGCTCGTCCAGGCGGTCGGCGACGTGCATCCGACCGCCCGTGGCGAGCACCTCGAACAGCGTGTACAGGGTCAGGCTGTACGACATCGGGCCCGGGGCGAAGGTCGCCACCCGGTCTCGCGCGCCCAGGTGGTCGCGGGAGACGTCGATGTTCGCCGCGTATTGCCTGCGCGTCTTGAGGAAGGCCTTCGGCGGGCCCGTCGTCCCCGAAGAGGTGAGCATCAGGAACGGCGCATCGTCGGCCGCTGCGTTTGCGTCTGCGTCTGTGTCTGCATGGGCGGAGGCGGGGGAGGTGGTTCGTGCGAGATCGTCGAGCCCGACGACGAGTCCCGACCAGCCGGCCGAATTCAGAGCGGCCCGGATCGTCGGAACATCCGTGATGACGGCGGCCGCTCCGGTCGCGACGATCAGCTGCATCTGGAGTGCGACGGGCCAGTGCGCGTCGACGACGGTGAGGATGCGCGCGCCCGCCTCCACCGCGACGACGGCGCGCGCGGTGTCGAACGCGGTGGACATGCAGATGGCGACGACCGGCGGCAGCGGTGGGTGAGCTGCTGAAGTCGCCGTCGCGCAGGCGTCCGTGAGGGCGTGCGCCAGGGCCGCGGAGATCCGGCGCGAATCGGTGTGGAGCTCGCCATAGGTCATCTGGGCGTCGCGGCCGACGATCGCCGGCCGGACGGGGTCTTCGGCGGCGATGCGACGCAGCATCGGGGAGAGGGACGTGAGGACTCCTGGGACGGGTTTGCATGGGGACAAGGGCATCCCTATTCTAATGAACACCGTTCAGGTGAACGGTGTTCAGGAGGAAACATGACCACGTCCCGCACCACCGAAACCAGCGCCGCACTCGGCCGCATCGCGGTCTTCGCCGCACTGATCGTCGTGCTCGGCACCGTGATCGTGCCCCTGCCCAGCGGCGTCCCGATCACCGCGCAGACCCTGGGAGTCATGCTCGCCGGTCTCGTGCTGGGACCGCGCCTCGCACCGCTCGCCGTCGTGCTGGTGCTGGCGCTCGCCGCGGTGGGGCTTCCGGTGCTCGCGGGTGGCCGCGGAGGGCTCGGTGTGTTCGTCGGCCCCAGCGCCGGTTACCTCCTCGGCTGGATCACCGGTGTCGTGGTGATCGGCCTCCTCATGCGCACCGGGCGCTTCACGTGGTGGCGTTCCGCTGGCGCCGCGCTCATCGGCGGAGTGTTCGTGGTCTACGCGTTCGGCATCCCCGTGCAGGCCCTCGTGACGGCGGTGCCGCTCGGGCCGACGGCGCTGTCGAGCCTGGCTTTCCTCCCGGGGGATCTGATCAAGGTGACAGCAGCGACGCTGGTCGTGGTCGCGCTCCGTCGCGCCTACCCTCGTGCCTTCGCCGACAACCGGCGGGTGCGGGAGGCCGCGGTGGCGGCGGCGTAGGTATCACGTTCGAGTTCTGACCGCCCGTCCACGGCGACGGCGAAGACCACGAGCACGTACTACGGCGACCTCGAGAACGCGCCGGCGGTGTGTGGTATCCCCTCGGGCACGAAGCAGTACGGCATGGCGAAGTCGACCACGGGGCCGACTCCGGCTTCGGGTGGGGCCATCACGACCGAGTACGCGTATGACGCGTGGGGCCGTGCAGTGGCGACGAAGTCGACCGGTGACACGGACTGGTCGTGCACGGGTTACGACGCCCGCGGCAAGGTCGTGTCGTCGAAGATTGTCGGAGGGTCGGGGGTCGCGACGATCTCCAGCTCGACGACCGAGACGACGCGGGTCACCGGCGGCGGGTACACGTCTGTCACGAGTGGTGTGTCGGTCGCGGGTTCGCCGAACGACTCGACGATCACAACGGTCAGCGACCTGCTCGGGCGCACCGTGAGCTACACGGATGTGTGGGGCACGGTGACCACGCCCACGTACGATCCGGCTTCGGGTCGTGTGACGCAGATCTCGACGGCTCCGGCCGGTGGTGCCGCATCGGTGACGGCGTACACGTACGACGCCGATGGCAAGGTGAAGACGGTCACGGTCGATGGGCAGCAGCTCGCTTCGGTGACGTTTGACGCGTTGCAGCGGTTGACGCAGATCGCGTATCCGGATGGTTCGGCGTTGAACAGCGTCAGCCGTGATGCGGCGGAGCGGGTGATCGGCCAGGAGTGGCTGGTCGGCGGTCAGGTCGTGTCGGATGCTGTGGTGCGGTCGCAGTCGGGCCGTGTGGTGAAGCAGCAGTCGTCGATGGGGTCGACGTCGTATTCGTCGACGTATGGGTATGACACGGCGGGGCGGTTGGTCTCGGCGACCATCCCGGGGCATGAGTTCACGTATGGGTTCGGCTCGTCGGGTGGGTGTGGTCCGAATGCGGCGGCGGGCATGTCCGGGAACCGGACGGGTTCGACGGATGTGTGGACGGCGCCGGGACAAGCGGCCGTCACCACCACGACCACATCCTGTTACGACTGGGCGGACAGGTTGTTGTCGTCGACCGTCACGGGCGCGGTCCCGGGTGCGACGACGGTCGCGGATGGTCTGGCGGCGTCGGAGATCGTGTATGACGTGCGGGGGAACACGGTTCGCCTGGGCGATATGCAGTTCTCGTATGACGCCGCGAACCGGCACATCGGGACGACGTATGACGATGGCACGGCGGTGCGGATCGTGCGGGATGCGACCGGACGCATCGCCACACGCACCATCGACCCGACCGGCGATGCCCCCGCGGCCACCACCAACTATCTGTATGCGGCGGGTGGTGATGCCGCGTGGGGTCAAAAGTCGGGTGCGGAGCTGACCCGGAGTGTCGGGTTGCCGGGTGGGGTGTCGTGGACGAACCAGGCCGGGGTGGTGACGTGGTCGTTCCCCGGTTTGGGTGGACACGGCTTGGTGACCCGCACCGGCACCACGGCGAGTGCGTTGTTGTTGTGGGATCCGTTCGGTCAGCCCGTGGACCCTGTGTCATTCGCGGTCGGGACGGTGGCGTCGGATGACACGGGTCAGGTGGCAGGGAACACGCTGTGGCATCAGGGGGCGTTGAAGCCGGCGGAGTCGGCAGGGTCGGCGTTGGTGGTGGAGATGGGGGTGCGGTTGTATGTCCCCGCCCTCGGGAGGTTCCTGCAGGTCGACCCCATCGAAGGGGGCGGAGCGAACGACTACGCCTGGCCCACCGACCCCATCAACGGACACGACCTCAGCGGGAAGAAGTGGTGGAACCCTTGGGCTGGCGGTTCACAGGGCGGCAACTATGTGACTTCGCGGGGGATGCCTTCGAATATGCGCGGGTACACCACACCGATGGGGATCTACACATGGCGGCGGATGACTCCGGTCGTCGCGCCACGGGCGAACGTGCAAGCCCAGAACCCGATGACTGTCCACCGGTCGGTGACCGTCAGAACAGTGCAGGCGCAAAAGAAGTTCAAGCATGCGAATGACTTTGGAGTTGCTGGGAACTACAGCCCCACCAACGCGCAGAGCTTCGCATCTGCAATCGTCGCGCACGTCCGATCACCGAACACAATTAGCATCACCGGGGAGTACCGCGGTGCTTCCGTGACTCACTACTACAACCCGCAGTCAGGCATCAACGTTATTCTCCAAGGAGATGACTTCCTATCGGGGTGGAAGTTGAGTTCAACGCAAGTCGAGAACTTGCTGACGACTGGGAGGTTGGGTGGTGGGTAACAACGTCACCGTGGTTCTGAGCGAGGAAGAGGCGCTTGTCCTATTCGAGTGGCTCGGAGCAATAAACGAGACAGAAGCGGCTGTCGCTGATCCCGCACAGCGGAGAGTGCTGTGGGACCTGGAAGCCAAACTCGAATCACTTTTGCCGATGGTCTTCGACTCGCACTATGCCGAGCGCGTAGCGGCTGCCAAGAAGGCGGTGAGTAGCGGTCAATGAGCGAGGAGCCGCTTGTTTCTGGGCGACGTGGCAGCGACTCCTCCTTAGCCTGGTGCAGATATGCCGGTGGGAATTCGCTTGCCTGATATTCAGGCAGGAACGGTCCTGCCCAACCTTATTGTCGGTCTATTCGCCGTGGCTCTCGGGATACTCATCATCCGCTATCGCCGCCCGCTCAATGAGGCCGTCTTCAAAACGCAGAGATCGATGTTCGGTGAGCGAATCGCTCAGGCATCCGCAGGCCGCCAGAAGCCGTTCATGATGGGCGTCGTCGGCGTATTCGGCGTGCTCATCGGGCTGCTCATGCTGACCGGCGCGACGATAGGAATAGTTCAGCACTTCACCTAGATCCGCGTCTCCACACCTCCCCCGCGCCACGCCGCAGGGAACAACTCACCCGTGACTCGACGTTGCTCATGAGCGAGACTGGGCCACGTAACCGGCTCATGGAGAGGTGCGACGCATGAACGCTGCGGAGAAGACCGACGAGTACGACCTGATCGTCTTGGGCGGTGGTCCGGTGGGCGAGAACGTCGCCGATCGGGCTGTGCAGGGCGGGCTCACCGCGATCATCGTGGAGAGCGAGCTCGTCGGAGGTGAGTGCTCGTACTGGGCGTGCATGCCGTCGAAGGCGCTGCTGCGTTCGGCGCAGGCGCTCCGTGCCGCTCAGCACGTGGGCGGGTCTTCGCAGGCGGTGACCGGAAAGCTCGACGTGCGCGCCGTGTTCGACCGTCGCGACTCGTTCACCAGCAACTGGTCCGACGACGGTCAGGTCAAGTGGCTCGACTCCGCAGGCATAGACCTGGCCCGCGGCCACGGACGCATCACGGGCGAGCGCGAGGTGACCGTGACGGATGCCGACGGCGCGGAGCGCGTGCTCAAAGCCCGGCATGCCGTCGCTATCAGCACCGGATCGGATGCCGTCATCCCACCCATCGAAGGCCTGCGCGAGGCCACCCCGTGGACGAGCCGCGAAGCGACCAGCGCCGAGGAGCTTCCGGAGAGCCTGGCCGTCATCGGCGGAGGCGTCGTGGCCGTCGAGATGGCGACCGCCTACGCTGCACTGGGCTCGAAGGTCACCGTGATCGCCCGCAGCGGTCTGCTCGGCGGCATGGAGCCCTTCGCGGGCGAGCGCGTCACCGCAGGCCTCAAGGAACTCGGCGTCGACGTGCGCACCGGCACGGGAACGACATCCGTGCACCGCGGCGCGAACGGCGTGACCATCACCCTCGACGGTGGCGACGAGATCACCGCCACCGAGGTGCTGGCCGCGACCGGTCGTTCGCCGCGCAGCGGTGACATCGGCCTCGACGTGGTGGGGCTGGAACCCGGCCGCTGGATCGAGACGGATGACACGCTCCGCGTTCCCGGATCGGACTGGCTGTACGCGGTCGGCGACGTCAACGGGCGCGTGCTCCTCACCCATCAGGGCAAGTACCAGGCCCGCGCCGCGGGCGACGTGATCGTGGCCCGCGCCCAGGGTAAAGGCGTGGACGACGCCCCGTGGGGCCGTCACGTCGCCACCGCCGACCAGGCCGCCGTGCCGCAGGTCACGTTCTCGATTCCCGAGGTCGGCTCCGTCGGTCTCACCGAGGCCCAGGCGGTCAAGGCCGGCATCGCGGTGAAGGCCGTCGACTACGACCTGGGCTGGGTCGCCGGTGCGAGCCTCTACGAAGACGGCTTCGAGGGCCAGGCACGGCTCGTGGTCGACACCGACCGCGACGTCGTGGTCGGTGCGACGTTCGTCGGTCCCGAGGTGGCGGAGCTCGTGCATGCGGCCACCGTGGCGATCGTCGGCGAGGTCCCGATCGCCCGCCTCTGGCACGCGGTGCCGTCGTACCCCACGATCAGCGAGATCTGGCTGCGGCTGCTCGAGGGATACGGCCGCGACTCCGCCTGATCCGTGGAGGGAGTCGATCCCGACATCGGGAGCAATCCGTTCGCGTGATCGTGCCGAACAGGAACGGGATTGTTTCTCATATTGACGGCCGCGACGCAACCCTCATCCCCGATGTCGCAGCCGTCTTATACGCTCGAACTCACATCCGAGGAGGCAGGACCATGAAGGCTGTACTCGCAGGAACCGTCATCGCCGAGGCCGACGAGAGCGATCTCGCCCGCATCGAAGGGAACTGGTACTTCCCGCCCGCATCCATCACACCCGGGGCGCTCGTCGAGAGTCCCACGCCGTACACCTGTCCGTGGAAGGGCGCGGCGCAGTACTTCTCGGTGCAGACCGACGGAGAGCTCTACACCGACTACGCCTGGTCGTACCCGAACCCCTACCCCTCTGCGTTCGATCGCGTGGGCAAGGACTTCTCCGGGTACGTCGCGTTCGATCCCCGCGTCGAGGTCGGCCCGTAGCCATCTGAAGAGCCAAGACTCGTCCCCTCGCACATCGATCGACCGACTGGAGACCAGCCCATGATCGAGTTCCGCAACGTCACCAAACGGTTCCCCGGTGGTGCCCTCGCCGTCGACGACTTCAGTCTCGTGCTGCCGTCGCGCAAGACCACCGTGTTCGTCGGTTCGTCCGGCTGCGGCAAGACCACCCTGCTCCGCATGATCAACCGCATGGTCGAGCCCACCTCCGGCGATGTCGAGATCGACGGCGAGAACGTGCTCCAGGGCGACCCCGTGGCTCTGCGCCGCCGCATCGGCTACGTCATGCAGAACTCCGGCCTCATGCCGCACTTCACGGTGATCGACAACGTGGCCACGGTGCTGCGGCTGACCGGCGTGAAGAAGACGGCTGCCCACAAGCGGGCGCGTGAGCTGCTCGACACGGTGGGCCTCGACCAGGCGCTCGCCGACCGCTACCCCAGTCAGCTCTCCGGTGGGCAGCAGCAGCGCGTCGGTGTCGCCCGCGGACTCGCCGCCGACCCGAACATCCTGCTCATGGACGAGCCGTTCGGCGCGGTCGACCCCATCGTGCGGGCCGACCTGCAGCAGGAGACCCTGCGGCTGCAGCGCGAACTCGACAAGACCGTCGTGTTCGTCACCCACGACATCGACGAGGCGTTCCTGCTCGGCGACCAGGTCGTCATCCTCGACAAGGGCGCGCGCATCGTGCAGGTGGGCAGCCCGAGCGAGATCATCGAGAATCCGGCAGACGATTTCGTCGCAGCCTTCATCGGCGCCGATCGAGGTCGCCGCGCCCTGCACCTCAAGCAGACACCGCGCGGCACCGTGGTGGTCGACGCCGACGGCCGCACCCAGGGCTCGATCGTCGATGTGCCGGATGCCGTGACCGACGCTCTCCTGAGCGAGGAGAGCGTCACGAAGGGCGCTCCGTGAACTGGATCGTCGACAACCTCGGCCTCATCCTCGAGCTGACCGGGATCCACCTTCAGCAGAGTGCGATCGCGATCGTGCTCGGCTTCGTGCTGTCGGTGCCGCTGGGCTGGGTCGCCTGGCGCTATCAGCTGGTGAAGGGGCCGGTCATCGTCCTCACCGGGCTGCTCTACACGATCCCCTCGCTGGCGCTGTTGATTCTTCTCCCCTCCGTCGCCGGGTATCCGGCCCGCAGCCCGGTCAACCTCATCATCGGCCTCACCATCTACGCGGTCGCGATCCTCGTGCGCGCCGTGTCCGACGGCCTCGACTCGGTCGATCCCGCCATCCGGCAATCGGCCACCGCGATGGGCTACGGCGGCTTCCGCCGGTTCTGGACCGTCGACTTCCCGCTCGCAGGTCCCGTCGTGCTCGCCGGTCTCCGCGTCGCGGCCGTCAGCACGATCTCCCTCGCCACGGTCGGCATCCTCGTCGGTGTGACCAACCTCGGCTATCTGTTCACCAACGGACTGCAGCGGCGCATCCTCGCCGAGGTCTTCGCCGGAGTGATCGCCGTCGTCGTGATCGCTCTCGTGATCGACCTGCTGCTCCTGCTTCTCGGGCGGGCACTGATGCCGTGGACGCGCGCCGCGAAGACGCCGTCCGCCGCGCGACAGACCGCCACCCTGAGGGCCGCCGCATGAACGTGTTCACCGAGGCCTTCGCCTGGCTCTTCTCCCCCGACCGGTGGGAGGGGTCGTACTCGCTGCCCATCCTGTTCGGCCAGCACATGTACTACACGCTGATCTCGGTGCTGATCGCCGGGGTCATCGCGATTCCTCTGGGCTGGCTCATCGGCCACACCGGCAAGGGGCGCGAGATCGCGGTCGCCGTCTCCGGGGCAGCGCGCGCCATCCCGTCGTTCGGTCTCATGGTGCTGCTCGTGCTGATCCTGGGCGTCCTGCGCATTCCCGAGGCCGCCGTCATCACGTTCGTGCTCCTCGCGATCCCCTCCCTCCTCGCCGGCGCCTACACCGGGCTCGAGGCCATCGACCGTCGAGTGCTCGACTCCGCGCGTTCGATGGGCATGACCGAGTGGCAGGTGTTCTGGAAGGTCGAGGTTCCCCTCGGACTGCCCCTGCTCGTCGGCGGCATCCGGGCGGCTCTCCTGCAGGTGATCGCCACGGTCACGATCGCGGCCTATGTGAATCTCGGCGGGCTCGGATGGCCGATCATCCAGGGCATCCCGCTGCGAAAGTTCGATCAGGTGCTCGGTGGGGCGATCCTCGTCGCCGTCCTCGCGCTCGCTGTCGACCTGATCTTCGCCCTCCTCCAGCACGCCGCCGTCCCCGCCGGGGTGCGCGCGCCGACCACCACACGCCGGTCGCGAGCCGCAGCCTCGTCTCCGTCGCCCGCCACAGCCTGACCTCCACAGCCCCGACAGAGTTCCACAGCACCATCCCTGTTGTCCCAGAGAAGAGGAAGTCCTCATGTTCACAGCACGTAAATCACGACTCGCCCTTGCCGGTGGTGCCGCGCTCGCCGCGGTGCTCGTCCTCGGCGGCTGCGCGAACAGCAACCCGCTCGACGCCCCGAGCGAGGGCTCGAGCTCCGCCGACGACACGATCGTCATCGGCTCGCAGGCCTACTACTCCAACGAGATCATCGCCGAGATCTACGCGCAGGCTCTCGAGGGCGCGGGGTTCAAGGTCGACAAGCAGTTCAACATCGGCCAGCGCGACGCCTACATGCCCGACGTCGAGTCCGGCGCGATCGACCTGTTCCCGGAGTACACCGGCAGCCTTCTCGAGTACCTCGACAAGAACGCGACCGCGACCAGCCCGGAAGACGTGTACACGGCGCTGAAGGAGGCGCTGCCCGAGGGGCTCACCGCTCTCGACTACGCGGAGGCTTCCGATCAGGACACGTACACGGTGCTGAAGAGCTTCGCCGAGGCGAACGATCTCACCTCGATCGGCGACCTCGCCAAGGTCACCACCCCGGTGACGATCGGTGCCTCACCGGAGTTCGAGGAGCGTCCGTACGGCCCCGCCAAGGCCAAGGAGGCCTACGGTGTCGACCTGACGTTCTCGGCCACGGGGCCGACCACCCTCGAATCGCTGCTCGCCGGCGAGATCCAGGTGGCCGACATCTACACCGCCGACCCGGCCTTCCAGACGGAGGAGATCGTCGCGCTGGAAGATCCGGAGAACCTGATCATCTCGTCCAACGTCGTGCCGATCGCCTCGAGCGACGTCGCTGACGAGATCGCCGATGTGATCAACGCCATCAGCAAGAAGCTCACCGCCGAGGAGCTCGTGGGTCTGAACGTGCAGAGCACGGTCGACCAGAAGTCGGCGGAGGACATCGCCAAGAAGTGGCTGGCCGACAACGACCTCAGCTGAGTCGCCCAGACGGAAGCGCCCGGACCCTCGCGGGGTCCGGGCGCTTCTGTGTGTGCGAGAGGCGAGGAGACGTCTAGAGCCGGGCGTCCTGCTTCGGGACGAGCACCTGCTTGATGATGATCAGGATCGAGGCGGTGACCGGCACGGCCACGAGAGCACCGAGCAGGCCGAGCAGCGTGCCGCCGGCGAGGGCACCGATCACGACGAGTGACCCCGGGACCGAGACGGCGCGGTTCATGACGCGCGGCGTGATCACGTAGGCCTCGATCTGCATGTAGACGAGGTAGATGGCCGCGAAGATCAGTGCCGCGATGGGGTTGGAGAACAGTGCGAGGCACGTGCCCAGGATCCAGAACAGCACCGAGCCCACCAGGGGGATCAGGGTGACGCAGAATGCGATCGCCGCCATCAGCGGGGGGAACGGGAGCCCGAGGAAGAAGTAGAGCAGGAAGGCGAGCGTCGCGTTGCAGAACGCGAGCACCACCATCCCCATCACGTAGCCGCCGACTGAGTCGGTGATCTGCTCGACGATGTCTCCGGCGCGAGCGCGGTCGCGGGCGGGAGCCAGACGCAGCATCCCCTGCTTCATGGAAGGGAGAGATGCGAGGAAGTACAGCGTGAGCACGAGCACCACGATGGCGCCCGAGATGCTGGTGGCGATCGAGGCCCCCACGGCCAGAGCGCCGCCGCCGATCGTGGCCAGGTTGCCGAAGTCGGTGAGGAACGACTGCACCTGGGAGACGAGCTCCTGGAACTGCTCGCCGAACTGGGCTTCGAGGGTCGCGTAGAGGTCGCTGCGGGTGAAGTCCCTGATCATGCCGGGAACCGACTGCACGAAGCTCACGATCTGGTCGATCACCACGGGAACGATCATCCACAGCACGAGGGCGAACACCACGAGGAGCGCGAGGATCGTGATGACCACCGAGATGACGCGCGAGAGGCCGCGACGTTCCAGGAACCGCACGGCGGGATCGAGGCCGAGCGCAGCGAACAGCGCGAGGGCGATGTAGATGAGCACGGTCGACAGGTTCGATAGCGCGAGGCCGATCACGATCGCCCCGAGTCCTCCCAGCGTCACCAGGAAACCGAACACGAACGGGCGGTCGATGCGTGTCCAGAACGACCGGCTCGGGGTCATCGGCTCGATCACGACGGGGAGCGGAGCGTCTGTCGTGGCGGTCACAGGTGCCCGGCGAGCTGTGCGTCGGGCGGTCGCGGATGCGGCGGGAGCTGCGGCGGATGCGTCGTCGTCGTGGGGCGCGGATTCCGGCGACTCTTCGTTGCTCATGTGCTCACGATAGCGGTGCCACGGATCGAAACCAGGATGTCACGCGGCTCTAGAGTAGGGGCATGACCGCCGCCGAGGATCCGAAGGCCGAACTGCTCCGGCTTCGCGCCACCATCGACAACATCGACGCCGCACTGATCTTCATGCTGGCCGAGCGCTTTCGCGCCACCCAGCAGGTCGGGCATCTGAAGGCCGAGCACGAGATGCCGGCGTCCGACCCCCGTCGGGAAGAGCAGCAGGTCGCGCGGCTGCGCGCTCTCGCCGAAGAGGCGCATCTCGATCCGGAGTTCGCGGAGAAGTGGTTCAACTTCGTGGTGGCGGAGGTCATCCGGCACCACACCGAAGCGGCCGAGAGCCGATGAGGAGGAGGAGCCGGACGGGCGACGGTGTGTGCAGCACTCGCCCGTCCGGAGCTTTGTGAGGTCGGTTGACCAACTAAGTTCAATGAATAAACTTAGGGAGAGACTACGGATCGCGTCACGATCTGTCAACTGCTCGCAACGGACGAGCGTCGGAACGGAAACGCATGCTCAGCACGGATGATGGCTTCGATACCCAGGCGTCGGTCCGGCGCGCGAACCTTCGGCGGGCGCTGCAGCTGGTCTTCCGGAATCCGGGGACGCAGACGCGGGCAGGCATCGCGAGGGCGACAGGTCTGACGGCCGCCACCGCATCGTCGCTGGTGGCCGAGCTCATCGAGAACCGACTGATCATCGAGGGGGAGCAGGCGGCGAGCACAGGTGGCAAGCGGGCGACCACGCTGAGCGTCGACGCGAGCCACCACCTGATCCTGGTGCTGGTGATCCAGCCGCGGCACGTCGACATCGCCCTCGTCGCCCTCGACGGCACCGAGGTCGACATCCGGCGGGTGAGCTACTCCGTCGAGAACCGCGATCTCGCCCTCGACGAGGCGGTGTCTGCGGTGGCCGAGGAGTTCCGGGGGCGACTCCTCGGCGCCGGTGTCCAGCTTCCGGGTACGACGGATGGGCGGTCGGTGCTCGAGAGCGTGCAGCTCAAGTGGGAGGACGTGCCTCTCGCCGAACGGTTCGAGCGTGTGCTGGGTGCGCCCGTGCTGCTGATCAACGACGTCGACGCCGAGGCCATCGCCGAAGCCGGCATGGAGGAGTCGCCGTCCGGCTATCGGCTCTTCATCCACCTTGGTGGCGGTGTCGGTGCGGCGGTCACGCTCGACGGCGAACTGGCGCCGGGGCCGCGTGATCGGGCGGGCGAGATCGGGCATGTGCAGGTCGTCTTCGGTGAGGCCGCGCGCGCCTGCCGATGCGGTCAGCGCGGATGCCTCGAGTCGGCCGCCGCGCTCGGGGCGATGCTCGGCGAGGAGTTCTCCGACGCCATGGATGCGCCGGAGATCCGTGAGCTCGCCGCCCAGGCCGATGAGGAGCACCTCGACGAGGGTGCTCGCGCGTTGGCACGGGCCGTCAAGCTCATCGGTGCGCTGCTCGACCCGATCGAGGTCGTCATCGGCGGACCGGCGACGCAACTCGGGCCCCGCTTCCTCGACCGTGTCCGTCGGGAGACCGAGTACCCCGCCCGCGGCACGGCGCAGGTGCCCGTCCGCTACGCCGACCCTCGCGTATCGCTCGCGGCGGGAGCCGCCCAGGCCGCCCTGACCGCGGCGCTCGGCGTGCGCTGGAACCCGGAGCAGCTGCGCGCCGCATCCGCGTCGAGTCTCTGAGCGCCGCGCGTCTTCCCTCGCGGGGGGCGTGGAGTCCCTCGAGATGAGGGAGAGACAGTCGAGACGGATTTCGTCGGCATCCTTGTGCTCTCGCCGATCCTCTGGATACTCTTTACCCATCCAATAATGAATGGATACTTAACAAACTAAGTATCCCGGCGTCAGCTTCACTGTGGAACGACGCCAGAGACGCGAGTCGCCTCGTCGGAAGCACGCTCCCGGAATGTGTCGAGATGACCCCGCACCAGCTCGAACTGGAGATCAAGATGCGCAACGACGCACACCGTGACCGTCCCCGATCCCTCCTTCGCCGTCTCGCCGGCGCGCTCGCCGTGCTCGTGACGCTCGGCGGTCTCGCCTTCTCCGCCTCTCCGGCCAGCGCCGCAGACAGCCGCGACGTCGCGCGTGAAGGCACCGCCACGGCACGGTCCACGTACTCGCTGAGCGGCAGCTTCGCCGCGGCGCACGTGAACGACGGTGACGCCGCGACGCGCTGGGGGTCGAGGTACACACGCACGAACCCGAACGACACCTACGACACGAACGGCGAATGGGTGCAGATCGCCCTCGCCGAGCCCACCTACATCCTCAAGGTCGTGCTCGACTGGGAGGCCGCCTACTCCACCGACTACGAGATCCAGGTGTCCCAGGACGGGGCGGAGTGGACATCCCTGCGCCGGGTGACGACCCCCACCGGGCAGGCCGTCGGAGGCCGCCTCGTGCAGCAGAGCGATGTCGACACGTCCGACGCCTGGTCGTTCGTGCGCATCCTGTCCCACAGCGTCGCGACGAAGTACGGCCTGTCGCTGTACTCGTTCCAGGTCTGGGACCAGCCCGTCAGCGTCCCTCCGGGGGAGGCGAGGGACCTTGCCCTCGACGGCACCACCACGGCGAAGTCCTCGTACAACACCACGACCTTCGCTCCCGCGAACGCCACGGACGGTGATTCGGCATCGCGCTGGGGCTCGCACTACACCCGCGGTACTCCCGCCTACGACAACAGGTCCGACTGGATCCAGGTCGAGCTCGCAGAAGCCTCTCGCGTGCACACGATCGTCCTGAACTGGGAAGCGGCCTACGGAAAGAAGTACCTCCTCCAAGTCTCCGGCGACGGTGCAGCGTGGACGACGATCCATGAAGGCGCCGCCACGAAGGCCGGTGTGCAGGAGATCGTCGTCGACACCGCGGATGCCTGGAAGTTCGTGCGCATGCAGGGTGTGGAGACGGCCGGAATCTACGGGTACTCGCTGTTCGACTTCGAGATCTGGGGAGCGGCCAAGCCTCCGGTGGAGGTGCCCGACCCGCAGGGCGGAGACATCGTCCCGAAGCCCGTGAGCCGGAACGACGCCGACGGCGCCGCGTTCACCCTGGGAGCGGATGCGCGCGTGGTCGCTCCCGCATCCTTCTCCGGCATCGCCGAGCAGCTCGCGGCGACCCTCCGCAGCGGCACGGGTTACGCGCTCCCGGTCGTCGCGAACCCGCCGCGAGACGGCGACATCGTGCTCGTCGAGGGTGACCCGGCCACGGGCGGCGCGAAGGCGTACCAGAAGGAGCAGGGATACCGGCTGAACGCCGACGCCTCGCGTGTGACCATCACTGCGCAGGCCGCGGCCGGAGTGTGGAACGGTACGCGCACCCTGCTGCAGCTGCTGCCCTCCTGGGTGCTCGCCGGCGACCCCGACGTCGTCGTCGACTGGACGGTGCCGGCGACCGAGGTCGTCGATCACCCTCGGCTCGAGCAGCGCGGACTGATGATCGATCCGGCGCGCAACTTCATCACGGTCGACGCGGTGAAGGCCATCATCGACCAGGCCTCGCAGGCGAAGATGAACAGGCTGCACATGCACCTCACCGACGACCAGGGCTGGCGGCTCGAGATCGCCTCCTGGCCGAATCTCACCGCGCACGGCGCATCGTCGTCGATGAAGAACGGGCAGTCCGGCTTCTACACGCAGGCCGAGTTCCGCGACATCGTCGCCTATGCGGCCGCTCGCCAGGTCACGGTCATCCCCGAGATCGACGTGCCGGGGCACGTCGATGCGGCACTGTCCTCCTACCCCGTGCTCGATTGCGCCGAGCGCAGCATCCCTATCCGCACCACCGGCGGCATCTCCACCAACTCGCTGTGCATCGGCAAGCCGATCGTCGAGACGTTCATGCGCGACGTGATCGGCGAGCTCGCCGCGATCACCCCCGGCGACTATCTCCACATCGGCGCCGACGAGGTGGAGGGTGTGAGCACAGAGCAGTACGCATCGTTCATCCGCATGGTCGAGCAGATCGCGGCCGAGAACGGGAAGAAGATCATCGGCTGGACTCCGATGCCGCAGGCCGGAGTCTCCAAGGACGCCGGGCATCAGTACTGGGCTGATCGCAAGAACCACCTCGCGACCAGCTGGTTCGAGGGACGCGACGTCATCCTCTCCCCCGTGAACAACGCCTACATGGACTACAAGTTCCCCGGATCGCCGCTCGGCTTCCGGGAGGCGATCTACAGCACCAAGTACCAGTACGACTGGGACCCCAGTCGTGTCGTCGACGCCACGACGAAGAAGAACCTCAACACCTCCTTCGGTCTCACCGAGGACGACGTGCAGGGTGTCGAAGCGGCAGCGTGGGGAGAGACCTTCCTCCGCGGAGGCGAGGATGTGGAGTACATGCTCTGGCCGCGCACGCTCGGCATCGCCGACAAGGGCTGGTCGACCAAGGCGGACACCACCTCGTTCGCCGACTTCTCCCAGCGCGCAGGGGCGCAGGGCGCACGGATGCTGGTGCAGGGGCAGAACTTCTGGAACGACCCCGAGCTGGCCTGGGTCAGCGAGCTCGCCGGCACGCGAGTCGCCGCGGGCTCCGCGGGCGAAGTCGCCGGCGTCGTCGCACAGATCGCCTCGCCCCGGGTGCCGAAGGGTCAGCTCAACGCGACGATCACCTGGCCGGACGGACAGACGTCGGCAGGGGTGATCGACGGCAAGGATGCGATCGGGGCGGATGCGGCCTCGCTCTTCACCGTGACCGGCAGCCACACCAGTGCTCCCTCCGCTGCGGCCGGCACCGGCTCGGTACGGGTGACGGGGCCGGCGGGTCTGGACATCACGGCACCGTTCATCGTCGAGGCCGAGGTCGTCGCACCTCCCGTGATCGCGCTCTCCACCTCCACCATCCAGGCCGGATCGACGGTCACGGTCGATGCCACCGGCCTGACCCCGGGGGAGCGGGTGTCCTTCGCGCTCCATTCGGATCCGGTCGACATGGGGGCGGCCATCGCCGATGACGACGGTGCGGTGTCGCTCACCTGGAAGGTGCCGACGGGCACGCCGGCCGGGGCGCACGAGGTCGTGATGACCAGGGCCGACACGACCACGATCGCCGTGCCGCTGACCGTCACCGCCGCGGCCGTGCCGGGAGGCGATCCCGGCACGGGGGGCGGCACCGGTGGAGGGGCGGCATCCGGTTCCGGTTCGGGTTCGGGCGCCGGATCGTCGGGACCCGCCGGGCTCGCCGGAACCGGAGCGGACCCGATCCTCATCGCCAGCGGACTGCTGCTCGCGGCGCTGCTGCTCGCGGGTGGTGCGGTCGCGCTCAGGCGACGGAGCCTCGGGATCTGAGCGCGACGTTCCGCCGCCGGTGGTCGGTGCGCGCGGGAACCTGGAGCGGCCGCGGGCAGGGCTCCAGGTTCCCGCCCCTCGGTAGCCGACCCCGCGACGTCAGCTTCGTCGGTCGCCACGCACCGCGAGGGCGATCGCGGCGCCGGTGATGAGGCACAGCGGACGGTAGATGCGCCTGTCGAGCGCGACGAATCGGCGATGGGGCCCCGGACGCCCGAGAAGCGCGGTCACTCGAGCCCCGTCCATCGCGCCGCGGAGGAGGAACGCCAGTGCCGCCGCCACGCGGGCGGCGATGGCGAGCGTGCGGGTGCCCCCTGCGCCCGCGACGATCGCGCTCCCGGCGAGCATTCCTCCACCGACCACGAGGCATGCGCCGGCCGAAGGCATCTCGTCGCTGCCGATGACCTGTCGCGCCAGCCGCTTCCGGTTCGGTGCCGGCCAGGAGGCGCCGGAGGCCCACAGCAGATGGATGGCTCCGATGGCGCCGAGCGATGTCGTCGCGACGACCTGACCGATCCGTCCGAGAGGAGTCATGCCCCCATTGTCCTCTGAGCCGGATCAGCCGCCGAGTTCACCGGTGCCGCGCCCGGCGCGGATGTCGGGAGAACGGACGGATGTCGGGTGACACGCCGCAGGTCGGTCCTGCAAACGCACATCCGCCCGACAGATGTGCTGTCGGGCGGATGGCGAAGCGCGGCGAGGAGCGTTACTTCACGCTGCCGGCGGTGAGTCCGCCGACGAGTCGCTTCTCGATGAGCATGAACAGGATGACCACCGGCAGGATCGCGACGATCGAGACACCGAACACGTACTGCCAGCTGGTCTCGTACTGACCGACGAACTTGGTCAGAGCGACCGACAGCGGCTGGTTCTTGTCGGTCGACAGGATTACGAGGGATGCCGCGAACTCGTTCCAGCAGGCGACGAACGTGAACACGATCGCGGTCACGATGCCCGGCCACACGAGCGGCAGGTTGATCTTGAACAGCACCGTGAAGCGCCCTGCCCCGTCGATCTGGGCGGCCTCGTCGACCTCCTTGGGGATGCCCGCGAAGAACGAGTGCATGATCCACACCGCGAACGACAGGTTGAACGCGGCGTTGATGAAGATCATCGCCACCCAGGTGTCACCGAGTCCGAGGACCGTGAACTGACGGAAGAGACCCGAGGTCAGCACCGCCGGCTGCAGCATCTGCGTGACGATCACGAGGAAGAGGAACACCATGCGGCCGGGGAACTTGAACCGTGCCGTGTAATACGCCGCCGGCAGCGACACCAGCAGCACGAGCAGCGTCGCGAACACCGCGATCACGATCGTCGAGATCAGGTTGTATGGCAACGGCGTCTCGGGGGTGGACCACATCGTGATGTAGTTCTCCCAGTGCCACTCCGTCGGCAGGTACGTCGGGTCGACCGACCGGATCTGCGGCTTGGTCTTCACGGAGCCGAAGAACATGATCAGGTACGGCAGCACGAAGATCGCGAGCACCAGGAACCCGGCGGCGGTGCGCAGGATGACGCGGGGCAGCGTCACCTGGTCTTCGGTGTAGCGGCGCTTGCGGCCGGGGGTCGGCGGTGTACGACGGCCGCGGCCACCGGCGGTGGTCACGAGGGCGGTCTCGGTCACGGTCATGATCAGACCTCCTTCATGGGCTTGACGATCTTCACGTAGGCCGCGACGATCAGGATGACGATGAGGAATGCGACGACCGAGAGGGCGCTCGCGACATCGACCTTCTTCTGCAGCTCGATGTACTTGAAGATCAGCGTCATGATCGTGTCGGCGCCGTAGCCGGGGATGGATCCGGTCATCACCTTCAGGATCGGCAGCGAGTTGAACACGTTGATGATGTTGATGAGGACGGCCACGGCGAGAGCGCTGCGCAGCTGCGGCAGCACGATCGACCAATAGGTGCGGGCGGGGCTGGCCCCGTCCATCTTCGCGGCCTCGATCGCATCGGCCGGTACCGACTGGAGCCCGGCGAGGATCGTGTAGGTCGTGAAGGGGAGCGACACGAAGATCGCGATCACGATCGACCAGGTGAAGGCCGTCGCGGGGTTCTTCGTCCACCCGTATCCGACCGCGTCATCCGAGAGCCCGATGTCGTAGAGGAACTTGTTGAAGACTCCGAAGTACGGCTCGAGGCTGTAGTAGAACACCATCGTGGTCATGACGACCGATGCCGCCCACGGCACGATGACGGCCATGCGGACGAGCTGGCGTCCGGGGAAGGCCTTGTTCAGGATCTGCGCGAGGCCGAGCGAGATGACGACCGTGAAGACCACGACCGACACGACCCAGAGGATCGTGCGGAAGAAGATCGGCCAGAACTCGGCGAACGTGAAGACCGTGACGAAGTTGTCGAAGCCGACCGATCCCTTGTCGAGGCCCGACAGCGAGATGTCGCGCGTCGAGTTGAAGAACATCACCCCGGCGGGGAAGAACACCACGCCGATGATGAGCAGCAGTGCGGGGGCGATCCAGGGCAGCGCCTGGAGGAGGTCCTTTCCGCCCGGCCTGCCCCGAAGGGCATCCGGGGTCTTCCGGGTGCGGGGGCGGCCGGTGGCCGCCCCCGCGAGGTTCGAGGACTCTGTCTTCTGGTTCATTCGGGTACCCGAACCTCTCCGTTCAGCGGGCTCAGCCCGCGTCGACCTGCGCCTGGATCTCGGTCAGCACGTCCTGAGCCGGCTTCGTCTGGATCTGACCGAACAGGGACTTGAACGCACCGTCGGCGGCAGACCACTGCGGGTTCGTCGACGGGTAGAACTGCGCGTCGGGCAGCACGTCGAGGAACGGCTTGAGAGCCTCCTCGCCGGAGAGCTGCTCAGCACCGGACTTGGTGACGGGCAGGAAGCCCTCGGCCTGCACCCACGGCACGTACACGTCTGCCGAGTAGTAGTAGTCGAAGAACTTGGTGATCGCTTCCTTCTTGTCGTCGTCGTTCTGGAACGCCATCAGCTGGTCCATGACGCCGAGCGTGAACGGCGAGCCGTCCTTGGTCGGGATCGGGACGATCGAGTAGTCCAGGTCGGGGTTGCCCTCTGCGATCTGGCCGACCGTCGGCGGGAGGCCGACCTGCATGCCGATCTTGCCCTGGATGAAGATGTCCATCAGCGGGGAGCGCTGCGTCGAACCCGGGTCGGCCTGGGTCGCACCGGCGTCGATCATCTTCTTGATCTGCTCGGCACCCGCCAGGTTCTCGGGGGTGTCGATCGTGATCTCGGATGCGTCGCCGAACGATCCGCCGCCGCCCCACAGCCACACGGCCGCTTCGGCCTGAGCCTCTTCGGATCCGAGCGGCATGCCGTAGCCGGCGACGCCGCCGCCGAGCGCGGAGACCTTGGTGGCGGCATCCAGCAGCGAGTCCCAGTCGGTCGGCGCCTCGACGCCGGCCTGGTCGAGCAGGGCGTTGTTGACGAACAGGGCGCGAGCCGACGCGATCAGCGGGAGAGCGTACGCGGTGCCGTCGATCTCGGCGTTCTTGATGAACGACTCCTGGAAGTCGGAGAAGGTGTCTTCGGAGACGACGTCCTTCGTCGGGTAGAGCAGCTCATCCCCGACGAAGCCCGCGAAGGGTCCGCCGTTGTAGATGTCCGGAGCCTCACCGGCCTGGATCTTGGTGGAGACGACCTTCTCGAGGTTGTCCCACGACTGCACCTCGAGCTTGACCTTGATGTCGGGGTTCGCCTTCTCGAAACCCTCGATCACCGTCTCCCAGTTGGCCTTGGTGCCGTCGGAGTAGCTGGGGACGAGGAGATCGAGCGTGGTCGCTCCATCGGCATCGCCGCTGTCGCCGGAAGAACCGCCGAACCCGCACGAAGCGAGCGAGAGCGTGGCGACGGCCGCGATGGCGGCGGCGCCGAACCGCAGTGACTTCTTCATGTGTATTGCATTCCTCACTGTGATGTCCGAACCCTCGGCGGCGGGGCCGCTTCGGGAGGGGGTGTGGTGCACAGTCGCAAGCACATCACGCGACAGTGCGTGGTGATCGCGTCGCCCGGGAGGGCTGCCGCGATCGTTCAAGCCGGGGCTCGGGGCTCTCGACGTCGGCCGGGGTCGGCGTCGAGGGTGGAACTCGTCTGATTATTTGTCAGGAGAACAAACAAATCAAGGTAAAGCTGGTGTTGCGTCGATCTGACGCCATACTATGATCGAATCAAGCTTCAAACAATCACAAGTCTGCAACTTATCGCCAGAAAGGCACATCGATGACCGAATCGCTGCCCGGCGCACACATGCGCGAAGAGCTCAACTCACAGCCTCAGACGTGGGCCACGGCCGCAGATCTGAAGGCCGAGCAGGCGCTGCTGCCTGCCTCCGGCGCCCGGATCGCCGTCGTCGGCTGCGGCACCTCATGGTTCATGGCGCAGTCGTACGCGGCCCTGCGCGAGTCCGCCGGCCACGGGGAGACCGACGCGTACGCGGCGTCCGAGGCGTTCCTCGACCGCGGATACGACGCCGTCGTCGCGCTCACCCGTTCCGGCACGACCAGCGAGGTGCTCGAGCTCGTCGACCGCATCAAGGGGCGCATCCCCACCGTCGGCGTGATCGGCGACCCGGACTCGCCGCTCGTCTCACTCGTCGACGAGGCCGTGCTGCTGCCGTTCGCCGACGAGAAGTCGGTCGTGCAGACGCGATTCGCGACCACGGCGCTGGCCCTCTTCCGCGCTTCGCTCGGTGAAGACCTCACCGGAGCCATCGCCGATGCCGAGGCCGTGCTCGCCGAGGACGGCGACGACGAGCTGCGTGACGCCGAGCAGTACACGTTCCTGGGTCGCGGCTGGACGATCGGTCTCGCCCACGAGGCCGCGTTGAAGCTGCGGGAGTCGTCGCAGTCGTGGACCGAGGCGTACCCGTCCATGGACTACCGCCACGGCCCGATCGCGATCGCGGCACCGGGGCGCGTCACCTGGCAGTTCGGCCAGGCTCCCGAGGGGCTCGCGGCGCAGGTCGAGGCCACCGGTGCCCGGTTCGAGCAGCGGACGATCGACCCGCTCGCCGACCTCGTGCGCCTGCACCGCACCGCGCTCGACCGCGCTGTGGCGCGAGGCCTCGACCCCGATCAGCCCCGCAACCTCACGCGATCCGTCATCCTGGATGCATGACGCAACCCGCCGCCGGAGCTGACCATGACCCGAGCTGACGGGACGGCCGCCGTTCCCGACGTCGAGCGTGACGCCACCGGGGAGAAGCTCGCCGCCGTGCGTACCCTCGGTATCGGCGCGCCCGTGCTGGCCTTCGACGTCGGCGGCACCGACATCAAGTCGGCGCTGTTCGACGCCGAAGGCACCGCTCTCGGGCTGCGCCGCACGCCGACGCCGATCGCTGAGGGCGACCGCACGCAGGTGCTTCTCGAACGCCTCGAGGTGCTGGCGGAGGAACTCCGTGCCGCTCACCCCGAGGTCGTGCCGCAGGCGGTGGGACTCGTCGTGCCGGGGATCGTCGATGCGGATGCCGGACTGGGCGTCTTCGCGAGCAACCTCGGCTGGCACGACTCCCCGCTGCGCGACCTCGCAGCCGATCGCCTCGGGCTGCCCGTGGCGTTCGACCACGACGTCCGCGCCGCGAGCTGGGCGGAACGGCGCCTGGGCGGCGCGCGGGATTACGCCGACTCGGTGGTGCTCGTGATCGGCACCGGGATCGCCGGCGCCTTGCTCGTCGGCGGCGTGCCCTACACCGCCGGGGGATACGCGGGCGAGATCGGGCACTCCCCGATCGCGGACGGGCCGATCTGCGCGTGCGGGGCCCGAGGCTGCCTGGAGGCCGTCGCATCCGCCGGTGCCATCGCCCGGCGCTACCGCGAGGCGACCGGGATCGCTCCCGACGGCGCGAAGGACGTAATCGCCCGCGCGGCGGCCGGCGACCGGATCGCCGCGGATATCTGGAACTCGGCGCTCGACGCGCTCACGATGTCGCTGGCTCAGCTCACCGCCGTCGTGGCTCCGGAGGCCGTGGTCATCGGCGGCGGGCTGTCGCGCGCCGGAGGCGCACTCTTCGACGAGCTGCGCACCCGCCTGGCCGCACGGCTCAGTTTCCACCGCATCCCCGCCCTCGTGCCCGCCGAGCTCTCCGGCAACGCGGGGCTGCTCGGGGCTGCCCTCCGCGCGCGGGAGCTCACGTGATCCTCACCGTCACCCCCAATCCCGCACTCGACCTCACCTGGCGCGTCGAACGGCTCGTCGAAGGCGGAACGCACCGGGCGGATGCCGGGGCCGCACGCGCCGGCGGCAAGGGGCTCAACGTCGCGCGCGTGGCGCACGCCGAGGGCACTGAGGTGCTCGCGGTGACCACTGTGGGCGGTCGGGTCGGCGAGGAGTTCGCCGCAGAGCTCATCGCGAGCGGGGTGCCGCACGCCCTGGTGCCGGTGGCTGCCGAGACCCGTCGCAGCATCGCGGTGGTCGATGAGACCCTCGGAGACACCACGATCATCAACGAGCGGGGCGTGAACCCGACCGATGTCGAATGGGCTGCCGTGCTCGCCGAAGTCGTCGAGCGGCTCTCGGGCGCGCGTGTGCTGGTCGTGTCCGGCAGCGTGCCCCCCGGAGCGCCGGAATCGCTCATCCCCATGCTCATCGCGGTGGGCAAGGATGCCGGCGTGCCGGTGATCGTCGACACCTCCGGTCCCGCCCTGCTGCGTGCGGCGGATGCCGGCGCCACCGTCCTCAAGCCGAACGCCGCCGAGCTGGTCGAGGCCACGGGTGTGGCGGATCCGGTCGAGGGTGCCCGCTCGCTGATCGCCCGAGGTACCGAGCTCGTGCTGCTCTCCCTCGGAGCCGAGGGCATGCTCGCGGTCACGGCGACCGCTCTCGTGCATGCGCGTCTCGACGAACCGCTCGCCGGCAACCCCACGGGCGCGGGCGATGCCGGTGTCGCCGCCTGTGCCGTGCAGTACGCCGACGGGGTGCGCGATCCCGAGCAGATCCTCCGCCGCGCCACGGCGTGGTCCGCCGCCGCTGTGCTCACCCCGCTCGCCGGCGACATCTCCCCGCGCTGGCCCGAGATCGAGCAGCAGCTGCGCATCTCGCATCCCGACCCTGAATCGTTCCGGAAGGACCCTTCGTGACCCTCGTCTCCGCTCGTGACCTCGTCTCCGCCGCATCCGCTGCCGGCACCGGTATCGGCGCCTTCAACGTGATCCACCTCGAGACCGCGGAAGGGCTGGTGCGGGCGGCCGCTCTGGCGCAGCTGCCGGTCATCCTGCAGATCTCGCAGAACTGCGCCGATTACCACGGCGGGCTCGAGCCCATCGCCCTGGCCACGCTCGCGGTGGCGCGGCGCGCGCAGACACCCGTCGCGGTGCATCTCGACCACGCCGAGCGGCCCGAGCTGGTCGACGAGGCCATCGCGCTGGGCTTCGGCTCGGTCATGTTCGACGGGGGCGCGCTGCCCTACGACGACAACGTGGCTCTGACGGCGGCGGTCGCCGCCCGTGCACACGAGGCCGGGGTCTACGTCGAGGGCGAGCTCGGAGAGGTGGGCGGAAAGGACGGTGCGCACGCTCCGGGTGTGCGCACCGAACCCGAAGAGGCGCGCGCGTTCGTGGCCGCCACGGGGGTGGACGCCCTCGCGGTCGCGGTCGGCTCCTCGCATGCGATGACCGATCGCACGGCGTCGCTGGACCTCGATCTGATCGGGCGCCTGCACGAAGCGCTCCCGGTGCCGCTGGTGCTGCACGGATCGTCCGGCGTCGCGGATGCCGTGATCGCCGATGCCGTGCGCGCCGGGATGACGAAGATCAACGTCTCCACCCACCTGAACGGGTTCTTCACGCGGGCGGTGCGCGACAAGCTCGACGCCGACGAGCGTCTGGTCGACTCCCGCAAGTACCTCGCGCCCGCCAGGGAGGCACTCGCAGAGGAGGCCGCCCGCATGCTCCGACTCTTCGCGCTGCAGCCCGCGGAACCGGTGTCCTGATGAAGCGGGCCGCCCGGCTGAACGCGATCCTCGACCTGCTGGCCGCGAAGGGCGAGGTCACGGTCGAAGAGCTGGTCGAGCAGTTCGAGGCGTCGTCTGCGACCACGCGGCGAGACCTCGACACGCTCGCCGAGCAGCGCCTGCTCACCCGCACCCACGGCGGTGCGGTGGCGCAGACCGTCGCCTATGAGCTGCCCATCCGCTACAAGAGCCACCTGCGCACGCACGAGAAGGAGAGCATCGCGCAGACCGCCGCCGGCCTCGTCGCACCCGGCATGGTGGTGGGGCTCTCCGGTGGCACGACCACCACGGCCATCGCGGCAGCCCTCGCCGCGCGCGACGATCTCGCAGCGAACGGCGGCATCACCGTCGTCACCAACGCCGTGAACATCGCCGCCCAGCTCGCCACGCGGCCCGAGATCAAGGTCGTCGTCACCGGCGGCGTCATCCACTCGCGCAGCTACGAACTCGTCGGTCCGTTCGTGGAGCAGCTGCTGCGCGGGGTGCGGCTCGACATCGCCTTCATCGGCGTGAACGGGATGGATGCCCTCGCCGGTGCGACCACGCAGGACGAGCGCGAGGCTGCGGTGAACCGCATGATGGCCGAGCGTGCCCGCCGCGCGGTCGTGGTGACCGACGCCAGCAAGCTCGGTGTCGAGGCGTTCACGGCCGTCGGCGGGGTCGACCTCTTCCCGACCGTGATCACCGACGCCGGAGCGGATGCCGAAGCACTCGCGTCGCTGCGGGCGGCCGGGTACGTGGTTCTGGTCGCCTGACCCCGGGGACACCCCGAGGGCCCCGACGTCCCCACAACGTCGAGGCCCTCTGAGGGTGTCACGGCTGTGCGCCGCGATGCCCCCGAGTAGATGGTGTCCGTGTCGTGTTCGCGCTCCCCAGTGCGCATGATCCCCAGATCCGACAGCGCCTCCCTCGCGCCTCATCCTTCGAGGCCCTTCGCCTGGCACCTTCCGAAGAACAGGAGCGTGCGGCCTCCGTTCTGATACACCGAATGGAGGAAAAAGTTCAGAATCCGTCGCCGTGGCACTGGAACGGCGCACTCAGACCGGTGTCGAGGCCCGCCTTCGCGAGCGCGACAGCGGGCGCTGCGCCTTCGGAGAGACCGATGTGCACGGCGCTGAGCAGTTCCCCGGCCACATCATCGGGGACCGCGACGGGGGCGGCGATGACGCAGTCGGCTCCGGCGTGCAACCACACCCGTGTCATGCCCAGCGCTTCTTCTCCCCAGCGCACCGAGGAGCGTCCGAGTTCGCAGGCCGAGAGGATCACGATCGTCGGGACGCGAGGTATCAGGTCGACGTCGTAGCCGAAGAGGATGCCGTCGCTGAGCTCGAACCCGGAGAACAGCGGGTTGTCCACCGCGTGCCGGCCGTGCGCGGCGATATGGAGCACGTCGGTGGCGGCGGCGAGCTCGGTGACCGCCGCGACGGTCGCCGCGGAGGACTCCAGGATCCGGGGTTCGCGGCCCGCGTCGCGCCAGGCCGCAGCCGCACGCGCGACCTCGCCTCCGGCGCGCGGGACACGGGGACCTGCGGCGAATCCGATCGTCGTCGGCCGGGTCCGGTCGCGGGCGGACGCGGCCAGCAGACGCGACACGGATGTCGCGAGGGTGAACGCGATGCCGGACATGCCGGGGAGCATCGCCCACGGCACGCCGCCCAGCGCTCCTGGCACCGTGATCGCGAGACGCGCCGCGGTCGGCGCCGCCAGCAGCAGCGGGGTGAGCAGTTCGGCGTCGAGGATCGCCAGCCGTGACGCGAGCGCCCGCGCGGTGACCTCCCCCATCAGTCCGCCACGGGTCAGCGCGACCATGTCGAGGTCGGCGCGCAGGCCGTCGAGAGCCGACTGCACCCGCTCCCACGACAGGTCGACGATGGTCGCCCCCGACGAGGTGACCACGATCGCATGCAGTGTGGACCCGGTGAACACGTAGGACAGGACGACGACGTCGGCGTCGAGCATCGCGGTCGCCTCGGCGAGCCCCCATCGTTCGCGGGTGCCGCCCGATCCGGTGGCCGCCCATTGCCGCTCGCGCACGCGGTCGCGGAGGGCGCGCACCCTGGCATCCGTCGTCCAATCGGCTCCGGCCAGCTCGGCGCGCAGCATCCGCAGCTCCGCCAGATCCACCGCCAGGGATTCGTCACGCGGGGGTCGCACCGGCGCGACCTGCTGGCTGAGGTGGCGTGCGCGTTCGGACCACTCGAACAGGATCGCGGGGTCGCGCAGTCGGGCAGCAGCGGCGAGGCCGGCGAACATCAGGTCGCTGCCGTGCATCGCGACGGATGCCTGCAGGTCGAGTGCACCGAAGGATTGCTGCCAGGCGGTGAGCAGGTCGAGGCCTTCGGCGGCCGCACGCAGCGCGTCGCGGTCACGGCCGGCAGCTGCGGCGCGCGCAGCACGCACCTCCTGGGCGCGCAGACGCAGAGGCGTGGGGGCGGCGTCGTCCAGCCGTGGGAGTCGTCCGGTGCCGTCGCGTCGAGCACTCAGTCGCAGTGCTGTCGCCTCGGTGCGAAAACCTCCCCGGTCCAGGGCTTTCGCTGTGCGGGCGAACTCCGCGTCGTCAATGGGACGGCGCGGTCTCGCCCGCTGCTGCGCCTCGAGACGCACCGCCTCGGCCCGCGCCGCCCACCCGTGGTTCGCGAGTGCTGTGAACCGTCGCGCCGCGGTGCGGGCTGCGCGCTCGGCGGCGGCGGGATCGTGGCGCAGGAGCGAGCGGGCGAGGTGGAACTCCGACTCGCCTCTGGCCTGCCGCATCCGCTGCGCGCCGAACTGGGTGGCGACCTGCTCCAGGAGCGCTTCGGCCTCGGTCGTGAGACCCGCGTCGCGCAGCACCTCCGCCCGGTCGAGGTCGCTGATCGCCGCCGCGAGGTCGCTGATCGCGGCGAGCTTCGGTCGAGAGCGGGTCATGAGCGTGAGCGCGGTGACGAGATCTCCGCCGAGCAGCGCCGCGTACCCGAGATTGTGCCGGGCCTCCGCCAGCGGCTCCTCGTCGTCGTTCGCCTCGTACACGGCCACCGCGCGCCGCAGATCCGCGATGCAGGAGTCGAGCTCGCGCTGCTGCATCCGCACCACGGATCGGTTCATCAGGAAGTTCGCCAGCTCGGTCGTCTCGTCTCCGGCCGCCGTGAGCGTGTCGATCGCGCGGGTGAGTTCGGCCTCGGCGTCGACCAGCCGACCGCTGTGCGTCAGGAGCGTGCCGAGCTGGCCGCTGAGCACCGCGATGGTCTCGGCACGCAGTCCGGATCGGCCGAGGGCGTCGCGACACAGCTGCTCGGCGGACGCCGGCTCTCCCGTCTGGGCGAGGACGTAGGCGGTCGTGCCGTCGATGCGCGCACGAAGATCAGGGTCTTCTGTGCGGGCGGATGCCGCGTCGAGAGCGCGCTGCGCCTGCGCGAATCGCCGGGCGTTGGCCGCTTCGACCCCGCGCCGGTGCAGCTCGATCGCGGACAGGGGCATCCCTTCAGAATGCCGTGCGTCGGGGCTGCAGGGAAGAGCGCGTGTTCCGAGCGGGAGCGGTGCGTGATCGCTCGGGTGAGGCAGTGGACACCTGTCGGGAGGAAGAGCACGTGTCGGGCGACACGCGGGGTTCGGATCCGACAGCCGTGCATCCGCCCGACAGGTGCGCCGGAAGAGCCGCCCCGAGCGTGTCCCCGCGGGCCACGAGGGCGGCGGCGCTCGGCACCAGGACGAGCCGCCCGCGTCGGTACGGACGGCTCGTCCCGGGGGTGCGTCAGCCGGGGTCGACCGGGGTCGGCAGGGACTTCAGGACTGCGGCGACGGCTTTCGCCGCAGCGCCGGGGCTGACGCCGCCGACGGGGACGGTGCCGAGCTGGGCGGCGATGCGCGCTGCGACGTACGGGGCCGAGAACGAGGTGCCGCTCCACACCGCGAAACCGCCCCGATAGTCGTCGGGATCGATCGTCTCGCGGCGGAGGCCCTCGACGTCGGCCCTCGTGACCGCTTGGGTGCCGCCCACGAACGCGGGCGACGTGCTCACCACGGCGGCCCCAGGCGCGTAGGCCTGAACCCACGGGCCGATGTTCGAGAAGAGGGCGACCGACTGCGCCGAGGGGTTCAGTGCTCCGACCGACACCAGCGGCGCGTCTCTGTCCCGACGGATGCCGTTGTCGGCGCCGGGCCAGGGCCAGAGCGACGCCGGGAACGAGGGGCGGTCGATCGCGTCGTTGCCGGCCGAGCACACGACCACGCAGCCGAGCTCGCGTGCCTTGGCCAGCAGCTGGTACAGCGTGAGGCTGAACAATCCGTCGATCGGCGTCTCGTGGTAGTAGCTGAGCGACAGGTTCAGCACATCGATCGGGAAGCCCGTCTTCGGGTCCTCCCGGTGGCGGGCCAGCAGGGTCACGACCTGGGCCACGGTCTCGAGCAGGGTGCTCTCGTCGACCACCCCGAGGGCTCCCGCCACCCGGATCGAGAGGATGTCGGCCTCCGGAGCCGCCTGTCTGACGATGCCGGCGATGAAGGTGCCGTGTCCGGCGACCGCGTCGATCTCACCATCGAGCTGTCCGTACAGATCGGGGTAGCGTTCCGGATCGGCGTCGTCGGTCAGGCCGACCGGCACGCCGTCGAGGTCGACCGCGCGCGTGACGATGTCGGCAGGCAGCCAGGCGTGCTCGCCGCAACCGGTGTCGAGCACCGCGACCACGGGGCGCCGTCCGCGTTTCGGCGCGGGTCCGCGCACAGGGGCGGGGCCCAACCAGCTCACGGGCTGCCGCGCGCCGCGTCCGGGCTCGAGGTAGTCGTCGCTGCCGCCCGCGCCCCCGCCGGCTCCGCGCACCGGGTTCGTGCGGGTGAACGGGTTGGTGCGTGTGAAGGGGTTCGTCCTGGTGAAGGGATTGAGCCCGACCGGATCGATGGACAGCACGTGGTCGAGGCTCGTCCGCGGCATCGTCGAGCGCGACATGCGGCGTGCGCGCTGGAGCACTCGCCAGGCATCGGGTGCGACGGGTGACTCGCCCCTGACCGGTTCGTCGGGAGTCCGCAGCCGTGCGCGCAGGAAGCCGGGAACCCCCGGAACCAGCTCGCCGTCGACCGCCGATCGGGCGCCGTCCTCGATCTCGAGCTGCCATCCGAAGGTGTCGGCGGCATCACGCAGAGTGCGCACCTCGCGGTCGTAGGCCTCCTCGTCGCCGAGGGCGCGGGTGATCAGCAGCCGCTCCGGCAGATACGCGGTCGGAAACGCGCGGATGCCGTCCACCGGCTCCGTGCTCGGATCGAGCGCGGTTCCCCGGCGGATCGATCCCTCCGCGCGGTCCTGCCAGGTCCATCCCTTGGGCTGATCCATGCGTCATCCTCTCCCTGCGGGTCGCCCCGCGTCCTCATCGACGGGCGGCGCCCGTGGTCACAGCTCGAACTGCGGGGTCGCGAGCGTGCGCGTCTCGCCCCCGACCACGGTCGTCAGGCGCACGCGCGTGAGACCGGGCGGCACCTCGTCGAACACGAAGCGTCCGGTCTCCTCCGGCGAGACCGACCTGGCCTTCTCCCCCTGG
Source organism: Microbacterium sp. UCD-TDU (assembly GCF_000340625.1). Lineage (NCBI taxonomy): Bacteria > Bacillati > Actinomycetota > Actinomycetes > Micrococcales > Microbacteriaceae > Microbacterium > Microbacterium sp. UCD-TDU. The sequence continues at coordinate 1,450,563 of NZ_KB454446.1, forward strand.
GTCAGGACGATCTCGGCGGCCGCGGTGTCGACCCAGCCGTCGACGCGGCGGCGGCCGGACGCGGCGGTCGTCACATGCAGCAGGATGCTGGTGGAGCCGTCGCTGAACTGCAGGGTCAGTGCATCCGCTTCGCCGCGTACCTCGCCGAGCTGTCCCTCGACCAGGGTCAGCAGCGCATACTCGCTGTTCAGACCGTCCGAAGCGACTGCGGCGACCATGCGGTCGATCAGGCCAGCGGGCACCGGGTCGACCGCGCTCCAGTGCGTGCGGAGCCGGGCGAGCATCCGAGCGTCTTCGTGGTCGGTCATGCGAGTCCCCCCGCCGGCGCTGTCGGCGGTGCGTCCAGCAGGGCGCGGAGCTTCGCGAGGCACCGGTTCCGTGTGGGGCCGATGCTGCCGATGGGCATCGCGAGGTCGCTGGCGATGTGCGCATAGTCCGGGCGGTCCTCGAAGGCGATCACGCGCAGCAGCCTCTGGCAGCGGTCGTTCAGGCGGCGCACGGCCGACCACAGCCGACGGTTCTCGTCGCCGATGGTCGCGTGCTCCTCGGCCGAGGCCTGCTCGGGGAGCAGGGTGTCGAGGTCGTCGACGTCGGTCGTGTCGACCTTGCCGTGTGCCTTCGCGACCTTCCACGCCTCGCGGCGTGCGGTGGTGGTGAGCCAGGCCGACACGGCCCGCGAATCGCTGATCGATCCGTGACCGCGTACCAGCCGCAGCCAGGTGGTCTGCACGACGTCTTCGGCGAGGGTGCGTTCGAGCCCGTACGCGCGCACGACGTGCCAGAGCACGGGCGTCATCAGCCGTACGAGCTCGTCCATCGCGCGGCCGTCGCTCTCGCGCCATGCGTCGAACAGATCCGCAGCGCGCTCCCAGCGTGCACGCCCGTCATCCGAGGCATGATCGAGACCGGCGCCGGGTGCACCGTCGATCATGAAGCCCATTGTGATCACACCTACCAGGAGCGCGGCAAGGGCTTTCTGATACAAGTCCGCATCCAAGAATTCCGCATCCCGGCGGCGGTCGGCACCCATAGGCGATGTCGATAGCGTTGAGGGGTGATCCCGCTCGCCGTCCTGCTCCTGCTCAACGCCGCCTTCAACGCCCTCGTCTGGCCGCGGTTCTACACGCGCGTCGCCAAGGATCCGCGTGCGCGCGACGAGAACGGCAGGGCCACGGCATTCCTCAAGGTGCACGCCATCCTCATCGCGATCGCTCTCGTGCTCGCCCTGGTCTCTCTGGTCGCCGGCATCGCGGCACTGACCGGCGCGCTCTAGCCCGACGGGTCGGGTCTCGCCGCGGCGCGGGGTCAGGCCGTCTCGTACTGCTTCGCGTGCGCGGCCCAGCCTGACTCGACGGGCAGTGCGCGCAGCGCTCTGTTGCTCACGGCGAGCACCACCGAGATCAGGCAGAGCCCGGCGCAGATCAGGATGGTCCATTCCCTCCCGATCCACGCGAGACCGAAGCCGGCGATGAGCGGTGCGAGCGGCATCGCACCCATGCCGAGGACCCCGGCGGCGCTGTTGGCGCGACCGAGCAGATGGCTCGGGGTGGCGACCATGAAGTAGCCCATCATCCCGGCATTGAGCGCGGGCACGAGCAGGACCGCGGCGCCGAGCACCACGGCGATGGCCCACGGCTCGGTGACCATCGACAGCACGATCGCACCGACCGAGACGACCGAGAGCCCGGCGATGGTCAGGATCCCGGTCTTGATCCGCGGGACGAGCAGCGGAGCGCACACGGCGCCCACGAGCATCACGGCCCCGATAGACGCGCTCAGGGTGCCGATCAACAGCTCGGAGTATCCGTCCTGCTGGAGGGCGTAGATGACGGTCGTGATCGTGGCGTTGAAGCCGAGGTTGATGACGGTCGTGATGAGCAGCACGCCGCCGAGGTCGGGACGGGAGAGCAGCCAGCCGAACCCCTCGCGCAGCTCCGCCCAGGCATTGGTCTTCGCCGTCGCGGTCGGCTCCACATCGTCGTCCGCGCCCGCGTCGATCACTCCGGCCCGGCGCGCCTGACGGCCGAGCAGCCATGCGGTCAGGGCCGCGATCGCGTGGCACAGGGTCATGACCACGCCCACGAGCCATCCGCCGACGCCCAGCAGCAGACCGCCGAGCGGTCCGCCCGCGAGCTGGAGCGCCGCGTCGCGCCCTTGGTTGGCCGCCTGCGCTCGGCCCATCGCGTCGTCGGGCACGATCTCCTTGATCGCGCTCTCCCCGGCGACGTCGAAGAGTCCGCTGCGCGCGGCGAGGAGCACGTCGATCACGAGCAGTGATCCGAACGTCATCGCGTCGCCGAGGGCGAGGAGGGTGAAGCCGCCGGCGAGCACGATGCCGATGAGCGAGCCGAGCAGCATCAGTGCGATGCGGCGATGACGGTCGGCCAGCACGCCGCCGGCCAGGGTCATGAGCAGTCGCGCGACCATTCCGGCTCCGCCGATGATGCCGGCCTGGGCGGGGTCGTTCGTCACGATCAGGGCGAGCAGTGGGATGGCGAAGCCGAACAGGGAGGCCGCGAGGCCCTTGCTCGTGTCGCTCACCAACCAGGTGAGGTAGCGGGTGTTGCGCCACAGACGGTGGGGCTCGGTGACGGTGGTCATGGGTCGAGAGTAGATGCGCAAGAAGAATTGCGCAAGTCTTATTGCGCAATTCTGCGTGCGGGTAGGATCGGCACATGACGGAGGACAACGCGAAGAGCACGAGCGACGATCCCGTCTGGATGACGTCGGCGATGCTCAAGGCCTACTCGCACCCGCTGCGGCGCCAGATGATCCGGCTGTTCTCGCGGCGGGAATTCCTCCGCGCCGCCGATATCGCGACTGAACTCGGCGTGCCAGCGAACAGCGCGAGCTTCCATCTGCGCGCGCTCGCCGACGCCGGTCTCATCGAAGAGGCGCCGGACAAGGCCCGCGATCGGCGCGATCGTGTCTGGACCGGACACAAGGGTGCGCTCAACGTCGGAGGACCCGAGAGTCCGGTCGCCGACGAGGCCCTCGGCTCTGCGGTGATCGCCGCCCTCGTCGAGGACCATCAGGATCTGATCCGACGAGTGATCGCCTGGACCCCGGAGTACGTCGCCGGGCGCACGACCGAGGTGCACGCCGCCTTCACCCAGCGCACCATCCGGCTCACCGAGTCGGAGTTCGACGACGTGATGGTGAAGATCAACGACATCCTGAGTGCCGCCGACGATGCGCACGACAGCACCGACACTGAAGGTCGCTACTGGCAGATGGATCTGGTCGCCGCCGACGACACCATCTGAGGCGACGGGCCCGGTCGGATCAATCCTCGGTCGGAGGGCGCGAACCGCTCAGGATCAGGATGCGACGCAGGTGCATGGCGGTGAGCACACCGGGTCCCATCGAACGCCGCACATCGATGGTGCGGTCGTCGACCATCTCGAGAAGCAGCCGGATCGCGCGCGCCGCTTCACCGCGGGCGCGATGATCCTCGCTCGAGGAGGCATCCCCCCGCGCGATCACATCGGCGACCGCGTGACAGGCCGCAGAGAGGGGCGCAGGCAGAGCGGGGTCGAGCGCCAGTGCAGACGGCCGGTCCCAGATCGTGTCGGCGATCTCGTCGGAGATGTCGCGGATGAGGTGGGCGATGCGATCGAGAGCCGCGAGCTCGTCGTGGCTCTGCCGGATCCGTGTGCGATGCCCCCTGGCGCGCGGGTTGCCCCGTCGGCTCTCGTCCGCCTCCGTCAGCGCCGCTCGTAGTGCGGAGGAGGTGTCGGCGAGAGAGGCCGCATCGTCGGCCCATTGCTCGTGCTCGGGCGGCCATGCCTCCGACACCGCGGATCCGATGTCGTGCAGGTGCGCGGCCAACTGCTCCCGGAACGCCGCCACCCGTCCCGCCGCGGCGACGGTGAGTGGTGCGGGTGCGATCACCAGGTTTACCACCAGCCCGACGACCACGCCGACCGCCGTCTGTGTGAGGTAGCCGAGCGAATAGTCGTCGGCGTTCTGTCCGCCGATGATCAGCACGAACAGGGCGGCCATCGGCACGTATTCGCGGCCGACGCCGAACCAGCCCGTGCCCGAGAGCAGCACTCCGACGCCGACCACGAGGGGGATCGTCCACCAGGTCGGGCCGACTGTCAGCACCACGATCGTGGCGAGACCGATTCCCGTGGCGAGGCCGAGCAGCGTCTGCAGGCTCGACTTCGCCGAACCCATCAGCGTCGGGTACATGCTCAACAGGGCGCCGAGGGGCGCGTAGTACGGGTACTGGTCGGTGACCCCGGGCATGTGCGGAGCGATCATCCAGGCCAGTCCGACGGCCAGGGTCGTCTTGGCCACGAGCAGCAGCCGGGCAGGACGGACGGCGTCGTGGAGCGCGCGTCGGGCGCCCGCTCGTCGTACCCGGAGCCGGGTGCGGGTCTGCGTCACGGCATCCTCTCTGTCGGGGGCAGGGGGTTCCGCGAGCGTAGGCGCTCCGGTGCGCAGGAGGCGAGCGGGTTGCGTGCTCGGCGGCGTACCGGTAGCGCGCACACGCGACGCCGGCCGCCCAGGAGGGCGACCGGCGTCGGCGAGAGCGGTGGATCTGCGGTGGGTCTACGGGATGGCTCTGCGGAAGGCGAGGAACGAGACGCCCATGAGGGCCGCCGTGACCACGAGGCCCCAAAGGGCGAGGCCGAGGGCGCCGAGGCTTCCGATCCCCGTCCAGATCTGCCCCCACAGCTCGAGTCGGGTCGCGAGATACACCAGGCCGACGAGCACGAGCGCCAGCGTGATCCACACGACTGTCAGCACCGTCAGCCCCCAGCTCTTGTAGATGGTGGCTCCGGTGAAACCGATCACGAAGAAGAACAGCGCGAGGGTGAAGTAGACGACGAACGCTCCGAGCGGACCCGCCTCCCACAGCCACGGGAGGTAGAACACCCACCCGTTCACGCCGTAGCCGTTCGTGGCGACCTCGATGCCCCCACCGATCAGGAAGAGTGCGCCCATGAACGTGCTGGCGAGCATTGCAGTCAGCATCGTGCCGAAGAAGAACTCGCGACGTGTGACGCTCATCGCCTGCGAAAACGGGAACGTGAGCGTCATTGCCGACAGCCCGATCGCGAAGAAGTACCAGAGGGGCGCCTGGCCGCCGCCGCCGTACTTCGGGGAATCCCCCGGGATCATGGCGTAGATCAGCACCGAGATCAGGGTCGCTCCGGCGAGGACGATCAGGGGGACCCAGATGAAGGTCTGCCGGTTGATCAGCTGCAGGCGGATGACGTTGAGTGTGCGTCGCATCAGCGCACCTCCTCTTTCGTGGCGGCCGATCTCGTGGCATCGACCTCGGCCTTCTGGGTGAGACGCACGATCAGCTGCTGCAGTGAGACCGGTGCGAGATCGAGCCCTGCTGCCGCGATCTCCGCGCGCTCCTCTGCGGACACGGCGCCGAGGACGGTGACGGATGCCACGCGCCCGAGCGCCTCGCGGTGCAGCACCTCTCGGGTACCGATCCAGGCGTCGACCTTCGCGGCGTCGCCTACCACGGTCACGGCGCGGTCGCGGACCGCATCCGTGTCTTCGTTCAGGAGGATCTGGCCGTTGTCGATCACGATGACCTTCTCGATGAGGTTCGAGACCTCGTCGATCAGGTGCGACGAGAGGATGACGGTGCGCGGGTGCTCGGCGTAGTCCTCGATCAGACGGTCGTAGAAGATCTGCCGTGCGACAGCGTCGAGGCCGAGGTAGGGCTCGTCGAAGAACGTGATCTCGGCGCGCGAGGCGAGTCCGATGATCACCCCGACCGCGGAGAGCTGACCGCGGGAGAGCTTCTTGATGGTCTGCCTCATCGGCAGCTGGAACTCGGCGATGAGCTCGTCGGCGAGGGTCTGATCCCAGTTCGGGAAGAACAGGCTCGCAGCCTTGAACGCGTGCTTGGGGTAGGCGTCGTCCGGGTACTTCTGGCTCTCGCGGACGAAGCAGATCCGGCTGAGCACGTGCGCGTTCTCGTACGGGTGCTCACCGAACACCTTCACGGTGCCGGACGACTCGAAGTTCTGAGCGGTGAGGATCGACATGAGTGTCGTCTTCCCCGCACCGTTGCGGCCGAGGAGGCCGTAGATCGCGCCTCCCTCGATGGCGAGCGAGACGTTGTCGAGCGCTCGCTTCTCCTTGTAGCGCTTGCTGAGGTTGTGCACCTCGATGACGGCGGTCATGCGGGGGTCTTCCCTTCTGCGTCAGTGGTCAGTGCGGCACGCTGCCGGAGCAGGGCCGTGAGGTCTTCGGCGCCGAGCCCGAGCGTGCGGGCTTCGGCGAGGAGCGGGTCGATGTAGCGGTCGGCGAACGCGGCGCGGCGCTCGCCGAGGAGGAGGTCCCTCGCGCCCTCCGCGACGAACATGCCGATGCCTCGGCGCTTGTAGAGCACTCCCTTGTCGGTGAGCACGGCGACTCCCTTCGCTGCGGTGGCGGGGTTGATCCGGTAGAACGCGGCCAGCTCGTTCGTGGAGGGGGCCTGAGCCTCTTCGGCGAGTGAGCCGTCGACGATCGAGTCCTCGATCTGCTCGGCGATCTGGACGAAGAGCGGCTTGCCTTCTTCGATCACGAGTCCTCCGCTTGGTTAGTGGGTTACTTACTCGACTAAGTAACCACATAACCCGGACGGGTGTCAAGAGGTGAGGCGGACGGCAAGCTCCCCGGCTCCCCGACGGATGACCGAGCGATCCCGTCAGTCGCGTTCGCGGCGCTGTTCGTGCCAATCGTCGACGATCCGCAGCATGCGCGCGGAGAGGAAGCGGAAGAACTCGGCGAGATCGACGGCCCGGTCGTGGGCGCCCTGGTCGTCGGTGTGCGCGGCGGCGATCTCGTCGATGTACGCGGACAGGCGGGAGTACACGGGCATGTTCCCCGCGATCGAACTCGTGAACGGGTCGTGCACGAACTCGTAGCGGTCGCGGCGCTCTCCCGGCCGTGAGCGGCGCTGGACGAAGTGCAGCTGCTGCAGGTAGCGCACCGCACCGGAGACGGCCGCCGCCGAGACGCCGAGACGCTCGCCGAGCTCGGAGGCCGTGTACCCGTCGTCGGGCGCGGCGATCAGCGCCATCATCACCCGCGCCGGCATCCGGGGCATTCCCGCAGCGGTCATCATGGCCGCCGCCTTCTCCGCCGGTTCGATCCCTCGATGCACCGCGACGGTCTCGAGGTCGGTGCTATCGAGGCTCTCGGTGCTGTCGTCGGGCATCCGGGCTCCACCTATGCGCCGAGGGCGAGCTCGCGTCGCCGCATCAACGTCAGTGCTGCCGCGCCTCCTGCGGCCAGGGCGAGCACGAGCCACCACAGGCCGCGCACGTCCACTCCGCCGCCGTCGACCACCGGGGTCACCGCGAACGGCGAGAGGTTCGCGCTCCACTCAGGCAGCCCGAACAGCGGCCCGAACATGCCGAGCAGGGCCGCCACCAGCACGAGGCTCCACGCCACGGCGGTCGTCGCCCCCGGGAGCAGCACGAACACCAGGGCGGTCAGCACCGCGAAGATCGAGGCGGCGACCGCCTGCCCGAATCCGGCCACCGCCACGATGCGATAGAGCGACTCGTCGCCGCCGTTCGACCAGGCGCCGACCCAACCGGCGAGCACGGCAGCGGCGACGACGATCAGCACCGCGGCCACGCCGACCATCATGTAGTCGGCGAGCCAGCGCACGCGTCCGATCGGGGTGGCGAGCACGGCCTCGGCGGTGCCACGCGCCTCTTCCTGGCGAGCGCGCACCACGGTCTGCACCGCCGCGCACGCGGCGAGGATGCCCAGCAGTGTGAAGAACACGGTCACCACGACCTCGTCGAGCCCGCCCGCGGCGCCGCCGATCTTCTTCAGGATGTCGGCGACGGCCGGGTTCTCGCCCGAAATCCGGTCGACCACCCCGCTCAGCGTCGTGGCGAGGATGCCGGTGATCGCCCCGCCGATCGCCCATCCCACGATCGAACCCGAGGTGAGCCGCCACACCAGCGCGTGCGGCGACGCGAGCGCCGCTCGCGCCGAGACCCGGCCCGGGCGCTCCGCGACGAAGCCGGCATCGACGTCGCGCACGGATTGCAGGGCGACGGATGCGCCGGCGAGCACGAGGCCGAACGCGATGCCCAGCAGTAAAGGCCAGGCCAGATCGGTGTCGTAGGGGCGCGTCTGCTCGGCCCAGCCGAACGGCGAGAGCCAGGCAGGCCAGGCGCTCGTGATGCGGGTCAGGTCGTCGCTCGGGGTTCCCGCCGCGTTGCCGATGCCGCGGATGAGGAAGGTCGCCACGAGTACCCAGATCGTCAGGGAGTTCGCCCCGCGCGATGTGCGCATGAGCTGCGCGGCGAGTAGGCCGACGCCGAGGAACGCGATCCCGGTCGCGCCGGCCGCCGCCCCCGCGAGGAGCGCGCCTGCGGCCGGAAGCCCGGTGGCGATCAGCGCGAGCGCGGTGAGCGCGGCCAGCACCGCGTTCGCCAGGAGGCCGTGCACGATGGTCGCGATGGTCGGCAGGCGGCGCCCGGCCGGAGTGGCCCACACGAGCTCCGCTCGTCCCGCCTCCTCATCGCCCCGCGTGTGCCGCACCGCCAGGAAAGTGCTCATGAGCGCGGCGAGCAGCGCCAGCCACGGAAGGACCGCGAAGGCGAGGAAGGCTCCTTCGGACGTGCCGGAGGGCAGCCCGCGGAACATCAGGATCACGGGGTTCGCGAGTGCCGCGGCGAGGATGCTCTGCCGGTCGGCGACGGTCGCGTACGACTGGCTGACGCCGGCGTATCCCGCGAACGCCATGAGCGCGGTGCCCACGATCCACAGCGTCAGCTGCAGCCGGTCTCGTCGCAGCCGCTGTCGGAGCAGCACGCCGAATGCGGACATCACGCGCGGCCCTTCAGGGCGCGACGCTCGCGACGGGTGGCGGGTGCCGCGTCATCACGGCCACCCTCTTCCGCGGCCTCGAGTGTGGCGAGGTCGTCGCCGTAGTGACGCAGGAACAGCTCCTCGAGCGAGGGCGGGGCGACCCGGAGGTCGTCGATGCCGAGTGCGGCGAGGGCGGGGAGCACCGTGGCCGTGCGGTCGCTGTCGACGGCGAGGCGGATGCGGTCGCCCTGCTGCTGGGCGTCGTGTACATCGGGGATGCGGGACACCTGGTCGAGGGTGGCCCCGGCGGGGGTGAACGACACGTCGCTGCGGGTGAGGTGCCGCAGCTGCGTGAGCGTGCCGGTCTCGACGATACGGCCGGCGCGGATGATCGACACCCGGTCGCACAGCTGCTCGACTTCGCTCATGATGTGGCTCGACAGCAGCACAGTCGCGCCGTTCGCATGGGCGCGGGCGACTTCGTGCTGGAAGATGACCGCCATCAGCGGATCGAGTCCGCTGGTGGGCTCGTCGAAGATGTAGAGGTCGGCGGGCACCGCGAACGCCGCGATCAATGCGACCTTCTGCCGGTTGCCCTTCGAGTAGGCGCGGCCCTTCTTGCGCGGGTCGAATTGGAAGGCGTCCAGGAGCCGCTTCTTCTCGCGCTGATACCCGGGGTCGTTCGTGCGGGCGCCGCGCAGACGGGCGAGCAGATCGACGGCTTCGCCTCCGGACAGGTTCGGCCACACGCTGACGTCGCCGGGAACGTACGCGATGCGTCGATGCAGGTCGACGGCGCGCTCCCAGGGGTCTTCGCCGAACACGGTCGCCTGGCCGGAGGTGCGCCGGGCGAGGCCGAGCAGGATGCGGATCGCGGTCGACTTCCCTGCCCCGTTCGGCCCCAGGAAGCCGTGCACCTGACCATGCCCCACGGTGAGGTCGAGGCCGTCGAGCGCGTGCACGGTGCCGTAGTGCTTGGCGAGGCCCTGGGTGGCGATGACGGTGGTCATGCGCGGGAGCGTACGCCCGATTCAGGAAGTTGTGAATCGGGCGAAGACGACGCATGCGAAATCCTCACGGCCCCCGCGTACAGTGGGCTGGTGCCGGAGTTCCCCTACAGCCGCCTGCGCCGCTGGCCCGACGTCGAGGCGGACAACCTCCAGGCGTATGACGCGACCGATCTGCTGCTCGTCGAACGGGCGCTCGCCCTCGATGCCCCGGGTACCGAGACCGTCGTGATCGGTGACGAGTACGGCGCGATCACCCTGGCGCTGACGGCTGCCGGACGACACGGCATCCGGGTGCATCAGGACCTCGCGTCCGGTCGTCGAGCTCTGAGCCGAAATGCCGAGGAGCTCGGGCTCGCCGGCTTGACCGCGCACGAGCTCGACGCCGAGCTGCTCGCCGGGGCGAAGGTCGTGCTGCTGCAGCTGCCGAAGGCGCTCGCGGAACTCGAGGAGATCACGGATGCGGTGGTCCGTTGGGCGGCGCCCGACGTCGTGCTCATCGCGGGAGGTCGCGTGAAGCACATGACCCTCACCCAGAACGAGGTGCTCGGGCACCGTTTCGCCCAGGTGCAGGCCCAGCGCGCGGAGCGCAAGTCACGGCTGATCGTGGCGTCGGAGCCGCTCCCCGCCCCGTCGACACCGCCGTTCCCGGTGAGCGCGCAGCACGACGGGCTCATTCTGGTGGCGCACGGCGGGGCCTTCGCGGGCGCGCGCCTCGACATCGGCACCCGGGTGCTGCTGGAGGTGCTCGGCGCTCAGGTGACGGGGGCGGCGGTCGACGTGCTCGATCTCGGCTGTGGCACCGGGGCGCTCGCCGTCTCATACGCGCTCGCGCACCCCGATGCACGCGTGACGGCGACCGACCGATCCGCCGCCGCCGTGGCCTCCGCGCGGGCGACGGCCGCTGCGAACGGGGTCGCCGACCGCGTGACGGTCACGCACGACGATGCGGCCTCCGCGGTTCCGGACGCGAGCGTCGACGTGGTGCTGCTGAACCCGCCGTTCCACCTCGGTGCGAGCGTCCACACGGGGGCGGCGACCCGCCTGTTCGAGGCCGCGGCGCGCGTGCTCCGACCCGGCGGAGAGCTCTTCACGGTCTACAACTCCTCGCTCGCGTATCGTCCGGAACTCGCCCGGCTGATCGGTGCGACCACACAGGTGACACGCACGGCGAAGTTCACCGTGACGCGCAGCATCCGCCGTTCCGACACCCCCGATTCCTGACGCCGTGGCCCTCGTCAGGGGGATTGTTGAATACGCGTGCAATTCCCCGGTCAGCCGCTGAAACTCGCGCACGTCGTGCACCCGGGATTTGCCCCTGATCGGCCATTTCGTTACGTTGGAACGTGGGCCTGACGGCCCGAAGACCAGTCCGCGACCACGTCCTTCTTTCGATGAGCTGTGCTGCGAAGAGGCGTGGACGTACGGTCGATGCTCTATCGCGGCGGATCCGAAATCCGCCGCCTGTGCCGCCACAGCGATCATGTCGAACGGCCCCGAGAGCTCACCCGGGCGTAACCGAAGCAGGCTCAGCCACCCGAAGGCGAGCCGCGGGGGAAACGTGTCCGAAATCGCTCTCGAAGCGCGCAATCTGTACAAGGTTTTCGGTAAGAATCCGAGCACCGCCGTCCGTCGGTTGAAAGCCGGTGAGAGCCGCGCCGCCGTCGCGGATGCCGGCACCGCAGCGGTCATCGACGCCAGCTTCACCGTCAACCGCGGTGAGATCTTCGTCATCATGGGGCTGTCCGGATCGGGTAAGTCCACCATCATCCGCATGCTCAACGGGCTGCACGATGTCACCTCCGGGACCGTCACGGTGAACGGCGATCCCATCACGGGCATTCCGTCGTCGAAGCTCCGCGAGATCCGTCGCGACCGCATCTCGATGGTCTTCCAGCACTTCGCCCTGCTGCCGCACCGCTCCGTCGCCGCGAACGTCGCCTACCCGCTCGAGCTGAAGGGCGTCGGCAAGGTCGAGCGCCTGGCCAAGGCGGAGGAGATCCTCTCCCTGGTGGGTCTCGAGGGCCAGGGCGAGAAGCTCCCGTCCGAGCTTTCCGGTGGCATGCAGCAGCGCGTGGGGATCGCCCGTGCGCTCGCCGCCGACAGCGACATCCTGCTGATGGACGAGGCATTCAGTGCGCTCGACCCGCTGATCCGTCGCGAGATGCAGGAGCAGCTGCTCGAACTGCAGCAGAAGCTGCAGAAGACGATCGTCTTCATCACGCACGACCTGAACGAGGCCATGTTTCTCGGCGACCGGATCGCTGTGATGCGCGACGGCCGCATCGTGCAGATCGGCACCCCCGAGGACATCCTGATGGACCCGGCCAACGACTACGTCGAGCAGTTCGTGCAGGACGTCGACCGCGCTCGCGTGCTCACCGCCGCGAACGTGATGGAGCGCCCGCGCCCCGTCGTGCCGCACACCGCAGGTCCTCGCACCGCACTGCGCCAGATGCGCGATGCGTACATGTCGGCGACCTACGTGGTCGGTCGCGACCGCCAGCTCGTGGGTGTCGTCACCGACCGGGATGCGGTCAAGCTCGTGCGCAACGGCGCGACCACCCTCGACTCGATCCTCAAGCCTGTGCTGCAGAGCGTGCGCGAGGACGAGGTGCTGATGAACCTGTTCGTGCCCGCCGTCGAGTCGCCGCTGCCGCTCGCGGTGACCGATGCCGACGGCCGCCTGGTGGGCGTGATCCCGCGTGTGACCCTGCTCGCCGCCCTCGGTCCCGGCCCCGGAGCGACCGAGGAGATCACCCTCCCGCTGATGCCGATGCCGCAGGCCGAGATCGATGCCGTGCTCGATGACGGGTGGACCGCCGACCCGGCGGATGCCCCGACCACGGAGGAGGTGCGCTGATGGACGACTTCCGCATTCCCGTCGGAACCTGGATCGAATCCGGCGTCGACTGGATCAAGGACAACCTCGACGGTCTGCTCGATGTGATCTCGTTCGTGATGAGCTTCCTCGTCGACGGCCTCACACGCATGCTGCTGACCCCGCACTTCGCGGTGATCATCGTGATCGCCGCGCTCATCGCCTGGGTCGTGCGCTCGTGGCAGCTCGCGATCGGAACGGTCGTCTCCTTCGGCCTGATCGTGGCGATGGATCTGTGGGTCCCCGCCATGCAGACGCTCGCGCTCGTGCTCGTCGCCGCCGTGATCGCGGTGCTGATCGCCGTGCCGCTGGGCATCTGGTCGGCACGTAACGCGACCGTGCGTGCGGTGCTCAAGCCCGTGCTCGACTTCATGCAGACCATGCCGGCGTTCGTGTACCTGATCCCGGCGATCGTGTTCTTCGGCATCGGCGTGGTGCCGGGTCTCGTGGCCACCGTGATCTTCGCGCTGCCCCCGGGCGTGCGACTGACCGAGCTCGGCATCCGCGGTGTCGACTCCGAGACCGTCGAGGCCGGGCACGCGTTCGGTGCCAAGCCGGGTCAGATCCTGCGCGGCATCCAGCTCCCCCTCGCGATGCCGACCATCATGGCCGGCGTCAACCAGGTCATCATGCTCGCCCTGTCGATGGCGGTCATCGCCGGAATGGCGGGTGCGGACGGCCTCGGGAAGATGGTCGTCGAGGCGATCTCGACCATCAACATCCCCAAGGGCGTCGAGGCCGGCCTCGGCGTCGTGCTGATCGCCGTCTTCCTCGACCGCGTCACCGCAGCGCTGGGCGCACCGGGCGAGAACCGCTCCTCGCTGCTGGGCATGCTCGCGCGGCGCCGCACGCCGCGCGACGGTGGCGGCGGAACAGCATCCGCCCCCGCCCCCGAGGTCACCGCGCAGCAGGACGCCGCGGACGAGGCGGAGCAGGCCGCGGTCGCACCGCGCCGCAACGCCGTCGGCGGCGGAGTGCACTGAGAGTTTCACCCCTACGGAACAACACACATACGGAACCGAGAGAGAGAAATCACATGAAGAAGAAGATCCTCGCAATCACAGCAGTCGGCATCGCGGCATCCCTCACCCTCGCGGGATGCAGCGGGGACGGCGCCGGTGGCACGGGCGGCGACAGCAACGCCGACGACAAGGGCACGATCACCCTGGGTTTCCTGCCCTCGTGGACCGACGGCCTGAGCACCGCATACCTGCTGCAGGACCAGCTCGAGAAGATCGGCTACACGGTCGAGATGAAGACGCTCACCGAGGCGGGCCCGCTCTACACCGGCCTCGCGCAGGGCGACGTCGACATGTACCCGTCGGCCTGGCCCGAGCTCACCCACGCCACGTACATGGAGAAGTACGGCGACGACATCGAGGACCTGGGCAAGTACTACGACAACGCCAAGCTCACGCTCGCGGTGCCCGAGTACTCCGAGCTCACCTCGATCGAGGACCTCGTAGGCAAGGGCTCCGAGTTCGACGGCAAGATCTACGGCATCGAGCCGGGTGCGGGACTCACCGCGCAGACCCAGAAGATGATGCCCGAGTACGGACTCGACAGCGAGTACGAGCTGGTCACCTCGTCGACCGCGGCCATGCTCACCGAGCTGAAGACCGCGACCGACAAGCAAGAGGACATCGTCGTCACGCTGTGGCGTCCGTTCTGGGCCAACGACGCCTTCCCCGTGAAGGACCTCGAAGACCCGAAGGGCGCGATGGGCAAGGCCGAGGGCCTGCACTTCCTGGGTACCAAGGGCTTCGCCGAGGAGTTCCCCGAGGCCGCAGAGCTGATCGAGAAGATCAAGCTCGACGACGAGCAGTACGGCGCGCTCGAGGACCTCGTGGTCAACGAGTACGGCGAGGGCAAGGAAGCGGATGCCGTCGACGCATGGCTGAAGAAGTACGGCGACCAGTTCGACTGGACCGTCACCAGCTGACCCGCCTCACGAAGGAGGGTCTCCCGCACCGGGAGGCCCTCCTTCGTCATTCATCCTGCTCTCTTCACCTTGCGGCTCCTCTTCTGCAGTTCAGGAACGACAAGTGTGGGCACGGCACGCTTCATGAACTTGTCGAAGTCGGGGACGGTGAACGCCGCGTATCCATGCTCTGGCGTGTAGAGCAGACCCATATCGATCAGCTCCGCCCGCGTCGGTCCGAGCTGAGTGGACTCTCGGCCCATCACTCTCGCGACCTCGGAAGCCTTCTGGGGTTCGGGCCCGAGCTCTGCCATCGCCCGCATATACGCAGTCTGGAGCGGAGTGGCGCGGTCGAGTCTGACGCGGAAGAAGGAGCTGTCGAGCTTTGCTTCGTAGCCTTCCCGGGCGGTCTCTACGTCCAGTCGTGTGATCGGTGACTGTTCCGCGATCTCCCACACCTGGAAGCCGAGCTCTTGAATGAAGTACGGGTATCCCTGGGAGATCTCGAGCGCGAGCGCGACGGCGTCGCTTTCGAAGTCCACCCCTTCGGCACGAGCTGGTTCGATGAGCGCCTGGCGCGCGTCCTCGTCCTCCAGCGAGTCGATCTTAGGGAACTGGAACAGCCGCTCGGCGTACGACTTCGCATCGCCCGCGAGCTCTGCGATCTGGGGCAGGCCTGCGCCCACGAAGGTAATGGGCAACTTTCGCTGCACTGTCTTGTGGACGGCCTGAATGAGAGCTTCGAGCTGCTTCGGGCTGAGGAATTGGACCTCGTCGATCAGAATGGCGACGCCGCGTTCGCGCTCCTGAGCGATATCGCCGATGGCGACGAGCACATCGGTCAGGTCCATGGCCAGGTCGCCATGGTCGGCCAGGCCCTCTTCGGGTTCGATGTCCCATGACAGCGACCACGCGCCCTGCTGATTGACGGACAGCGCGAACGACGAAATGACCGCTGCAGCGCGTCGCGCTCGATCAGTCCACTTCACGCGGGGCGAGAGACGCAGAAGCGCGGCCTTGAGCAACGAGGCCATCGACTGTCGGAAACGGGTGTCATCATGCTTGCTCGCCTCGATCTCGAGGACCTCCCAGTGTTCGCCTCGGGCGATGTCTCCGAATTCGTTGAGGAGAACTGTCTTCCCGACTCCTCGGAGGCCGGTGATGATCATGGACTGGTGCGTCCTCCCCCGCGCGAGCCGCCGCAGAAGGGTGGTGAATGCCTGCGTCTGCTCATCTCGACCGACGACGATGTCGGGCGATGCGCCGGCGTTCGGCGTGTACGGGTTGAGCACGCTGTCCATAGGAGTCCTTAGGTTTCTTACCATGCTTTATAAGAAATGAATAAAGCAATGTAAACACCCTAACAGGAGGGTCTCCCACCGCGGATGACTCGCTGTCCGGTCTCGCAGTCGGACTCGCGGCGATCGCTCTGCTGGTCGCGCTGGTGGTCGGCGTGATCGCGGGGCTGTATCCGGCGATCAGCGCCGCGCGGCTGTCGCCCACCTCGGCGTTGCGCACGGCGGAGTTGGCCTCCTGAGCGCGTGAATCCCGCCGAGCGCGGCGAAACGCCCCGGCCGGGTCGAGTGACCCGGTCGGAGCGTCCCGTCTCGCTGGGCGAAGATCAGCCGACCTTCTTCCGATAGGAGATGATCGCGAACACGTACGCGACCACGAGGATGCCGACGCACCAGGCGAGGGCGATCCAGATGTCGTTGCCGACGGGCTTCTCGGCGAACAACGCCTGGACGGTGTCGACGATCGAGGTGACGGGCTGGTTGTCGGCGAACCACTGCACCGGAGCCGGCATGGTGTCGGTCGGCACGAACGCCGAGCTGATGAACGGCAGGAAGATCAGCGGGTACGAGAATGCACTCGCGCCGTCGACCGTCTTGGCGTTCAGACCCGCGATGATCGCCAGCCAGGTGAGTGCCAGGGTGAACAGCATCAGGATGCCGATCACTCCGAGCCAGGCCCACAAGCTCGCCCCGGTGCGGAAACCCATCAGGAATCCGACGCCGAAGATGATCGCCAGGGTGATGGCGTTCGCCGTCAGCGACGTGAGCACGTGCGCCCACAGCACGCTCGATCGGGCGATCGGCATGGAGTGGAACCGCTCGAAGATGCCGCTCTGCATGTCGGTGAACAGCCGGAACGCCGTGTACGCGATGCCCGAGGCGATCGCGATGAGCAGGATGCCGGGGAGCAGGTAGTTCACGTAGTTGTCGGTGCCGGTGCTCTGCTGGAGTGCACCTCCGAAGACGTAGACGAACAGGAGCATCAGCGCGATCGGGGTGACCGCCGTGGTGATGATCGTGTCGGGGCTGCGGAAGATATGCCGCATGGAGCGGCCGGTGAGTGTCGCCGTGTCGGCGGCGAAGTGCGTGGTCATGCTGCATCCTCCTTCTTGGACGTGGTGCCGACGAGAGTGAGGAAGATCTCCTCCAGAGTGGGCTGCTTCTCGACGTACTCGACCTTCGCGGCCGGGAGCAGCTTCTTCAGCTCGGCGAGTGTGCCGCCGGCGATGATGCGGCCCTCGTGCAGGATCGCGATGCGGTCGGCCAGATGTTCGGCCTCGTCGAGGTACTGCGTGGTCAGCAGCACGGTCGTGCCCGTGTTCGCGAGTTCCTTGACCACGCCCCACACTTCGATGCGGGCTTCGGGGTCGAGGCCCGTGGTCGGCTCGTCGAGGTAGATGACCTCGGGGTGTCCGACCAGGCTCATCGCGATGTCGAGGCGGCGACGCATGCCGCCGGAGTAGGTGCCGACCTTGCGGGCGCCGGCATCCGTCAGACGGAAGGTCGCCAGCAGGTCGTCGGCGACCCTCCCGGCGTCTGGCAGGTGCCGCAGCTTCGCGACCAGCACGAGGTTCTCGCGTCCGGTGAGGATCTCGTCGACCGCGGCGAACTGTCCGGTGAGGCTGATGTGCTCACGCACGCCCACCGGGTTCGCGGCGACATCGATGCCCTGCACGGTCGCGGTTCCGGCATCCGACTTCAGCAGGGTGGAGAGGATGCGCACCACGGTGGTCTTGCCGGCGCCGTTCGAGCCGAGGAGAGCGAAGATGCTGCCCTTCTCCACCTCGAAGTCGACGCCGCGCAGCACGTGCAGATCTTTGTACGACTTCTCGATGCCGCGCACCGAGATGGCTGCATCCGTCATGATTGCTCCTTCTTCTTCGCGTCGTCGAACGCCTTGATGAGACGCGTGCGCTCCTTGTCGATCCACTGCCGCCCTCCGTAGGCCGCCGCGTAGTTCTCGGCGAACTCGACCGGGTCGTCGCCGACGATCGCGCTGACGGGGGTGCCGTCGATCGCGGCGCGCTCCCACAGGTCGGCGATGTCGAGGAACATCTGCACGATGATGTCGCCGTCGGTGACGCCGCCGTAGTACATGTTGTAGCGCTGCTGGGCCTTCGCGACCTCGCGATAGGGCTCGGGCAGGGCGTTGATGCGGGCCTGCGCCTGCTTGTACTGCTTCTTCTCCTCGAGCGACCCGGTGAGGGCTTCGATCCACTTCGCGGCCATGATCAGTTCTCCTTGCTCTGGGTGTTGCTCTTGTTGTCGGTGTGGGTCTGCTGCAGTTGCGCGATGCGCTGCGCGAGGAAGTCCCAGGTCTTCCAGAACTCCTCGAGCTCCTGTCGGCCCTGCGCGTTCAGGGTGTACACCTTGCGGGGCGGCCCCTTCTCGCTCGGGACCTTCTCGATGTCGACGAGGTTCTTCTGCTCGATGCGCACGAGGAGCGCGTAGATGGTGCCCTCGGCGGTGTCGGTGAACCCGTGCGCGCGCAGCCGTGTGGTGATCTCGTACCCGTACGCGGGCTGCTCGGCGAGGAGGGCCAGGACGATGCCCTCCAGAGTGCCCTTGAGCATCTCGGTCATCTGCTTGCCCATCGGGTCCCCCTTTCGTGTCGTTGGTACTCAGTGTTGCTGGGTACCGGTACAAAGTAACACCGATTACCGGTACTTAGCAACACCGATTACTGGGCTTGCTTTTCCGAGAGCAGTGTCGAGACCCATCGCGCGCGTCGAGACCCACGCCCGCGTGCGTCCGCGGCGGTGGGTATCGGCGATGGGCGTGGGTCTCGAGTCAACGGTGCGCCCTTCTGTGTGGGGTGAAAAGGTGGGGTGAATTCTCCGGGATCGGCGAGGTCGCGTGTCGGGGGCCGGGCAGGCTGGTCGTGTCCCGGACCGAGTTCGTCATGCCCAGATGACGCTCGGCGGTCGCCTGAGGGGGCGGGGGCTTCCGCGTGCGAACGCGCAGCGGTGAAGCGATGATTGGGGAGACAGTCATGGGGTTTCGTGTTGCCCGCAAGGACCACACATCCGATGGCCTTCCGTCCAAGCGGCAGAGCCGCTGGCGGGGCCGTGCAAGGAAACTGATCGGCGGCGCCGTGAGTACGGCGCTCGTCGCGTCGTCGATGGTGTTCGTCGGCGGCACGCTGACGGCCGCGCCCGCGGCTGCGGCCAGTCCGTTCCTGTGCACACCGGGCGCGGTGTACGTGCAGAACGCCACCGAGGTGCGCGAGTTCACGGTGAAGGAGCAGGGTGCACCGGGTGACGGCGGCACGCTGGGCTCCTCCACGATCGGGCTCGACTACTCCAACAACGCCCTCGGCATCTCGTCCAGTGGTCAGTACGCGTACACGGTCACCAACGCCGCCGGCTCGAAGGTGCTCGCCAAGCACGATCGCGTGACCGACTCCACGAGCCGCACGACGTTCACGCTCAACTCTTCTGTGCTCCGTGGTGCTGTGCACCCCGTGACCGGCGTCTACTACTTCGCCAGCGGTACCACCGCCGACGGCGCCATCAACCTGTACGCCTGGAACGAGAGCGTCACGCCGCAGGCCTATGTGCAGGTCGGCACGCTCCGCCCGACCGCTGACAGCACCGCGTTCGGCGCCAACGGCGACATGGCCTTCAGCGCCTCGGGTCAGCTCGTGCTCGTGGCGGACAACGTCATCTACTCGTCCGACCTTCCGACCTCGCTCGTGCCGAGCAACGCGACCATCGAGGCCAAGCAGGTCCACAACATGGGTGCCGGTGTGCAGGGCAACGGCATCGCCTTCGGTAACCTCGGGCACATCTTCGTGTCGGTCGCCGGTAGCGATCCGAGGATCATCGAGGTCGATCTTCCGCGCGGGCTGACCGTCAACTCGACGTCGACCCCCGGCTTCTCGCCCACCGACATGGCGAGCTGCACCTTCCCGAACACCCTCACCCTGAAGAAGGACCTTCCCGAGGGACGTCACGCCGCCACCGACCAGTTCGCGCTGCGCGTGCAGTCGCCGGCCGGATACCAGGTCGCGCAGACCGACGCCACCACGCGCGGTGAGCGCACGGGGCTGCAGCCCGACTACGCGGGACCGGTGTTCACCAACCAGGGCGACACCTTCCGCCTCTCCGAGGCCGCATCCGGAACCACGGACCGCACCCGCTACGCCGAGTCCCTGGATTGCGTGCAGGTCAATTCCGACGGCTCCACGATCCCGGTGGCCGTGACGGCATCGGGTGAGGTGAAGCAGCCTGCTGGTTCGCTCGGCACGGATGTCACCTGCACGTTCACGAACGTGCGCCTCGCCCCGGACCTGGCGCTGCGCAAGACGTCCGACCCCGCAGCCGGGGTCGCCGTGCACGCCGGTCAGCGCCTCACCTACACCGTCGAGGCGGAGAACACGGGCAACACGCGCCTCGACCCCGTCAGCGTGACCGACGACCTGTCCGGTGTGCTCGCGTTCGCCGCGTACCAGGGTGATGTCGCCACGAAGATCGACGGAACGCCCGTCGCCTCGGGCGCTGCGACCGTCACGGGCGACGACCTCGCCTGGACCGGCGCACTCGAGCCCGGCCAGGTGCTCACCATCACCTACTCGGTGATCGTCGACGCCGGTGTCGAAGGAGAGCGGATCGCCAACAGCGTCACCGCCTCGGGAACCCCTCCGGGAGGTCTCCCCCCGATCGATCCCCCCGCCGTCACGACCGAGCACCCTGTCGCGGGCTACACCGTCGCCAAGAGCTCCAGCCCCGCCGCAGGCACCGTCGTGGAGCCGGGACAGACCATCGAGTACACGGTGACCGGGACCAACACCGGCGCCACCGTGCTGAACCCGGCCTCGATCGCCGACGACCTGTCGGGTGTGCTCGCGCACGCCGCGTACAACTCCGACGTCACCACCTCGATCGACGGCACGCCCGTCACCACGGGGGCGGCCACCATCACCGGTGACGACCTCGCCTGGACCGGCGCGCTCCAGCCCGGGCAGACCGTGACCATCACCTACTCCGTGACCGTGGATGCGGCATCTTCTGGCGAGGTCCTGCAGAACACCGTCAGCGGCACGGCCACTCCGACGACCCCGAACCCGGGCGACCCCACCGGGCCGCAGGTGCCGGGCGAGCCGATCGTCCCGCCGACCGTGACCACCGAGCACCCGGTCATCGGGTCGGGCTTCACGATCAGCAAGTCCGCTGATCCCGCCTCGGGCACGGCCGTCTCCGCCGGAGACACCGTCACGTACACGATCACCGGCACCAACACCGGCGACACCGACCTCGACCCGGCCCGGATCGTGGACGACCTCTCCGGCGTGCTCGACAGCGCCGCCTACAACGACGACGTCACCGCCGACCGCGGCTCGGTCGCCGTCACCGCCAACACGCTGACCTGGACCGGCGATGTGCCCCGGGGCGAGTCGGTCACCATCCGCTACACGGTGACCGTCGACGCGGGCGTGAAGCAGGCGCTGCTGAACAACGTCGCCACCGGTACGGCCACGCCTCAGATCCCGGTCGACCCGAGCGACCCCGACAGCCCCACGACCCCCGGAACGCCGATCGTCCCGCCGGCCGTGGAGACGAACCACCCGGTCGTCGACAACGGCTTCGAGGTGACGAAGTCCGCCGACCCAGCCTCCGGCACCGCCGTGCGCGCGGGTGACACGATCACCTACACGATCTCGGGCGTCAACACCGGCAACACGACACTCGACCCGGCGACGATCGTCGACGACCTGTCGGCAGTGCTCGCACACGCCCAGTACGGCGGCGATGTGTCGGCCTCGACCGGTGCGGTCGATCTCACCGGCACCACGCTCACCTGGACAGGAGCGCTCGCGCCCGGCGCCCGCGTCGACATCACCTACACGGTGACGGTCGACGAGGACGCGACCGGCGTGCTGCTGCGCAACACCGTCACGGGAGAGGGAACGCCCCTCATCCCGACCGACCCGACGGACCCGGACAGCCCCACCACGCCCGGCACCCCGGTGACGACGCCGCCTTCGACCACGGAGCACCCGGTGGCCACCCCCGGCTTCACGGTCACGAAGTCGGCCGACCCCGAGACGGGTTCGCGCGTCGACCCCGGCAGCGTGATCACCTACACCGTCACCGGTCGCAACACGGGTGACACCGTGCTCGACCCGGCGTCGATCGCCGACGACCTGCGCGGCGCGCTGGCGCACGCGTCGTACAACGACGACGTGACGGCCACCCGCGGCGACGTCGACGTGGCTGACGGCGCCCTCTCGTGGAGCGGCGTGCTGCGTCCTGGCCAGGACGTCGTCATCACCTACTCGGTGACGGTCGACGCCACCGCCGGCGGTGAGACGATCGCCAACACCGCGACCGGTTCGGCGACTCCGCTGATCCCGACGGACCCGAGCGACCCCGACAGCCCCACCACGCCGGGCACGCCGATCACGCCGCCGCCGTCGACGACGGAGCACCCGGTCAACGAGCCCGGCTTCACGTTCGCGAAGACGGTCGACCCGGAAGCGGGCACGGCCGTGGATCCCGGTGACGTGCTCACCTACACGTTGACCGCCGTCAACACCGGCCAGACCGTTCTCGACCCGGTCGAGATCACGGACGACCTCTCGAAGGTGCTGCCGTACGCGTCGTACAACGGCGATGCCGCGGCCGTGATCGGCGCGCAGCCCGCCGGTGTGGTGACCGTCGACGGCGCGAAGCTCGGCTGGTCCGGCGCACTCGCGGTCGGTCAGACCGTCATCGTCACGTACTCCGTGACGGTCGGCGCCGACGGCGTGGGCTCCGTGATCGAGAACAGTGCGAGTGCGACCGCGACCCCGCCCGGAGGCTCGGTCATCACCCCGCCGCCCGGCACCACGACGAACGCCGTCAACGTGCCCGGATTCTCGGTGTCGAAGAGCGCCGACCCGGCAGCGGGTACGGCGGTCGACCCCGGCAGCGTCATCACCTACACGGTGACCGGTGTGAACACGGGCGAGACGGCCCTCGATCCTGTCGCGATCACGGACGACCTCTCCGGCGTCCTCGCTCATGCCGACTACAACGGCGACGCGACCGCGACGATCGGTGCCGCCGCGACGACCGCCCCTGCGGTGGCCGGCGATCGCCTCTCGTGGACGGGTGTCCTCCAGGTCGGCGAGACCGTCACCGTCACCTACTCGGTGACCGTGCACGCGGATGCCGGGGGGACGATCCTCGAGAACTCGGCTTCCGGCTCGGCGACCCCGCCGGGTGGGGTGCCTCCGATCGAGACGCCTCCCGCGACGACCGAGAACCCGGTCAACGAGCCCGGCTTCGAGCTGCGCAAGACGGCAGACCCCGCCTCGGGGACCCGGGTCGACCCCGGCAGCGTCATCACCTACACGGTGACCGGTGTGAACACCGGTGAGACGGCGTTGGCGCCGGTGCGCATTACCGACGACCTGTCGGGTGTTCTCGCCCACGCCGCCTACAACGACGATGCCGCAGCGACCGTGGTCGACGGACCCGCTCTGGAGCCTGTCGTGGAGGGTGACGAGCTCACCTGGTCCGGCGCGCTCGCCGTGGGTCAGCGCGTCACGATCACCTACTCGGTGACGGTGAACGGCGACGCCGGTGGTGCGACGATCGCGAACACGGTCGCCGGAATCGCCACCCCGCCCGGTGGCGCGGAGATCACGCCCCCGCCCGTGACGACCGAGAACCCGGTCGGAACCCCGGGCTTCACGTTCGCGAAGACCGCCGATCCCGGCTCGGGCACGGCCGTCGCCACGGGAAGCGTCGTCACCTACACGCTCGTCGGCACCAACACCGGTGAGACGGGACTGGACGACGTCGCCATCGCGGATGACCTCTCCGGAGTGCTGCGGCACGCCGACCTCCGTCCCGGTGCGACCGCCGTCATCGGCGACCGCACGGTGGCCGCACCCGTCGTGGACGGAACGCAGCTGCGCTGGTCCGGCAGCCTCGCCGAGGGCGAGAGCGTCACGATCACCTACTCCGTGACGGTGCACGCCGACGCGGCAGGGGCGACGCTGCGCAACGCGGCCGTGGGCTCGGCGACACCTCCCGGCGGTGAGACGATCACGCCGCCGAAGAGCTCGACCGAGAACCCGGTGCTGACGCCGCTCGCCCTCACCGGCGGACTGCTGGCGCCGTGGGTGCTGGCGCTCGCGATCGCTCTGCTGCTCGGCGGTGCCGTGCTGCTGATCGTCCGTCGACGCCGGTCGCAGGGCTAGCGGTCACAGGAAAGGCCTCGTCTGTCGCGTGCGACGGACGAGGCCTTCCGTGTCTCCCGGGCGGTGTCTCGCCCGGTCGCCCTTAATCGGGCAGCAGACCGTGGCGCGCCGCCTGCTCCATCGCCTCGGTGCGGTTGTGGGCGCCCAGCTTGCGGTAGATGCTGCGGAGCTGGGTCTTGAGGGTGTTCTGCGAGACGTTCAGCTCGTCCGCGATCACCGGCACAGACGCGCCCGATGTCAGGGCCCGCAGCACGATCTGCTCGCGGGACGACAGCCGTGGCCGCGTCGCGAACGACGGCAACGCGGATCGCAGGGGGAAGGTCCCACGGCCCGTCGGGTCGAGGTCGGCCCGCACGGCGCCGAAGTCCTCGGCGCTCAGGAGCACGAGCGGGGTGGTGAGTCCCCGGTCGATGAGCTGCACGCTCAGCGCCTCGCTCGAGGGCTGCGCGGCCGCAGGGGACACCCGGTGCAAGGCGGCACTGTGCACCGCCGCCGCCTCTGCGCGTTCTCTGGCCGTCGAGGGGCGCAGGCGGGTCTGTCCCAGAAGTCGGACCACGTCGGCGGCCTTGCCGTCGATGAGGGCCAGGCGGGCACGCTTGAGGACCGTGCCGAAGCGATCGGCGACCGCATCCCGCTGCAGGACGCTCCGGGCCGAGCTCACGTCACCGAGGGCGAGGTGCAGCAGAACGCGCGGCTGAACCAATGCTTGGCGCACGTGGGCTGCACCCGCCTCCTTCCCTCGGAGACGCACGAACGATTCCAGACGCTCCAGTCCGGCTGCGGGTTCTCCGTCGTGCAGAGCGACCCACGCCTCGACGGCGGCCATCGTGGTCCAGTGCTCGCTGGTCGCCCGGTACGGCTCGAAGAAGCGGATGTGCCGCTTGGCTGCGGTGACATCGCCGTCCTCCACCGCGAGCATCGCCTCGGCGACATGGTAGAACGTGCTCCGATAGCTGTCGAGGAGCGCCGGATCCCAGTCACCGTCGCGGATGAGAGCGACATAGTGCCTGGCCTCCGGCAGGTCACCGTTCAGCGCGTGGACCCCGGCCAGGAGGCAGATGCCGTGGAAGGCGTTCTTGTTGCCGTGCGCTGCGGCGAGCGCCGTCGCCTGCTCCCAGATGTGAACGGCGTCGTCTCGTCGTCCGCCGTCGTAGAGCGAGATGCCGAGGTGGGTGCACAGGAGGGGCATGTCGCAGGCGTACTGCTGCCACTGCGACTCGGGCGTCTCGGTGAACAGGGCCAGTGCGCGTGCGGCCACCTGGGCGGCGCGCTCGGGTCGGCCGATGGCTCGCAGCGATGCGCTTTCTGCGGCCCAGATGAAGATCCGCTCCGTCGCTGAGAGCGTGGTCCGACGGGCATCCGCCGCTGCCACCGCGATGCGCAGGAGCTGGAGCCCGCGCTGGCGGCGAAGGCGATTGGGTTTGAGGCACATCCCGAGCAGCATGGCCACGAGAGGTTCCTCTTTGAGGCGTGACACCGGCACATCGCCGAGCAGGTCGACGACGGCATGTCGGTCGCGGTGCAGCAGGCGGTTCCACCCCGACATCGTCACGTGCGTCGCGAGACGCAGGTCGTCATCCTCCACGGCGAGGCGCAGCCCCTCGAGCGGCATGTCGCGGCGCACCGCCCCCTCCGCAGCCACTCGTCGCAGCTGAGCGACCTCGTCAGGAAAGCTCCGGCGCAGTTCGCGGCGCAGCATGCCGCGGGTGAGGGGCGTGAGGGCGAAGCTGCTGCGTCCATCGACCGACCAGCGGCCGAAGCCGAACATCTCAGCCTGGTCGAGAGCCTTCGCGATCGCGGAGTCGCCGGTGAGCGCCACCGCGAGGGGAAGGTCGACGGAGTCGGTGACGCTGATCCGCAGCAGTCCCTGCAGGGCCTGAGGATCGAAGGCGCATTCGTCGAGCCGATCCTGCAGGTAGTCCTCGATCACGGAGGTCGCGGCGCGCAACGAGGAGGCATCCACGGCGGCGCCTCGCAGCGCGAGAGCCCGGATGAGGGCGGGGAAGCCGCCCGTCGCCTCTCGCGTGGCAGCGGCCGTGTGCTCGTCGACGTCGAGAGCACGACGGATCTCGTCGGTGTCGAACATGAGCTCGTTCGGGGAGATGAGCGTCGTGTCGATCACGAGGTCGAGGCCCTCGCTGTCGAAGGGACTGGGGCGGTTGGAGGCGACGATCAGCCGGGTCATCGCCGCGGTGGCCACGGCACGGCACAGGGCGAATACGCCCTCGCGGTCGACCGCGGCCGCGTCGTCGAGCACCAGGACCAGAGGGCTGTCGACGGCGCGCAGCCGTGCCGCCACGGCGGCCCAACCGTCCTCTCCGGCGGCGGTGTGCGCGGGATCCGCCTCCGGCAGGGCCCGTAGCAGGGCGCCGGCGAGGGCGTCTCCGGTCGCGATGGCGGGGGTGACGGTGATCCACACGACGTGGGACGCGGTGGCGGACGCCCATTCCACGAGGGCGGTCGTCTTGCCCGACCCGGAGGCGGAGCGCATCAGCGTCAGCGGTGACGCGGTCTCGAGCGCGGCGGTCAGGCGGGGGCGACTGACCGCATGCGCCGATACCCGCGGCAGATACCCGTCCGGTTGCACGGCAAAAGACGACACTGCACCTCCCCAGGTCCCGTCTCCACGATATCGCCCGGCGGGCTCGTCGAGGTGACGTCTTCGGGGGCGGCTCAGGCGAACAGGAACGACAGGGGCACGCCGATGATGATCGCGGCGGCCACGTAGATGAGGTTCGGCAGCTGGAACGAGTGGTCGAAGACGAACTTGCCCATCTTGGTCGTGCCGGTCTGGTCGAAGGCCACGGTGGCGACCTGACTGCCGTTGGCCGGCAGCGTGTAGATGCCCATCGCGGCCGGCCACAGGCCCACCAGGAGCGGGGCGGGTAGGCCGATCGTGATGCCGATCGGCACGATCGCGTTCGTCGCGCTCGACTGGCTGGTGGTGAGCATCGCGACCGCGAAGAGGGCCAGCGCGAACAGCAGCGCACCCAGGAACGCCGACGACCCGGAGACCACGGCTCCGAGCCCATCGACGATGAGGGTCTGGTTCGCGGCGACGAAGGTGTTGGCCAACCAGGCGATGCCGAAGAGGGCGATGGCGCCGACGATACCGGCGGGGAAGGTGGGCTGCTTGGGCACATCTGCCGCCTTCACCTTGCAGAAGATGAAGATGAGGGCGGCGATGATGCCCATCACGACCTCGATGATGACCGTGACGCTGAGGCGCACCGGATCGCCCGCGTCGTCGGTGCCGATCACCGGACGCAGGTTCTCGAACAGGCCGAAGAGCACGATCACGCCGACCCCGGCGAGGAACAGCGAGGCGGAGAGCACGGCGGTGGGGGGCAGCTTCTTCTCGTGCGCGTCGGTCTCGGGCGGCGTGATCTGGTGCTCGGCGAGACGCCGCTGGAACTCGGGGTCGTCTTCCAGGTCCTTGCCGTGGCGCATCATGACGAGCGCCGCGACGAACAGCCCGACGATCGACGCCGGCCACATGATGAGCAGCAGCCCGCCGAGATCGACGCCCTGCGGGGCCAGCAGCACCACCATCGAGGCGGTCGCGGCCGAGACGGGAGAGCAGAGGATGCCGACCTGCGAGGCGACGGCCGAGACCGAGAGTGCCCGCTCCGGGCGGATCTTCTGCTGGTACGAGACGTCGTAGATGACGGGAAGCAGCGGGTAGAAGATGTTGCCCGTGCCGGCGCCGACCGTGAACAGGAACGACATCGCCGGGGCGAGGAAGACCACCGACCTCGGCCGACGCCTGATGACCTTCGCTGCCACCGACACCATCCAGTCGATGCCGCCGGCCGCCTGCATGGTCGAGGCCGCGGTGATCACCGTGATGACGATGAAGACCGCATCGACCGGGGCGTTGCCCGGGGCCTCTCCGAAGAAGAAGATGAGCACGGCCACGCCGACCAGTCCCCAGACGCCCAATCCGATCCCGCTCGTGCGGGTGCCCATGTAGATGGCGCCGATGACGACGAGCAGCTCGGCGATGAGGATCCACACGTTGTCGTTCATGACGAGGGCCCCTTCACGATCGGGGCGCTCCCGGTGAGCAGGGTGGTGGGAAGCGCGGTCTCGACGATCTTCCCGTCGACGGCCTCGACGCGCAGGGCGAGGGGGTTCTCGACCGGGCTGACCGCGGTGACGAACGCGGAGTTCTCGAAGTGCAGCGACTGGAGGTTGCCGACCGCGTACCCGGTGGAGAGCTCACCGCTCAACAGGGAGGCGTGGAAGAGCGGGCGGCGCTGGTCCTCGGCGTCGTAGTGCGGGCAGAAGCTGCCGTGCAGGAACCCGAGTCCCTCGGGGAGCACCTGAAGCGTCGGGCCGTAGCTGTCGGTGGTCCCGCCCTCGAACCAGCAGATACCGCCGGCGCTGCCCCCGGTGAAGACCACGTTGGAGTCGGGGTCCTCCCACATCTCGCGCATGATCTCGTCGAGACCCTGGCGCTTCCACACGTCGAGCATGTTCGCGGTGTTGCCCCCGCCGACGTGGATCACGTCGAATCCCTTCACGAAACCGGCGAGGTCGTCGACCGCTCGGTGGAAGAGGGGCAGGTGATGCGGCGCGCACCTGTCGGAGTCGTAGGTGGCGTAGAAGCTCACGATGTACGCGGCGTCGTCACCCGTGGCGGTGCCGACGAAGAGCACCCGGGGTCGCTCCTTGCCGGTGAGTCCGAGGATGTAGTCGTGCGTCGGATCGTTCCGCCGCTCCATCATGGCCTTGCCGGCCCCTGTTGCCACCACGTGAGACATGCCCCCACCTCTCCGACGAGTGTGAATGCGCTCAACCTAGTTGCGGGCCTGCGGCTGCGTCCAGAGGTCTTTCGTCCACGACGGGTGAGGGGGTCCGGGCCGCCTATGCGTTCTGTCGGGCGGTCGCCACGAGTCCTTCGAGCAGCGCGAAAGTGCGTGCGCGAGGGCCTTCGGGGCGGATACCGATGGCGTGGGCGAGTTCGAGGGCGAGGGCCGCGTGGCCTTCGGTGTTCGGGTGGAACGGGTCGTTCATGAGTCCCCACGGCACTCCGCCGGCGCCGAGCTCGGCGAAGCGGGCGTACTGGTCGACGAGGATGACGTCTTCGCCGGCGGCCACCTGACGCACGGCCTCGGCGAACTCTCCGATGCGGGCCCGCTCCGGGGCGTTGCGGACGTCGATGGCCGGCGGTGTCTGCAGGACGGGAACGGCGCCGATCTCGCGCACCCGCGCGACGAAGTCACGCAGTGAAGCCGCGTAGTCGTCGGCGGTGATGACCTCGCGCGGTCCGCCGTCGGAGGCGTCGTTCGTGCCGATCATCAGGGTGACGACGTCGGGCCGCCATGACGCGACGCGGCGATTCCAGTCGTCGAGGAGGTCGACGATGCGGTTGCCGCTGATCGCGGTGTTGAGCACGACGTCGCGCACGCGCTCCAGTTCACCGCGGATCAGCTCGTGCAGGTGCTCCGGATAGCTGCGCCCGCCCTGGGTGTGCACCAGGCCGTGCGTGATCGAGTCGCCCGTGATGACCCAGTTCAGCGGTGCGGGTGCTGCGAGTGAGGCGGCGATGCGGCGGAGGTCGGATGCGGCGGAGGCGGAGGCGGGGGATTCGGCGTTCGACACGGCTCCGAGCCTATCGGCCGCGTGGCGTGGGTTACCGTGGAGGGGTGAGCCCTGAGTCCGACAGACCGTAGATCGCGGGTCGAGTGCACGTCGTGCGCTCCCCGCATCCCTGTCGACCCTTCTCTCGCCCGCTGTTCCTCGCCCTGAGCGATTCGCGCGGCGTCTTCGTGTCTGGATGCTCCATGCCCTTGCTCGTCCCTGTCCTGGCCCTGGCGATCTTCGCCCAGGGCACCAGCGAGTTCATGCTCGCCGGCCTTCTCCTTCCCCTCTCGGCCGACCTCGACGTCGATCCGTCCACCGCTGCGCTGCTGACGTCGGCATTCGCGGTCGGCATGGTGATCGGCGCGCCGATCATGGCGGTGTTCGCCAGCCGCTGGGCACCGCGGCGCACTCTCGTGCTGCTGCTCCTCGCCTTCATCGCCGCGCATGCGGTCGGCGCCCTCGTCTCGTCCTTCTGGGTGCTGCTCGTCAGCCGGGTGTTCGCGGCGCTGGCCTATGCCGGGTTCCTCGCGATCGCATTGGCGACCGTGCGGGTCATCGTCGAGCCGGCGCAGACGACACGTGCCGTCGCGGTGCTGCTCGCCGGCACGACTCTGGCCACGATCGTCGGAGTTCCTGCCGGCGCGGTGCTGGCGAACGCCCACGGATGGCGTTCGACCTTCTGGGCCGTCGTGCTGCTGTGTCTGCCCGCCGTGGTGGCCCTGCTGCGTGATCGCACCCTCGTCGCCGTCGCGCGCTCGCCGCGGATCGCTGTGCGCGGGGAGCTCGCCGAGCTTCGGCGTCGTCCGGTGCTCGTCGCCGTGGTGATGGCCGTCGTGGTGAACGCCGCGACCTTCGGCGTCTTCACATTCCTCGCCGTCATCGGCACCGATGCCGGCGTCGGCGATTCCTGGATCCCTCCGCTCCTCGCCGCCTTCGGTGTGGGGGCCTTCCTCGGGGTGTCCGCGACCGGTCGGTGGGCCGCCGGCATCGAGCGCACCTGGATCCGGGTCGGCGCCGTGGCGACGACCGCGGTGTGGATCGTCTTCGCCGCGTGCGTCGACGCGGTGCCCGGCGTCTTCATCGGGGCGGCGGCCGGCGGCATGCTGTCGTTCGCCGTCGGCTCGGCGCTGATCGCTCGCATCGTCGGGCAGGCGTCGGGTGCTCCGGTGCTCGGGGGCGCCTACGCCACCGCGGCACTGAATCTCGGAGCCTTCGCCGGTCCTGTGGTCGCCGGCATGGCCTACGCACAGAACGGGGCGGCCGGGGTGCTGGTGGTGGCTGCGATCCTGGCGGCCATCGGGGTGCTCCTGGCTCCGCTGCTCCGTGCGCGATGACCGCCCACGACCGCGCTCGATGCGAAAGACTGGAGGCATGACTTCGCCTGCGCTCGACACCCTCCTGGCCCGCATCGTCGAGAGCGGACTGCTCGAAGATCCCCTCGCGGAGAACGGCCTGGTCTACGGACGCGCGAGCATCGACGCCGCGGGCACCGTGGTCAACGTCAACGTCGACCCGGAGCTCGAAGACGATGATGAACAGGGCGACGACGTCGATCACGATGCGTTGATCGCCGCGGTCTCGCGCATCCTCTCGGTGGGGGAGTCGCGCTGGCGCGCGATCATCGACGAGGTGGCCGCCGACATCGACGACGCGGTGGACGACGAGCCCGTGGTCGAGCAGATCGACCTGCGCGACGACCTCGAGGCCACGTCGGTCGTGGTGTTCGCAGACGCCGTACTGCTCGCCTTCCTCGCACCGAAGCAGTTCCCGGACTCGCGGATCCTCGTGCAACTGGACGACGATCTCGAGGTCGACGGCGTCGAGGTGCGAGAGCTCGACGGCTCGGAGACCATCGCGTTCGACACGCTCGACGACCTGCTCGACCACATCAGCGGTCCCGACGAGAGCGCAGCGCCGGCGTAAGTCCGCTCCCGTGGAGACCGCGAGCCCTCGTTCCGATCCGCCGAAGCGGCGTGGAGCGGCGAACCCGAGTACCGTGCTGTCGGTGCTCGGGTCCGCCGCGGTCGGCGTCGTGGTGACGTGGTGGATCAGCGTCGGCCAGCGTGTCCCCGTGCACGCCGACGCCGACCTCGCCTCCGTCCGCTTCGGCTTCCCTCTTCCCTGGATCACGCAGGATCATTCGTCCAACCCGTTCGTCGCGTATCCGCAAGAGGTGGCGCTGCGCCTGACCGGCCGCACCGGGATCAGCTATCCGACGGAGTACGACTGGGCGTCGTTCGCCGGTGACGCGCTGATCTGGGGTGGCGTGTTCTGGGGGATCGCGATGGTCGGGCTCCCCGTACTGGTCAGGACGATCCGCGGGCAGGAACGCTGAGGCGGACACGGAGGAGGACGAACAGGCGATGGACAGGATCGACACCCCCGACCTCGAGGTGCGCGCACGCATCGAGGACTATGCCCTGCTGAGCAACTGCCGCACGGCGGCGCTCGTCTCGCGCGCGGGGAGCATCGATTGGCTGTGCCTGCCGCGGCTGGACTCGGCGTCGACGTTCGCGGCCGTGCTCGGGGACGAGTCTCATGGGCGATGGCTGTTGCGCCCGACCGACCCTGCTGCCGTGAGCACCCGACGATACGACGATGACACCTTCGTTCTCGTGACCCGCTGGGAGAGCGCGGGAGCAGTGGCGGAGGTGCACGACTTCATGCCGATCGGACTCGACCCCGACACCGCGATCCGCCGCACCGACCTGATCCGCAGGGTTGTCGGCGTGCAGGGCGCGATGCGCTTCGAGCAGCGGCTGAGCATCCGCTTCGACTACGCCAGGGTGATGCCGTGGGTGCGTCAGGTCGGATCGCCCGGCGAGCCGTGTCTGGTCGCGATGGGCGGGCCCGATGCCGTCGCGTTGCGCGGTGCACCCCTGAAGCCGATCGACCATCAGCACCGGGGTGAGCTGACGGTGGCCGCCGGAGAGGTGCGCGACCTGCAGCTGACCTGGTTCCCCTCGCACCTCGAGGTCCCGCCGGCTCTCGAGGTGGAGAAGGAGCTCGGCGACACCAAGGCCTGGTGGCAGGACTGGGCGGATCGGATCTCGCACGACGGTCCACACCGCGACGAGGTGGTCAGGTCGCTGCTGATCCTGCGGGCGCTGACCAACCACGAGACCGGCGGTATCGCCGCCGCGGCGACGATGGCGCTGCCCGAGGAGATCGGGGGTGTGCGCAACTGGGACTACCGCTACGTCTGGCTGCGCGATGCCGCCCTCACGCTCGAGGCGCTGCTCGCCCACGGCTTCCTCGGTGTGGCCGGGCAGTGGCGGGAATGGCTGCTGCGGGCCGTCGCCGGAGACCCCGCCGATCTCCAGATCATGTACGGTCCGGCGGGTGAGCGCGACCTTCCGGAGCGGGCTCTCCCGAATCTCCCCGGATACGAGGGGTCGACGCCGGTGCGGATCGGCAACGGCGCGGCGGGCCAGTATCAGGCGGATGTCGTCGGCGAGGTCCTGGTGACGCTGTCGGCCGCGCGGGCGGCGGGGCTCAACGAGTCGGGCTTCTCCTGGCCGTTGGAGCGCGAGCTGCTGCGGTTCGCCTCCGAGCAGATCGATCGCCCCGATCAGGGACTGTGGGAGATCCGTGGTGAGCCCCGTCTCTTCACCCACTCTCGGGTGATGATGTGGGCGGCGTTCGACCGCGCGGTGCTCGCGGTCGAGGAGTACGGCCTCGAAGGCCCCGTGGAGCGCTGGCGTGGGCTGCGCGATCGGATGCGCGAGGAGATCGATCGCGACGGCGTCGTCGACGGCCACTTCGTGCAGCACTACGCGACGACCGAGGTCGACGCCTCGCTGCTGCTCCTTCCGCAGGTGGGCTACTGCCCACCGGACGACCCGCGGATGCTGGCGACGGTCGAGCGCATCGAGCAGACGCTGATGTCGGGCGGGCTGGTGCGTCGGTATCGCACCGCGACGGGAGTGGATGGACTCTCCGGAACCGAGGGTGCGTTCCTCGCCTGCTCGTTCTGGCTCGTCGAGCAGTATGCCCTGACCGGACGGCGCGGGGAGGCGGCCGCGCTCATGGAGAGGTTGTGCGAGCTGGCGAACGACGTGGGGATGCTCTCCGAGGAGTACGACCCGGTGGCGCAGCGGCAGCTCGGCAACACCCCGCAGGCGTTCTCCCATCTCGCGCTCGTGCGCGCCGCCGATGCCCTGGCCATGACGGAATCCCGGATGCGCTGAACAGCCGCGTCGAGCGGTGCGCGATCAGCGTCTTCTCACCGGTGCGGGCACTTCTTAGGATGTGGACATGGCGGAACCAGTCAAGAGGCGGGATCCTCTGGTCCAGCGTCGGCGGTTCTCCGTCAACGCGGCTCTCGACGATGCCTTCTTCGTCTTCGCCGGTGTCGCCGCGATCTGGCTCGCCTACCTTCTCATCACCGAGGCGTTCTCGTGGGGCTGGTGGGCCATCGCCTTCGCGATCGCATTCTGGCTGCTCCTCGCCTACCTCGTGCTGCCGAGACTGCACTCCATCCTCACGCGCATCTACGTGCCCAGCTACTTCATCGGGCGCGCCCGAACCAGCGACGGCCTGCTCGGTGATCCGGTGAACCTCGCTGTCCTGGGCACGCAGGAGCAGCTCACCCGATGCATGGCCGAGGCCGGATGGACGCGCGCCGACGAGATCACCGCCGCGTCGACCTGGCGCATCGTGCAGTCGACCGTGCTGCGGCGCAGCTACGACGAGGCGCCCGTCAGCCCGCTCTTCCTGTTCGGTCGTCGACAGGATCTCGCGTATCAGCAGGAGGTCGAGGGCAACCCGGCCAAGCGGCACCACGTGAGGTTCTGGCGCTGTCCCGAGGGGTGGATGCTGCCCGGTGGGCACCGCGTGGACTGGGTGGCCGCCGGAACCTTCGACCGTGCTGTCGGGTTCTCGCTGTTCACCCTGCAGGTCACGCACAAGATCGATGCGGACATCGACATCGAACGCGATCACATCGTCCGCACGCTGCGGGATGCCCACGCCGGGGTGCGCATCGTCATCATCCGCGACTTCTCCACGGGCTACCACTCCCGAAACGGCGGTGGTGACAGCATCCACACCGACGGCGATCTGCCGGTCATCGATCTCCGCCACGTCACGAAGGCGCAGCCGGCGGCCGCCGTGACGGATCCCGACGACCAGGCGCCGGTCACCGAGCTGCGGGGGCTGTCGTGAGGCGTCCGCTGGCCACCGGGCTCGGTGCCGTGCTGATGTCGCTCCGCGTGATCTGGGGGTTCATCTCGATCCTCATCTACGTGCTGAACTGGAGCGCGATCAGGGAGGATGTCTTCGCCTCCGCCGATGGTGGCCTGCTGGTGCCCGCAGACGTCGCCGATCTCCTCCTCGTCATCGGTCTGAGCGCACTCGGCGTCTGGTACGTGTTCTATGGCGTGCTCGCCGGCCTCGTCTTCGCGGGGGCCAACTGGGCCCGCATCGTGGCGATGAGCTTCGCCTCGCTCAGCATCATCGTCGTCTTCCTCGACTGGTGGAACGCCGGGATCCCCGTCACGTTCCAGACCTCGCTCGCCAGCGTCGCCCTCGATATCCTCGTCCTGCTCGCCCTGTCGGCGCAGAGCGCCCGGAGCTTCGCCAGACGGAACGATCCTCGGTTCGCCAGCACCGGCGAGCCACTCGAGTGATGCTGCCGATCGCACCCAGATCGTGAGGGGGAACGACGGTGCGCCCGCGTCGCGCCAGATCCGGCCGTGCGAGGCGAGGACCGCCGCGGTCAGCTCGGCGCGATACCGGGCCTCGTCGAACGCATCCTCGTGGGGGAGCAGATGCAGCGGCGGTGGGGTGGTGGCCAGCAGCGTGTTGACGAGCCCGAGCGGCTCGGGGTAGCTGATGCGCACGGTGCCGGCCGGGAAGCCGTTCTCGCTCTGCCAGAGAGCCAGGTCGTTGCAGAAGCGCTCGTGCTCGGGGAGCCGGATCGAGCGGGCCCGGTCTTCCGGCCAGACCTTCCACGCCAGGTTGTACAGTCCGTGGGCGAAGGGCCAGAACAGCTTCTCCAACGGCCCGACGCCCGATTCGGAGACACGCGAGACCGCGTTGACGTAGTTGTTCAGCTGGGTGGAAGCCTCCTCCGGGTCTTCGGTGCGAGGTCTTCACGCCCGTGCCAGAGCACCATGACCACGGAGGCCATGGGTGCCCATGCGCCGCGGTCCAGGAACTCCTCGGGCAGCAGAGGCGGCACGCGATCGAACATCCCCGCAGCCAAGAGGCGTTTGACCGTGGGGTAGGCGTAGTCGGGGGTGGAGCCGGTCCAGTTCCGGCAGCCTTCGGCGGCGGCGAAGTGGAACAGGGCATCGTTCAGGGCCGGCATGTCCTCAGCCAGGAGCGCGTCGTGCGCGGCCAGCTTCCACGGAACCCGCAGCAGCCCGCGCCACGTGTGGACCTGTTGATCTGCCGGCTTGCCGTCGCAGTAGTCGTCGAAGATCTTGCGGCAGGCGTCCAGATACGCGCTCACGTCCTGGTAGTGGCCCCGACCCTTCGCGCTGTCGTCGGCATAGGCCTTCATGTACTGCTGCGTGTACGTGGCGGTGATCACTGGCAACCCCTCGGAATCCCTCTGCGTGAACCCCGTCTCCATCAGGTCCGCTGCCGGAAGCAGCAGGCGGTCACCGCCGTTTCCGCGCGGCGGTGACCAACCCCACGACGGACTCCGCCCTGGCGATCAGAGCCACTTCTTGTACTTGAACACGCCGAACAGACCGACGGCGAAGGCGACCATCGCACCGATGGCCATCGGGTAGCCGAACGCCCAGTGCAGCTCGGGCATCACATCGAAGTTCATGCCGTACACCGTGCCGACCAGCGTCGGCGCGAAGATGATCGCGGCCCAGGAGGAGATCTTCTTGATCTCGTCGTTCTGCGCGAGCCCGGCCTCGGTCTGCCGACGGGCGACGAGCGCGGAGTGCACGGTCAGCGCGTTCTCGAGGATCGCGCGGAAGGAGTCGATCTTCTCGTTCACGCGGATCGTGTGGTCGAGCACGTCACGCAGGGAGCGCTGCAGCTCCTCGTCGATGCGGTACTTCTCGGAACCGCGGCGCAGCCACTCCAGCATCCCGTTCAGGGGGTGCACGGCGCGCTGGAAGTTGATGACCTCGCGGGACAGCTCGTAGATGCGGCGGGAGAGAGCGCTGTCGTCGTCGCCGTCGCCGAAGAGCTGGTCCTCGATCTCGTCGATGTCGTTGAGGAGTCCCGCCACGATCGGCTCGTACCCGTCGACGACCTCGTCGAGGATCGCGTACAGCACGGCCTCGGGGCCCATCGCGAGCAGCGCGGGGTTCGCCTCCATGCGGGCGCGCACGGCGGCGAGGTTGGGCGACTCGGCATGCCGGATCGTCACCACGAAGTCGGGGCCGACGAACAGGTGCAGCTCGCCGAACTCGATCGACTCCTGCTCATCGCGGTAGCGCGCGGGGCGCAGCACGGCGAACAGGGTGTCGCCGTAGCGCTCCACCTTCGAGCGCTGGTGCCCGGAGAGCGCATCCTCGACGGCGAGCGGATGCAGGTCGAACTCGCGAGCGACGGACGCCACTTCCTCGGGGCTGGGTCGGTACAGGCCGATCCAGGCGATGCCGCCGGCCGCATCCAGCAGCCGGTAGGTCTCGTCCAGGTTCTTGGGGGTCTCCACGCGACGTCCGTGGACGTACACGCCGTTGTCGATGAGCGCCATGATGCGGCTCCGTTCTCGCAGGGGCACGGCGGCAGAGAGCACCGTGCGCGGATTCGTCAGGGACGGATGACGCCGCCGACGGCTGCGAGGGAGGACGTGCGAAAGCGGACCGGAAGGTCAACGCGTGAACGCAGGGAGTCTCGACGCAGCGAAGGCGGCGTCGTAACTATCACCGGACATCGCCATCACCGCCTTTCGGGACTCTTCGGGGTCGGACGACCCAACGGGTCAGCATACCCCTGTCTGCTGGGAGTCCGGTGTCCGGTCCGTCGCGCCTTCCCGCGTGGAGCGAGCTCAGAGCGTGACGACCTCGCCGCCCCGGGAGGCAGAGGCCTGGGCGGCCGTGGCGATCTCGACCGTGCGGATGCCCACGCCCGCGTCGGGCTGCGGCTGCCGGCCCTCGCGCACGGCGTGCACGAACTCGTCGAGCAGCAGCGCGTCGAGGTCGGCGCCCACCGGGCTCCAGGTCTCGCCGTGCGCATCGTGCCCGGCGACGCCCTTGGCGAAGGGGCTGACGGTGACGGTGCCGCGCTCGGCGACGACCTGGAGGGTCAGCCCTCCCCAGGTGGCCGAGCTCATCGGCCAGCTCCAGGAGCAGTCGATGGTGGCGATGACGCCGCTCGGGTACCGGATCGAGACGAGTCCGCCGGTCTCGACCTCGAGCTCGCGCTCGGCGTGCAGGATGCTGTTGGACACGGCGCGCACCGACTGGGCCCGCTCGCCCAGGAGCTCGTCGAGCAGGTCGGCGCAGTGCACGACGTGGTCGACCAGTGCGCCGCCTCCGGCCAGTTCCGGATCGGTGAACCAGGCGCGGTCCTGCGGGAGCTTCCCGTTGTTGATGCCGGTGACGCCGAGGACCTTCCCGAGGCGACCGCTGCGCAGCTCGGTGATCGCGTCGCGCACGCTCGGCGCGAAGCGCACTGGGTAGGCGACCATGAGGATCACGCCGGCACGCTCGCAGGCCTCCTGCATCGCGACGGCATCCTCGACCGTGGTGGCCAGCGGCTTCTCGCACAGCACGTGCACCCCGGCAGCGGCCGCGCGCTCGACGAGGGCGCGGTGTCGGGAGTTCTCGGCGGCGATCACCACGGCGTCGGGCTTCCAGGCGAAGGCCTCGTCGTAGGTGTCGACGTAGGCGACGCCGAGCTCGGCGGCCAGGGCCGCGCCCCGGAGCGCGTCGTCGGCAGCCGCGGCGCCGTCGGGATCGGCGGCGACCAGCTCGACGCCCGGCATCGCTTTCAGGGCGTGCACGTAGCTGAGCGAGTGCGTGTGCGCGAACGAGAGCACAGCGATCCGCAGTGGGACGGGAGTGTTCATCGGGCGGCCTCCTCGGTGTCGGCGGCGGAGCGTTCGGGCAGGGTGATCGGGGCTCCGCCGGCGATCGAGGCGTACGCGGCCTCGGCCACGGCCACGGCCTCGATGCCGTCGGCGGGGCTGACCCTCGCGTCACGGCCCTCGCGCACAGCGGCGACGAAGTCGGCGATCTCGGCGTAGTACGGACTCTCCTGCGGAGACATCGGCGGCAGATAGTCGGTGTCACCCTCGGGGAGCACCGCGTCGGTGCGCAGCGCGTTGTCCTCGGCGCTGTCGTAGCGCAGGCGTCCCTCGGAGCCGGCGACCTCGACGCTCGTGCGGAAGGGCATGCCCGGCGCGACCCAACTGCCGTGGATGTGGCTGATCACGCCGTTGCGGTGTGTCAGCACCACATGCGAGGTCACGGGGGCTGGCACGCGGTCATCGACAGTCGGAGGGTTCTGCACCGCATAGACGGTCGCGACGGGACCGGCGAACCAGACCGCCTGGTCGATGTCGTGGATCATCAGGTCGCGGATCACGCCGCCACCGGCGCTCTCCGAGAAGAACCACGGGGTCTGCGGGGCGGAACCTGCGCGGCTGAACCGCTGCACGGCGAGCGTGCCGATGCGACCGGCGTCGATGCCCGCCTTGATCTGGGCGTACTCGCCCATGTACCGCACGACGTGGGCAGGGAAGAGCCGCACGCCGGCCTCTTCTGCGGCGCGGGCGATGGTCGCAGCGGCCTCGGCGGTCGCCGCGAGCGGCTTCTCGCAGATCACGTCGAGCCCGCGCGCGATGGCCCGCTGCGCGAAGTCGGCGTGGGTGCTGCTCGGGGTCACGATGTCGACGATGTCGACGAGACCGATGAGCGTGTCGACATCGGGGACCAGCTCGAATCCGTACTCCTCGGCGATCGCCTCGGCTCCCACGAGAGAGGTGACGTACCCCTGGGCGCCGAGCGCCCGCCAGGCGTCGGCGTGCACGCGGGAGATTCCCCCGGCACCGATGAGTCCGACCTTCAACGTGCTCACTGCTTCTCCTCGGTGTTCTCGACGGTGGTGTCGTCGGTGCCGGCCGCCTCGATCGGCAGCGGGGTGATCGGCGGGGCCGGCATGTCCTCGATGCCGTAGATCTCGGCGGCGTGGCGCTGGAACGCGTGCACGACCGCTCCGTGCGCGGCGGCCTCGGCGCCCAGGCGCGCTTCGGCGATCGGCACCTGGAACGGCAGGCCGAGGTGGCCGGGCAGGGCGGCCCGCAGCGGGTCGAGCAACTGCTCGTGCGCTGCGGACAGTCCGCCGCCGATCACGATCATGGCCGGGTCGACCGTCATGGTCAGGGTGGCGATCCCGTGGGCGAGTTCGTCGATGAAGCCGTCGAGCTCCTGCCGGGCTGCCTCATCGCCCCCGCGTGCCTTCGCGAACACCTCGGCTGCGGTCGGCGCCGTGCGCCACGAGATCTGACCCGTCTCGGTGTTCAGCCCCCGGAAGGCGAGCCGGCCGATGTCGCCGGCGGCGTTGTGGATGCCGCGCCGTGGGCGTCCGCCGAGGATCAGTCCCATCGCGATGCGGTTGCCGACCGAGAGGTAGATCACGTCGTCGACCAGCTGCGCGACACCGAGGTGGTGTTCCGCGACAGCGGCGAGGCGCACGCCGTTGTCGACGGCGACCGGGCAGCCGAAGGCCTGGCGCAGCTGGGAGCCGATGTCGATGCCCGACCATTCGGGGATGACGACGGAGGTGGTCACGCGCCCCGCATCATCGACGATGCCGGGGAGCGAGACGCCGACCGCGCGCACCTTCGATGCGGGGATGGAGACGGCGGAGAGGGTGCGGCGCACATCGTCGATCACGGCGGCGAGCTTGGAGGCGCCGTCGGGCTGCGCGGCCACACCGGAGTAGCTGCGCTGCGCGATCACGAGTCCGGACAGGTCGGCGAGCACCACGCGCACGCTCGCGACCCCGATGTCGACCCCCACCACGGTGCCAGCGGCGCCGTGGAAGGAGTAGCGGCGGGCGGGGCGTCCGGCACCGCCGCCGTTCAGGGCGGGAGCGTCGACGATCAGCCCGGACTCGGCCAGGACGGTCACGGCGTTCTCGACCGAGGTGCGCGAGATCTCGAGCGAACGAGACAGGTCGTTCACGGTCGCGGGCCCGACATCGCGCAGCTGCAGAGCGGATCGCGCAACGATCGAGAGCGGACTGGTCACGGCCATGTGCGGTCCTTCCTTCTTCTCCGTCGTCGGGTGCGATCAAATTAGCACACCCAATTCTCAGATCAAGCTTTGATGTTCTCGAACGGGAAACACGGCTGAAACACGGGTCTGAGAACTTGTACTTGACGAATTATCCCATTGCAGTGTCATAATGAACCGTACTCAGCACGGTATAAGCAAAGGAGCACCATGCGCGTCAGCAAGATCACCGGCGTCGTCGCGGGATTCGCGGCCGCCACCCTGTTGGCCGGATGTTCGGCCGGCGGAGGCAACACCGCAGAGGGTGAGCAGGACATCACGGTCTGGCTCTACCCGGTCATCGCCGACGAGGCGGTGCACAAGGACTTCTGGGACTCGACGATCGCCGACTTCGAGAAGCAGAACGAGAACATCAACGTGAAGTACGAGATCTTCCCGTGGGCGAACCGCGACGAAGCTCTCCAGACCGCGATCGCGGCCGGCAAGGGCCCCGACGTCGTCTACCTCATCCCCGACCAGCTCGCGGCGTATCAGAAGTCGATCGCCCCGCTCAACGATCTGCTGAGCACCGAGCGCCAGGACGACCTGCTGCCGAACGTGAAGAAGTCGGTCACGCTCGACGGCGACATCCTCGGGGCTCCGATCCTCACCAGCGCTCAGCCCCTCATCTGCAACGCCGCCGCGTTCGAGGCCGCGGGCGTCACCGAGTACCCCGAGACCTGGGACGACGTCACCGCGATGGCCCCCGCCTTCACGGAGAAGGGCATGTACGCCCTGAACTACCCGGCATCCGCGGAGAACACCCTCAACCTCACCTACTACCCGCTGCTGTGGCAGGCCGGTGGCGAGGTCTACACGAAGGACGGCGACGTCGGGTTCGACAGCAAGGAGGGCGTGCAGGCGCTCACCTTCCTCACCGACCTGGCCGAGGCGGGCGCTCTCGACCCCGAGGCGCTCACCACCAACGTCCCGCTCGAGCAGACCGCCGTCGCCCAGGGCAAGGTCGCGTGCACGTGGAACAACGCGGTCAACGAGGTCGTGCCCTTCTGGGGCGAGGAGAACGTCAAGGTGATGGCGCCGCTGACCGAGAAGGAGTCCGTGGCCTACGGCACGGTCGGATCGCTCTCGGTGCTCAAGGGCTCCAAGGCGCAGGACGCTGCGGCGAAGTTCGTCGAGTACGCCACCGGCGCCGACGTCGTCGAGCCGTACCTCAAGGCGGCCGGCTACTTCTCGGCGCTCAGCACCACCGCGCCGCTGTACGCGGACGACCCGCTGCTCGGCGAGGTGGAGAAGTACGTCCCCGACACCACGGTGGGCGAGCTCAATGCCTCGTCCCGCGCGCTCATGGGCGTGCTCGCGCCGGAGATCCAGGCGGCCCTCCTCGGGGACAAGACCCCGGAGGCTGCGCTGAAGGATGCCGCGACAGCCGCGGCACCGCTGATCAAGAAGTAACACGATCGGGGGCATGCGGAGCCCGAACTCCGCATGCCTCCGCGCCCCTTCACTCCCCCCACGTGAGGTATCACTGATGACGACGGCAACCACGGCGAAGAGGCCCGCAGGGCGGGTGACCCGGGTGCTCGCACGACGAGAGGCGCGGATCGCGTTCCTGTTCGTGCTCCCCGCCTTCCTCCTGTTCATCGCCTTCCGCTTCGGCCCGAGCATCGCCGGCGTGGCCCTGAGCTTCTTCGACTACGACATCACCGGTGAGATCTCGTGGCGTGGTATAGACCACTTCCAGCGCATGATCGCCGATCCGCTGTTCTGGCGGGCGATGGGCACCACCCTCATCTACACGGTGTGCGCCGTGCCGATCGCGCTGGTGCTGTCCACTGTGATGGCACTGGGTGTGCGCCGGGCCTTCCGGGGCGCGCGCTTCTTCCGCTCGATCTTCTTCCTCCCCGTCATCACCTCTCTCGTGCTGGCCGGGTCGATCTTCGTCTGGATCTTCTCCGCGAACGGTCCGTGGTCGGCGCTGATGGCACCGCTGGGGCTCGGCGGATCCTGGCTCGGCAGCACCGTCCTCGTGATCCCCGCGATCGTCGTCGTCGGAGTCTGGTCGCGATTCGGCTACGGGATGATGATCCTCATCGCCGCGCTGCAGGACGTTCCCCGCGAGCTCGAAGAGGCGGCGCTGATGGACGGCGCCAATGCCTGGCAGCGCTTCCGCTACGTGATCCTCCCGGTGCTGCGGCCGACCTTCTTCTTCCTCGCGGTGATCGAGACGACAGCCGCCTTCCAGGTGTTCGACGTCATCTACGTGATGACCCAGGGCGGGCCGGCGAACGCCAGCTACTCGCTCGTGTACATGCTCTACGACCAGGGCTTCCGCTACTTCGACTACGGCTACGCGGCCGCGATCGGTGTGGCCCTGTTCATCATGACCCTCGTCGTCGCGCTCATCCAGCGCCTGGTGATCGGAAAGCAGAAATGACCGCTCTGTTGCAGCCTCCGACCCAGTCACCGGTGACGCCGCCGAAGATGTCGACGAAGCAGCGTCACGCCTACCGCGCGCTCCAGCCCACCGGGTGGGGGATCGTCGGCCGGTGGATCTGGCTGAGCCTGGCCGGCATCCTCAGCTTCTTCCCGTTCTACGCGATGGTCGTGCTGAGCCTGAAGCCCGGCATGGTCGTCGAGCTCCCGGGTTCCCTCCTGCCCTTCCAGGACATCTCGTTCGACGCCTACGAGCAGGTGCTCGCGGGACAGAACATCCTCGGTTGGCTCGGCAACACCCTCATCTACTCCCTCGTCTCGGTCGTCGCCGTGCTGTTCCTCTCGGCACTTGCCGGCTACGCCTTCGCGAAGAAGCGCTTCCGCGGCAAGGAGGTGATGTTCTGGTCGTTCCTGGCGATGGTCATGGTGCCGTTCCACGTCACCCTCATCCCGACGTTCATCCTCATGGCCAACCTCGGTGGCGTCGACACGTACTGGGGTCTGATCCTGCCGTCGCTCGCGAACGCGCAGGCCGTGTTCCTGATGCGGCAGTTCATCCAGGGACTGCCGGATGAGCTGTTCGAGGCCGCCCGGATCGACGGCGCGGGAGAGTTCCGCATCTTCCTGCGGATCGTGCTCCCGCTGTGCAAGCCGATCCTGGCGACGCTGGGCATCTTCGTCTTCCTGTGGCACTGGAACGACTTCCTGTGGCCGCTCATCATCGCGAAGTCCAACGCGATGTTCACACTCACCGTCGGCATCTCGTCGCTGCAGCAGCAGAACGTCCCGCTGAGCACCATGCTCGCCGGATCCGTCGTGGCGCTGCTGCCCATCTTCCTCGCGTACCTCATCGCTCAGCGGTACGTGCAGGAGGGCGTGGCCGGTACGGGCATCAAGGGCTGAGAAGAAGGGAAAGCACCACATGACTCAGCACCAGTTCACTTCCGAGGCGGAGCTCGAGG
This sequence comes from Microbacterium sp. UCD-TDU, assembly GCF_000340625.1. NCBI lineage: Bacteria > Bacillati > Actinomycetota > Actinomycetes > Micrococcales > Microbacteriaceae > Microbacterium > Microbacterium sp. UCD-TDU. The sequence continues at coordinate 1,494,797 of NZ_KB454446.1, forward strand.
AGGCACTCGCCACTCCGAGCGCCGGCCTGATCGACGATCTCGCGCGGGGCGAGGGCGACCTCGTGATCCTCGGCGCCGGGGGCAAGATGGGCCCGACGCTGGCCATGCTCGCGCGCCGCGGGATGGATGCCGCCGGGCGCCAGGGCGACGCGGTCTACGCCGTCTCCCGCTTCGGCGACGCGGCGATCCGCGAGCGTCTGGAGACCGCAGGGGTGAAGGTCGTCCCGTTCGACCTGATCGAGAACGACGACTTCGCATCGCTGCCGGACGCCCCCAACGTGGTGTTCATGGTCGGGGCGAAGTTCGGAGCCGCGACCAACGCCTCGTGGGCGTGGGAGGTCAACGCCGCCCTGCCCGATCGGGTGGCCCGCCGCTACCGCCACAGTGCCATCTCGGTGCTCTCGACGGGCAACGTCTACCCGTTCCTGCCCGCGTCCTCCGGCGGAGCATCCGAAGAGGTGCAGCCCGCACCGATCGGCGAGTACGCGCAGTCGTGCCTCGGGCGTGAGCGGGTCTTCGAGTTCGGCGCCCAGGAGCGCGGTACGAAGGTCGCGATCATCCGCCTGAACTACGCCGTCGACCTGCGCTACGGGGTGCTCGCCGACATCGGCAGCGCCGTGCATGCGGGCCAGCCCGTGTCGGTCGCGACGGCCAACGTCAACGTGATCTGGCAGGGGTATGCGAACGAGGTCGTGTTGCGCAGCCTCGTGCACGCCTCGACCGCCCCGTTCGCGATCAACCTCACCGGCCCCGAGCTGCTGAGCGTGGAATCGATCGCCCGTCGCTTCGGCACCCTGTTCGACCGCGAGGTCACGATCGTCGACGAGCCCCAGCCCACCGCCCTGCTCAGCGATGCCCGGCGGTGCATGGCGCTGTTCGGCTACCCGGCCGTCTCGGCCGAGACGTTGATCGGGCTGCAGGCGGACTGGATCGAGAAGGGCCTTCCGATGATCGCCAAGCCGACGAAGTGGGCCGTGCGGGACGGGAAGTTCTGATGGCGGTTCCCACCCTGCGCCCGGAGGCTGCGGCGACCCTCGCCCGCGGTGCCGTGATCCCGGCGCATCCGCTCGCGCTCACCGCCGATCGGCGCATCGACGAACGCCGCCAGCGCGCCCTCACCCGCTACTACCTCGACGCCGGTGCCGGGGGCATCGCCGTGGGAGTGCACACCACCCAGTTCGAGATCCGCGATCCGGAGCACGCGCTGTTCGAGCCCGTGCTCGCGCTCGCCGCGGAAGAGCTCGACGCGCGGGCGAACGCCGACGTCGTACGCATCGCCGGTGTCGCCGGTGGCACGGCTCAGGCGGTCGCCGAGGCCGAGCTCGCCCGTGACCTGGGCTACGACGCCGTACTGGTGAGCCCTCGCGTGGCCGGCGCCGATGAGCGTGCCCTGCTGGAGCGCGCCCGGGCGGTCGGCGACGTGCTGCCGGTGGTCGGCTTCTACCTGCAGACTGCGATCGGCGGCCCCGTGCTCGACCGCGACTTCTGGCGCGAGTTCGCCTCGATCCCGGCCGTCGTCGCGGTCAAGGCCGCCCCCTTCGACCGCTACCGCACGCTCGAGCTGGTGCGCGGCGTCGCGGCCTCGGGCCGCGCCGACGAGATCGCGCTCTACACCGGTAACGACGATGCGATCGTGGCCGACCTGCTCTCCGAGTTCCACGTGGAGTCGCCCTCGGGTGCGCGCACGCTGCGCTTCGTCGGCGGGCTGCTCGGACAGTGGGCGGTCGGCACACGCGCCGCCGTCGCTCTCCTCGAACGCGCGCAGCGGGCGATGGCCGGCGATGCGCAGGCCTACCGCGAGCTCGGTCTCGTCGCCTCCGACATGGTCGACGTCAACCAGGCCGTGTTCGATCCCGGCAACGACTTCGACGGCGTGATCGCCGGCGTGCACGAGATGCTGCGCCAGCAGGGTCTGCTCGACGGCGTCTGGTGCCTCGACCCCGCGGAGGGCCTCTCGCCGGGACAGGCCGAGGAGATCGCGCGGGTGCGTCACGCCTACCCCGAGCTGAACGACGACGCCTTCATCGCCGAGAACCTCGAGGCCTGGTTGAGATGAGCGCGCAGCGGAGTGTGCCGACCGTGGTCGCGGTCGTCTCGGAAGAGCTCTTCACGGAGTTCTTCTCCGACGAGGATGCGGAGCGCCTGCGTGCGGTCGCGGCTCGTCTCGGGGGCACCTTCCTGCGTGTCGACCGCCTGACGGACGCGGAGCTCGCCGAGGCGCGCATCGTCATCACGAGCTGGGGCATCGGCCCGTTCGACGCCGCGGTGCTGGCATCGCTGCCCGCGCTCGCACTGATCGCGCACACCGGTGCGACGATCAAGCCCTTCGCGACCGACGCGCTGTTCGACCGCGGCATCCTGGTCACCCAGGCCGGTGCGGGGATGGCGCGGCCGGTGGCGGAGGTGTCGCTCACGTTCACGCTCGCGCTGCTGCACCGGGTGCCCGAGATGCACAACGCCCTGCGCTGCGGCGACGGCTGGTACGACGCGGATGCCGTGGGCGTGCAGCGCGAGATCCTCGGCACACCCATCGCCGTGATCGGCGCCTCCCGCACCGGGCGGGCCTACCTCGAACTGATCCGCGCGCTCGGGGCCGAAGCTCTGCTGGTCGACCCGACGATCGATGCCGACGCGGCGGCGGCTCTCGGAGCCGAGCTCGTGCCGCTCGACGAGGCGCTGCGGCGCGCGCAGATCGTCGCGGTGCACGCTCCCACGCTGCCCGAGACCCACCACCTCATCGGTCGCCGCGAGCTCGCCCTGATGCGCGACGGCGCGGGGCTCGTGAACACCGCGCGCTCGTGGCTGGTCGACGAGGCCGCGCTGATCGAGGAGCTGCAGCGCGGCAGGCTCAGCGCCGCGATCGACGTGTTCGACGAGGAGCCGTTCGCGGCGGACAGTCCGTTCAGGACGCTGCCCGGCGCGCTGGTGACCCCGCATCGGGCGGCCGGCACGAGTCAGGGACGCCGGCGTCAGGGGCGGATCGTCGCCGACGAGGTCGAGGCCTTCGCCGCGGGGCGCCCGCTCGCACACACCGTCTCCCGCGACCAGCTGTCGTCGATGGCATGACCGGGACGCCGCTGCGCGTGGCCTTCGCCGGGCTCGCGCACTCTCATCCGCACACCGACGCCGCGAACGTCCGCGCGCTCGGCGCCGAGGTCGTGGGGGTGCACGACGCGGATGTGGCAGCGGCGAGCGCGTTCGCGGCACGCTTCGGCGGGGTCACGGCGGCTTCGGTCGGCGAGCTCGCGGCGCTCCGGCCCGACCTCGTCATCGCAACGCCGCGTCCGCACGAGGTCGGCCCTTTCCTACAGGCGCTCGGCGGCGGCGCCGCTCCGGTCTTCGTGAACAAGGTGATGGCGGCGACGGCTGCGCAGCTCACCGAGGTCGACCGCGCGCTCGTGGGATCCTCCGTCCCCGTCGGCACGAGCTCTGTCCTGCGCTTCGCGCCTGCGCTCAGAGCTCTCGCCGAGGAGGTCCCGGCTCACGACGTGCTCGCGCTCCGTGTGCATGCCCAGCACGACAATGCAGCCTTCCAGCTGCCGGAGCGCGCATGGCAGGACGACCCGCAGCGCGGCGGAGGCACGGCGGTGACGGTGGGGGTGCACGCCTGGGAGATGCTCGACGTGCTGCTGCCGGGTGCTGCTCTCGTCTCGGGATCGGGCTGGATGCGCTCGCGCCGCGGATCGGCCACGGCGTCCGAGGATGCCGCCGGCGTCGAGGGCATGGTGCGAACGCCTGGCACAGAGCGCGAGGTGCCGGTGCAGGTGCTGGTCACCGGTGTGCCCGGTGCGGACGCCTACGCGGTGGAAGCGGTGACGACCGCCGGCATCCGCTCGGTCGCGCTCGATGTCGGTGCGGAGGGAGGTGCCGACGCGAACGACGAGCTCGGGTTCCGCGGCCTGATCCGCGCACTGCTCGATGCGGCGCCCGCGGGGGCGACCGTGGCGCCCTGGCGCGAGGCGCGGAGCGTCGTGGCGAACAGCATCCGTGCCGCCGAGATCGCGCGGGGCGACGCATGAGCGGCCAGAGCATCCGCGCCGCGCGCGTCGAGGATGAGCCCGCGCTCACCGCACTGTGGGCGACCGCGTTCACCCCTGCGCTCGCGCCTGACCAGTGGCTCATCGACGACGAACGGTTCGCGCACACGATCGTGGCCGAAGACGATGAGGGCCTGTGCGGGTCGATCTACGGTCTGCCCAAACGACTGCGCGAATCCGACGGCGGCATCGCCGCGGTGCAGGCGATCGGCAGCGTCGCGGTCGCCGAGCGCTCCAGGGGACAGGGCCTCGCCCGCAGGCTCGTCACCGCGACGTTGCAGGCCGGGCGCGACGCCGACTGGGCGCTGCTGTTCACCGGCACCCCGGAGGTGTATCGCTCGAGCGGGTTCGAGACCTTCTCCATGCCGCGCACCCTGGTCGGACCGTGGCACCCCCTCGTGCCGGCCGAGACCGAGGGGCTGGTCGTGCGCGAGACCGTCGGGCTCGGGAGCCTCCACCCACTGCGGGAGGTCTACGAGCGTTCGCGCGCAGGTCGAGTGGTCCTGGTCCCGGTGCGCGGCGACCGGGACCGCGCGATGGCCGAGGTGCGCATGAGGGGCGTGACCCTGTACGTCCGGGTCGAGGGATCGGCGCCGGTCGGTTACGCGATCGCCGAGCGCCGCGGCGGCGTCGGCATGCTCCTGGAGAGCGCCGTGCTTCCGGAGGCCGACGCTGCGCGCGATGACCTGCTCTCCGCCATCGGTGCGGACTGGGCATCCGCCGGGGTGACGTCGTGCGATCTCGCCGTCCCCGCTCTCGACGATGAGGAACGCGCACTCCGCGCCTTCGCCCCCGCGGCTGTGCGGCGGGACGACCGCACCGGGATGATCCGTCCGCTGCGGCGTGAGGCGCGACTGCGCGGCATCCGCCACTTCACGGCGGGCGACTACTTCTGAGCGAACCGCTCGGAGAAAGCACTGGGGACTGGGGATCGATCGGATGATGCGGCCCGGCCGAACGACCGGACGCCTGACCGCGGCGATGACGCCGCAAGGAGGATGAGCATGACCCAGAAGACGAGCACGACCCCGCAGGAGAAGACCGACACCGCTGCTCTGCGCAGCAGACGCATGCTGCTCGCCGGTTTCGGAGCGGCAGCCATCGGCGGCGTGGCGGCCGTCAGCGCGCAGACCCCCGCGCAGGCCGCGGGCCCGATCGTCACGCAGGGCAACTCGGGCTCCTCGTCTGTGGCGAACGGCGGCACGGCGACCGATCTCGTCACACGCAAGGGCAAGGACGGCGACCTGGTCCGCACGACCGGATACGCCGCGGCCGGTGACGGGGGCGGCGGGCTGTACCGCTTCGTGAAGAAGAACGCTCCGGCGGCGAACGGCGGCACCGTGCTCTCGGCCCCGAAGGGCGGCGCGTGGGTGCTCGTGCATGAGGGGGTCGTGGACTTCCGGATGTTCGGGATCATGGATGCGAGCGTCAACGCCGACGACGCGCTCGACGCCATGGTGAACGATGCGAGCGTCCACCGCATCGAGGGGCACACTCCCCTCAACTTCGTGCGTCGTCACAGGTTCACGCGGTCGAACATCGCCTTCGACTTCGGCGGGCACCTCATGACGACCGTCGGCATCGAGAATGCGGGCAAGGACGACCCGTTCGCGGCGGTCATGTTCTTCCGCGGCGAGGTGACGGATGCCGTGCACGAGGCGAAGCTCGGCGAGGTCGTGCCCGATCTGGGTGACGTCTTCCCGGTCGCCGATTCGTCGTTCTTCGCGGTCGGCGACTGGTACGCGGCCGAGGTGAACGCGCTGTCGGGTCGCTGGGAGCGCGAGCTGCAGCGGCTCGTGCAGGTCACGCAGATCGTGGACGGCACGCACATCCGCATCAACTACAAGAACGGCTGGCCGCTGGGCAAGGACCGCACGATGACGTGGCGCCGCGTCGTTCCGGTGCACGACGTGACGGTGTCGAACCTGAAGTTCCTCGGCACCGGGACCGACGAGTACACCGGCTCGCACCCGCTGGCCTTCGAGTACGCGGTGCGCTGCGACGTCGACCACATCGACGGCACCGGCACCTTCTGGCCGCTGATCCAGCGCCGGTGGAACACGTATTACTCGACCGTGAGCTGCACGCTGAAGAACCCGACCTCGGTCACCTGGGGTGGGGCCGGCTACCTGACGCAGCAGATCTACTGCCTGTACGGGTACGTCGCCAACTGCCACACCGCGAACGCCCGGCATCTGAACGACTTCACCGCGAGCGCCTACTGCCTGGTGGAGAACTGCCACGGCGACGGTGACGACCAGGGGCCGTTCGTCACGCACGGGCAGTACGAGCACGACCTGACCTACACCGGCAACTCGGGGCTGATGACCTTCGCGAACTCGGGGGCGGCCTGGGGGTCGGCGGCCAAGCGCATCACGGTGCGCAAGCACGTGTGCTCGTGGTTCGTCGCGCGTGTGCGCATTACCGACCTCACCCTCGAAGATGTGCAGGTGATCGGCAAGCCGTCGCTCGCGGGATCGGGCATGCTGTGGATCAACGCCGACGGCGCGCAGCTGCGCGGCTGCACGGCATCCGACACCCTCGTGATCACGCAGGCCTCGGACAACTCCGCGCGGCCGACCGTGATCGCCGATTCGCACTTCACGTTCGTCGCACCGGGGGATCTCACCAACGCCACGGTGAAGACGCCGGTCACGTTCGTGGACACCGTGCTCGACCGGGTCGGCGGCATGAAGATCGCGGGGGCCGGCGCGGTCACGTTCCGCGGCTCGACGCTCACGGCCGCCGACGACGCGGCGCCGATCGCGTCGTCGTCGGAGCGCCTGCGGTTCGAGGGATCGACGCTTCGCAACGCCCGCATCGCCGCGGCGCGAGGCGAGCGGCAGTCGGTCGAGATCGCGGGGTCGGACGTCGCGATCAAGGGCGGCACCGGTGTCTCGCGCACCGGCGACGGCGAGCTGCATCTGACGCTGTCCGACAGCACCTTCCGCGCGGAGGGCTCGGCCACGCATATCGCGGTCACGAAGGGCGCGACCCACTACCGCGCCGTCGGCAACCGTATCGAAGGCGGCGCGATCGAGCTGGCGGATGCCGCGTTCGGCGCATCGTCCACGCTGCTGCACACCGGCAACGTCGAATCGGGTGTGACCCGCACGGCCTTCCCCGCCGCGGGCCCGCGTGTGGTGGATACGGCGAACCTCGTGGTCTGACGCTCTCGCGGGATCCTGCCTTCGGGGCGGTGCATCCTTCGGGGCGGTGGATCCATCGGGAGGGGCATCCGTCGGGAGAGTGTCCGGATGTCGGACCGGAAAGCCCGTTCCGGTCCGACATCCGTGAGATCTCCCGACAGGTGCGCACTTCGGGGAGACGAACCGGGGGACGCGAAACGGGATGCGAGCCGGGGCCGGCCGCTCGATGCGTTCGGGCTACGTGGCGGGGATGCCGACGAGCTCGGCGCTGCGCTGCCAGAGGGACTCGGCGAGGGCGGCGTCGTTCACCTGCGGATTGACCTTCGTGGTCAGCTGGCGCTCGTCGTAGTACGCACCGGAGAACCAGGTCTCACCGGGGGTTCCCTCGATGAACCAGCGCAGTGTCGCACCGCCCTTGTCTGCACCGATGAGCATGAGGTGCTTGAGCGGGGTGCGGTAGAGCAGCCGCATGATGCTCGACGAGTCGGACGCGAAGTTCGTCTGCACGGTGCCGGGGTGGAAGGCGACCGCGCTCAGCCCTTGAGCGTGGAACTTCGTGTGCAGGCTCTTGGCGAACAGCACGTTCGCGAGCTTGGCATCGCCGTAGGCCTTGTTCGGGCTGAAGCGGCGGCGGTTGTCGAGGTCGTCCACGTCGAGATGACCGAACAGGCGATGGGCGATGCTGGAGGTGTTGATGACTGAGCCTTCGGCCTTCAGCACGTGGGGGAGCAGCAGGTTCGTGAGCAGGAACGGCGCCAGGTGGTTGACCTGCATGGTCTTCTCGAAGCCGTCGATCGTCGGGGTCTGATCCCCGAAGATGCCGCCGGCGTTGTTCGCCAGCACGTGGATGCCGCTGTCGCCGACGGCGTCGGTGATCTTCGCGGCCAGTGCTCGCACGTCGTCGAGGCGCGCGAAGTCGGCGGTGAACCACGCAGCGCCGGTCTCCTCGGCGATGGCGCGGGTCTTCTCGACCGACCGGCCGACGAGGATGAGGCGATGCGGGGAGGAGGCGAGCTGGCGGGCGGCCGCTGCGCCGATCCCGTCGGAGGCTCCGGTGAGGACGATCGTCTGCGGGGTCACGGCGCGGATCACTCGGCCGTGGGGGTGATGCGCTCGACGGCCCTGGTCACATGCTCGGCGATCACGGCCTGCGCCCGCTCGGGGTCGCCGCTCGCGATGGCGTCGACGATCTGCTGATGGCTGCGCACGTGCTCCTCCTGCTCTGCGGGGTCGAGGGCGGCGTTGGCGGCATGCAGGAATCCGGTGATCCGGCCGCGCAACTGTCCGCTCAGCTCGTCGAGGAAGCGGTGCTCGGCGAGATCGGCGAGCGTCTCGTGGAAGAGGCGGTCCTGGCGCAGCACCTCGTCGATGTCGCCGGGGGCCGCATCCGCCATCGCCTGGATGATGGCTCCGAGCCGGGCGGCGGATTCCTCGCTCCACCGTTCCTGCACGCGGATCGCCATGAACTGCTCCAGCACGATCCGCAGGCTGGAGATCTCTTCCAGGTCCTGCGCGCTCAGTTGGGCGACACGAGCGCCGCGGCGGGGCTCGCGGGTGATCAGACGCTCCTCGGCGAGCCGGGTCAGGGCCTCGCGCACCGGGATGTGGCTGACACCGAGCCGGTCGGCGAGCTTGCGCTCGACCAGGCGCTCGCCGGGGGCGAGCTCTCCGGAGTGGATGGCCGCGCGCAGCTCGTCTGCGACCTGTTCGGCGATGTTCTGATCCGAGACGCTGCGCATTCGGTGCCCTTCTCGATCCGCGGTTCCGTCTCGTCGAGAGGGAGCGAATTCGTTCGCTCGATGCTATGGCATTTTCCCGATGAGTGGACACGGCCAGGGATTTGCTAGATGCTATAGCAAGCCCACTCGAACGATGACGAAGGAGTTGTCCATGTCCGGGAACGCATCCGCACCCGATACGCGAACACCGCAGGAGGTCGGAGCCTCCGCCATGAAGAAGGCGATCTGGCGTCTGGGCCCGTTCCTCGGGCTGCTGTACCTCGTCGCCTACATGGACCGCAACAACGCGGGCTTCGCCAAGCTGGAGATGACGGCGGCACTGCAGATCACCGAGGCCGCCTTCGGGTTCGCCGCCGGCATCTTCTTCATCGGGTACCTGCTGTTCGAAGTGCCCAGCAACCTCCTGCTCGAGCGCTTCGGCGCCCGTAAGTGGATCGCCCGCATCATGGTCTCCTGGGGACTCGTCGCCGCCCTCACGGCCTTCGTGCAGGATGCCACCCAGTTCGCGATCGCCCGGTTCGTGCTCGGCATCGCCGAAGCCGGCTTCTTCCCCGGCGTGCTCCTCTACCTCACGCTCTGGTTCCCGCGGCAGTACCGCACCCAGGTGCTCGCGGTGTTCGTGCTGTCGAACCCGATCGCGAACGCCGTCGCCGCGCCCCTCTCCGGCTGGATGCTCGAGCTCCACGGCATGTGGGGTCTGGACGGTTGGCAGCTGGTCTTCCTGCTGCAAGGCCTTCCCGCTGTGCTCCTCGCCTTCGTCGTCTTCTTCTGGCTGCCCGACCGTCCGCAGGATGCGCGCTGGCTCGACCCGACCGAGCAACGGTGGATCAACGACACTCTGGCGGCCGAGACCGCGGCGACCGAGCAGAAGCACGGGCGTCTGCGCCTGCGCGAGGTGTTCAGTAACGGACGCCTGTGGACCCTGATCGTGCTGTTCTTCGGTGTGGTGTTCGGCGCGTACGGACTCGGCATGTGGCTGCCGACGATCGTGAAGAGCATGGGCGACTTCTCCAACTCCACGACGGGCTGGCTCGTCGCGCTGCCGAATCTGTGCGCCGCACTCGTCATGCTCCCGTGGGAGCGTGCCGCCCGCAAACAGGGCAACATCCCGCTGCAGATCGGCATCACGCTCACCATCACCGCACTCTCGCTCATCGCGGCGGTCACGGCGCAGGGCACGCCGATCCTCGCGCTCGCGGCGCTGTGCGTCGGGATGTCGGCGCTGTTCTCGACGACGCCGCTGTTCTGGAGTCTGCCGCCCATGGTTCTCACCGGGACGGCGGCGGCTGCCGGACTCGCCTTCATCAACTCCGTCGGCAACCTCGCCGGATTCGCCGGTCCGTACGCCATCGGCTGGATCAGCGAGACCACGGGCTCGGCGATCTGGGGTCTGCTCCTGATCGCCGGACTGACCCTGCTCGGTGCGACCATCGCCTTCGGGCTCAGCCGACGGGCGGACTTCACGGTTCCGGCCGAAGCGCTGCTCGCCGCAGACGCGAAGTCCGGAGTGCGGTGATGTCCCGCAGCGATGCGGATGCGCGTGTGCGTTCGACGAGTCGACGCGCCCTCGTGGCGGGGTTCGGTGCGGTCGCGCTCGGTGCGGCCGGTTCCCTGGCCGCTGCGTCACCCGCGCAGGCGGCTCCCACCGCGGCGGGGGCGAAGGACATCACCAGGGCGGACTCCGTCTCCGAGCTGTCCCGGCGCCGTGCGCGCGACGGCGAGGTGGCGATCGTCGCCGGCTACCGGACGCCCGGCGACGCCGGACTGCTCGTTTACGTGGGGGTCGAGGCTACGGACATCGAGGCCAACGGCGGCACAGTGATCGCCGGAAAGCGCGGCAGCAGATGGCTGCTGCAGCACGACGGTACCGTCGACTTCCGGGTCTTCGGCATCACCGGGCCCGAGACGGCGGCCGATGACGCGCTCGCCGCGATGGTGAACGACGTCCGCGTCACGCGGATCGCGGCGAGCACCGACCTGCTGTTCCAGCGACGGCATCGCTTCACCCGCTCCCACATCGAGATCGACTTCGGGGGCCACGTCATCACGACGGACGGGATCGAGCCGAACACCCACGACAACCCCTTCGGCGCGGTGATGTTCTTCACCGGGGTGTCGCGGGACGTGGTGGTCGAGCACCGCCTGGCGGAGGCCTGGCCCGAGCTGACGGACGCGGTGACTGTGCCTGACGCGGCGGCGTTCCCCGTGGACTCGTGGTGGGCGCTGCAGTGCGACACCGTCGCCGGAGGCGGAGCCGATGAGCGCGAGATCCAGCGATTCGTCCGGGTGACGCAGCAGATCGACGGGACGCACATCCGGATCGACTACCTGAACGGCTGGCCGCTCGACACGGGGCGAAAGCTCATCTGGCGCCGGATGGATCCGGTGGAGGGCGTGCGCATCTCGAACATGCGGTTCCTCGGGGCCGGTCCCTTCGACGGACCGACAGACGGCTCCTTCCCGGACTCTCGCGAGCTCACCGGATCGCACCCGATCGCCTTCGAGTACGCGATCCACTGCGATGTCGCCGACGTGCACGCCAGTCGCACCTGGTGGCCGGTCATCATGCGGCGGTGGAACACCCACTTCACGACCGAACGCTGCTCGGTCGAGAACCCGCCCACGGTTTTCTACGGCGGTGCGGGCTACCTCACGCAGCAGATCTACAGCCTCTACGGGCGGGTGAGTGACTGCACATCGTCGAACGCGCGGCATCTCAACGACCTGACCGCCAGTGCGTACTGCATCGTCGAGAACTGCCACGGCGACGGTGACGACCAGGGCGGGAACCCCTTCACCACGCACGGTCAGTACGAGCACGACCTCACCTTCATCGGGTGCTCGGGGCTGATGGACATCGCCAACTCCGGCGCGCAATGGGGCACCGCCGCCAAGCGCATCACGGTGCGCGACCACGTCTGCTCGTGGTTCGTCGCGGGCACGAAGATCAGCGACCTGACGCTCGAGAACGTCCGGGTGATCGGGCGGTCGACCTTCGACCCGCAGGCGACCATGACGATCAACGCCGACGGCGCCCAGTTGCGGGGGTGCACCGCGGGGCTGCTGGCCATCGGGCAGCGCTCGGCCAGGTCGTCGCGGCCGACGGTCATCGAGGACTGCACCTTCGCGCTCCCCAAGGACCAGGTGCTCATCCAGACCCCCGTCACGGTCCCCGTGAGTTTCGCACGCTGCACGATCACCGGAATCGACGGGATGAAGGTGCGGGGATCCGGAGCGGTCGAGTTCGTCGACTGCCGCCTGAGCGGTCCGGCGACCGGCGCCCCCGCAGAACTCGGTGCGTCGAGGGTGATGATCCGGGGCGGCACGGTCCGTGACGTCGTGCTCACGGCGACCGCGGTGCGCGACCAGGCCATCGTGCTCGAGGGTGTCGAGCTGAGCACGGAGCGCGGCGAGGGCGCCATGCTGTCGCGGGCCGGCGGCGCGGGCGTGATCACCTGGCGGCTGAGCGGTGTGACCTCCACGGTGCCGAAGGGCGCGGCGCACGTCGACATCGGCGCGGGCATCAACCACGCGCGCGTCACCGGCGCACAATTCGTCGGAGGGCGGCTGCGGTTGGCCGCGGGCTTCTCCGAGCCGTCGACGCTGCTCTACAGCGACACGGTCGAGCGCGGCGTCGAGACCGATCTCCCCGCAGACGGTGAGCGTGTCCTGATCGCCGACGTGCTGAAAACCGCCTGAGCGGCGGCATCATGGAGAACAGGGAGGACCACGCGTGAACGACACCGCATCTGCCACGAAACTCGGCGATCGCATCCGCATCCCCCGCACCCGGGCGCGCATCGGCGTCGCCCGGCGCGACATCACCCCGCCCACCGGCATCCGGGCGAAGAACTGGGGCCCCGCCGACTGGGAGCGCTCCGAGGGGGCGCACCGCTCGTTCGAGCTCACCGCGCTCGCCGTGGTCTCCGCCGACGAGCGCCCGCGCGTGCTGCTCGCGGTGGATGGCACGTGGTGGCGTCGCGTCGCCGATGAGCAGGGCGTGCGCGGGGCGATCCTCGACGGGCTGGGGCTCGACCCCGACCAGCTGATGCTCTCGCTCTCGCACACCCACGCCGGTGCGGTGCTGTGCGCCGCCGATGCGCATCTTCCGGGCGGCGAGCTGATCCCGGGATACCTCGAGGCGCTCGCCGCTGCGGGGATCGCGGCCGGGCGCGAGGCGCTGGAGAGCGCGGTTCCCGGACTCATCGAGTGGACCACCGGGCGCTGCACCCTGGCGGCCGACCGTGAGCTCGACGTCGACGGTCGACCCCTCGTGGGCTACAACCCCGGAGCGGCGGCCGACGACACCGTGACGATCGGGCGCCTCAGCGTCGACGGTGCGGTGCGCGGCACGCTCGTGAACTACGCGTGCCACCCGACCACGCTCGCCTGGCAGAGCCGAGAGGTGTCGCCGGACTACGTCGGGGCGATGCGCGAGATCGTGGAGTCCGCCACGGGCGCCCCGTGCCTGTTCGTGCAGGGCGCATCGGGCGAGCTGGCTCCGCGTGAGCAGTACACGGGCGACGTCGCGGTCGCCGACCGGCACGGACGCTCGCTCGGACACGCGGTGCTCGCGGCTCTCGATGCGCTGCCCGCCCCGGGGGAGGAGCTGACGCTCGACGGCGTCGTGGAGTCGGGTGCTCCGCTCGCGATCTGGACCGGGCGGGCAGCCGCGGGAGGGGAGGAGGCCGGCTCTTCGCTGACGAGTGTGGAACTGCCGCTGCGTGACCTCCCGACTCTCGACGAGCTCGCCGAGGAGTGGAAGGACATCGATCCGCGCTCGCGCGAGGAACGTCTGGGACGTGCCCGCAACCTGCGCGACGGCTATATCGACGGTCCCACCGTGCAGCATCCGATCTGGGCCTGGCGGCTCGGGGACGCGGTGATCGTGGGGCATCCGGGCGAGGCCTACTCGCGGCTGCAGACCACGTTGCGGGTGCGCTTCCCGGAGACGCCGATCGTGGTGATGAACCTCACGAACGGCCCAGGCTTCGTGTATCTGCCGACGCGCGACGCCTATGACCGCGGGGCGTATCAGGCCTGGCAGACGCCTCTCGCGCCCGGGGCGCTCGACCTGCTCGAGGAGCATGGGGTGGCCGTCGTGGCCGATCTGCTCGACCGCTGACGGCACTCCCGATACACTTGCTATAGCAAATCTCGATCACTCTGAGGAGAGCAATGACCGCCCAGCGCCCTGTCGCCATCGTCACCGGAGGATCCGCCGGGATCGGCTGGGAGATCGGTCAGCGCCTCGCCACCGACGGCTACCTCGTGGTCGCCGCCGACCGTGTTCCCGGGCTCACCGCCGCCGACAACTCGGCCGGCATCCTGTGGCGCGAGCTCGATGTGACCGACCATGCCGGTGTCGACCGTGCGTTCGGCGAGATTGAGACGGAGCTTGGACCGATCGAGGTGCTCGTCAACAATGCCGGCATCCAGCGCCATCGTGGCATCGAAGACCTCACCTGGGACGAATGGTCGGCCGTGGTCGACGTCAACCTGCACGGGGTGTTCTCGGCGCTGCAGGCCGCGGGAAAGCGGATGCTGGAGCGTGGCGAGGGTCGCATCGTGAACATCTCCTCCATCTCGTCGCGCGGCTCTGCGGGACGCGCCCCCTACGCCACGACGAAGGCCGCGGTGATCGGTCTGACCTCGACCGCGGGTGCCGAGTGGGCCTCGCGCGGGGTGCGGGTCAACGCGGTCGCACCCGGCTACGTCGACACGGGCGTCTTCCGCCAGGGTGTCGAGGCGGGCACGCTCAGCCTCGACACCATCCTGTCGCGCATCCCCGCGAAGCGTCTGGCCGAAGCGAGCGAGATCGCCGCCGCGGTCAGCTTCCTCGTCTCCGACCAGTCGCGGTACATGAACGGCCAGACGCTCTACGTCGACGGCGGGTTCATGGTCGACTACGGCGTGCCGCTGGCGAAGAAGCCCGAATGACGACGATCGCTCGCATCGACACGGCCACGGCCGCGCTGCCGCTCCCCGCACCCCTGCACCTGGGGGCGATGACCGTGACCCGCCGCGAGTACAGCGCGGTGCAGGCGACGGCTGACGACGGCACGAACGGGGTGGCCTACTGCCTCTCGCGGGAAGCGCCGATGGCCGAGATCGTCGACCGTCTCGTCGCGGTGCACGCGGTGGGTGCGGACGCCGACGACCCCGCCGCGACCTGGGAACGGATGCTGCGCGGCAGCGCCATCGTCGGACGGGTGGGCCTGGTGCGGCGTGCGATCGGCCTGGTCGACATC
Source organism: Microbacterium sp. UCD-TDU (assembly GCF_000340625.1). Taxonomy (NCBI): domain Bacteria; kingdom Bacillati; phylum Actinomycetota; class Actinomycetes; order Micrococcales; family Microbacteriaceae; genus Microbacterium; species Microbacterium sp. UCD-TDU. Next base: position 1,509,973 of record NZ_KB454446.1, read on the forward strand.
GCGCTGTGGGACATCGCCGCGCGGCGTGCGGGCCTGCCGCTGTGGACGCTCCTCGGCACGGGCGACGGTCCTCGCGAATCGATGCTGGTCGCCGCGTATCCCTCTGCGGACCGGACTCCCCGCGAGGTGGCCGACGAGGTCCTTGCGCAGGCGGACGGCTGGACGAACGTGAAGATCTCCCGCATGCCTGATCCGGCATATATGCGAGATCTGCTCGCGATGCTGAACGCCGAGCTGCCCGCTACGACCGGCCTGGTCGTCGACGTGGGCTTCGGCTGGCCCGATGCCGACACGGCGCTGACCGAGATCGCGCAGTGGGGCGACCCTCGGCTCGCGTGGCTGGAAGACCCGCTGCTCCCCGAAGACGCCGAGGGGGTCGCGCGCATCCGCCGGGAGTCAGGGCTCCCGGTCTCGGTCGGCGATGAGGTCACCGATCCTGCGGTGCTGAAGGCGCTGGTCGAGGTGGGCGGTGTCGACGTGCTGCGGCTCGATGTGGTCGCGATCGGCGGCGTGACACCGGCCCGCGAGATGATCGCGTGGGCGGCCGAGCGCGGTGTGCCGGTGTCGGGGCACGTCTATCCTGAGGTCACCGCGCACCTGGGCATCGGCGTCGAGACCTTCGCTCGCGGCGTCAATCCGTACGATCCTGCGCCGTCGTTCATCCTCGGCGGTCCGTCGTTCGAGGGCCGGGTGCGGCCGACGGATGCCGCGGGCCTCGGCTTCGCGCTCGATCCCACCGTCTTCCGATTCGAGAGGGACTGAGATGCCAGACTCCCCGCGCAGCATCGTGAACCGCAGCGTCGTCGTGACCGGCAGCGGCAAGGGCATCGGCCGTGCCATCGCCGAACGTCTCACCGCCGACGGCTGGATCGTGGTCGGGCTCGAGCGTTCCCCGGGCTCCGGCACGCTCGAAGACGGCATCGTGGCCGAGGTCGTGCTCGGAGACGCGGCCGATCGCGCGACGCACGAGCGCGCCGCCGCTGCCGCCCGTGCCAGGGCGCCCCTCGCCGGCTGGGTCAACAACGCCGGCATCACCAAGCGCACCCCGCTGCACGAGCTCGACGAACACACCGTGCGCGAGGTGCTCGACATCAACGGCTTCGGCTACATCTGGGGCTGCTCGACCGCCGTCTCCGCCTTCGTCGATCAGGGCGTGCCGGGCGCGATCGTGAACATCGGCTCGATCCACGGACGCTCCAGCTTCACCGACCACGCCGCCTACGAGTTCACCAAGGGCGGCATCGACGCCCTCACCCGCAGCGTGGCCGTGTCGTACGGCGCCCTCGGCATCCGCGCCAACACCGTCGCTCCCGGCGGGGTGCGCACCCCGCATCTGGAGGCGCAGATCGCCCGCGCGGCCGACCCCGCCGCCGAAGAGCGGGCGCTCGCGGAGGGGCCGCCCATGGGTCGCATCGCCCGCGCCGACGAGGTGGCGTCCGTCACGGCGTTCCTGCTGTCGGATGAGGCTCCGTACCTGTCGGGTCAGTCCATCGCGGTCGACGGCGCGTGGACGGCGTCGTTCGGCGACATCGCCATCGACCCGGGGTTGCGGGAGCGCTTCGAGCGCTGATCGGGCTCTGCGTCACCGCAGATAGGCATCCACGAGCAGTGCGCCACGAATGACCCGCAGCTCGTCGACGATGCGGGCGATGCTCTTCCCACTTACCGAAGACAGCGTGAGATCGTGCGGACCGAGGGGCTCGAGCTTCCCGGTGCGGATGCGGATGACCTCCCAGCCCGCGGCACGGAGCGCGCGGTCTTTGCGCAGGTCCGCGTCTTGGCGTTTGCCCACGTGCTCCAGACCGTGACGGCCGACGGTGTCGTATTCGAGCGCGATCCGCAGCTCCGGGAACACGATGTCGGGCCAGACCTCGGTGTGGCGGAAGAACGGGCGCGAGACCTTCACCGCGTTCATGGTCGGGTCGAAGTCGATCACTGCGCCGAGTGCGGTTCGCAGGCGGCCCTCGGCCGCGGATGCGGGCTTAGGGGCGCACTCGCTCACGAACGCGGTGCCCGCGGGAAGGCCGGGCGTCTTCGTGCAGAGCGCGGGCGCGGGGCGACGGGGTGCGCGGGGGCGGGCGCGTGCTTCGCCGAGCACGACCGGCTGCGGACGGGCGAGGGCAGAGCACTCGGGGCACCACGCGGAGCGGCGCCGCACCTGTCCAGGACGCTCGCGCTGCTCGGTCGGCGTCGCGGCGAACCGGTGGCCGACCGCGCACTCCCAGCACAGGAGCACGTCGGCCGCCAGCGGGATCTGCGACAGGGCGATGCCGTGGTTCAGCTCGGGGTGGTACTGCCGCACCAGTTCCGGATACGCCGCCCATCCGGCGCGATAGGTGCCCACGTCATACGGAACGGCGCGACCGCGGGAGAACTGCCGTCGCGCCCACCACTGCTTCACCGGTTCCGGCACGCGCCGACCATACCGGCCGCCACAGACACCCCGTCCCGCCTCTCGACATCGATGCCGGTGTCCCCGGTTCGTGCGACGATCCGCACGTCGACAGGAGAACGGATGCGTGGGGAAGCGACGGTGCTGCACGCCGACCTCGATGCGTTCTACGCGTCGGTCGAGCAGCGTGATGCACCGGAACTGCGCGGTCGACCCGTCATCGTGGGCGGCGGGGTCGTGTTGGCGGCGAGCTACGAGGCGAAGGCGCGCGGGGTGCGCACCGCCATGGGCGGCCGGCAGGCGCGAGAGCTCTGCCCTGATGCCGTCGTCGTCCCGCCGCGCATGGAGGCGTACTCCGCCGCCAGCAAGAACGTGTTCGCGATCTTCCGCGACACCACCCCGCTCGTGGAGGGGCTGTCGATCGACGAGGCGTTCCTCGAGGTCGGGGGTCTCAGACGCATCGCCGGCAGCCCCGAGCAGATCGCGGCACGGTTGCGCGAACGGGTGCGGGCGGAGGCGGGACTCGCCATCTCGGTCGGGGTTGCGCGCACCAAGTTCCTGGCCAAGGTCGCCAGCGCCGTGAGCAAACCCGATGGGCTGCTGGTCGTGGAACCCGATCGGGAGGAGGAGTTCCTTCTCCCTCTTCCCGTGGAACGCCTGTGGGGTGTGGGCGCCGTGACGGCCGAGAAGCTCCACCGCTACGGCATCCGCACGGTCGGAGAGCTCGCCGAGCTCGAGGCGGCGACCGCCGAGCGGATGCTGGGCAAGGCGACGGGCGCGCACGTGCACGCGCTCGCTCGTCTGCGGGATCCGCGGCCGGTCGACACCACTCGGCGACGCGGGTCGATCGGCTCGCAGCGTGCGCTCGGCAGCCGCCCCCGCTCGGCAGAGGAACTCGACCTCATCCTCACGCAGATCGTCGACCGGCTGGGGCGGCGCCTCCGCGACGGCGATCGTGTGTGTCGCACCGTCGTGCTGCGCCTGCGCTTCGGCGACTTCTCGAAGGCGACTCGCTCCCGATCGCTCCGTGCACCGACCGATCGCACCGCCGTGCTGCTCACCCTCGCGCGCACGTTGCTCGCCGCCGCGCACGCCGAGATCACCGACCGCGGCATCACTCTGATCGGCATCTCGCTGTCGCAGCTCGACCACACCGACCGCGTGCAGCCCGAACTGCCGATCGACTGGGGCGATGAGGCCCGCCTCGACACCGTGCTCGACACTCTGCGGGGTCGCTACGGCGCGGCCTCGGTCTCGCGGGCGGCGCAGCTCGGGCGCGACCCTGGATGGTCGTCCCCGATCCTCCCGGAGCACGAGTGAGCGGGGAGTCACGGATCAGTCCGATACTTTGGGCTCGACGGCGCCGAGCCGAAGAGGGGCACAACCGCAGATGAACGTACTCAGCCAGAAGGGATGGTTCCTGGTGTTGCTGGTGCGCGGGCTCCTGCTCTGGGTCCTGATCCCCTTCGCCTTCGTCGCCTGGCTTCTCCTCCACTGGTGGGCGCAGAAGGCCTCGCGTCGACAGGCGCTGTGCTGGTACGACGCGCATCTGACCGTCGCACTCGCGCGAGGTCCGTTCCGCCTGATGATTGCTCCCGACCATCGGCGCTTCGACCGGATTCCGAGGATGGCGACGGTGGAGCCCCGAAAGACCAGCTTCTTCGGCATGGACACCATCGAGGTCTTCGATCTGGTGTGAAGACGGTGCGCTGGGCGAGATGCCCTCGCGCTCAGGCCTTGAGCATCGAGGCCCGCGCGATCAGCCCGTCCACCACGTCGAAGGTCGCGATGGTCTCGGTGGCGACCCCCGCGTTGATGACCTGCTCCTGCGCGACGACCCACCGGGTGCCGAACAGCACGCTGGTCTCGATGACGCACGACAGCTCGGGGTTCTGCAGTCGAGGCTCGTAGAACGCGCGGATCGCGGCGGAGCCGACCACGGGCTCGGGCGCGACACCGGTGATCACGGCGTCCTCGGCGTAGGTCGCTACGAACGCATCGAGGTCGTGCGCGTTGAAGGCGTCGAGCTGTGCCTGCACGGTATCGAGGGCAGAACGGGCGGTGCGGTCAGTCAATGCGAACTCCTCCGTTGACGTCGTAGGTGGCGCCGGTGATGAACCGGGCGCGCTCCGACGCGAGCGATGCGATGACCCAGGCGACGTCTTCCGGCTGTCCGAACGCGCCGAGCGGGATGTCGGCTTCGAGCTTCTCGCGCCCCGCCCCTTGCAGCTGGTCGGTGATCGCGCTCGCGACGGGACCAGGAGTGACGGCGTTGACGCGGATGCCCTCGGAAGCGAGGTGCCGGGCGAAGCTGCGGGTGATCGCGAGGATCGCTCCCTTGCTCGCGGCGTAGTGGATGCCGGTCTGCAGTGCGCCGACCTGGCCGGCGATCGAGGCGATGTTGATCACCGAGCGGTCTCCCTCGGCGGCCCGGAGCAGCGGGAGAGCGCCACGGGTCAGGAAGAAGGTGCCGCGCGCGTTGGTCTCGAGGACCATGTCCCACTCGTCGAACTCGATGTCGTCGTAGGGGGTGTACGGGCAGACGCCGCCGTTGTTGACGAGCACATGCAGCGAGCCCCATGCGGCGGCGACTTCGGCGATCAGGGCGTCGATCGACGCCCGCTCACGCAGGTCGAGGCGCGAGACCTGCACTTCGGGCGCCCCCGCGGAGCGGCACTCCTCGGCGACGCGGAGGGCTTCGGCTTCCCGCCCCGTGTAGGTGATCCAGAGGGCGGCACCCTCGCGGGCCAGTTCGAGGGCGGCGGCGGTTCCGATACCGGAACTGGCCCCCGTGATCAATGCGCGGCGAGCAGTCATGAGATCGATGCTATAGCAAATTCCGGTGAGGGCGAGCGATCGGCCTGACGTCGTGCATCCATCTGCTAGATGCTATAGCATCGCATCCATGACCGAGCCATTCATCCTCGTCAGCGACTGCGACCTGCCGGGAACCGTCATCGAAGACACCCTCCGACAGGCCGGGCTGCGTGCCGAACGCGCGGCCTCCGGCAGCATCGACGACCTCGCCACCATCGGCTCCGACGCCGAGGGTCTGGTCGTGCAGTGGGCGCAGATCACCGGCGAGGTGATGGACCGGATGCCGAACCTGCGCATCATCAGCCGGGTCGGCATCGGCTACGACATGGTCGACGTCGAGGCGGCGACCGCCCGCGGCATCGCGGTCGCGAACACCCCGAGCTACTGCATCGAAGAGGTCGCCGCGCACACGATCGCGATGATCATGACGCAGGCCCGCGGCCTCCCCGCCTACGACCGTGCCGTGCGCGCCGGCACCTGGAAGGCCGTCGATGCCCGCCCGCTCGCCGTGCGCCCCTCGGCCACCACGGTCTCGGTGCTGGGCTTCGGCCGTATCGGCTCGATGGTCGCCCGCTGCTGCCGCGCGCTCGGGTTCCGCGTGCTCGTCGCCGACCCGTATGCCTCCGCCGACACGGTGCGCGACGCCGGATGCGAGCTGGTCGAGTTCCCGGATGCCGTGGCCCGGGCCGACATCCTCACCCTGCATGTGCCGCTGACCGCGGAGACCCGCCATCTGATCGATGCCGCGGCCCTCGCGACCATGAAGAGGGGTGCTGTCGTGGTGAACACCTGCCGCGGTCCGCTCATCGACGAGGAGGCGCTCGCCGCCTCGCTGCGTGCCGGGCACCTGGGCGCCGCGGCGCTCGACGTGTTCGCGGGGGAGCCCCTCGCTGCCGACTCCCCGCTGCGCGACCTCGACGACGTGCTGCTCACCCCGCACGCCGCCTGGTACTCACCCGAGGCGCTGGCGGACCTGCCGGTGCACGCGGCCGAGAACATCATCCGCTATCTGGCCGGCGAATCCGTGCCGATCGTCAACCCGACTTTCGCCGTCGCGCGCTGACGGAAGGAACACCATGCAACTCTTGCGACTCGGCCCCGTCGGCCACGAGCGTCCCTACGTGCGGGAGGCAGGTGTCACCTACGACTTGGCGCCCCTCACCGCCGAGATCGACGGTGCCTTCCTCGCCGCCGACGGCATCGCCCGCGTGCGCGAGGCCCTCGGCCGCGGCGAGCTTCCCGCGGCCACTGTCGACGGGCTGCGCATCGGCGCTCCGGTCGCCCGCCCGACCGCGGTGATCTGCATCGGCCAGAACTACGCCGCCCACGCGGCCGAGTCCGGATCCGTGCCGCCCGAGCATCCGGTGATCTTCTTCAAGCACCCCAACACGGTGGTCGGCCCGGACGATGTCGTGCTGCTGCCGCCCGGTGCGGAGAAGGTCGACTGGGAGGTCGAGCTGGCGGTCGTGATCGGCAAGACCGCGCGCTACCTGTCGTCGCCGGATGCCGCTCGTGAGGTCATCGCCGGCTACACGATCTCGAACGATGTGTCCGAGCGCGCCTATCAGCTCGACGTGTCGGGCGGGCAGTGGTCGAAGGGCAAGTGCTCCGAGACGTTCAACCCGCTCGGGCCGGCACTCGTCCCCGCCGACGAGGTCGATCCGCAGGCGCTGCGGCTGCGGTCTTTCGTGAACGGCGAGCCGAGGCAGGACTCCTCGACCGCCGACATGATCTTCCCGGTGCTGCAGATCGTGCACGAGCTGAGCCACTACCTGGTGCTCGAGCCCGGCGACGTGATCAACACCGGCACCCCGCAGGGCGTCGCGCTCTCCGGCCGGTTCCCGTATCTCCAGGACGGCGATGAGATGGCGATCGAGATCGAGGGACTCGGTCGCCAGCACCAGCGCACCGAGCGGGTGCACCTGCGCTGACCTGCGTCATCCTCCTCTACCCGGCGGCCTGTGTCCGGGGCACGGTTCCTTTCGCTGAGTGCACCGTGCCTCGGGCAGAGGCCGTCGGCGCTGCGGCGAGGTCTCAGCCGGCGAAGGGGATGACGGGGAGGCCGCGCACGCCCGGTCGCACGGCGAAGAGCGAACCCGCCTCGGTGCCGTGGTCGGGGCCGAGGCCCTGCGCCGAGGTGGTGATGTAGAGCGTGCCGAGGTCGTCGTCGCCGAACGTGCACGCGCTGACCTGGGGTACCGGGAGATCGATCGTCGCGATGCGCTGTCCGGCGGCGTCGTAGCCGTGCACGGCGCTGCCGCCCCAAAGGGCGACCCACACGCTGCCGTCGGCGGCGACCGTGAGGCCGTCGGGTGACCCCTGTTCCTCGGGGATCACGACGAAGGCGCGTCGCCCGCGCAGCTCCCCCTCGGCCACGTCGAACACGTCGATGCGGTGCGTCGCGGTGTCGACGTAGTACGCGCGCCGTCCGTCGGGCGAGAAGCCGACGCCGTTCGAGATCGTCGTCCGCGCCAGCACTGTCGCGATGTTCAGGTCGGCGTCGAGGCGCAGCAGGCTTCCGGCGTCGGCCGCGGCGTCGTAGGCCATCGAACCGGCCAGCAGCCGGCCGCGAGGATCGCAGCAGCCGTCGTTCATGCGCACAAGAGGGTCATCGCCCAGCGGGGCCACGGCCCAGGTGTCGCCGTCGACGTCGTCCGCGAGGTAGAGCGTGCGGGCGCCGACCGCCACCAGGCCGCCACCGGATCGGGGGCGAGCGAAGGCCAGGTACTCGTCGTCGATGTGCTGACGGGTCACGCCCTCGGGTCGCAGCGTGAGCAGGTCGCCCGCGCTTCCGTCGACCCAGCGCAAGCCGCCCCAGCCCGCCCACCAGACGGGTGCTTCGGCGTGGTGGGCGATCGGACCGGTGACGTTCTCCGGGGTCATGCGTCCCCGCCGGTGTGCGCAGCGGAGGCATCGAGCGCCCCGGTAGCCGTTCTGCGACTGCGCGCCACGTACACGGTGTTCGACGACGTGCCGCCCGTGACGGCATTCTCGAAGTCGACGACATGAGCGACGGCGTCATCGAACACGGCCTTCAACTCGACCATGAACTCCTCGTCGGGCGGGTCATCCGACCACAGGGCGAAGACGCCCTCGGGGGCGAGATGACGGTCGAGCGCGCGCAGACCGGCGGCGTCGTACAGGTCGGCGTGCGTCGCATCCAGCTGGTGCCGCGGAGAGTGGTCGACGTCCAAGAGGATCGCCGAGTACCCGGTGCGACCCTCGACGGGCGCGGAGCGCATCACCGCGAAGAAGTCGTCTTCGCGCAGGGTCGTGCGCGGATCGTCGACGAGTTCCGCCGACACCGGGAGGAGCTTGCGCTCATGCCACCCGATCACGGCGCCCAGTCGGTCGATCACCGTGAGGGCGCTTACTCGCGCATCCCGCAGGGCCGCGACGGCGGTGTAGCCGAGTCCGAGCCCGCCGACCAGCACCGAGAGGTCGTCGCCGTCGACAGCCGCCAACCCCAGGTCGGCGAGCTCTTCCTCCGCCACGGTGAACAGGCTCGACATCAGGTACTCGTCGCCGAGCTTGACCTCGTAGATCTCCTGTCCCACCGCGGGCTCCGTGCGCCGGCGCAGAGTGAGGTCGCCGATCGGGGTGGACTGCCAGTCGAGCTCTTCGAACCGAGTGATCACTGCGGCATGCCTCCGTCGTCGTCCGCCCGGGTGGGGCGGGGGTGCGGGCAGAACCCGCGGATGTGCCTGTGCTTCAGGACTGTTCGTCGCGGCGGGGGAGCCGGATCCGCTCGGGCTCAGGCGCGGCGGGCTCCGCGGCGGCGGACTCTGCCGCGGTCGGCTCAGATACTGATGGTGCTGCCGGCGCGGAGATCTCTCTGGCCACCTGCTTCTCGAGCACGGTGACCGCGTCGTCGGAGAGCAGGATGAGCCCGTCGAGCTCTTCACGCACGCGCTTGTAGGCGACGTTGCGTTCGGCCTGTGTGGCCGATTCGTCGACCGCGACCTTCAGTAGCTGCTGCGCGCGGTCGAGGCGCTTGCGCTCCGGTTCGGTGAAGGTCGAATCGCGCAGGCGTCTGGCGTCCTTCTCGGCGATCTCGAACGCGACCGCGTAGTCGCCGACGGCTTGCAGATACTCGGTGACCTGCTGCTCCGACACCTTGGCGTCTGCCGAGGCCGGGCGCAGGGCATCCGCCGTCTTCTTGGCGCGCAGGAACGCGGCGGTCAGGGGCTGGCGACCATCGCTCATGGCGGGGAAGGCGATGAGCTTCGCCACGTCGAGTTCGTAGTCGAGCCAGCGTGCGGTGATCTCGTCGTGCTCGCTGAACAGGCGCGCGACCAGGTCGTTCGGGGCGACGGATGCCGTCGTGTCGACGACGGAGGGCCCGCGGCGCCGGGCCTGCTGGGTCAGCGCACGCGCCTCGATCTCGGCGGTCTTCAGCTGCGCCTTCATGCGGAGAGTCTCCAGACGGCGCTCGTGTCGGCGCTTGGAGCTGCGTTCCCAGCCCTTCGCGATACCACCGGCCATTCCCATGATGGGGAAGATGAGCCACCAGTAGTGCTGCGCGAAGTTCCAGAAGCCCTGGATGAACTCGTCCATGATGAGTTCAGCCTACTTCTCGGCGGGCTCCGCTCTTCGTCAGGTCTTGCGCGAACATCACGAGGATGCCGCTCGGGCCGCGCAGATAGGTGAGCTTGTAGACGTCCTGGTAGTTGGCGACGCCGCGGAGCGGGTGATAGCCGTGACGGGCGGCGATCGCCAGCGACTCGTCGATGTCGTCGACCGAGAAGGCGATGCGGTGCATGCCGATCTCGTTCGGCAGGGTCGGCTCGGTCTCGATCGCGGCGGGGTGGATGTACTCGAACAGCTCGATCCGGCCGCGCCCGTCGGGGGTCTGCAGCACGGCGATCCTGGCGTGGTTGCCGTCGAGCCCGACCGCGGTCGACGCCCACTCCCCGCTGACTTCGTCGCGGCCCAGCACGGTCAGACCGAGGTCGGTGAAGAAGGAGATGGTGGCTTCCAGATCGCGGACGGCGATACCGACGTTCTCGAGGGCGATGGGCATGGGTGGGATGCTACTCGCGATCATCGCCCACGTCAGGGCTATCGTCCGAGCTTCTCGGCGCAGGAGACGCAGTACTCCGCGAACGGTCGCGCCTCCAGGCGGCCGGCGGGGATGGGTCTTCCGCAGTTCGCGCAGACCCCGTAGGTGCCGGCCTCCACTCGGGTCAGCGCATCGTCGACCTGGTGCAGTTCGGATGCTGCGGCCTCTGCGAGCCCCGTCAACCGCGACCATTCCGACGACAGCGTGACGCCCTCGGGGTCGTGCTCGTCGTCGTCGTTCGAGCTCTCCCGGTCGTGCGTGAGCTCGTCGAGGGTCGCTGCCGTGGCCTGCACGCGCGCCTCGGCCTGGGCGCGCAGCGCGAGCAGGCGTTCCCGGGCGTCTGCGGTCATGCGCCCACTCTAGGCACCGCCGCCGACATCCCGGGCCGGTGAGCCGTGTTCCGGGTCGGCGACCCGTTTCCGGGGCCGGTGACCCGTGTTCAGCCGAGGAGCAGCGTGAGCACGGTCGCGCCGCCGCCGCCGAGGATGAGCGCGATGATGACGGTCCACGCCACGATGCGCATGCGTCGGTTGCGCTTCTCGCCGAGGTCGCCGTAGTCCTCGTCGTTCGAGTCCTGACGGCTCACGTCGCTCATGCGCTGACCTCGGTGACGGTCGGGCCGAAGTACGACGGGAGGGTGGCCTGCGAGCGCTCGCGCAGTTCGGCGGCCGTCACGGTGAAGACGCCCTGAACCTCGAGCTTCGCGCATTCGCTGTCGGTCACGCCGATGCGCATCACCGGGTAGTCGCGTCCTTCGCAGAGGCCGCGGAACTTCACGTCGTCTTCGCGGGGCACGGTCACGATCACGCGGCCGGTCGACTCAGAGAACAGGGCGGATGCGGCATCCACACCGTCGCGCTCGATGATCTCGTTCAGCCAGACGCGGGCGCCGACACCGAAGCGCATGACGCCCTCGGCCAGAGCCTGCGCGAGGCCGCCTTCGGAGAGGTCGTGGGCCGAGGAGATCAGCCACTCGTCGCGAGCCGCAGACAGCAGACCGGCGAGGCGCTTCTCGCCCGCGAGGTCGACCTTAGGGGGCAGGCCGCCGAGGTGCTGGTGCACCACATCGGCCCAGGCCGAGCCCGAGAGCTCGGTCGAGGTGGTGCCGAGCAGGTAGATGTTCTGACCCTCGTCCTGCCATCCGGAGGGGATGCGGCGGGAGACGTCGTCGATGATGCCGAGCACGCCCACGAGCGGGGTCGGGTGGATCGGCACGTCGCCCGTCTGGTTGTAAAACGAGACGTTGCCGCCGGTGACCGGGGTGCCCAGCTCGTAGCATCCGTCGGCCAGGCCGTCGACCGTCTGACCGAACTGCCACATGACCTCGGGGTTCTCGGGAGAGCCGAAGTTCAGGCAGTCGGTGATCGCGGTGGGAACGGCGCCGGTGACGGCGACGTTGCGGTACGCCTCGGCGAGGGCCAGCTGCGCACCCGCGTAGGGGTCGAGCTGGCAGTAGCGGCCGTTGGCGTCGGTCGAGACGGCGAAGCCGAGACCCGACTCCTCGTCGACGCGGATCATGCCGGCGTCATCGGGGAAGCTCAGGGCGGTGTTGCCGAGCACGTAGTAGTCGTACTGGTTGGTGATCCAGCTCGTGTCGGCCAGGTTCGGCGAGGCGACGAGGTTCAGGAACTGCTCGCGCAGCGTCTCCGGGTCGTTCGAGCGGGGAAGGTTCTCCGCGGCATCCGCCTGCAATGCGTCGATCCACGTCGGGTAGGCGACCGGACGGTCGTAGACGGGGCCGTCGACCGCGACGGTCGAGGGGTCGACGTCGACGATGCGCTCGCCCTGCCAGTCGATGATGAGGCGTCCGTCGCCGGTGACCTCGCCGAGCACGGAGGTCTCGACCTCCCACTTGTTCACGACCTCGAGGAACGCGTCGAGCTTCTCGGGGGCGACGATCGCCATCATGCGCTCCTGCGACTCCGACATGAGGATCTCCTCGGCCGTGAGCGTGGGGTCGCGCAGCAGCACGTTGTCGAGCGAGACCTTCATGCCGCTGTTGCCGTTGGCCGCGAGCTCGCTGGTCGCGCAGGAGATGCCGGCCGCGCCCAGGTCTTGGATCGCCTCGACGAGCTCGCCGCGGTACAGCTCCAGGCAGCACTCGATGAGCACCTTCTCGGCGAACGGGTCGCCCACCTGCACGGCGGGGCGCTTGGTCGGACCGGTGGAGTCGAAGGAGTCGGAGGCCAGGATGCTCGCGCCGCCGATGCCGTCGCCACCCGTGCGAGCGCCGAAGAGCACGACCTTGTTGCCGACGCCGGTCGCGTTGGCGAGCTTGAGGTCTTCGTGACGCAGCACGCCCACGGCGAGCGCGTTCACGAGGGGGTTGGCCTGGTAGACGGAATCGAACACCGTCTCGCCGCCGATGTTCGGAAGGCCCAGGCAGTTGCCGTAGAAGCTGATGCCGCTGGTCACGCCGTGCACGACGCGGGCGGTGTCGGGGTGGTCGATCGCACCGAAGCGCAGGGCGTCCATGACCGCGACCGGGCGTGCGCCCATCGAGATGATGTCGCGGACGATGCCGCCGACGCCGGTCGCCGCGCCCTGGAAGGGCTCGATGAACGACGGGTGGTTGTGCGACTCGGCCTTGAAGGTGACGGCCCAGCCCTCGCCGACGTCGACGACGCCCGCGTTCTGGCCCATGCCCACCATGAGGCGTTCCTTCATCTCGTCGGAGACCTTCTGGCCGAAACGACGCAGGTAGTTCTTGGACGACTTGTAGGAGCAGTGCTCCGACCACATGACGGAGTACATCGCCAGCTCGCCCGAAGTGGGGCGGCGTCCGAGGATCTCCTTGATGCGCGCGTACTCGTCGGGCTTGAGTCCGAGAGCCGCGTACGGCTGCTCCTTCTCGGGCGTCGCGATCGCGTTCTCGACAGAGTCGGGGACGTGCTGGTGGGAAGGTGCAGGGGCGGTGGTCACGCGCACTCCAAAGGAAGGGGCCGGCGGGGCAGGTTCAGTCTACCGGCGTGGCGTCCGACAGGATTTCGGCTGGGGGAGCATGCGAACCGTCCGCCTTCATCGAATCGTTGTGCGAAACACCGAGGCCTTCCGCCCTGGTGATCCTAGGGTGGCGATTATGCGCCTGCGTCTCCTTGCCCCTCTCGGCCTCGCGACCGTCTTGGTCATGGCCGGATGCGCTCCCGCCCCCGAAGTATCGCCGAGTCCCTCCGCCTCGGCGCCGGATCCGACGCCGACACCCACAGAGGAACCCATCGTGGCTCCCGAGGCGGCGTTCGATGTGACGTGCTCCGACGTGAACAGCGCCGTCGCGGGCATTCTGGGGGCGTCTGTCGGCGGGGAGAAAGACGTCCTGGGCCTGACATCCACACCGATCTGGTATCCGGGGCCGGCGCAGTACATGATGCAGCAGGCCGGAGGGATAGCGTGCTCGGCGGGCGACCCCGTGCAGTTGGACCCCGACGCGACCTCCCCCGCGGACTGGAGCATCGCGGTCGTGCCTGGTGCGCAGGCGATCATCGACGGTGCGGCGGAGCGTGGCGCCAGCGACATCCCCGGAGACGGCATCCGCTGCTTTACCGGCTCGTGCACGATCGAACTTCGCGACGGCGACGTGCTCATGACCGGTTCGTTGCGGTCCTCCGCATTGGTCGAGAGCGATGCCGACCGTGTTCGCGAGGCGATGGCGGGAGTTCTGGCATCGGCTGTCGCAACCCTTCGCGACTTCGAGCCCGGCCAGAGCAAGATCGCGGGGGCACGATGCGAGACGCTGCTCACCGCGCAGGAGGCATCCGAGATCCTGGGCAGGGAAGTCGTGATCATGGACTACACCGAGCTCGGGGGGTGGGGAACGGCCGCGGAGATCTACTTCGCGAGTGAAGGAGCGCAGTACTGCATGTACGCGACGGGGCCGGACCCGTACGGCGATCCCACGATGGTCGCACTCACCACCCTTCCCTCTGGTGCGTGGGCGTTCGAGAAGCTCGACGCCGGGAGCCCGGTCTCCCTCACCGGCGCGGACGCCGCCCTCACGGGAGTCGACTTCTACGGCCGGACGGTGCTCGACGCTCGTGTCGGTGCCGACTGGCTGCGGTTCACCGTTCCCGTCGGGGAAGACGCATCCTCCGTCACGTCCGTCGCGGAGGCGACCATCGAGCATCTGACCCGGGGGCGTCCTGCCCCGCAGTGATTCCTTGCGAGGGCCGCGCCGCGGATGCGCCGGATGTAGGGAGCAGGGACGGATGCAGGAAGACTCGCCGTCTTCTGCTCCTGCATCCGTCCGATCTCCCGACGGATGCCCCGCCGGGAATCGCCGTCACGGACGGAAACGTGAAATGCGACGGCGTGGGGCCGTCCGTAGATTGGTCGGATCCCGCTGTGAATGGAGTTTCCCGTGTCCGAGATCCGCGCCCTGCGCCCCTCCTGTACCGACGCCGTCGGCTGAGCCGGCGGGAACCCAGATCATGACCGCGGACCGTCCTTCGCACGCGTCGCATGCTTTCGATGCCCGTACCCGTCTCTTCCTCGATCGGCCGCAGAGCCGCAAGTGGAGTCTGCATCCCGGCCACATCGGGGCGTGGGTGGCGGAGATGGACTTCGGGGTCGCTCCCGAGATCGCGGAGGCGCTGCACCGGGCGATCGACGGCGAGAACCTCGGCTACCTCTCGCCCCCGCAGGCGACGGAGCTGGGAGAGGCGACAGCCGAGTGGATGCGCGACGAGTACGGCTGGGCGGTCGACCCGGAGCGGGTGCATCCGGTTTCGGATGTGATGGCGGCTCTCGGGGTCGCGGTGCAGGAGTACGCGCCGGCGGGTTCGCCCGTGATCGTGCCGACTCCCGCGTACATGCCGTTCCTGACATACCTGCCGGCGATCGGGCATCCGGTGATCGAGGTGCCGGGTGTCGAGGTCGACGGGCGCTGGCAGCACGACCTGCAGCGCATTGACGAGGCCTTCGCCGCCGGGGCGCGGACACTCGTGCTCTGCAACCCGCACAACCCCACTGGCACGATCGTCGGTCGGGAGGAGCTCGAGGCGATCGCTCAGATCGTGGAGCGGCACGGCGGGCGGGTGTTCGCGGATGAGATCCACGCCCCGCTGCGCTACGAGGGTGCGCCGTTCGTGCCGTACGCGTCGGTGTCGGAGGTGACGGCCGCGCATACGGTGACGGGCACGAGTGCCTCGAAGGCCTGGAACATCCCGGGGTTGAAGACCGCGCAGCTGATCACCTCGAACGATGCGGATCAGCAGCTCTACACGCGGTTCGGGTTCGCGGTGCAGCACGGCGCGGCCACCCTCGGCGTCGTCGCCTCGACGGCGGCGTATCGGTCGGGCAAGCCCTGGCTGACGGACGTGATCGAGTACCTCGACGGGTCGCGGCGGCAGCTCGCGTCGCTGGTGGACGAGCATCTTCCCGGCGCCGTGTATCGCGTGCCCGAGGCGACATACATCGGGTGGATCGACACGTCCGCGCTGGGGATCCCGGACCCTCCGGCAGCGTTCTTCCGTGAGCAGGCCGGGGTCGTGCTGACAGAGGGACGCCTGCTCGGGCGCGGTGCGGAGGGCCATGCGCGGGTCGTGTTCGCGACTCCTCGTCCGGTGCTCGACGAGGCGTTCGCGGCGATGGGCGCTGCCGTGCGTCGGGCCGGTCTCGCGGCCTGACAGCCTGCGCTCTCGAACCCTGGCGTCGAGGCTGTCAAGGGTCTCCTCGATGTCGGTGGTCTGACGTAGAAAGGGAGACGAGAGAAGGGATCCCCATGGCTGCAGGCGACATCGAGACGTTCCACCGCAACGGCATCTGGTTCAACCGCATCGAGGGTGAATCGCAGACGTTGGGCAGCAGCTTCCTGAGCGAGGCCGAGGCGGTGAAGGTGGGTCGCAGTGCCGCGGTCGCGCGTCAGGTCGAGCACACGGTGCGCGCCGAAGAGGGCCCTTCGATCGACTCCTTCTCCTACGATCTGCACCCGCGTGAGCTGATCGGCCGATGACCGCGACTTCCGGTGCCGATCAGGTTCCCGTGCCCGAGCGACGCATGCTGTTGCAGGCATGCGTCAACGGCGCCCGTGATGCGGTCGGGCATCCGTGGCTGAGCGCGGATGCCTCGGTCGTGGCCGACGACGCCGCCAGGGCTTTGGCGGCGGGCGCGCACGAGGTGCACGTGCACCCGAAAGATGCCACGGGGCGCGACAGTCTCGCCGCCGACGATGTCGCACGGTGGGTGCGGGCGGTGCGCTCCGCGAGCCCTGGCGTGCCGGTCGGTGTGACCACGGGAGCGTGGGCCGAGCCCGATGTCGAGCGTCGTCTCGCGGCCATCGAGACGTGGACGGAGCTGCCTGATCACGCGTCGGTCAACTGGCACGAGGCAGGCGCCGACGAGGTGGCCGCGCTGCTGCTGAAGCGAGGTGTCGCGGTCGAGGCGGGGCTGTGGGATGCGGCAGGTTTCGAGGTGTGGAAGCGATCGCCGGTGAGGGGAGAGTGCCTGCGAGTGCTCATCGAGCTTCCCGATGAGCCGACCGACACGCTGCGCGGCCACGCCGAGGGAATGATCGCCCACGTCGAGCTCGAGGAGCCCGACCTGCCGATCCTGCTCCACGGGGAGGAAGGGTCGACGTGGCCGGTGTTCGACCTCGCGGTCGAGCTCGGCGTGGCGTCGCGCATCGGGTTGGAAGACACCCTGCTGCTTCCCGACGGTGCGACGGCAACGGGTAACGCCGCGCTCGTGCGGGCGGCTGTGGCGAGGGTACGGGGCGTCTGATCGCCCTGCGACCTGCGCTGCGGCATCCTGGGGCGATGTTCGCTGACTCACTTCTCGTCTTCCTTCTCGCGAATCTCGTATACGTCTTCATCGGGATCGCCATCGCGTGGCTGGTGATCTACTCGGCCGTGCGGGCGGCGCTGACCTCGCACCGACAGGCGATGGCGCGGGAGGCGCGTCCCGGCCAGGAGTGACCGGCGGGTGCCGGTGGATGCTGGCCGACGCGCGGTGAGAACCACGACGCCCCGCCGACATCGCCGGCGGGGCGTCATGGTGAGTGCGACAGACACTCGGCGGATGCCGCGAACGGGCCGCGGCATCCACCGTTGTCTCAGGCGGCGTCGATGCGGTGGCGACGACGTCGAGCGACGAATGCCGCGCCCAGCAGGAGCAGCACCAGGCCGAGGGCTGCGCCGCCGATGGGGAGCTCCGCACCCGTCTGGCCCAGCTGGCCGGCGCCGGGAGTGGTGGTGCCGCCGGGGGTCGTGGCTCCGCCGCCCTGGCTGAGGGCGGGACCGACGGCTGCGGTGGCCGCACTCGTGACGGAACCGGCACGGAATCCGTCGAGCGTCCCGGTCACCGTCACGGTGATCCGCTTGCCGAGGGCGTCTGCCGGAACGACGAACTGTGCGCCCGGCGCGGCCGCGCGGGCCATTCGCAGGACGGGTGCATCGCTCACGACGGGCTCGCCGTCGATCGCCCAGGAGTAGCTGAGCGCGGTTCCGGCGGGCCAGCCGTCCGAGATCGCGGTCAGGGTCTGTCCGACCGCCGCGGTGCCCGTGATGGTCGGAACGCTGGTCGGCGCGAGCACCTCCATGATCGAGAGCTCCGCGACGCAGGTGGCGCAGGTGCCGCCGAGAGTAGCGACGCGCGCGGTCGACGAGAAGGCACCGCTCGGTGCATCCTCAGCCACTTCGACCGTGAACTGCACCTCGGTGGAGGCCCCCGCTGCGACCCCCGCGGGGACGCTCCAGGTGAGGGTGGTGCCGTCGAGGACAGTGCCCGCTGGCACAGCCACCAGCGTCGCGCGCGAGAGCACGTCGCTGAGGTCGACCGTCACCACGGAGGAGGCGAGGGCCACCCGACCCGTGTTGGTGGCGCTGAGGGTGTAAGTGGCGGTGTCGCCGATGTCGAGCGGTTCCGTGGCGGCCGGAGTCGCCGTCAGCGAGACGGACAGCTTGTCGGGCCAGGCGGGCTTGCCGGGCTCGAGGATCCAGTCGTTCCAGAGCGCGGTGATGTCGCGGCCGGAGAGCTCCTCGGCGAGAGCCTTGAGATCGGCGCTCGTGCGGCTCTGGCCGGCGAAGCGCGTCTGCCATTCCTTGATCAGGGCGAAGAAGGCGTCGTCGCCGATCGAGATCTTCAAGGCCTCCCAGAACTGGGCGCTGCGGGTGTAGGTCTGGTAGCCGTAGAGCTCGTCCGAGGCGGTCTGGGCTCCCGGGGGGATGTTCCAGTCCGCGCTCGACGAGGCCTTGTTGTTCCACGAGTTGAAGTAGCTCTGCTCGGTGCTCGTGCCCCCACCGAAGGCTGCGGCGCTGTTGTAGTAGGTCGGGCCCCAGGTGGCCATCCCCTCGCCGATCCAGATGTCGGTCCAGGTCGTCGGCGCGACGTTGTTGCCGTACCACTGGTGCACGAGTTCGTGGATGAGGGTGTTGCCGTTCACGGAGTTCGTGCTCGGGAAGAACGATCGGTCCTGCGTCTCGAGGGCGTAGTTGACCCCGCTGGGCACGGTGTCGACGATCACGCCGGTGCTGTTGCCGGGGTAGGGGCCGTAGATGCTCTCGAGGTTGCGGGTGATGGTCTCCAGCTGTGCGACCCGGTTGCGGATGGTGGTCTTGTTCGTGTCGCTGAGCCCCGCGTCCATGAAGGACCAGGAGGGAATGGTGCGATTGTCGCTCAGGGTGACCGAGCCTTCGATCACCTCGAAGCGCCCGATCGCGATGACCACGAGTTCAGAGGCCATCTGCTTGTCCTGTCGCCACACCCAGGTGGTGCGCTCGCCCGAGACGGTCTTCGACTGCAGTTCACCGTTGCTGGCGACGGCCGCGTCGCCCTGCACGCCGGAGACGTTGGCGAGCACCGAAGGGGCGTCCACCGAGATCGTGTACGTGGCCTTGTCGCTCGGGGTGTTGTTGTGGGGGAAGCCGGCCATCGTGCCGATCGGCTGTCCGAGGAGGATCGCGCCATCGTTCGTGCCGTTCCAGCCCTCGAAAGCGCCGTCGCTGTCGACGTGCACCACCGGGGTGCCGCTATAGGTGACAGCGACGGTGAACTCCCCTTCCACCGGGGTGACGGGGGTGACGATGAGCTTGAACTTCTCGGCAGCGGCGTCGATGTCGCGCGACCAGGCTGCGGGGACACCGTTGACGGTCACTGCGTCGACGTTCATGCCCTCGAAGTCGAGCGAGAAGCTGCGCAGAAGCGAGAGGGCCCTGGCGGTCATGGTGGTGGTGGCGGTGGTGATGTCGCCGGTGACGAGCCCGGAGGCGACGCCGGTCGGGCTCCAGCTGAGGGAGACGTCGTAGTCGAGGGCGTCGTAGCCGCCGTTGCCGATGTTCGGGAACATCGGGTCACCGGAGGTGCGGGCCCCGTCGATCGGGTCGTCGGCTGCGGCCGCGGGGAGAGAGGTGGCGAGAAGGGAACCGGCGAGGAGAGCGGTGATCGGAAGAGTCGCGATCAATCGTCGACGGGCGGGGGAGGTCAGTCGAGGCATGGGGGCTTTCAGGTAGGCAGAACGCGGGCGACCGGTCACGTCGTCGTGGTGCGGGGGGAGGCTTGTGGCCCTGGGGACGCGTATGAAACGTATGGAACGTATGTTTCTGCAATATATCGTGCCGTTCACGGTTCGGTTGCGGCGAGTTTTTCTGTTCGCTGACCGGGGGAATTGTTCGACTCTGTCCAGGATGCCGGCCGCCGTGCGTCATCCGCCCGGAGATGCGAAACGCCCCCGCCGTTCGGGTCGGCGGGGGCGTCGGCTTCGCGGGTGCGGCTTACTGCACCGACCATCCGCCGTCGGAGGCGAGGATGGCGCCGTTGATGTTCACGGCGTCGTCCGACAGCAGGAACGTGATGGATGCGGCCAGGTGCTCGGCTGTTGCCACGGTCGGGATGGCCTGCTGGAACGGGGCCAGGCGGCCTGAGCCGTACTCGGACATGTGCGGGGGCATCGGGATGCCGGTGGCGACGCCGCCCGGGGCGACGGAGTTCACGCGGATGCCCTTCGGCCCGTACATGAAGGCCGCCGACTTGGTCACGCCGATGATGCCGTGCTTGCTGGCCGTGTAGGCATTGCCCGAGGCGTTGCCGCGCAGGCCGGCCTCGCTCGAGACGTTGAGGATCGAGCCCTGGCCCGCGGCTTCCATCACCGGGATGACCGCGCGCATGAGCTTGAACGGAGCGGTCAGGTTGATCGCGATCACGCGGTCCCAGACGGCGTCGGGGGTCTCGCCGGCGGGAGAGAAGTCGTCGTTGATGCCGGCGACGTTCGCCAAGCCGTCGATGCGATCGCCTGCGGCAGCGAGCACCGCATCGATCGCCTCCTGCTTCGTGAGGTCGCCCGCGACCGTGACGATGTCGGCATCCGGGAGCTCCGCCTTGAGGGCGTCGAGCTTCTCGGCGGCGATGTCGCTCGCGATCACACGTCCGCCTTCGCGGGCGACACGGGAGGCCGTGGCCTTGCCGATGCCGGAGGCGGCACCGGTGACGATCACGGTCTTACCGGCGAAACGGCCGGAGGTGGTCTTCTCGGTCCAGCCCTCCGAGGCGTCGTCTTCGGGGATCTCGCCGCCGTTGGCCGCGCGCACCAGGTCGTCGACGACCGACTGGGGAAGCTGGCCCTGGCTCATCGCGACCAGCTGCTGCAGGGGAAGGCCCAGCACGGGGGTGAGCAGCTCGGGGTCGGCGCCCGTCTTCTCGAAGAGTCCGCGGATGAGAGGCCCGCCGGTCGGGTCGTTCATCCAGTCGCCGATGGTGGAGTGTGCGGTGAGGGCCATGCTCGTTCTCCTTGTTCGGGTGTCGCTGTAGTTTCGCAACGGTGCGTCTACTTATCTTGGAGTCTACGCCTGAGTACGCTCGAATGGTGCCCCGTCCTCGCAGTGAGAAAGCCCGCCGATCCGTGCTGGAGGCGATGCGGCGCGTGCTCGCCGCGGACGGGTATGAAGCCGTGACGATCGAGGGTCTCGCCGAGTCTGCGGAGGTGTCGAAGCAGACGATCTACCGGTGGTGGCCGTCGAAGGCCGCGATCCTCGGCGAGGCGTTGCTCGAAGGATCGCTACCGGGTGCCGAGGTGTCGGTGCCGATGACGGCAGACCTCGGAGCGGATCTGCGGGCGTGGTTCTCGGCGATGTCGGCCGGGTTGGCTCGGCCCGAGGGTGTGGCGCTCGCGCGGGCGCTGATCGAGGTGACGGCTGCGGACCCCGAGTTGGGGCTCGTCTTGAACGAGCGGCTGGCGGCGCCGATTCGCGAGTGGGTCGCCGAGCGGGTGTCGCGCGGACGTGCTGCGGGCGATGTGCGGGCGGATGTGGATGCGGCCGCGATCGCGGACCAGTTCATCGCGATGGCGTCGTACTCTGCGTTGATCGGGCAGCCGTTGAGTGCGGAGCGGGTGGAGGAGACCGTGGTGCGGTTGCTGCGGGGGATTGCGGCGTAGGGGGCACTGAGCTGTTGAACTAGCGTTCTTGCCGGTGGAGGAGGCGGAGGGCGGCGAGTGCGATGCGGATCGACTCGTCGTCGACGTATCTTCCGCCGATGAGCGCGAGCAGCATCGATTCGATGGATCGCAGGATCGTGTCGACCTGCTCACGGTGGAAGCGGTCTTGCCTGGCTCGCTCCCATCGCTCGCGGAATGTGCGGAACAGCTCCAGGATGAGCCCGGTGTAGGCGGCGTTCCGGCTGTCGACTCCCTCCACCCCTTCAGCGGGCCACCACATGTCGCCGAGCACGTTGTCCAGGCTGCCGACGGTGTACTCGAGGTTGTCGGAGCCGAAGAGTTCTTCGCAGACGCGGACGAGAGCATCGCGGTCGAGGCTGTCCCATCGTGGCGAGGGGCTCAGGGGTGCAGGCTCCGAGGGGACCCGGACGGCCTCCGAATAGGGCGGTGCGGCGATTCGTTCCGCCTCGCGCTCGGTGAGTGACGTCAGGTCGGACTGGATGAGCGACAGGCGGTGGCTGATGTCTCCGCCTTGCGTGGCGACGGTGGACTGCAGATCCTCCACTCGAGAGCGGGTCGTGGTGGTGGTGTTGTCGATGTGGGCGGCCTTGTCGCGGGTCTCGGTGACCTTCTCCTCGACTTTCTGCACGAGCTTCTTGAGCGTGACACCGAACGCGCTGACCTCCGACAGGTCGGGCCAGAGGAGCAGCAAGACGAATATCACCGCTGCGAGCACGCCGGCACTCGTGAGATTCGGGCCGGAGCAGGTTCGGGTGAGGCCGTCTTTCTCGGAGTCCACCGTCTCGCAGACCTGGAACCACCCCGTGAGCGAGAGATAGACGGCCAGCCCGACGATGATCAGGACGAGCAGGTAGCGGATGAGCCGGCCGCCCGGGCTTGTCAGCCAGTCGTGGAGCTTCTCCAACCGGCCGGGGTCGGGCTTGGTGGCGGGAGGGGTGTCCGGCATCATGGCCCTCATGGTGGCAGAACTCGGGGTGTGCCGGAAGGGTGTGTGCGCGGGGTGAGCCGGCGCGTCGGGGTTTAGAAGTCCCCCTCGGCCACCTGGAAGCAGACCAGTCCACGAGACCGCCACATCTCGACCACACTGCGGCGATCGTCGACGACGCCGATGACGGAGAAGTGCGGTTCGATGTGGGCGTCGTAGATCTCGGCCTTGACGATGTTGTCGGCGCGCTGGTCGCCCGTGCGGCGGAGCAGCAGGCGATCGAACGGGATCTCGTTGAACGTCAGCCAGGCTTCGGTGGCGCGGCGGGCGGTCTCGTCGCGGCCCGAGATGACGATGAGCGCGTCGACGTCGGGGTGCGCGGCGAAGGCTTGCGCGGCGATGACGACCGGGTGGTTCGGGGTGTCGATCGACACGTTGCGCATGTCGTACGGCGAGCGGTCGCCGATGAGGGCGAGGGTGCCGTCGACGTCGAAGATCCAGGCGCGAGGGCGATCGGTGGGCATGGTGTGAGGGTAGTGGGTTCCTCGGAGGGAGCGGTCGCTGGGCGAGGGTTACTGCGCAGGCTCGGACTTCGGAGCTTCCGTCCGCCCATCAGCGAACCGCGCCTGCGCCCGGTCGTGACGCTTGCCGACGGGGACGAGCTCCGTGGCCTTCGGCAACCCCATCGGCTTCGTCGAGACGTATACGCTCTCAGCGGTGTCGACGCGGAAGGTCTCGTGCCACACGCCCACCGCTCCCGGAGCCTTGCGGGCTGCGCGGTTGAACGCGGTCCAGGCGGGGCGGTGCTGCTGGTCCGGGCTGGACGCGTAGGCGTAGAGCTTGTCGACGGAGGACCAGTACTGCACGACGTAGGGTCCGCCCGATCCGAAGAGCAGGTGGTAGCCGAGCATGCCCGAGTCGGGGTCGGTGCTGAGTTCGCGCAGCATCCCCGGCATGGCGAAGAAGGCCGGCATCCACAGGTCGGGGCGCCACCAGCGGTTGATCTGCATCCCGATGTGGAACAAGACGAGCTCGCCCTCGTGGCGGTGGGTCATGCGGCCCGCGATGACTTTCGACATGACGTCTCCTTGATTGGATAGTTTCACTATCCATAATGGATAGCGCTACTATCGAAGTCAAGAGGTGGCCATGAGAATTTCCGAACTGTCCGCGCAGACCGGCGTGACGGTGCCGACGATCAAGTACTACCTGCGCGAGGGGCTGCTGCCCGAGGGTGAGCGGTCATCTGCGACTCAGGCCGCGTACGGCGAGAAGCACGTGGAGCGGCTGCGGGTGATCCGCGCGCTGCTCGATGCGGGGGTGAGCATCGCCGAGACGCGGCGGGTACTGGCGACGCTGGATGATCCGCCGGCGAGTGCGCACGACCTGCTCGGGACGGCACATGCGGCGATCACTCCGCCGGTGGATGAGTCTTTGGACCTGACGGATGCTGAGGCTCTTGTCGCAGGGCTCGGGTGGAAGCCAGGGATGTGCGACGAGGCCGTGCTGCATGCGGTGGCGCGAGCGCTGCAGGGGTTGGAGCGCGTCGGGTTCAGCGTGCAGGATGCGGTGATGGCGGAGTACCTCGCGAGCATGCGACGGATTGCGGATGCGGAGATCGCCGGGGTGCCGGGGGAGTCTGCAGAGGCTGCCGTGCGGTACGTGGTGCTGGGGTCGGTGCTGGTGGAGCCGTTGCTGTTGGCGCTGCGGCGGGTGGCGCAGCAGGTGAGCTCGGGGGAGCGGTTCGGCGGGGGCGGAACTAGCGCTTGAGCGCCGCGGCCAGACGCTCTCTCAGCGCTGGGTCGCACACGTAGACGAATGTTCCACGCATCCCACGTGTCAAAAGGACCCCGTAGATGTTCCGGATGAACGTCAGTAGGTCATCGTCCCCGAACGCATCCTTGAGGTGCCCGGTGTTCTCCTTGCCTTTCTTGTCCCGATAGCTCTCGCGATCAGCGACGATCCGACCGGTTGCCGAGTCGAGGCGGAGGTCCGGCCCGATGATGACCCCGGCGTAGTTCAGGTCGTAGCCCTGAACGGTGTGGATCGAGCCGACCTCTTCGAGCGACCCGTTCGAGTTGATCCAGTCCTTGTCCGTGCCATTCCACCGCAGACGCTCACCGTCCAGCTCGATGTCGAATGCGTCCGAGTTCTTCCTCGAAACCCAGTCCCACGCGTAGCCTGCGACGAGGCGGGAAAGACCGACCTCAGCATCCTTCCGTCGGATGGCATCGCGCATGTCTCCGAGATCGTCAAAGAGGCGGAGTTCATACTCGCCGAGGTCGGGGAGTGAAGGTGCTTCATCCCGCAGTAGCGCGCGTACGAACTCGACATAGTCTGCGCCAGCCTGCACGCGCATCTGGGTCGTGAGGCGGAAAAAGCGATGTGCATCCTTGGCCCCACTGATTTCGGCGTTGAGCGCCGCCGGAGAGAGATCATGAGGCCGCACGCTCTGCTCACCATCGACAAGCACGAGCTGATGCTTGCTCCGAGCCTTGATCCAATCGAGCTGGGTGTAGTGAGGGTCATCGCTTCCGAAAAGAGCCTCGTTGATCTCGCGGAACTTCTTGTTCTGCACGCCCGACGCCTGATTGGCTCGCTGCCCAAGACGGTGAGTCTCGTCGACGAGCACGAGGTCGTAAGTCTCGTTCGACTCTCCGAGCTGGAACGGCGACATCACCATTGCAGCATCAAGCTTGGGCGTCTTCTTAAAGACCTTCTTCACCGACATCCGCAGAGACTGCTGCGGGATCACGAGCGCCATGCGAAGCGTCTTGAGCAGCTCGCGATTCTCGGGAACGAAGAACTCCGAGAACATAGAGTCTGGCTCGACCCCGTCGCGGTCGTCGTAGTCGCGGATGTCGGCGAGCAATTTCATCAGGAAGATCGCGATGATCGTCTTCCCCGTTCCCGGGTTGCCCTGTACAACGAGCGTTGACCGGGCGCTTGGGTTGTCGAGATCTTCGAGCAGACCCTCCAGGATGTCCATGATCGCGATTCCCTGGTCGTCAGTCAGCGCCTTGAACGGCGACAGTTTGAAAAGGTCCGAGTTCTCGATCTGAGGGATGCTGCGAGAGAAGAGTCCCTCTGCTCGCAGCGCCTCGAACACATCGCGGAAAGACTCGCGATAGACGTCGCGGTCGTAGTACTGGGCGTCAGTGAGACCATCGTTGCCGTTGAGAATGCGATATCGGCCATCGCCTGAGAACCAACGGATGAGATGCGATTCAAGGTCGAGACAGACGGACTTGTTGAACGTGTGATCCACGACGACGCGGATCGATTCGAGTGACTCGTTCTTCTTCGATCCGGCGAGGTGCTGACGCATCCGGGTAGCGGCGCTCACGGTCTCACCGACGTAGAGTCCCGGCGAACCAAGCTGCGCGTCACCTTCGATCACGTAGACGACCGGCCAGTTGGTGTGGCGGGTGTCGTCATGCGCCCAGGTGTCAACAGCGTCGCGGCGGAACGGAAGGCGCTGGATACTGAACTCTGTCACTCCGGCGCCTCGGAGAGCTTGGTGTACTTCGTCATGCGGCCCTTGGCCAACTCAACGGGGTACTTCGCCTTCGTCGACTCCAACTTCTTCATGACGATCTCGTCGAGGTCGACGCCGATCTTGTTCGCGAGGTGGATGCAGTACGTAACCACATCCGCGAGCTCCGCCTCTACCTGTTCCTGGTCGAAATCCGGGGACCACTGGAAGCATTCGAGGAGCTCTCCTGATTCAATCGAGATGCTCTTGGCGAGGTTCTCCGGGGAATGGAACTGGTCCCAGTCGCGCTCAGCGACGAAGGCGCGTAGGGCGGCGAGAGTCTGCGGAGACGACATGGAAGCGACGCTAGCAGGCGAAGACGACCACATCCGAGCGGCGATCCGGACGTATTGAGCGCCCCAGCCCTTGAGCTCCGAGCTGGGCGTGCAGACTGGGATCAAAGCATTCCGTAGCTAAGGTAGCGAGCCCCGGAGGGATAAGTGAGCGTGAGTCGCATCATCGAGGTGGTTGCTGCTGTCATTGAGCATGAAGGCTTGATTCTTGCCTGCCGTAGACGCCCGGAAAAGACCGCTGGTGGAAAGTGGGAATTTCCTGGTGGCAAGCTCGAGAGGGGCGAGTCACACAACGAAGCCCTGGTGCGAGAGATCCAGGAGGAGCTCAACACCCTCATCGAAGTCACGGCCCCGCTCCGCACGGATGACACGGTGGTCGGCGACAGCATCATTCGCCTCACGTGCCTTCGCGCTCGATTGCTCGGGGATCGTCCAACGGAGAGCCTCGACCACGACGACCTTCTCTGGAGTCGTCCACGCGATCTGTGGGATCTCGATTGGGCGACTCCAGATCTGCCCGCGGTACAGCAACTGGCGGCTGTCGAATCTACTTGATGATCGAAAAGCCCTCACTCTCGCGGACGGCCAACAGAATCCCCAACTCAGACAGCAACGCCTCGAGATGTGTGACCGGGCGACTGGGCAGCAAGATGACCGGAACTGCAGGTCGGCCGGACTCCCGAGCAAGTCGCGCGTAGTCGAGGACCTGCCCAATGGCAGTTCGCACGTACTCACGGGCGGGCGACTTCTTGGCCTCGACGACCCACCCAGATTCTTGGACGTAAAGATCAGGCTCGATCACAGCTCCTGCGGAGTTCAGGCGAAGGCGCTGAGGCGTCTCGCCGCGGTCTTTGATCCACCGCCCGAAGTCCTTTTGCAATTCGAACTCGATTCGAGAGACATCACGGTCGCCGGGAATCAACGGTGCTCTGACTATGTAGGACGAAGACTCAGGAGGCGTCCACGACGTAGTTTGCGCACTTGCCGCCGGGATCTCGATTGACAGCTCCAGCGCCTCGATGTCGGCCTGAACCGGGACGAGCTTGAAGATGATCCCGTCACGAGGGTTCCCGTCTGAGTCCGGGATTGTCTCAATGCTGAACGCTGGCTCTCCCGTTGTGAACTCGCCGACGTAGGTGACGTAGGTGCCCTGCTTGGTGAATAGGCGGATAGGGCGATCGTTTCGCGCCGCGTCTCGAAGTGCGGCGTTCCCCCGAGCGAACACCTGCGGACCGCGCTGACCTTCTCCGGTGTAGAGGAACGAACCGTCCGCCTGCAGCCCTTCGTGCGTGTCGTATCCGTGCCGTGCCCCGCTCTCGGGACTTGTGACGACGAGGACGTCGGGGATTGACTTCGGGGTGATGATCCCCCCTTGCTCCTGGCCTCCGTAGGCGGAGTGGATCTCTCGCCGCCGCACGGTGTCTCCGATCTCCAGCGTCCAGCGCTTTGGATCAATAGATTGCGCAGTGTGTGCGAACCTGGCTCGCACTGCGTCGGCCTGGCGGTCGTCAAGTTCCCACCGCGTGACGCCCTCGGGAAGAGTGCCGTAGCGCTCGCGGAGAAACTCACGGATGCGCCGCTGATCCGTGTTTAGTTCGAGAGACAGCTGGGCAGGAGTCGACATGGTGCTCACGCGACGCAGCATACCGATATGCCGCAGTGCCGACGTTTCTAGCAGGTTCCGCTATCGTCTGGATCAAAGCGTGTTCAACGAAGAATGGAGTGACGGTGGAGTTTTCAGAGCGTCTCGATTCCCTCGCAACGAAGGTGAAGAACCAGGCGACGGCGATTGGAACTGAGGAGGCGACGAAGAACGCATTTGTCATGCCGTTCATCTCGACGATTCTTGGCTACGACGTCTTCGACCCTCTGGAGGTCGTTCCGGAGTTCACCGCAGATGTGGGCACCAAGAAGGGCGAGAAGGTCGACTACGCGATCATGCGCGACGGGGAGGTTCAGATCCTCATCGAGTGCAAGCCGTCGATGGGTTCGCTAAAGATCGAGCATGCCTCTCAGCTTTTCCGATACTTCTCCGTCACGAACGCGCGCATCGCTGTCCTGACCAACGGCGTTCTCTGGCACTTCTACACAGACCTCGACGCTCCGAACCGTATGGATGGCAAGCCGTTCCTCGTTCTTGACCTGCTCGA
This sequence comes from Microbacterium sp. UCD-TDU, assembly GCF_000340625.1. Taxonomy (NCBI): domain Bacteria; kingdom Bacillati; phylum Actinomycetota; class Actinomycetes; order Micrococcales; family Microbacteriaceae; genus Microbacterium; species Microbacterium sp. UCD-TDU. The sequence continues at coordinate 1,538,527 of NZ_KB454446.1, forward strand.
CATCGATGAGACCCTCATCCCTGAGATCCAGAAGCTCAGCAAGGAGAGCTTTGATCTCGAATCGATTATCAGCGCGGCAGAAGAGCTGAAGTACATTGGCGCGCTCAAGAGAGAGATCGCGAGTCAGTTCCGCGAGCCGACCGACGAATGGATCAAGTTTTTTGCAACGCGCGTCTACGAGGGCTCCTACACACAGAAAGTGCGACAGCAGTTCACTGGTCTGGTTGGCAAGGCAGCACATCAGTTCCTGAACGAGCGGGTGAATGACCGCTTGAAGGCCGCGCTCGGGGTGAGCGGCATCGCGCACACTGCAGACCCGTCGCCGGCCACAAGCGCCGAGGTTGTGGAGGCAGATCTCGATCGCGATACCGAGATCGAGACCACTCTCGAGGAACTCGAGGGCTACCAGATCGTCAAAGCGATCGCCTGTGGCGAGGTGAAGCCCCAGCGGGTCACCCATCGCGACGCCAAGAGCTACTTTGCTGTGCTCCTCGATGACAACAACCGAAAGCCGGTTGCCCGTCTTCATTTCAACGGGAAGCAGAAGTACCTGGGCCTCTTGGACGAGGAAAAGGTCGAGACGCGGCACGCGATCGAGGAACTCGACGAGATCTATTCACACGCTGACGGGATTCGCGAAGCGGTTCGTCGGTACAAGGACTGAGGCGAACCGAGCAGCGATGTTTTGCTGGCGTGGAGCACGGGGAGTTCTTCTCGTGCTCCACGCTCTCGTTAGGGCCTACTCGAACCCACCCGTCAACCGCCCCCGCATCCGCGAACTGCTCTCATTCATCCCGACGATCTCCACCGTCTTCCCCAACGCCTGATACTTCGTCTCGATCGCATCCAACGCGGCGACGGTCGACGCATCCCACACATGCGACCCCGACAGATCGATCACGACGCGACCGGGATCGTCTGAGTACGAGAACAACGTCGTCAGATCATTGCTCGACGCGAAGAACAGCTCCCCCTTCACGACGTACGTCACGACGTCCCCGGCCGTAGACAGCACACGCCTAACCGTGACGAAGTGCGCCACCCGCCGCACGAACAGCACCGACGCGACCAACACCCCGCCGACGACTCCGACGGCCAGGTTGTGCGTGATCAACACCAGCACAACAGTCGCGACCATCACGAAGGTCTCGCTCTTCGGCATCCGCTTCAACGTTGACGGACGCACGCTGTGCCAGTCGAACGCCCCGATCGCGACCATGATCATCACGGCCACGAGCGCTGCCATCGGGATCGTCCCGACGTAGTCGCCGAACACGACCACCAGCAAGAACAAGAAGAGGCCGGCGCAGAACGTCGAGATGCGGGTCCGTGCGCCGGACGCCTTCACGTTGATCATGGTCTGACCGATCACCGCGCAGCCGCCCATGCCGCCGAAGATCCCCGACAGCACGTTCGCCACGCCCTGCCCCCACGCCTCGCGACTCTTGCGCGAGTGGGTGTCGGTGATCTCGTCGACGAGCTTCGCGGTGAGCAGCGACTCCAGCAGCCCGACCACCGCGACTCCGAGCGCGAACGGCGCGATGATCGTGAACGTCTCCCACGTCAGCGGAACGTTCGGGATGAAGAGAGAGGGCAGGCTCCGCGGCAGCTCGCCCTGGGCGCCGACCGTCGGCACGGTGATGCCGAACGCCAGCACCACTCCCGTCACGATGACCACCGACACCAGCGGCGCCGGCACGATCTTGGTGATCTTCGGCATCACCAGCATCACGACGATCCCGAGCGCCACCAGTGGATACACCAGCCACGGCACATCGATCAGCTGCGGGAACTGCGAGCTGAACACGAAGATCGCCAGCGCGTTCACGAACCCGACCATGACGCTGCGGGGGATGAAGCGCATGAGCTTCGCGACGCCGACCACCCCGAGGATCACCTGGAAGATGCCGGCGAGGATCACCGTCGCGATGAAGTAGTCCAGTCCATACATCGGAGCGACCGGGGCGATCACGAGCGCGACGGCTCCGGTCGCCGCGGTCACCATCGCCGGCCGCCCGCCGAGGAACGCGATCGAGACGGCCATGATGAACGATGAGAACAGCCCCACTTTGGGGTCGACGCCCGCGATCACCGAGAACGCGATGGCCTCGGGGATGAGTGCGAGTCCGACGACGAGACCTGCCAGCACCTCGCGGGTCAGCATCCGCGGATTCTTCAGCGCCGTCAGTACAGAGGGGTTCGCCCGGTAGCGGGCACGATCGTCGACCGTCGTTGCAGACATGGAGCTCCAGGGGAAGGCGCCTCGAGAATGAGGCAGACGCTCCAGCGTAGGGCGGAGCCGTCTCAGTCGCAGGCGATCCTGTCACCGTCGCGGTCGAGGTCGTAAACATCCGGCCCGACCACCTGCAGTGGTCCGCGAACATACGCCGGCCCGTTACCGCTGCCACCCGCGCAGTCGACATCCGACGCGATGGGCACACAGACTCCCGAATAGCTCGAGTGGCACTCAGCCGCGGGCTGCACCAAAGGCACGGGCGCGGGAGGAGGCTGTCGCGTCCCGTTCGACGTGACTTCGTTCACTGGAACGACGGTAACGATCTCGCCGACGACCTCGCGCGACACTTCTACTCCGTCGACGTAGGTCACGCGGTAGGTGGTGACCTTGGTTCCGTCGACGCCCGCCGTCGTGATGGCGGTCTGCCCGACATCGAGTTGCGGATCATCAGCTGTCGTCCGCTCGAACGGAACGACCGTCGACTCTTCTACTTCTTCGAAGGTGGTGGGCTTCGGAGAGGGGGTCGGCTTCTCGGTCTGGGTGGACGCGAACGGCTTGGCGTCCGATGAGGGTGATCCTGAGCTCGTCGAGTCCGAACCCGGGCCGCCGAGAGCGGCGTTCGCACCGGTCCCCACGAACATCAGCACGAAGGCGAGCCCCAGGGCAGCCCATGCAGCACCGCGCGAGCGTACGCGGAAGAGCCTCGCCGACCCGCGGACGATCGCGTAGATCGCGACGAAGAAGAGGATCAGGCCGGCGAACATCATGATGATGCCGAGGCTGCGGGTGAGCAGCAGGATTGCCAGAACTACTGCTCCCACGATGAGGATCATCTTCAACCGCGAAGACTTCGTCTGGGAGGGAGCCACCGCGGCGGTCGCTGCCGGCGCATGGCCCACAGGCGCGGTGTGAATCGTCCACTGGGTGCCATCCCACCAGCGCTGCTGCTGGGCGGGGTGCTCGGGATCGGCGTACCAACCTTGAGGTGCTTCGGGCATCTTTGCCGTCCTTCTACTCGGGCTCTCGCCGAACACTACCGATATTCCGGAGACCCGTGGGCGGAGTGGTGTTGCTCCAGATCGCGGCCAGGAACACGGAGGACTCCAGTTCTAGGCCCCGCTTCACCTCTTCCCCCACGCCGAGCACTGAGCCATCATGAAGACGACCCCCCCACAGAGGAGATCGCCTTGTCGCTTCCGCACACCCCGTCGGAAACCACTGCTGTCGCTGGACTCCCCGGCGTGCTGGTCATCGCCAGGATCCGTCGCCTTCTGATCCTCGCCGTGATCGCCGCGCTGGTGTATCCCACCCTCATGGTCGCGAGTAGAGCCACCTGTCCTGGTGGCATCGATGGCAGCGGTGGGTTCATCGATGGGTCAGGGCGGCCGGTGGACGAGGCTCCCCTGTGCATCCAGCTCACCCTCGGTCCCAGCCCGCTGGTCTACGTGGGTATTGCCGCGATCGTGTTGATCGCTCTCGGCCGCGTGATGAAGGCGAGCGACGAACACGGTGCCCTCAAGGTTCTGAACCGGGCCGCGATCGGAGTCGGGGCCCTCGTAGCTGTCGCGATCGTCATCTCACACGTCTGGTTCTTCCTGATCCCGATGGAGGGTTTCACCTCCGACTCCTGGATGATCGTCAGTCCCTTCCCGTTCGGCAACATCGACGTCACGACCACACCCATGACCACGGAGTGAGGCACGACAGGGGTGGGAGAGTCGCGCGGATATGCGGGCGCAGGACCGCGACACGCCCGGCGGTCGGCCTAGATTTGCCCGATCCCCGGGATCCGCGTAACTTATTACTTGTTCGCCCCAAACGGTTGAGCGGAGGTCCTCGGACCGGCTCCCGTCAAGCAGCTAACACCTCCCGAATCCCAGACACTCACTGAGTAAACAGGATGAAGGTGCTGATCCGTTCCCACGGTCAGGCCGAGAAAAACTCGGACTTGACAACGGAAACGAGATCGGTAAGATAGAGAAGTTGCCCTTCGGGCCTGGCTGTGATGGCTGGGTCGTGGGAGCATCCGATCCTTGAGAACTCAACAGCGTGCACTTGTCAAATGCCAAATTATCCTCGTCTAGCTTCGGCTAGTTGAGAATTCCTTTGGATCAAAGACCAATCCCTTCCGGGGGGTTGGCAATGGATGAAGTCAGCAATGAATTTGTCTCTTTGGTNTCCGATCCTTGAGAACTCAACAGCGTGCACTTGTCAAATGCCAAATTATCCTCGTCTAGCTTCGGCTAGTTGAGAATTCCTTTGGATCAAAGACCAATCCCTTCCGGGGGGTTGGCAATGGATGAAGTCAGCAATGAATTTGTCTCTTTGGTCAGCATCAAACTCGCTGCGTCACCGTTTTCCCGGTGGGGTATGCATTTCTTTTTTACGGAGAGTTTGATCCTGGCTCAGGATGAACGCTGGCGGCGTGCTTAACACATGCAAGTCGAACGGTGAACACGGAGCTTGCTCTGTGGGATCAGTGGCGAACGGGTGAGTAACACGTGAGCAACCTGCCCCTGACTCTGGGATAAGCGCTGGAAACGGCGTCTAATACTGGATATGTGACGTGACCGCATGGTCTGCGTCTGGAAAGAATTTCGGTTGGGGATGGGCTCGCGGCCTATCAGCTTGTTGGTGAGGTAATGGCTCACCAAGGCGTCGACGGGTAGCCGGCCTGAGAGGGTGACCGGCCACACTGGGACTGAGACACGGCCCAGACTCCTACGGGAGGCAGCAGTGGGGAATATTGCACAATGGGCGCAAGCCTGATGCAGCAACGCCGCGTGAGGGACGACGGCCTTCGGGTTGTAAACCTCTTTTAGCAGGGAAGAAGCGAAAGTGACGGTACCTGCAGAAAAAGCGCCGGCTAACTACGTGCCAGCAGCCGCGGTAATACGTAGGGCGCAAGCGTTATCCGGAATTATTGGGCGTAAAGAGCTCGTAGGCGGTTTGTCGCGTCTGCTGTGAAATCCGGAGGCTCAACCTCCGGCCTGCAGTGGGTACGGGCAGACTAGAGTGCGGTAGGGGAGATTGGAATTCCTGGTGTAGCGGTGGAATGCGCAGATATCAGGAGGAACACCGATGGCGAAGGCAGATCTCTGGGCCGTAACTGACGCTGAGGAGCGAAAGGGTGGGGAGCAAACAGGCTTAGATACCCTGGTAGTCCACCCCGTAAACGTTGGGAACTAGTTGTGGGGTCCATTCCACGGATTCCGTGACGCAGCTAACGCATTAAGTTCCCCGCCTGGGGAGTACGGCCGCAAGGCTAAAACTCAAAGGAATTGACGGGGACCCGCACAAGCGGCGGAGCATGCGGATTAATTCGATGCAACGCGAAGAACCTTACCAAGGCTTGACATATACGAGAACGGGCCAGAAATGGTCAACTCTTTGGACACTCGTAAACAGGTGGTGCATGGTTGTCGTCAGCTCGTGTCGTGAGATGTTGGGTTAAGTCCCGCAACGAGCGCAACCCTCGTTCTATGTTGCCAGCACGTAATGGTGGGAACTCATGGGATACTGCCGGGGTCAACTCGGAGGAAGGTGGGGATGACGTCAAATCATCATGCCCCTTATGTCTTGGGCTTCACGCATGCTACAATGGCCGGTACAAAGGGCTGCAATACCGCGAGGTGGAGCGAATCCCAAAAAGCCGGTCCCAGTTCGGATTGAGGTCTGCAACTCGACCTCATGAAGTCGGAGTCGCTAGTAATCGCAGATCAGCAACGCTGCGGTGAATACGTTCCCGGGTCTTGTACACACCGCCCGTCAAGTCATGAAAGTCGGTAACACCTGAAGCCGGTGGCCTAACCCTTGTGGAGGGAGCCGTCGAAGGTGGGATCGGTAATTAGGACTAAGTCGTAACAAGGTAGCCGTACCGGAAGGTGCGGCTGGATCACCTCCTTTCTAAGGAGCATCTGACACCTTCGGGTGTCCAGAACCCAGATCGAAGGCA